>CAWEIE010000040.1:0-62061 GCA_963809025.1 uncultured Alphaproteobacteria bacterium | reverse complement strand
CAACGCCATCTTCCAGGTGCTCGAGCCGCGTCATCGCCACGCCATCGACCGGCTGATCCTGACGGCCTCCGGCGGGCCGTTCCGCAACTGGGCGCTGGCCGACATGGCCGAGGCCACGCCTGAGCAGGCGCTGGCCCATCCCAACTGGGACATGGACCCTCAAGATCTCGATCAACTCGGCGACGATGATGAACAAGGGCCTCGAGTTCATCGAGGCCCATCTGCTCTTCGGGCTGCCCGCCGAGCAGATCGAGATCGTCGTGCATCCGCCATCGGTGATCCATTCCATGGTGGCCTATCGCGACGGCTCGGTGCTGGCCCAGCTCGGCACGCCGGACATGCGCGTGCCGATCAGCCGCGCATTGGGTTGGCCCTCGCGCATCGACGGACCTGCGGCGCGGCTGGATTTCGCGACTTGGCGCCCTCACCTTCGAGCGGCCCGATTCCGGCCGTTTTCCCTCGCTACGTTTGGCTCGGGAGGCTCTGGCTTGGGTAGGGTTTGCCCCGACCGTAATGAATGCGGCAAATGAAATGGCCGTTTCGGCCTTCCTGGCGCGGCGCATCGGTTTTCTCGATATCGCCCGGGTTGTTGAGGACGTGCTGGCGACAACAGCCTGTCGTCGGGCGGGTGGAATCCGTCCAGCAGGTCCAGGCAGCCGATCGGGAGGCCCGCGGCAGGGCCGAGAAAGCCGTGAGGGTCGCTCGCTAAGTAATTGAAGTGAAAAGAAATTCGTGGTGTACTGAACCATGTCGTTGTTCACGACCTACCTGCCGTATTTCGTCCTGGTGCTGACGCTGCTCGTGTTCGTCCACGAGTACGGGCACTACTGGGTAGGGCGCCAATTCGGCATCCACGCCGAGGTCTTCTCCATCGGCTTCGGGCCCGAACTGATGGGCTGGACGGACCGCAACGGCACGCGCTGGAAGATTTCCGCCATCCCTTTGGGCGGTTATGTGAAGTTCCTGGGGGACAGCGACGCCACCAGCGCGACGCCGTCCGGCGAGCCGCTGTCGCCCGAGCAGCGGCGCGCCTTCTTCAGCCAGCCGCTCTATGCCCGTGCCGCCGTCGTGCTGGGCGGGCCGCTTGCCAACCTGATCTTTGCCTTTGTCCTGCTGACTGCCGTCTTCTTCGTTGCAGGCGAGCCCTACACGCCGACGACCTCGCGGTGCAGGTCGACGGGCCGGCCGCCAAGGCGGGATTGCGCACAGGCGACGAGATCGTGCGGTTGGGCGACAGCCGGATCAACCGCTACGAGGACATCACCGAGGCGCAGTACCTCCATCTGAGCAAGCCGATGCCGGTCGAGTATCGGCGCGGCAACGAGCTCCTGAAAGGCGTGATCATTCCGAAATATTGCGAGCGGACCGACCGCTACAGCAACACGATGCGCCTGGGCGACTACGGCGTGGATCAGCTGGTCCGTCCGGTGGTCGGCGGCTTTACGCCCGACAGTCCCGCCGAGGCAGCCGGGCTCAAGGTTGGCGACCTGCTGCTCAGATCGACGGCAAGCCGGTCGACTACTTCTCGCGCATTCCCGAGTTGATCGGCGACCGCGCCGGCATCCCTGGCCGTCACCTACGACCGCGACGGCCGGCGCGGCGAGGCCACCGTTACGCCGATCGCCGACAAGGCCGTCGACTGTGCCGGCAAGGAATACACAATCGGCCGCCTGAGGGTGCGTCCGGCGAGCGTCACCGAGGTCCGCAGCCATGGCCTGCTCGGCGCCATGGGCGCCGGCGTGCGCGCCGTGTGGGGCATGACGTCGATGTTCTATACATCGATGGGCCAGATCCTGACGGCGGCGCGGCCTGTGGATGAACTGGGCGGCCCGATTCGCATCGCCAAGGCGGCGGGCGAGGCGTCCTATGCGGGTTGGGCGGGCATTCTCAATCTCGTCATCGCGCTGTCGGTCGTGCTCGGCATCTTCAACCTGCTGCCGGTGCCGATGCTCGATGGCGGCCATCTGGCGATGTATCTGTACGAAGCCGTGCGCGGCAAGCCGCTCAGTCTGCGCGCACAGGAGCTCGGCCTGAAAGTCGGGTTCAGCCTGGTGATCGGCCTGGCACTGCTCGCGACCTTCAACGACATAAAGCAGATCCTGCGCATGTTCACCTAAGGCCTTGCTGCGGTGACGTGACGCGACATCCGGAGGGCGGACAACTGGGGACAAAGGGGTAGCTAAGTCCGTATTGCCGGTTTATGAAAATGCCGTCCTGAAACAGGCCGGCAGGTCGTCTGGGAAGGTGCCCGGGGGTGAGTTTGATCTTTCGTTGGGCTGTTCTGGCCGTTGCGGCAATTCTGACCTTCGGCACGGCGGCGCACGCCCAGCGCGGCCCTGCCGCTGCCGTCGCTGGCGGAACGATCACTGGCATGCAGATCCAAGGCAACGTCCGCGCCGAGCCCGAAACCATCCGCTCCTATCTGCAGCTCAAGGAAGGCCAGCCCTACGACCACGCCGCCGCCGACCGCTCGCTGAAGGCGCTGTTCGGCACGGGGCTTTTCTCAGATGTCGTGATCGAGATGCAGGGCTCGACCCTGGTCGTGAAGGTCACCGAAAATCCCATCATCAACCGCGTCGCTTTCGAGGGTAACCGCAAGATCGAGGACGACAAGCTACGCGACGAGGTTCAGTCCAAACCGCGGCAGGTTTTCACGCGCGCGCGGGTGCAGGCCGACGTCGAGCGCATCCTGACGATCTATCGGCGCAGCGGCCGCTACAACGCCTCGGTCGAGCCCAAGGTCATCAAGCTCGACCAGGGCCGCGTCGATCTCGTGTTCGAGATCAACGAGGGCGACGTGACGGGCGTGCAGCGCATCAGCTTCGTCGGCAACGAGGCGTTCGGCGATGGCACGCTGCGCGGCAAGATCAGGACCAGCGAGAGCGCCTGGTACCGCTTCCTGTCGTCCGACGACCGCTACGATCCGGACCGCCTCAATCTCGACCGCGAGCTCTTGCGCAAGTTCTACCTCTCGGAGGGTTACGCCGACTTCCGCGTCGTGTCGGCGGTCGCCGAGCTCGCGCCCAATCGCGAAGGCTTCTTCATCACCTTCACGATCAGCGAGGGCGAGCGCTACAAGTTCGGCAAGGTCGAGGTGTCGACCCGCTTCCAGGGCCTCGATGTCGACGTGCTGCAGAGCTACCTCACCATGTCGGAGGGCGAGTGGTATGACGCCGACGAGGTCGAGAAGACGGTGACGGCGCTGTCGGACATCGTCGGCTCGCTGGGCTACGCCTTCGTCGAGGTCCGGCCCAACATCCGGCGCAACAAGGACAACCTCACCGTCGACGTCACCTTCGACATCCAGGAAGGCCCGCGCGTCTATGTCGAGCGCATCAACATCTCGGGCAACACGCGCACGCTGGACAAGGTGATCCGCCGCGAGTTCCGGCTGGCCGAGGGCGATGCCTTCTCGACCGCCAAGGTGCGGCGCAGCCAGCAGCGCCTGCGCAACCTCGGCTTCTTCGAGAAGGTCGACATCTCGGCGCAGCCCGGCTCGGCGCCGGACAAGACCAACCTCGAGGTCCAGGTGGTCGAGCAGAGCACCGGCGATATCTCGTTCGGCGCCGGCTTCTCCACGACCTCGGGCATCCTGGGCGACATCTCGATCAAGGAGCGCAACCTGCTCGGCAAGGGCCAGGAACTCCGGCTCGGCTTGTCGATCGGCACCTTGAGCACCTTGATCGACCTGAGCTTCACCGAACCGTATTTCCTGGACCGCCCGATGGCGGCGGGCTTCGACATCTTCCGCACCTCCAACGACCGCCAGAACGTGGCGTCGTACAGCGATCGCAGCGTCGGCTTCTCGCTGCGTGCCGGCTGGGCCTACACCGAGCACTTGCGCCAGAGCGTCCGCTACACCCTGCGCCAGACCGACATCTACAACGTGCAGCCCTGGGCCTCGACCATCGTGCAGCTCAACGCCGGCACGTCGGTCGTCAACGAGATCTCCGAGACCCTCGCCTGGGATACCCGCGACACCCGCCTCAACACGACCAAGGGCTTCCTGCTGCGCAACACGATGGCGGTGGCGGGCCTGATCGGCACCGAGCAGTACTACCGCACGACGGCCGACGCCGTTTACTACCAGAGCATCTTCGAGGACGTCGTCGCCTCGATCGGCGGCTCGGTGGGCGGGGTGTTCCCCTACAGTGGAAGTGGAGCGGCGCTCAGGCTGAACAACCTGTTCTTCATCGGCGGCGATACGCTGCGCGGCTTCGCGGTCGGCGGCATCGGGCCGCGCGATTCGATCACCGCGGACGCGCTCGGCGGCACATACTTCTACAGCGCCACGACCGAGCTCAGCTTCCCGCTGGGGCTGCCCAAGGAGATCGGCATCTTCGGCAAGGCGTTCGTGGATGTCGGCTCGCTGTGGGGCCTGGGCGGGCCCGCCCAGTACAGCAACACGGTGCTGACCAGCAATACCATGCGAATCTCCACCGGGGTCGGCATCCAATGGGTATCGCCCTTCGGGCCAATCCGTATAGACTACGCCATCCCGCTGCAGCAGGACCCGTGGGATAAGACGGAGAACATCCGCTTCAGCTTCGGTACGCGCTTCTGAGGGGACGGCGCCAGGATGAACATGCAGACCGACAAGACCAGCATGGCGGGGACCGCGACGGCGACCGTGGCCGACATCAAGCGCATCCTGCAGCTGATCCCGCATCGCTATCCCATGCTGATGGTCGACCGCGTGACCGACATGCAGCTCGACAGCAGCGCCGTCGGCATCAAGAACGTCAGCATCAACGAGCCCTTCTTCCAGGGCCATTTCCCGTCCGAGCCGGTGATGCCGGGCGTGCTGATCATCGAGGCGATGGCGCAGACCGCCGCCGTGCTGGTCGTGTCGAGCCTGGGCCAGGACGCGGACGGCAAGCTCGTCTACTTCATGTCGATCGACGGCGTGCGCTTTCGCCGGCCGGTCGTGCCGGGCGACCGCCTGGAGCTGCATGTCGAGAAGATCCAGAGCCGCGCCAACGTCTGGAAGTTCTCCGGCAAGGGGATCGTCGAGGGCAAGGTCGCGGCCGAGGCGACCTTCGCCGCCATGATCAGGTAGAGGAGGAGACGATGCCCGACACCGCCGCCAACGCGCGCATGCTGCACACGATGATCCGCGTGCACGACCTCGACAAGTCGCTGGCCTTCTACACCGGTCCGATGGGCATGAAGCTGCTGCGCAAGCGCGACGTGCCCGACGGCAAGTATACGCTGGCCTTCGTCGGCTACGGCGACGAGAAGGAGCACTGCGTCGTCGAGCTCACCTACAACTATGGCCACGAACCCTACGAGCTCGGCTCGGGCTTCGGCCATCTCGCGGTCGGCGTGCCCGACGTCGCGGGCATGTGCGCCGAGGTCACCAAGGCCGGCGGCAAGGTCACGCGCGCGCCCGGGCCGGTGAAGTTCGGCACCACCGTGATCGCCTTCGTCGAGGATCCCGACGGCTACAAGATCGAGCTGATCGAGCGCAAGTGACCGCTGTTCGATCTGTCGTCTGCGCCCTGATCCTCGCCATTGGCCTGCCGGCGCAGGCGGCGGACTGCGAAGCTGTCCTCGGCAAGTACATGATCGGCCAGGCGCTGCTTGCGGCCAATTACGTCGCCGCCGCCGAGAAGGCGGGCGTGAAGCCTGCCGAGATCAACGCGGCGCTGAAGGATATCGCGGCGAGGTCGGCGATCGAGGAATTCTGGATCACCGATTCCAGCGGCCGCGCCTATCTCACCAACACCGGCATCGACTTCACCTTCGACCGCGACCCGGCCAAGCAGCCGCAGGCCTCGGCCTTCTGGCCGCTGATCGCTGGCACCGCGACGGTGGTGGCCCAGCCGGCGCAGAAGCGCGAGATCGACAATCGTGTTTTCAAGTATGTCGGCGTGGCCGGAGTCGACAAGCCGCGCATCGTGCAGGTCGGCGTCAGCGCCGAGCACCTCGCCGCCTGCAAATAGCTAGATAATCTGCCAGTGCATCAAGGCAAACAGGACGACGGCGACGGTGAACGTCCCGTACAGCGCGAGCGCCAGCGGTCCGACGTGGCGGACGTTGTCGTTGGCCGGCCGGCCGAGCCGCACGATGCGCGGCAGCGGCCGGGAATTCTGCTCGGCCGCCCAGGTCGTTGCCTGGCGCGGCCCTCGCGACGATCGTGCCATGTCTCGCTTCCTCCCAGGATAGCGATCTGATTTCTTAGCCTCTCATGTGCAGCGGCTTGTAGGGCCGCTCGGTCTGGCCGTTGTAGAGCTGGCGCGGCCGGCCGATCTTCTGGTCGGGATCCTCGATCATCTCGTTCCACTGCGAGATCCAGCCGACGGTGCGCGCCACCGCAAAGAGAACGGTGAACATCGAGGTCGGGATGCCGATCGCCCGGAAAATGATGCCCGAGTAGAAATCGACGTTGGGATAGAGCTTCTTGGAGATGAAATAATCGTCCTTGAGGGCGATCTGCTCCATCTCCATGGCAAGCTCGAGCAGCGGGTCGTGGGTGATGCCGAGCGAGGTCAGCACCTCGTGGCAGGTCTGGCGCATGACCTTGGCGCGCGGATCGTAGTTCTTGTAGACGCGATGGCCGAAGCCCATCAGGCGGGTGTGGTCCTGCTTGTCCTTCACGCGGCTCAGGAAGCCCGGGATGTTCTGCTTGCCGCCGATCTCGTTCAGCATGTTGATGACGGCTTCGTTGGCGCCGCCATGGCTCGGGCCCCACAGCGAGGCGATGCCGGCGGCGATGCAGGCGAACGGGTTGGCGCCCGACGAACCCGCCAGACGCACCGTCGAGGTCGAGGCGTTCTGCTCGTGGTCGGCGTGCAGCATCAGGATGCGGTCGACCGCCTTCTCGAGCACCGGGTTGATCTCGTACTCCTCGGCCGGCACCGAGAACATCATGCGCAGGAAGTTGGCGGCGTAGGAGAGGTCATTGCGCGGATAGACGAACGGCTGGCCGACCGAATACTTGTAGGCCATGGCGGCGATGGTCGGCATCTTGGCGACCAGGCGGTACGAGGCCACCATGCGCTCGTGCGGGTCATGGATGTCGAGCGAGTCGTGGTAGAAGGCCGCAAGCGCGCCGACCACGCCGCAGCACACCGCCATCGGATGGGCGTCCCGCCGGAAGCCGCGATAAAACTGGCTGAGCTGCTCGTGCACCATGGTGTGGAGCGTGATGTCGCGGACGAACTTGTCCTTCTGCGCCTTGTTGGGGAGCTCGCCCTTCATCAGCAGGTAGCAGACCTCCATGTGGTCGCTCTGCTCGGCCAGCTCGGCGATGTTGTAGCCGCGGTAGAGCAGCACGCCCTGGTCGCCGTCGATGTAGGTGATCTTGGAGCCGCACGAGCCGGTCGAGGTGAAGCCCGGATCGTAGGTGAACATGTCCGATTCGCCGTACATCTTGCGGATGTCGACCAGACGCGGTCCCACCGTGCCGTGGATGATGGGAAACTCGTAGGTTTTACCGGTTTCGTTATCGGTCAGCGTGGCGGTCGACTTGGCCATAGGACACTCTTTCAGCTCGATTTCACGGGTTCAGGGGCACCCTAACAAGCCCCCTCCGGAGGCGCAATTGTGCCGGCCAGAGCGGTTTCCGATGAGGTCGAACCGCTTTGCGGTTCGACCTCATCGGAAACGCGCGCACGGGTGATCGCGGTGACACAGGGCACATTCCGTCCGGCTGATTCCAGCCGGATGGAATGTGCCTGAGCCGCTATTTCGCGGCCCGCAGCAGGCCCGCAACCCGGCCGTCGATCACGGCCAAGGCGAGGCCGATCAAAGCCATGCCGGCGAAGTGCCGGGGCTCGAGTTGCTCGCCCAGCACCAGTGCGCCCAGCAGGATCGCGGGGACAGGGATCAGGAAGGTCACCAGCAGCAGATTGGTCGCGCCGGCAGCGGCGAGGATGCGGAAATAGAGGACGTACGCGAGCGCGGTCGACAGCAGCGCCAGTGCGCCCAGCGCCAGCCAGACCGTGAGCGACGGCGGTGGCAGCGTCCATGGCTGGTCGACCACAAGCATGATCGGCAGAATCAACACTGTGCTGGCCGTGAGCTGGCCGGCTGCAGCCTCGGTCGGCGCGATGCCCATGCGCCGGAACCGCCGGCCATAGATGCCGGCGAGGGCATAGGACAGCGCCGCGGCCAGGCAGGCCGCCTGACCCCACAGCGCGCCGCTGCCGACCAGGGCGGCCGGACCGATCAGCACGGCTACGCCCAGAAGCCCCGTCAACAAGGCGGCGACTTTGGCGCGGTCGATCTTCTCGTCGGGCGTGAGGAAGTGGGCGACCACCAGGGTGAAGAGTGGCGTGGTGGCGTTGAGGATCGAGGCCAGCCCCGAACCGATTTCGGTCTGACCCCAGAAGATCAGGCTGAAAGGCAAGGCGTTGTTCAGGAAGCCCATGGCGAAGTAGGTGCGCCACGGCGCGTCCTGCCGCAGCGGCACGATCAATGCGAGCGCCAGCGCGGCAAGGGACACGCGCGCGAACACCACGGTGAACGGACCGAGCTCGCCCACCGCCACCTTGGCGAAAAAGAAGGAGCCGCCCCACAGGACGGAAAGCGACAGCAGCCAGAGCCAGACGCGCAATGCCATCGCGGCATTGTGACGAGCCGGGCTCCATGACTTCTATCCGCCGGCGGCGAGCAATCTCGCCTTGGTTTCGGCCGGGCCCAGGATCGCCACCACCTCGAAGATGCCGGGCGACGCGGTCGAGCCGCTGAGGGCCACGCGCAGCGGCTGGGCGACCTGGCCCAGCTTCACGTTCTCGACCTCGGCGAAGCGGCGCACGGCCTCCTCGAGCGCCTTTTCGCTCCAGTCGTTGACGCTGTCGAAAGCCGTCGCGAGCCGCGCGAGCAGCGCCTTGCTGGCGGGGGTGAGCTGGGCGCGCGCCTTGTCGTCGGCAATCGGCGGGGCGCCGTCGCTGGCGTAGAAGACGAGGTTATCGGCGAGCTCGATCACCGTGCGCGAGCGTTGCTTTACGCCATTCATGCCGCGCTCGATGCGCGCCATGCCGGCGGCATCGATGGCGCGGCCGAGCTTGAGTTCGATGCGCGGCAGCACCAGCGGCAGGAGCTCGGCGTCGGGCGCCTCGCGCAGATAGTGCGCGTTGAGGTTGGTGAGCTTCACCGTGTCGAAGCGCGACGGCGAGCGGCCGACGCCCGGCAGGTCGAACCATTCGATCGCCTGCTTGGTCGAGATGATCTCGTCGTCGCCATGGCCCCAGCCCAGCCGCAGCAGATAGTTGCGCAACGCCTCGGGCAAGAAGCCCATGTCGCGATAGGCATCGACGCCGAGCGCGCCGTGGCGCTTGCTGAGCTTGGCGCCGTCGGCCCCGTGGATCAGCGGGATATGGGCATAGACCGGCTCGGGCCAGCCCATCGCCTTGATGATCTGCAACTGCCGGAAGGCGTTGTTGAGATGGTCGTCGCCGCGGATCACGTGCGTGATGCCCATGTCGTGGTCGTCGACCACGACCGCGTGCATGTAGGTCGGCGTGCCGTCGGCGCGCAGCAGGATCATGTCGTCGAGCTGCGCGTTCTCGACCTTGACCTCGCCCTGCACGGCGTCCTGGATCACGGTCTGGCCGTTCTGCGATGCCTTCAGCCGGATCACCGGCGCCACGCCCGGCGGCGCGTCCTTCGGATCGCGATCGCGCCAGCGGCCGTCATAGCGCATCGGCACGCCGGCGCGGCGCTGCTCGTTGCGCATCTCCTCGAGCTCCTGGGGCGAGGCGTAGCAGTAGTAGGCCTTGCCCGCGGCCAGCATTTGCTTGGCGACCTCGGCGTGTCGCGCCGCGCGCTCGAACTGGTAAATGACGTCGCCGTCCCAGTCGAGGCCGAGCCACGACAGGCCATCGAGGATCGCCTCGACGGCCGCGGGCGTCGAGCGCGCACGGTCGGTGTCCTCGATGCGCAGCAGGTACCTGCCGCCGTGATGGCGGGCGTACAGCCAGTTGAAGAGCGCCGTGCGCGCGCCGCCGATATGCAGAAAGCCGGTGGGCGAGGGGGCGAAGCGGGTGACGACGGTCATGGCTCAAGAGGGCATTGTTCAGGGATCGCGCGGGTTTTGCCGCATTTCGGCCGGAAAAGCGCGCCGTAGGTAGGCGAGCGTTCCCACACTGTCAAACAACGCAACGGGGGAGACGGCGTGGCGGGGGCGCGTGCCTGGATCCTGGACCAGCTCGATGCCGAGCGCAGCCGCTGGATGCTGTGGCTGCCGGTGGCGCTGGGTCTCGGCATCGCCATCTACTTCGAGTTGCCGAGCGAGCCCGCGCTGTGGCTCGGCCCGGCGCTGGCCGCGGCGGCGCTCGTCCTGGTGTTCTTCGCGCCGGCCGGCAGCCTCGGCCGCGCGGTGGCGATCGGCCTGGTCGCCGCGGCCGTGGGCTTCGGCCTGATCGCCTGGCGCACTGCGAGCCTTGCCGCGCCCACGCTGAGCCGCCCGCTGTTCAACATCAACGTCGAAGGTCGCATCGCCGACATCCAGCGCCTGCCCGAGGGCGTGCGCGTCGTGCTCGAGGCGGTGCGCCTGAAAGGCAGCGGTGTGCCGCCCGTCGAGATGACGCCAATCAAGCTGCGCGTATCGCTGACCAAGGGGGCGCCGCCCCTGCATGTCGGCGATCGCATCCTGGTGCTGGCCAACCTCTCGCCGCCCTCGGGACCGGCCACGCCCGGTGCTTTCGATTTCCAGCGCGTCGCCTGGTACCAGCAGCTCGGCGCCGTGGGCTATGCGCTGGCGCCGGCGGCCGTGATCGATCCCGGCAAGCCCGACGGCTTCGTGCGCACCATCGACGCCCTGCGCGCCGACGTCGTGGGGCGCATCATGAAGGCGCTGCCCGGCCCCGAAGGCGGCGTGGTTGCCGCCCTCCTGGCCGGCGAGCAGACCGCGGTCGACAAGGACATCGCCCAGGCGATGCGCGATTCGGGGCTGGCCCATATCCTGTCGATCTCGGGCCTGCACATCGTGTTCGTCGTCGCGCTGGTGATGGGCCTGGTGCGCTACACCATCGCGCTCGTCCCGCCGCTCGCGCTTGCGCATCGACGCCAAGAAGATCGCGGCCGTGCTCGCGCTGATGGCGGCGCTGTTCTACACCGCGCTCGCCGGCGCCCCGGTGCCGGCGCAGCGCGCCTGCGCCATGGCGGGTTTCGCGCTGCTCGCCATCCTGCTCGACCGCACGGCCTTGTCGCTCAGGCTGGTCGCCTGGTCGGCAGTGATCGTGCTCGCCGTCGCGCCCGAATCGCTGACCGGTGCTTCGTTCCAGATGTCGTTCGCCGCCGTGGTCGCCTTGATCGCGGCGTGGGAGGCGGCGGCGGGCTGGCGGCGGCGCCTGCATGAGCGCGCCGATCGCGCGCGCCATCGCTGGCTGTGGCGGCTGGCCGCCGCCATCGCGGCCAGCCTCGCCACCACGCTGATTGCCTCGATCGCGACTGGCGCCTTCGCGGCCTACCATTTCAACCGCCTGTCGCTGCTCGGCGTCGTTGCCAACCTCCTGGGTGTGCCGCTCACCGGCTTCTGGATCATGCCGTGGGGCCTGGTCGCGATGCTGCTGATGCCCCTCGGGCTTGAGCGCTTCGGCCTGGTGCCCATGGGCTGGGGTGTCGAAGGCCTGAACGGGATCGCCAGGTATGTCGGCAGCTGGCCGGACGCTGCGACCCTTGTGCCTTCGATGCCGGGCGCCAGCCTGTGGCTGATCACCGTCGGCGGCCTGTGGTTCTGCCTGTGGCGTCATCGCTGGCGCCTCGCGGGATTGCCGGTCGTGGCGATCGGCCTGCTGCTCGGCCCGCCGCCGGCGCCCGACCTGCTGATGAGCGACGACGGCCGGGTGCTCGGGCTGCGCGACGAGAAGGGCGTGGTCCACGTCGCCTCGTCGCGCACCGACCGCTTCGTTGCCGACACCTGGGCGCGGAGGAGCGGCCAGGAAGGCGCCAAGCGCTGGCTCGCCAGCGCCGACGAGGAGGCAGCGGGCCTCGGCTGCCGCAGCGGGCTCTGCCGCTGGCGCAAGGGGCCGTGGCGCATCGCCCTGGTGAGCGACGACCGCCGCCTGGCCGAGGCCTGCGCCAACGCCGACATCGTGCTGTCGACCGTCGACGCGCAGGGCCGCTGCCGCGGGCCGCGGCTGGTGATCGACCGGCGCGATGCCTGGCGCGAGGGCGCGCAGGCGCTGTGGCTCGACGAGCAGGGCGTGCGCCGCGAGACGTCCAATGCGCGGCGCGGCGATCGGCCATGGGTGCCGGGCAGTCCGAGCCGTCAGGCCGCGCCGGTCAAAGCACCAGGGATATAGGGCTTGAGAGCGCGGCGCCTCCATTTACCGTATAATAACTACAGTGCTTGTCTAAAGCAAGCCTGTCGTCCTGAGCGAAGCGAAGGACCTCATCGCCGCTCGCAATCGGCATGAGATCCTTCGCTTCGCTCAGGATGACAGACTGGCGATCACCAGTAGGCGACGAAGGGCTGGCCGGGCTTCATCTCCCACAAGACGTTCACGATCACCCAGCGGCCGTTGAAGCGGGAGAGATGCAGATAATCGATCCACGAGGCTGCGATCACCTTGGCGCTGGCGGCGTTCTCGAACACGTCGAGCACGATCACGTCCTGCTGACGCTCGGCGGCGGGTGTCGGCCGGCTGGCCTTGTCGCGGGTGAACTGCGTGAGCGCGAGCGCGCTCATCTCTGCGAGGTGGCTGCGGCCTGAAGCGGCATCGGGATGGGCGATGCGCTTGGCGAGTTCGGGATGCAGCGAGCGCTCCATGCGCGCGGCATCGCCGTCATAAAAACCCTCGATGTAGTCGAGGGCGGCCTGCCTGATGGCAGCATGATCGTTGGTGTTCATGCCGCGACGCTAGGCGCCGCGGCAGCCGCTCCGCCAGCCAGCAAACGGATACTTGGTTGCCCAGAGGCAACTGAGCAGTGATGAGATCCTTCGCTGCGCTCAGGATGACAACAGGCGAACCTCTGGTTCGCCTGTTGTCAGTTGTAGCGGCGGTACAGCCCGGCCAGCTTGCCCTGGATCTTGACCCGGTCGGGTCCGAAGATCCGCGTCTCGTAGGCGGCGTTGGCGGGTTCGAGTGCGATCGAGGCGCCCTTCTTGCGCAGGCGCTTCAGCGTCGCCTCGGTGTCGTCGATCAGGGCGACGACGATCTCGCCCAATTCGGCGGTGTCGGCGCTCTTGATGATGGCTATGTCGCCGTTCTGGATGCCGGCCTCGACCATCGAATCGCCCTGCACTTCGAGGCAGTAATGCGCACCCGAGCTCAGGAGCGTGACGGGCACGTCGACGGTCGTGGAGTTGTCGCGCAGCGCCTCGATCGGCGTGCCGGCGGCGATGCGGCCATAGAGCGGCAGGCTGAGCGCCTGGGCCTCGTTGGCGACCTGGATGGCGCCGGCGAGCGGCACCTTCTCGCCACGGATGATCTGCGGCACGAAGCCTTCGCGGCTTTCAGCCAGGCCGACGCGGCTGAGCAGGGGCGTGACGTTGGGCGCTGGCATGGCGGCGGCGTCGGGCAGCTTCAGAACCTGCAGGGCCCGCGCGCGATGCGGCAGGCGACGCAGGAAGCCGCGCTCCTCGAGGCCGGTGATCAGCCGGTGGATGCCCGACTTCGACTTCAGGCGCAGCGCTTCCTTCATCTCGTCGAAGGACGGCGACACGCCATCGTCGTTGAGGCGCTTGTTGATGAACATGAGCAGTTCGTTTTGCTTGCGGGTTAACACCGTCTTCTCCCCAGACTGCCTACCAGATCTCGGAACAAATCCTGAAACCCGGCACATGTTCTAGTTTAGTTCTTTCACAATGTCAACTTATCCCGAGGATACCGGGGACAGCCCAGGGACAGGGGAACTCAGTAAGTGCCTGGGAGAACAGAAAGATCGATGACTTGCACGGTGTCTCCCGCCTTGCGCGCGGGATCGTGCGCCGGCCGGACCAGCAGCCCGGACGACCAGGCCAGCACCGACAGCATGGAGCTGTCCTGGACCGGATGAGGCTCCACCAGCAGGCCCTCGGCGGTCCGGGTGAGCTTGGACCGCACATAGTCCTCGCGGGTGTCGTTGGCCTTCACGTCGACGGCCAGCCGCGCGGGCTCCGTCGCGACCAGGTCGCCGGGCTGGCCCAGCATGCGGTCGATGGCGGGCTTCAGGAACAGGAGCGCGCAGACCATGGTCGACACCGGATTGCCCGGCAGTCCGAGCACGCGGGCGCGGTCCTTGGCGGCGAACATCAGCGGTTTGCCGGGGCGCATGGCGATGCGCCAGAAATCCATGGCGAAGCCCTCAGCCTTGAGCGCGGCCTGGACGAGGTCGTGGTCGCCCACCGAGGCGCCGCCCAGGGTGATCAGGAGGTCGTGCTGGGCGCCGGCGGCGATGCGCGCCTGGATCAGCGCCGCATCGTCGCGCGCGATGTCGAACAGGGTGGGCTCGCCGCCCCAGGCGCGCACCAGGGCGGCCACGGCGATGCCGGAGGAGGAGACGATCTGGTTGCGGCCGACCGGCTCGCCCGGCATCACCAGCTCATCGCCGGTCGACAGGATCGCCACCCGAGGCTTTCGATGCACCGACAGCCACGGCAGGTTCATGGCGGCAGCCAGCGCCACGTCGCGCGTGGTGAGCGTGCGGCCGGCGGCGAGGGGACGGTCGCCGGCCGTGAAGTCGAGCCCGGCCTTGCGGATGTGGCGGCCGATGCGCGGCGCCTCGAGGATGGTGATCGCGGTTCCGTCGGCCTTGGTGTCTTCCTGGATGACGATGGCGTCGGCGCCCATGGGCAACGGCCCGCCGGTGAAGATGCGCACCGTCTCGCCGGGCATCAGCGCATGGTCGTACGAGCCGCCGGCCGGCGCCTGGCCGACCAGCTTCAGCGTCGTGGGCGCAGCCGGCACGTCTTCGGCACGTAGGGCATAGCCGTCCATGGCCGAAAGATCGGCGGGCGGCTGGGTGAGGCGTGCTTCGGGCGAGACCGCGAGCACGCGCCCGGCGGCGTCGGCGACCGACACCATCTCGGCCGGCAGCGCCTCGAAGGCCGCGATCACGCGGGCATGGGCGTCACGAACGGTGAGAAGGGCGCTCATGTGGAGCGCGGACCTCCAGGTCCGCTCAAGGTCATGATGCGGACCTGGAGGTCCGCGCTCCAAGACAATCTACGCATTGTACGTTCCCGATTTGCCGCCCGACTTATGTAGGAGCCGGACGTCGGAAATCACCATGCCGCGGTCGACCGACTTGCACATGTCATAGACGGTCAATGCCGCGACCGAGGCGGCCGTGAGCGCCTCCATCTCGACGCCGGTGCGGCCCTTGAGCCTGCAGGTCGCCTCGATGTCGACGGCGTTGCGCTTGGCGTCGAGCGTGAGCTTCACGTCGACCGAGCTCAGCGCCAGCGGATGGCAGAGCGGGATCAGGTCGGGCGTCTTCTTGGCGGCCATGATGCCGGCAAGCTGCGCCACCGCCAGCACGTCGCCCTTGGCAGCCTTCCTGGTCGCAATGAGTTTCAGCGTGGCCGGCTGCATGCTCACACTGGCCCGTGCCACGGCAACCCGCTCGGTGACGTCCTTGGCGCCGACATCGACCATGTGCGCGTTGCCGCGCTCGTCGAAGTGCGTGAGCGTCTTCTTCCGGCTCATGCCGCCTTCGCCAGGATCTCGCGCACGGCCGCCTCGACGTCGGGCTTGCGCATGAAGCTTTCGCCGATCAGGAAGGCCGAGGCGCCGACCTTGGCCATGCGCAAAAGGTCGGCCGGCGAGCCCAGCCCGCTCTCGGCCACCAGCACGCGGTCCTTGGGCACCATCGGGGCGAGCTGTTCGGTGGTGGCAAGGTCGACCGCCAGCGTCTTGAGGTTGCGGTTGTTGACGCCGATCAAATCGCTGTCGATTTTCAACGCCCGCTCCAGCTCGGCGGCATCATGCACCTCGACCAGCACGTCCATGCCCCATTTGTGCGCGAGCTCTGCCAGCTCGGCGGCCGACCGATCATCGAGGCAGGCCATGATCAGGAGGATGCAGTCGGCGCCCAGCGCGCGCGCCTCGACCACCTGGTAGCGATCGATCATGAAATCCTTGCGCAGCACCGGCAGCCGCGTGGCGTCGCGCGCCTGGCGCACGAACTCGTCCTTGCCCTGGAAGTAAGGCTCGTCGGTCAGCACCGACAGGCACGTCGCGCCGCCGCGTTCGTAGGCGCGGGCGAGGGCAGGCGGGTCGAAGTCGGGGCGGATCAGGCCCTTGCTGGGCGAGGCCTTCTTGATCTCGGCGATCAGGCCGTAATGGCCCGCGGCGATGGTGGCCTTGAGCGCCTTGGCGAAGCCGCGCGGCGAATCGGTATCGCGCGCCAGCGCCTCGACCATGCGCATCGGCCTCTGCGCCATGCGGCCGCCGACGTGACTGCGCTTGCGGGCGACGATTTTGTCGAGCGTGTCGCTCATGCGCAGATCCTTTGCAGGGTGGCGAGCGCGTGGGCCGCCTTGCCGTTGTCGATCGATTGGATGGCGAGTGCGGCGCCCTGCTTGAGGTCGGCCGCCTTGCCGGCGACCATCAGCGCCGCCGCGCTGTTCAGCACGACGATGTCGCGAAACGCGTTCTTCTCGCCGCCCAGCACGGCTTTGATGGCCGCGGCGTTGTGCGCGGCATCGCCACCCTTGAGCTCGGCCATCGCGGCGCGCTTCACGCCGACGTCCTCGGGCGCGATCTCGATCTCGCGCACCTTGCCGTCCTCCAGGGAGGCGGCCCAGCTCTTGGTCGTGGTGGTGAGCTCATCCATGCCGTCCTGGCCGTGCACGACCAGGGCGCGCTCGAGCCCGAGCTGGCCCAGCGCCTCGGCCACCGGCTTCAGCCAGCGGCGGTCGAACACGCCCACGAGCTGGCGCTTCACCGAGGCGGGATTCGACATCGGGCCCAGCAGGTTGAAGATGGTGCGCGAGGGTGCGAGCTCGACACGCGGGCCGGCGACGTTGCGCATGGAACCGTGGTGGCGCGGCGCCATCAGGAAGCAGATCCCGGCTTCGACCAGCCCCTGCTCGAGCTTCTCGATCGGCAGTTCCAGCCCGATGCCCAGCGCCGACAGCACGTCGGCTGCGCCGGACTTGGAGGTGAAGGCGCGGTTGCCGTGCTTGGCGACGGGCACGCCGGCGCCGGCGACGACGAAGGCCGAGCAGGACGAGACGTTATAGGTGCCGTGGTGGTCGCCGCCGGTGCCGACGATATCGATCGCGCCCGCGGGCGCCTTTATGCCCTGCATCTTGGCCCGCAGGGCACGGGCGCCGCCGGCCAGTTCCTGGGCCGTCTCGCCGCGCACTTTCAGGCCCATCAGGAAGGCGCCCATCTGCGCCGGCGTGGCATCGCCCGAGGTCATGATGTCGAAGGCGCGCTCGGCTTCACCGATGGAAAGCGTCTCGCCATTGCCCACCTTGGCCAGAAGACCGCGAAAATCGTCGATGTCGCCGCTCACCAAAACCCCGTCATTTTGCCCCTTGCCGGCCGGGCCGGCGGGCGCGTAGCTATATCACATGGCTCAAGAACTCATCCTCAAGGTCACCGGCATGGATTGCGACGGCTGCGTAAAAGCCGTCACGCGTGCCGCCACGGGTGCGGGCACCGCGCCCATTTCCGTCGATCTCAAGAGCGGCGAGATGCGCCTGCCGGCCGGCGCCGACGTGCCCGCGATTGCCAAGGCGATCAAGCGCGCGGGCTTTGGCGTCGCCTCCTGAGTCAATAACTCCAGTATAGAGCAGACGGCGAACAAAAGCCAGGCCAAAAAGGCTGCGGCGCGTGCCGCTGTGCGCGTGCTCGGCAGGGTAGTTTTTGCGCGCCGTAGGGCGCCTAAACTGCATTCTTGGCGCGGCCTCGCCAAGTCTTAATAATCTCTGTGATTCAATATCTTAGGTCTCTTCTGTGGGCTCTCTTGCGGAAATGATAAGCAAGCTTATATTAGGTGAGCTTAGGGAGCATGAATATGGATAGTCTCGACCGCAATCTCGGCTTTCTCCTGCACGACGTGGCCCGCCTGATGCGCAAGCGCTTCGAGCAGAATGCGCGTGACCTCGGGCTGACGCGGTCGCAGTGCCAGGTGCTGGCGCATCTGGCGCGCAACGAGGGCATCCACCAGGGCGCGCTTGCCGACCTCCTCGAGATCGAGCCGATCACGCTCACCCGCATCCTCGACCGGCTCGAGGAGGCGGGGCTGGTCGAGCGGATGCTCCATCACAAGGACCGCCGCGTGCGCCTGCTGCGGCTGACCCCGGCGGCGCATCCGCTGATCGACGGCATCTTCGCCATCGGCGCGGTGACGCGCGGCGAGTCGCTCGACGGCGTCTCGGAGGAAGACCGCGAGCGGCTGTTCGACATCCTCAGCAGCATGAAGACCAACCTGCTCGGCAAGCTGAGTACTGCGGTTGGCGAAAGGAGAGCGAGCCATGGCTAACCGCGATTTCTTCCGGCGGCTGGGGCTGGCTGACGAAGTCGCCGCCCCGACGCTCGCCAAGCTCCGGCAACCAAAGACCGTGCGCCGCCTGTTGCTGGCGCTCGGCCCCATTGTCGTGCTGGCCGGCGGCCTGTTCGCCTACACCGCGGGCGGCCGCTATGTCTCGACCGACAATGCCTATGTCCATGCCGGCAAGCTCACGGTCGCGACCGACGTCTCGGGCATCGTGGCCGACGTCGCGGTGAAGGAGAGCCAGAAGGTCGAGAAAGGGCAGGTGCTGTTCACCCTCGACCCGGAGCCGTTCCGCATCGCTCTCGCGGGCGCGGAGGCCAATCTCGGCATCGTGCGCAACCAGCTCGTCACGCTGCAGGCGACGTGGCGGCAGAAGCAGGCGCAGATCGCGCAGGCGAGGACCGACGCCGCTTTCTACGAGACCGGCTTCCAGCGCCAGCAGGATCTGCTGAAGCGCGGCGTCGCCTCGCAGGCGGCCTACGACCAGGCCAAGCGCGACCTCGATGCGGCGCGCGAGCGCGTGGTCATGGCGCAGAACGACGCCGACGCCACCCTGGCGCAGCTCGGCGGCAAGGCCGATGCGCCGATCGAGCAGAATGCGAGCTACCTCGCGGCGCAAGCGCAGGTCGACAAGGCTAGGCGCGACCTCACGCGCACCACCGTGCTGGCCCCGATCCCGGGCATCGTCACCAACGTCGATGCCCTGCAGGTCGGCGAGTATCTGCCGGCGGCGCAGCCGGCGTTCAGCCTGGTCTCCTCGGCCGACGTCTGGATCGAGGCCAACCCGAAGGAATCCGACCTCACCTATCTGAAGGAGGGCGAGCCCGCCGTCGTCACCATCGACGCCTATCCTGGCCGCGAATGGAAGGCGAAGGTGACCAGCGTGGCGCCTGCGACCGGCACGGAGTTCTCGGTCCTGCCGGCGCAGAACGCCACCGGCAACTGGGTGAAGGTGGTGCAGCGCGTGCCGATCCGGCTTGCCGTGCAGATGCCGGCCGACGCGCCGCCGCTGCGCACCGGCATGAGCGCCACCGTCGAGATCGACACCGGCCATCGCCGCCATCTCGGCGACCTTTTGGACGCGGCGAAGCAGTTCGTGGGGATGTGATTCATATCCGGACCGCGGGCTTCCCGCCCGCTCATGATCATGAGGCGGGCGGGAAGCCCGCGGTCCGGAATCGATGAGAACCTGACCATGCAAGCATCGCATCCAAACCCAAACACCTCGCGCCTCCTGACTGTGTGCATCATGCTCGCCACGATCATGCAGGCGCTGGACACGACCATCGCCAACGTGGCGCTGCCCTACATGCAGGGCTCGCTGTCGGCGACGGCGGACCAGATCAACTGGGTGCTGACCTCCTATATCGTGGCGGCCGCCATCGCGACGCCAGTCACCGGCTTCCTCGAGGCGCGGCTTGGCCGCAAGCGGCTGTTCCTGATCGCCGTCGCGGGCTTCACCGCCGCCTCGGTGCTGTGCGGCATCGCCATGAGCCTGCCTGAGATGGTGGCGTTCCGCCTGATCCAGGGCCTGTTCGGCGCCTCGCTGGTGCCGCTGAGCCAAGCCGTGCTGCTCGATTCGTACCCGAAGGAGAAGCACGGCTCGGCCATGGCGATGTGGGGCATGGGCGTGATGGTCGGCCCCATCCTCGGTCCCACCCTCGGCGGCTGGCTCACCGAGGCCTACAACTGGCGCTGGGTGTTCTACATCAACGTGCCGATCGGCATCCTGACCTTCGCCGGCCTTTCCGCCTATTTGAGCGAAACGAAGACCAGCAAGACGGGCTTTGACTGGTTCGGTTTCGCCATGCTCTCGATCGCCATCGGGTCGTTCCAGATGATGCTGGACCGCGGCGAGCAGCTCGACTGGTTCTCCTCGACCGAGATCTGGATCGAGGCCGTTCTGGCGGCGCTCGCCTTCTATCTCTTCCTGGTGCAGACCTTCACCTTGAAGATCGCAGAGGGGAAGCAGCCCTACATCGACCCGGCCATCTTCCGCGACCGCAACTTCACCGTCGGCCTCTGCTTCATCTTCGTCGTCGGCATCATCCTGCTGGCCTCGCTGGCTCTGATCACGCCCTACCTGCAGAATCTGATGGGCTATCCCGTGGTCACGGCAGGGCTGGTCCTGGCGCCACGCGGCGTCGGCACCATGGTGGCCATGATGATCGTGGGCCGCCTGATCAACCGGCTCGATCCGCGTGTCCTGCTGGCGAGTGGTCTGCTGCTGACTGCCGCCGTGCTGTGGGAGATGACCGGCTTCACGCCCAACGTCTCGGAATGGACGCTGATCCGCACCGGCATCCTGCAGGGGATGGGGCTGGGCTTCATGTTCGTGCCGCTCAGTACCATCACCTTCGCCACGCTGCCAGGGCACCTGCGCACCCAAGGCACGGCGCTCTACAGCCTGATCCGCAACATCGGCTCCAGCATCGGCATCTCGCTGGTGATCTTCCTGCTGACGCGCAACACGCAGCTCGTGCATGCCGAACTGGCAGGGCAGCGTGACGCCGTTCAACGATGCGCTGTCCGCCATGGCCCCGGGCCGCATCTGGGACATGGCGACGACGCTCGGCCGCGCCGCGCTCAACGCCGAGGTCACCAAGCAGGCGGCCGTCGTCGCCTATGCCAACGACTTCAAGCTGATGATGGTGGTGGCCCTGGTCGCGCTGCCGTTGATCTTCCTGCTGAAGCGGGCCAAGGCGCAGCCGGGCGAGGCGGCGATCCTGGAATAGCGATGTACCGGTCGTCGCGCCTGACGTCGCCCGTCAGCCTGCGTCCCTCTCGTCGAACTGTTTGCGCGATGTCAGGATCTCGCTCACATGATCGCGCGCCCATGAACTGAGCGGCTCCACGGCCTGCCGCAAGGTGCTGCCGAGCTTCGTCAACTCGTACTCCACGCGCTGCGGCGTGGTGGGGAACACCGTCCGGGTCACCAGCCCGTCGCGCTCCAAGCCGCGCAGCGTGAAGGTGAGCATCCGCTGTGAAATGCCGCCGAGCATCCGCTTGATCTCGTTGAAGCGCTTGGGACCATCGCCGAGTGCGACGACCACCAGCAAGGTCCACTTGTCGCCGACGCGCGCCAGGATGGAGTTGAGGGCGAGGCAATCCTCGCTGGCTGGATCGGGTAGCTGGACGGTCATCCCGGTGTGCCCTGGTATCAGATCTGTGCGTCCTTGCGGACCATGCGCCGGTATCCATCTTAGCCCAGATCGCAATTCAATACCGGAGCGAGCATGACCGTCATCTCCGTCATTGTCGGAAGCACCCGCGAGGGCCGTTTCTCGGAAAAGCCCGCGAAGTGGATCTTGCAACACCTGAAGAAGCGCGGTGGCGTCGACGCCCGGCTTCTCGATCTGCGCGACTTTCCGATGCCGTTCTTCGATCAGCCGGCACCGCCGGCCATGCCGGGTCGCCCGCCCTACAAGAACGAGATCGTGCAGAGATGGACCGCCGCGATCGCGCAGTCCGACGGCTTCGTCTTCGTCACTCCCGAGTACAACTACGGCCCCTCCGCGGTGCTCAAGAACGCGATCGATTGGGTCTATCCCGAGTGGAATCGCAAGGCGGCCGGCTTCGTGAGCTATGGCTCCGTCATGGGCGCACGCAGCGTCCAGCAGCTCCGCGAAACCGCGATCGAGCTTCAGCTCGCACCGGTTCGTTCGTCGGTCCACATCCCTGTTGCTACCCTGTGGGCTCACTTCCAGGGCGGCGATGTCGATGCCGGGCTGGCTGAACTGGAGGCGGCTGCCGGGGTGATGATCGACGATCTGCTGTGGTGGACCGCAGCCCTGAGGACGGCGCGCGTCGGCGCACCAGCCACTGCGGTGACGGCACCCGTTGCCGCATGATTATCGGAGGAACCGCCATGACCCTTGCCGCATCCAAACTGCCGCCTCAGCGCCTGGTGCGGGCCATCGCACAGCGTACCCGCGGCCGCACCCACGGCCCCGTCACGCGTCTGATGAGTCCGTCCGACTTCGGCGAGATCCTGAAGCCGTTCGTGTTTCTCGATCTTTTCGACCATGACGGCGCACCCTTCAACGGGCCCCTGCACCCGCACTCGGGCATCGCCACCCTGACCTATGTCGCGGAAGGGGCGGTGAGCTACATCGACCCGGATGATTTCCACGGCACGCTGTCAGCCGGTGGCGTGGAATGGATGCAGGCTGGACGCGGCATGTGGCACGGCGGCGGCCTCGACAAGGCAGGCCGCACGCGCGGCTTCCAGCTGTGGATCGCCTTGCCGCCGGACCTCGAATTGGGCCCGACCATAAGCCTCTACCAGGGCCCCGAAGATGTCCCACAAGACGGCCCGGCGCGCGTCCTGCTGGGTCGTTACGGTTCGGCATCCAACGCCATCGTGTCACCGTCGCCGATCAACTATCTCGCCGTGCGACTGAAGGCCGGCGAGCGCTGGCGCTATGACCCCCCGGCGGGCCACACCGTCCTGTGGGCGGCCGTCGCATCGGGCGCCTTGTCGGCGCCTGATGGACTTCGGCATGGCGACCTCGCGGCTTTCGAGCCGTCGGAAGAAGCGGTCGAATTCGAAGCGCTGACCGATACCGAATTCGTTCTCGGCTCGGCCGCTCCCCACGAGCACGATCTCGTGCTCGGATATTACTCTGTCCACACGTCGCCCGAGGCGCTACGCGACGGCGAGGCGCACATCTCGTCGATCAAGCAGCGCCTCGCTCAGGAAGGCCGTCTGTAAGCACCAGCCGCTGCGCTGGGCTTAGTTGGCCGTCAGCCTGATCTGCCGGCCGATTTCGGACAGTCGGGATCGGATCCATGACGCGGTTGCGTCTGAGGCCGATGCAGCTCCCCAGTACATGTCGATATGCCACTCGGGGAGCGCTACCGGCGGGGAAAGCATCATCAGATTGGAGCCGCGGAGGACCTCGGCGGCGATAAGACGGGGAAGGTGGCTGATCATTCCGGTTTCCGCCACAAGCCGGGGGATCAGATATGTGTTCGGAACGGTCAGCGCTACGCGTCTGCGGCGCCCCAGCTTTGCCAGCGCCTCGTCCACGATACCGCGATCGTCTCCCGCCAGAGTCACCAGGATGTGGGGTGTCGTCACGTAGGTCTCGAGATTGATGGCTTGGCGTGTGGTCCGGTGCGCGTGGTCGCGTCTGACGACGCAGACGTACGCATCGGTAAAAAGTCGTTCTCGCCGGATGCGTTTCGGTACGTTGTTGAACGATGAAAAGACCAGGTCGATCTCGCCGCTGTCGAGCCGGTCGAAGGCGTCGCGCTTGTCAAGCGCCAGAAGTCGGATGGTGATCCCGGGGGCCTCCTTGGAGAGCAGCCTCAGCAGGCGGGGTGTCACGAGCGTTCCAGCCGGATCGCCGGTCGCAATGCGGATGCTCGCGCGCGCGGTTGCAGGGTCGAACGCTGCCCGGGCATCGAGAATTCAACTCGCGCTGGTCAGGATTTCGGCAATCGGCGCGTGCAGAGCCATCGCACGCGTCGTCGGTCTCATGGGCTTTCCCGGAATCCGGACGAACAGATCGTCCTGGAACGTCGCCCGCAAGCGCGCCAGCGCCGCGCTCATGCCAGGTTGTCCAAGGCCGATGCGCTGGCCGGCGCGGGTGACGCTGCGCTCGGCCATCAATGCATCGAAGGCCACAAGAAGGTTCAAATCCGTCGAGGCAAGGTTCATGGGCCGGGGATCATCGCTGTAATCGATGTACAACATACTAAGGATCGATTTGCCCAATGTCATGCTCGCCTGTAGCTGTCTGGCCACGGATAATGACCACTCACACCCCGCCAGACTGCAATACAGGAATAACCAACATGCCCGCACCCTATGCTGGCGGATGCCAATGCGGCTCAGTGCGTTATGTATTGACGACAGAACCCACACGCGTGGCTGCCTGCCACTGCAAGGAATGCCAGCGCCAATCTGGCAGCGCCTTCGGCATGGCCATGCCTGTGAAGAAAGACAGCCTGACAGTGAGCGGCCCGACGAAGCAATTCACGCGCATAGCCGACAGTGGCAACGCGGTTTCGGGCGTGTTCTGTCCCGAGTGCGGGGTCCGCATCTATCATTTTCTGCAGTCCGCGCCGGATGTGCTCTCCCTCAAACCCGGCACTCTTGATGACACAAGTTGGCTCCGACCCAGCCACTTCATCTGGATGAAGAGTGCGCAGGGCTGGGTTCCTGTTCCGAGCGACGTCAAGGCGCTCGAGGGACAGACCTAGACGGTGGCGTCGCCAGCTGGCGCTGATCTTCTCCGGCGTTGGCAACATCCAACACGCGATAGAAGGTGAGCCGATGCCCAGAGGTTATTTCTTTGGTGAATTCGAAATCACTGCGCCGACAACCTATGAACCCTACCGCGCGGCAGTCCCGGATATCATCGCAGCTCATGGCGGACGGATTCTCGTGCGTGGCGGCGACCCGCAACCACTCGATGGCACCATGCCGCAACGGCGCTTGGTCATTGTAGAGTTCGACAATCCTGAGGCGGCGAGGGCATTCTATCACTCCGACGCGTATCAGGCGGTGCTGCCGTTCCGGCTGAACGCCAGCACGAGCAACGGTTTTGCGTGCTTGCTGACTGGAGATGAGTAGTTAGTCCGCCTGTAATTCAGGCAGAGAAACGAGCGCCAAACATCGGCAGTCCGCTTTTCGATTCCGCCTCCGTCGCCTCGTCCTGCAGCACGTCCCAGTGCACGGCCAGGCGGCCTTCTTCGATCCTGAGAACGTCGGCCGCTATCCATGCGGAGGGACGGCCGTTGCCCGAGACGCGGCCATGGACAATGACGTAGTCTCCTTCCGCCACGATGAGCTGGTGTTCGTAGCGCAGAGTATCGGGGGCGCTGCGGATCAGGTTGAACAGGCCGTCGCGGCCCGGCTCGATATGGGCGCTGTGCTGGATGTAGCGCTCCGACCAGAAACGAGCGGTAGTTCGTAGTTGCGCTTGTTGAAGAGCGTGTCGAACGCCTGCAGGACAAGCGCTTTGTTCTGTTCCGGAGTGGTCTTGGCCATGTCGTTCTCCGTCGTCTATGCGCTGGCGCTGGGACGCGCCGCCACCGTCTCGTACCAGCGACGCAGGCCGTGACAGGCTTCAGGGATCGGCATCTTGAGCGCCGCCGTCGCAAAATCGACGGTCACGATGCCGGTGATGTCGGCGGCCGAGAAGTCGGTTCCGGCCGCGAAAGGCACCTCGTTGAGCCGAGCGTCAAAGTCTGCGTAAAAATTCGCCACGCGGCGCTTGCTGCGGTCGACCAGCCCGGAAATCTGTTCGTAGTCGTGCGGACCCGATAGCGCCCGGCCCTTGAGACCCGGCGCCGAGTTGCGCACGCCTTCCATTGTGGGAGCAAACCCGTCGAGTTCCGCCCGGCGCTCCCACATGGTGACGACTGCCTTGCCGGTCGCGTCGTTCCCGAGCAGCGGGCGCTCAGGGTGGAGTTCCTCGAGAAGGCGCCAGATCGCCGGGACTTCCGCGATCGTCGTGCCGTCGTCGAGGACAAGGGCGGGCACCTGCTGGCGCGGATTGACCGCCGTGAACCAGTCGGAGAACTGTTCCTTCTCGGCCAAATTCACCGGCTGAAGCGGGATCGATATCCCTTTCTCCACCATGAACATGCGGACGCGACGGGAATTGGGCGACGCAGTCGAATGGTAAAGCTTCATGAGTTGGTCCCCTGGTCTGATTGATGCTCAAGCCGACTGGCGGCAGCCTTCGCCGGAGAACGGCGCGGCGGGCGCCTTTCGGCTGTGCATCCACTGAAGTGCCAGGAGGCCCAGCGTGCCGAGGCTGAGCAGGGCGATCGCGGCTGCCCCCAGATCGACCGCCAGGCCGAGCCCTCGTCCTGTCGCCACGACGCCCAAACCAAGTGCCACGATCCCCATCGACAAGTAGGCGAACAGATAGAGAGCGGAGAGCACGCCGCCACGCTGGTTCTCCGGGACCGCGCCGCCGATCAGCGCCAGTCCGCCCAGCACAAGCAGGCTGTAACCGATCCCGCCGATCGCCGTCGAGGCGAGGAAGATCGACAGGTCCTGGCGGGTGACGGACAGGGCGAGCAAGCCCATGCTTGCGACGGAGGCAATCGCTCCCAGGAGCATTGCCGGTCGCGGACCAAGTCCTCGTGCCAAAATCCCGACCACGCCGGCCGTGATCGCGAACAGGGACAGCGCGGCGCCGTTGACCAGGGCGTTGGATGAGCCGACGAGATCGTGGCCGACCTGCCCGCCCAGCGACAGGATCAGCACGCCGTGCGTATAGGCCGTCGTCACCGCGCTCGCGGCCAGCGCGAAAGCCGACCGCAGGCCGGCTGGTATGGAAGGAGATTTCGGGCGCCAACGGTGGGACGCAGCCGGCCGGGCGAGGCGCGTTGGCAGGAACCAGGTCGCAACGAACAGCAGGGCGATCAGGGCGAGCAGGACCCAGAATCCGAGACGGGTCGGCCAGGGCGCATGTTGGATCAGCGCGCCGCCCAGCAGCAGAGCCCCGGTGAAGCCGACGGCCTGGGCAGCGGTGGTGACGGACGCAGCCCGCTTCGACTGTCCCGCAGCGTTGAAGTCCACCAGCGCTGCCGTCGACGCCCCGGCAGTCAGGCCGACGCCGACGCCCGCGAAGGCGCGGCCGGCGAACAGCCACAGCACGTCGGGCGCGACGGCGAACAGAAACGTGCCGATGAGGGATGCGCCAAGCCCCAGCAACATCGTCGACCGCCGGCCGATGTGGTCGGAGAGGTCGCCGAAGCCGATCAGGACGGCGACGACAACGATCGGGTAGACGGCGAATATGCCGGTCGTCACGGCGGGGGTGAGGAGCCACTGCTCGGCATAGAGCCGGTAGGTCAGGGCGGGCGCTGCGCTGATCCAGAAGATGTGCGTGACCACGCCGGCCGAAACCCAGAAGCTCTCCCGTTGCCCAAGGGTTTTCATCGGAAGTCCAGTCCCGCCAGGAACATCGAGACGTGCCGGACGAACAGGCCGGGATATTGGTATTGCGAGCCATGATTGGCGTCGGGATAGAGGATCAGCTCGGCGTTCGGGATGTGCTGCTGCAGGATGAACGAATTCACCGTGTGGACGATCACGTCGGAACCGCCGTTCACCACCAGCGTCGGCTGATGGATGGCTTTTAGATAGGCGTAGGGATTGACGCGCGGCGCGCCCCACCTGGAGAGCGCCTCGATCTGCGCCGGCGCCACTTTCTCGCTGACCTCGGGATCGCGATCCTCAGTGCGCAGGCGGAAGCGCTTTAGATACTCGCGCCCGGCGGCCTGGCTCCGTTCCGACGGGGTGAAGAACACGGCGAGCCAGAGGTCGTCGGGCTTTTCATACCTCGCGCCGAAGATACGCTGGGCGTCCGGCGTCAGCGACGCCATGCCCTCGCCACTGCGCGGCCCCGTGCCGACCAATACGAGACGGCGCACCAGCCCGGGTTCGGCGATCGCCAGCTCCTGGGCGATGAGGCCGCCCAGCGAGAAGCCGAGCACGTCGACCTGTGCGAGGCCGAGCGCCTTGATGAAGGTGGCGGCATTGGCCGCCATCTCCTCGATCGTCGTCGGCACGTCGCCCGACGTGCTGGAAATCCCGGCGTTGTCGAACAGGACGACTTCGCGGTCCTGGGCCAAGCCGTCGGTCACGGCCGGATCCCAGTGATCCATCGTGCCGTTGAGGTGCATGTTGAACACCAGCGGCACGGTGTCGCCAGAGTTCTGGCCGAAGCGCCGGTAGGCGAAGCGGATGCCGTTGGCCTCGACGTAGCGTGTCGGTGCCGTTCGATGCGTATGCACGACCATGTCGCCCCTAGCTCTCGAAGCCGTGCGCGATGCCGAGCTTGTCGAGCAGCGCCTGCGGTTCGAAGTAAGCGACCCAGATCGAGGTCGCCTTGCCACTCTCGACGGTCCAGTGCTCGGAGATCTTGATCATGGCGTCACTGCCCGTGAGCCCGAAATTCACCAGCGCCACCACGCGGTCGTTCTCGGCAACGAAGACGTCGTAGCTGAATCGTCCGAAGTCGAGGACGTCGGGGAGATTGGGAAGGACCTCGTCGCGAAAGAATTCCGCTCCCGGATGGAAGCCGCCCCAGGGAAGATAGTTCGGCGCGGTCGTGGTGAAATCGGGATGCAGATACCGGGCGAACTCCCTGAGGCGCCCTTCAACGCCGGCCTGATAGTAGGCATCCACCACGGTCTTGCTCTGCTCGCTGCTCGATCGGTTGCTCATCGAACGTCTCCTCGGGCGAAGCCGAACCTCAACTGAGCGGCTGCGTCGGCGCGAGGATCTCGGCAACGGCAGGGTCCTTGATCCGCGCCCGTGTCTTGTCGCGCCAGAATTCGTAGGCAGCACGGTTGGCTTCTTCATTCAGAAGAATGTCGTTGAATGAGCCGATCCATGGCGCAAAGCCACCGATCTCCCATAGGCGTTCGAAGGTCGCTTGCCGCTCGTCTTGCGACACTTCAAGCGCAGACTTCTCAAGGACATCGTAATCGAACCCGGCGAAGGTCTTCGTGCGCCTGTCAAACATCTCCGGATACTTCTCCTTCATCAGGCGAATTGCGTCCTCGTCGAGCTTCTTTTGCCGCATCGGTAACGCCGTATTGGGCGTGCGCTGGAAGACCGTGAGGTGAGCCGCCGCGCCGGCGGCTTCCTGGGCCACCTGCACGCCGCTCGCCCCCGTGCCGATGATCCCGATTCGCTTGTTGGCCATGTCGAGGCCGTGCTGCGGCCACAGCGCAGTGTGATGGCGCTCGCCGGCAAAATCGTTCAGGCCCGGCAGGACCGGTACGTAGGGCTTCGCGCTGAGGCCGGTGCAGAGCACGAGATAGCGAGCACTTGCGACGGAGCCGTCGTTCGAACGGACGATCCAACGATTGTGCGCCGAATCGAACTCGGCCTCGGTCACGCGCCTGTTGAAGCGAATGTCCCGACTGAGGTCGAGTTTTTCGTCGACGTAGCGGAAATAGTCGCGGAGTTCCTGCCATGGCGGATAGAGTTCGCTGAACTGCCAATTCCGCCACAGGTCGTCACGCGAATATTGATAGATGGGCCCGGAGGAATCGACACGGGCCCCCGGATAACAATTCCAATACCAGACGCCGCCAAGACCGCCCCCGGCCTCGAACACCTGAACGGCCATGCCTGCGCTGCGCAAGCGGTCGAGGAGATAGAGGCCGGCGAAGCCCGCACCAACCGCGATGACATCGAGATCTTCGATCTTGTCGTTGTTCGTCCGCTTCGCTTGGGTTGTGCTCATTGCCCCATTCCTTTCGGAAAGTCGCGTGCGATCAGCCGGCGGTCTTGCCGCCATCGACGTTGAGGACATGACCGGTGATGAAGGAGGCTTCGTCCGACGCGATGAAGACGATCGCGCGGGCAACCTCCTCCGAGAGGCCGAGGCGACCCATCGGAACACCCGTCGCCAGAGCCGCCTTGTTCTCCGGCGTGAGTGTGAAACGGGTCAGCATGCCAGTGTCCGTCGGACCGGGGGCCACACCGTTCACCCGGATTCCCGCCTTGGCGATCTCGCGCGCCACCGACCTGGTGATGCCTTCGACGGCGTGCTTGCTGCCGGCATAGACAGAAGCCCCCGCCGCGCCCTCGTGCCCGTAGGTCGAGGAAATGTTGATGATGCTGCCGCTGCCCTGTTCCTGCATGGCGCGCACTTCGTGCTTCAGGCTCAGGATCACGCCGAGAACATTCGTGTCGAAGGTCGCCGCATAGGTTTCCACCGTCTGCTCGGTTACCGGGCCGGGTTTGCCTTCGGTGCCGGCATTGTTGACGGCAACATCGAGGCGGCCATAGCGGGCGACGGTGCGCTCGACGAGATCGCGGACTTCGTCGTCGTGACGGATGTCGGCACGGATGAATTCGGCTTCAGCACCGAGCTTGCGCAGCTCGGTCGCAAGCTGCTGGCCGGCTTCGTCGTGGCGGCCGCTCACGACGAGCTTGGCGCCTTCCTTGGCGAAAGCGACGGCGGTCGCGCGGCCGATGCCGGTCAGCGCACCAGTGATCAAGACAACAGGAGGGCTCATGGTCCAGTCTTTCCAGGTATGGCCGCCGGGCAAGGCAGCGGCTGACGGCGCGTATCTGGGTAGCTCTGGTGACCACCGGAAAGACTTTGTAGGTTGAGCCTCATACTTTTCAGGCATGGGCCCAAGCATGGAGCTGAGGCATCTCCGCTATTTCGTCGCCGTGGCCGAGGAGAAGAGCATCACGGTCGCCGCCACGCGGCGTTTGCGGACGGCGCAGCCATCGCTGAGCCGTCAGCTGCGCGAGCTGGAAGCCGAAGTCGGCGCCGAGCTCATGACCAGGAGTGCACGCGGCATCGAGTTGACCGCGGCGGGCAAGGTGTTCCTCGATCACGCCCGGCTGGCGCTAGCGCAGATCGAGGCGGCAGCCTCAGCCGCTCGGCGCGCGGCTCATCCCGAGGAACGGACGCTGGCGCTGGGGTTCCTGAGCGGCTGCGAGCCGGACTGGCTGCCTGGCGTGATGCATGTCATGCGCGAGGAATTGCCCAGGATCGAGGTCACCATTTCCAGCAAGCATTCACCGCAGCTTGCCGATGGTCTCGCGACCGGGAAGCTGGACGCGGCCTTCCTGAGGCCGGAGGAGGGATACCCCGATCTCGTCTACAAGGTTTTGATCAAGGAACGCCTGGTCGTCATTCTGCCGAACGATCATCGTCTCGCGTCGCGCGAGGCCGTCGGCCTGCACGAGCTTGCAGGCGAGACGTTCATCGGCATGGCGGACCAGGCCCCGGTCCTGCGCTCGATCATCGAAGATTATATTCGGCGGTCGGGCGTCGACCTCAAGCCGACGCACACGGTCGAATATCTCTCCATGGCGATGTCGCTCGTTGCGTCAACGCGAGGGGTGGCGCTGTTGCCGAATTATGCCCGAAACTTCCTGACCTTGTCGGTCATCAGCCGCCCGCTTGCCGGCGAGGCGCCTTCGATCGACCTGGTTCTGGGCTACCACAAGGCCAACAATTCGCCGCTCCTGCGAACCTTCCTCTCGCGAGTCGACGACATGATCAGCCATGTGGCGAAGAGTCCCAAGAAGTCGTAGGGCGCGCGCCCCGGAATTGAGCGCGAGCAGCTCGAGCATCGGCATCTCGCTGGTGATCTTCCTGCTGAAGCGCGCCAAGGCACAGCCGGGCGAGGCGGCGATCCTGGAATAGTCAGGCGTCGGCTCACCCCACGTTGAAGGGGAGCTGACGCAGCGGCTTGCCGGTCAGCCGCGCGATGGCGTTGGCGAACGCGGGCGCCAGCGGCGGCAGGCCGGGCTCGCCCATGCCGGTGGGCGGCTCGGCGCTGGGCACGATGTGGACATCGAACGCCGGCGTGTCGGTCATGCGGGCCACGGTGAAGTCACCGAAGTTGCTTTGCTCGACGACGCCGTCCTTGAGCGTGATCGCCGACCCCGGCAGGCACATCGACAGGCCCATGATCGCCGCGCCCTGGACCTGTGCCTCCACGCTGAGCGGGTTTACCGCGAGGTTGCAGTGCACGCCGGCGGTCACGCGGTGGAGCACCGGCTGGCCGCCCTGCATCGAGGCTTCGACCACGTAGGCCACGACGCTGTCGAAGGACTCGTGCACTGCCACGCCCCAGGCGCGACCGGCGGGCAGGGCCTGCTTGCCATAGCCGCTCTTGTCGGCTGCCAATTGCAGCGCGGCGCGATGGCGCGCGTGCTTGTCGCCGAACAACGCCATCCGGTAGGCCACCGGGTCCCGGTTCGTGGCGCGGGCGATCTCGTCGATCAGGGTCTCCATCACGAAGGCGGTGTGGGTGGACCCCACGCTGCGCCACCACAGCACCGGCACGTTGAGCTTGGGATGGTGCACGGTGAGCCGCATCGGCAGCGGGTAGGGATCACGCATGCCCTCCGTCGCCGTGGCGTCGATGCCGTTCTTCACCTGGAAGTCCCCGAACACCGTGCCCGTGGTGATGGACTGCCCGACAATGACGTGGTCCCAGGCCAGCACCTTGCCGCGCTCGTCGAAGCCGATGCGCGCGCGGTGCAGATGCATTGGCCGGTAGTAGCCACCCCGCATGTCGTCCTCGCGGCTCCATAGCGTGCCCACCGGCGCGTTCAGGCCGGCGGCACGCGCGGCCTTGGCGATCTCGCAGGCCTCGACGACGAAGTCGCTGCCGCTGGCGAACCGCCGGCCAAAGCCGCCGCCCGCCATTTGCACATGGACCGTCACCTGCTCGGGCTTGAGGCCGAGCGAGCGCGCCGCCGCCGCGGCGTCCAGCCCGGGGCACTGCGAGCCGGTCCACACCCCGGCGCGCCCGTCGGAAAGCTGAACCGTGCAGTTCAGCGGCTCCATGGCGGCGTGGGCCAGGTAGGGGAACACGAACTCGGCTTCGAGTTTCCGGGGGGCCGTGTCCAGCGGCGCCATGTCGGCATCGAACTTGCGCGCGCCGGGGCGATTGGCCAGCGCACGGTACTCGGCCAGTTGCCGCTCGCTGTCGACCTTCTCCACGGCCGAGGTGTCCCACCGCAGTTTCAGCGCGTTGCGTCCCTGCCTGGCCGGCCAGTAGCCATCGGCCACCACGGCGACGCCTTCGGCGCCACGGTCGAGCGGCACGCGCAGCACAGCCTTCACGCCTTTGAGAGCGCGCGCCGCGCTGTCGTCCACCGATGCGAGGCGCGCCCCGAACATCGGCGGGCGGGCGACAACAGCAGTGAGCTGCCCCGGAAGGCGAACGTCGATGCCGAAGTCCTGCCGTCCGCTGCTCTTGGCCGGCGCATCGAGGCGGGGAGTGGGTCGGCCGATCAGGCGGAAGTCCTTGGGATCCTTCAGCGTGACTTTCTCCGGGACCGGCAGGGCCATGGCGGCTTCGGCAAGTTCGCCGTAGCCCAGCTTGCGCCCGTCCGGGCCCATCACCGCGCCGGCCCGTGTGCGCAGGGTGGCCACGTCCACTTTCCAGCGCACCGCGGCGGCGGCCAGCAGCATCGCGCGGGCGCGCGCGCCCAGTTCGCGGTACTGCGCAAAACTGTTCTTGACCGAATGGGAACCGCCGGTGAGGTGAATGCCGAACAGCGGATCGACATAGGCAGCGTCGCTCGAGCCGTGCCGGCTGCGCACCAGGGTCCAGTCCGCGTCCAGTTCCTCGGCCAGGATCATCGGCAACGCGGTCTGCACGCCTTGGCCGAACTCCAGCCGGTTGATGGCCACCGTGACCTCGCCGTTCGCGGCGATCTGCACGAAGGCCGACGGCTGTTGCGTCGGCTTCAGCGCGCTGGCGGACTGAGCTGTGGCCAAGTGGGGAAAGGCGCCGAGCGCCAGGCCGCCGGTACCGGCCAGCTTCAGGAAGCTGCGGCGGGGCAGCGTGGCGGCCGTGTCGGAGGGGCTGCGTGCCAGGTGCTGCAGCGCTCGCGGCAGTTCGCGATGGTCGATGTTGGACAACATGGCGGCTCCTTCAGGCGAGCGTGCGGGCAGCGTCGGCCACGGCGGCGCGGATGCGGGCATAGGTTCCGCAGCGGCAGATGTTGCCGGCCATGGCCTGGTCGATCTCATCGGCGGAGGGTTGCTGGCCGCGCGGCAGCGACTTCAGGAAAGCGGTGGCGCTCATGATCTGGCCGCTCTGGCAGTAGCCGCATTGCGCCACGTCATGCTTGAGCCATGCGGCGTGCACGGCGGCGCCGACACGGTCGCTGCCATCGGTCGCCGCTTCGATCGTGACGATCTTTTTGCCCTGGGCGGCGGAGATTGGTGTGACGCAGGAGCGGATGGCCTCGCCGTCCAGATGCACGGTGCAGGCGCCGCACAGCGCAGCGCCGCAACCGAACTTGGTGCCGGTCATGCCCAGCGTGTCGCGCAGGGCCCACAGGATGGGGGTGTCGAGGTCGGCGTCGACCGTGTGCTCGCGGCCGTTGACGTTGAGCGCGCTCATGGTTGGTCAGCTCTCCGTAGGTCGGGTGGATGATCTCTATAGGCAGGCCGACTGAGAAGAAAAACACCAAGACACTGAATGCCTTATGAAGTTATTCTTCAAACTATGAAGCTCAACCAGCTCCATGGACTGCTCGCCTTCTGGAAGGTGGCGGAGCATCGCGGCTTCACCGCTGCGGCGGCAGCGCTCGACGTCTCGCCCTCGGCGCTCAGTCAGACGATCCGCCACCTCGAGGCCCGGCTGGGCGTCAGGTTGCTCAACCGGACCACCCGCAGCCTCAGCCTCACCGAGGCCGGCGAGGCTTATCTGTCGCGGATCGGACCGGCGCTGAGCGACGTGCTGGAGGCCGGAGAGCAGCTTCACGCCCTGCAGGGGCGGCCGTCGGGCGTGCTGCGCATCAACGCGGCCCGAATCTCGATCGCCATGGTCCTGCAGCCGCTGCTGGCCGGATTCCTGAAGGCATATCCGAACGTCCAGGTCGAGCTGACCAACGATGAGGGCTATGTCGACATCGTTGAAAGAGGGTTCGACGCTGGTGTTCGCACGGGGGAAAGCGTCCAGAAGGACATGGTTGCCGTGCCTCTCGGCGGCCCGATTGCCGTGGCCATTGTCGGATCGCCCGACTACTTCAAGCGGCACCCGGTTCCACGGCATCCCTCCGACCTGGTGCAACACAACTGCGTGCGGTTCAGATTCTCCGGCAGCGGGGCCATCTACAAGTGGGAGCTCGAGGTCGACGGTCGTCGCGTCGAGTACGAGCTCGGCGGCAATCTTACGATCAGCGACTCGATGTTTTCGGTTGAGGCGGCCCTGGAGGGGATCGGACTGGCGTTCACATTCGAGCAGCTCGCGCTTCCTTACATCCAGGCCAAGAAGTTGAAGCGCGTCTTGAGCAGCTTCTCACCGACGTTTCCAGGGTTCTACCTGTACTACCCCAGCCGGCGGCAGCAGCCCTCCAAGTTGAAGGCCTTCGTGGACTATGCGCGGGCGCATTTCCACAAGCGCTGAGACAAGCTGATGATGGTGGCGCTCTTGGCGCTGCCGCTGATCTTCCTGCTCAAGGCGCAGCCGGGCGAGGCGGCGATCCTGGAGTGAGGCGCGGCTACTGCGTCGGCGGCAAGCCCGAGGGCATCGACTGTTCAAGCCCATGCCGTCAGGAGGCGGAGGGCCAACCCTCGCTGGACCGTCGGCGCGGCCTTGGCCCGGAGCCGATCCTCCAAGCGGGCTCTGCGCATGAAGCCCGCGATCCGAATTGATATCCGGCAGGCCGGATTTCTAAATAGCCTCGTCGGCCGGCTCGACTTGTTTGACACCGACGCAGTCGCCTGGCCGGCTGGTGCCGGCGGCGGACGTTTCGAACCAGATCTCGACGCCAGAGCCTCTAAGCGCTGCCGGTCGTAGGCGCCGGACGGTTCGACCACGGCATCGGACAGCAGATGACGCTCGAATAGCGCATCGGGTCGACCGGAAAACGGAACGGACCCGAGTTCGTGAGATGCCGGCTGCTCCGGCTTCGCGCCGATGTTGGTGGCCTCGTCCATGATGCCCTCCTGTAAACGGTTCGGCTGCTGCGGCATGCGACGCTATTCGAAGTGAAGCCGGGATGACGGTGAAGCGGGCTGATGAATACCTGTGCGCATCGCCGCTAATCAAACACCGGGGCAACGGGAAAGACTTGAAACGTGCCATGAATTCTATGGCCGGCGATCCGATTGGGAGGTGGAAAGATTTGCGGCGTGTGGTCCAATCGGCAAGCAGGATGGCCGCGGCAATCGGCAGGAGCGGGCGGGCGAGCGGCTGTTCAACGAACCCCCTGGAGGCCACATGGCAGCGAAGAATGCTTCAAGGGTCGGTCCGCGATATCCGCAGGTTGTCGTTCTCGTGGGCGCCACGGGCGATCTGTCGCGACGGAAGCTGTGGCCGGGATTGTTCCATCTCGTCAGCTCCGGCTTCATCCCGGCCTGCCGGATCATCGGTGTCTCGCTGGACGAGCTCGACGCTGACGGCTTGCGCAAGATCGTCCGCGAAGCGCTCGATCAATTCTCCAGCCGCAAGGTGAATGAGGCCGACTGGGCCGCTTTCTCCGCGACCCTGGATTACGTTCCGATGTCGGCCGGCCCGGGCGTCCTGAAGGCCGCGGTCGATGCGGCCGAGGCTTCCCTGGCCGGCGAGAGCCGTCGCCTGCACTATCTCAGCGTGCCGCCGGCCGCTGCGCTGTCGGCGGTGCGGCTGCTGGCCGAAGCCGGTCTCGTCGAGCGCAGCCGCGTCATCATGGAGAAGCCCTTCGGCACCGATCTCGCCAGCGCGGTGTCGCTGAACGCCAGGCTGCATGAAGTCTTCGACGAGAAGCAGATCTTCCGGATCGACCACTTCCTGGGCAAGGAAGCGGCGCAGAACATCCTGGCGTTCCGCTTCGCCAACGGCCTGTTCGAGCCGATCTGGAACCGCAACTTCATCGACCACGTGCAGATCGATGTGCCCGAGACGCTGGGCCTCGGCATGCGTTCCGGCTTCTATGAGGCGACCGGCGCGTTCCGCGACATGGTGGTGACCCATCTGTTCCAGATCCTCGCCTTTGTCGCCATGGAGGCCCCGACGTCCCTCGAGCCGGCGCCGATCAGCGAGGAGAAGAACAAGGTCTTTCGCAGCATGTCCGTGATCGAGCCGAGGAACGTCGTGCGCGGGCAGTACGCCGGCTATCGGTCGGAGGCGGGCGTCGAGCCCGAATCGGACACCGAGACTTTCATTGCCCTGAAATGCGGCATCGACAACTGGCGCTGGGCGGGCGTGCCGTTCTTCCTGCGCACCGGCAAGCGGCTCGCCGAAGGGCAAAGGATCATCTCGCTGGCCTTCCGGGAACCGCCCAAGAGCATGTTTCCCGCAGGCTCGGGCGTCGGCGCGCAGGGACCGGATCACCTCACCTTCGACCTCGCGGACGCCTCGAAGATGTCCCTGTCCTTCTATGGCAAGCACCCTGGTCCGGGCATGCGGCTGGACAAGTTGAGCATGCAGTTTGCCATGCACGATACCGGCTGGATCGGCGACGTCCTCGAGGCCTACGAGCGCCTGATCCTGGACGCGATGCGCGGCGACCACACGCTGTTCACCACCGCCGAGGGCATCGAGCGCCTGTGGGAGGTGTCGATCCCGCTGCTGGAATCGCCGCCGCCCGTTCGGCCCTACCAGCCGGGTTCATGGGGACCGATGTCGGTCCACCAGCTCATCGCCCCCCATGCCTGGCGCCTGCCCTTCGAGAGGGCCTGGCGGGACCCCAATCGCGCGGGCGCCTGACCAAGCAGCGCGAGGCACCGAGGATGCAGGTGAAGGAGAGGGGCGGACACAAGCCCGTGGCTTATGGCCGATTTGTGTCGCGCGGTGCGGCGTGTGGCCTGCGACCGCGGCGCACGACTCCCGGCCCGTTTCGGGCTTCGCAACGCACGCCCTTGTTGCTAACAAGACGCCATCGCCTGCTTGGCCACGTCGTAAGGGTAATCGGTCATGTCATCGTCTGCGGTCGCCATGGGCCGTGTGGCATTCGCCGCGCTGATCATCGGCGCAGCACCGGCCTTCGCGCAGCAAGCACAGCCCTCCAGTGAGCCGGGTGTCGTGATCGTGCAGCCGGCTCGTGTGCCGGTCCCCGGCTCGCCCCAGGCCGCCGAGCGCAATGCGAACCTGCGCCCGCCGCCGCCCGGCCCGATCGAAAGCCGTCTCCTGCCGATTCCCGAAAGCGGCCTGCGCGCGCCGCGCGATGCGCGCAGTGAGCCCCCGGCAGCCGCTTCCGCAGCGCCGCCAGCTGTCGACTCATCCGGCCAGTCGGCCAGCGCTCCGATTTCGGGGCCGATCTTCGCGACCCCTCCGGTGCAGACGCTGGCACCGTCCGGCCCCGCCGTGGCGGCGAGCCGGCCCGTCGAGCCCGCGCCCTCGGTACCCGGAGCGCCTCTGGCGGTCATCGGCTTCGCCGGCCAGTCGGCGAACCTGACCGAGGCCACGCGCGCGGAGCTCGATCAGCTCGCCAAGCGCATCGCCGAACAGAGGGTGCGCCAGATCGAGGTGCGCGGCTTTGCCATCGGCAGCGGGATCGACAGCCGCAAGGTGGCGCTGGCGCGCGCGCTGGTCGTGCGGGCGTACCTGATCGACTCCCGCGTCAAGGCGCGCATCGAGGTCGGCAGCTTTGCCGGCGAAGGCAACCACGTTGAGATCCTGGCCCCGGGGACTTGAGCGGCCGGCGTTCGCGATGCCCTCGTGCACGCCGGCAACCCGGCGGATGAGACCACGTTGGCTGCTTGTGCCGTTTCGGTACGAGGAGGCTTCATGAAGATCGTGATCATCGGCTTGGTGCTTACGGCGGCCCTGACGGCTTGTTCCTTCAAGTCCGAGCGCACGGTGCAAAACCCACCCGCCGCAACGACGACGACGGTGCCTGCCACCGCCACCACGACGGTCACGACGCCGGCGCCGGCCGCCTCGACGACCGTCTATACGCGCTGAAGGTCGGGTACCCCGCTGCCGCTGAGCCGCTGGCGCGATCCAGTCATGTGCGTCGTGCGTTTGCCACGGCTGCTCCGAGGCCAATACGATGCGGTCCTCGCATCGGAGCATTCGCATGTCCTCTCCCGGCCTGGTGATTCGCAACGGCACGATCGTCGATGGCTTGGGCGGTGACCCGTATGAAGCCGACGTTGCTATCGCAGACGGCAGGATCGCGGCGATCGGCGGCGGCAGCATTCCCAAGGGTGCTGAGGAGATCGACGCGCGCGGCAAGCTCGTGACGCCGGGCTTCGTCGACGTGCACACGCACTATGACGCTCAGGTGACCTGGAGCGAGCGGCTGTCGCCGTCGTCGTGGAACGGCGCGACCACCGTGCTCCTGGGCAATTGCGGCGTCGGCTTCGCGCCCTGCCACGACGATCAGCACGACATGCTGATCAACCTGATGGAAGGCGTGGAGGACATCCCCGAAGTCGTGATGACCGCGGGCCTCCCGTGGAACTGGCACAGCTTCCCCGATTATCTCGATGCCATCGCCCAGCGACGCTACGACATCGATGTCGCGACCCAGGTGCCGCACGCTGCGCTGCGCGTCTATGTGATGGGCGAGCGCGGCGCCAATCGCGAGCCGGCGACCGAGGCCGATCGTCGGCGCATGGCCGAGCTTACCATCGAGGGCCTGCGCGCCGGCGCGCTCGGCTTTTCGACTTCGCGCACGCTCAACCATCGCGCCGCCGACGGGCGCAGCATTCCGACCTTGCGCGCCGAAGAGGCCGAGCTGACGGCGATCGCCCACGCCATGCGCGAGACCGGCGCCGGCTGGTTGCAGATCGTGTCGGACTTCGAGGACCAGATGGGCGAGATCGGCCTGTTCCGTCGGCTGGCCAAGGAGTTGGGGCGGCCCATCACCATCTCGATGCTGCAGTCCCATGTCCGGCCTGACGGCTGGCGTACGCTGCTGGCCGAGATCGACGAGGCCAACAAGGAAGGCTTCCGCATCACCGCCCAGGTGCGGTCGCGGCCGACCAGCGTGCTGCTGGGCTTCGAGCTGTCGCAAAACCCGTTCATGGGCCGGCCGTCCTACAAGGCGATCGCCCATCTGCCGTTCGCCCAACGTCTGGCCGAGCTGCGCAAGCCCGAGTTCCGCGCGCGCATCATGCAGGAGGCGTTCGAGGGCGGCGGGCGCGAGCGCCGCGTCGATCGCTGGGATCGCATGTTCCCGTTAGGCGATCCGCCGGACTACGAGCCGAACTACGAACCTGGGCCCGAGAGCAGCATCGCCGCCCGCGCCGCGCGGGAGGGGCGGACGCCGGAGGAGGTGGCGTACGACCTGCTGCTGCAGCGCGACGGCAGGGAGATGCTGTATCTGCCCGTCACCAACTTCGCCGCGGGCAACCTCGACGTCGTGCGCGAGATGATCGCCGCACCCAACACCTTGATCGGCCTGGGCGACGGCGGCGCGCATGTCGGCATCATGTGCGACGCCACCGCCACCAGCTACACGCTGACCCATTGGACGCGCGATCGCGGCGGCTCGCTGTTCCCGGTGGCGTGGGCCATCAAGCGGCTGGCGGCGGACAATGCCGCGGCGATCGGGCTCAACGATCGCGGCGTGCTGAAGGTCGGGATGAAGGCCGACATCAACATCCTGGACTACGACAACATGCGGCTGCGCAGCCCGGAGGTGGTCTACGACCTGCCGGCCGGCGGCAGGCGCCTGGTCCAGCGCACCGACGGCTTCGATGCGACGATCGTGTCGGGTGCCGTGGTGTACCGGCACGGCGAGCCGACCGCGGCGTTGCCGGGGCGGCTGGTTCGCGGCGCGCGCGAGGCCTGAGGCCGCCGCGCCACATAAATATCACAGCGGACCGAGAGCCGTTGCCGATCGCGCGGTGAGACCGGGCTGTCCACGCCTGTTGATTAAGAAATCAGCGACGCACAGTCGCGACGTATTAAACTGCGCCTCGACATGCAGACACGAACGCGCATAGGCCGAGCACAATGACGATGACCGTCACGGGGATGCGCTCCAACAAGCCGGTGACCATGGATATCGAGCAGCTTCGCGGATGGGCGACGTTCATGGACCGAGCCATGATCGCCAGTCTCGTCGCCACCATTGTGGCCGTCGCGGCGCTCGGCATCACGACCTGGCTGTCGTTCAGGTTCAGCGGCGCGGTGCGCGCACACGAGTATGCCGCCGTCCATCAATACAAGGTCGAGATGGGCAAGCATGCCGCCGAGCTCGAACAGGAGGTTTCCCGATCGCGCGAGCGGACGCTCGAGCTCGAACAGGCGGCTTCCAGCGCTGACGCGCGGGCGGCACAGGCGGCGCGCGAGACTGCGGCCGCTGCCGAGAAGGCGCGGACGGCGGAGATCGATGCCGAGGAAGTCCGCAAACGCGTGGCCGAACTCGGAAAGCAGGTCAGGGAGGCAGCGGCGCGTGCGCCGGATCCTGCCCCGGCCCCGGCTGTTGCGGCGGAAACGCCACCGCCGGCCAGGCAGGAAGTTGCCCCCGAAAGCGCCGCGCCAAGCCGCGAGGCTGAGCCATCGCCGATCGTCGGCGAGGCTGAGCCATCGCCGATCGTCGCGAGTTTGAAGAGATATGCCGGCACCAAGGCTGCCGTGTACGTGCTCGACGAAGCGCCTGACGCTCCGGCGGTCGCAGCCACGATCTCCGGCTACCTGAGCGACGCCGGCTGGGCGCCGCTGACGTGGACCTGGAGGGGCGTGGGCGGCATCGTGGGCGTGGTCGTGCTGATCAAGGACGGCAGCGACCCGGCAACCGACGAGGCCGCGTCCGCGATCCTCGAGGCCTTGCGCTCGGACGGGTTCAACGCGGCGAAGGGCAACTGGCCGGCCGACTGGCGCCGCTTCCGCGGCACGCTCTACGGCCCGCAATCGCCCGGTCCGACGGAAGCGCCGATCCGGATCGTCATCGGGGCAAAGGCACGCTGAAGCCGCCAAGCGGCGTCGCTATTGCAGGGTCGCCTTGATGCACGCCTCCGCGGCACTGGCATTGTCGCGTGCACTACCGCGGGCGATCTTGTTGCCCATGGCGAGGCTCTTGGTCTCCTTTTCCAGGGTGTCGCGCTGGTTCTGCGCCGTCGGCTTCGCGGCCATGGTCGCCGCGTAGATGGCTTGGCCGTCGGGTGCTTGCTCAGCGCAGACCGGGCCGATTGGCCGGGCCGCCGCGATTGGGGCCGGCTCCCGGTCCGCCTGCGTCGGGCGCTACGCCGACACCCGGCGCGCCCGCGCCGGCTCCCGGCGCGACGCCAACTCCCGGCGCTCCCGCGCCGACCCCCGGCGCAACGCCCACGCCGGGCGCGCCCGCATCATGGCCGGGCCGCACCACACATCCCTTCGGCACGCCGACCGACCTGCAGTAGACCTCGGCATTCGCCGATTGAGCGATGGCCAGCAGGCCGGCCAACGCGAGTCCCGTTCGAAGCAGCATGATTGCCTCCTTGGTTTGTCGATGGCGCATCTAGAATCTCCTCGCCAGCCGCGCCGTGCCGGCGATCGAGCCGTAGTTGTTGCCGAACTCGGCATCGGCCTGCAGCCGCAGCGACCAAGCCTCGTCGAGCTTCAGGTTCGACGTCACCCGGACGATGCCCGCGTCCTGCGGCAACGGCGTGCCCGACACCGCGAAGTTGGAGCCGGGCAGGGACTGGAACCAGGCCGAGACCGATCCGGTCGTCTGGTATTCGTGCGCCCACGCCAGCCGCGCGCCCAGGCTCGCTTTCGAGCCGAGGATGGTGCCGATGTCGGCGTCGAGCTCGAGCCCGACCTCCGAGCGCAGCGACCACGTCGCGTTGCCGTTGAAACAGAGCGCCGCGCCGCTGCCCATCTGCGAGGTCTCGCAGAAGCCGGGCATGTTGACGACCTGGCTCTGGACCGCGGCGAACGGCGTCACACCGTGCTCCTGCAGCGCGAAGCGACGTCCTGCTTCCAGCCGCCCCGACCACGTCGTGGCCGTGTAGCTCGCCCCGAGCCAATCGCCAAGGAACGGCACCGGCCGCTGGGTGCTGACGCCTTGCCGGCCCCACGCGCTCGCCGCCGCGAGGTAGAACGGATCCAGCATCGCCCGTCCATAGAGGCCGACCTGGAAGACGTTGGCGCGGCCGTTGCCCAGCGCGCCGTCCAAAAACCAGTTGGACGTGCCGCCCGACACGGCCACGCCCGCCAGGCCGTGATCGAAGCTCCAGTCGGCGCCGGCGGCGATGCCCTGCGCCGACGTCTGCACGCCCGACGAGCCGTTGTTCGGCGTGCCGCCCAGCCAGCCGTAGCCGCCGAACCCGGTCAGCCAGCCGCGCAAGCGCCGTGGTGCCGGCTCGGCCTCGGCGGCGGTCAGCGATGCGTACTGCACGCCCTGTCGCGCACCGCCGCCCGAGCCGGTGGCCAGCACGGTGTTGAGGAACAGGTTGCCGTAGCCGAGGGCCGCGACCTGCACGCCGGACTGCGCCTCGCCCGACAGCGCGTTGAGCGACGCCGCCAGCGTCTGGCCGCTCTGGTTGAACAGTCCCGCCATGCCGCTCGGCAGGCTGTTGCCGGTGTTGAAGCTGTTGTTGAGCGCGCCGGCGACGTTGCTCTGGTTGGCGGTGAGCGTCGTGCCCGCGCCGAGCACCGCCGTCAGGGTCACCATCACGTCCGACGGCGTGTAGGACAGGGAAGCGAGAAGCCCCGGCGGCAGGCCGAGCGCGAGCAGATTGCCGAAGGTGCCGCTGCGGCCGCCGGCCGCCGACAGCACGACCTGCGGCGTTGGCGTGTAGTTGCCTGACGCGAAGCTTGCGACGGCGGTGCCCTGCAGGCTGGCGTTGCCGGTGACGTTGGTGCGGTCGGCCGTGCCGGGCGCGACCTCGACGAGATAGACCGAGCCTGGCGCGAACGACAGGTTGCCATTCACCGTCAGCGTGCCGATCGAGTTGCCCGGCGACAGCACGCCGCCGGCGATCGTGGTGTTGCCGACCACGCCCGAGCCGCCCAGGGTGCCGGCCACGGTGAGCGGCGAGACGATCGAGCCGTTGACCAGCAGTGTCGCGCCGGCCTCGACGGTGGTCGGGCCGCTGTAGGTGTTGGCGCCCGACATCGTGATGCTGCCGCCGACGGCGCTGTTGGCGATGATGAGCCGGCCCGGCGTGCCGGGCACCGCATCCGACAGCACGCCCGAGAGCACGGCGCTGCCGCCGCGCTGGTCGAGGCGGTTGGTCGGCGAATTTTCCAGGGTGAAGTTCTGGCCATAAGTCTGGCCGATCGTGTCGACCTGCAGCGTGCCGCCGGCGAAAGTGGGAATGACGGTGCTGCCGACGTTGCTGATGAAAAAGGTCTGGCCGGCCTGGATGTTGGACACCGGCATGATGTCTGCTCCGCTCGACGAACCGAAGTTGCCGTCGCCGAGGTAAGGCCGCAGGACCATCGTGCCGGTCGTGGGATCGCCTATGATCTGGCCGGACAGGCTGGTCAGCACGCCGTTGCTCAGCATGCTGAACAGCACGTTGCCTTCAGGCGTGATCGAGCCAAGCATCGTGAAGTTGCCGACAGTGCTGCCCGGTGGCGCTGCGCCCAGGCCCCAGTAGTAGCCGCTGTTGTAGTTGCTGATCTTGAACGTGCCGGGCGCCGACGTGCCGAACAGGGTCGGGCTGCTGATGCGCCACGTCGTTCCCGCCGTCCAGCGCCATTGCGGCGAGGTGAGGTCGCCGGTCACCACCTGCGACGGGGGCGGCGGCGTGAACACCGCGGGGTTGTAGGGCGTCATGTAGGCCCAGTGGCTGACCAGGAAGCTCGAGCCGGTGACCATCTGCATTTCCATCAACGGCACGCCGTTGACCTCGCGCATCTGGCCGATGCCGACCGTGCTGGGTGCGCCGGGCTGGCTGAACACGATGGCGATCTGGCCCGACGTCGAGACCACGCCCTGCATGCTCTGGGCGCTGGTGGACGATATGCCGTTGATGTCGAAGACGGCGTTGCTCTGGCCGGTGAAGACGCCGTTGGTGGCCTTGCCGAGCGCCCACAGCGTCTGGTCGCCGAACGCAATCGGCGGCGGCCGGTAGAAGCTGACGTTGCCCGAGCCGTAGGCGATCAGCCCCGGCACCGGGACGTACCAGTTCGAGTTCGACAGGATCGAATCCCATTGGGTGCTCTGGGCGTACGCGGCAGTCGTCGCTGCCGACAGGCTCGCGATGAAAAGAACTGCGCGCAGGCGCTTTTTCGCTCGCCGTCCTGGCTTTCCTTTTTTTCGGCCGGTTTGCCCGGCTTCTTGTGTTTTCCAGAACATGAACAAACTACACCCCAGATGCGTAATTGAATATAATTGCCTCAGGAATGCAGAAATAGCAATTCATTTGTTGTGATGTTGTCGGTTTGGGAGGCTGTTCCACGTCGTGCCACAGCCACTACCGGGCGCGCGGCGCCAAGTGGATCGAGCCCGCCTGCACCAACGACCGCATGTCGCAGCGCCTGTGCACGGCGATGGACCGCCTCGACCATCCAGCCGCCGACAAATACGCGACCATGGCGCAGCGCTTGGCCGAGCGCGATCGGGTGAACAGGATCGTCGCGGCCTTCGTCGGCAGCATGGACCGCGACGCGCTGATAAAACATTGCCAGCAGCACGAGGTGCCGGCGGGCCCGATCAACACCATCTCCGACATCTTTCAGGATCCCCAGTTCGCCGCGCGCCAGAACCTGGTCGAGGTCTTCGATCCGCGCGAGGGCAGGGTGGTCGTCCCCAACGTGCTGCCCAAGCTTTCCGAGACCCCCCGGCGAGCTCAGATGGCTCGGGCCGGACATGGGGCAGCACAACGACGAGATCTATCGCGGGCGGCTCGGCCTGTCGGCTGAGGAGATCGAGCAACGGCATCATCTAGCCCAACTTGCGCAGAATCGACATGCCCCATCAATGAAATCAATGACTTAGCCAAAAAGTTGGCACTACATTTTTGGTTTTGATGCGGCTTCAGGCGCTGAGCGGGAGAGGTAGTTCGATGTCGTCAGCACGCATGCGCTTGGGCAGGACGATGCCGAGGCGATCGAGCAGCGCGGCCTGAGGGGCGTCGGGCTGAGCGATGCAGCGCAGGCGGATCTCGCCGTGGGTGGTGGTGGGCAGGACGACGTCGTGCGACTGGATGCAGGCGATCTCGTCGAGCACGGTACGCGGCGAGTTGCCGAGGCCTGAGCGTTGCTGCCACATCTCGAGGCTCTTCCACAGCACGACGGCGAGGAAGCAGACGAGGATATGGGCCTGCACGCGATCGGCGCGCTGATGCCAGATCGGGCGCACGTGGAGCTGATCCTTGTTGATGCGGAAGGCGGCCTCGGGCTGGGTGAGCTGGATGTAGGCCTTCCACAGTTGCTCGTCGCTCCAGTCCTCGATGTTGGTGCGCAGCACGTAGGCGCCTTCCGAGATGGCGGCCCAATCGTCGAAGGCCCGGTCGTGCTCGACGTGCAAACGAAAGCCGGCCGGACAATCGGCGGCCTGCACGGTGATCTGGAAGCGGGCGGCGGAGCGCTGGTTCTGCTGGAGAATGCGGCCGATCTGGCGGTTGATCTGGGCGGCGTTGAGCCGCTTGGTCGAGTGCTCGATGCGCGCGGCCAGGCGGGCCAGCGCCGCTTCGATGCGGCGGCTGAACTTGTCGTGCATGGCCTGCTCCTTGCTGCGCCGGTCGGCCGAGCGGCACAGGATCGCCGTCTCGCCCGTCTCGGGCCAGCGCGCCAGCTTGACCTCGATGCCCTCGCGGATCTCGCGCCAGCCACTCGGCTCGGCCAGCTCGGCGGCGAACTGGCGCAACTGTGCCTTGGGCGCACCGATGATGTAGCGCCGCCCGGTCTGGCGCAGCCATGCCAGGTTCTGGGCGCTGGCCATGCCACGATCGGCGATCCACACCCGCCCGACCACGCCGTGGCGGGCCTCCATGCTCTCGACGATGGTCTGCACGGTCTTGGAGTCGTGGGTGTTGCCGGCAAACACCTCGTAGCCCAAAGGGAAGCCGTCGAAGGTCACCACCAGGGCGATGCAGACCTGCTTGCAGTCGGGCCGGTGATCGCGACTGTAGCCACGCCGCGCCAGCGGGTTGGCTTCGGCCTCGCCCTCGAAGTAGGTGCTGGTCACGTCGTACAGCAGCACCTCGTTGTCGACCGCGAACAGCTCGCCGGCGCGACGTGACAGATGCGCCTCCAGCTCAGCCTTGTGCTCGAGCAACAGATCGAGGGCGCGATAGAGCCGGTCCTTGTTGACCAGGTTGGCATCGAGCTGCAGCAGATCGCTCAGGGCCGTCCGCCGATACCAGTCCTCGGCGATGTGCAGCTCGCTCGACGGCTCGCACAGCCGGGCCGCCACCAGCACCGCCGCCATCTTCGCCCACGGCGCTGTCTCCTTGCCCGACGGCAACAGCTTCTCGCACAGATCGGCCAAGCCAGTACCGCGCCACAGCGCCAGCGACAGATAGACATCACCGAACTGCCGCGAGCGCTCGACGCGAACGCCCTTCAGCCGCACCGGCACCGTCAGATGCTGCCTGCCGTCGTCGAACAGGCCGGCCTGCTCGGGCTCCCCGATCAGATGCCGCGCCAGCGCCCGCGCCTGAAGCCGGCCGCGCGCATCGAGTGCGCCAAGTTGCGCTACCGTCTGCTGGATAACACGACGACCGACCCGCACGCTGCGCACAAGACGCCAGTAGCGATGGACCTTGCCGTCCTTCTTCAGCGTCGCAAGTACATGCGCTCATCACAACTCAACCCAGATCAAAAGAAAATGGGGATGGTTGGCACTACACGCCCATTCCGTCGGTCCACGCCATCCAACCCTTTGATCTGCCTCAGCTCAATCCGTTGAAAAAAGAAAAACCCACCTCCAACTGCGCAAGTTGGGCTAGCACGTCTGTCAACGCCGACGCGGCGTGGCCCCGGAGTCGCGGCCGAGGAGGTCCGCGATTGTGTTTCGCGAACCCGACGTCGCTATTGCACGTCGATGTTCACGCGCTCGCACGCGGCAACGGCATTTGCATGGCATTGTCGCGGGGGACCGTTTGCCTGCGCATGTAAACAGGGCTCGCTAGTATCGCTTGCCGTGCTACAACTACATGTGGCATTCTTGAAACTGTCGGAGAGCGACGCAACGAGCACACGGGGGTGGGAAGTTGCTCTCTAGGCCAAAGGGGGGCGAACGTTGAACGAGGTGTTTATCCGTCGCGCGACCGTAACCGATCGCCTCGGCGCCTTTTTAAACGAACGATGCGATGAATCGGCGAGGTCGTGATGCCAGCCTGGCAGAGCCGGCATATGCTCAGGGCGCAAAGTCAGAGAGATCTTATGAAGTTGGCGACAGCAACGGCGTTGGTGACTGGAGCGAACAGAGGCCTTGGACAAGCTTTGGTTCGTTGCCTTCTGGATCGCGGAGCAAGAGTGTATGCCGGCGTTCGGAGTGCGCGAGCATCCGCAGGTGATGTACAAGGTGAGAGGGCAGGATTTGTCACCATTCCTCTCGATGTAACAGACGATGGCTCTGTTGCGGCAGCGGCATCGATGGCCATCGGCGTTAACGTTCTGATCAACAATGCGGGCGTATTGGCTCAGACCAGTCTAGCGGAGGCTGGGACCATAAATCCGTTGAAGGCAGAAATGGATGTCAACGTATTTGGTGTTGCTCGAACGTCACTTGCCTTTGCCGATGTAATTCGCCGCAACGGTGGTGGAACGATCGTGAACGTTCTGTCCACGACGAGTATCCTGCCGTTCCCGCCGTTTGGAACCTACTCCGCCAGCAAAGCGGCTGCCATGTCGCTCACGCAGTCGATGAGATGGGACTACGAGCCTTTTGGCATTCGTGTCGTGGGCGTCTATTTCGGTCTAATGGACACTCATATGGTTGAAAACATAGAAGGCAAGAAGCTCTCGCCGGCGTCTGTGGCCGAAGCCATTGTAAGCGGCATTGAGTTGGACCAACTCGATATTTGCATTGGCGACGATAGTGCGAAGCTGGTTGGAAAATTTCAGAGTGCACTCGGCTCGTCACTGCATGATGTGATGGTAGATGCTTCACTCTTCCGTCAATCTCGCTTGGACAAAATGAAATGATGCATGTCGGCCCATCGGTGACGGTGACGCGACAATCCTGGAGTAGAGGAGAGGCTGGTGACGATCGTCAACGGGATGTCGTCACGAACCGGTAGTCCGTTCCATGAGCGCTGACATTTGAGCCGAGGAAGTGGGCGCTGGAGAGCGTGCGCGTCCTCGACCTGTCCAATGTCCTGGCCGGTCCGGTCTGCGCCACGGTGCTGAGCGAGTTCGGCGCCGACGTCGTCAACGTCGAGCTGCCCGGCAAGGGCGACACGATGCGGACCTTCGGCACGATGACGGCGACCGGCGCCACGCTCAACTGGCTGAGCGAGGCGCGCAACAAGCGCTGCATCACGCTCGACCTGCGCAAGCCCGCGGGGCTGGAGATCGCCAAGCGCCTGGTCGCGCAGTCCGACATCGTCGTCGAGAATTTCACGACCGGAACCCTCGAAGGCTGGGGCCTGGGCTACGAGGACATGAAGAGGGTCAGTCCCGAGGTCATCCTGGTGCGCATCACCGCCTACGGCCAGACCGGCCCTCCGACGACCGGCCAGGCTTCGCGCGCATCGCCCACGGCTTCGCGGGCCTCGCGCACCTGGCCGGCGAGCCGGATGGCCCGCCGGTGATCCCCATCGCGGAAACCGCGATGGGGAGGAAGGCCGTATTAGCGCCGCTGGCCCAGGAACATCATCAGGAACTGGAACAGGTTCACGAAGTCGAGGTAGAGGCTGAGCGCGCCGAAGATCGCGACCTTCTCGGCGGTGTCGGTGCCCCAGGCCTCGGCATACTGCTCCTTGATCTTCTGGGTGTCGTAGGCAATCAGGCCCGAGAAGATCAGGACGCCGGCGGCCGAGATGATGAAGCTCATCGTGCCCGACGGCCAGATCATGTTGACCAGGCCGGCCAGGATCAGGCCGATCAAGCCCATGAACAGGAACTTGCCCATCGCCGTCAGGTCGCGCTTGGTGGTGTAGCCGTAGAGGCTGAGCGCACCGAAGGCGGCGGCCGTGACGAAGAAGGTGCGCGCCACTGATGCACCGGTGTAGCGGAACAGCAGCAGCGACAGGCTGACGCCCATCAGTGCCGTGACCGCCCAGTAGACGGCCTGCACCGCGCCCACGCTCATCGACTGGGCGCGGAACGAGACCAGCAGCAAGAGGCCGAGCGGCGCGAAGATCGCGACCCAGCCCAGCGTGTTCATGCCGACGACGACCCCGCGCTCGACCTGGAAGAACAGGCTGGCGACTTCGCCGAAGTTGAACACGGCAAAGGCCACGATGCCCGAGAGGGCAAGACCCGAGGCCATGTAGTTGTAGACACGCACCATATGGGCGCGCAGGCCGACATCGAATGCCGCCTGGTCGGTGATCGCGCCGGCACGATTGAAACTGCCGAAGTCCTGATTGGCCATTTGAGCTCCGATCTGCGTGGAAGGCTTGTGGCACGATGATCGCGGTCTCAAGGCCGTTTGTCCATGCGGCCAGATCCTAGAGTTTGATGTTGGCCGCGCGAATGACCTTGCCCCATTTCTGGGTTTCCTCGGCAATCAGCCTGCCGAAGTCGGCGGGCGAGCCCGGGATCAGCGTGCCGCCGAGATCGGCCAGCCGCACCTTGAGCTTGGCGTCGGCCAGGCCGGCGTTGGTTTCCTTGTTCAGCCTGTCGATGATCTCGACCGGCGTCTTCTTCGGCGCGCCGATGCCGTACCAAGCGCTCGCCTCGTAGCCCGGCACGAAGTCGCCCACGGTCGGCAGGTCGGGCAGCGCGTCGGCCCGCACCGCCGTGGTGACGGCGAGTGCCTTGAGCTTGCCGGTCTTGATGAACTCCATCGACGCGGGAGAGGTGGCGAACAGGACATGCACCTGGCCCGACAGCAGGTCGCCGATCGCCGGCGCCTGCCCGCGATAGGGTACGTGCACCATGCTGGTGCCGGTCATCGACTTGAACAGCTCGCCGGCGAGATGGGCGGCGCTGCCGTTGCCCGCCGATGCCATGTTGATCTTGTCGGGATTGGCCTTGGCGTAAGCGATGAACTCGACGACGGTCTGCGCCGGGAAAGAGGGATGGACGACCATCACGTTCGGTACCGTCATGATGCCGGCGACCGGCGCGATGTCGCGCATGAAGTTGAAGGGCAGCGTCTCGTAGAGGGTCGCGTTGATGGCGTTGGGCTGGCCGACCAGCAGCAGCGTGTAGCCGTCGGGAACGGCATTCACGACAAACTCGGCTGCGATGTTCGTCGCGGCGCCCGGGCGGTTCTCGACCACGAAGGGCTGGCCCAGCCGGTCCGCGAACCACTGGCCCATCAGGCGGGCGACGATGTCGTTGCCGCCGCCTGGCGCGTAGCCGACGATCCAGCGTACGGGACGCGAAGGCCAGGCTTGTGCGCCCGCCTGGCCCGCAACAGCCGGCAAGCCGATGGCCCCTGCGACGAGGCGCTGGAAGTGACGACGGCGAAGTTTCATGCGGTCTCAGCTCATCCCTTGGACCGAGAATACTGAGATCTCGAACATCACGCGCACGTCGCCCGCCTTCGCATAGGGGTTCTTGTCGAGGCCCAGATACTTGTGCGCCAGTTGGTCGATGTGCGCGGCGGCGATATCGTCCTGCCTCACGCGGGTCACGGTGCCGCGCAGCTGGACATACCGGTCGGGATCGTCTGGATCCGAAATCGACAAGGCCACCTTGGCGCCCAGCTTCATGTTGCGCACCTTGGTTCGCCCAAGCGCCGAATTCACACGGATCTTGCCATCCGTGTAGTCGAACCAAACCGGTGTGTTCTGCGGCGACCCATCGGGCATCACGGTCGCGAGGTGGGCGAGTGGTTTCTTCTTCAGCAGCAAATCCAGGTAGATTTCGGGAATCTCGGTCATCGTCGACTGGTCCTCACAGTGGCCTGGCCAGTCAGCCCTTGACCGAGCCCGCCGTCAATCCCGCAACGTAGTGCTCGACGAAGAACGAATAGATGATTGTCCGCAGGATCGACTCTATCGGCTCGACGGCGGCGCAATCACCGAGATGGTCATTGCCTGACGATGATCACGCCGCGCGGCGCGAGCGTGACGGCGACGGCCGTTCCTGCGCTGAGCGGCCGCTCGACCCTGGGGCAGGTGGCGAACAGCGTCCCGGCCGCGGTGTCGATGGAATACTCCATATGGGTGCCGAGATAGCTCGCCTTGGCGATCTTGCCTGACAGCGCGCCGGCGGGGCCGGGCGCCAGCTCGACCGTGATCGCCTCCGGGCGTACCGCGACCGTGGCCTCGCCGTCGGCCGTGCCCGTGTCGGCGATTTCGATCTCGGCCTCGGCCAGCCGCACGCTGACCTTGCCGGGAGCCAATCGGCGTACGTTGCCTCGCGCGGGGTTCGACTCGCCCATGAAGCGCGCCAGGAACGGCGTGGCTGGCCGCTCGTAGAGGTCGCGCGGGCCGCCTTGTTGCTCGATGCGGCCGGCGTTCATCACGATGATGCGGTCCGACACCGCCATCGCCTCCTGCTGGTCGTGCGTGACGTAAACCACGGTGAGGCCGAGCCGCTGCTGCAGCTCGCGGATCTCCTCGCGCATCTGGCGGCGCAGGCGGGCGTCGAGGTTGCTGAGCGGCTCGTCGAACAGCAGCACCGAAGGTTTCAGCACCAGGGCGCGTGCGACGGCGACACGCTGCTGCTGGCCGCCCGACAGCTCGGAAGGCTGACGCACCTCGAAGCCTTCCAGCCCAACCTGCTTCAGGCCTTCGCGCGCCCGTGCGTCCGCCTCGGCCTTGGCCAGCCCCGAGCGGCGCAGGCCGTAGCACACGTTCTCGAGCACGCTCATGTGCGGGAAGAGGGCGTAGGACTGGAACACCATGCTGACGTCGCGCTGCGTGGCGCTGAGATTGGTGACGTCGCGTCCGGCGATCAGGATGCGGCCTTCGTTCGGCAGTTCGAGGCCCGCGATCATGCGCAGGGTCGTGGTCTTGCCGCAGCCCGAAGGGCCGAGCAGGGTCACCAGCGTGCCGGCCTCGACGGTGAAGCTCACGCCCGCGACGGCGGTCGCCGTTGCCGTAGCGTTTCACGACGTCGCGGAACTCGACGCTCATGCGCGGCCTCCCTGGATCTGGGGCGCGCGCCGGCCCAACCGACGCTCGCCGACCAGGAACTGGATCAGCAGGATCACCGCCAGCATCAGCACGATCAGGGCGCAGCTGTAGGCGATGGCGAGGCCGTAGTCGCCGTTGATGACGCGCAGGATGATGTAGGTCGTGGCGAGCTCGTACTCGGCGGTGACCAGGAAGACGACGGCGCTCACCGTCGTCACGGCGCGCACGAAGCCGTAGACCAGGGCGCCGACGACGGCGGGCCTGAGCAGCGGCAGCACGACATAGACCAGCGTCTGCGGCGCGCGGCCGCGCAGGGTGAGCGAGGCCTCGTCGAGGCTGCGGTCGATCTGGCTCATCGCCGCCATGCCGGCGCGCACGCCGACCGGCATGTTCCGGAAGATGAAGCAGAGCACGATGATCATCGCCGTGCCGGTGATCTCGATCGGCGGCACGTTGAAGGCGAAGACGTAGGCCACGCCGATCACCGTGCCCGGCACGGCGAAGGACAGCATGGTGGCGAATTCGAGCGTGGCGCGGCCGGCGAAGCGCTGGCGCACCAGCAGCCAGGCCGCCAGCAGTCCGAGCGCGGCGGTGAGCGGGGCGGCGATGGCCGCGAGCTTCACCGTCGTCCAGAACGAGTTCCAGGCGGCTCCCGACCAGATCAGGCCGTCGGCGGTGCGCTCGATGGCGAAGGCCTTGGCGTAATGGTCGAGGGTCGGCGTGTAGTCGCGGCCCCACACTTTCACCAGGCCGCCGGCGAAGGCAAAGCCGTAGAGCAGCAGCGTGAAGGTGGCCCACGGCAGCGCGATCCATTGCGCGGCGCGGCGCGCGCGGTCGGGCAGGGGTGTCGGCAGGCCCGCATCGCCCTTACCGGAGATCGTGGCGTAGGAGCGCGTGCCGACGACGTAGCGCTGCAGGAAGAAGGCGCCCAGCGCGAAAACCAGCAGCAGCAGCGCCAGGGCGGCGGCGCGGCCATAGTCGAGCTGCGCGCCGACCACGGCGAAGTAGATCTCGGTCGAGAGCACGCCGTAGTCGCCGCCCAGCACGATGGGATTGCCGAAATCGGCGATGCTCTCGATGAAGCCGACCAGGAAGGCGTTGGCCAGACCCGGTCGCATCAGCGGCAGCGACACGGTGGAGAAGGTGGCCCAGCGGTCGGCGCGCAGGGTCTGCGAGGCTTCCTCGAGCGTCGGGCTCACGCCTTCGACGACGCCGATCAGCACCAGAAAGGCGACCGGCGTGAAGGCGAAGAGCTGCGCCAGGAACACGCCCTGGAAGCCGTAGATCCAGCGCGTCGATTGGATGCCCATCGACCATTCGAGGAACTGGTTCACCAGGCCCGAGCGGCCAAACACCAGGATCAATGCCAGACCGATGACGAAGGGCGGCGTGATGATCGGCAGCACGGTGAGCACGCGCAGCGTCTTCTTGTAGGCGAAGGAGGTGCGCGTCGACGATCAGCGCGAAGGCCAGTCCCAGCGCAGTCGTGCCGGCGCCGCAGGCCAGCGCCAGGAACAGCGTGTTCCACGCCACGCCGCAGCGGCCGCCGCCTGCGAGGCAACGCAGGCTCCAGATCTTCTCGGCCGCCAGCCGGTCGATCAGCAGCGCCGGCATGAAGGCGCCGTCACCGTCCTGAAAAGCCTGCAGCAGGATGCGCAGGATCGGCCAGGCGGTGAACAGCACGATCGAGGCGGCGACCGTGGTGACCGCACCGGCCACGAAGGCATCACCGCCGAAGCCGCCGCGCAACGCCAGCCCGGTCGACAGCAGCGACAGCAAGGCGATCAACACCAGCGCGCCGCCGGCCCCGATGCCGACCTGGCGCGCCGCCAATTCACCGAAGGCGGCGTTGAGCCAGTCCGCGGTCCAGCCTCGCAGGCCGATGCCGAGAGCCTGGGCGACGAACAGGACAAGGCCGATGCCGCTTGCCAGCAGGAGCAGGGTGCCTTGCCGCTCGCGCTCGAGGGGCAGGAGGGCCACAGTGAGGCAGGCAACGAGCGCCGCCAGAACGGGTGTCAGCCACCATTTGCCGTGCGCAAGGAGCTGGCCAAGGCCCGAAGCGTAGTCCTCCGACGACCACAGACCGCTCAGCCAGACGCCGGAGTCCAAGCCTTCCTGCAGCGCGTACCAAGGCAGCACTACAGCCGCGAGCAGGCCCGCGATCGACCACGCCAACGGCGCGCGCGACAGCGTCATCGGAGCGCGGACCTCCAGGTCCGCATCATGGGAGCGCATTCACATGCGCTCTGAGCGGACCAGGAGGTCCGCGCTCCGCTGAAGGCGGGTCATCTACGGCTTCGGCAGCGCGCCCACCTCGCTGTCCCATCGCGCGATCAGGCGCTTGCGCTCGGCCGACTTGCCGTACTTGGCCTGGTCGTAGTCGATCAGCTTCATGTCGGCGAACTTGGGCGCCTCGGGCGGCAGCGGCGTCGCCTTGTTGGACGGCACCTGGAACTGCTTGGCCTGCGCTTCGAGCTTCTGCGCCTCGGGCGTCAGCGCCCAGTCGTAAAACTTCTTGGCGTTGGCCATGTTGCGCGCGCCTTTGACGATGCTCATCGAGCCGATCTCGTAGCCCGTGCCCTCGCACGGCGTCGCCGTCTTGACGGGGAAGCCGGCCAGCGCCTCGGTGACGCCGTCATGCACGAAGCTGATCGACACCATGGTCTCGCCGCGCGCCACCGCCTTCATCGGCGCGGTGCCCGAACGGGTGTAGGCGTTGATGTTGGCGTGCATCTTCTTCAGGTACTCGAACGCCTTTTCCTCGCCCATGAGCTGCACCAGCGTGGCGATCGCCACGTAGGCCGTACCCGACGAGTTGGGGTTGGCCATCTGGATCTCGCCCTTGAACTCGGGCTTCAGCAGGTCGGCCCAGCAGGCCGGCGCCTTCACGTTCTTCTTGGCCAAAAGCTCGGTGTTGAAGCCGAAGCCCAGCGCGCCGGCGTAGATGCCGACGGTCTTGCCGCCCGAATCGGTGTTCTGCTTCACCGCCCACGGGTGCAGCTCGCTCATCTTGGGCGACTTGTAGACCTCGGTCAGGCCTTCCTCGGCCGCCTGCAGATGGGGATCGCCGGTGCCGCCGAACCAGACGTCGCCCTTGGGGTTCTGCGCCTCGGCCTTGAGCTGGGCGATGGTCTCGCCGGAGCCCTTCTGCGTCACCGACACCTTGATGCCGCTGGCTTTCTGGAACTCGTTGGCAATCAGCGTGCACCATTCGACCTGGACCGAGCAGTAGACGTTCAACACGCCCTGCGCCGAGGCCGGCATGGCCAGCGTGATTGCGCCCAAGGCCACAAGAAATCCGATGCCTTTCGTCGCCGTCTTCATGCGTCCCCCACTGTTACTATTTTGTGACAGGATGGCATGCGGCACTCCCCGGCGTCTATGGAGCTTGCGCCTCCGACGGTCTGGCGACGAACCAGGTGACCCCGGCAGCGAGGAGCAACAGGAACGCGGCAAGCAGAAACGGCGCCCCGGGCAGCCACCCGAGCAGCCAGGCGAAGGTCGTGGTGAAGATCGCCGGCCCGATCAGGCCGGTGATGCTGCGCAAAGAGCTGTTGGCACCCTGCAGCTGGCCTTGCTCGGATTCGCTCACCCGCCGGCTCATCAAGTCGAGGATCGACGGACCGACGATGCCCCACAGCGCCATCACCGGCACACCGACCCAGAACCATTCACCCGTGGGTGCCAGGCCATAGATCACCATGCCGAGGCAGCCGAACGCCAAGCCGACCAACAGCGCCCGCCGCGTGCCGAGCCGTTTCACGGCGGGGCCGACGACGAAGCCGGAGACGACGCCGGTGCTGACGCCGACGAAGGCCAGCGTGAGACCGACCGTCGCCTCGTTCCAGCCGTAGCGATAGGCGGCATAGAGCACGAAGACGGACGGCAGCACCTGGTGGGCGACGTTGACGATGAAGTCGATGGTCGCGAGCCCGATGAGCTGGCGGTGCGACAACAGGAGCCTGAGCGAGCCCACGGGATTGGCCCGCTTCCAGGCGAACGCCATGCGCCGCTCCGGCGGGAGGGATTCGGGCAACACGAACCAGCCGAACGCAGCGTTGACCAGGCAGGCCGCGGCCGACACCCAGAACGGCAGGCGCGGATCGAAGCCGCCCAGCAGGCCGCCGATCGCCGGCCCCAGCACGAAGCCGAGGCCAAAGCCCATGCCGACGATGCCGAACGACTTGGCTCGCTCGTCGGGCGTGGTGACGTCGGCGATGTAGGCGAAGGCGGTGGCGATGGTGGCCGCGGTGATGCCGGAGACGATGCGGCCGACCAGCAGCAGCGTGAGCGAGGGCGCAATCGCCATGAAGATGTAGTCGAGCCCCATGCCCAGGCAGGAGATCAGGATGACGGGGCGGCGGCCGTAGCGGTCGGACAGTGCGCCCAGGAGCGGCGAGCAGAGGAACTGCATCAAGCCCCAAGTCGTGGCGAACACCCCGAACATCTCGGCGGCGCCCGCGGTGTCGCCATCCATGAAGCCGAGCACGATGGTCGGCAGGACCGGGAGCATGACCCCCAGCGCCAGGCAGTCGAGCGTCACCGTGCAGAAGATGAAGGCCAGCGCCCGCCGGGTGCTCATGGCGACGTCGTCGATGGGTGGGGAGGAAATTGGTCGGGGCGACAGGATTTGAACCTGCGACCCCCAGTCCCCCAGACTGATGCGCTACCAGGCTGCGCTACGCCCCGACCGGTGCCGCGGAAGACCCCGCGGCAAGGGGGCTTTAGCGCGAATGGCAGCGATGCCGCAAGCCGGCTTGCGCGGGCCCGGCCTGGGGCCGATACAGGCGCCATGATGAAAGTTGCGTCCGATCAGTCGGTGGTCATGGGCAAGCGGGTCCTGGTCTTTTCCTCGATCGGCCATGCCCTGATGCACATGATGACGGCCTTCTATGCCGTCATCGTGCTGACCCTCGCCGTGACCTGGGACCTGGCTCCCGAGCGCCTGCTCGAGCTCTATGCGCCGTCCGCCATCCTGCTGGGCGTCATGTCCTTGCCGGCCGGCTGGGCATCGGACCGCTTCGGCGCGCCGCTGATGATGGTCGTGATGTTCATCGGCCTCGGCCTGTCGTCGATCGCCTGCGGCCTGGTCGCCACGGGCGACACCTTCGCGCTGATGCTGGCGCTGTGCGGCCTCGGCGTGTTCGGCGCCATCTACCACTCGGTCGGCATCGGCTGGATCATCCGCACCGCCAGGGAGCAGGGCCACGCCATGGGCGTGAACGGCCTGTGGGGCAGTGCGGGCCTCGCGCTCTATGGCATCGTGCCCGGCGTGCTGATCACGCTCGCCTCGTGGCGCGCCGCCTTCATCGTGCCGGGCGTGGTCTGCGTCGCGGTCGGTGCGGTGCTCGCCTGGCAGATCCGGCAAGGCAAGGTCGGCGACCGGGCGATGCCCGCGATGGCCGGCGTCCAGACCGGCAAGCGCGAGTTCTGGCGCGTCTTCTCCGTGCTCTCCGTCACCATGGCGCTCGAAGGCATCGTTTGGGCAGCCGTGATGTTCGGCGCCGCCCTGGTGTTCGAGACGCGGCTCGCCGACGACATCGCGGGCCTGCGCGCGCTGCTGGCGTCGTGGGGCCTGGCGACTCAGGTCGTGCTGTGGGTCGGTCTCGCGACGTCCATGATCTACGTCGTCTCGGGCATCGCGCAGTACGCCATGGGCCGCACGATCATCGACCGCTATCCGCTGAAGACGACCTATGTCATCGCCTCGGCGCTGCAGGTGCCGGCCATGCTGGCGCTGGCCATGGGCAACGGCTACCTGGCGCTGCTGGGCGCCATCGCCTCGGCGGTGCTGAGCTCGGCTTCGGGGCCGATCGAGAACATCCTGATCGCGCGCTACACGCCCAGCCGCTACCACGGGCTGGGCTTCGGCGCGAAGTTCGTCGTGGCGCTGGGCGCCAGCCCGATCGCCATCATGCTGATCGCCTGGGTGCGCGAGACGACCGGCAGCCTGGAGCTGCTGTTCCTCGGCCTCATGGGTGTCGCCGCCGCGATCACCCTGGTGGCGCTGCTGCTGCCGCCCGGCGAGCGGGCGCATGCCGCCCGTGCTGTGGCGCCGCAGCCGGCACCTGCTGAGTAGGATCTTTGCCGGGAGCGCGCCACTCCAGTGGCGCGTCTTTGTGGATCACACAGCTTATGAGCGCCACTGGAGTGGCGCGCTCCCGGCAATGACTACTTCGCCGAGCGCGCCGCCTTGTAGGCCGGACGCGACAGGCAGCGGTCGAGCCAGGCACCGGCCTTGGGGAAGGGGCCGAAGTCGAACTTGATCGGCTTGGCCCAGCTGCAGATCGACGCCAGGTTCAGGTCGGCCACAGTAAACTTCGAGCCGAGGAGATACTCGCGATCCTGCAGCGCGCCGTTCAGTACATTGAACGGCTTGGGCAGCGCCTTCTGCGCCTCGGCGACGGCCTCGGGCTTGCGCTTGTCCGGCGCCGTCATGAACATGTCGATCAGGATGGTGAGCAGGGGCCGCTCGACCTCGGTCATGCCCCAGAAGCTCCACTGATGGCAGACCGCCTGGTCCTCGAGACTGGCCGGAAAAAATCCGTCCTTGCCGTGCTTGGCAGCGAGGTAGAGGTTGATCGCCATCGATTCGAAGAGCTTGAAGTCGCCGTCGACCAGGGCCGGCACCTTGCCGTTGGGATTGATCTTCAGGTAGTCGGCGTTCTTGAGATCCTTCATCTCCATGGCGACGTGCTCGAACGGTATGCCGAGCTCGTGCACGATCCACAGTGCGCGTGCCGCACGCGAAGCGGTGGGCCCATAGATTTTGACGGTCACTGTGAAGTCTCCCCGGTCTCGAACTTTGTCGGGAACGATAGAGCAGAGTGCGCAGCCGGTCTAACTATTCTCCCAATCCGTACTCGTTTCCGACATAGCCGTGCCGGTGTCCGAAACGCTCGGTCATGACGGTGGCAAGATCCTTGTTCGGATCGGCGACCCAGGCACCGGAGCGCACGGCATATCTCTTCACAGCCTGTGTCGATTTGGGCTCGCTGCCTTGGCTCAGGGCGCGCGCCGCACCCATCACGAGCTTGCGGAACTCGACGATGCCGAGATCGGTCGGTCCGAGATGTTCCCTGGTACGGTCCTGGACCGGGCCCTGGCTGTCCTGGATCGCCGAGTCCTGTTCGCTGACGCCGGTGATGCCGGTGAAGCTCTGGTGCTTCTGCGCCGCACGGTCGATCAGGTACTCGTTCCGCGCATTGCGCAGCGGCATGTAGTCGTCGTCGACATGGCTGTGCACGCCGAAGCCGCCGTCGAACTGCGCACGCTCGGAGTTGGTGAAGGCGCGGTCGGGCCGCCAGCTGTAGGTATAGATCCAGCAGCCGGTGTCGCTCACCGGCACCCAGGCCTGGCCGTAATAGACCTCGCCCGGCATCGCCGCCGGGGCGAAGGCATGGTTGGGCATCAGGAACTGGGCGATGCGCCAATAGAGTTCCGGTCCGTCGGTCTTGCGCGCGCCGCCGATCACCAGGCCGGCGTCGTGGCCGAGGATGCTGAACTTGGGGCGCGGATCGTTGCGGATCCAGCGCACGCGATCGTCGGGCCTGGACTGGTCGCCGAGCGCGGCGGAGCGGCTGTAGATCGCAAGCGCCTCTTTCTCGTCCTTGGTCAGCACGGCGTGCAGGAAGGAGAAGTGCGCCGTGTCGATGCCGCCTTCCAGGCTCTGCACCCAGTTGCAGTCCTGCCACTTCTTGCTGACGTAGCGCTGCGAGGAGGGCACCAATCCCATCTCGAACTGCGGCAGCTCCGGCATTTTTTCGCGCGGGCCCATGTAGACCCAGATCATGTCGCCCCATTCGCGCGTCGGATAGGCGAGCAGCTTGATCGTGTCCTTGTAGGAGGATTCCAGCGGCGATGTCGGCAGGTCGACACAGTTGCCGTCGACGTCGAACTTCCAGCCATGGAAGGCGCAGCGCAGGCCGCACTCTTCGTTGCGGCCGAAATAGAGATTGGCGCCGCGGTGGGGGCAGTGCGGCTCGACGATACCGACGCGGCCGTCGGTCGAGCGGAAGGCCAAAAGCTCTTCGCCCAAAATCTTGATCTTCCTGGGCGGGCCGTCGCGCTCGGGCAGCTCTTCGCTGAGCAGCGCCGGCATCCAGAAGCGGCGCAGCAGGTCGCCCATCGGCGTGGCCGGGCCGCTGCGGGTCAGGAACTCGTTGTCCTCGCGGCTCAGCATCAGTCCCCCCTCTCAGTCCGCGAGGCCGTATTGATTGCCGACATAGCCGTGCCGATCGCCGAAGCGCTCGGTCATCACCGCGGCGAGGTCCTTGGCCGGATCGGCGACCCAACCGCCGGAGCGCACGGCATAGCGGTTGGCAGCCTTTGCCGCGCGCGGCTCCTCGCCCTTGGCCAGCGCGCGGGCCGCACCCATGAGGAGCTTGCGGAATTCCACGACACCGATATCGGTCGGGCCGAGATGCTCGCGCGTGCGGTCCTGGATCGGGCCCTGGCTGTCCTGGATGGCGGCGTCCTGCTCCGACACGCCCTCGATGCCGGTGAAGGTGTCGTGCTTCTGCACCTTGCGATCCATCAGGTACTCGTTGCTCAGGTTGCGCAGCGGCAGGTAGTCGTCGTCGACCTCGGCATGGACGTTGAAGCCCTCGTCGAACTTGGCGCGCTCGGAGTTGGTGAACGGCCGGTCCGGATGCCAGCTGTAGGTATAGATCCAGCAGGTGACGTCATCGACCGGCACCCAGCACTGGCCATAGTAGATCTCGCCGGGGAAGGCGGTCGGCGTGTAGGCGTGGTTGGGCATCAGGAACTGCGAGATGCGCCAGTAAAGCTCCAGGCCGTCGGTCTTGCGCGCCCCGCCGATCACCAGGCCGGTATCGTGGCCCATGACCTGGAATTTCGGCCGCGGATCGTTCTGCACCCAGCGGATGCGGTCGTCCGGCTTGGTCTGGTCGGCGATCGCGGCCTTGGCCATGGCGGCGCGGGCAGTGGCGTCGTCCTTGCTCAGCACCATGTGCAGGAAGGAGAAATGCGAGGTGTCGAGCGCGCCCTCGACGCTCTGCACCCAGTTGCAGTCCTGCCACTTCTTGCTGACGTAGCGGCTTGCCGCGGGGACCAGGCCCATCTCGATCTGCGGCAACTCGGGCATGCGATCGCGCGGGCCCATGTAGACCCAGATCATGTCGCCCCATTCGCGCGTCGGGTAGGCGAGCAGCTTGATCGTGTCCTTGTAGGA
>CAWEIE010000039.1:0-95852 GCA_963809025.1 uncultured Alphaproteobacteria bacterium | reverse complement strand
CCGGTGCTGACCGAGAACCTGACGGGCCTCGCCCGCGTGGTGCGCAGCGCCGTCGTCCCGGCCCTGGAGAATGTCACGCTGTGGCACGAGCGCGACATCTCGCACTCCTCGGCCGAGCGCTACATCGCGCCCGACGCGACGGTGACCCTCGACTTCGCCCTCAATCGGCTCACCTCGGTCGTCGACCAACTGGTGGTCTACGGCGAGCGCATGAAGGGCAATCTCGATTCACTGGCGGGCTGGTCTTCTCGCAGCGCGTGCTGCTGGCGCTTACCCAGAAAGGCATGAGCCGCGAGGACTTCTACGCGGCCGTCCAGCGCAACGCCATGGAGGCGTGGCGGGGCAATGCCTCGTTCCTGGCGCTGTGCCGCGCCGACAAGGAGATCCGGCAGTTCCTGGCGGACGACGAGCTCGTGGCCCTGTCCGACATGGGCTACCACCCAAGCACGTCGACACGATTTTTAAGCGGGTGTTTGGGAACCTTTGGAGCGCCGGCTTCCAGCCGGCTCTTGATCATGATCCCGGCGAAGCCAGGGTCCGGTAGAGCCTCACGCTTTCGCCTTGGCCCGTTCGTACTTCTCGATCTCGGTCATCACGGCCTGCGCGGACTCAGCACCGGCCGTCTCGTGCTTGGCCTTGGCATTGTCGTAGCTCGCCACCCGTAGCGTGTTCGACTGGCGCTGGAAGTGCGGATGGACATAGCGCGCCATCAGCTCGTAGCTGCGCTTGGTCGCTTCCCAGTCCGCCCAGTTGTGCGACAGAAGCAGGACCGCCCCGAAACCGCCGTTCGAGCCCAACCACAGCCGCTCGAAGTGCCGGATGCAGTCGTCCGGCGTGCCGATGCAGGCAAGCCCGCTGGTCGTCAGGAATTCGACCGGATCGGCGACGTCGGGCGGAATGATGGGGAACGTGGCGACATCGGTGAAGTACCGCGCGAAGTCGGCCAGGCCGTAGGCCATGTCGGCCCGCGCCTTCTCGCGGGTCTCCGCGACATGGGCGAAGGTGACGATGCGCCACTTCGAGCGGTCGGACTTCTTGCCGGACTTTGCCGCCGCCTCTTCGTGGATGGACCAATTCTTGGCATGGCCCTGCAACGCCTCGTCGGACGTGCCGCCGATCGACAGCATGCCGATGCCGTGCGTGCCGGACGCCACGGCACCGACCGGAGAGCGCGAACAGGCGACGGCCATCTCCATGGCCGGCTGCGTATAGGGCATCAGCTGCAGCCGGGCCTTGTTCAAGGTGAACCAGTCGGTCTTGCGGTCGACGGTGCCGCCTTGCATCAGCTCCATGATGCAATCGAGCGATTCCGTCATCCGCCGACGCTGGTCTGCGGCCTTGAGCCCGATCTTGTCGGCATCGTAGATCAGCGCGCCCGGGCCGACCCCGAACATCGCCCGCCCCCGTGCCATGTGGTCGAGCTGCATCATCCGCGACGCCAGGGTGAACGGGTGATGATAGGGCAGCGAGACGACGCCGGTGCCGAGGCGAATGTTGCGTGTCCGCTGAACGGCGCCGGCGATGAACATCTCCGGGCAGGCGATGATCTCGAAGCCGCCCGAGTGATGCTCGCCGATCCAGGCCTCGTGATAGTTGAGGCGGTCGAGATGCTCGACCAGCTCCATGTCGCGTTCGATCGCAAGCGTGGGGTTCTCGCCCAGAGCATGGAAGGGCGCGAGAAAAATTCCGGTTCGGAGATAGCGGTCCTGCATGGGGTGTTCCTTCGGGGTTGTGCGGTCAGAGCGTGCGGAAGCCGCCGTCGGCCATGATGATGCTGCCCGTGACGTAGGACGACAGATCGGAGGCCAGGAAGAGCGCGGGTCCGGCGATGTCCTCGGGCTTGCCGGCGCGGTTCAGCGGCGTGTGGCGCATGACCATGGCGACCATGTCGGGGTTCTTGGCGCGCGCCTCGGCATTGATCCTGGTCTCGATCAGGCCGGGCCCGATGGCGTTGACGCGCACGCCGTCCTTGCCGAGCTCGGCCGCCAGCGCCCGCGTGAAGCCCAGCACGCCGTGCTTGGAGGTCGTATAGGCGGCCGAGTTCGGCCAGCTCACATGCACGAACGACTGGATCGAGCCGATATTGACGATCCGCCCCTTGGTCGCCCGCAGCTGGTCGAGGAAGGCATGCGTGACGTTGAACACGCCGTCGAGGTTGATCGACAGGATGTCGTCCCAGTCCTTGGTCACGGCCGCGGCGTCGCCGGTGATGGGATTGCGCCGGTTGATGCCGGCGTTGTTGACCAGGATCGATATGTTGCCGCCCTTGGCGATCTCGGCGGCGGCGGCCCTGCAGGCCTGGCGGTCGGTCACGTCGAGCTTCACCGCGGATGCCTTGCCGCCCGCCTTCGCGACGAGGCCGACGGTCTCGTTCGCACCGTCGAGGTTGGCGTCGAGCACGATGACGCGCGCGCCCTCCCGTGCATAGGCCTGGCAGATGCCCTGCCCGATGCCCGATCCGCCACCGGTCACGGCGGCGACGTGTCCCTGGAGAAGGCTGGCCATCGGTTCCTCCCTATCGAGTTCATTCGAGGCGGCAAGAAGACCTCAACCTGACCGGGAGGGGAAGCGCCTAGTCCTGCACCGAGCACGCCGACAGATCGTCAGGCGGCTGTTCGGGTGGATCGGAGAAGCGCCCTGGCGATGCGGTTGTCCCAGCGCGCCCCTTGGGCGACGTCTGCGCGCGCGACGCGGCTGCGAAAATGACTTGTGGTTCATCAATCATAATCCTTGATAAGTCCGCAAACGCAGCCGTAGTCTCGACGCAAGCAAGAACTGCTGGGGAAACAGCTGCGCAACGCCAAAGCGGCCTGACCGGCCGGCGGCTGGCATCGTTAGGTAGGAGACAGGTGACTCATGAATTACGCGAGCGTTCTACGCGCGGCTGCCCTGGGTGCGGCTGCTTGCCTTGTCGTGGCGAGCGGCGCCATCGCCCAGACCGTGGACCTGAAATTGGCCGACCGCCTGCCGCAAGACCACTACGTCGCGCGCTACTCGACCAACTATTGGATCGAGGAAGTGCAGAAGGCGACCGATGGCAAGCTCAAGATCACGCGCTATCCAAGCGAGCGACTGGGCAAGTCGAAGGATATGATGACGCTCACCAAGGCCGGCATCACGGACATCGGCGAATTCGTACCGGGATATCTCGGCGACTCGCTGCTGTTGTCGACCGTGGCCGAGCTGCCGGGTCTCGTGCCCGATGCCTGCGCGGCCTCGCTCGCCTATGAGCAGCTCGCCAAGCCGGACGGCTTCATCGACAAGACCGAGCTCGCACCGCAGGGGCTGCGGCTGCTCTATGTCGTCGGCCTGCCCGCCTACCAGCTTTTCGCATCCCGCAAGTTCGACAGCCTGGCGACGATGCGCGGGCTCAAGATCCGCTCCTCCGGCCCCGCGATGGATGCCGGCTTGCGCCAGCTCGGCATGGTGCCGATCCGCATGAGTGCCGCGGAGCTGAGCGAATCCTTCTCTCGCGGGACCGTCGACGGCATGGCCTTCCCCGCCGCCAGCATCTTCACCTACGATCTGCAGGGCAAGACCAAGTACGGCACCGACAAGCTCAGCTTCGGCAGCAGCATTACCTTCTACGCCATTGCGACGCGGGTCTGGAACAAGCTGCCGCCCGACATCCAGAAGGCCATGACCGAGGCAGGTGAGCGTACGACCCGGCACAGCTGCGTCCTGATCGATCAGGAAGAACAGGCGGCGATCAGGAAACTGGAAGCCGGCGGCATGACGGTGGTCAATCTGTCGGCCGACGACCGCCGCAAATTCGAGGACGAGCTTTCGACCGTGGGCCGGGAATGGGCCGATGCCGCCGACAAGCGCGGTCGCAAAGGCAGCGAGGCGCTGAAGGCGTTCCGCGAAGCCCTGAAGACCGTGCGCTGACGTCGTCGATGGCCACCACGGTCTGTTTGAGGCACCGCCAGGTTCGTAGCCGCTCCTTCGCCGAGGTCCGCCTCACATCGGAGAGCGGCGGCAATCCGCTGTCGGCGGCGACGGTAGAGGAAGTCCGCGATGCCCCGCGGCGGCGGGCGGCGCCCGGGTGCGTCGTGGCCCACACCGTGGCCTTCGCCGCGGCCCGCGCCGCGTCCAGGGAGGATCGGCATGCTCACCGCCCTTGAACGGCTGCTGCTCGCCATCGACTGGCTGCTGTCGCGGATCGCGGCCATGGTGATCCTGGCCGTGATGGTGCTGATCGTCTGCGACGTGTTCGGCCGCTACCTGTTCAGTCGGCCCCTGCCCTGGATCTACGACATCGTCTCGATCTACGCCGTCAACCTGATCATGTACTTCCTTGCCAGCGAGGTGTTGCGGACGCGCTCCAACATCGAGCTCGACCTGCATTTCCGCTTCCTGCTGCCGTGGCTGTGGAGCGCGCTGCAAGGCATCGCCTGGCTTTGCGTCGCCGCCGTGCTGGGCATTGCGTCATGGCGGGCGTGGATTTCCATGACCGAGAGTCTCGCCGTCGGCGAGGTCCATCCCGGCCTCTACGAATGGCCGGTGTGGGTCGAGAAGGCCGTCGTTGCGACCGGCCTGGCGCTTCTCGTTTGCCGCATCCTCGTGCGCTTTTGCCGTTACGTGCTGAGCGGCCTCGATGGCAGCGTCTTCAACGCCGATGAATTGGCCAGCCCGAGCACCCCGGAATGATCGAAGGCCAGGCCGTCGCCGTCACCATCGGCCTTCTGGTCGTGCTGCTGCTGCTGCGCGTGCCGGTCGCCTTCGGCATTCTCGTGGCTGCCTGCGCCGGCATATGGATGGTAGCCGGTTGGGAGGTGTTGCAGGGCGTGCTCGAGACGGTGCCGCTCTCTTCGGTATCGAACTACGAATTCATCACCGTGCCGATGTTCCTGCTGATGGCGGAATTCGTCATCGTCAGCGGCGTCGCCGATGGCATCTTCAACGCCGCCGCTGCCTGGGTCGGCCGGGTGCGCGGCGGCCTGGCAATCGCCACCGCGCTGGCCGGCGCAGGTTTCGCTTCCATCTGCCATTCCAGCACGGCGGCGGCCGCGACGCTCTCGGCGACATCCATTCCAGCCATGCTGCGCGCCAACTACGAGCCGCGCCTGGCCTACGGCGTGGTGGCGATCTCCGGCACGCTCGGCATGCTGATCCCGCCCAGCGTCGCGATGGTGCTGTACGGCCTGATCGCCGACGTGAATCTCGGGCGCCTGTTCATCGCCGGAGTCGTGCCGAGCGTCGTGGTGGCCGCCACGATCATCCTCACCGTCGTGGTGCTGGTGTGGCTCAACCCCGAGAGCGCGCCGCCCGCCAGGACGCACAGCTGGGCCGAGAAGTGGCGGGCACTCAAGGTCGCGCTGCCGATGGTCGCGCTTTTCCTGGGCGTCGTCGGCGTCATCTATTCAGGCGTGGCGACACCCACCGAAGCCTCCGCTATGGGTGCTTTCGGCGCCTTCCTGATCGCGCTCGCCATGAAGCGGCTGGACCGGCAGGCCACGCTGCACGCAGCCTATCGCGCGGGCAAGACGACCTGCATGGTGCTGCTGGTCGTGATGTGCGCCCATGTGCTCGCCTACTTCCTGGTCATGACCCATGTGACCGAGAACCTGCTGGCCTGGGTCGGCACGCTCGGCATGCCCGCCTGGGGCGTCCTGATCGTGATCTACGTGATATATCTGGTGCTCGGCTGCTTTCTCGACCTCGCGGCCATGCTGGTCCTCACCATCCCGGTGGTTCTGCCGATCATCAAATCCCTGGGCTACGATCCGATCTGGTTCGGCATTATCGTCATCGTGCTGGGAGAAGTCGGCATGGTGACGCCGCCGGTGGGGCTGAACGTGTTCGTGGTGGCGCGCGTCACCAAGCAGCCCGCAGCGGAGGTCTTCAGGGGCGTGCTGCCGCATGTGGTGGCCCATCTGTTCGCCCTCGCCATCCTCACCATCTGGCCGGCGCTGGTCATGTGGCTGCCCGGGACGATGAAATGACGATGCCGATGATGGCATCGGGCTTGCCTTTGATCCCCTGCCGATGGCCGCTCAATTTACCCGCGACGACGCGCCACCGCCAAGGAATGCTGGAGTGACCGACTGTTGAACAAGAAGCGCAAGCTCACCCGCGCCGAACGCGCCCGAGAGAACCGGTCCCGGCTCATCCATGCCGCCCAGGAGGTGGTGGGCGAGTTCGGCTACGCGGAGGCATCGGTCGCGCGTATCGTCGATCGCGCCGGGCTGGCGCAGGGCACGTTCTATCTCTACTTCGAATCACGCCAGGACCTGTTCGATCAGCTCCTTCCGGAAATCGGCGACGAGGCGCTGGCCTTCATCCGCGATGCCGTGAAAGGCACGCAGGGCTTCATGGCGCAGGAGGAGAAGGCGATGACGGCCTTCTTCGAATACGCGGTACGAAATCCCGCCTACTTCCGCGTTTTCACCGAAGCCGAGATCGCCGCTCCCGCCGCCTACCTGAAGTACACGCAAAAGCGCACGGGCAGCTTCCTTGATGTGGTTACGGCTGCATGGAAGCGCGGCGAGATAGAGGGCTACACCAGGCAGGAGTTGGGCGCGCTGACCCAGATGATGCTGGCGGCGCGCGCCTACCTTTTTCAGGAGTATGCGAAGACCCCGCAGGGACTGAGGTCGCCGCCCAAATGGGTGGTGACTGCCTATGTGAAGTTCCTGGCGCGCGGGCTGGGTGACAGGGCCGCCGGGCCGCGCCGGCGCATCGCCAAGCCGCCAGCCGGTTGAACCGCTCCGTCAGATCGGCGAGATCGAACGCACCCGTCCCCAGCCATTGGCGCGTCGCCGCGCGGGCGCCTCTTCGAGGGCGCGCACCAGCACGGCGCGCGTATCGCGCGGGTCGATCACCTCGTCGAGGTGGAAGTGCTCGGCGGCGCGCAGGGGGCCGAGGTTTTTCCGCACCTCGGCGATCAGCTCGCGGCGGCGGGCTTGCGGATCGGGGGCCGCGTTCACGTCGTTGCGATGGATGATGTCGATCGAGCCTTCCACCGACATGGCGCAGATCTCGGCGCTCGGCCAGACGAAGGTACCCTCCGAGCCGAAGCTGCCTTGGCCGCCGTTCATCATGATGAAGGCGCCGCCGTAGCCGCGCCGCAGCACGACGCTGAGACGCGGAACAGTTGCGCAGCCCAGCTCGTAGAGCATGCGTCCCGAGCGGCGGCCGAGGCCGGTCTTCTCCGCGGCCGATCCGACGACGTTGCCGGGGACATCGATGAAATAGACCAGCGGCAGGCCGAAGGCGTCGCACACGGCGATGAAATGCGCGGCTTTCTCGCTCGCCGCGACGTCGATCACGCCGGCATTGGCCCGCGGCTGGTTGGCGATGAAGCCGACCGGCCGGCCGCCCAGCCGTGCAAAGCATACGACGATGTTGCGCGCGAAAGTCGGCCGGATTTCGAACAGGCTGTCGGCGTCGGCAACCAGGCCGAGGATCTTGCGAACGTCGTAGCCCTTGCGCAAGTTGGTCGGCAGCGCATCGAGCAGCGCCTCCCGGTCGGCGGACTCTCCGGTTGCGACAACGGGCGGCTGCCGGCCGGCATTGGACGGCAGAAAGGACAAGTAGCGCCGGATCGCCTGCAGGCAGTGCTGTTCGCTCTCGGCGCCGAAATGGGCGATGCCCGTCGTATCGACATGCATGCCGGCGCCGCCCAGCGCCTCGGCGTCGATCTCCTCGCCGATCGCCGCCTTCACTAGCGACGGCCCGGCCATGCCCATCGCCGACTGGTCGCGCACCATGACGACGAAATCGGCCATTGCCGAATAGTTGGTCGGCCCGGCGAACGCCGGCCCCATCACCGCCGACACGACCGGCACCCAGCCGGACAGCCGCGCGAACAGGTCGAACACCGGCGTGCCCTGGGCGAAAGAACGGGCATCCTGGCCGTCCTGGATGCGATGGCCGCCGCCATCATGCAGCATCACGAACGGCATGCCGCCGTCGCCCGCGCGGCGCATCGCGCGCAGCATCTTCTGGCGGCCGACATGGCCGATGCTGCCGCCCAGCGTCGTGTAGTCGGAGGAGCAGACCATGACGGGCCGGCCGTCGATGCGGCCGCTGCCCGTGACCAGCCCGTCGGCCGGCGCTTCCAGCCGCGGCTCGCCGTCCGTGCCTTGCACCGGCTGCACCAGGCTTCCGACCTCGCGAAAGCTGGCGGGATCGCACAGGAGCGCGATGCGCTCGCGCGCCGTGAGCTTGCCGCGCTTGCGCTGCCGTTCCACGGCGGCCGGCCGGCCGGCATCCAGCACCTTGCCTCGGGCAGCTTCGATTCCGGCCAGCAGCTCGCGCATGCTGGGCGGCTCGCCGGCGATCGTCATGCTGCGGACCGGCCGAAAGCGCCGCCTGCCTCGGCCCGACGGATCTGTTCGGGCGTGTAGCCCAGCACGCGCGCCAGCACGTCGGACGTGTCGGCGCCCAGCAACGGAGCGGCCACCGGATCGGCAAGCGGGGTCTCGGAGAAATGCACCGGCAGGCCGACGTTCGGGATCGTGCCGAGCGTAGGATGGGGAATCGCGCTCAACAGCCCCAGCTCGGCGATTTCTGGCGCGTCCATGGCCTCGCCGACGGTCCGGATGGCGCCGCCCGGCACCCCCGCCTCATGCATGCGCGCCAGCCACATGGCGCGCCCGCCCTGTTTCAGCCGCTCGGAGATGAGGGCGATCAGCTTCTTCTGATTGTCGCGGCGCTTGCCGCTGTCGGCGTAGTCGGGATCGCAGGCCAGCTGCGGATCCTCCAGCACGTCGCGCGCGAAACGCTGGAAGGTGCGATCGTTGGCACAGGCAAGATAGATCGGCCCGTCGGCGGTCTCGAAGGCGCCGACCGGGCTCGCCGTCGCCTGGATGTTGCCGAAGCGGGTCGGCGACGTGCCGGTCGCGAGGTAGGCCAGCGAGAAGTTGCCGAGCATGTTGACCGCGGTCTCGATCATCGTGGTCTCGATGTGCTGGCCCTTGCCGGTGCGGCTGCGCGCCGCGAGGGCGGCCAGGATGGCGTTGGCCGACATCATCGCGGTTGAGATGTCCATGATCGACGGACCGGCACGATAGCCCGGCTGCTGCGCAGGATCGCCATTCATGGAAATGAAGCCGCTTTCGGCCTGGACGATCGGATCGAAACCGCTGCGCCTGGCATACGGGCCGCGGCGGCCATAGGCGGAAATCGAGCAGTAGATGAGTTCGGGATTGGTCTTCGACACGGTGTCGTAGTCGAGGCCCAGGCGCGTCATCACGCCGGTCGAGAAATTCTCGACGACGATATCTGCTTCATCGATCAGCCGCTGCGCGATCCCACGGCCTTCGGCGGTCTTGAGGTCGAGCGCCACGCTTCGCTTGTTGCGGTTGACCCAGAGGTAGGGAACACCCTCGCTGCCCAGCATGGGCGGATAGTTGCGAAAGGCATCGCCCTCGCCGGCGCTTTCGACCTTGATCACCTCGGCGCCAAAATCGGCCAGGATCAGCGTGGCATAGGGCCCGGCGATGAAGTGCGAAAAATCGACGACGCGCAGGTCGGTGAGCGGCGTTTGTTTGTCGGCGGCGCGCGCGCGCGGCGGCGGAAGCGTCGGTGCCAAGATCGTTTTCCCTCGACTGAACGGCCGTCAGTCTAGGCCTCGCCACTGGCTCCCACAACGATTTGTGAACAATGACCCACGGGTCATTTATGATGATGCAGCCGGCATTTCCGTATCGTGGCATCTCGCGCGTCGGCCTGGCGAGGCAGCCCGCGGGCGAAGACGCCTAACGCGTCTCCTTCATGAGCTGCTCCTTGGCCGCTTCCGCCAGACGCTCGGCCTGCTTGCGAATGGTGTGGTCTTCCATCGGCTTGCCGGCGGCGGCGAGGTCCTTCACCAGCTTGTCGATGACGTCGCTGTCACCGGGCTTCTCGTAGTCAGCCAGCACGACGTCCTTGGCATAGGCCTCGGCGTCGGCGCCACTCTTGCCCATCAGGCCGGCGGCCCACAGGCCGAGCAGCTTGTTCTTGCGCGCGTTGACCTTGAATTTCAGGTCCTGGTCGTGCTCGTACTTCTTCTCGAAGGCTTTTTCGCGCTCGTTGAACGTGGTCATGGCCGCTCCACTTTGGCTCGTTGACCGGTATATAGCGACGCGGACGCCGTCTTTCCACCTCCCGCTGGCAGTGGCAGAGTCGCGGGCCAAGGGCAGGGAGAGCCGGATGTCGCTGGAAGACATGCGCCAATGGGTCGGGCGCACACGGTCCGTCGAGGATTTTGCCGCGCCCTTTCCGGTGCGGGCGCTGATCGCCACCTTCGACGAGAAGGACCTTGACCCCGAGACCGGCGATGCGCTGCCGCCGCTCTGGCACTGGCTCTATTTCCTCGAGGCGGCGCCCCTGTCCAAGGTCGCGTCGGACGGCCATGCCGAGCGCGGCGACTTCCTGCCGCCCGTGCCGCTGCCGCGCCGCATGTGGGCGGGCAGCCGCTTCGCCTTCACCGGCCCGCCGCTCAAGGTCGGCCAGACGATCCGCCGCTCCTCGCGCATCAAGTCGGTCGAGCCCAAGACCGGCACCACCGGCGCCATGGTGTTCGTCACCGTCGAGCACACCGTGTCGGGGCCGGACGGCGTCTCCTTCGTCGAGGACCACGACATCGTCTATCGCGAGGCGGCCAAGGCCGGCGAGACGCAGCGCGACCCCAAGCCCGCCCCGACCGACGCGACCTGGTCGAAGAAGATCATGGCCGACCCGGTGCTGCTGTTCCGCTTTTCCGCACTCACCTTCAACGGCCATCGCATCCACTACGACCAGCCTTATGTCACAGGCACCGAAGGTTATCCCGGCCTGATCGTTCACGGGCCGTTGATGGGCATGGTGCAAATCGAGTTGGCCCGCCGCGCCAATCCCGATAGGGTTCCACGAAGCTTCGAGTTCCGCGCGCTGGCGCCGGTTTATGCCGGAGCCGCTTTTTCGGTTCAAGCGCGGCAGGAAGGCGATGGGGGCATCGCCACATGGATTGCCGATCGCAATGGCGGTCTGGCGCAACAGGGGAGAGTTACGTTCCAATGACCAAGCACGTTCATCACGCGGGATGCGGCTGCATGGCGGCCCTGTCCCGTCGCTCGTTGTTCGGCATGGGTGTTGCGGCGGGCGCCGTGGCGATGGCCACACCGCGTCTCGCCTTCGCCCAGAAGCCGAAGCCCAGCCTGACCTACGAGGCGATGCTGCTGAACTGCATCGATCCGCGGTTCTCGACCTTCACCTGGGCGTACATGTCGAGCGACGGCTGGCAGGACCTCTACAGCCAGTTCACCATCGCGGGCGGTCCGGTCGCGGCCGTTGTCGACAGCAAGCCCTTCACGGCATGGCAGCAGGCGTGGTGGGACAACCTTGCGATCTCGATCCAGCTGCACCAGGTCAAGCGTGTCGTCGGCCTCTGCCACCGCGACTGCGGCGCCGCCGCCTTGGCCTATGGCGAAAGGATCAAGACGGATCCGGCCTTTGAGACCGCCAAGCTCAGCGAGGCGCTGAGGACCTTCCGTGCCGAGGTCAAGAAGCGCCACGGTCTCGAGACCGATCTCGGGATCATGGCCTTGAACGGTGCCGTCCAGACCGTGACCTGATAGAATGCGGGGTGTGCCGATGACCCCCGTTCGTGCCTGAATCGATCCTTCCGCACCCGCAACTGAGCGGCAGCGCCCTGGAGCGCCAGCTGGCCGGCCAGCGCGCTCGCCGACCGGCCGACCCGTTGGTGTCGCTGGTGGTGCCGGTGTTCAACGAGGAGGAATCGATCGACCTCTACCTCGACACGGTGCCGCCGCTCATGGAGCGCGACGGCTTTCGTTTCGAGATCGTGTTCGTCAATGACGGCTCGCGCGACAACACGCTGGCACGTCTGCTCGACCGGGCCGCGCTCGACCGGCGCTTCAGGATCGTCAACCTGTCGCGCAACTTCGGCAAGGAGGCGGCGCTGACGGCCGGCATCGACCACGCGCGCGGCGACGTCATCGTGCCGATGGATATCGACCTGCAGGATCCGCCGGACCTGATCGAGCCCTTCATGGCGCGCTGGCGCGAAGGCTACGATGTCGTCTACGGCGTGCGCACGCAGCGCACCTGGGACACCGCGGCCAAGCGGCTGTCGGCCAACTGGTTCTATCGCGTGTTCAATTCGATGTCGCCGGTGCGCATCCCCGAGAATGTCGGCGACTTCCGCCTGGTCGACCGGCGCGCCGTCGAGGTGCTGCGCCAACTGCCCGAGCGCAACCGCTTCATGAAGGGCCTGTTCGCCTGGGTGGGCTTCAATGCGGTCGGCGTGCCCTACGAGCGGCCGCAGCGCGCCGCGGGCTCGAGCAAGTTCAATCTGTGGCGGTTGTGGAACTTCGCCCTGGACGGCGTCGTCTCCTTCTCGACCGCGCCCCTGCGCGCCTGGTTCTACGTCGGCGTGGTGATCGCCGCCGTCTCCGTCCTCTACGCCCTGTTCATCGTGACCCGCGTGCTGATCTTTGGCATCGACACGCCGGGCTATGCCTCGCTCCTGATCGCGGTGCTGCTGATGGGCGCCATCCAGCTTCTGTCGCTTGGCATCATCGGCGAATATCTCGGCCGCCTCTTCCTCGAGGTCAAAGGCCGGCCGATCTACGTGGTCGAAGGCGTCTACGAAGACGGGGACATCCAGGCGCCGAAGCCCTGACCGCCCCAGCTCGAGAAACATGGACCTCAAGGAAGAAGACATTTTAGGCGCCGGGATCGGCCGGCACTGGTACTACCGGTCGAAGGCGGCAGCACTCAGGCGCATGGTCGGCGGGCTCGCCCCCCGGCGCATCCTCGATGTCGGCGCGGGCTCCGGGTTTTTCTCCCGCCATCTGCTGGCCCAGGCCGGCGCTCAATCGGCACTGTGCGTGGACATCGGCTATGCGAGCGACCGCGACGACAGTGAAGGCGGCAAGCCCGTCCTCTACCGCCGCGACACCGGGCCGACCGACTGCGATCTCGTGCTGATGATGGACGTGCTGGAGCACGTCGACGACGATCGCGGCCTCGTCCACCACTACGCCGCCAAGGTGCCGGCTGGTGCGCACTTCCTGGTGACGGTGCCCGCCTTCCGCTTCCTGTGGAGCGGCCATGACGTCTTCCTCGAGCACAAAAGGCGCTATCGCCTCGGCGAGATCGAGACGGCGATGCGTGACGCCGGCCTGCAGGTCGTGCGCGGTGCCTATTATTTCGGTTTCGTCTTTCCCCTCGCGGCGGCCGTGCGGCTCGCCACGCGCGGGGCGACCGAGCCCAGGAGCAGCCTGAAGAGCCACGGTGCGCTCACCAACGGCATCCTGACGGCGGTGTGCGCGGCCGAGCTGCCGCTCTTGCCGATCAACCGGCTGGCGGGACTGTCGGCCTTCGTGCTGGCGCGCAAGCCCTAGACGGCCAACAATTCCTCCCAAAGGAGGAACCCATGCCCGTTCTCTACCGAAAGCAGGGCCATACCGGCATCCTGACGCTGAGCCGCCCCGAAGCCCGCAACTGCTGGGGACAGGACTACAATGACGGCCTGCTCCGTCATCTCGACGAGGCGACCGACGACGACGACGTCCGTTCCGTCATCCTGACCGGCGACGAGGCGGGCGGCGCCTTCTCTGCCGGCGCCAACCTGCGCGATCCCAATACCCACAACACCCGCTCGGCCGCCGCCTTCATCAAGCGCGTGGGCCGCGCGCGCAACTTCCCGTCCAATCTGCTGGCCGACTTCCCCAAGCCCGTGATCGGCGCGGTCAACGGCTATGCCATCGGCATCGGCTGCATCATCACCTTCTGCTGCGACCTGGTCGTGGCCTCCGACCGGGCGGAGTGGCGCCTGCCGCAGGTGGCACTCGGCATCCTGCCGAATTACGGCGGCGCGACACGGCTCGCGCGCATCGTCGGCAAGGGATTGGCGATGCGGGTCGCGATGGGCTTCCCGCTGAAGGCCGAAGAGGCCCACCGCATCGGCCTCGCCCAATGGCTGGTGCCGCATGCCGACCTGATGAGCCAGGCGCTGGCCGTCGCCGACCATATCGCAGGCCTGCCGCCGCTTGCCGTGCGCATGGTCAAGGAATCCATGAACCGCGGCCAGGACATCCCCAGCATCGCCGACGCGTCGCTGGTCGATTCCTATCGCTTCATGGTGCTGGAGATGAGCGAAGACAAGGCCGAGGCGCACGAGGCCTGGCGCGAGCGCCGCAAGCCGCGCTTCCGCGGCCGATAGAGCGGAATGCGATGAGATGGAACCGCACGCGGTTCCATCTATCGCATTCGCGCGCACCGGAGATGCGTGTTGCAGGAGGCATGATGGGTCCAGCTGGACCCATCATGCCCTAGCAACCTGAGAAAAACGCCGACGATGCAGCAGGCATTGCGGCATCAGTGCTGCGCCGTCATCTCGCGCAGCCGGCGCTCGACCTCCGCCATGTCGTAGGGCTTGGCAAGCAGAGTCCATTCCCGTGCCACGCCGGGGAGGACATGACCCGAGGTCAGCAGCACCTTCACGTCCGGCAGGGTTTCGGCGATCCAGCGAGCCAGGGCCAGGCCATTCATGCTGCCCGGCATCTGGATATCGGAGAACACGGCGCCGACATCCCGGTTGCTCTGCAGCAGGCCGACGGCTTCGTCGGCGTTTGCCGCCTGCAGCACGGAAAAGCCACAGTCCTCGAGGTACTCGGCCGTGACGTAGCGCAGAAAGATCTCGTCCTCGACCACGAGAACGAGGGGCGCATGCCCGTTTGTGAAAGCGGCATCGACTGTTGCCATGCAGATCAAACGACGCCCGATCACGGCGCGTTGCTGCTTTGGCCTCCGACCATCGTCAAATAAAACGTTCACAATTGAACAGCTGCCGGAGCCGTCGCCGCCGCGCGTGATCTTGTGCCCGTGCCCCTGCGTATCCCTTGGACCTCCACCGGCCTGACACCAGGCCGCGACGAGACGGCCTTGAAATCCGCGTGGTGAACCCAGTGTCCGCTTGGTCCGAGAAAAGAACGCTTCAGACGTGTGTCGCCATGGCCGGACTGGTGGCTGTCTGGGCGGGTGCCTGGGGCGTGTTGCACGGCCTCGGAGGCCATGGCGGCGGGTCGGCGAGCCACGAGCGCTACCTGTCGGGCCTGCTGCTGGCGATCGGGCTGGCCTTCTGGACGACGGTCTCAGACATCGAGGGCAAGACCGCACGATTTCGGCTGCTCACCGCCCTGGTGGTGATCGGCGGCATCTCGCGCCTGTTGGGCGTGGCCCTGGGCGACACGCTGTCATGGCCGATCGGCGTCGCGCTCGCCATGGAGCTGCTGGTCGCGCCCCTGCTCTGCCTCTGGCAGGGCCGCGTCGGGCCCATCACCATGCTGGCCAGCGTGTGGCGGCCGTTCTGAACGCGGCCTGATCTACTTTGCGCCTGCCTCCCTTGCGACAGCGGGGTATCGGCCGGGGCGCGGGAAAAAAGCAGCTATGCATCGCCCATAGCGGGAATCGAATGGCCGGCACCGGTTGTGCCGACCTATGATTGCCGCCGTTGGAAACCGTCGCTCTCCTTTCCGGGAGGACCGCCATCATGCACACCGTCGCCCGTCTCGTTGCCATCGTCTGCGCCGCACTGTTGGCCGGCGTCTCGCCCGCCTCCGCCTGGTGGCGCTATGCCGAATGGGGGATGACCGAAGGGCAGATCAGGGCAGCCAGCCAGGGCACAGCGGTGCCCTGCGAAGGCAGCGCGCCCGTCTGCGCCGCAACGGCAAGCGGCGCCGTGCCGCGGCTGTACATTCCGTCGGTAAGCGTGGTCGGACTGCCGGCCTCCACGGCGTTCGTCTTCGATAGCAGCGGGCATTTGAGTCAGACCATCGTGCTGTTCGCCAACGCCGACCCCACGCTGGTGACCAGCACGCTGCAGGGCGCCCTCGGCAAGCCGGTCGAAGACAGTCCCGGGGCCTCGCCTGCGCGTGTGTGGCGGGACGACCGGCACGGCACGCTGATCACGGCGACGCCGGGCACCGCCGCCACGACGCTGGTGTACCAGCGCCTGAGCCGCTGAAATCAGGGCGGCAGCAGGTAGAGCGTCATGGCGAAGATCAGGTAGACCATCAGAACCAGCACGCCGACGAACCATGCCGAGCGGCCGGGACTGGTCACCAGGGTCGCGGTCACCGTGGCAATCAGGATCATGACCACGGCGCCCGGCCAGAACTGCAGGTTCATCGGCTCGGGCCCCAGCACGTAGCTCACCAGCACCAGGACGGGGGCGACGAACAGCGCGATCTGGGCGGCGCTGCCGAGCGCAATGCCGACGCTGAGGTCGAGCCGGTTCTTGCGCGCGGCGGAGAAGGCCGTCGCCATCTCGGCCGCGCCGCCGACCAGCGCCACGACGATGAAGCCGACGAAGGCCGGCGTCATGCCGAACGACACCGCGGCGACCTGCACGGAGTCGACGAACACCTCGCTCACCAGGGCGACCAGCAGCGTGGCGCCGGCCAGCGTCGCCAGGGCAAGGCCGATCGGCCACGGCGCCTCGCCGCCCTCGTCGGCTTCGGCGGCGGCGAACAGCGCGCGGTGCGTGCCGAGCGAGAACAGCAGGCCAAGCCCATAGGCTGCGATCAGCACCACCGACAGCCCGATGCTCAGCTCGTGGGTGAATTCCGTCATCGAGGAATCGGCCTGCGACACCACCGATGGCACCAGCAGGGCGATGGTCGCCAGGAACAGCATCGTGGTCTGCAGGCGGGCGTTGGCCCGGTTGAACTCCTGCACGTGATGCTTCAGGCCGCCCAGCAGGAACGACGCGCCGAGCAGGAACAGGGTGTTGGCGACGATCGCGCCGGCGATCGACGCCTTGACCAGCATGTGTTCGCCGGCCGCCAGGGCCGCCAACGCGATCACCAGCTCCGTGAGGTTGCCGAGCGTGGCGTTCAGGAGGCCGCCGACCGTGTCGCCGGTCTTGGCCGCGACCGATTCGGTGGCATGGCTGAGCAGCGCAGCCAGCGGCACGATGGCCAGCACCGACAGCACGAACAGCAGCGTGTGCGACTCGGGCGCGAGGCGCCGGGCGACGAACACCACGGGCACGAACGCGAGCAGCCAGAGCAGCGGGTTGCGGCAGATTTCCCTGAACAAGGGGGTCATGGTCATCGCCTCACTGCCGGTGCTCGCGGGCCGTCACCAGCAGGGCCTGTACGCACATCGCCACGACCAGCCCACTCAACATGATGCCGGCAAAGCCGATCACGATCACCAGCAGGCGCGACAAGAGGAGCCGCGGCACCAGATCGCCGTAACCGATGGTCAGCCCGGTGACGAACGTGAAGTAGAGAGAGTCGACGACGGACCATCCCTCCATGTATCCAATCAGAAATCCAGGTCCGACCATCGCCAGCACGATTCCTGACAGGATCGGCCAGGCCATCCGCAGCATCCGATAGAGCTCAGAGAAGAAGAGTCGTCGCATCTCTTGTCGGCCCGGCAGCTTCGGTAGGTTGGCCCGACACGTCGGCGCGGAAATTCTCCCAGCCGCCGCCGCGCGAGCCCGGCTGCGGATAGCCGGTGTTGCTGGTCGTGCACGCCGCGAGCGCAAAGGCGAGCGGCAGCGCGACGGGGAGCGATGGCAGCTTCATCAGTGACCCTCGAGGAAGATGTAGTTCTGCCAAGCCTTCATGCGCAGCAGGATCTTCCGCAGCAGCGACAGTTCATGCCAGTGGTGGGAGTAGACCGCGACCTGGGCCACCGCGCCACCCGGCAGGTGGTAGGACGACATGTCCTCGACCAGGTGGATTTCCGCCAGCGCCCGCCCCGATCCGGTGCGGCTTTCCGGGTTCAGGAGCTCGCCGGTCGGCTGGAGCTGACCCTGTGAGACGACGTCGATCATCTGGGCGACCTTGCCCTGGAAGACGCGGCCGGGAATGGCATCGAAGGCGACTTCCGCGGGATCGCCGACATTGATGCGCTGCAGGGCGTTCTGTTGGAACGCCGCGGTCAGGCGCCGGTCCTCGGCATGGACGAAGACCATGACCGGTCGGAGGGGCAGCGGGACAGCCATCATGCCGGGGCGCAGGAAGAGTTGCGTGACGTAGCCGTCGGTCGGCGCGCGGAAGGTGGTGTGCTCGAGGTCGTAGCGCGCCTGCTGCACCTCGGCCTGCAGGCGGGCGACCGTGGTGTTCACGCCGTCAAGGTTGGCTTCGTAGGCGAGCCGCGCCTGGGCTGCGGTGGCCTGGGCATTGGCGACGGCGGCCTCGGCGGCGAGGTAGATGCCTCGCTGGTTCTCGACCTGCAGCTCGGCATAGGGCAGCGGCCGACCGGCGGCCCGCGCGCCCTCGTTGCCTGACTGATAGCGCTCGAAGGATTGCTTGGCCCGGTCACGCGAGGCCATCTCCTCGTTGGCCTTGGCCTGGGCGCCCTCGGCGGCGGCGGCGAGCTGCTTCACTGTCTGCTCGGCCTCAGCCAGTGCCGCCCGCTTCTGCTGCAGGGCATACTCGTAGGGCTTGGGATCGATGCGGAAAAGCACGTCGCCCTTCTTCAAGGGCGTGTTGGGCTTCACCGGCACTTCGACCACCGGCCCGCGCACCACCGGCACGATCGGCGTGGTGAAGAAGTAGATGCGCGCTTCCTTGGTGAAGGGATGGTTGTAGTTCATCAGCAGCAGGATCATGAACATCAGGACCATGCCGCCCAGCGCAGCGGTCGGCAGGGTCCATTTGTTCAACGGAATGTTGAAGACGCGGAAGATCACCCAGCAGATCGCGCCGTAGATCGAGAGCAGCAGGATTTCCATCAGCCGGGCCCCGCGCTGCGCTGCTCGAGCTCGGCGATGCGCGCCTCGAGGCGGGCGATCGTCGCCTGCAGCTCCGCCGGCGACTGGCCGTCGGGAGCGCCACTGAAGCCCCAGCCGCGATCGGGCCGATAGGCCATCGACCATATCCACAGGAGCGGCCACAGCGCGTGCAGCGTGAACAGGCTGACCCATCCCGCCGCGTGGATCGCATCCTGGTGCGGATGCTGGCGGCTCTTGGCGATTTCGTAGGGCACATCGTGGATCGCGATGATCGCGTAGAACAACGTGATGACGACGAAGAACAGCAGGCCGAGCGCAAAGTAGTCCAAAAACATCTTCGTCCCCTTTGCCGGTCGAACTCGCAGAATACAGCCCGCGGTCAGCCTCCGAAAGCGATGGCGACGCATACCATCAACACGCCCGCCAGCATCATGATCAGCCCGGTGCGCCAGCCGTTGCCGCCGATCGAGCGCGCCCAGGAGAAGCCGACGACGAAGAGCAGCGCGACCAGCACGACGTTGGAGACGCGCAGCGCCACTACCGGATCGGCGATGAGAAGGAACGGTACGGCAGGCGGCAACGCTGTGGCGGCCACCAGGATGAACACGGCGACCGCGCTGCGAACGTCGTCCGTCGTCACGCGAGGCCGGCTCGCCGCGGTGTGAACGATCATGCCGCGCAAGTTGCGATAGAGCTGCTCGCGATCCTCATCGTGTCCATACGCCGCGAAACGCGGTTCGAGAGCCTGCCGGACGATAGCCAGACCGGCGGCATCGCTGTTGGCGGACCGGATGGCGTGCATGAGCCGCGCGTTCTGCGTGCGCACGAAGATGGCGCCCATGACGTAGAGGGCGGCATCGATGATGCCCCAGGCGACGTTGCAGCCCAGCGCCGCGTAGAACAGCGAGCGCAGCGACTCGCGGTCGATGCCGGCGATCACGCTGGCACCGAGCGTGCAGGTCAGCACCATGATCAGCCCGAACAGGATCTCGGCCAGGCTCTCGGCCGGCTCGAGATATCGGTTGAGGTAAGAAATGGCGCGTCCTCCCCTGCTGACGACTTACGGCACGCCGAAGGCGACCACGAAGGTGAGCCAGGCGGCCCAGCCTTGCGGCCGGTTCTGGCCGGCGAACTCGTAATAGCCGCGGGCGCTGAGCGTGGCTGAGCGGCGGCGCGTCGCAAAATCGTAGCCGAGTTGCGGGCCCACGCCCGCGACCCGCGAGATGAACGGTCCCAGCGTGGCGCCCGGCCCGCTGTCGGCGGTGATCTGATGGTAGAAGTAGCCGGCGCCGCCGGCCAGGAAGCGCTCGGTCAGGTACTTCGACGCCGAAACCTCGACATGCAGGTCGATGCCGCTCTGGTAGGCGGTGTAGGGATTCATGAAGTTGTAGGTGAGGCCGGCGACGGCCGAGAACTCCCAGCCCTTCTCCTCATGGAAGTATGTGTAGCCCAGCCCGCCATCGATCGCCCAGCGCCCCATGCCGACGGTGGCCTGACGGTTCACGTCGTAGGCGCCGATCGGCACGTTGGCGGTCAGGTAGGTCATGAAGTTGTTGACCCCGCTGTTCCATTTCAGCGTGGCCGTGGGAAAGAGATCGCCGAACGCCGTCATCGAATCGCCGAGCGCGCCGGACACGCTGCGGCCCGCCGGCCCGACCAGGGTCGCCGACACGGTCGAGGCGTAGTTGCCCCACAGCGCGGTGACGCCGAACGAGGCCTGGCCGCCCAGCACCTTCGGCTCGAATGTCCAGGTCGGCGTCAGCAGGATGTAGTTCGACGCCGTGTCGAGCCCGACCTCGACGCGGCCGCCGCGTGCGAAGCTCGCCGAGCGGCCGGCGCTGGCGCCGGCCGAATAGTAGGTCATGTCGACCGACAGGCCGGGATCGGACGGCACTGCCGCCTGGGTGGCGTAGGTGCCGAGCAGCCAGAAGCTCACACCGCTCTCGTCGGCCAGGGCGGCGCCGTTACCACCCAGGACAACCATGGCCGACACGAGAGCGGTCGGCATGCTCCGCTGGCGACGACGGCACATCGGTGGCTCCTGGCGCTGATCTCGCGCGGAGCGAGATAGTAGCACCTTGGTTGGACGGGACCACAGGTTGTGCCGGCAATGGGCGTCGCGCGGCCTACGCGGCGCCCAGGATCAGGACGCCGCCGCAGCTATATCCTTCGACGAAATGCGCCGGCGCCTGGCGTTGATCTCGCGCAGCACCACCAGCATCTCCTCGGCGACGACGTCGCCCGGGATGCCGTCGCCCTCCGCCTCGAGCTCCTTCATGTCGACCCACACCGCGTAGAGCGGGGCCGTGCGGCTGGTGATGATGCCGGCATGCAGCAGCGTCTTGATCAGCACCCGGAACATGTTGGTGCTCTCCTTGAGAGAGTTGCGGCGATCGTCGTCGCTGAAACTCTCCTTCACCGCATCGCGCACCCACTGCCAGTCGAGCCCGTACTTGGCGTAGATGACCTGCTTCTGCTCGGCGTTGATCAGGTTGAACAGCAGGGTCTGGAAGATCTGGGCCGCCCAGTCCTCGACCTTGCGATGCTCCTCTTCGCTGAGATGGCGGATGGTCTTGGACGCCCAGATGCGGCCGAAGCGATGATGGAAGGCCTCGTCGCTCATCACCAGCTGCACCAGGCGGCGCAGCACCGGATCGTTGGTCCGCGCGTTCAGCGTGGCGAACGAGCCCATCGCCAGGCCCTCGATCAGCATCTGCATGCCGACGATCTTCTTGTAGACCTCGGGCGTGCTCACGAGGTCGGCCAGCACCGTGGCGATGGTCTTGCCGACCGGCAGCGGCTGGCCCCAGCGCTTGGCGATGTAGCGCGTGAAGCCCGCGACGTGGCGCGCCTCCTCGCGCGCCTGGTTGGCAGCATATTCCTGGGCGCCGGGATCGAGCAGGATGTGGCACAGGCTGGCCGACAGCGACAAAGCGCCCTGCTCGCCATGCAGCAGGTTGGAGATCGACCAGTGCATGACGTCGTTGGCGAGCCGGATCTTCTGGCTCTCGTCCAGCCGGTCGGCGACGGCGCTCCTGAGCTCCACCACCATGTCGAGCGGGACCACCGAGGTGGTGGCCATATCGAACGGCTGGTCGAAATCGATGTAATTCTTGTCCAGAGGGTCCCAAAAGTGGTCGTGGGTGGCTGAAATGATGCTGTCGAAGGCATCGCTGCGCCGGCCGTAGCGCGGCACTTCCAGCATCGCCGGGAAATCCTCCGGCATTATGGTGTCGTAGGCCTTGTCGTAGGTGATCTGCTGGGCCATGTGGGGCCTCCGATGTGAGGTGAATATGACGACTGCGTCATCATTTTCAATGGATTTTTCCCCAGTCCGGGCGCATGGGACTTCCGCCATATTCCGCCCGAATAAGGGGCGGACGGCGCCGTCCGCCCAGGAGTAAAAAATGTCCCGCCGCCGCCGCATCTACGAGGGCAAGGCCAAGACCTTGTTCGAGGGGCCAGAGCCCGGGACCATCGTCCAGTACTTCAAGGACGATGCTACCGCATTCAACAACCAGAAGAAGGGCACGATCACGGGCAAAGGCGTGATCAACAACCGCATCTCCGAGTTCCTGATGATGAAGCTCGGCGAGATCGGCGTGCCGACCCATTTCATCCGCCGGCTGAACATGCGCGAGCAGCTCATCCGCCAGGTCGAGATCATCCCGCTCGAGATCGTGGTGCGCAATGTCGCGGCCGGCTCCTTCGCCAAGCGCTTCGGCGTCGAGGAGGGCACCCAGCTGCCGCGCTCGATCATGGAGTTCTTCTACAAGAACGATGCGCTGGGCGACCCCATGGTCACCGAGGAGCACATCACCGCCTTCGGCTGGGCGACGCCGCAGGACCTCGACGACATCGTGGCGCTGACCTTGCGCGTGAACGACTTCCTGTTTGGCCTGTTCCTCGGCTGCGGCATCAAGCTGATCGACTTCAAAGTCGAGTTCGGCCGCCTATATGAGGACGACATGGTCCGCATCGTGCTCGCCGACGAGATCAGCCCGGATTCCTGCCGGCTGTGGGATCTCCGCACCAACGAGAAGATGGACAAGGACCGTTTCCGCCGCGACCTCGGCAAGGTCGAGGAAGCCTACCAGGAGGTGGCGCGGCGGCTCGGAATTCTCATCGACCAGGGACCGGGCGACGTGCGCGGCCCTACTACGTTGCAATAAGAGGCGAAATGAAAGCCAGAGTTCACGTGACCCTCAAGAACGGCGTGCTCGACCCCCAGGGCAAGGCCATCGGACATTCCCTCAACCGGCTGGGCTTCGCGGAAGTGGGCGACGTCCGCCAGGGCAAGTTCATCGAGCTCGAGCTCGCCGAGACCGACAAGGCCAAGGCCAAGGCACGGCTCGACGAGATGTGCCGCAAGCTTCTGGCCAACACGGTGATCGAGAACTACTCGATCGAGCTGGTCGGCTGATGAGACAGGCAAGCCTCATCTTCTTGCCGGACCGCGGGCCTCCAGGCCCGCCTCTTCCGGACCGCGCGCGTCTCGCGCGCCTCATGAGCGCGCGAGACGCGCGCGGTCCAGAAGACCATGAGCGGGCCTGGAGGCCCACGGTCCAATGAAAGCGGCAGTCCTCGTCTTCCCCGGCTCCAACCGCGAGGGCGACGTCGCCCAGGCGATCGAGCTGGTCACCGGCCGCAAGCCGCAGATGGTCTGGCACGGCGACGGCGACTTCGAAAAGACCGACCTGATCGTCGTGCCCGGCGGCTTCTCCTACGGCGACTACCTGCGCTGCGGCGCCATGGCGGCGCAGTCGCCGGTGATGGCCGAGGTCAAGAAGCGCGCGGCGCAGGGCGTGCCGGTGCTGGCGATCTGCAACGGCTTCCAGATCGTCACCGAGGCGGGCCTGCTGCCGGGCACGCTGATGCGCAACGCGCACCTGAAGTTCGTCTGCTCCGACGTGCACCTGAAGGTCGAGACCAGCCAGAGCCTGTTCACCAACCGCTATCAGGCGGGCCAGGTGATCCGCGTGCCGGTCGCCCACGCCGAGGGCAACTACTTCGCCGACGACGACACGCTGAAGCGCCTGGAGGATCGCGGCCAGATCGCCTTCCGCTACTGCGCGCCCGACGGCACCGTCAACGGCAGCGGCAATCCCAACGGCTCGATCCGCAACATCGCGGGCGTGTTCAACGAGACCAAGACGGTGATGGGGCTGATGCCGCATCCCGAGAACGCGGTCGAGCCGATGTTCGGCGGCTGCGACGGCAAGGCCTTGTTCGAAGGTTTGGTCGAGGCCCTCACATGAGCGGCAATGGCGTGAGCCTGGAGAAGAATCCCCCGGTAAAGCTTCCCAACGAGCCCACGATCACGCCGCAGATCGTGGCCGAGCATGGCCTGTCGCCCGACGAATACCAGCGCGTGCTGGCGATCATGGGCCGCACGCCGACCATGGTCGAGCTCGGCATCTTCTCGGCGATGTGGAGCGAGCACTGCTCCTACAAGTCGTCCAAGGTCTGGCTGAAGAAGCTGCCGACCAAGGCGCCGTGGGTCATCCAGGGCCCGGGCGAGAATGCCGGCGTGATCGACATCGGCGACGGCCAGGCCGCCATCTTCAAGATGGAGAGCCACAACCACCCCTCCTACATCGAGCCCTACCAGGGCGCGGCGACGGGCGTGGGCGGCATCATGCGCGACGTCTTCACCATGGGCGCGCGGCCGGTGGCGAACCTCAACGCGCTGCGCTTCGGCGATCCGGCGCATCCCAAGACGCGGCACCTGGTGTCGGGCGTCGTGGCCGGCATCGGCGGCTATGGCAACTGCATGGGCATCCCGACGGTGGGCGGCGAGACCAACTTCCATGCCGCCTACAACGGCAACATCCTGGTCAACGCCATGACCGTGGGCATCGCGCCCACCGACCGCATCTTCTATGCGGCCGCCGCGGGCGTCGGCAATCCGCTGGTCTATGTCGGCTCCAAGACCGGCCGCGACGGCATCCATGGCGCCACCATGGCCTCGACCGAGTTCAACGAGGACAGCGAGGAGAAGCGCCCGACCGTGCAGGTCGGCGATCCGTTCGTCGAGAAGCTGCTGCTCGAGGCCTGCCTGGAACTGATGGCGACCGACGCCATCGTCGCCATCCAGGACATGGGCGCGGCCGGCCTCACCTCCTCGTCGTTCGAGATGGCGGCCAAGGGCGGGCTGGGCGTGGTCGTCGAGCTCGACAAGGTGCCGATGCGCGAGACCGGCATGAACCCCTACGAGCTCATGCTCTCCGAAAGCCAGGAGCGCATGCTGATCGTGCTGAAGCCGGGCCGCGAGGAGCTGGCGCGCAAGATCTTCGAGAAGTGGGAGCTCGACTTCGCCGTCATCGGCCATCTCACCGACACCGAGCGCATGGTGCTGAGCTGGCACGGCGACATCGTCGGCAACATCCCGATCCCGCCGCTGGTCACCGAGGCGCCGGTCTATGAGCGGCCGTGGACGCTGACGCCGCTGCCGGCGGTGCTCGATGCCGCGAAGGTGCCGGCGCCCAAGGACTGGCGCGCCTCGCTGCTGGCGCTGATGAGCTGCCCCGATCTCGCGAGCAAGGCGTGGATCTGGCACCAGTACGATCATCTCATCATGGGCAACACGGCGATCCGTCCGCAGGACGGCGACGCCGCTCTGGTGCGCGTCAATGGCGGGCACAAGGGGCTGGCCATGACCTCGGACTGCACGCCGCGCTACGTGCAGGCCCATCCCGAGACCGGCGGCCGCCAGGCCGTGGCCGAGGCGTGGCGCAACATCACGGCGGTCGGCGCCCGGCCGCTCGCCGTCACCGACAACATGAACTTCGGCAACCCGCAGAAGCCCGAGATCATGGGCCAGTTCGCCGGCGCCATCATGGGCATGGCCGAGGCCTGCAAGGTGCTCGACTTCCCGGTCGTGTCGGGCAACGTCTCGCTCTACAACGAGACCGAGGGCCGCCCGATCCTGCCGACGCCCACCATCGGCGCGGTCGGCGTGATCGACGATATCGCCAAGTCCGTCGGCTCGCGGCTCACCCAGGCGGGGCTGGGCATCGTGCTGATCGGCGAGACCACGGGCTGGCTCGGCCAGTCGCTCTACCTGCGCGAGGCCTGTGGCCGCGAAGAAGGCGCCCCGCCGCCGGTCGACCTCGCTGTCGAGCGGCGCAACGGCGACCTCGTGCGCTCACAGATCGCCATCGACCGCGTCGAAGCCTGCCATGACGTATCGGACGGTGGGCTGATCGTGGCGCTGGCCGAGATGGCCATTGCCGGCGGCACGGGCATGGAAATCGGCCAACCCGCCGGAAACGGCGTCCCGTCGCACGCGTTTTTCTATGGCGAGGATCAAGGCCGCTATGTCATCGCCAGCGGCTCGGCCGACGACATCATCGAGGCGGCGCAAGCGGCCGGCGTGCCGGCCGTGCTGCTGGGCTACTCGGGCGGGGCGTCGCTGGTGGTAAAAGGCTTGCTGTCGCTGCCGCTAAGCGACATCAAGGCGGCTCACGAAGCCTGGCTGCCGGGCTATATGGCTGCCACGGAATAACGCAGGAAAACCAAGCCAATGCCGATGGCCGCCGACGACATCATCCGCCTGATCAAGGAAGGCATTCCGGACGCCGAGGTCGAGATCCAGGACCTCGCGGGCGATGGCGACCACTATGCCGCCACAGTCGTTTCCGCAGCCTTCGCCGGCAAGTCCAAGATCCAGCAGCACCAGATGGTCTACGGTGCGTTGGGTGGTCGCATGGGCGGTGTGCTGCATGCGCTGAAATTGACCACCATGGCGCAAAGGCCCTAGGGGCCTTATATTCAGGGCCAGACCCGCGCCTCCCAGATTTACGTGTAGATTGGCGCCCCAGGAGATCGATATGAGCGAGCCTCAGGTTTTTGATCGCATCCGTGACGAGATCGGCAAGAACGACGTGCTGCTGTTCATGAAGGGCACGCCGGTGTTCCCGCAGTGCGGCTTCTCGGCCGCCGTCGTCGAATGTTTAAGCGAGCTCGGCGTGAAGTTCCACGGCGTCAACATCCTGGTCGACCCGGAACTGCGCCAGGGCATCAAGGAATTCAGCCAGTGGCCGACCATCCCGCAGCTCTACGTGAAGGGCGAGTTCGTGGGCGGCTGCGATATCATCCGCGAAATGTTCGAGACCGGCGAGCTCGAGCAGCTCATGAAGGAAAAGGGCGTCACGCTGGCGAACGCCGCCTGAGCTAGTATCTATCAGAGAGGCTGTTCGGCTCGCCGCTGATGCGCGGGCTGTTGCCTGTCGCGTCGTGCGCCTGTTTGAAAGCATTGCTGGCACTCGGGCCCGGCGACACAAGGAGTGGCGTCGTCGCCCGGACGACCCGCCAGATGGACCCCTCTGCGGAGCCCAAAAAGTCGCGAACTGGGCAGCAATAACTCAAGACTTGACTGGATATGCACTAGAGTTATAATTGCGGCCTGTCGCGTTGCGTCCCGCGTTGTCGCTCTATGCATCGTTTATCCGAGACCAGAAGGCTGCGGCCGACACCGCGCGCGCCCGTCCGGTCGCTTGCCTCCGGACGGGCGCGCGGCCCGCTCTCCGACTATCTTAATTCCAACCTATGGGGGTCGTTCCTCCGCCGAGTACTAGAGGGGTCTGCGGAAACCTCGGAAACCTCGGGAACACCCGCACAGCTGACAGCAGCGCATGCATTTCTAGTCGAAGGCGTACGACGCCATCGACAGGTTCCCCAACGTAAACGACCGATGCAGCGCGCGGCCGTGCGCGCCCTTCCCTGCCGCACCAAAGGCGACGTGCACGGGCAGGAAATGCTCGTCCGTCGGATGGGCCTCGCGCGCATTGGGCGCCTTGGTGCGGTAATCGGCCAGCGCCGCCTCGTCGCCCTTCTCCAGCGTCTCCGCCAGCCAGTCGTCGAACGCCTTGGCCCACGGCTCGGGCTCGGCGTCGTTACCCGCGCCGCGCACCAGGGCGCGCAGATTGTGCGTGGCGCTGCCTGAGCCCATCACCAGCACGCCCTCCTCTCTCAAGCCGCTGAGCTTGCGGCCAAGGGCGATGTGATGGGCCGGGCTCTCGTTGGGCTGCACCGAGAGCTGGAAGATCGGAATGTCGGCCTCGGGCCAGGCGAGCTTGGCCGGCACCCACGCGCCATGGTCGAGCCCGCGATGCGGGTCGTGGGCTGCGCCGGTGAGCTTGGCCACCCGCTCGGCCAATTCAGGCGCGCCCGGCGGATCGTAGCGCAGGGCGTAGAGCGCTTCCGGGAAGCCGTAGAAATCGTGGATGGTGGCGGGCTTGTGCGCCGTCGACACGGCCGGCACGTCGGTGTCCCAATGGGCCGACACGGCGATGATGGCCTTGGGCCGCGGCAGCAGCTGGCCGAGCGATGCCAGGAAGGCCCGCGCCGGCCGATCTTCGAGGATCAGCATGGGAGAGCCGTGCGAAACAAAGACTGTTGGCATCGACATCGCTTTATTCCTCGGGCGCCGCATGGCAGCCTGTGTGCAACGGGGTCTCGTACAGGGAAGATAGATATAATGCACGTTTTACGGATTTTGACGCGTTTTGCGGCCGGCCTCGCCCTGCTGTGGGCAATTCCGGCCGGCGCCCAGACCCTGAAGATGGTCGCCCATGCCGACCTCAAGGTGCTGGACCCCATCTGGACCACCGCCTTCATCACCCGCAACCACGGCTACATGATCTACGACACGCTGTTCGCCCAGGACGAGCAGCTGCGCATCCAGCCGCAGATGGTCGACAAGTATCAGGTTTCGCCCGACAAGCTCACCTGGACCTTCACCCTCCGCGACGGGCTGGAATGGCATGACGGCCAACCGGTCACGTCGGAAGACTGCATCGCCTCGATCAAGCGCTGGGCGGCGCGCGATGCTCTCGGCCAGCAGCTCATGGCCTCGGTCGGCGACCTCAAAGCGGTCGACGCCAAGACCTTCACCCTCATCCTCAAGGAGCCGTTCGGCCTCGTCCTCGAATCGCTGGGCAAGCCGTCCTCCAACGTGCCCTTCATGATGCCCAAGCGGGTGGCCGACACCGATCCGAACAAGCAGTTCGACGATTACACCGGATCCGGTCCCTTCATCTTCAAGAAGGACGAATGGAAGCCCGGCGAGAAGGTCGTCTACGTCAAGAACACCAAGTACAAGCCGCGCGCCGAGCCGCCTTCGATGTTGGCCGGCGGCAAGGTGGTGAAGATCGACCGCGTCGAATGGAATCGCCATCAGCGATCCGCTGACGGCGGTCAACGCCCTGCAGCAGGGCGAGATCGACTTGATCGAGGTGGCGGTCCCCGACCTCTTCCCGGTGATGAAAGCCGACAAGAACGTCGCCCTCTACGGCTGGAACGCGCTCGGCAGCCAGATCATCATGCGCTTCAACCATCTCCATCCGCCCTTCGACAACGTGAAGGCGCGCCAGGCGGCGATGTATGCCGTGGCCCAGGAGGATTTCCTGCGCGCCCAGGTCGGCGACCCCGAGATCTACCGCGTCTGCAATGCGCCGCTGGTCTGCGGCTCGCCCTACGAGAAGAGCTACGGCAACCTCCTGATCAAGCCCGACCTCGACAAGGCGCGCCAGCTCCTGAAGGAGAGCGGCTATGACGGCAAGCCGATCGTCATGATGCAGGCGACCGACCTGCAATCGTCCAACCAGCTGCCGCCGGTCGGCAAGCAGGCGCTGGAAAAGATCGGCTTCAAGGTCGATCTGCAGGCGATGGACTGGCAGACCGTGGTGTCGCGCCGCGCCAAGAAGGAGGCGCCGGACAAGGGCGGCTGGAACATCTTCTATACGACCACGGTCACCGCCGGCACCGAGAACCCCGCGAGCAACTCCTTCACCAGCGGCGCCTGCGACAAGGCGTGGTTCGGCTGGCCGTGCGATCCGGAGATGGAGAAGCTGCGCGCGGCCTACGCCCGCGAGACCGATCCGGACAAGCAGAAGCAGCTTGCCCTGGCCGTCTCCGACCGCGTCATGGACCAGGGCACGTACATCGTGCTCGGCCAGTACAAGGCGTTCGGCGCCTACCGCAAGGACCGCCTCACGGGCTGGCTGCCCGGCCCGGTGCCGGTGATGTGGAACATCACCAAGAAATAGCTCGCTACAGGCCGACGGCGGGCTGTCCCGCCGCCGGCCCGATGCCTCTGTCATCAGGCGGCTTGCGCCAGCGGCGCCTCGCGCCAACGGCGCGCTGAATTCGGCGACGCGCTTGCCGAGCGCCTCCATGGTGCGGAAGTCCGAAGCGGCGATGCCCTCGATACCCTGGTCGGCATTGGCCTGCGCCATGGCGCCGACCGACGCGCCCAGGCGATTGAGATCCTCGGCCGAGCCCTTGGAATGGTTGTAACCCGGCGGCAGGCCGAGACCGACCCACACCATGCCGTGCTGCAGGGCGAGCGTGAGCAGCTGATAGAGCGTGTTGTGCTTGTCGCCATTCCACGACGCCGAGGCGGTGAAGCCGGCGGCGAGCTTGTTGCGCCATGCGCCGTCCATCCAGCGCTTCGACGTCCAGTCCTTGAACTTGGCGAACTCGGCCGACACGCCGCCCATGTAGGTCGGGCTGCCGAAGATGATGGCGTCGGCGCCGTCCAGCTCGGCTTGGCGGGCTTCCGCGTCGGCGACCGGGATCAGGCTCACCTTGGTGTTGGAAACCGATCCGGCGCCCTTGGCGACGGCCTCGGCCAAGGCTTGCGTATGGCCGAAGCCCGAGTGATAGACGATGGCGATGGTGCTCACGATTCTCTCCAATCCTTTGATTCAACTAGAGAAAAAGACGATCTGTTTCCCCAGTTCATCAAGTTACTGTTTGTGACTGGAAAGATTTAGGAAGCGCTCTATATATTCACCAGTAGGTACCAATTCGTAACTCATGGATATTCCCATGGACGCCAAACAGAGCCACCCCGGCAAGGAGAGCGCCTCCTGCCCCATGGACTTCATCCTGCGCATGCTGATGGGGCCGTGGACGACGTACATCCTCTACAACCTCAAGACTCACGGGCCCGCAGCGCTTCGGCGAGCTGAAGCGTCGGGTGGCCGGCATATCGGCGAAGATGCTGACCGAGCGGTTGCGCACGCTGGAGGGCGCGGCCCTGGTGCGTCGCGACTACGAAGCGACGATCCCGCCCAAGGTCACCTATTCGCTGACCCAGCGCGGCCACGAGCTCGACGACGTGCTGGGCAAGCTCGCCGAGATCGGCATGCGCTGGGAAGTCGAGGACGCCGCGTTGCGCGCGACGCGTGCGGCCGAGCTGAAGGCGGCGGAATAGATCACCCGGAGCGTGGACCTGGAGGTCCGCGCTCCACTATTTCGGCACGTTGAAGTGCCCCTGCACGAAGCCGAGGTCGATGAACGACTTCGGATCGGCGTCGCGCGAGACCTGGCCGGTCGATTGCCAGAAGGCGACCTGCTTATAAATGTCGCCGACGTCGAGCCGGCCCTCGGGATCGATGTAGGGCAGGCCGGCCGCGATCAGGGCCGGCGGCTGCTTTATCACGTTCGAGAGAATGCCGATCATCTCGTCGTAGTTGGGACCGGGCACCAGCTTGCCGTTCTCGCGCTTGCCGAACGCCTCGTGATAGGCCGCGGCGCCGCGGCGATAGCCGACCAGGAACTTCTCGACCAATGGACGGCGCTCGGTGATGGTCTTGGGCGAGGTGAAGACGGCGCCGAGCTGCCACGGCACCTCGTCGCCGACATAGGCGATGGGCTTGCCGCTGCCCTCCGATTCGACCTGGCGGAAGGTCGTGATGGGAAACACCGCGGCATCGACCTGCCCGCCCTTGAAGGCCGCCACCATGTTGGGAATGGTCTGCAAGGGCACGATGGTCACGCCCTTGGTGTCGACGGCGAACTTGCGCGCAACGATCTCGAGCGAATAATGCACCGATGAGCCGACCGTGGTGACGGCGACGCGCTTGCCTGACAGGTCCTTCACGCCGCGCACGCCCGCATCCCACGCCGCATTGGTGACGGCGATGACGTTGAGCTGGTAGCCCGGCTTCTCCGCGCTCTGCGCCGCCACGACCTTCAGCCCGCCCTTGGCGGCAAGATTGAAGAAACCGGCAGTGAAGGCCGTGACGCCGAGATCGGCATCGCCCGAGACCACGGCCAGCGGCACCTGGGCCGCGGCCTGGAAGTCCTTCATCGAGAGCTCGAGGCCCGCTTCCTTGAACCAGCCCTTCTCCTGGGCGATGAAGATCGGCCCCGACGACGACAGCTTTAGAAGCGCGATCGACGCCTTGGTGAGCTCCTGGGCGCGAGCCGACGGCGCAAGCGACAGGGCTGCCATGCCGCCCAGCGTGGCGCGGCGCGTGATGCGATTCTGAAACACTGACGCCTCCCGTTCTTCCTTGGTCGGGAGTATGGTCGGTTTCCAAAATGAATCCCATCGATTGCGACGTTCTGGCCGGCGGCGGCGGAATGGCGGGAACCGTGGCCGCCATCGCCGCCGCCCGTCAGGGCGCGCGCACCCTGCTGTTCGAGCGCCATGGCTTTCTGGGCGGTGCGGCGACCGCGGGCGCGGTCGGCCAATTCGTCGGCTGGGAGACAAGAGCGGGCCGGCGCGTCATCGCGGGCCTCGCCGAGGAGATCGTCCAGCGCCTGGAGGCGATGGGCGGCAGCAGCGGCCATGGCCATTTCGTGATGTCGACCGGCCATCGCATGGACCGCGTCGAATACGACACCGAGATCCTGAAGGTCGTGCTCGACGAGATGGTCCACGAGGCGGGCGTGCGGGTGCTGCTGCACAGCCAGCTCGCCCAGGTCTCGCGCCGCGGCCGCGCCATCGGCTCGGCGAGCGTGCTGACCAAGGGCGGTCTGCTCGACGTCCGGGCGCGATTGTTCATCGACAGCTCGGGCGATCTCGACCTGATGGCGCGCGCCGGCGCGCCGTTCCTCGGCCTCGACGACGGCGAGAGCCTGCAGCCCGCGACCATGATGTTTCGCCTCGGCCCGATCGACTTCGCCGCGTTCGACGGCATGAGCACGCAGACCAAGGCCGCGATCGCGACGCGCGGAGTCGCCGAGGGGGCACTGCCGCGCGCGGCATTGCATTGCAGCCGCGTGCCGGGCGGCGACGACGGCTGGTTCAACGTCACGCGGCTCGCCATCGACGCCAGCGATCCCTTCGCGCTGTCCGAGGGCGAACGCGAAGGCCGCCGCCAGGCGCTGGCCGCGGCGCGCTTCATCGCGGCCAACGTGCCGGGCTGCGCCAAGGCGCGGCTGGTGTCGTTCGCCCCGCAGCTCGGCATCCGCGAGACGCGCCGCATCGCGGGCCTCGCCACGCTCACGGCAGACGATTTGCGCAGCGGCGCGGAGTTCGTCGACACCATGGCGCTGGGCGCCTATCCGATCGACGTGCACCACAGCGGTGACGCCAACATCACCTTCGAGGAGCTGGGCCCCGACCACGTCTACGCCCTGCCCTATCGCATCGCCGTGCCACAGGGCCTCGACAATGCGCTGGTCGCAGGGCGCGGCCTGTCGGCGACCCACGAAGCGCACGGCGCCATCCGCGTCATGCCGACGGCGATGGCGGTGGCGCAGGCCGTCGGGACCGCAGCGGCACTGCTGGCGGCTTCCAACCAGCCGGCAGTCCAGCTCGATCCGGCGACCCTGCGCGAGAAGCTCAGGGACGCCGGCGCGATCCTCTGATCGGAGCGCAGCCTCTACCCGGGCTTTTGTCTTGCCTGACCAGTGGCCGTCGTCGTTACTTTTTCGTAATGCCCCAGAAGGCGGTGACCGGCGCCGGCACCGGTAGGGTCTCGATAGTGGACCGCACCGCAAACGCGCCCGTCCACTCGCCGAGCGGCACGTGGGTCACGATCTCGACGAAGTGGCGCTGGACCTCCTCGGCCGCCGCCTTCTTCTCGGCCGGTGTGTTGGCGCGCACGTACTTGTCGCGCAGCGCCTCCATCTTCTCGTCGCACGGCCAGCCGGCCCGCGCCTTGTCGCAGGTCGCGGCGAGATAGGGCGTCATCAGCGGGTCGAGGATGTCGACCTGCGTCCAGCTCGTGGCGAAGGAGTTCCAGCCGCCCTCCGACGGCGGGCCCTTCTTGGTGACCAGGCGATTGACCATGGTCGTCCAGTCGGTCGCCTGGACCTCGACCTTGAAGCCCGCCCGCTCGAGTTGCGCCTTGGCGACGATCGGCAGCTGCTTGATGACGTTGAGGTCCGCCGGCTGCGGCATGACGATGACCGTGCCGTCGTAGCCCGCCTCCTTCAGAATCTCATAATGTCAAACGCCGTGACAGGCGATGGAGTGGGCGCGGCGGGCAGTGCCCGCAAAAAGGGCAGACTTCTCGTCGATCGAAGTGGTGGCCGCCGGCCGCTTGAAGGTTCCACAGCACGCATAACCCGACGTGATCTTGTCGACCGGGAAATTGCTTTTCGAACATGCAGCGCTCAGCGCCGACCAATTCTATGCAGGCCTCGATCTAGGGCTTGAACGTGTCGCGTCTTGCCGGCCATCAGGCCGGGCGTCGGATTGGTGCGCCTCGGGCGGCGCAGGCGCTAGTCGACGAACACCGTGGCGACGATGCTGTGGTCGGTCTGCGTATCGGCCAGCAGATCGTGGAAAGGGTAGTCGTTGCCGGGACGCTGCCAAAGATGACGATGCGGATCGACGATCGGCAGCGCGGGTTCCGGCAGGCGATGACGTTGCCCAGCGACTGACTCGGCAGGTCATGGTTTCCTCACAGAGTTGGTTCTTTATCGATCATGGAAACGTGAGCCATGATGACTTTCCAGCCAACGTCGGGAAAGCGTACCCAGGTCTGGCTCTGCCGGCCGACCATGTCTCTGCCGCGCACTTTGTAGACCAGGGTCACTGTGGCGATGTCCTGCCCCAGCGTCACGATATCGAGGCGATAGCGCTTTTCCTTGGTGCCCGGACCGGGCGGCCGGGCGACGCGATGGGCATGGATCCTGTCGAAGCCGTAGCCGTGCTCGTAGTTGGCGAGGCGGATGGTGTGCGGGCTGTTCCAGAACGTGCCGTCGAGCACGTCGACGTTCTTGTCGATCAGGGCCTGCTCGTAGCGCTCGAACAGTCCGCGGATTTCCTCGACGACTTCAGGGATGTTTGGCGCGAGGTCCTTCACGTCGTTGTCTCCATTGCCTTCGCCACCGCCACCAGCGTCGCATCGCTGCCGCGCGGGCCGATGATCGACAGACCGACCGGCAGTCCGTCAACCGCAGCACCCGGGAGGCTGACCTGCGGATGGCCGGCATGTCCGCCCTGGGCGCAGAGGCAGGTGATGCGATCGCGCAGCGGATCGAGCACCGACAGCGGCTGGCCGACCGGCGGTGCAGGGAACGGCGTCGTCGGCAGGCAAAGGATGGTGCCGGCGGGCAGCAGATACGCCATGCGCGCGCGCACTTCCTGGCGCATCAACTGCGCCCAGGCCTGCTCGGCCGGCGGCACCAGCGAGCCCATCACCAGCGCCTTGGCCACCGAGAAGGCGAAGCGCGGATTGCGCTCGTCCAGCCACGCCTTGAAGGTGTTGTAGGCCTCGACCGGCTGCAGCGTGCGCTGGGCACGCGCCCATACCGACAGGCCGGGTGGCGCCATCACCTCCTCGCGGCTCGCTCCCATCAGCGCGACCAGGCGTTTCACCATCGGCTGGAGGGCGGCGGCGACGTTGGCGTCGGCGAAGCCGAAGGCGTCGACCGCCACGACCAGACGAGTCGGCAAGGCCGTCGGGATGGCCTCGCCCAGCATCACCGACGATACCCGGGCGAACGTCTCGGCATCGCGCGCGAACCAGCCGGTCGTGTCGGAAGTCGGCGCCTGCGGCAGCATGCCGGCGGCGTCGATGCGGCCGTGCGTCGGGCGGATGCCGTAGAGCCCGCAGAAGGATGCCGGCACGCGCACCGAGCCGCCCGTGTCCGTGCCAAGGGCGGTGTCGCACAGTCCCGCAGCCACAGCGGCGGCCGAGCCTGATGACGACCCGCCGGGCACGCGGCCGGGTGCGCGCGAATTGACCGGCGTGCCGTCGAAGGCGTTCTCGCCCAGGATGCCGAGCGAGACCTCGTCGGTGACCGTCTTGCCGACCAGGGTGGCGCCGGCATCGAGCAGGGTCTGCACCGCCCAGGCATGCCTGGTGGGCACGGGCCGGCCGGTCGGCCAGTCGTGATTGCCGCCGCCGGTCGGGACGCCGGCCACGTCAAACAGGTCCTTGGCAGCGAAGGTGAGGCCCGCCAGCGGCCCGCCGGCGCGGCCCTCGACGCGCACGTGCGGACCCGGCACGAAGGCGCCGATGTCGTCAGTCATTGTTCCTCATGCCCCGGCCGGAGCGCGGACCTCCAGGTCCGCATCATGATTCATGAGCGGACCTGGAGGTCCGCGCTCCCAGCAGATCATTCAGCCGGCGTCGCCGGCGCGCTGCGGGTCCGCCAGCGCCAGCGCGGGCCGAACTTCACGCCGGTCAGCCTGTCGAACCATACGTAGACGACCGGCGTGATGAACAGCGTCAGCAGCTGCGACACCATCAGGCCGCCCACGACCGTGATGCCGAGCGGCTGGCGCAGTTCGGCGCCGGCGCCGGCGCCGATCGCGATCGGCAAGGCGCCAAGAAGCGCGCAGGCGGTGGTCATCATGATCGGCCGGAAGCGCAACAGCGCCGCCTCGACGATCGCCTGCTCGGCCGGCGCGCCCTGCGCGCGGCGCTCGATCGCGAAGTCGACCATCATGATGGCGTTCTTCTTGACGATGCCGATCAGCATGACGACGCCGATCATGGCGATGACGCTGAGGTCCATGTTGAACAGCATCAGGATCGCCAGCGCGCCGATGCCGGCCGACGGCAGGCCGGACAGGATGGTCAGCGGATGGATGAAGCTCTCATAGAGGATGCCGAGGATGATGTAGATCACCAGCACGGCGGCAAACAGCAGCATGCCCTGGTTGGCGACCGCCTGCTGGAAGACCTGGGCGCTGCCTTCGTAGCTCGTGGTGATGCTGGTCGGCAGGTCGATCTCGGCCGCCGCAGCATTGATGTCGGCCACCGCCTGGCCAAGCGCCACGCCCGTCGCCAGGTTGAACGAGATGATCACCGAGGGAAGCTGGGCGATATGGTTGACGGTGAGCGACGTCGGCTTGTCGCTGCGCTTGGCCACCGTGTCGAGCGGCACCAGCGAGCCGCTCGGCGTTCGAATCTGCATTTTGCGCAGGACGTCGTTGACGTCGGCGTACTTCGGATCGGCTTCGAGGATGACCTGATAGGTGTCGTCGGAGGCGTAGATCGTCGAGACCTGACGGCTGCCGAACGCCGAGTAGAGCAGCAGGCGGATCTGATCGACCGACAATCCCAGCCGTGAGGCAATGTCGCGATTGACGTCGATGACGGTCGAGCGCGCCCGCACCTGAAGGTCCGAATTGACGTCCTGAATCGTGGGAATGCGCCGCATGCGCTCTTCCATGCGCGGCGCCCATTCGCGCAGCGCGGCAAGGTCGCTGGAGCGCATGCCGAACTGGTACTGGGCGCGCGTCTGCGTCGTGCCGATGTTGATCGATTGGATCGGCTGGAAAAAGATGTTGATCCCAGGCACTTGCGACGTGGTCCGGCGCAACCGCGCCATCACCTGCAGGACGTTGTCGGTGCGCTCCGGCTTGGGCCGCAGCACGATGAACATGCGGCCGGAATTGACGGTGCTGGCCGCGTTGCCGCCGCCGACGGTCGAAATCACGCTCTGGACGTCGGGATCGCGCCGGATGATCTCGGCCAGCGCCGACTGACGCGCCACCATGGCGTCGAACGAAGCGTCGTCCGGACCCACGGTCGAGCCGGTGATCTGCCCGATGTCCTCGGTGGGGAAGAAGCCCTTGGGGATCGCCTGGAAAAGCACGGCGCTCAGCCCGAAGGTGCCGAGCGTGATCAGGAGCACCAGACGCGGCAACCTCACGGTGCGCCGCAGCGCCCAGGCATAGCCGTCGGCGATCTTGTTGAAGGTCCATTCGAAGGAGCGCAGCAGGAAGTTGTGCTTCTCGTGATGATCGATCGGCTTCAACAGCCGCGCGCACAGCATCGGCGTCAGCGTCAGCGACACGATGCCGGAGATCAGAATCGCGAAGGTGATGACGAGGCCGAACTCGTTGAACATGCGGCCGACCACGCCGCCCATGAACAGCACGGGGATGAACACCGCGACCAGCGACAGCGTCATCGAGATGATGGTGAAGCCGACCTCCTTGGAGCCCTTGAAGGCGGCCTCCATCGGTTTCTCGCCCGCCTCGATGTGGCGGACGATGTTCTCCAGCATGACGATGGCGTCGTCGACCACGAAGCCCACGGCCAGCGTCAGCGCCAGCAGCGAGATGTTGTCCAGCGAATGGCCGCACAGATACATGCCGGCGAAGGTGCCGATCACCGAGATCGGCAGCGCGATCGCCGGGATCAGCGTCGCCCGGAAGCTGCGCAGGAAGAAGTAGATGGCGATGATCACCAGCAGGCCCGCCAGCGCCAGGGTGAACTCGACGTCGGCGATGGCGTGGCGGATCGGCTCGGCGCGGTCGGCCAGGGTCGTGATCTCCACGCCAGGCGGCAGCTCGGCCTGGATCGCCGGCAGCATCGCCTTGACCCGGTCGACCACCTCGACGGTGTTGGCGTCGGGCTGGCGGTAGACACCGAGCACGATGGCTCGCGTGCCGTTCAGCCAGCTCGCGACCTTGTCGTTCTCGACGCTGTCGATCGCGGTCGCGACGTCGGACACGCGCACCGGTGCGCCGTTCTGCCAGGTCACGATCACCGGCATGTAGTCGGCCGCCTTGTTGATCGGACCGGTGGCGTCGAGGATCGAACTCTGGCGACTGTCGGCGATGGCGCCGACCGGCTTACTCGAATTGGCGTTGACGATGGCGGTCTGCAGCTCCTGCAGCGTCAGCCCGCGCACCGCGAGCTGGTCGAGGTTGGCGCGCACGCGCACGGCATATTTCTGCGTGCCGAAGATCAGCACCTGGGCAACACCGGGCAGCGTCGAGATGCGCGGCAGGATCGCGCGGTTGGCGAACGCATCGATGTCGGACAGCCTGACCTGGCTCGACTTCAAGGCCAGGAACATCACGGCGTAGTCCGCCGGATTGATCTTGCGGAAACTGGGCGGCGTCGTGAGCTCGGCCGGCAGGCGGCGCATGGCCGAGGAGATGGCCGACTGCACGTCGAGGGCGGCGCCATCGATCGAGCGGTTGAGGTCGAACTGCAGGACGATCGAGGTGTTTCCCAGCGACGAGGTCGAGGTCATCGTCGTCACGCCGGCGATGGTCGAGAACTGGCGCTCGAGGATGGAAGCCACCGAGGCCGCCATGGTCTCGGGACTGGCACCCGGAAGCTGGGCGGTCACCTGGATGGTCGGGAACTCGACGCGCGGCACGGCCGCCACGGGAAGTTGCTTGTAGCCGAAGGCACCGGCGATGACGAAGGAGAACATGACCAGGATGGTCATGACCGGGCGACGGATACAAAGAGCTGAAAGCATTGCCCGACCCCGCTTCTCCCGAACCTAGCCGCGCGGCGGCGCCGACACGGCGGGCGACTCCGGCGTCGCCGGCCTGATGGTCACGTTGGCGCCGTTGACCAGGCGCAGCTGGCCGTCGACCACCACCTGCTCGCCGGGCTGCAGGCCCTTGCCGATCACCGATTCGCCGTTCTGGGTGCGCTTGATCTCGACCGGACGAAGTTCGGCGATGCCGTCCTTGATGACGAACAGGTAAGGTCCTTGCGGGCTGAGCTGGATGGCCGGCGCGGGCACCGAGATCGCCTCGGGCTCGATGCCCAGGATGATCTCGGCCTTGACGAACTGGCCTGGCCACAGGCCTTCGTTGGCATTGCCGATGCGCGCCTTGGCGGTCACCGTGCCGGTGAGCGGATCGACATTGTTCTCGAGGAAAGCGATGGCGCCCGACTGCTTGCGATCCTCGTCGATCAAGGCAACGACCTTGACTTCGCCCTTTGCCATGGCCGAGCGGATCTCCGGCAGGAAGACCTGCGGGACGGCGAAAGCGACGTAGATCGGATCGACCTGGTTGATGGTGGCCAGCGCACTTGCCGCGCTGTTGTCGCCGACGCGGATCACGGTGCCGGCCTTGCTCGAGATCGAACCGATGCGACCCGACACGGGCGCGCGGATCTGGGTAAAGGTGATCTGGGTCTGCACGCTTGCCCTGGCAGCCTCGTCGGCTTCGAGCTGCGCCTCGGCGGCCTTGAGCGTGGTCTGGGCCGTGTCGCGGTTGACGACCGTGCCGGCGTTCTTGGAGAGGAGCTCCTCGTAGCGCGACACGTCGCGTTTGGCTTGCGCGACCTGCGCCTGATCCTTGCGGATCTGGGCCTCGATCTGGCCGAGCTGTGCTTTCAGCGTGCGTGCATCGAGCTCGAAGAGGATGTCGCCTTCCTTTACCAGCGCGCCTTCCTCGACATTCACCTTCATGATCTGGCTGTCGACTCGCGACTTGATCTGGATCGAGGCTATGGCCTGCACGGTGCCGACCGCTTCGATCACGATCGGCATCGGCTTCTTGTCGACCTTGGTCGCGACCACGGGGACGGCCCCGCCCGGGTTCAATCGGCCACGGCGGCCCTGCGGTTGCGCCGAGGCGGCCGGACTGGCCGCACCACCCTTCTCGGCCGCACTCGCCGATGCCCCAAAACCCAGCTTTTGAGCCACCTCATCGCGATAGACATAGCCAGCCCCGCCGACCGCAACCGCGATCACCGCGAGAACCGCCAAACGGACCATCCGCATCCCGAACTCTCCAGATCCCCAGCCCCTGATGGGATTATATGCGTTGCCTGCCCCGCCGGACAGCGTGAACCGGCGTTTAACCCTGAATACTCAAGCAAAAAACCCGCCACAATAGGGCGGGTTTTGTCTTATTTGGCGTCTGCAGCCCTCTTAGCGGCTGTAGTACTCGACGACCAACGAGGGCTCCATCTGGACCGGATAGGGCACATCGGCGAGCTTGGGCCCGCGCACGTAGGTGCCCTTCATGTCCTTATGATCGACCGAAACGTATTCCGGCACGTCGCGCTCTGCGGTCTGCGTGGCTTCCAGCACCCGGGCCATTTCCCTGGCCTTGGAGGTGAGCTCGATCACATCGTTGTCCTTCACAAGATACGACGCGATGTTGACCCGCTTGCCGTTCACTTTGACGTGACCGTGGCTGACCAGCTGACGGCTGGCGAACACGGTGATGGCGAACTTCATGCGGTAGATGACCGCGTCCAGCCGGCGCTCCAGGATCTCGACCAGGTTTTCGCCGGTATCGCCCTTGCGGCGCACCGCCTCGAGATAATAGCGGCGCAGCTGGCGCTCCGAGACCGAGCCGTAGTAGCCCTTCAGCCGCTGCTTGGCCATGAGCTGCAGGCGGTAGTCGGTCGGCTTTTGGCGGCCCTGGCCGTGCTGGCCGGGACCGTACTCGCGCTTGTTGATCGGGCTCTTGGGGCGGCCCCACAGGTTGACCCTGAGGCGGCGGTCGATCTTGTACTTCGAATTCTCGCGTTTGCTCACGCGATCGCTCCATCGTTGTGCGTCATATGACGCTGTTGTCCGGATAGGCCTTGGTCCAGCTGCCTGCTGTTTACAGCGGGCTTGCTGGGGCGGGATGAGGGCCCGGAGGCCTTCAGCCACGTTCTCCGGAAGAAGCGCGGAACATACTGGCGAAAGCCGCCCAGTCAAGCATCCGTTCGCCGTGCAAAATCAATGGCTTAGACCTCGACCAGCACGACTTCATGGGTCACCTGGGCGGTTTTCTTGAACATCGCGGTGGCCGAGCAGTATTTTTCGTCCGACAGGCTGACCGCCCGCTCGACCAGCGCCTTGTTCAGTTTGCGGCCGCGCACCGTGTAGGTCAGCTTCACCGAGGTATAGACCTTGGGAAAATCGTCGGCCCGCTCGGCGACCATCGCGACCTCGATGCCCTCGATGTCCTGGCGCTGTTTCTTCAGCATCGAGACGACGTCGATTGCGGTGCAGCCGCCCATGCCGATCAGCAGCACCTCCATCGGCCGCGACGCCAGGTTGCGGCCGCCGACGTCGGGCGCGCCGTCCATGGTGATGGTGTGGCCGCTGCCGGCCTCGGCGACGAGCAGGGCGCCGTCGACCCAGGAGATCTTGGCAGTCGTGGACATCTCGGCTCCGTGAAGAATGCGTGTCGGTTCGACACTACATCCTTCACGGAGCGCCGAGCATCAAGTCCCATAGAGCACGGCGGTCGAGATGTTGGATCAACGCGTTTCCGGTCAGATCGAAACGCCAGCGTTTCGATCTGACCGGCAGTCGCACCAACAGAGCGCCGGTGCGATCTCGGTGAGCCGCTCGGCGCTGGTCGGTGAGAGCTTCTGCACCGTGCCGAGAAAGTTGGGATGGCTCATGCCCGACCCGATATATGTCCAGCGCTGAGCCTGGTGCTGCTGCTCGGCCATGCTGGCATGTTCGGCCTCGTCCAGCACCTCGGGCATGAACGGCTTGTCAAAATCCAGCCGCTTTTCGCAGACGACAATGTCCTCGACACGCTGCAGTGACGCGGCGTCATACGGGAGCGCGGGCCTCCGGCCCGCATCATGATCATGAGCGGGCCGGAGGCCCGCGCTCCCAGCTCATTCCTCGTCGTGCTTGTGCTTGGCGAGATACTTGATGACGCCGTGGAACGAGCGCACCTCCTGCTCGGTCATCGCCGTGCGCTGCAGGAGGGCGCGCAGGTTGTTCACCATCGCCGGCCGCATCGCCTTGTTGCGCAGGAAACCCGACTGGTCGAGCGAGCGCTCGAGATGGGCGAACAGGTTCTGCAATTCGTCCTTCGTGGCCGGTCGCGTCGAATGGTCGGACATGCGCTCGGCCGGCGCATCCTCCCCCGCCACCGCCCATTCATAGGCCACCAGCAGGACGGCCTGGGCGATGTTGAGGGAGGAGAATTGCGGGTTGACCGGGATGGAAAGTGCGGTGTCGGCCTGCACCATGTCGTCGTTGGTGAGGCCCGTGCGCTCCGGTCCGAACAGGATGCCGACCTTGTCGCCCTCGGCCGCCCAGCCGCGTATCTCGGCAGCGGCGCGGCGCGGCGTGACGATGCGCTGGCTGAGCTCACGGTTACGCGCCGTGGTCGCGACCACGCGTCCGAGGTCGGCCACCGCCGCCTCGACCGAGTCGAACACCCGGGCCTTGTCCAGCACGATATCGGCGCCGGACGCCGCGCGCTGGGCCTTGGGGTTCGGCCAACCGTCGCGCGGGGCCACCAGGCGCAGGCTCGACAGGCCGCAATTCAGCATGGCGCGTGCCGCCATGCCGATATTCTCGCCAAGCTGCGGGCGCACCAGGATGATCGTCGGGGCGACGACGGTGGTGGCGCGGCCTTTGGAGGGACGTCCCATCAGATCTCTCTCATTCCTCCCCCGTCATACGGGGGAGGGTAGGGAGGGGGAAGGCCGCAGTGGGATGTCTGCCAATTACAGATCTGAAATTTCAGAAGCCACCTGTGGGGCTCTCCCCCTCCCTACCCTCCCCCGTATGACGGGCGTATGACGGGCGAGGGTCTGAAGAGCTCGAGCACTAGGGCAGGTTGTCCTTCACGAAGACATCGATACGGATGCGTTCCTGGGCGGCGTTGATCGCCCGGCCCTCGCAGTAAGCAAGCAGGACCCGCGCCGCCGAGCGCGCTTCGTGGCCGGCGTCCTGGTTGACCACGGCAGCCATCGTGCCCGAGAGCAGGAAGCGGCGCGTATCGGGCGTGAGCTCGTGGCCGACGAAGACGATGTCGCCGGCGCGCCTCGCCACTTCGAGCGCGGCCACCGCACCGCGCTTGCCTGCCCCGATGACATAGAGGCCAACGAGCCCAGGATGCGCGGCGAGAAGATCCTCCGTCGCTTCCCGCGTTCGCTCGCGGTCGTCGCGGCCCTCCCGCGTCGCGGCGACGTCGAGATGGGGCGCCACCTCGCTGAGCGCCTGGACGAAGCCGGCGAGGCGCTCGGCGTGGTCGCGCAGCGCCAGCGAGCCCGCGATCACGCCGACAGCGCCGAGGCGCGCGCCGACGAAGCGGCCGAGCAAGGTGCCGGCCGTACGCCCGGCGGCGAAATTCGCCAGGCCGACATAGTGGTGCCGCCGCGAGGTCGGCACGTCCGACACCAGGGTGACGACCTGGCGGCCGGCTGCCACCAGCGCGTCGATCGCCTCGCGCACCGCGGGATGGTCGAGTGCCACGATCGCGAAGCCGTCGTAGCGCGGGCCGAGTTGCGCCAGCTCGCGCGCCAGCACCGGGCCGTCGAACACGTCGACATGGACGAGTTCGATATCGGCGCGCTCCTCGGCCATCCACGGCGCCGTCTCGCGCACCGCCTCGGCGAGCTGGGTCATGAACACGTTGTCGCCCTGAGGCAGCACGAAGCAGAAACGCCAGCGCTGGCCGCGCGCCAGCGCCGCCGCGGCGCGGTCCGGCCGGTAGCTCAGGCGGATTGCAGCGTCCTCGATCTTGCGCCGCGTCTGCTCGCGCACACCCGCCCGGCCATTGAGGGCGCGGTCGGCTGTCGCGAGGCTGACGCCGGCGGCCCGGGCGACATCTTCGAGTGTACGGCGCGTCATGGCTGGTCAGGCGCCACCCGCGGCAAGCGCGCCCGGTCCAGGTATCGCGGCGGGCGGGCACGTGCCGAGGATGATCATGCCCAGCACCTCGTCCTTGGTCACGGCGTGCGTGCGCGCCGTGCCGACGAGCCTGCCGTTCTTCATCACCGCCACTCGGTCGGAGAGGTCGAACACGTCATGGACGTCGTGGCTGATGAGGAAGATGCCGATGCCTTCCTTCTTGAGCTGGACGATGAGGTCGGCGACCTGCTGGGTCTCCTGCGGGCCCAGCGCCGCGGTCGGCTCGTCCATGATCAGCACGCGGGCGTTGAAGTGGATCGCCCGAGCGATGGCCACGGCCTGGCGTTGACCTCCCGATAGCGCACGTACCGGCTCCTTGAACTTGGCGAAATGCGGATTGAGGCGCGCCATCACCTTGCGTGTCTCGACTTCCATGGCGACGTCGTCGAGCGTGCCCCAGCCGCTGCGCAATTCGCGCCCCAGGAACAGGTTGGCCGCTGCGTCGAGATTCTCGGCCAGGGCCAGGGTCTGATAGATCGTCTCGATGCCATGGCGCCGGGCGTCGCGCGGACTGTGGATGGCGGCCGGCCGGCCGTCGATCAGGATCTCGCCGGCGTCGGGACGATAGGCGCCCGACAGCATCTTGATCAGCGTCGACTTGCCGGCACCGTTGTGGCCCAGCAGGCCCACGACCTCGCCGCCCTGGAGATCGAGCGATACGTCGTCGACGGCGCGCACGCCGCCGAAGCTGATGCTCATGTCGCGCATCTCGACCAGCGGGGGGCGAACGTCGCTCATGCCCCGCCCCCCTTCAGGGCGCGCGAGCGGTAAAGCCGGTCGAGCCATACGGCCACGACCAGCACCAGACCGACGACGATGTTCTGCAACGGCGTGTCGAGGCCCATCAGCACCATGCCCGACTGCAGGCTCTGCATGACCAGCGCGCCCAGCATGGCGCCGGCGACGGTGCCGAGCCCGCCGCCCAGCGACGTGCCGCCGATCACCGCCGCGGCGATGACGTAGAGCTCGTCGAGCATGCCTTGGGCGTTGGTTGCCGCGTTCAGGCGGGCGGTCGAGATGGCGGCCGCCACGGCGCACAACATGCCCATCAGCACGAAGACCAGCACGGTGACACGCTTGGTATCGACGCCCGACAGCTCCGTCGCCTCCGGATTGCCGCCGAGCGCGAACACGTAGCGGCCAAAGCGCGTGCGCTGGGCCAGAAAGGTGACAACGATGCCGACGCCGACGGCGATCAGCACCGGCAGGGCGAGGCCGTGCGATATCGCGAGACCCTGCGGCGGCACGACAAGGCCGCGCTCGGCGGCGATCCGCTCGGCGACGCGCGGCGGCAGGTCGTAGCTGTTGGCGACCAGCACGACCGCCCACACGGCAAGGCAGGCAAGCCCGGCCACCGTCACCTCGGCCCAGATCGGCCGAAGGGAGAAGCCGACCTGTCGGCGACGCCCTCGGGCATGGAGCGTGCGCCAGACAATGGCGGCGAAGGCGATCAGGGCCACGACCCAGGTCCAGTGGGCGCCGATCGCACCCTCGATGCCGCCGCCCATGCGCCGGAAGGCATCGTCCATCGGCGCCACGGTGCGGCCCGACGTGATCCACCAGGCGCAGCCGCGCCACACCAGCAGGCCGCCCAAGGTCACGATGAACGCCGGCACGCCGAGATAGGCGACGATGGCGCCGTGCAGCAGGCCGATCGCAGCACCGACGGCGAGCCCGACCGCGAGCGCGATGACCCAGACGAGCGGATGGTCGAAGCCCAGGTACTTCGGCAGGAACTCGGCCTGCGTCACCCCCATGATCATGCCGACCAGGCCGAGGATGGAGCCGACCGAAAGGTCGATATGACGCGCCACGATCACCAGCACCATGCCGGCCGCCATGACGGCGACCGATGCGGTCTGCACCGAGAGGTTCCAGAGGTTGCGCGGCGTCAGGAAGGCGCCGCCGGACAGGATGTCGACGCCGATCCAGATCAGCGCCAGCGCCCCCAGCATGCCGACGAGGCGGGCATCGATCTCGGTGGCGCGGAACAGATCGGCCATGGCGCGGCGCTGGGGCGCGGTCGCACGTTTCGATGCTCCGGAGAGCGATGAATCCACTTGAGTCCCCACAACTCGATTTCTGTCTTCGAGCCCCCTCACCTAAACTCTCCCCCTAGCCACCCTACGCTGCGGAGCAGCTTCGGGTGACTTGAGCCAAGCGGCCCATCCAAGTCCTCCGAAGCTCCGCAGGAGCGAAGGGGGCTAGCAGAGGAGAGGAATATGAGAGGAAGACAAGACCTCAATTGCAGGGCTTGGCGCCGCCCGGCTTGACGCCGCGGCAGACCACGTCCTTGCTCACCCAGCCAGCCTGGATGACGACGTCGAGGTTGTCCTTGGTGATCGGCACCGGCGTCAGCAGGATCGAGGTCATCGCGACCTTGCGCGGGCCGTCGGCCCAGCTGCGCGTGTCTTGCAGCGCCGCGAGCTTGGTGCCCTTGGCGAGCGTCATCGCCTGCTCGCCCGCCGTGCGGCCGAGCAGGCGCGCGTCCTTCCACACGCTCACGGTCTGGGTGCCGAGCGCGACGCGGTTCAGCGCGGCATGGTCGCCGTCCTGGCCCGAGACCGGCACCGGCCCGGCCATGCCCTGCGCCGCAAGGGCGGCAATGGCGCCGCCTGCCGTGCCGTCGTTCGACGCCACGACGGCATCGACCTTGTTGCGATTGGCGGTCAGGAACTGCTCCATGTTGCGCTGCGCGTTGGCCGGCAGCCAGCCGTCGGTGTAGGACTCGCCGACGTTCTTGACCTTGCCGGCCTTGATCGCGTCACCCAGCACTTCCATCTGGCCGGAAAGCAGGAAGTTGGCGTTGGGATCGGCCGACGAGCCCTTGATGAAGACGTAATTGCCGTCCGGCTTCACCTTGAACACCTCGCGGGCCTGGATACGCCCGACTTCCTTGTTGTCGAAGGTGATGTACAGCACGTCCTTCATCTCGATCAGGCGGTCGTAGCCGATCACCGGGATTCCCTCGTTGATGGCCTTCTCGACGGCCGGCCGGATGGCGTTGGCGTCCTGGGCCAGCACGATCAGCGCCTTGGCGCCGCGCGCGATCAGCGCTTCGATGTCGGTGATCTGCTTGGCTGCCGAGCTCTGTGCGTCGGCCGAGACGTAGGTGCCGCCGCCCGCCGCGATCGCGGCCTTGATCGCCGCCTCGTCGGTCTTCCACCGCTCTTCCTGGAAGTTCGACCAGCTGACGCCGATCACCTGCGCTTGAACCGGCGTGGGCGCGTTCGCTGCAAGGCCGGCCAGGACGACGGCGCCGATCAGCGCCGCAAAGGACGGGCGTGCCATGTTTCCTCCTGCTGTTGCTTGGCCGCGCGACTGCATGATGCGGCTACATCAAATTATGATGTGCGCACCTCACGCAGGTCAAGGTGAAGGTGGGTCGCAGAAGCGGCGAACCGGCAGCAATCACGCACGGCGGCAATCGGCTGGATAGGCGAGATACGCTGGACTGAAAGATACGGGTCGTTTATAAACGACAAGTGCTTGAGCTCAAGCAGACTGAAGCGTCTCGACAGTGGCGGCTGCGCCTGCGTGATGGCCGAGCACGGGCGCTGATCGCCTCTCGCCTCGATAGATTGGCCTACGGGCACGTCGGGGATGTCAGGAACATCGGAGACGGCGTCAGTGAGCTGCGTATTCACTATGGGCCCGGCTACCGCATCTACTTTGCCAAGCGTGGGAACACCGTAATTGTTCTTCTATGCGGCGGCGACAAGGGCAGTCAGACAAGAGACATCAAGCGCGCGAAGCAGCTTCTTGCTGAAATGGAGTGAGTGATGGCCCGGAAGCTTACTGTCTATGACCCAGCGGAGGATCTGACTTCCGCGGAGGCGATAGCCGTCTTCCTCACCGAGGCGTTTGGGACGGAGGATGCCGGCTACATTGCTCACGCCTTGGGTGTCGTGGCGCGGGCCAAGGGTATGGCCGAGATCGCCAGCCACACCGGTCTTTCGCGTGTGCAGCTCTATCGCTCATTCAGCTCGGCCGGCAACCCGCGGCTCAAGACCATCCTGGCTGTCATGAGTGCGCTGGGCGTGGAGCTCTCCGCTCGCCCGCCAGCAAGGAAATCACAGAAAGCGCAGCGACAGATCAAACGAGCGGCCTGAAAATACCTCAACGCGCCAGCATCTGCTTGCGCATGAGCAGCAGCAGCGGGATCACGAGCAGGCTGCAGATCGTCATGGCGCGGAAGTCGTTGAGGTAGCCGATCATCGCGGCCTGCCGGTTGATCTCGGCATCCCACACCGCGAGCATCTGCGAATCGGGGCCGGGCATGACGCGGCCGAACGGCCAGCCGGCGCTGTAGGGCGTGAGCTGGCCGACCAGCTCGGCGCGGTTTTCCTGGGTGTTGCGCGCCAGCAGCGACACCAGCACGGCGATGCCGACCGAGGCGCCGAGATTGCGCATCAGCGCGTTGATCGCCGCCCCCTCGGTGCGCAGCCGCGGCGGCAAGGTGGCGAAGGTGAGCGTTGTGAGCGGCGGGAAAACCAGGCCGAGCGCGAAGCCCAGCACCACGCCGTTCCAGATGATCTGGCTCTCGCTGACATCGAGGGTGAAGGTCGTCATCTCCCACAGCGAGAACGCGCACAGGCCGAAGCCCAAGGCGATCATGATGCGGGCATCGAAGCGGCCAATCAGGCGCGACACCAGCATCATCGAGATCATCATGCCGGCACCGCGCGGCGCCAGCACGACGCCGGTGGTGAACACCGGATAGCCCTTGAGCTGCTGCAGGAAGGGCGGCATCAGCGTCGCCGTCACGATCAGCACCAGCCCGGTGACGGCGGTCAGAACCAGGCCGACCGAGAGGTTGCGATCGCGGAACAGGTCGCGCGACAGGAACGGGTGATGGTCGGTCAGCACATGGATCAGGAACATCGCAAAGGCGACGCCCGCCACCAGGGTCTCGACGATGATCTCGAGCGAATCGAACCAGTCGAGCTGCTGGCCGCGATCGAGCATGAGCTGGAAGCTGCCGATGGCGACGGCGAGCAGGACGAAGCCCAGCATGTCGAACGGCCGCCGGCGATCGTGTGCGGTGTCGCGCACCAGTATCAGGATGCCGGCGGCGCACAGCAGGCCGACCGGCAGGTTGACGTAGAACACCCAGCGCCAGGTGAACTCGTCGGTCAGCCAGCCGCCGAGCGACGGACCGACGATCGGACCGATCATGGTGCCGACGCCCCACATCGCCATCGCCTTGCCCTGCTCCTCGCGCGGATAGGTGTCCATCATGATGGCCTGCGACACCGGCACCAGCGCCGCGCCAAAGCCGCCCTGCAGGGCGCGGAACAGGACGAGCTGGTCGAGCGTCTGGGCCGCCCCGCACAGCATCGACACGATGGTGAAGCCGATCACGCAGGTCGAGAGCGTGCGGCGCAACCCGAAGCGCGTGGCGCTGAAGCCCGCGAACGGCGTCATGATGGCCGAGGCCACGATATAGGAGGTCACCACCCAGGAGACCTGCTCCTGCGTCGCCGACAGCGAGCCCTGGATCGAGGGCAGCGCCACGTTGGCGATGGTGCCGTCGAGGGCGTGCATGATGGTGGCCATCATCACCACGATGGTGATCAGGCCGCGCCGGCGCCTCACCGCCGGATCGACCGGCGTCATGGCTTGGCCGTGGCCGACGCGCTCGACAGGCCGAAGGTCTTGGCGAGCCCGCCGAAGAGGCCGCCGATCGAGCGGCTGTGGCCGGTGTCGATCTCGACCGTCGTGCTCATGCCGACGCGCAAGGGCGGATCGCCCTCGCGGCAGGTGACGGCAACGCGCACCGGGATGCGCTGCACCACCTTCACCCAGTTGCCCGAGGCGTTCTGCGGCGGCAGCACGGCGAACTCCGCACCGGTCGCCTGGGCGATGCTGGCGACCTTGCCGATGCATTCGGCGTCGGGATAGGTGTCGACCTTGACGATGGCGGTCTGGCCCGGCCGCACCAGGGTGAGCTCGGTCTCCTTGAAGTTGGCCTCGATCCAGAGATCGGTGTCGGCCACCACCACCATCACCGGCACGCCGGCGGTGGCGTAGCTGCCGGGCACCGGCCGCTTGGAGACGATGCCGTCGAGCGGCGATTCGATCGTCGTGCGGCGAAGCTGCAGCAGCGCCTCGTCGCGCGCCGCCACCCCCTGTTTGACCCTTGGATGGTCGTCGGTGCGGATCTTGGGATCGCCGGCAAGCTGTGCCTCGATGCGCTGCAAGTCCTCCTGCGCCGCCGAGATACGCTGGCGCGCGACGTCGAGGCCCATGCGCGTCTCCTGCAGCTTCTGCTGCGAGGCGATCTTCCTCTCGGCGAGGTCGGACTGGCGCTCGAATTCCTGCTGGGCGTAGTTGAGCTGGCTCTGCGCCGCCTTGATCTCCTCGCGCTTGGTGCGCCACTGCGCGCGAAGCCCGCGGATGTCGGCACGCGTCGTCTCGATCTCGGCATCGATCTTGGCGAGCGACAGGCGATAGGACTGGTCATCGAGCTTGAACAGCAGCTGCCCGCGCGACACGTGCTGGTTCTCCTGCACCGGCACCTCGACGATGATGCCGCTGAGCTCGGGCGCGATCTGCGCACGGTCGCCCTTCACATAGGCGTTGTCGGTCGAGACCCAGCGGCCGGACGACAGCCAGACGAAGACGCTGACGGCGAGCACGATCGCGGGCAGCGACCACATGACGGCTCGAGCCACCAAACGCCGTTCCATGCGCGGCCGTCGCTGAATGGCCGCAGCCGGGGACGTTACCGTCCCCGCCGGGGAACGGCCGTCCAGATGCTCTCCGTCTCGCACCTATATATGGTCTGCCCCGCCCCTACTCCGGTCAACTGGCGCGAGCAACATGGCTGCTAGGTCTGCTGCGCCTTCCTCCCCCTTCGTCTTCGATGGGGCGTGGCGCTTTTGTCCGCGAAGCGGCCAAAACGCCTGGCCCGCGAAGCAGGTGGAGGGGTCATGGGCGTTGCGATGAAGCTCATGACCTCTCCGGCCCTACGGGCCACCTCTCCATGCTTTGCATGGGGAGGAAGTGCTAGGACCGTTCCGCTGGTTTGGCGCCATCGCGAAACAACTTGTAGGTGATGGCGTCGTAGAGGGCGTTGTAGGAGGCGTCGACGATGTTGGGCGACACGCCGATGGTCGACCAGCGGCGCTTGGCGTCGGCGCTTTCGATCATGACCCGCGTCGTCGCCGCCGTTCCGCCCGCGGCATCGAGGATGCGGACCTTGAAGTCGACCAGCCGCATGTCGTGCAGCTCGGGATAGACCGGCAGCAGCGCCTTCCGCAGGGCAGCATCCAGCGCGTTCACCGGGCCGTTGCCTTCGCCCACTTCCATGGCGCGACGGCCGCCGACATCGAGCTTCACCGTCGCTTCGGAGAGCGCGATCAATTGGCCGCGCGCATTGACGCGTCGCTCGGCCAGCACGCGAAAGCTGTGCAGGGCGAAGTAGTCGGGCACGGTGTGCAGCTCGTGGCGTGCCAAAAGCTCGAACGAGGCATCGGCGCCGTCGTAGGCATAGCCTTCGGCCTCGCGCTCCTTGACGATCTCCAGGAGCCGCGCGACGCCGGGATCCTTGGGATCGACCTCCAATCCGATCTGGCGGAAGCGCGCCATGATGTTGGAGCGGCCGGCCTGGTCGCTGACCACGATGATGCGCTGGTTTCCGACCGTCTCGGGGTCGACATGCTCGTAGGTCCTGGGATCCTTCTCGACGGCCGAGACGTGCAGGCCGCCTTTGTGCGCGAAAGCCCGCGTGCCGACATAGGCCGCACTGCGGTTGGGCACGACGTTCAGCCGGTCGTCGAGCAGGCGCGACAGATGCGTGAGGCGTTGCATCGCGCCGTCCTTCAATCCGGTCTCGAAGCCCATCTTGAGGACGAGATTGGGGATGAGCGCGATCATGTTGGCATTGCCGCAACGCTCGCCCAGGCCGTTGATGGTGCCCTGCACCTGGCGCACGCCGGCGCGGACGGCGGCCAGCGTGTTGGCGACGGCGTTCTCGGTGTCGTTGTGGGTGTGGATGCCGAGCCGCTCGCCCGGGATCTTCTTCACCACGTCAGCGACAATGCGCTCGATCTCGTGCGGCAATGTCCCGCCGTTGGTATCGCACAGCACCAGCCAGCGTACGCCCGCCTTCTCGGCCGCGGCGAGGCAGGCCATGGCGTAGTCGGGGTTGGCCTTGTAGCCATCGAAGAAATGCTCGGCGTCGAACATTACCTCTTCCATGCGGCCCTTCGCATAGGCGAGCGAGTCCGAAATCATCTCGAGGTATTCCTTGCGATCGACCTCGAGCGCCACGTCGACATGGAAGTCCCAGGTCTTGCCGACCATGCAGACGTTGCGCGCCTTGGTCTGCAGGATGGCGGCCAGGCCCGGATCGTTGGCGGCGCTGCGGCCGGCACGGCGCGTCATGCCGAAGGCCACGAACTTGGCGTTTAGAAACTCCGGCGGATCGGCGAAGAAGCGATCGTCGGTCGGATTGGCGCCCGGCCATCCGCCTTCGATGTAGTCGATGCCCAAAAGATCGAGCTCGCGCGCGATGGCGACCTTGTCGGCGACGGTGAAGTCGACGCCCTGGGTCTGGGCGCCATCTCGCAGGGTGGTGTCGAAGAGATAGAGGCGGTTGGACGAAGTCATGGCAGGCGCATCATAGTGAGCCAAGCGCGCGGGAGATACGTCTTATGACCACGCCAACGACCATCGTCGAACTGCGCTCCACCCTTTTGCAGGTGCCGTGGCGTGGGCCGCCGCCCGCCGCCGGCATCCTCTCCGCGCCGAAGCGCGACATCTATGTGCTGGAGATCGAAACCCAAGGCGGACTCATTGGCATGAGCTACCTCATGCCATTGCGCGGTGGGCTGCACACGCTCGATGCCTGCATGAAGGAGCTGATCGCCCCACACATCATCGGCCGCGACGCCACCGAGATCGAGGCGATCTGGCAGGTGCTCTACAAGAGCAACTTCTGGCTGGGCCGCATGGGCGTCACGGTGTTCGCGCAGAGCGCCGTCGACATGGCGCTGTGGGACATTTTAGGCAAGCGGGCCGGCCTGCCGCTGTTCCGCCTGTGGGGTGCGGCGCGCAGCGAGGTGCCGGCCTACGGGTCGGGTTGTTTCCGCGGCCTCGGCCGCGACGGCATGATCGCGCGCGCCAAGGAGTTCACCGCGCAAGGTCTGAAGGCGATCAAGATGCAGGTCGCCCACATCCGGCCGTGGCGCGAGGACGTGGCCAACGTCAAGGCCATGCGCGAAGCGATGGGCGGCGGCATCGAGATCATGATCGACGTCAACATGGGCTGGGACGCCGACACCGCCATCCAGGCCGGCCATCGCATCGACGAGTTCGATCCCTACTGGCTCGAGGAGCCGGTGGTGGCCGAGGACTTCGCCGGCTACCGGCGCATCGCCGCCGCGCTCAAGACCAGGATCGTGGGCGGCGAGAGCCATTTCACGCGCAACGACCTGCGTCCCTTCTTCGAAACACCGTGCGTGCCCATCCTGCAGCCCGACCCGATGCGCGGCGGCTACACCGAGCTGCGCAAGATCGCGGCCGCCGCCGAGCCGTGGGGCATCCGGATCGCCCCGCACCTCTTCCACGAGACCATGGTCCATGTGCTGGCCTCGATCCCCAACGCCAACTACCTCGAATACATGGACTGGAACGACGATCTCTGGATCGAGCCGGTGCTGCCGTCGAAGGACGGCACGATGGCGCCGCCGGAGCGGCCGGGCCATGGCCTCGCCTTCCGCCCCGAGATCCTGAAAGATTGCCGGATCGGTGGTCAGAGGATGACGTGATGGCCGGAACGCGGCTTCTGGTGGTTGCGCTGCTCGGCGCCCTGGCGGGCTTCGCCGCACCGGCCGTCGTCGCCCAATCGCCGACCCTCACGATCGCGGGCAGGGACGGGACCAGGACCTATACGCTGAAGGCGTTGCTCGCCACCGCCGACGTGCGCAGCGTCACGATCGCCGATCCGGTCTATCGCCGCACGATGACCTATCGCGCCATCCCGCTGGCGACGCTGCTCAAGGGAACCGGGATCGACGCAGACGACTACGTGCAGGCGCGCGCCACCGACAATTTCTCGGTTGCCATTCCGGGCCGCCTTGCCGCCTCCGCGGACCCGGCGCAGGTCGAGGCCTTCGTCGCCATCGAGGATCCCGCGGCGCCCTGGCCTGCGATACCGGGCAAGCAGGACAAGGCGAGCGCCGGCCCGTTCTACGTCATCTGGCGCCGCGCCCCGTCGGTGCAGATCAGTTCCGAATACTGGGCCTACCGCCTCGCCGCACTGGCGGTCACCGACAGTCCCTTGAAACGCTGGCCGGGTCTGGCGGTCGGCCCTGAGGTCCCAGCAGGCGATCGCATTCGCACCGGCCTCGACCGCTTCATGTCGGTGTGCATGGCCTGCCATCGCTTCAACGGCGAAGGCGAGGGCGAACAGGGCCCCGATCTCGCCCGGCCGATGAACGTCACCGAGTATTTCCAGATCCCGGCGCTGAAGAAGCTGATCCGCAATCCGGCATCGGTGCGCCAGTGGCCCGAGCAGAAGATGCCGGGCTTCGACCAGGCGACGCTGAGCGACAGCGACCTCGACGCCATCGTCGACTGGCTCGCCTATAAGGCCAAACAGCGACGCTAGCGCACGCGCCTCAATGTTGCTTCGGCGAAGCGTTCGGCCGACGCCGGATCGAACTCCATGAACAGCGCCGGCTCCAGCACCTCGACCTCGATCACGATCAGCGCGCCGTCACGCACCACGCCATCGACGCGGGCATAGAGCGGCACCTCGGGCAGCACACGCAAGGCGGCCGCGCCCTGCTCCGCCACCTCGCCTGCCGGCGTCTCGGCGGCGCGCGTCGGACCGAAGCGCGAGTTGCTGCGGAACTCGCCCTCCGGTGGGCGCTTGCGGATGGCGTGGCTGAAGACGCCGTCGAAATAGACCATCGACAGTTCGCCCTCGGCGATCTCAGGCAGGAATTCCTGCACCAGCACGTCGCCGGCAGCGAGCCTGGGCACGGCGTCGGCCACCGTGTCCCGACTCAGCAGCTCGACGGAATGGCCGCCGCCGCCGGTTGCCGGCTTCACGACGGCATGCTGCCAGCCCGTCTCGTCGAATACCCTCTCAATGTCAGCCGCTTCACGCGCGACGATGCGCGTTCCGGGCATGCGGATGCCTGCCGTCGCGAGCTTGCCGACATAGTCCTTGCGCAGGTTCCAGCGCACCAGGCCGATCGGATTGAACAGCCGCGTCGACGCCGCTATCGCTTCCGCCCAGGCGGTGAACTCGGCCAGCGCGCGGTAGTAGCCCCAGGTGGAGCGCAGCACCACGGCCGCCGCGCCGTCGAACGCCGTGCGCGGCCCATCCCATGGCACGCCGACAACGCGAAAGCCCCGCCGTTCCAAGGCCTCGGCGTAGAGCCTGTCGGATGCCGTGATGCCGGGGTCGTCGGCTGCTGTGGCGAGGACGATCGACGGTGCCATGGCTGCCTTAGTCTGGCTTCCAGCCCTTGGTGCCGAGCAAGATCCCGTGATTGCGGCCAGACACGTTGAAATCGTAGACGAGCAGCCGCGACCAATCGAGGGAGCGCTCCAGCTCGGCGAGTGAAGCCGCTTCGACCTTCTCATAGACCTGGATGGCGAAAAGGATCCGGCGATCGGGATACCGCCGCGCGATGCGCCCGATGATCCCGGTGATCGGCGGCTCCGTGCGCCGGAGATCGAGGCCTGCGACCTCGTCCAGCGCAGTGCCCCACGGCGGCGCAACGAACACGATCAGCGCATGCCCCGCGGCCAGGTCGCGCCCATCGAGGCTGGCGAGGAAGTCGCCGTGCTCGAGGACAATGCTGCGATCCAGGGCGGAGATGTTGCGGCTGGTCAGCTCGAACACCTGCGGATCGAGCTCGAAGGCAAGTCCTTGCGACGACGGCACGTGACGGAGGATCCAGTAAAGCGTGTTGCAGGAACCAGCAAAAGGATCGATGGCGGTAACGAGCGTGCCTTTCGGCAGCGATGCAGCTGCGGCTCCAACGTCGCGGCCGATACGATCACCCAGGATGTCGCGGGTGCATTCCACGGCGGTGCGTCCCAGCAGCCGTATGCCGCGCGCATGCCATTCTGCAGGCTTCATGCCGTAGAGACTGAGATAGTCGTCGTTGGAAAAGCTGTCGGCGCCGTATCGCCTGACCTCATCCAGGGTCAGGATCTCGTTGCGCTTGGCGCCATGCAGCAGATAGGCCCGGTCATAACGTTCACTCACAGACATTTCTCCTCACCTGGCGTTTCTGCGCGTCGAGCCAGCGGCGGGCCTCGTCGACGGTCTGAAAGATCTTCGCCTGTCTCGGCGCGGCGGCGAGATTGATGAACCGCTTGACGAACTCGCGGTTGGTGCGGCTCGTCACCACGAAGGCCGCCGGCCCGGCTGGCCATTTCTGATCCTTGACGTAGGCGCTCATGCGCGCGCCGATCGCCATCACGTCGGCGTCGCTGAGCCGCGCGCCCATGCCGCTCGCGTCGAGCAGCTTGGCGTAGGGCTGGGCGCCGGCCAGGGCGACGGCATCGAAACAAGCCTCGATCTCGAGCAGGGTCACCGGGCCCTCGCCGGCCACCATCACCAGCCGCTCGTCGTGCGAGATCGTCCAGCGCATCGGCATCGTCTAGCCGTCACTTGCAGACATTGCGCACCGCCTTCCACTCGGCATCGGTGAAGGGCGGCGTGCCGGACGATGGACGCCGCGTGGCGTTGATGCGCTCGGTGGTCGGCGGATGGCTCGACCAGATGCCGGCGACGGCGGCCGAGTCCTTGGGCTCCTTGGCCAGCATCTGCTCGAAGAAGCTCGCGATGCCGTCGGCGCGGACCTCGAGCTTCTCCAGGAGCTGGACACCGGTGGCATCGGCGTCGCGCTCGAAGGCGCGGCCGTTGCGCAGCGCCAGCAGGACGTTGCCGCCCGTGGCCAGCGTGCTCAGAAGGTCGGAGTAACCGCCGCTCACCAGCTTGACCAGAAGCTCGATGCCGTACTGGCGCACCAGACCCTTCATCGGATGGTAATGCACGACATGGCCGATCTCGTGCGCCATCACGCCCGCCACCTGCGCGCCGTCCTTGGCCTGCTCGAAGAGGTCGGAATAGAAGACCAGGATGCCGCCCGGCAGGGTGAAGGCGTTGACCGGGCCGCCGTCCATCACGTGCACGGCGATCTCGTGCGGATAGTCGGCCGCCTTGGCGAGGCGATTGGCGAGATCGTTCAGCGCCTTCAGGCCGGCCTTGCCGTGGCACTCGTCCTTGTCGGCCGTCAGCTCGTCGAACACGCTCTCGCCCAGCTTGACCTGCAGGCTGTAGGGCAGGAGTGGCGCCGCATATTCGGTGCCGTAGTCGACGGCGAGCCAGAACAGCCCGACCAGCACGGCGAACGTGGCGCCGAAGGCGGCGATGCGTTGCGCCGGCGGGGCCCGTGTCCCGGCGAGCGGTGCCAGCTGCGGCACCAGCGACGCCAGCTGCCGGCTGAGCTCGGGATCGTCGACCACCAGGCGCGCCTCGAAACCCTTGCGCACGATCGGCGGCGTCACCTCGTGCTGGACGTCGCCCAGCACCGCGAGCTCGCTGATCGGCCAGCGCGCCAGGATGCCGGCGTCGGCGAGGCGGAAGATCACCAGCTCGTTGGTGGTGGTGCGCACGCTGACGTCATGCACCAGGGCGGTCTCGCCGTCGTAGAAGCGGGCCATGCGTCGCCATGGTCAGACGCCGCTCACGTCGAACATGTCCAAAAGGCCCTCGCCGTAGCGCGGCCCGAGATCGGTGGGCTGGCGGATCGATGCGCCGTCGGGCGCGCCGTAGAGCCACAGTTCGGCGGCGATCAGCCGGAGCGTGCGATGCATCACCCAGGGCCAGCCCAGGCCCAGGGTCAGCACGACGATCAGGTAGTTCAGCACCAGGAAGCCCCACATCTGGCGCGTCGAGATCGCCGTGGCGAACAGCACGTTGCCGGCACGGCTGTGGCTGACGAGATAGCGGAACAGATAGGCCTGCCACCAGCAGCGCAGCGGCAGGATCAGCAGGCTGAAAACGATATAGAGACCGATCGCCAGCGCTGCGACCAGCAGGATGGCGCGCAGGCTCGGCCGCGTCAGCAGCTTCAGGAGCTCTTCCTCGGTGAAGCTGATGCCCAGCCCGCCGACAGCGCCGCCGATCGCGGTGAAGAAGATGCCCAACGCCACCAGCCAGGCGATGATGTTGAGGAAATAGTAGCCGACATAGCGGCCATAGATGTCGCCGGCGCCGCCGGAGAAGACGAAGGGCAGGCTGCCGAAGCGCGTGTTGGCGATGCGCGGCCGCGCCAGGTTCACCGACACGACCGGCGTCAGGAGCTGGAAGCTGATGGCGTTGGCGAAGGTGAGGAAGGTCGCCGATACGCCATAGCGCCAGGCCGAGCCCGCCATCCCGCAGCGTATGCCGCGCCAGCGCGTGCGCGACAGCCGGTAGCGCAGGCCGGCATAGTGGCCGACATAGGCGAGCGGGAAGCCGATCAGCGCGACCGACAGCGAGAAGATGTCGAACAGGCCGAAGCTCGCGAACGGCCTTTCGTGGAACACGTAGATCCACACCAGGTACATCAGGCCGCCCCAGCCGGCGAGCATCAGCAGCGCCAGCACGAAGCCCACCATCAGCTCGATGCCGCGGCCGCGATATTCGAAGCGGTCGCCCAGGATGGCGAAGTGGTTCCACAGATAGCGGCGGATGCGCGTGCGGCCCCAGAAGCGCGACCAGCCCAGGGTCGCCAGCATCAGCACCAGATGGCGCAGATAGATCACGTACAGCTCGCCGAGCTTGCCGTCATAAAGAGGGCGGCTCGGCGTCAGGTCCGGCTCGGTCGTGGCCGCGGCCATGGCAACGGCCGGGGGGCCGGGCGTGGCGGATTGCCCCCAAGGAGAGGTCGTGCTGGTCACAAAGCGGCCTCTGACCTTGGTTGCGCCGCGAAATCTTTCATGCTGCAATGCAACATCGCTTGAGACAGGCAGTCTACGGAAACCTTTCGGCACCCGCCACCATGACACCCCGCGACCGACCCTGGTTGATCCGCACCTATGCCGGCCATTCGACCGCGGCCAAATCGAACGAGCTTTACCGCACCAACCTGGGCCGCGGTCAGACCGGGCTCTCGGTCGCCTTCGATCTGCCGACCCAGACCGGCTACGATTCCGATCACCCGCTGGCCAAGGGCGAGGTCGGCAAGGTCGGCGTGCCGATCAGCCATCTTGGCGACATGCGGACCCTGTTCGACGCCATCCCGCTCGACCGCATGAACACGTCGATGACCATCAACGCGCCGGCGGCGTGGCTGCTTGCTCTTTATATCGCGACCGCCGAAGCTGAGGGCGTCGAGCGCGCCAAGCTGCAGGGCACGACCCAGAACGACATCATCAAGGAGTACCTCTCGCGCGGGACCTACATCTTCCCGCCCGAGCCGTCGCTCCGGCTGACCGCCGACACGATCGGCTTCACCTATCGCGAAGTTCCCAAGTGGAACCCGATGAACGTCTGCAGCTATCACCTGCAGGAAGCGGGCGCCACGCCGGTGCAGGAGCTCGCCTTCTCGCTCGCCAACGCCATCGCCGTGCTCGACGCGGTGCGGGCGCGTGGCCAGGTGCCCGAGGCCGATTTCCCGCAGGTCGTCGGCCGCATCTCCTTCTTCGTCAATGCCGGCATCCGCTTCGTCACCGAGATGTGCAAGATGCGGGCGTTCGCCGAGCTGTGGGATGACATCACGCTCAACCGCTATGGCGTCACCGACGCCAAGCAGCGGCTGTTCCGCTACGGCGTGCAGGTGAACTCGCTCGGCCTCACCGAGCAGCAGCCCGAGAACAACGTCTATCGCATCCTCCTGGAAATGCTGGCCGTGGTGATGAGCAAGAACGCCCGCGCCCGCTCGGTGCAGCTGCCGGCGTGGAACGAGGCGCTCGGCCTGCCGCGGCCGTGGGACCAGCAATGGTCGCTCAGGCTGCAGCAGATCGTGGCCTTCGAGACCGACCTTCTGGAGTATGGCGACATCTTCGACGGCAGCGCGGAGATCGCCCGCAAGGTCGAGCAGCTGAAGGCGGAAGCCACCGCCGAGGTGGCGCGCATCGCCGACATGGGCGGCGCGGTGGCGGCGATCGAGGCGGCCTACATGAAGCAGCGCCTGGTCGAGTCGAACCTCAAGCGCCTCGCCGCCATCGAGGCCGGCGAGCAGACCGTGGTCGGCGTCAACGCCTACACCGACGCCGAGCCCTCGCCGCTGTCGACCGGCGAAGGCGCCATCCTGACCGTCGACGCCTCGGTCGAGCGCGGGCAGATCGAGCGCCTGCAGGCGTGGCGGGCCTCGCGTGACAATGCGGCGGTGAAGAAGGCCCTGGACGAGCTCACCGCCGCCGCCAAGGAGGACCGCAACATCATGCCGGCCTCGATCGCCTGCGCGCAGGCGGGCATCACCACCGGCGAATGGACCGAGACCCTGCGCTCGGTGTTCGGCGAATACCGCGCGCCGACCGGCGTCGCGCGGGCCGTCGGCGTCAGCGACGGCCGCCTGGAAGCGGCACGCCGCGAGGTCGATACGGTGTCGCGCCGCCTCGGCCGGCGCATCAAGATCCTGGTCGGCAAGCCCGGGCTCGACGGCCATTCGAACGGCGCCGAGCAGATCGCCGTGCGCGCCCGCGACTGCGGCATGGAAGTGGTCTACGAGGGCATCCGGCTGACGCCCGAGCGCATCGTCAACGCCGCGCTCGAGGAGAGCGTGCACGTCGTTGGCCTCTCGATCCTGTCGGGCGGCCACGTCTCCCTCGTTGCCGAGGTCTTGGCCGGCCTGCGCGCCGCCGGCATCGGCGACGTGCCGGTGGTGGTGGGCGGCATCATCCCGCCGGCCGATGCCGAGGCGCTGATCAAGACCGGCGTTGCCCGCGTCTACACGCCCAAGGACTTCGACCTCACCCAGATCATGCGCGACATCGTCGCCGTGGTGGACGGGGCGTGGAAGGAAGCGGCTTGATGTCTTTGCCGGGAGCGCGCCACTCCAGTGGCGCGTCTTTGTGGATCACACAGCCCATGAGCGCCACTGGAGTGGCGGGCTCCCGGCAATGAGCGGACCTGAACCTGCCTGCGCGAAGCCGAAGCGGCTTCGCTTCGGCGAAGGCAGCGGTCCGCGCCCCCGATGAGACTCTTAGCTTTTGAGCGTTGCCGTCGCGTGCAGCATCGGCTCGACGACGGCGTGGCTGAACAGCCAGGCCTCGGCGTGCACCGTCCCGCCGTCACGGCGGATCACGCGCGAGAGCGCAATCACATCGGCGTCTTGTGGTGCGCGCAGCACGGTGACGGAGAGATGCGTCAGCGATGAGCTCAAGCCCGCCGCCGCGCGCAGAGAAGTGTCGACGAGCGACAGCAGCGCCGCGCTCGACCATGTATCGCCGGGCTTGAGCGAGAAACGCAGGCGCACGTCCTGATCCTGGCACTCCTCGACGAAGACATCGTGCCGGTCGCCCGCCGGCAGGGTCTTTTCGAGGAATTTTTGCAGCTCATCTTCGGTCATCGAAGTCAATGTCGCAGAGCGCACACTCGGTGTCATCCCGAGCGCAGCGAGGGACCTTTGCTGCCGCCTCAAAGGTCCCTCGCTCCGCTCGGGATGACAGCGGTGACTTGGCCGGCTATGTGCGAGGCCGATGTCCTTCCTCGACCATATCAAGCGCTGCAACAACGCCGACCTCGGCCAGTTCGAGCCATGGTTCATCGGCAGCGAGCGCGCCGGTTTCATCCATCGCGACTTTGCGGCCGTCGTGGCCGAGCGGCCCGACCTCTTTGTGCGGCGCGACGGCGCCTGGCATCTCGATAGCGCACTGGACACGCCCGACAAGCGCACCGCGGCGGTGCGCGCCTTCCTGCTCGAGCTGCGCGAGCGCGGCCAGTTCGGCAGGCTGTGGCGCGAGGAGGCCTATCCCGTCACCTGGGCGTTCACCGATCCGCCGCTGATGGCAATGGAGCGCGCCGCCGTGCCGTGGTTCGGCGTGCGCGCCTTCGGACCGCACATGACGGGCTATGTGCGGCGCAAGGACGGCCTGCATATCTGGGTGCCGCGGCGTTCCTTCACCAAGCCGACCTTTCCCGGCCAGCTCGACAACACCGTTGCCGGCGGCCAGCCGGCCGGCATCGGCCTGCACGACAACCTGATCAAGGAATGTGCAGAGGAAGCCTCGATCCCGCGCCGGCTCGCCGAGCAGGCCAAGGCGGTGAGCTACATCAGCTACCTCAACCAGTCCGGCCCGCAGCTCAAGCCCGATCTCATGACGTGCTTCGATCTCGAATTGCCCGAAGACTTCACACCGTGCGCAAACGACGGCGAGGTGCACTCCTTCGAGCTGTGGCCGGTGCGCCGAGTGTTCGAGACCGTACGGGACACCCGCGAGTTCAAATACAACTGCAATCTGGTGCTGATCGACTTCTTCGTGCGCCACGGGCTCTTGTCGGCCGACGATCCACAGTTCATGGCCATCGTCTCCGGACTGAAGAAGGGGTACACTCCGTCCAACGGTATCGGTTGAGCGACGGCGCGTCGCTACGAATACGTGGCCGGCTCAACAGAGTCTGCGAAAGGTGGCTGCCCTCATGCCACGATACGCGCTTGTTGGTGTCGTTTCGGCCTGCGTGCTGTTCGGCGCGAGTACTTTCTCTCTGGCCTTGGCACAGGATGGTCACCACGGCCCGGGCCACGCCGAGAACCACGACTGGTATCAGGAGCTGAAGCAGCCGGGCACGGGCTTCTCGTGCTGCAACGGCACGATCAACGGACTCGAAGGCGATTGCCGCCCGACCCGGGCCTATGTCAACGACGACGGTAAATGGTACGCTCTGCTCAACGGCCGCTGGGTGCCGGTGCCGCCGCGCGTCGTCCTGCAGCAACTCGCCCCCGACGGTCGCTCGCATATTTGTGCCAGCAAAAGCGGCATGATCTATTGCTTTCTGGGCGGCTCGCCCAAGATCTGAAGGGAACCCGCAGGTTCCCTGGATCGTTGCGACAGGCGGTGCCGCCCGTTCTTGCGGCAGACGGAGGCGGTCGGATGCGGCTGTCCATGCTTGGTTTGGTGTTGCTATCGACGGTCTGCATCACCAGCGTCGCGGCCCGCGCCCAAGACGCGCATGATCATGCCCCAGGGCAGTCGCAAGGGCAGTACGGCCAGGGCCATGCCGAGAACCACGACTGGTACAAGGAGCTGAAGCAGCCCGGCACGGGCTACTCGTGCTGCAACGGCCGCTCGGCCACGTCGGAAGGCGATTGCCGGCCGACCCGCGCTTATCTCAACGACGACGGCATGTGGTACGCGCTGCTCAACGGCCGCTGGGTGCCGGTGCCGCCGCGCGTGGTCCTGCAACAACTCGCCCCCGACGGCCGCAGCCATATCTGCGCCAGCAAGAGCGGGATGATCTACTGCTTCCTTGGCGGGTCGCCCAAGAGTTAGCCGACCTTGGTCGGCTAACTCTGGCGGGCGGCAGCGGCTGTAATCAGCCGCGAGAGCCCGCACGCTTCCCCTTGCGCACCATCACGTCGGCGGCGGGATCTTCGACTCCTTGATCACCTTGCGCCACTTGGCGATCTCGTTGGCCAGCACTGCGACATAGGCTTGCGGCGCGCCGCCGACGGGAACGAATCCCAGCTCGAGAAGCTTGCGCCGGATCGGCGGATCGCCGAGCGCCTCGTTGAACGCGGTGTTGAGCTTCATCACCACCGAGGCCGGCGTGCCGCCGGGCACCGAGATGCCGAACGGCACCGTGCCTTCCGTGCCGGGCAGGCCCGCCTCGGCGACGGTCGGCACGTCGGGCAGCAGCTCCGAGCGCTGGGCCATCGCCACCGCCATGCCGCGGATCTGCCCGGCGCGCACGGCAGACGCGGTCGGCACCAGCACGTCGGCGAACAAGGGCACGTGCCCCGCGATGACGTCGCGCAACGCCTCGGCGCTGCCCTTGTAGCCGACATGCTCCATCGGCAATCCGGTCTTGGCCTTGACGTACTCGCCCCACAGATGTGTCAGCGATCCGACCCCGGCCGAGGCATAGGCGACGGTGCGGCCGCGCTCCGCCTTCGACCAGGTGATGAGTTCGGCAACGGTCTGGAACGGCGCCTTGTTCGAGGCGGCCAGCAGGATCGGCAGGTCGACGAAGCCCACGACCGGCACGAGATCCTTGTCGATGTCGTAGGGCACGGCCATGCCGAATGCCGCGATGGCGATCATCGCGGCCGGCGTCAGCAGGATGGTGTGGCCGTCGGGTTTCGACTTGGCGACGATCTCGGTGCCGATGATGGTGCCGCCGCCCGGCTTGTTCTCGACGATCACCGGCTGGGCCAGCAGAGCGGCGAGCTTCTCGGAGACGATGCGGGCGGAGGTGTCGGTCGATCCGCCCGGCGCATAGGGCACGATGAAACGGATGGGCCGCTCGGGAAACGCCTGCGCGCGACCGGATTGCGGAACGGCGGCCAATGCCGCGGCCGCCAGGAGATGCCGGCGTCTCATGTTTCCTCCCGTTTTGCCTAGAGCACGTCGCGTTCGGCTGGAACCAGCCGAGAGCGATGTGCCTTTTGCAACAACTACCCCGATTGCGCGCATTCCCGATTTGATGGAACCGCTCGCGGTTCCATCAAATCGGGAATCGCTCTAGCCTGCCACGGCATGCGAAGGTTGGACAAGGCTAGCGCGCCTTCCGTCCGGCTGATGCCAGCCGGACGGAAGGCGCGGACGAGTCATGACGTTGGAGACAATGCGTTTCCGGCCGGTGGACCCGCAAAGCGGGTCCACCGGCCGGTAGCCGCACCTACCGGGGACGAAAGTGGCGCGCGACGGTCAAGGACTGGAGGTAAGCAACGCCGGTGCGGAGGCGATCGCCTCCCTGGACTTCCTGCGCGACGAATGGCTCTCCTTCGGCAACCGGCTGGCCGAGTTCGTTGCCGCCGCCGACAAGGAGGCAAGCTGCGCGCTCCTGCCGGTGATGGCCGCCAACCTCGTGCTGTCGATGAACTCCGACGAAGGCCGCGCAGCCGCCCGCAAGTATCTCGCCCGCGCCAAGGCCCTCGCGGCGAATGCCAACGCCCGCGAGCAGGCCTGGCTCGCCACGACCGCGGCCTGGATCGACGGCGACACCGACCGCTGCCTGAAAATCCACGAGGACATGGCGGCCGAGTGGCCGCGCGACGTGCTGGCCGGCAAGCTTGGCCAGCTCCATGCCTTCAACTGCGGCGACGCCGAATCCCTGCTGCGCATCGGTGAGCGCCTGTTCGCCGCCAACCCGGACAATCGTTACGTCCACGCGATGTATGCCTTCGGCCTCGAGGAGTGCAATCGCCTCGACGAAGCCGAAAAGACAGCGCGCGCCGCGCTCGCGATCGACCGCCGCGATCCCTGGGCGCATCACGCCGTTGCCCATTGCCTGGAAGCGCGCGGCAAGATGCTCGAGGGCGTGGCCTTCCTCGAATCGGTGTCCAACACCTGGGAAGGCTGCAACTCCTTCATGTACACCCACAACTGGTGGCATCTCGCGCTGTTCCTGATCGACCTCGACCGCGCCGACGAAGCGCTGGCGCTGTTCGACAAGCGCGTATGGGGCGTGTGGAAGGAATTCTGCGAGGACCAGATCAACGCCGTCTCGCTCCTGGCGCGGCTCGAATTGCGCGGCGTCGATGTCGGCGGCCGGTGGGCCGACGTGGCGACCTACCTGAAGCCCCGCCTGCACGAGCACTTCGTGCCCTTCCTCGACCTGCAGTATCTCTACGGCCTGGCCCGCGCCGGCGAGCTGAGCGCCGTCACCGAGATGCTGGCGAGCCTGGAGGACCGTGCCGAGGGCGCCAAGCCGTTCGAGCGCGAGGCGTGGGCCGACTGCACCGTGCCGGCCGCCCATGGTCTCGCCGCCTATGCCAAGGGCGACCATGCCGAAGCCGCGCGCCTGCTCGGCCAGGCGATGCCGCATCTGCAGAAGATCGGCGGCAGCATCGCCCAGCGCTCGCTGTTCGGCGCCATCCATCTCGATGCCCTGATGAAGTCCGGTTGGAACGACGCGGCGCTGAAGATCCTGCAGGCTGACGACCGCGAGCGGCCGACAGTGCCCTGGACCAAGCGGTCCCTCGGCGATCTCTACCGCCGCGTCGGCCGCATGGAGCAGGCGCTGGCCGCCGAATACCAGGCGGAGCAACTGTCACGGCAATACGCCAACGTAAGACCGACGGGGAGAGCGACATGAGTGACCTCAGCCAACTGACGGCGGCGGAGCTCTCCAAGCTCTACCGCAAGGGCAAGGCCTCGCCGGTCGAGACCATGAAGGCCGTCCTGGCGCGCACCGGCCGGATCAATTCCGAGATCAACGCCCTCTGCCATGTCGATGCCGAGCCGGCGCTGAAGGCTGCGCGCGACTCGGAGCGGCGCTGGAACAAGGGCAAGCCGCTCTCAGCCCTCGACGGCGTGCCGGTGTCGATCAAGGAGCTGGTACGGGTCAAGGGCTGGGCCGCCTCGATGGGCAGCAAGCTGACAGACAGGACGCCCGCCGACGCCGATGCGCCGGCCGTGGCGCGGCTGCGCGAGGCGGGCGCCATCGTTTTCGCCCAGAGCACCAGCTCGGAATACGGCCACAAGGGCGTGACCGATTCGCCCCTGCACGGCATCACGCGCAATCCCTGGGACACCGAACGCACGCCGGGCGGCTCCTCGGGCGGCGCGGGGGCGGCGGTGGCCGCGGGCCTCGGGCCGATCGCCATCGGCACCGACGGCGGCGGCTCGGTGCGCATCCCCTCGAGCTTCAACGGCCTGGTCGGCATCAAGGCCACGTTCGGCCGCGTGCCGGCCTGGCCGCCGTCGATGACCGGCGACCTTTCAAACACCGGCCCGATGTGCCGCACCGCGCTCGACTGCGCGCTGATGCTGAACGCGATCAGCCAGCCCGATCCGCGCGATGCCTATGCGCTGCCGGCCGACGACACCGACTATGCCAAGGCGATCGACGGCAAGCTGAAGAAGCTGAAAGTCGGCTTCGTGCTGCGCTTCGGCGATCATCCGCTCGACATCGAGGTCGCGGCCCTGGTCACCAAGGCGGCCAAGCAATTCGAGAAGCTGGGCTGCAAGGTCGAGGAGGTCGCCGCCCCCTTCTCCTACGCCGACGCCGGCCGCGCCTTCGTGATCCACTGGCTGGCCGCCCTGCAGCGGCTGCTGCAGCTCTTCCCGGAGAGCCGCCACGACGAGTTCGATCCCAACCTCCTGGCCTCGGCCAAGGCCGGCCTGCGCTATTCCCTGCAGGACGTGGTCAATGCCCAGGTGACGCGCCGTGAGCTTTCGATCGCCTGGAACGTGTTCTTCGACAAGTACGACCTGCTGCTGTCGCCCGCCGTTGCCGTGCAGCCGTTCGAGGTTGGCAAGAACCTGCCCGACGGGCCGGAAGGCAAAGCCAATGCGCTGTGGTCGCCCTACACCTCGCAGTTCAACCTCTCTCGCCATCCCGCGGCGTCGGTGCCCTGCGGCTTGAGCCGCCAGGGCCTGCCGATCGGCCTGCAGATCGCCGCGGGTCACTACAAGGACGCGCTCGTGCTGCGCGCCGCCGCCCGCTATGCCGAGACCAATCCGTTGAAGTTCCCCGTCCTGCCGGAGGCCAAGTAAATGACTGCCGATCTTGCGATGATGCCCGCCTGGCAGCTCGTAAAACTCTACAAGGCGCGCAAGGCCTCGCCGGTCGAAGCCACCAAGGCCGCCATCGCCCGCATCGAGGCGTTCAATCCGCAGCTCAACGCCTTCCAGCATCTCGATCCTGACGGCGCGCTCAGGGCGGCGCGCGCCGCGGAGAAGCGCTGGAAGAAGGGCGGCAAGCGACTTTCCGACATCGACGGCGTGCCCATCACCATCAAGGACATGGTGATGACCAAGGGGCTGCCCACGCGCATGGGCAGCCTCGCCACCGACGCCGACGGGCCATGGACCCTCGATTCGCCGGTCGGCCAGCATCTGCGCCAGGCCGGCACTGTGCTTTTGGGCAAGACGACCTCGCCGGAATACGGCTGGAAGGGCGTGACCGATTCGGCGCTGTTCGGCGCCACCCACAATCCCTGGAAGATCGGCCGCACGCCGGGCGGCTCGTCGGGCGGCGGCGTGGCGGCCGAGGCGGTCGGCATGGGCAATCTCGCCGTCGGCACCGACGGCGCGGGCTCGGTGCGCATCCCCTGCTCCTTCACCGGCCTGTTCGGCCTGAAGCCCACACAGGCGCGCGTGCCGCTCTATCCGCCCTCGGCGCAGGGCACGCTCTCGCATATCGGGCCGATGACCCGCACCGTGCGCGACGCGGCGCTGATGATGAACGTGATGGCCCGGCCCGATCCGCGCGATCCCTACGGCCGGCCGGACGACGAGGAGGATTATCTCAAGGGCTTCGAGAAGGGCGTGAAGAACCTGCGTATCGCCTACTCGCCCAACCTGGGCTTCGTCGAGAAGGAGAAGATCGACCGCGACGTCGCCCAGGCCGTCGAGAACGCCGTAAAGGTGTTCCGGACGCTGGGCGCCAAGGTGGTCGAGGACTTGCCCGACCTGATGGGGCTCGATCCGCGGCGCATCCTGAACGCGCACTGGCAGTCCAACGTCGCCATCCTGGTCAGGACGTTCGCGCCTGAGAAGCGCGCGCTGATGGATCCGGGGCTGCTGAAGGCCGCCGAGCACGGCGCCAACCTCGGACAGGAGACGGTGGTGACGGCGATCCACCAGCGCCAGCAGGTGGCCGCGATCATGAACGCCTTCATGGCCAGGTACGATCTGCTGCTCACGCCCACCATGCCGATGACCGCCTTCGCGGTGAACGAGAACGCCGCCTGGGGCGGCGACGGCGTCGACATCGGCTGGACGCCGTTCACGCTCACCTTCAACCTGACGCGCCAGCCTGCGGCGACCATCCCGTGCGGCCTCGACCGTGACGGCCTGCCGATCGGCCTGCAGATCGTGTCGGAGCATGCGCGCGACGCGTTGGTCCTTCGCGCAGCGGCCGCCTACGAGCGCGTGCGCCCGATCCCGGCGCCGCCGATGGCGCATCAGATCTAGGCAGCCGTCCAAGACTGTCATCCCGAGCGCAGCGAGGGACCTTTGAGGCAACGAGAAAAGGTCCCTCGCTTCGCTCGGGATGACAGTTTTCGTGTCGCTATAGGTGGTCCTTCTGCCCGTACAGCTTGCGGCACTCGTACGTGAGCTGCGTCGTCCGCTGCTCGGCGCAGTCGCTCTGGCGTTCGACGTAGAGAGCGACGCCGTAGAAGACGAAGGCGCCCAGCACCCAGACCACGAAGGAGACCGTCAGCGCCGCCTCGAACGTGTCGTCGAGCTTGCGGGCGATGCGGCCGCCGGGCGCCAGCGAGGCCACGACGCGCAGGGCAATCAGCGTCAGCGGGAACGTCGCCACGCCGCAGGCCAGGAAGAACAACAGGAGATGCCCGATCGCCATCGCGGGCGGCAAAATGCGGGGGGCGGCCGGGATGGTCAAGAACCTGCGATGGCCGGTCGCGGGTATATAATGCAGCAAGCAGGGAGAGCGCGATGGCGCTGGTGGCGCGCCGCACGGTCATGAAGATGTATCTCGGCGCCGGCATGGTCGCCGGCCTGGCCGGGCTCGCCTATTTGGCGGAAGAACGCGTCGCCCTCGGCCCGACCGACGGCAAGGGTTTCAGGCCCATCCGCTGGCCCTTCCCCGCCGACGCCTGGCCGCCCGGCCGCGCCTGGACCGGCCACGATCTCGACTTCTACGTCCGCCTGAAGTTCGACGTCTGCAGCGACTGTGAGACGGGCGTCGTCAGCGACGAGGCAGTCGACCGCGTGGTCGACATCGACCGCCTCGACCCGCGCTTCGCAGCCGTCGGGCCGGGCAGTCGCATCCGCCTCACCGACCTGTTTGGCCGCAGCCGCCTCTATCGCCACCGGATGCACAACGGCGCGCCGCGGCTTGCCGAGGGCATCGTCGCCGCTTACCGGTGCGATCTCGTGGTTGCCATCGTCGACGGCAACATGGCCGATCCCGACAAGCGCAAGATGGCGCATCGGTTTCTGGAGTCGAACACCGTGCAGATCTGGGTGAACAAGCAGCTCGAGGGGCGGTAGGCAACTACGCGGAGGGGCGAAGTCGAGGACGACTGCGCCCCGTCCGGAACCAGCGTCAAGGCGCGTTATTCGATATCTCGAAGACGCCGAGAGGTCACCACCGGCACGTCGCCTGCCCGCCTGCCCGAGCGTATGATCCCGCCAACCCGGGAGAAAACACCATGACGCGGCAGGCTCTGCTCATCGTCGGTTTTTTGGTCGCGGCGTTCCCACTGCAGTCCTCCGTTGCACAGCAACAGAAGGTCGGCGCCCCGCCGGAAGCTTCCAACATGCGGCTGGTCGGCTGGACCGACCTGCAGGCGCGCAGCGCCTACCAGCCCACCATCCATCGCCAGGGCGACCGCTGGATCGCCTATGTCGGCCATCACGGCGGCAGCGACGAGATCCCGACGCCGGTCAATCCCATGACCGGCAAGCCGGAGCCCAACGGCACCTCGATCGTCGACGTCACCGATCCCGCCAACCCGAAATACCTGCGCCACCTGCCCGGCCAGCCGGGCAAGTACGAGGCGGGCGGCGCGCAGATGGTGCGCCTCTGCGACGGCGCTTCCCTCCCCAAAGGCGACCGCTCGGCCGTCTACATGCTGCGCACCTTCGGCGGCGAGGCGCATGAGATCTGGAACGTCGCCAATCCGGCCGAGCCGGTGCTGCTGACGCGCATCGGCGGCTTGAAGGACACGCACAAGAGCTGGTGGGAATGCGACACCGGCATCGCCTTCCTGGTCGGCGGCGCGCCCGACTGGCGCACCAAGCGCATGACGCAGATCTACGATCTCTCCGACCCCAAGAACCCGGTGAAGATCCGCGACTTCGGCCTGGTCGGCCAGGAGCCCGGCGCCACCGGCACGGTGCCGACCGATCTGCATGGGCCGATCTCGACCGGACCGCAGGGCAACCGTGTCTATTTCGGCTACGGCACCAACAAGGGCGGTGTGCTGCAGATCGTCGACCGCGAGAAGCTGCTCAACGGGCCGAAGGAGCCGACACCCGCCAACCTGATGGCACCGGAGGTCTCGCGGCTGGTGATGACGCCGTGGACGGGCGCACACACCACCTTCCCGATGCCGCAGATGACGATCGCCGAGTTCGCCCGCGACAAGGACGGCGGCAAGCGCGACATCGTCATGATCGTGAACGAGTCGATCCTGAACGAATGCCTGGAGGCGCGGCAGATGGTGTGGTTCGCCGACCTCTCGATCGAGAATCGACCGATGATGGTGTCGAACTGGACCGTGCCGGAGGCGAGCGGCAATTTCTGCCAGCGCGGCGGCCGCTTCGGCGCGCACTCCTCCAACGAGAGCATGGACCCGGTCTACTACAAGAAGATGGCCTTCATCGCCTTCTTCAATGCCGGCGTGCGCGCCCTCGACATCCGCAATCCCTTCCAGCCCAAGGAGGTCGGCTACTTCGTCCCGGCGATCACCGAGAAGACCGACAAGCGCTGCGTGAAGGTCGACGGCCAGGACCGCTGCAAGACGGCGATCCAGACCAACAATGTGGAGACCGACGCGCGCGGCTACATCTACATCGTCGACCGCGCCAATACCGGCATGCACATCCTGGAGCTGGGCGGTGAGGCGCGCACGGTAGCGGGCCTCAAATAGGCGCCGTCCGATGAAGCGGCGCACGATCGTCCAGACGTCGCTCGCGGCCGGCCTGATGGCCGGCATGGTCGCGCTCGGTCTGAGCGAAGGACGACCCACCATCGCCCGGCAAGGACGTGCCATGGCGGCAGATCGCCTGGCCGTTCCCGCGCGACGCGTGGCTGCCAGGCCAAGCCTGGCGCCGCGGCGCGCTCGAAGTCTATGTACGGCCCAAGATCGGCTTCTGCGGCAATTGCGAGACCGGCGTCGTCACCGACGAGGAGGTCGACCGCGTCACCGACGTCGACTTGCTGGACGAGCGCTTCGTGCCGGCCAAGGAAGGGCTGGCCGTCCGTATCGGCGCCTTGTCCGGTCGCGCGCGACTCTATCGCTACCAGCTGATCGGCGGCGGGACGCGCCATGCCGAAGGCATTGCCGTTTCGCAAAAATGCGACCTCGTCATTGCCGTGATCGCCGGCAACCTCGTCGACGAGCGCGAACGCACCAGCGGCCTATCGGCATCTCGAGTCGAGCCTGGTGCAGGACTGGATCAGCCAGGAACTCGGCGGCCGTTAAACACTTCATGCTCTTCCGGACCGCGCGCTTCCAGCCGGCTCATGATCATGAGCCGGCGGAAGCGCGTGGCCGGAAGACTAAGAGCCGAGACGACTGACCAGGGCCGGGACCTGCTCGTCGACACTCGTCCCTGCCGTATCGACCACGATATGGCTCTCGATCCAGGTCGTCGTAGTGACGATCCGACGGCCCCGCTTGTCCGACAAGTCGGTCAAGCTGTTGCGAGCGGTCCTCGATGTCATCGCTGATCGTGGGACTCGAGCATTTCGGAAGCACTGCGATCGCCGGTTGTCTGCGACGGCCCATCAGAGATATCTGATCACGGTTCGATCATTCGGCGGCGCGCACGCCGGCACTTGTCGAGGCGCTGTCGCAAGCTTGATTATGTCTATTGGGCCGACAATCCGAAGAAGGATCGAATGTTCTTCGTTAAGGGCGATGCCGCCCTTTGGTTCAAAGCGCTCCCATCATGTTCATGTCACGGAGCCACATGGAGAGATGTGGCAGCGGTTGGCGTTCAGGGACTATTTGCGCGCTCATCCAGAGGAAGCTGAGACTTACGAGCGGCTCAAACGACAACTTGCCGCCAAACATCTGACAGATCGCGATGCTTATACCGCCCCTAAATCGCCTACGTCGCCAGCGTGCCGCGGAAGCGACCGGTCGTCTTAGGAGCAACGCGTGACTCAGGTTCGATGCGTCCGCCAAACGAGATGAGCATCGCTGCCCTAACCCCAGACTTCCCTCGCGACCTCCACGCAGCGCCCGAGCTTGGCCCACTGCTCGCCCTCGGCCAGCAGGTTGCCCTCCTCGGTGCTGGCAAAGCCGCATTGCGGCGACAGGCAAAGCTGGTCGAGCGGCGCGAACTTGGCCGCCTCGTCGATGCGGCGCTTGAGCTGGTCCTTGCTCTCCAGCTCGCCGGTCTTGGACGTCATGACGCCCAGCACGACCTGCTTGCCCTTGGGCAGGAAGCGCAGCGGCTCGAAGCCGCCGGCGCGGTCGGTGTCGTACTCCATGAAATAGGCGTCGACGCCCATCTGGTTGAACAGGATGTCGGCCACGCGCTCGTAGCCGCCCTGCGCCATCCAGGTCGAGCGGAAGTTGCCGCGGCAGAGATGCATGGAGATGGTCATGCCGGGCGTGCGGCCGGCGCAGGCGGCGTTCACCAGGTCGGCATAGACGTGCAGCAGCCGATCGGGATCGTCGCCGCGGCCGCGCAGGTATTCGCGCTGCGCCTCGTCGCAGAGATAGGCCACGAACACCTCGTCGAGCTGCAGGTAGCTGCAGCCCGCCTCGCCGAAGGCGCGCACCGCCTTGCCGTAGGCGCGGCCGAGATCGGCGAAGAACGGCTCCATCTCGGGATAGACCGACCTCTCGATCGCCTGCCGGCCGCCGCGATAGTGCAGCGCCGTCGGCGACGGGATGGTCATCTTGGGCACGGCCTTGGCGACGGACTTCAGGTACTTGAAGTGCTCGATCATGGGATGGGTCGAGAAATCGATCTTGCCGTGGACATGCAGGCCCTCGGCCTTGGTCTGCGTGCCCTTGAACTGCAGGCCCTGCGTCACGCTGACCAGCTCGACGCCGTCGAGATGGCTGAGGAAATCGTAATGCCACCACGAGCGGCGGAACTCGCCGTCGGTCACCGCCTGCAGGCCGATCGATTCCTGCTTGGCGACGAGCTTCTTGATCTCGGCGTCCTCGACGGCCTTCAGTTCAGCTGGCGTGATGTCTCCGGCAAGCCGCTTGGTGCGCGCGTCCTTTACCGGCTGGCTGCGCAGAAGGCTGCCGACCTGGTCTGCGCGAAACGGGGGCTTCGTACGTTGCATGGACGTGTCCTCTGTTGGTCTAGTTGGCGCAGCTTGGGCGCACCGGCGCGATGACGAATAGCATGTCGCTGTGATAGGATCGCGTTCTATCAAATTTTCAGATCAGATGATCCAAGCGCTCGAAATCTGGCTTCGAACCGAAGTAGTGGCAGCTTACGACGAAGCTCGCGCCAATCCATCGTCTCTCATCAGCAGCGCCGACGTCCGCGCGAAGCTTGCGGCCCTCCATGAGCGCCAGACAAAAGGCGCCCGACAAGGCGAGCCTGACGACCCTTAGTCTTTGACTTACGCCGCGACGCCGAGCGCGTTGCGAATCGAGATGTGGAAGTGAACCAGCGACGGCTCGTTGCGGCCGTAGATCACCTCTTCCGTGGCGCCGGATTCGAAGCCGATCTGCATGCGCTCGCCCAGGGGGAAGTCCTCGTCCATCACCGTGCGGATGGCGATATCGCGGTTCTTCTCCCAATAGGCGTCGGACCGGTCGCTGTCGTCGGGCTTGTAGATCGTCATCTCGACATCGCAGCGGCTCGCATCGTCGCGGTCAGGGAAGGCGCGCCAGATCTCGATATGGTCGACCTGCCAGATCAGGATGGTGTTAGGGAAGAGCTGGTAGATCGAGATGACGTGCGGGCGGTAGTTGCGCTCGCCCTCGGGCAACGGCCGCACGGCATCGATCGAGGTGCGCGCCACGCACATGCGGCCGTGCAGGCCCGCGCCGTCGAACGTGCCGACATTGCCGATGAAGTACGGCGCGATCGTCTTTCGGTGCAGATGCGGGATGTGATAGCCCTCGAGGAAGGTGTCGATGGCGAACTTCCAGTTGATGCGCGGCGCGACGCGGTCGGCCGAGAAGATCGGATAGGTGTCCAGTCGCAGCGCTGAAAGGTCGGGCACCAGCGCGCCGAGATCGGCGTCGATGTCGATCGACCCGCTGTCGCCAGTGGCGATCGGCTTGGGCCGCACGAACATCAGGCCATGGCGCTCCGCCGCCGGCAGGCGCACCAGGCCGTGGCTGGCAAGGTCGATGCCGGCGAAGCCCACCTTGTCGGTCGTGCCCAAAAGCTTGCCGGCGGAGTCGTAGGTCCAGCCGTGATAGGGGCAGACGAAGGCGCGGGCGTTGCCGCAGCCCTGCGCCACCGGCGCGCCGCGATGGCGGCAGATGTTGGCGAAGGCGCGGACCTCGCCATCCTGGCCGCGGGTCATCAGCACCGGCATGCCGGCCACGTCCTCGGTGAGATAGTCACCGGCCTTGGGAAGCCGCGTCGACAACCCCATGAAGATCGCACGGTCTCGAAACAGCCGGTCACGCTCGAGCTTGGCGCGGTCACGGCAGGAATAGGCCGACACGCGGTTGCGGAACATGGCGTCCGCGAGGTCGGTGGTGCGGCCGTCGATATGGCCCAGCAGCCGCCTCCCGACGGCCAGTTCTTCTTGTCTGTTCATGGCTGAAATCTTAGCCTTCCGGACCGCGCGCTTCCAGCGCGCTCATGATCATGAGCGCGCTGGAAGCGCGCGGTCCTGAAGATCATGATGCGCCCAACGCAGGGCCTGCTCGACGACTTGCTCTGGCGTCATCCCCCCTTCACGCATCGCGCGGATGGTCATGTCGCGGTCGCGCTTGGCGAAGCGGCGGCCGGAGGCGTCGGTCAGGAGCTTGTGATGGGCATAACGGGGCGTCTCATAGCCTAAAAGCTTCTGCAGCAGGCCATGGACGTGCGTGGAGGGCAGCACGTCGACGCCGCGCGTCACCAGGGTGATGCCTTGCAGGTGATCGTCGACCGTGACTGCAAGATGATAGCTGGTCGGCGTATCCTTGCGCGCGATCACGAAGTCGCCCATCAGCAGGGGCTCGCCCTCGACGCGGCCCAACGTCTCGTCGAGGAAATGATAAGGGCCGGCTTCCTTCGCCGCCCGACCGGCATCGAGGCGAAGGCAGTGCTCCTGTCCGGCGGCGATCCTGTCCCGCCGCTCTTGCGTCGAGAGATGGCGACAAGTGCCGGGATAGAGCGGCCCGTCCGGTCCATGCGGCGCGTTGGCCGACGCCGCCAGCTCGCGCTCGATCGCGGCACGGCTGCAGAAGCAGGGATAGATCAGGCCGCGTGCGCCGAGCTGGTCGAGCACCTTGCCGTAGGTCGCGAAGTGCTCGGACTGTCGCCGCACCTCGCCGTCCCAGTCGAAGCCGAGCCATTTCAGATCGTCCAGGATAGCCGTCTCGAACGCGCGCTTGCAGCGGCGGATGTCGATGTCCTCGATGCGCACCAGGAACGAGCCGCCGGCCTCGCGCGCGCGATGCCAGCCGGTCCAGGCCGAGTAGGCCGAGCCGAGATGCAGCTCGCCGGTCGGGCTGGGCGCAAAGCGCGTGACGACGGTCATGCGCGCGACTGCTTGCCGTCGACAAAGTCCAGGAGAAGGCCGGGCATGCCCTTGACCGGCGACGGTGGCGGCTCGGCCGCGCGCAATTCGACGTAGAGCGCCGCCGATCGCTTCAAGGCCTCGGCGATCGACCGATGGCCGGTGCTGGGCAGCGTCGGCGCCAACAGCGCCTTGGCGCCCTCGACGTCCTCGACCCGCCGCACGCCGCGCGGGCGGCGGCCGGCATTGCGCTGGAGCATCGCGCCCAGCACCTGGTCGCGGAAGAAGTCGAGGCCGCCGATGGCCTCGAAGTGCTCGCCGCGCAGCAGCTTGGTCGCCACGTAGTGCAGCCAGACCCAGGCGCGGTCCTCGTACCACTGCGCGTCCCTGCCGTGCCCCGAGACCGTCATGCCGGCCAATCGACGGTCGAGATCGCCGGGGTTGCGCGCCCACAGCACCACGGGACGCTCCGACAGCGCGGAAAGGTCGCCCGGCACGATGAACTTGAGATCGACATGCAGCAGCGGCGGGCCGTACAGGCAGATCAGGAGGCGCGGTTCGCCGACATGCTCGCCGCCGAAGGCCGCCAGCAACGATCCGAGGCCGGCGGCGAACGCCTGCCGCCCGGCCATCGCCGCGGCATGATCGGCAGCGCGCACGACGATCACGAAATCGAGGTCGGAATGCTCGTCGAAGCCGCCATAGGCGAGCGACCCGGTGCCCAGCAGGGCCTCGAAGCGGTCGTCGGAGCGCACGGCGGCGACGACGCGGTCGAGCATTTGCGCGTGCAGGTCGGGAAGGTTGGGCATCGTGTCGGCAGCCATAGGTCGAAACTTACAGTTCCCCCTCGCCGCATGCTATGCCGGCCGCATGGCTCCAGTTGTTCTCGATGCCGCCAATCTCAAGAAGGCGATGCGGCACCTGGCGAAGGTCGACGCCGATTTCGCCCGCGCGATCAAGGAGGTCGGGCATCCCGAGTTGCGCGAGGTGCCGACGGGCTTCGGCGGCCTGATGCGCTCGATCGTGGGCCAGCAGGTCTCGGTCCATGCTGCGCGCAGCATCTGGCTCCGGCTGGAAGCAGCGGCACCCAGAATGGAGCCGGCGGATTTCCTGGCGCTGAGCGACGAGGATCTGCGCGCCGTCGGGCTGTCGGGCGCCAAGATGCGCTATGGCCGCAGCCTCGCCACCGACATCGTCGAAGGCCGCATCGATTTCAGGGCCCTCGACGGCCTCGACGACGAAACCGCCATCGCCATGCTTTGCCAGGCCAAGGGCATCGGCCGCTGGACGGCCGAGATCTACCTGATGTTCGCCCATGGCCGGCCCGACATCATGCCGGGCCTCGATCTCGGCCTGGTGATCGCCGCCCAGCACCTCAAGAAGCTGCGCAAGCGGCCCGATGCGAAACGGCTGGTCAAAATCGCAGAGCAGTGGCGGCCCTGGCGCAGTGCAGCCGCGCTGCTGCTCTGGCACTATCGCCGAAACATGCCGGACTGGAGCGCCAAGGAACCAAAGGTGGCGCCGAAACTGGAGTCGCAAGCGAAATGACCAAGCTCGAAGGCGCCAGCTACGGGCCGCACAACGACGGCAAGCCCGGCCACATGGTGATCCTGCTGCACGGCTATGGCGCCGACGGCAACGATTTGATCGGACTGGCGCCGGTCATGGGCCCGTTGATGCCCGACGTGGTCTTTTATGCGCCCAACGCACCGCAACCCTGCGAGGGCAATCCCTTCGGCTACCAGTGGTTCCCCGTGTCGCGCCTCGACCCGGCGTTGGCGCTGGCCGGCGTGCGCAGCGCCGCGGCCGACGTCGATGCCTTCCTCGACCAAAAGATGGCCGAGCACGGCCTGGACGAGAGCAAGACGGCGCTGGTCGGCTTCTCGCAGGGCACGATGATGGCCCTGCATGTCGGCCTGCGCCGCGCCAGGCCGCTCGCCGGCATCGTCGGTTTCTCGGGCATGCTGGCGGGACCGGAAGTCCTCAAGGCCGAGATCAAGTCGCGGCCGCCGGTGCTGCTGACTCACGGCGACAAGGACGAGATGCTGCCGCATATCCTGAGCCATCGCGCCGCCGAAGTGCTTCAGCAGCACGACGTGAAGGTCGGCCTGCACATCGCCGAGGGCATCGGCCACGGCATCAACGACACGGGGCTGTCGGCCGCCGCGCGCTTCCTGATCGAGGCGTTCAAGCTGCCGATGCCCCAATGAGCGACGGTATCTGCAAGCCAGGTTTCGAGCGCGTCGCCGAAGCCTTCCAGAAGAACTTCGACGCCAAGGGCGAGGTCGGCGCCTCGGTCTGCCTCACCGTCGGCGGCGAGACAGTGGTCGATCTGTGGGGCGGCACGGCCGACCAGAAGACTGGCGCGCCGTGGACGAAGGACACGGTCAGCATCGTCTTCTCCTGCACCAAGGGCGCCACGGCGCTCTGCGCCCACGTGCTGGCGAGCCGCGGCAAGCTCGACCTCGACGCACCGGTCGCCGAGCTGTGGCCGGAGTTTGCGCAAAACGGCAAGGAGCGCGCGACGACGCGCATGATGCTCGACCATTCGGTGGGGTTGCCGGCTCTGCGCGCCAAGGTGAAGGACAGCGGTCCCTACGAATGGGACTACATGACAGGCCTGCTGGCCGAGGAGGCGCCGTTCTGGGAGCCCGGGACGCGCAACGGCTATCACGGCTTCACTTTCGGCTGGACCGTCGGCGAGATGGTGCGCCGCGCCGCCGGCGTGTCGCTCGGCACCTTCTTCCAGGACGAGATCGCCAAGCCGCTGGGGCTCGACTTCTGGATCGGCCTGCCGGAGGAGATCGAGCCGCGCGTCGCGCCGATCATCCCCTTCATCTACAAGCCCGAGCAGGCCAGGACGCCGTTCATGATCGATCTTGCGACCAGGAAGGAGTCGCCGGCGTCGCTGTTCTTCTTCAACGTCGGCGCCTGGCGCACCGGCGGCGCCAACACGCGGGCCGGCCGGGCCGCCGAGATCGGCGCGGCCAACGGCGTCACCAATGCGCGCGGCCTCGCCGGCATGTATGCGCCGCTGGCCCAAGGTGGAGCCGCGCTGGTCGACGGCAAGACGTTGGCGCGCATGGGCGAAGTGTCGATGGCCACTCATGACGACGCCACCTTGCGCATCCCGACGCGCTTTGCGCTGGGCTTCATGAAGTCGATGGACAACCGCAAGCGCAGCGTCGGCGCCACGCTGTTCGGCCCGGACGTCGACAGCGTGATCATGGGCAGCGCCGCCTTCGGCCATGTCGGCGCGGGCGGCTCGCTGGGCTTCGCCGATCCGGCCGCGGGCCTCTCCTTCGGCTACACCATGAACCGCATGGGCCCCGGCCTGCTGATGAACGAGCGCGGTCAGGCGCTGGTCGACGCGGCCTATCGGTCGCTCGGCTACACGAACAAGGATGGCGGGGTGTGGGTGAAGTGACCCGTGCTGTCATTTTGTGATCCACACAAGCTGTCATCCCGAGGCCGAAGGCCGAGGGACCTTTAAGGCAACAGGAAAGGTCCCTCCCTTCGACTTCGCTCAGGGCAGGCGCTGCGCTCGGGATGACATCGATTTTGTGTCGACGACAGCGGGACGATGATCCCCGTCCTCCGTCCGCTGAAAGACCCCGCCGTCGCCACCGTCTGGTCGGGGCTCGCCGTCTCGACCATCGGCGAGGATCTGTTTCGTGTCGCCGTCGTCTGGATCGCGGCCGAGCAGATCGGCAACGCCGCGGGCTACGTCAACGCCGCGCAGTACGGCGCCATGCTGGCGGTCGGCCTTCTGGGCGCCTCGCTGTTCGACCGCTGGCGCGCCGATCGCGCCATGATCGGCGCCAAGTACGCAAGCGCCGTGCTGGCGCTCCTGCCGGTCGCGGGCTTTTACGTCTGGGGCATTTCCATCCCGCTGCTGGTGATCTCGGTCATGGGACTCGCCGCCATGCGCATGGTCTTCAATCCGGCGCTGCAGTCGGCCGTGCCCGTGCTGGTGACGGACCGCGAGGCGCTGCAGGGGATCAACGGCCTGTTCGACGCGACCTTCCGGTTGGCCCGCCTGATCGGCCCGACGCTGGCCGCGGTGCTGAACGCGCTCATGCCCGTGATCCACTTCCTGTCGGTGACGGCGGCGGGCTTCGTGCTGTCGGGCCTCGCCGTGTGGGCCGTGCGTGATCGCGTGATCGATCCGGCGAGCAAGCCGCGCCCCAGCCGCGGCGGCTGGCGCGGCGCCTGGGATGCCCTGCTCGACGGTGCGCGCCTGATGCTGAGCGAGCCCACGACCGGCGCGTTGCTCCTGGTCAACGCCTTCGCCAACGGTCCGTGGAGCGTGGCGCTGCAGCTTGCCATCGCGCTGATGGTGGTCGAGCACGACCCGCACCTGTTCGGCTTGCATGGGCTGGCAGCACTCGGCCTGATCATCGGCGCCATCGGCGTCGGCGACGTCATCGGCAACCTGGTGGCGGGCAGCGTGCGGTTCGCCCGGCCGCTCTCCACCATGTTTTTAGGCTACGTGGCGATGGGCCTGGGTTTCGTTCTGCTGGCGCTCGCGGCCTGGGGCCTGCCCAACCCGTACAAGCTGCCGGGCATGATGCTGTCGGGCGTGGTCTCGGGCCTCGGCGGGCCGTTCTTCTTCATCCCCATGATCACGCGCATGCAGACCACCTTCCGCGGCGCCGAGATCGCCCGCGTGTTCCGCCTGCGGCTGGCCATCATGGCGGGCTCGATGCTGGTCTTTAACCTCGGCGCCACGCCCCTGTTCGACCTGATCGGCCCGACCCACACCGAGTTCTATCTCGGCCTGATGTTGCTGGGGCTGGGCGTGATCGGTCACCTCTATTACCGGCGACGCGAAAACGAGCCGGAGCGAGTTCCCAGACGATCTTGAGTTCCCGTGAGACCGTACAACGTCTCGCCCGGAACTTTCTCACCCGAAGCACCTCGACGTGCTATGGGGATCGTCCTCACACGGAATTGGAGAGCTTCATGGCCAAGAAACCTGGCGCCCGCGCCCGGGCGGAATTCGTTTTCTTCAACGTAACCTACGAGGATGGCTCGCAACGCTCGAATCGTCGGGTTCCCGCCGAGGCCCTGGTCGACGGCGATGGTGGTGCGCGTGGTGCCATCGAAGAGCAGGATCGGTCCGTAGCAGCGAAGTCGGGCATTCCTCCCCTCGCCATCAAGACCATCAACAGAGCCGCCTGAACCGGCGTTCATGCGGGCGCGTCGGGCAGGCGGATCGACGCGCACGGGAGCAGTTCGGGCCTCCAATTATCCTCTTGCGGGAAACAGTGTGTATTGATAGCGTGTCTTTAGTACACAGCGTTACCGTTAACTCTCGACGAGCAGGAGCGCGCCATGGCCAAGGCCTTTCCGACCGACAATCCCTTCCTGCATGGCTACTACGGCCCGGTGAACACCGAGGCCGACGCCGGCCATCTGCACATCACCGGCGAGCTGCCCAGGGAGCTGTGCGGCACGCTCTATCGCAACGGCCCCAACCCGCAATTCGCGCCGCACGGGCCGTACCACTGGTTCGCCGGCGACGGCATGATCCACGCCTTCCACATCGAGAACGGCAACGTCTCCTACAAGAACCGCTGGGTGCGCACGCCCAAATGGGAGCTCGAGAACAAGGAAGGCGAGGGCCTTTCCGGCACTTTTGGCAATCCGCGCTACAGCGATCCGCGTATCATCGAGATGAACTCGACCATCGCCAACACCAACATCGTCTGGCACGGCGGCAAGCTTCTGGCGCTCGAGGAGGCGCACGCACCCTTCTCGCTCGATCCCAAGAGCCTCATGCCGGTCAATGGCGGTTACGAGACCTTCGGCGACAAGCTCAACGGGCCCTTCACCGCCCATCCCAAGCTCGATCCCAAGACCGGCGAGATGGTGTTCTTCGGCTACGCGGCCAAGGGGCGCTTCACCAAGGAGGTGAGCATCCAGACCGTGACGGCCGACGGCAAGATCACGCGCGCCGAGATCCTCGACGGCCCCTTCCCCAGCATGATCCACGACTTCGCGGTGACGCGGAACTGGATCGTGCTGCCGATCTTCCCGCTCACCTCGTCGATGGAGCGGGCGATGGCGGGCCTGCCGCCGTTCGCCTGGGAGCCCGACAAGGGCACGCACATCGCCTTCATCCCGCGGAGCGGCACCGTCGCCGACGTGAAATGGGTGTCGGCGCCGCCCTGCTACGTGTTCCATCCGATGAACCACTACGAGACGGCCGACGGCAAGGTCGTGGTCGACGTCATGAAGTTCGACGTGGCCCCGCTCTTCCCGCTGCCCGACGGCAAGCCCTCGACGGCGACCACGCCGCAGGCGCGGCTGTTCCGCTGGACCTTCGACCCGTCGGGCCAGGCCAACACCTTCAAGGAAGAGCAGCTCGACGACCGCGCTGGCGAGTTCCCGCGCTTCGACGAGCGCTTCTGCATGAGCGACTACCGCCACGGCTGGATCGTCGCCGGCAACGTCGTTGACCCGCGCACCGGCGAGCCGCGCACGGATGGCATCACCCACTACGACCTCAAGACCGGCAAGAGCGAGACTTTCGCCGGCGCACAGGCCGACCGCTTCGGTGAGCCGATCTTCGTGCCGCGCAGCGACGATGCCGCCGAAGGCGATGGCTGGGTGCTGACCGTCGTGTGGCGCGGCAACGAGGGGCGCAGCGATCTCGTCGTGTTCGAAGCGACCGACATCGCCAAGGGCCCGGTGGCGCTCGCCCATCTCAGCACCAAGGTGCCCGCGGGCTTCCACGGCAACTGGCGGCCCGGTCCTCTTTAGGTCCATCCGCTCTAGGAGGCGACGATGATCACCGTCCACCACCTCGAGAACTCACGTTCGCAACGCGTGCTGTGGATGCTGGAGGAGCTTGGCCTCGACTACGAGGTCAAGCTCTACAAGCGCGAGCCCACGATGCAGGCGCCGGCCTCGCTGCGCGCCATCCATCCGCTCGGCAAGTCGCCGGTGATCACCGACGGCGACAAGATGCTCGCCGAATCGGGCGCCATCCTCGAATACCTGGTCGAGACCTACGGCAACGGCCGCTTCGCGCCCAAGCATGGCACGCCGGAGCGGCTGCACTACACCTACTTCCTGCACTACGCCGAGGGCTCGCTGATGCCGCTTCTGTTCATGAAGCTGGTGTTCAACCGCCTGCCCGAGCGCGTGCCGTGGGCGATGCGGCCGGTGGCGAAGATGATCTCCAACGGCGCCGACAAGGCGTTGCTCGGGCCGCAGATCACCAACCACTTCGCCTTCCTCGAGAGCGAACTGCACAAGCGCGAGTGGTTTACGGGCACCGAGCTCACGGCGGCCGACATCCAGATGAGCTTCCCGATCGAGGCGGCCGACGCGCGTGTCGGCTTCGCCGGGCGGCTGCCCAAGCTCAAGGCCTTCGTCGATCGCGTCCAGGCGCGGCCGGCCTACAAGCGTGCGCTGGAACGCGGCGGGCCGCAGACCTTCCTGAAGTGAACCCTGACCGTGCTAGGCCGGATCGCGTTCTGAAACAGATTTCCAAGGAGCGAAACCGTGGCTCTTCCTGCCCTGCTGCGCGACAACCTCTCGATCCCGGTGGTCGGGGCGCCCTTGTTCATCGTCTCCAATCCCGACCTGGTGATCGAGCAGTGCAAGGCGGGCATCGTCGGCTCCTTCCCGGCGCTGAACGCGCGGCCCAAGGAGGTGCTCGAGGAGTGGCTGCAGCGCATCACGACGGAGCTGCGCGAGTACAAGGCCAAGCACCCGCACGCCAAGGTCGCGCCGTTCGCGGTCAACCAGATCGTGCACAGCTCAAACGACCGCCTGCAGCACGACATCGATCTCTGCGAGAAGTACAAGGTGCCGATCCAGATCACCTCGCTGCGCGCGCCCGACGAGGTGGTGAAGTCGGCCAAGCGCTACGGCTGCCTGGTGTTCCATGACGTGACCAACGTGGTGCACGCCAAGCGCGCCCTGCAGGCGGGCGTCGACGGGCTGATCCTGGTGTGCTCGGGCGCCGGCGGCCATGCCGGACGGCTGTCGCCCTTCGCGCTGGTGCCGGAAGTGCGCCAGTTCTACGACGGCTGCCTCCTGCTCTCGGGCTCGATCGCCAACGGCGCATCGGTGCTGGCCGCGCAGGCCGTCGGCGCAGACCTCGCCTATATCGGCACCCGCTTCACGGCGAGCAAGGAAGCCAACGCCACCGACGGCAACAAGCAGTGCATCATCGACTTGTCGGGCGAGGAGATCGTCTACACCAACCTCTTCACCGGCGTGCACGGCAACTACCTGAAGCGCAGCATCGCCGCCTCCGGCCTCGATCCCGATGACCTTCCTGTGGCCGACAAGAGCAAGATGAACTTCGGCTCGGGCGGCAACACCAAGGTCAAGGCCTGGCGCGACATCTGGGGCGCGGGCCAGGGCGTGGGCCAGATCTTCGATGCGCCGCCCGCCGCCGAGATCGTGGCGCGGCTCAAGGCCGAGTACGAGGCCGCCCGCGCCGCCCTCTTTGCCGGCGAGACCGTGCCGACAAGCCTCAGGCAGGCGGCGGAATAGCATATTTGCCGGGCGGGCGTTCCCTGCTAGGGAACGACCCGCATGATCCGTAGCCTCTACGACTGGGTGATCCGGCTCGCCGCTCACCCGCGCGCGATCCCGGCGATGGGCATCGTTTCCTTCCTGGAAAGTTCGGTCTTTCCCATCCCGCCCGACGTGATGTTGATTCCGATGGTGCTGGCCAATCGCAAGAAGGCCTTCACCATCGCGTTGGTCTGCACGGTCTGCTCGGTGCTGGGCGGCATGCTGGGCTACGCCATCGGCTACTATTTCTTCGAGACGCTGGGCGAGTGGGTCGTTCGCACCTATCACATGGAGAACGGCCTGGCCGCCTTCCGCGCCGGCTTCGAGAAGTGGGGCATCTGGATCATCCTGATCAAAGGCCTCACCCCGATCCCCTACAAGCTGGTGACCATCGCCTCGGGTGCGGCCCACTTCGACCTGTTCACGTTCGTGTGGGCGTCCATCGTGACGCGTGGCGCGCGCTTCTTCCTCGTGGCAGCCTTGCTGTGGAAGTTCGGCGAGCCGATCCGCACCTTCGTCGAGAAGCGCCTGACGCTGTTGACGTGGCTGTTCCTGGTCGCTCTGATCGGCGGGTTCGTCGCCTTCCGCTACATCTTCTAGGTCGCGTGCATGACCCTGGCTGAACGTCTTCCCCTCCCCAGCAAGCTCGGCCTTCTCGCCGCACTGGGCAGCGGCGCGTTGCTGGGTGGCGCTTACTACTTTCAATACGTGGTTGGCCTCTCCCCCTGCGAGATGTGCTACTGGCAGCGCTGGCCGCACATGGTGGCGATCGCCGTCGGCCTTCTGGCGCTGGCCTCCTTCGCCTGGCCGCGGCTTGCGCTGGTGTTCATGCTGGCGGCCATCACGGCGCTGATCGTCACAGCCGGCATCGGCGTCTTCCATGTCGGTGTCGAATATCACTGGTGGGCGGGCCCGCAGGCCTGCGCGGGCAACGTGCCGCGCGGGCTCTCGCCCGAGCAGCTCCGGAAATACCTGTTCGGCGCCAAGATGGTGCGCTGCGACGAGACCGCGTGGGCGATGTGGGGCATCTCGATGGCGGGCTGGAACGCGATCCTGTCCGGCGCACTCGCCTTCGTGCTGGCCTCGGGTGTCGCGAGCTGGGTGAGAGAGCGCCGATGAAGACCGGCAGACATTCCGCAATCCCGGCGACGCCGAGCCGCGCGAGCTGGTCGAACGCACCATCCGCGTCGACCAGGCGGGCGAGTTCGGCGCGGTGCGCATCTACGAAGGCCAGCTCGCGGCCTTGCGCTGGACCGGCCGCGCCAACAGCGAGGCCGGCCGCAAGATCGCCGCCATGGCCCGCGCCGAGCGCGAGCACAACCAGGTCTTCGACCGCCTGCTGACCGAGCGCCGCGTGCGGCCGACCGTGCTGCAGCCCTTGTGGAGCGTCGCGGGTTTCGCGCTTGGCGCCGCCACGGCGCTGATGGGCGACAAGGCGGCGATGGCCTGCACCGTGGCGGTCGAGGAGACGATCGACGAGCACTATGCGCACCAGGCCGCGGCGCTGGGCGACGACGAGACCGAGCTGCGCTCGACCATCGAGAAGTTCCGCGCCGAGGAGATCGAGCACAAGGACACCGCACTCGCCGCGGGCGCCGAGCAGGCGCCGGCCTATGAGGCGCTGACGGGCGCCATCAAGGCGGGCTCGCGATTGGCGATCTGGCTGTCGACCCGCTTCTAGTAGCGCATCACGTAGATTTTGACGTTGCCCGCCGGGACGCCGCTGTGGCGCTGAAAGCACTGCTGGCACTCGGGCTCAGCGAGACAAGGAATGGCGTCTTCGTCAGCACGAGCCGCCATATGGAGCCCTCTACGGAGCGCCAAAAGTCGCGAAAACGAAACCGCCGCCGCCTGACCGCAGTTCTTGACATGACCTATACTGGAGTTATAATGAGGCCCGTTGCGTTGCATCCTCGCGTTGTCGCTCTATGCATCGTTGATCCGAGACTCAAAAGGACTGCGGCAGGAACCGCGCGGCCCGTCCGGCCGCTTGCATCCGGACGGAACGGGCCCGCGGCTCCGGCTCTCCGCCGATAGTGGGTGCGCTCTTAAAGGCCGTCAAGACGGTTGGGCGGAAAGGCGGGAATGCCGCAAAATCCTCGCACCACTGATCGGCGGTACGCGACACCAGCCTAGGTCTGATCCAGCTCGCTGTCCCAGTACAGGAAGTCGCGCCAGCTTTCGTGCAGGTAGCCCGGCGGGAAGCCGCGGCCGTTCTCCTGCAGTTCCTGCGTCGTCGGCTCCGACGGAAAGCGCTGCAGGAACATGCCGGACTCGCGCAGGAGCTGGTTGCCCTTCAAGAGATTGCACGGGCTGCAGGCGGTCACGACGTTGATCCACGCCGTGCGCCCGCCGCGCGACTTCGGCACGACGTGGTCGAAGGTGAGCTCGTTGGTCGCAAAGTCGCCGCCGCAATACTGGCAGTGGAAGCGGTCGCGCAGGAACACGTTGAACCGCGTGAAGGCCGGCCGCCTGGCCGCCGGCACGTATTCCTTGAGCGCGATGACGCTGGGCAGCCGCATCTCGAAGGACGGGCTGTGGATCTTGCGCTCGTACTCGGAGATCACGCTGACGCGGTCGAGGAACACGGCCTTCACCGCGTCCTGCCAGGACCAGATCGACAATGGAAAGTACGACAGGGGCCGGAAGTCGGCGTTGAGCACCAGCGCGTGGCAAGACTCAAGGCCCGGCGTCACGGCTAGCCTCGCGGCCGTTGAAAGGGACTACTGCGGAAATCGAGTCCGTCGAAAGCCCGGTCGAACATGCCGCGCATTGTGGCAATTTTTTCCTAAAACACAACATGTCGATAGCTGGTTCACCGACCTGCCATCGAACGATAATATCGTCGACACAGAAGGGAACCGATCATGGACACCGTCACCAACATTCGCCCTGCAGCAAGTTTTCCCCTCCCCGAGTCCGATCTCGAATCGCTCGGCTTCCGCAAAGGCCAGATCGACCGGCTGGTCGCCCTGATCGAGCGGCACATCGCGGAAGGGCGCTATCCCGGCTGCCAGATCGCGCTCGCCCGCCACGGCAAGCTCGCGCTTTACAGAAGCTTCGGCAACGCTGTCGCCGATCCGACACCGCGCGCGGCGGCCGACGACACGCTGTGGCTGCTCTACTCCAACACCAAGGTGGTGACCGCCGTCACGCTGTGGGCGCTGGCCGAGCGCGGACTGTTCTCCTTCTCCGACAGGATCGCCGATCACGTGCCGGCGTTCGCCAAGAACGCCAAGGGCAACATCACGGTGCTGCAGACCATCACGCACCAGGCAGGTTTCCCCAACGCCGTCGTTGCCAAGGATGCCTGGGCCGATCACAAGCGCCTGCGCGAGGTCGTCTGCGACTTCCCGCTCGAATGGACGCCGGGCTCGAAGGTCCACTACCACGGGCTGAGCGCTCACTGGACGCTGGGCGTGCTGATCGAGGCGGTCACCGGCAAGGACTTCCGCGACGTCATCCGCGAGACCGTGGCCGAGCCGCTGGGCCTCGGCCGCGAGCTCTTTGTCGGCCTGCCCGAGGCGGAGTTCGCGCGCGCCGCCGACATGCATGAGCCGATACCGGGAGCGGAAGGCATGCGCCGCGACGCCGACGCCAACTCGGCCGAATGGCGCAAGGGCGGCGCGCCGGGCGGCGCGGGCTATGGCACGGCGCGCGCCATGGCCGCGCTCTATCAGATGATGCTGGCCGGCGGCGAGCTGAACGGCACGCGCATCGTCAGCCCGCGCACCCTGCAGTACGCCATCCGCAACCACACGGCCGATCGCGTCGATGAGTTCATGGGCATGCCCATGCATCGCGGGCTGGGTCCGCATCTGCGCGGCACCACGGCCAATGTCCGCGGGCTCGGCGCCTTCGCGAGCCCGGGCGCATTCGGCCATGGCGGCGTCGGCACGTCGTACTGCTGGGGCGATCCGGAGTCGGGCGTGTCGTTCGCCTATGTCACCAACAACCGCATCCCCGATCCCTGGCACAGCAAGCGGCTCGACCTCGTCGCCAACTTCGTGCATTCGGCGATCTTGCCGTAAGCGACCTACTGCAGGCGGGTGCGCACGCACTCGCCGGCGGCGACGGCATTGTCGCGGCCCTCCGCGCGCGCGATCTTGCCGGCAAAGACCAGCTCGCGCGCCTGATGCTCGACGGTGTCGCGCAGGTTCTGCAAGGTCGGATTGGCGGCGACGACCGCGGCATAGACCAGCTTGCCGTCGGCCGTGAGGTTGGCCGCGCAGGCATCGCCCGCCGCCGCATCGGCATGCGCCATCGTCGCCACGCTCGCGAGCACAACGGCGATCATCGTCGTCTTGAAGAACATCACACCCTCCTCTACCGGCTGAGCCTCTCGCGCTCGCCCGCCTCGGCACCGAGCGCTGCGGCAGCGAGCGCCAAGGATGCCACGGAAAAGATCATCACGGCCGCATAGCCGCCCGTCCAATCGTGCAGCAGCCCGCCGATCCAGGCGCCGAAAAATCCGCCGATGCCCATGCCGATGCCGATGAAGCCGTAGATGCGGCCGAAGTGCGCGCCGCGATAGCGCAAGGTGGCGAGCGTCGAGATCATCGGTCCGCGCGAGCCCATGCTGCCGCCGAACAGCAGCACGTAGAGCCAGAGCCAGAGATCGTCGGTCGGCCCGCGCACCAGGGCGAGCGCGCCGACGCCCATGATCGAGCAGGCATAGGCCAGGATCGCCGCGATCCGCCGGCCGCCGCGATCGGCCAGCCACGAGAAGCCGATCATGCCGAGCGGCGTGAGGAAGCCCGCGACGGCGATGGCGCGCGCGGCGTAGGCGCCGTCGAGCCCGCGCTCGAGCAGATAGACCATGGCCTGCGGCGCGATCGAGAAGATGCCGAGCGAGGTGAGGCCGAACGACGAGGTCAGCGCCCAGAACGGCCACTCGCGCACCGCCTCGCGCACCGTCGGACCAGGCTTGTCGGAGCCGCGCGCCGGCACCAGGCCCGGCGCACCGCGGGTGATGCTGCGCCACGGCAGGACCAGCAGCAACGGGATGAAGGCGGCGCTGATCATCGCGAACACGCTGTAGGCATGCCGCCAGCCGTCCGTTGCGATCAGGTGCTGGGCGAGCGGCAGCATGCCCATCGTGCCCACGCCGGCCGCCGACCACGCCACGGCCAGCGCCACGCCCAGGCGATGCGCGGGAAACCAGCGGCCGAGCAGCGAGGCGCTGAGCACGCCCGCGAGCGACGCGCCGGCGAAGCCCATGACGATGCCGAGCGCGAGATAGAGATGCCAGATCTCGGTGGCGAACGAGGCCGACAACGTCGCCAACGCCGCGGCCGACATGCCGATGACGGTGAGCACGCGCAGGCCGAAACGATCGACGATCCAGCCCGAGATCGGTGCGGCGATGCCGCCGACCAGGAGCGCGAAGCTGTAGATCAGCGTGACCGCACTGCGGCTCGCATCGAACGCGCCCTGCAAGGGGGCAACGAAGACGACGAAGCTGTCGCTGATCGAGCGGCTCGCCACGCCCAGCGCGAAGCACAGCGCCACCAGCGCCCAGGGCACGAACCGGCTCATCGGCTTCACCCTTGCATCGCCAGCGCGCCGTCGGCAAGGTCCGCGGCGCGAAGGAGTTTTGATGGACGACACGCTCATCATCGAGCCGCGTTTCAACGGCCCGCGACTGTCGGGCAACGGCGGCTATGTCGGCGGCGTGATGGCCGGCAAGTTCGCCCGCGCGTTCGGCGGCGACGGCGCGGTCGAGATCACCTTGCGCGCACCGATTCCGATCGACCGCCGCCTGCAGGTCGTGCGCGACGGCGATGCGCTGCTGCTGCGCGACGGCGACACGCTGATCTGCGAGGCGCGCGCCGGATCGGTGGCGCATCTGAAACCGCCGCCCGCGCCGACCGACTGGGACGACGTGCTCGGCCGCGCCGAGATCGGCGGCTCGCCGGAGGACAGCGACTTCACCTGGTGCGTGGTGTGCGGCCGCAAGCGTGGCGTGGGCGATGGCCTGCGCGTCTTCGGCACGTCGGGCCCGCAGCCGGGCTATTCGCTGTCCTGCTACCTGCCGCACGCCAACCATGCCGACGGCGAGGGCCGCATCCGGCCGGAGTTCGTGTGGGGCACGCTCGACTGCCCGGGCGCCTTCGCCGTGCAGGACATCGACGACATGCGCCCCGCCCTCACCGGGCGCATGACCGCCCGGGTGATCGAGCCGCCACGCGTCGGCGAGCGCTGCGCCGTGGTCGGCTGGAAGATCGGCGAGGACGGCCGCAAGCTCTATTCCGGCACGGCCCTCTACACCGAGAGCGGCCGGCTCTGTGCCGTCGGCACCTGCACCTGGATCGTGCTGAAGGACTAACGCGACCAGAATAGCCTCACCCTGAGGAGCGGTCCGAAGGACCGCGTCTCGAAGGGTCGGCAACAGCACGACTGGTTCCCATCCTTCGAGACGCATCGCTGCGCGATGCTCCTCAGGATGAGGCGGTAGTGAACCTACCGCTCGCGCACGAAGATCGTCGACACCTCGTCGCTGTAGGCGCGGCGCCAGCCCGGCAGGCGGGCCAGAAGCTGGTTGGCGGCCTGGTCCGGCATCAGCAGCGTCCAGTCGACGGCATAGCGATCGAGCAGGGCCTCGAGCGGCTCCTCGCCGCGCAGCGCCACGGCCTCGACCTGGCGCTTGATGAAGTCGCCGCCATAGAGCTCGCCACGGCCATCGACGAAGGTCGGGATGCCGACGCTGATCAGGTAGCCGCCAAAGCCGTAGTGGTTGAACACCCGCTTGTCCGCGAGGCCGGCGTCGCGCGCGAAGGCGATCGCGGCCGACGGCGCGTTGTCGGGCGGTGGCGCAATGCGGCCAAGCCCGATCAGCACACCCGCCATCAAGCCGGCGAGGCCGAGGCAAGCGGCGAGCGCCGCGGGGCCGGCCGGCCGCGAGAAGGCATTGAAGCGACCCTGCGCCTGCGGGGCGGCGATCTTGGGGAACTGCCGCGCCAGCAACGGCGCGATCGCGAGCGGCGCCAGCGTGGCCAGAAGCTCGGCATTGCGGGCGTAGCGCAGGAAGAGATGCAGCAGCCCGATCACGATCAGCAGACGCACCAGCGGCAGCTTCAGCCCACGCGACAGGGCAAGATAGACCGCCATCAGCAGCACCAGCTCCTGCACCGGCTGCTTCTGGAAATCCGGTGCGCGCCATTCGGCGATGACGCGCAGCGCATCGCCGAAGCCGAAGATGCGCGAGGTCACCAGGATCGATTCCGGTCCATAGGGCGTGATGCAGGCGGCCAGCAGCGCCGCCCCGCCGAACTTGGCCCAGGCGATGAACAGCGCACGCCGCTCGGCGGCATCGCGCGCTCCCACAACGGCATCGAGCGCGAAGGCTGCCGCCAGCGCCAGGCCGAGCGTGAAGCCGCCATGCATGTTGGCCCACAGCAGCATGACCAGCAGCAGCCGGTAATCCGGCGCGCCGCGCTCCTCGACGGCGCGCACCAGGCCCGCGACCCACAGGAGAATGAGCGGAAACACCAGCATGTGCGGACGGGCGAGCAGGTGCGGCGCCGTCATCGCCAGTGCCGCCGCCGTGAACAGCAGCGCCGGCAACGGCCGGATGTCGCGCATCAGCAGGCGCGGCAGCAGCGCGAAGGTGAGGCCGATCGCGGCGGCGGCCAATGCCGTCACGCCGCCCCAGCCGCCGATGTTGAAGGCCAGCGCCAGCACGACCTGCGACAGCCATTCCTTGGCGATCCAGGGCTGGCCGGGGAAGGTGTAGGAGTAGCTGTCGGTCGTGGGCACGCTGCCGTGCGTCAGGATCCAGTTGCCGACGGTGATGTGCCAGTGCGTGTCGGGGTCGCTCAGCAGCGGCAGGCCCGTCGGATTGTTCAGGAACACGAAGACGGCAAGGCCAAGCAGCAAGGGCCAGGACACCGCCCACGCCGAGCGCGACGCGGCGAGCGGTCGGGCGTGCTGCTCCAGGGAAATGGAGGGGCCGGAAGTAACGGCCATCGTTGGCTCCGAAATAACTGTAAAAAATCAATATAAAGGATTGATATACAATATTTTTCATTGGCGTACCAGTACCAGACATCGTCGGATATACGGGTCGGCGATGCGAGATCTGGTGCTGATCGGCGGCGGCCACGCCCATGTCCACGTGCTCAAGCAGTTTGGCGAGCGGCCACTGCAGGACGCGCGGGTGACTCTGGTCGGCCGCGACGTCGAGACGCCCTACTCCGGCATGATCCCGGGCTTCGTCGCCGGCCACTACAGCTTCGAGGAATGCCATATCGACCTGGCTGCGCTCTGCGCCCGCTCGGGCGCGCGGCTGGTCCATGCCGAGGCGACCGGCATCGATCGCGCCCAGCGGCGGGTGCTGCTGAAGGACCAGCCCGCCGTCCCCTACGACCTGCTGTCGATCGATGTCGGCTCGGCGCCCAACGTCGGGGCCATAACGGGGGCCGGGCAATGGGCGATCCCGGTCAAGCCGATCGCCGAGCTGGGCCGGCGCTGGCTCGAGTTCAGCGATCGCATGAAGAGCTGGCCGGGGCCGCTCAACGTCGTGGTGATCGGCGGCGGCGCGGGCGGCGTTGAGCTGGCGCTGGCGATCGACCATCGGCTGCGCGAGATCGCCAAGGCGGCCAGCCTGCAGGTCACGCTCGTCACCAAGGACGAGATCCTGGCCGGCCAGGCCGAGGCGGCGCGCCGCAGGCTGCGCGCGATCTTCCAGCGCCGCGGTATCCGGCTGCTCGAGCACGCCGGCGCCGAGCGCATCGAGCGCGGCGCGGTCCGGCTCGAGGACGGCCAATCGCAGCAGGCCGACGCGGTGTTCGTCGTCACCGAGGCGAGCGCCGCGCCGTGGTTCGCCGACACCGGCCTGCCGCTCGACGAGAAAGGCTTTCTCGCCGTCGACGACACGCTCGCCTCGACCGGCGACGACAGAATCTTCGCCGCCGGCGACTGCGCCACCGCCATGAACCATCGCCGGCCCAAGGCGGGCGTGTTCGCGGTGCGCCAGGGCCCGCCGCTCGCCGATAATCTGCGGCGCGTGCTCGGCGGTGGGGCGGCGCGGCCGTTCGTCCCGCAACGTCGATATCTCTCGCTCCTCGGCACCGGCGATGGCCGTGCCGTCGCCACCAGAGGCGCCTGGGCGATCGAAGGGCGATGGGTGTGGTGGTGGAAGGACCACATCGATCGCAAGTGGATGCGGATGTATCGCTAGCCGTATCGCAACCTTCACGATGCGTTCGCGTTGACCGGTGCGAGTCATCCAGGGGACAACCGACAAATGGCGAAAAACACCATCGTCGACACGGTCGCGGACGCTGTCGTGCGCGCCGAGCTTGCGATCGTGAGGACCGGCCGGCAGGCCGTGCAGGCCGTCAATCGCAGGATCGGTGCCGGCAAGCGCAAGGCCGCCGGCAAGAAGAAGGCGGCAAGGAAGGCCGTCCGCAAGGCGGCATCGCGGACCACGCGCACCGTACGGAAGGTCGCGCGAAAGGTCGCATCGAAGACCGCCAAGGCGGCAAAGCGCGGACGCCGCCGCTAGACTGCCGCCTCCGCAACGGAGGCGATCATGGCGCACGCCAAGGCAAGCATCGGCACGACCAACTACCAGACCGCCATCGTCACCGGCCATCACCGGTTGACCGCCGACGAAGGTCCAGCGCTCGGCGGCAAGGATGTCGGCCCTGGCCCCTACGAGCTCCTGACCTCGGCATTGGCGGCGTGCACGGCGATTACGCTGCGCATGTATGCCGAGCGCAAGCAGTGGCCGGTGACGGCGGTGCACGCCGACGTGCATTTCGTGCGCGAAGGCGACAGCCAGCACATCGACCGCGTGCTGACCATCGAAGGCGGCGTCGATGCCGAGCAGAAGAAGCGCATGGCCGACATCGCCGAGCGCACGCCGGTGACGCTGACCTTGAAGGGCGGGCTGGAGATAAGGACGAAGCTCGCCTAGCCTTTGCGCTTCTTCCACTCCTCGTAGTCGCGCTTGGCTTCCTCGCCAGCGGCCGGGAACAGGCCCTTGAGCGAGCGGCCGCGCGCCACCTCGGCCTCGGCAAATTCCTCGTAGTGGTAGGTGTCGAGCGCCTCCTGGGCCACCGCCTCGACGATGTCGGGCGGGATCACCAGCACGGCATCGCGGTCGCCGACCACGATGTCGCCCGGATAGACGGCGACGCCGCCGCAGCCGATCGGCAGCTGCAGGTCGACCGGCCGATGGGCGATTGGGCTGGGCGGCGAGGACGGCCGGCGGTGATATGCGGGCAAGCCGGTCTTGAACACGCCGTCGGTGTCGCGAAAGCCGCCGTCGGTGACGATGCCCGCGGCACCGCGCGCCTTCAGGCGGCCGACATAGAGGTCGCCCGCCGAGGCCGCCCGCGAATTGCCGCGCGAATCGATCATCAGCACATGGCCGGGCGGGCATTCCTCCATCGCCTGCGGCTGCACCGTCGAGCGGTTCTTGGAGGTCGGGCCGTCCATGTCCTCGCGCGAGGGGATGAAGCGCATGGTGAAGGCGATGCCGACCAGGCGCGGCTGTTCGGGCCGCATCGGCCAGACGTCGAACAGCGTCATGCTCTTCAAGCCACGGCGGTTCAGCACGCCGGTGAGCGTCGACGTGCCGACCTTGGCCAGCGCCTCGCGCAGATCGGATGAAAG
>CAWEIE010000038.1:0-31175 GCA_963809025.1 uncultured Alphaproteobacteria bacterium | reverse complement strand
TTCGCCCGCGGGCCGCCTTGCCAGGCCGACGCGCGAGATGTCACGATACGGAAATGCTCGGCGGCATCATCATAAATGACCTGTGGGTCATTGTTCACAAATCGTTGTGGGAGCCAGTGGCGAGGCCTAGACTGACGGCCGTTCAGTCGAGGGAAAACGATCTTGGCACCGACGCTTCCGCCGCCGCGCGCGCGCGCCGCCGACAAACAAACGCCGCTCACCGACCTGCGCGTCGTCGATTTTTCGCACTTCATCGCCGGGCCCGATGCCACGCTGATCCTGGCCGATTTTGGCGCCGAGGTGATCAAGGTCGAAAGCGCCGGCGAGGGCGATGCCTTTCGCAACTATCCGCCCATGCTGGGCAGCGAGGGTGTTCCCTACCTCTGGGTCAACCGCAACAAGCGAAGCGTGGCGCTCGACCTCAAGACCGCCGAAGGCCGTGGGATCGCGCAGCGGCTGATCGATGAAGCAGATATCGTCGTCGAGAATTTCTCGACCGGCGTGACGACGCGCCTGGGCCTCGACTACGACACCGTGTCGAAGACCAATCCCGAACTGATCTACTGCTCGATTTCCGCCTATGGCCGCCGCGGCCCGTATGCCAGGCGCAGCGGTTTCGATCCGATCGTCCAGGCCGAAAGCGGCTTCATTTCCATGAATGGCGATCCTGCGCAGCAGCCGGGCTATCGTGCCGGTCCGTCGATCATGGACATCTCAACCGCGATGATGTCGGCCAACGCCATCCTGGCCGCCCTCGCGGCGCGCAGCCGCACCGGCAAGGGCCAGCACATCGAGACCACGATGATCGAGACCGCGGTCAACATGCTCGGCAACTTCTCGCTGGCCTACCTCGCGACCGGCACGTCGCCGACCCGCTTCGGCAACATCCAGGCGACGGCGAGCCCGGTCGGCGCCTTCGAGACCGCCGACGGGCCGATCTATCTGGCCTGTGCCAACGATCGCACCTTCCAGCGTTTCGCGCGCGACGTGCTGGAGGATCCGCAGCTGGCCTGCGATCCCGACTACGCCGACAGCGGCAAGCGCCGCGACAATCAGAAGAAGTTGATCGCCCTCATCTCCGAGCGGCTGAAACAGGGCGGGCGCGCCATGTGGCTGGCGCGCATGCACGAGGCGGGGGTGCCGGGCGGCGCCATCCGGACCGTCGGCGAGGCCATGGACGCGCCAGAAATCGCCGAGCTGGGGCTGTTGAGCGCGATTCCCCATCCTACGCTCGGCACGATCCCGAACGTCGGCCTGCCGGTGCATTTCTCCGAGACCCGCTTGCCGATCCGGTGGCCGCTCCGTTGCTGGGCGCCGACACGTCCGACGTGCTGGCGCGCGTGCTGGGCTACACGCCGAACAGATCCGTCGGGCCGAGGCAGGCGGCGCTTTCGGCCGGTCCGGAGCATGACGATCGCCGGCGAGCCGCCCAGCATGCGCGAGCTGCTGGCCGGAATTGAAGCTGCCCGAGGCAAGGTGCTGGATGCCGGCCGGCCGGCCGCCGTGGAACGGCAGCGCAAGCGCGGCAAGCTCACGGCGCGCGAGCGCATCGCGCTCCTGTGCGATCCCGCCAGCTTTCGCGAGGTCGGAAGCCTGGTGCAGCCGGTGCAAGGCACGGACGGCGAGCCGCGGCTGGAAGCGCCGGCCGACGGGCTGGTCACGGGCAGCGGCCGCATCGACGGCCGGCCCGTCATGGTCTGCTCCTCCGACTACACGACGCTGGGCGGCAGCATCGGCCATGTCGGCCGCCAGAAGATGCTGCGCGCGATGCGCCGCGCGGGCGACGGCGGCATGCCGTTCGTGATGCTGCATGATGGCGGCGGCCATCGCATCCAGGACGGCCAGGATGCCCGTTCTTTCGCCCAGGGCACGCCGGTGTTCGACCTGTTCGCGCGGCTGTCCGGCTGGGTGCCGGTCGTGTCGGCGGTGATGGGGCCGGCGTTCGCCGGGCCGACCAACTATTCGGCAATGGCCGATTTCGTCGTCATGGTGCGCGACCAGTCGGCGATGGGCATGGCCGGGCCGTCGCTAGTGAAGGCGGCGATCGGCGAGGAGATCGACGCCGAGGCGCTGGGCGGCGCCGGCATGCATGTCGATACGACGGGCATCGCCCATTTCGGCGCCGAGAGCGAACAGCACTGCCTGCAGGCGATCCGGCGCTACTTGTCCTTTCTGCCGTCCAATGCCGGCCGGCAGCCGCCCGTTGTCGCAACCGGAGAGTCCGCCGACCGGGAGGCGCTGCTCGATGCGCTGCCGACCAACTTGCGCAAGGGCTACGACGTTCGCAAGATCCTCGGCCTGGTTGCCGACGCCGACAGCCTGTTCGAAATCCGGCCGACTTTCGCGCGCAACATCGTCGTATGCTTTGCACGGCTGGGCGGCCGGCCGGTCGGCTTCATCGCCAACCAGCCGCGGGCCAATGCCGGCGTGATCGACGTCGCGGCGAGCGAGAAAGCCGCGCATTTCATCGCCGTGTGCGACGCCTTCGGCCTGCCGCTGGTCTATTTCATCGATGTCCCCGGCAACGTCGTCGGATCGGCCGCGGAGAAGACCGGCCTCGGCCGCCGCTCGGGACGCATGCTCTACGAGCTGGGCTGCGCAACTGTTCCGCGTCTCAGCGTCGTGCTGCGGCGCGGCTACGGCGGCGCCTTCATCATGATGAACGGCGGCCAAGGCAGCTTCGGCTCGGAGGGTAGCTTCGTCTGGCCGAGCGCCGAGATCTGCGCCATGTCGGTGGAAGGCTCGATCGACATCATCCATCGCAACGACGTGAACGCGGCCCCCGATCCGCAAGCCCGCCGCCGCGAGCTGATCGCCGAGGTGCGGAAAAACCTCGGCCCCCTGCGCGCCGCCGAGCACTTCCACCTCGACGAGGTGATCGACCCGCGCGATACGCGCGCCGTGCTGGTGCGCGCCCTCGAAGAGGCGCCCGCGCGGCGACGCGCCAATGGCTGGGGACGGGTGCGTTCGATCTCGCCGATCTGACGGAGCGGTTCAACCGGCTGGCGGCTTGGCGATGCGCCGGCGCGGCCCGGCGGCCCTGTCACCCAGCCCGCGCGCCAGGAACTTCACATAGGCAGTCACCACCCATTTGGGCGGCGACCTCAGTCCCTGCGGGGTCTTCGCATACTCCTGAAAAAGGTAGGCGCGCGCCGCCAGCATCATCTGGGTCAGCGCGCCCAACTCCTGCCTGGTGTAGCCCTCTATCTCGCCGCGCTTCCATGCAGCCGTAACCACATCAAGGAAGCTGCCCGTGCGCTTTTGCGTGTACTTCAGGTAGGCGGCGGGAGCGGCGATCTCGGCTTCGGTGAAAACGCGGAAGTAGGCGGGATTTCGTACCGCGTATTCGAAGAAGGCCGTCATCGCCTTCTCCTCCTGCGCCATGAAGCCCTGCGTGCCTTTCACGGCATCGCGGATGAAGGCCAGCGCCTCGTCGCCGATTTCCGGAAGGAGCTGATCGAACAGGTCCTGGCGTGATTCGAAGTAGAGATAGAACGTGCCCTGCGCCAGCCCGGCGCGATCGACGATACGCGCGACCGATGCCTCCGCGTAGCCGAACTCGCCCACCACCTCCTGGGCGGCATGGATGAGCCGGGACCGGTTCTCTCGGGCGCGTTCGGCGCGGGTGAGCTTGCGCTTCTTGTTCAACAGTCGGTCACTCCAGCATTCCTTGGCGGTGGCGCGTCGTCGCGGGTAAATTGAGCGGCCATCGGCAGGGGATCAAAGGCAAGCCCGATGCCATCATCGGCATCGTCATTTCATCGTCCCGGGCAGCCACATGACCAGCGCCGGCCAGATGGTGAGGATGGCGAGGGCGAACAGATGGGCCACCACATGCGGCAGCACGCCCCTGAAGACCTCCGCTGCGGGCTGCTTGGTGACGCGCGCCACCACGAACACGTTCAGCCCCACCGGCGGCGTCACCATGCCGACTTCTCCCAGCACGATGACGATAATGCCGAACCAGATCGGATCGTAGCCCAGAGATTTGATGATCGGCAGAACCACCGGGATGGTGAGGACCAGCATGGCCGCGAGGTCGAGAAAGCAGCCGAGCACCAGATATATCACGTAGATCACGATCAGGACGCCCCAGGCGGGCATGCCGAGCGTGCCGACCCAGGCCAGCAGGTTCTCGGTCACATGGGTCATGACCAGGAAGTAGGCGAGCACATGGGCGCACATCACGACCAGCAGCACCATGCAGGTCGTCTTGCCCGCGCGATAGGCTGCGTGCAGCGTGGCCTGCCGGTCCAGCCGCTTCATGGCGAGCGCGATCAGGAAGGCGCCGAAAGCACCCATAGCGGAGGCTTCGGTGGGTGTCGCCACGCCTGAATAGATGACGCCGACGACGCCCAGGAAAAGCGCGACCATTGGCAGCGCGACCTTGAGTGCCCGCCACTTCTCGGCCCAGCTGTGCGTCCTGGCGGGCGGCGCGCTCTCGGGGTTGAGCCACACCAGCACCACGACGGTGAGGATGATCGTGGCGGCCACCACGACGCTCGGCACGACTCCGGCGATGAACAGGCGCCCGAGATTCACGTCGGCGATCAGGCCGTACAGCACCATCGCGACGCTGGGCGGGATCAGCATGCCGAGCGTGCCGGAGATCGCCACCACGCCGTAGGCCAGGCGCGGCTCGTAGTTGGCGCGCAGCATGGCTGGAATGGATGTCGCCGAGAGCGTCGCGGCCGCCGCCGTGCTGGAATGGCAGATGGAAGCGAAACCTGCGCCGGCCAGCGCGGTGGCGATTGCCAGGCCGCCGCGCACCCGGCCGACCCAGGCAGCGGCGGCGTTGAAGATGCCATCGGCGACGCCGCTGACGATGACGAATTCCGCCATCAGCAGGAACATCGGCACGGTGATGAATTCGTAGTTCGATACCGAAGAGAGCGGCACCGTCTCGAGCACGCCCTGCAACACCTCCCAACCGGCTACCATCCATATGCCGGCGCAGGCAGCCACGAGAATGCCGAAGGCGACCGGCACGCGCAGCAGCAGCAGCACGACCAGAAGGCCGATGGTGACGGCGACGGCCTGGCCTTCGATCATTCCGGGGTGCTCGGGCTGGCCGATTCATCGGCGTTGAAGACGCTGCCATCGAGGCTGCCCAGCACGTAACGGCAAAAGCGCACGAGGATGCGGCAAACGAGAAGCGCCAGGCCGGTCGCAACGACGGCCTTCTCGACCCACACCGGCCATTCGTAGAGGCCGGGATGGACCTCGCCGACGGCGAGACTCTCGGTCATGGAAATCCACGCCCGCCATGACGCAATGCCCAGCACGGCGGCGACGCAAAGCCAGGCGATGCCTTGCAGCGCGCTCCACAGCCACGGCAGCAGGAAGCGGAAATGCAGGTCGAGCTCGATGTTGGAGCGCGTCCGCAACACCTCGCTGGCAAGGAAGTACATGATCAGGTTGACGGCGTAGATCGAGACGATGTCGTAGATCCAGGGCAGGGGCCGACTGAACAGGTAGCGGCCGAACACGTCGCAGACGATCAGCACCATCACGGCCAGGATCACCATGGCCGCGATCCGCGACAGCAGCCAGTCGATGGCGAGCAGCAGCCGTTCAAGGGCGGTGAGCATGCCGATCCTCCCTGGACGCGGCGCGGGCCGCGGCGAAGGCCACGGTGTGGGCCACGACGCACCCGGGCGCCGCCCGCCGCCGCGGGGCATCGCGGACTTCCTCTACCGTCGCCGCCGACAGCGGATTGCCGCCGCTCTCCGATGTGAGGCGGACCTCGGCGAAGGAGCGGCTACGAACCTGGCGGTGCCTCAAACAGACCGTGGTGGCCATCGACGACGTCAGCGCACGGTCTTCAGGGCTTCGCGGAACGCCTTCAGCGCCTCGCTGCCTTTGCGACCGCGCTTGTCGGCGGCATCGGCCCATTCCCGGCCCACGGTCGAAAGCTCGTCCTCGAATTTGCGGCGGTCGTCGGCCGACAGATTGACCACCGTCATGCCGCCGGCTTCCAGTTTCCTGATCGCCGCCTGTTCTTCCTGATCGATCAGGACGCAGCTGTGCCGGGTCGTACGCTCACCTGCCTCGGTCATGGCCTTCTGGATGTCGGGCGGCAGCTTGTTCCAGACCCGCGTCGCAATGGCGTAGAAGGTAATGCTGCTGCCGAAGCTGAGCTTGTCGGTGCCGTACTTGGTCTTGCCCTGCAGATCGTAGGTGAAGATGCTGGCGGCGGGGAAGGCCATGCCGTCGACGGTCCCGCGAGAGAAGGATTCGCTCAGCTCCGCGGCACTCATGCGGATCGGCACCATGCCGAGCTGGCGCAAGCCGGCATCCATCGCGGGGCCGGAGGAGCGGATCTTGAGCCCGCGCATCGTCGCCAGGCTGTCGAACTTGCGGGATGCGAAAAGCTGGTAGGCGGGCAGGCCGACGACATAGAGCAGCCGCAGCCCCTGCGGTGCGAGCTCGGTCTTGTCGATGAAGCCGTCCGGCTTGGCGAGCTGCTCATAGGCGAGCGAGGCCGCGCAGGCATCGGGCACGAGACCCGGCAGCTCGGCCACGGTCGACAACAGCAGCGAGTCGCCGAGATATCCCGGTACGAATTCGCCGATGTCCGTGATGCCGGCCTTGGTGAGCGTCATCATATCCTTCGACTTGCCCAGTCGCTCGCTTGGATAGCGCGTGATCTTGAGCTTGCCATCGGTCGCCTTCTGCACTTCCTCGATCCAATAGTTGGTCGAGTAGCGCGCGACGTAGTGGTCTTGCGGCAGGCGGTCGGCCAATTTCAGGTCCACGGTCTGGGCGATGGCGCCGCTCGCCACGACAAGGCAAGCAGCCGCACCCAGGGCAGCCGCGCGTAGAACGCTCGCGTAATTCATGAGTTACCTGTCTCCTACCTAACGATGCCAGCCGCCGGCCGGTCAGGCCGCTTTGGCGTTGCGCAGCTGTTTCCCCAGCAGTTCTTGCTTGCGTCGAGACTACGGCTGCGTTTGCGGACTTATCAAGGATTATGATTGATGAACCACAAGTCATTTTCGCAGCCGCGTCGCGCGCGCAGACGTCGCCCAAGGGGCGCGCTGGGACAACCGCATCGCCAGGGCGCTTCTCCGATCCACCCGAACAGCCGCCTGACGATCTGTCGGCGTGCTCGGTGCAGGACTAGGCGCTTCCCCTCCCGGTCAGGTTGAGGTCTTCTTGCCGCCTCGAATGAACTCGATAGGGAGGAACCGATGGCCAGCCTTCTCCAGGGACACGTCGCCGCCGTGACCGGTGGCGGATCGGGCATCGGGCAGGGCATCTGCCAGGCCTATGCACGGGAGGGCGCGCGCGTCATCGTGCTCGACGCCAACCTCGACGGTGCGAACGAGACCGTCGGCCTCGTCGCGAAGGCGGGCGGCAAGGCATCCGCGGTGAAGCTCGACGTGACCGACCGCCAGGCCTGCAGGGCCGCCGCCGCCGAGATCGCCAAGGGCGGCAACATATCGATCCTGGTCAACAACGCCGGCATCAACCGGCGCAATCCCATCACCGGCGACGCCGCGGCCGTGACCAAGGACTGGGACGACATCCTGTCGATCAATCTCGACGGCGTGTTCAACGTCACGCATGCCTTCCTCGACCAGCTGCGGGCGACCAAGGGGCGGATCGTCAATATCGGCTCGATCCAGTCGTTCGTGCATGTGAGCTGGCCGAACTCGGCCGCCTATACGACCTCCAAGCACGGCGTGCTGGGCTTCACGCGGGCGCTGGCGGCCGAGCTCGGCAAGGACGGCGTGCGCGTCAACGCCATCGGGCCCGGCCTGATCGAGACCAGGATCAATGCCGAGGCGCGCGCCAAGAACCCCGACATGGTCGCCATGGTCATGCGCCACACGCCGCTGAACCGCGCCGGCAAGCCCGAGGACATCGCCGGACCCGCGCTCTTCCTGGCCTCCGATCTGTCGTCCTACGTCACGGGCAGCATCATCATGGCCGACGGCGGCTTCCGCACGCTCTGACCGCACAACCCCGAAGGAACACCCCATGCAGGACCGCTATCTCCGAACCGGAATTTTTCTCGCGCCCTTCCATGCTCTGGGCGAGAACCCCACGCTTGCGATCGAACGGGACATGGAGCTGGTCGAGCATCTCGACCGTCTCAACTATCACGAGGCCTGGATCGGCGAGCATCACTCGGGCGGCTTCGAGATCATCGCCTGCCCGGAGATGTTCATCGCCGGCGCCGTTCAGCGGACACGCAACATTCGCCTCGGCACCGGCGTCGTCTCGCTGCCCTATCATCATCCGTTCACCCTGGCGTCGCGGATGATGCAGCTCGACCACATGGCACGGGGGCGGGCGATGTTCGGGGTCGGCCCAGGCGCGCTGATCTACGATGCCGACAAGATCGGGCTCAAGGCCGCAGACCAGCGTCGGCGGATGACGGAATTGCTCGATTGCATCATGGAGCTGATGCAAGGCGGCACCGTCGACCGCAAGACCGACTGGTTCACCTTGAACAAGGCCCGGCTGCAGCTGATGCCCTATACGCAGCCGGCCATGGAGATGGCCGTCGCCTGTTCGCGCTCTCCGGTCGGTGCCGTGGCGTCCGGCACGCACGGCATCGGCATGCTGTCGATCGGCGGCACGTCCGACGAGGCGTTGCAGGGCCATGCCAAGAATTGGTCCATCCACGAAGAGGCGGCGGCAAAGGCCGGCAAGAAGTCTGACCGCTCGAAGTGGCGCATCGTTACCTTCGCCCACGTCGCGGAGACCCGCGAGAAGGCGCGAGCCGACATGGCGTACGGCCTGGCCGACTTCGCGCGGTATTTCACCGATGTTGCCACGTTCCCCATCATTCCGCCCGACGTCGCCGATCCGGTCGAATTCCTGACGACCAGCGGGCTTGCGTGCATTGGCACACCGGACGACTGCATCCGCCACTTCGAGCGGCTGTGGCTGGGCTCGAACGGCGGTTTCGGTGCGGTCCTGCTTCTGTCGCACAACTGGGCGGACTGGGAATCGACCAAGCGCAGCTACGAGCTGATGGCGCGCTATGTCCATCCGCACTTCCAGCGCCAGTCGAACGCACTCAGGGTGGCGAGCTACGACAATGCCAAGGCCAAGCACGAGACGGCCGGTGCCGAGTCCGCCCAGGCCGTGATGACCGAGATCGAGAAGTACGAACGGGCCAAGGCGAAAGCGTGATGCTCTTCCGGACCGCCGGCTTCCAGCCGGCCTCATGATCATGAGCCGGCTGGAAGCCGGCGGTCCGGAAGAGTTACCCGAACACCCGCCTAAAAATCGTGTCGACGTGCTTGGTGTGGTAGCCCATGTCGAACAGGGCCACGAGCTCGTCGTCCGCCAGGAACTGCCGGATCTCCTTGTCGGCGCGGCACAGCGCCAGGAACGAGGCATTGCCGCGCCACGCCTCCATGGCGTTGCGCTGGACGGCCGCGTAGGAGTCCTCGCGGCTCATGCCTTTCTGGGTAAGCGCCAGCAGCACGCGCTGCGAGAACACCAGCCCGCCAAGTGAATCGAGATTGCCCTTCATGCGCTCGCCGTAGACCACCAGCTGGTCGACGACCGAGGTGAGCCGGTTGAGGGCGAAGTCGAGGGTCACCGTCGCGTCGGGCGCGATGTAGCGCTCGGCCGAGGAGTGCGAGATGTCGCGCTCGTGCCACAGCGTGACATTCTCCAGGGCCGGGACGACGGCGCTGCGCACCATGCGGGCGAGGCCCGTCAGGTTCTCGGTCAGCACCGGATTGCGCTTGTGCGGCATCGACGAGCTGCCCTTCTGGCCCTCGGAGAAGAACTCCTCGGCTTCCCGCACCTCGGTGCGTTGCAGGTGGCGGATCTCGGTGGCGAGGTTCTCGACGGAGGCGGCGACGACCGCCAGTGCCGCGAAGAACGCGGCATGGCGATCGCGCGGGATCACCTGCGTGGAGACCGGCTCGACGCTGAGGCCGAGCTTCTTGGCGACGTGCTCCTCGACCCGCGGATCGACGTTGGCGAAGGTGCCGACCGGCCCCGAAATGGCGCAGGTCGCGATCTCGGCGCGCGCCGCGACCAGCCGGGCGCGATTGCGGGTGAAGGCCGCATAGTGGCCGGCCAGCTTGACGCCGAACGTCGTGGGCTCGGCGTGGATGCCGTGGCTGCGGCCGATGGTAAGCGTGTCCTTGTGCTGCAGCGCGCGCTTTTTGAGCGCGGCGAGCAGGCGATCGACGTCGCCCAGCAGGATGTCGGCGGCCTCGGTGAGCTGGATTGAGAAGCTGGTGTCGAGCACGTCCGACGAGGTCATGCCCTGGTGGACGAAGCGCGACGGCGGGCCGATGAACTCGCCCAGCCAGGTCAGGAAGGCGATGACGTCGTGCTTGGTCACCCGCTCGATGGCGTCGATCTTCTCGACGTTGCCCTTGGGATCGGCCTGCAGCGCGGCCATCGCCTTCTTGCCGCCGTCCCGGATCGCCTTGGCGGCATCCTTGGGGATGATCCCGAGCTCAGCCATGGCGTCGCAGGCATGCGCCTCGATCTCGAACCAGATGCGGAAGCGGTTCTCCGGGGCCCAGATGGCTGCCATCTGCGGCCGGGTGTAGCGGGGAAGCATGGCCGGGCTTTTAGCCCCGATGACCCTGCGGCGCCATGTTAAGAAGTGTCGCCATGAAGAAGACAATGACCCCGCTGGCCCAGTGTCCGCGTGAAACCCTGGCCGCCGTCGAGGGCGTTCTGACCGACATCGACGAGACCGTGTCGACCCATTCCGAGCTCACCGCCGAGGCCTATGGCGCCATGGAGGCACTGAAAAAGGCTGGATTCCGCGTCATTCCGGTGACTGGCCGGCCGGCCGGCTGGTGCGACCTGATCGCCCGCTTCTGGCCGGTCGACGCCGTGGTCGGCGAGAACGGCGCCTTCTGGATGTGGCACGACGACAAGGCGCGCAAGCTCAGGACCCGCTTCGTGCAGAGCGATGCCGAGCGCGCCGAGGGCAAGCGCCGACTGGAGACGGTGCGCGCCCAGGTGCTGGCCGACGTGCCGGGTGCGGGCATCGCGTCGGACCAGCCGTATCGCGCCGCCGATCTCGCCATCGACTTCTGCGAGGACGTGCCCGCGCTGTCGCATGATGACGTGCTGCGCATCGTCAAGATCTTCGAGCAGCACGGTGCGCACGCCAAGGTGAGCTCGATCCACGTCAACGGCTGGTTCGGCGACTACGACAAGCTCACGACCAGCCGGCTGATGATGGGCGAACTGTTCGGCGTCGACGTCGAGGCGCGCCGCGACCGCTACGTCTTCTCCGGTGATTCGCCCAACGACGCGCCGATGTTCGGCTTCTTTCCCAACGCCGTCGGCGTGGCCAACGTGCGCGATTTCGCAGCCGACATGGACCACCTGCCGCGCTGGATCACCACGGCGCGGTCGGGGGCGGGCTTCGTCGAGCTGGCGAGGGCGCTGATCGCAGCGCGCCGGCCATGAGCTTTCCCCGCCCGCCGGCCGCCGTCATCTTCGACATGGACGGCCTGCTGTTCGACACCGAACGGCTTTACGGCCAGGCGATCCTGACGGCAGCGGCGGAAGTCGGCTGCCCGATGAGCCACGACATCTTCCTTCGGCTCATCGGCGGCTCGCGCGAGGGCAACCATGCCTTCCTGATCAGCCACTACGGTCCGGGCTATCCGCTCACGACCTTGATTGCGACGTGGGGGCGGCACTTCAGGGAGCTTGCCGTGGCCGGCCTGCCGCTCAAGCCCGGCGCAATCGAGTTGCTGGACCTGCTGGACGATCTCGGTCTGCCGCGGGCGATCGCCACGTCATCCACGCATGCCACGGTCCAGGCCAACCTGCTGGTGCACAGCCTGGCGGACAGGTTCCACGGCGTGGTGGCGCACGGCGACTATGCCAGCGGCAAGCCTGCGCCCGATCCCTACCTCAAGGCGGCCGAACGGCTGGGCGTGGCGCCTGCCCTTTGCCTGGCGCTGGAGGATTCCCACAGCGGCGTGCGATCGGCATCGGCCGCCGGCATGATGGCGGTCATGGTTCCCGATCTCATCCCGCCGACCGAGGAGATCCAGGGGCTTTGCACGCATGTCGTGGCCGACCTGCATCACGTTCGTCGCATGCTGGGCGTGCAGCGATGAGGCTGCCGCGCCAGCCGGCGGCCGTGGTCTTCGACATGGACGGCCTGCTGTTCGACACCGAGAGCATCTATGAGCGCGCCGCGCTGCTGGCGGCCGCCGAGCTCGGCTGCGAGATGGATTCTGCGTTCTTCCGCAGCACTGTCGACTCTTCCTGGCCTGCCACCCGCGAGCGCCTGATTGATCTCTACGGCCCGACCTTCGCGGTCGACGAATTGCGCGTCGTGGCAGGCCGCATCTTCAACGAACTGGTCGAGGCCGACCTGCCGATGAAGCCCGGCGGTCGATCGGTTCCACCATGTCGTGGCGCACGACGATTGCGAGCGCCACAAGCCCGAGCCTGATCCCTTCCTGAAGGCGGCCGGGCTGCTGGGCGTGGCGCCATCTTTCTGTCTTGCCCTCGAAGATTCGCACATGGGCGTCCGCGCCGCGTCGGCTGCCGGCATGATGACGATCATGGTCCCGGATCTCATACCGGCGACGGACGAGATTCTGGGGCTGCGCGCGCTCGTGGTCGATGACCTGCACGCGGTTCGCCTTCTTCTCGAAACGGGAAGCCAATGATGTGGAGGCCGAAGCAGACCGACATTGGCGAGGCGGTCGGTTCGATTCTCTATGTCGGCAACAGTTTCCTGTCCTTCAACAACGGCATCGGCTGGCACGTGTCGCGCCTTCATGCCTGGCCAATCCCACCACGCGCCTGCGCGCGACGACTGTTGCCATCACGGGCGGCGGGCTGGATTGGCACGATGTCGAGTCCTACTTCAGGCCCGACGCCCTCGGTTCCTATTCGTTCGACGAAGCAAACAACGTCGTCTTCAATGACCTCGACAGGCTGTTCGACGTCGTGCTGATGATGGACTGCAGCCAGTGTCCGATTCATCCGCAGCTCGCAGCGGTGTTCCGCGCTTCGGCAAAAAGGCACAGCGACACGGTGCGCCGGCACGGGGCTAAGCCGGCCTTTCTGATGACCTGGGCCTACCAGGACCGGCCGCTGATGACGGCCGGACTCGCGGAGGCCTACACGTCGGCCGGCAATGACAATGATGCGCTGGTCATTCCCGTTGGCCTGGCCTTTGCCGTCGCCTTGCAGCGAAAGCCCGAGCTGCACCTGCACATGGACGACAAGAGCCATCCGACCCTGGCAGGCACGTATCTGGCAGCCTGTACCGTCTATGCCGCCCTGTTCCGTCGCTCGCCGATCGGGCTCGCCCATGTGAGTGATCTGGACGTCAGGACTGCACATTTCCTGCAGTCCGTGGCCTTGGAAACCGTCGAAGGCTACTACCGCACCGGCGAGACCAGCAGCGAGCCGTAGCGGGTCACGCTGTCGGCCTGGCTCCAGACGCCCAGGGGGCCCGACTGCGCCAGGCTGCGATCGGTGGCGTCGAACAGGGTCTTGCCGTCGAGGGCGACCTCGAAGCGTTCGTTGGTGGCGATCACCCGCAGCGAATGCCATTTCCCGGCCTCGATCGGCGCCTCCTTGGCCCCGAGCTGGCTGCGCTTGCCCTTTTCCACGCGGTAGAGGCGCACCGAATTGTCCAGCGAATTGGCCCGCACGACGTAATAGTCGTTGGCGCTCTGGGCGCGGAACATCAGGCCGGCGACCTGGGCGCGGGTGCCGCTGATCGGCTTGAAGCGCAGGGTGGCGTCGAAGTCCCGAGTGACCGCCTGCTGGGAAATGCACAGCGGGAAACGAAGGTCGGCCGCGTCACCCGCCATTTCCGTGAGCGCCCAGCCGTCCGGTGCGTCGGGGTCGGCGACCGGCTGCCAGCTCGGCGGCCGGCCGACGCCGGTCATGCCCTGGACGCAGGCGACCCGGCCGTCGGGCGTGGTGAGCGGCACGACGAGCTGGGCGTAGGCAGGAGAGGCGACGAGGAGCATCGCCAGGGCGAGCAGAAAACGCATGGTATGAACCTAGCAGAACGCGTCGACCTTGACCGCCGTTGCCGGAGGGAGGAATTTACGCCGCGATCCGAGTACGCGGAAATCTGGAAGGGGGGATTCAATGCGACTTTGCACCATCATGAACGGCGGCAAGGCGGTGGTCGGCGTCAAGAACGGCGACGGAAAGATCATCGACCTCAGCAAGCAGATGCCGCGCGGCCCGAAGTCGGTGGTCGAGATCCTGGCCGGCGGCAAGAAGGTCCAGGCCGAGGTCGCCAAGGCCTGCGCCAAGCCCAAGGCCGGCGCCACGGTGTCGGCGAAGTCGGCCAAGTACCTCTGCCCGATCCCGAACCCGGGCAAGATCCTGTGCATCGGGCTCAACTATCGCAAGCACGCCGAGGAGACCGGCAGCCCGATTCCGGCCTATCCGGTCGTGTTCTGCCGCTTCGACAACACGCTGGCGCCGCACAACGGCAAGATGCCGCGGCCGAGCCATTCCGATCAGCTCGACTGGGAAGCCGAGCTCACCATCGTGATCGGCAAGAAGTGCCGCAACGTGCCGAAGGAAAAGGCGCTGGGCGTCATCGCCGGCTACGCCTGCTTCAACGACGGCTCGGTGCGCGACTGGCAGAGGAAGTCGGGCGGCCAGTTCACGCTGGGCAAGAACTTCGACGGCACCGGCGGATTCGGCCCCGACATCGTCACCTCCGACGAGCTGCCGCCGGGCGGCGCGCCGCTGCGCATCATGACCCGCGTCAACGGCGAGGTCATGCAGGACAGCAACACCGACGACCTGATCTTCGACGTGCCCACCCTGGTGCACGAGCTCTCCAAGGTCATGACGCTGGATCCGGGCGACATCATCATCACCGGCACGCCGTCGGGCGTGGCGATGGCGCGCACCCCGCAGCCCTGGCTGAAGCCGGGCGACGTCTGCGAGGTCGAGATCGAGAAGATCGGCGTGCTGCGCAATCCGATCGTGCAGGGGGCTTAAAGGTCAGCATCACTGTCGCTTGACGTCTGGCAAACAAGCCAATCCGACCGGCTCGATGAACTTGAAAGTGCGCATCAATCGGTCGGCGGCCATGCAAGAGGCCGCCGATTTGCGACGCAACAGCTCAATCGGGCTTATGCGTTGCTACTCGCCGCGCAGTTCCAAGGATACTGCTCAACTTTCCATTCGGATTGCGCGTCTGCCATTCTCGCGGCGATTCCCGACCCTGGGATCCGCGGGATAGTCCGGGCAAATCTTCTATTTGGCCGCAATCTTGACCGGGGGAATGCCGGTCCGGGCAACATCGGCAACGATTTCGGACGGCTTGGCGTTTTGCTTTGGCCGGCTTTGTACGCCCTGGGCGGTCGTAATCAGATTCGAAACAAGAAAATGGAAGAACTGAATACTTGGCGAAATGCTGTCGCTCATGACGACTTTCGAGATCGAGCAAAATTTCCGCAAGGTCGAAATACCGTACTGCACCTATCTAAGGTTCGCGATTGGCGCCGCACATGCAACAAATTGGCTATCGACGTGGACCGAACTATGGGAAACTACTTGACGCAATTGCTGGGACATTCTCCATGGCAGCTTCTGCGCCGAAGCGTGGCGGTGCATCTCCCGCCAAATGGCATCCTGGCGATCGTGTGCGATTCCGCTTCGGCCTGAGCAATGTGACCGGCACGATTGTCACGACCGTTGGGCCCATCGGCCCCAATGGCCGAATGCTTTATCGCATCGAGTTTAGACGAGGGAGTGACGAACCACTCGTTACGGAACTGACCGCCGACGAATTTATTCGCGCTAACTAGCGCCTTGGCAGCCGTTCCAGGCCGCCCATCATCAGGCGCGTCGCGAACTCGGCGGCGCCGGTGGGATCGACCGGGTCGCGCGCCACCATGACGATCGAGATCTCGAAGGCGATGCCGGCCATCGCGGCGGCGAGGTAGCTCACGTCGACATTGGGCAGCACGCCCGCGGCGATGGCGGCGCGGATGTCGTTGTTCAGGGCCAGCGCCAGCGCCCGCACGTCGGGCTTGTCGAGCAGGGTGCGGATGGCGGTGAAGTTCTTGCGCGCCAGCGCCAGCAGCTCGGCATCCTCGACGATGAACTCGAAGTAGACGGCGTAGTGGCCGTGGAAGAACGCCTCGGCGGTCGTGGCCTTGGCGCGGCCGTTGTTGTGGCGCTTCAGGAGCTCGCCGGTCAGCTCGCCGACCACCGCCTCGAAGATCTCGTCCTTGTCCTTGAAGTAGTTGTAGAAAGTGCCCGACGCGAGGTCGGTGCGGCGCACGATGTCGCGCACGCTCGCCGCGCCAAAGCCCATCTCGGCGAACACCGCGCGCGCTGCCTTGAGCAGCGCTGTGCGGTTCTCCGCCTTGTTCTGCTCGCGCCGGCCCGACCGTTCGCGCTGTTCCGCCGTGACTTGGTCGTCGCCCATGGTCATCTTCCGAGTTGCGCCAGTTCGTGGCGCAGGCCCGCCACCATGTCGTCCATCGCCCGCGCCGCGGCTTGCACCGTGCCGCGCAGCCCGACGAAGCCGTGGATCAGCGAATCGAATTCGTGATGGATGGTCTTCACGCCGGCCGCGGTCAGGCGATCGGCATAGGCCTGGCCCTCGTCACGCAGCGGATCGAAGCCGGCCGTGTAGACCAGCGCCGGCGGCAGGCCCGCAAGGTCGCTGGCCTTGAGCGGCGAGGCGCGCGGATCGCCAACATCGCTCGGGCCGTTCAGATAGTGGCCGCGGAACCACTCCATGGCGGCGCGGGTCACCATGAAGCCCTCGCCGCAGCTCCGGTAAGAGGCCGTGTCGAAGCTGAAATCGGTGGCCGGGAAGATCAGCCATTGCAGGCAGGGCGGGCGCGCCTCGTTGCGCAAAAGCTGTGCGGCCACGGCCGCCACGTTGCCGCCGGCCGAATCGCCCGCGATGACGATGCGCGCCGGATCGATGCCCAGTTCCGTCGCCTCGGCCTGCAGCCAGCGATAGGCGGCGACGGCGTCGTCGATGCCGGCCGGGAACTTGTGCTCGGGCGCAAGGCGGTAGTCGACAGCGACCACCACGCAGCCGGCGCGGGCACAGAAATAGCGGTACACCAGGTCGTAGCCTTCGAGGCTGCCCATCACCCAGCCGCCGCCGTGGAAATAGAAGATCGCCGGCAGCAGGCGCGCCACCGTGCCGGCCGGGCGGTAGATGCGGATGCGCAGGCGCCCCGCGGGGCCTGCGATGGTGCGATCGACCATCTCGCCGATCGGGGCGGCGCGACCGCCCATCTCGAGCATGAAGGCGTCGTATCCGGTGCGCGCCTCCATTACGGAGGTCTGCTCGATCGGCGGCTGGCCGCTGCGCGCCAGCAACTGCAGCAGCCACTGGGTGCGGCCGTCGAGCGTGCGGCCATCGACCGCCACCGACGGCCCGGCCAGGATATTGATCCAGGCGATCGGCATGCGCACGGCAAGATTGGCCGCCTTGCCCTGCAGTTCGCGCGCGATCCCCTTCAACAGCATGAATGGTTCCTACCATCCCGCCCCGCCGTTGTGGAGCCTCGGGCGGGCGGTTAGGTTCGTCCTTCCGATGGCCGAAGCGACCCCAGACGGCATAGCCGACGGTTATGCCAGCGAGCTGCGCCGCGAGATCCTGCGCAGCGAGATCCAGCGTGTGCAGGTCCTCGCGGTCGTCCTGACCGTTCTGCTCGTCACCACGATGACGGCCGCCAACCTGTTGACCGAACTGATGGGGCGGATTTTCAGGGGTGGTCTTTTATGGTGGGAGCCGCTGGCCAGCATCGGCCCGTTCGCGCTCTACGAATTCGTCGTTCTGTTGGTGCTGCGCTGGCGAGCGTCGCACGACAGGGACTTTCCGCGCTACGCCCGGTTCGGCAATGCCTTCGCCGAGACCACTCTGCCGAGTGTCGTCATCCTGGTCCTGAGCCGGCACATGGAGCCGATTACGGTGTTCGGCTTCTGGCCGCCGATGCTCTATTTCCTCTTCATCCTGCTGTCGACCTTGCGACTCGATTTCTGGCTGTCGCTGTGGACCGGCGCCGTCGCGGCCACCCAGCAGCTGCTGCTGGTCCTCTGGCTCATCCCGCTGGACCCGTACAGCAACGCGCCCGAGCATGCCCTGATCTACCATGCCAGCCGAAGCGTCGCGCTGCTGGCCGCCGGGGCGATCGCCGGCATCGTGGCCGGCAGCCTGCGTCGCCAGTTCGACAAATCTGTAGCCGCCGCCGCCGCGCGCGACCGCATCACCAACATGTTCGGCCAGCACGTCTCGCCGGCGGTGGTCGACCGGCTGCTGGCCTCGCGCAGCGACCCGCCGAGCGAGATGCGCGAGGTTTGCGTGCTGTTCCTCGACATCAGGGGCTTCACGGCGATGACCCGTGTGCGGCCGGCCGGCGAAACCGTGGCTCTGCTGAACGACTTCTTCGCCGAGATGATCGACGTCGTCGACCGCAACCACGGCATCATCAACAAGTTCCTGGGCGACGGCTTCCTCGCCTTGTTCGGCGCGCCGCTGGAGGATCCCAAGGCGGCGGTCAACGCGCTGGCTGCCGCGCGCGGCATGCTGGAAGCGGTCGATCGCTGGAACAAGGCGCGGCCGCAGACGACGCTGCGCGTCGGCATCGGCATCCACCTCGGCGAGGCGGTGACCGGCACCGTCGGCTCGCCGCGGCGCAAGGAATACACCGTGATCGGCGATACCGTGAACCTTGCCGCGCGGCTGGAGCAGCTCACCAAGGAAACGGGCTCGCAGCTCCTGGTCTCGAGTTCGGTGCACCAAGCCACCACCGGCGCCGACGGTGCGACGGATCTCGGGCCGCTGCCGATCCGCGGTTACGACAAGGGAGTGCGGGTATGGAAGGTGGTCTGACCTGGTATTTCGCCTACGGCTCGAACATGAACGCACTGCGGCTGTTCGAGGAGCGGCTGAAGCCGGAAGGCGTGCCTGCGGGCGAGCGGATCGCGGGTCGGCTCGATGGCTGGCGGCTCGCCTTCAACAAGCGGGGGCGCGCGCCGATCGGAGCAGCGGCCGGCAACATCGTGCTGGCGCCGGGCGCGGTGGTGCATGGCACGTTGAACCTGCTGCCGGCGAAGGGTTTCGAAGTGCTCGACCGCTACGAGGGCGTGGCCGGGGGTCACTATGAGCGGCGGATCGTGCCCGTGATGCGCGGCGACACCAGCGCCCCGGTCGAGGCGATCACCTACGTCGCGCTGCTGACGGGCGAGGACCTGCGTCCGACCCGGGCCTATCTCGGCCATCTCCTGGCCGGCCGCGACCTCCTGCCGGCGGACTATTTCCGCCGGCTGAGCGAGACGCCGACGGTGGATTGAGTCTTCGGAGCGCGGACCTCCAGATCCGCTCACGTCTTCCGGAAAAGACACGAGCGGACCTGGAGGTCCGCGCTCCAGGACTACTTCGCGCCGACGAGCTGCTTCTTGCCCTTGGTCTTGGCCTTCTTGGCCAGCGCGTCGCGGGCGACCGGCGCCTTGCCGGTCTCCTTGAGCTCGGGCACGTCGGCCTCGTGCCAGAAGTTCAGCTCGATCATCACGCCGTCGGGATCGTGCACGAAGACCTGCTGCAGGGGCCGCGCCGGCACCTTGCGCACCTCGTACGGCAGGCCGTCCTTCTTGATCTGGTCGATGGTGCCGCGGATGTCCGAGCAGTTGATGGCGACATGGTCGATGGCGCCGCTGCCGTGGTCCTTGCGGTCGGTCTCCGAGACGATGTGAAGGATCGCCTTGTCGCCGGCATACATCCACGCGCCGGGGAACATGAACGGCGGACGGTCGCCGTTCGTGAGGCCCACGTAGCGCTCATAGAAGCGCACCGTGGCGTCGAGGTCTTTGCAGTAGATATTCCAGTGGTCCAACGAAAGTGCGGGCATCCAATCCCTCCTGCGTTCCGTTGGCCGGCAGTCTACAACAGTCCGGCTCAGCCGTGGCAGCAGGAATTTCCGGCCTTTTCCTCATATTTGTCGTGATGGCGGACCCAATGGGAGAGATTCCCGCCTGGCGGCTCGTTGCGGCCCCTGGGCGTGATATCGAGGAAGCCATAGACCGTGCCGACATCCTCGGTGCCGCGGGCAAACACCGAATATGTATGGAAAATCTGGCCGGTCTCATCCCTGGTGAAGACACTGAAGCCCGGCAACTCGTCGCTCACCCAGTCCCGTTCCTCGAAATTGTAGACGACCTTGCCCTGGGCCTTCTGCTCCTCGGTGAACGACACGTTGTAGTCGAAGTTGAAGTCCGAGCCGGCCGACGACAGCCATTTGAACGGCCAGCCCATGCGCCTGTGGAAGGCGGCGATCTTGGGATACGGCGCGCGCGAGACGGCGACCACCATCACGTCGTGATTGACGAGATGGACCAGCGAGCCCTCCATCTGGTCGGCGCCGAACGAGCAGCCGACACAGCCTTCCTGCCAGTCCGGCCCGAACATGAAGTGCTTGACGATGAGCTGGCTGCGCCCGGCGAACAGGTCGGCCAGCGTCTCCTTGCCATCGGGCCCGTCGAACACGTAGCTCTTGTCGACCTTGACCCAGGGCAGCTCGCGCCGCTGGCGCGCGAGCTCGTCATGCGCCCGCAGATGCGCCTTCTCCTTGGCAAGCAGCGCGCGTCGCGCTTCCAGCCATTGGTCGCGGGACACGGTCTTGTGCGTCTGCATGATGGCCTCCTTCAGTGGACGGGGTCGGGACGGTTGAGGACGGCATTGAACACCGTGCCGGGCACGGCGACGCGCTTGTCCTTGTAAGCAGCGCGCAGATCGCCGAAGTGGCGGTCGGGCGCGCACGAGAAGGCAGCGAGCTGGTCGATGAAGGGCAGGTGGAGCTCGGCGTCGTTCTGCGTCATCGCACCCCAGACGTCCCACGGCAGCATCTCGTAGTTGTTCAACGCAGCCACGTCGCGGATGACGTTGCTGGCGATGAACCATAGGCCGTGCATGTCGAGGATGCCGAACGCGCCAGGATCGGCCTTGCCGCTGCGGCAGAGCTGCCAGGCGTCGCCCGCCGCCAGGAACTGGTCGCGCGGCACGTCGAGCGGGTCGAAGGCGATGGCGAACAGCTCGCGCTGGCGCTGGTCGAGCTGGGCGTCGACCAGCACCCAGCGCTGCTGGCCCTCGTTCCAGTATTCCGTGACCCAGTGGTCGATGAACTTGCCCTTCTCGAAGTAGGCGCCGAAACCGCAGCGCGCCCGCGCGCCCATTCCCTGCCGGCGCAGCATGGCGACATGCAGCAGCGTGAAGTGCCGGCAGACGCCGACCACGCGCTCGCCGGGCGGCCGTGACTGCGGCAAAGGCCGGCTGTCCTGGCGGGCGATGCAGTCCAGCATTCTCTCGACGCCGCGCATGTGGGCCTGCGCGTGCTGCTCGGCCGACAGGGTGACGCCGTAGGCCGAGGCGATATGCTCATGGATCAAGAGGCCCTGGACGACCTCGGCGAGGCCGCCGACATCCCTTGGCAAGCCATCAAGCAGCGCGGCCTTGGCTCCGGCGCTGCTCATGTCGGTCGGCGAGCGGAAGCCGTCAGCATTCATGGGAACACCTTCTCCAGATTGTCGAGCGCCAGGGTCCAGCCGCGGCGATGATCGTCACGCGCCGCCTCGTTGAAGAACTGCTCATGCGTCAGGGTGAGGATGGTGCTCTCGCCATCAGGCCTCAGGTCGACCGTGACCTGCGATTCGCGCTCGGGCGTGCTTTGCCAGGCCCACGAGAAGACGAGCTTTCGATCCGGCACGATCTCGCGATAGACGCCGCTCACGCTGTGGTGCTCGCCGTCGGGCGTATGGAACTGCACACGGAACCGGCCGCCGACCTTGACCTCGGCCTCCGCGACGGGCGTCTTGGGATGACCGGTGACGCCCCACCAGCAGATCATTTTTTGCGGCTGCGTCCAGGCCTCGAAGAGCTGCGCCGGCGACGCTTTGAAGCGCCGCTTGAGGGCGAGGCTGGGCTTGCTTGCCATGAATCCTCCTCCAGGAATGCCGCGAGACGGTCGAGCTGCTCCGTCCAGTAACGCTCGTAGCGGGCGAGCCAATTCATCGCTTGCTCCATGGGCGCGGCCTTGAGCTGGCAGGTCACCGTGCGGCCCGATTTGGTGCGCTCGATCAGGCCGGCGTCCGACAGCACGTCGAGATGCTTCATGATGGCGGGCAGCGAGACCGGGAACGGCCGCGCCAGCTCGCTGACGGTGAGCCCTTCCTCCTCGTCGAGCCGCGCCAGCAGAGCGCGCCGGGTCGGGTCGGCGAGGGCAGCGAAGGTGCGGTCGAGCACGGCGGCTTGATAGTTAACCATGGAGTTAAGTTTATGGGCGTGGCGCTCTGCGAGTCAATAGCCATGCGTTCGAAGGGGACGAGTCATGCTCCTCTCTCCCGCTAGGGGGAGAGGAATATGAGTGGCGAATTCGTCGACTACACCTTCTCCATCAGCGCCTGGGCCGCTGCCGGATTGCGCACCTTGGCGCCCGAGATGAAATAGACGAAGGCGTCGCCCTTCTTGGCCCACGCCTTGGCGCGCTTGGCCCACTGGTCGAGCTCGGCGGGCTTGTAGCCGGTCTTGACCTTCTCCTGCGCGCCCATCAGGCGGGCGTAGGTGAAGTCGGCGGTCGGCTCGTCGATCTCGGGGAAGTCCTCGTCATGGGCGAAGACGATGGCCGCGCCGTACTTGCGTGCGAGATCGTAGAAGCGCTTGTCTTTGAAGCTGTCGTGGCGGACTTCCAGCGCATGGCGCACCGGCAGCTTGCCGACCTCCTTGGGCAGGAGCTTCAGGAAGGCCTCGAAGTCTTCCGGGTCGAACTTCTTGGTGCCCATGAACTGCCAGTTCACCGGCCCCAGGCGGTCCTTGAGCTCGACGATGCCCTGGGCGAAGAAGCGCTGGATCGATTCGCCCGCCTCGGCCAGCACACGGCGGTTGGTGCAGAAGCGCGAGGCCTTGACCGAGAAGACGAAGCCATCCGGCGTCTCGTCGCGCCACTTGGCCCAGCTCGCCGGCTTGAAGCTCGAATAGTAGGTGCCGTTGATCTCGATCGAGCTCAGCTTGCGGCTGGCGTATTCGAGCTCGCGCTTCTGCGTCAGGTCGTCGGGATAGAAGACGCCGCGCCACGGCTCGAAGGTCCAGCCGCCGATGCCGACATAGATCTTGCCTGCCATTGAATGCTCCACGATGGGCTTTGGCCCATACAATGGCAGGCAGCTGACCATCGACAAAGCATGGAGTGGGCGGGTCTAGCGCGCTCGTTTTGCCAGGGCCCATGCCGCCTTGGCGATGCGCCGCTCGAAGAGCAGCAGGCAGCCACCCAGCAGCGCCGCGCCGATCGCGACCTCCAGCCACCAGAATTGGTGGGCCGAGGCCGGCAGCAAGGCAATGGCGAGGGCGACCGCGAGCGAGCAAAGAAGCGGCGGAGCGAGCAGCGGCAACAAGGCGATGCGCCCCAGTTCCAGGCGGCGGCGGGCGATCGCCAGCATCGCCAGACTCATCGTCTCGGCCATCAGCAGGGCCGCCACCGCACCCCAGCCGGCGTAGCGCGGGACCAACAAGGCGTTCAGCACCAGGCTGGCGAGCGCCGACGTGGCGATGATCTTGAGATGCAGCTTCTGATGACCCCAGGCCAGCAGCGGCGTGCCCAGGCCGATGTTGGTGAAGGTGAGCGCCACGACCAGGCACAGCCATTCGAAGTAGGGGCCTGCGGCGGCGAACTGGGCGCCGAACAGCAAATCGTTGACATGCCGGCCGCAGGCCCAGCCGAGAGTGGCGATCGGCAGGCCCATCCAGACCATCAGGGTGGCGAAGTCGTGCGCCACGCGCCTGGCCTGCATGGTGTCGCCGGCGACCTGCGAGAGAACCGGGAAGTAGGCGCTCATCATGGCGCCGCTCACCACGGTCGAGATGAACATCAGCTTGTAGGCCGTGGTGTAGAGGCCGACCTCGATGTCGCTGTGGGTGAAGCCGAGCAGGATGGCGCCGCCGTTGTAGACCACCAGCACCGCCAGCAACGACAGCGCGAGCGGCCAGGCCTCGGACAGGAGCGTGGCCCCGCCGGCCAGGTGCGGGCGCACGTCGGCGAAGCTCAGGATCCCGTGGCGCTGCAGGTACCAGAAATAGTAGCCGACCAGGGCGAGCGAGAAGGGCAGCGTGTAGGCGGCGAACAGGTAGATGTCGCCGGGGTCCCGGATCAGCAAAAGAAGCGCGGGGATCTGCAGCAGGTTGATGACCAGCGAGGCGATGGCGGGCCCGGCCATGCGCTGGTGGGCCTGCAGGACCCAGATGGCGCTGCCGGCATTGATCAGGATGATGACGCCTTGGATCAGCAGCAGGGTGCTGGCCTGCCCGCCGCGCGGATCGAGGAGGGCGATCGCCACGACGACGGCGTAGGCCACCACACCGAACACCATCTGCAGGCCGAGCACCAGGGAGGTGATCGATGCGGTCTGCTTGGGGTTGGCGGCGATGTCGCGTTGCCCCACGAGCGCGAGGCCCGGGCTCGCCAGGAGGGTGAGGAAGGCCAGCAGGGCGGCGTTCCAGTTCACCTGGCCGATCGCGGCAGGACCGAGCACGCGGCGGCTGTAGGCGGTGGCGAAGATGCCGATCAGCAGGACGATGCCGCTGACGGCCGTCATTGCGAAGAAGTTCGTGGCGATCGTGCGTCGACGATAGGCGGGGCCGGCGCTGGATGTATGCGTTGGCGTCGCCGCATCGATCGAGGAACTGGCTTGCATGGTATCGATGTCTCATCCCGAACCCGGGCAGGACAACGGCCGTCGCGGCCGGACACAGCTTTGACACCCCGGGAACAGCGTCGCGGCGCGGGCGTTGCCACGCAATGACCATGGCAACACCCGCGGCCGTCGAGGCCGAAATCCACGCCCTCATGCAGGACCGCATCGAGGCGGTGCATGCCAAGGACGCCGCGCGCCTGGTGTCCCATCACGCGCCTGACGTCGTGGCCTACGACCTGCTCGAGCCCCTGCAATACAAGGGAGCGGCTGACCTCCGGCGTCGCGCTCAGCAATGGTTCGACGGCTATGACGGGCCGATGACATACGAGATCCGCGATCTCGTGGTCGTGCCGGGCCATGGCGTGGCCTTCTGCCGCGGCCTGCATCATGTCGCGGGTCGGCTGCGGACCGGCCAGCAGGTCGACATGTGGTGGCGCGCCACGCAGGGGCTGCGCCTGGTCGGCGACAAGTGGCGGATCGTCCATGAGCACAGCTCGCTGCCGTTCGACATGGCGAGCGGCAAGGTCTCGTTCGCTCTCAAGCCCTGAGGAAATGCAAACGCGCCGACCGCGTCATGAAGGCGGTGATGACGATGAAGAAGATCGACATCCAGCCTCTGAAGGAGGCGCACGAAGGTCGCTGGCGGCTGGCCGCGTCTCGGGCATCAGGAACCACACGGTGGCCAGGGCGAACATCGCAACGACCGCCAGGCCTATGAACGCCGCTGGGCTGCCGAACGTATCGCTCATGTAGCCGGCGAAGGTCGGGCTGATGGCGGCGCCCAGGCCCATCATGGTGCCGACCACGCCCTGGGTGAGGTTGAAACGACCCGAGCCGCGCGTCAGATCGGCGATGGTGAGCGGCACCATCACGCTCATCACCGCGGCGGTCAGGCCATCGAGCAGCTGCACGGCGACCAGCAGGTAGGGGTCGGTCACCGTGGCCAGCAGCAGGCCGCGGATCGGCAGGGCGGTGAAGCCCGCGATCAGCAGGGGCCTGCGCCCGATGCGCTGGGCCTGCCGGCCGACCCAGGGCGAGAACAAGGCCACCACGATCTGCGGGCCGACCATGCAGGCGGCGATCAACACGGTGGCCCACTGGCCTGAGCGCATGGTGAGCACGCTGCCCATGAGCGGCAGCATGGCGGCATTGGCGAAATGGAACAGCAGGATGCAGCAGCCGAACACCAGCAGGGCGCGCTTGCTGAGCAGGCTGCGCAGATCGATCGGCGGCTTGCCGGTGCTCTGCTCCGGCAGGTTGCCGTGAGCGCGTTCGGGGTCGATTTCCGCCGCGGCGACGCCGCGCAGCACGAGCAGTGTCGGGACGAGCAACGCCGCGGTCACGAAGAACACCGCCTGGGGCGTGAAGAAGTAGCCGAAGCCGCCCATCACCGCCGCCGACAGCGCCGCACCGATCGAGGCGAAGCGCGCATTGCGGCCGAAGCGCTCGCCGATCGCGGCATGGCCGACGAGCCCCAGGCTGATCGCAGCGATAGCCGGACCCAGGACGCAGCTTGCGGCGGCATGCAGGGTCGCTGCGACCAGCACGGCGGGGAAGATCGGCAAGGTCGCGTAGACCAGCGCGCTCGTGGCGATCAGGGTCACCGCCACTGCCGCGACCACGCGCTCGGAGCGCACGGCATCGACCAGTGCGCCGCCCGGGATCTGGCCCAGCAGCGAGACCAGGCCCGCCACCGTCAGCACCAGGCCGATCTCGATCTGTGTCCATTTCTGCGAGGTCAGGTAGACGGCGACGAACGGCCCGAAGCCGGTCTGCACGTCGGCGACAAGGAAGATGAACCAGTCGAGTTCTCTTCTGGCTCTTCCGCGAGGGATGCGGCAGCGAAGGAAGGGGGGGCTCCGACACCGGGGTCCGCTACGGCAGAGGCTCGAGCTTGCCCGACGCGACGAGGACGAGGACCGGCTTTCCTTCCTTGTACTCCGGCGCGGGCTTCACCTGGTCGCGCGTCAGTTCGAGGACGATGCCGTAGCGCTTCTCGGCGGCGGGCACGAAGTGCAGTGCCGTCCAGGCCACGGCAATCTTGCGGCTGCCGACGCCCAGGAAGCCGCCGAAGTCGATGATGGCAGCGCGCGCCGTGCCCTTCCCATCGACCAGGACGTCGACGATGCGTCCCATGTTCTCGTCGGCCGTGCTGCGGATCTCGCGTCCGAGGATGCCCTGGACTTCCTGGGTGTCGAGCACGGTGACCGACGGCTGCCCCGGCGCGCCGCCTTCGGTCTGCCCCGACGCGGTGAACGCTGCCAGCACTGCCGTCAGAAGGACAGCTGCAAACTTTTTGATCATTGGATTGCCCCCGGGCGAATTTCAGCCGAAGGATCAACTCCGCACGCGGCTCCAGGTTGCCGCGGTCAGCCGGCTAAAGAATCTGGGGCAAAATCTCCACCCGATGAGGTCAAGCGTGGCCAAGGCGACGAGAGCAGAGAACACAGCATGCGCAGCAGGCCAATGTCTTTGCGGCGCCGTGCAGATCGAGATCGGTATTCCCGCACGATGGGCGTGGCATGATCATTCCGGCGCAAGCCGGCGGGCGCATGGCGCGGCCTATGCGACCTACGTCGGCAGCTGGCGCAGCCGCTTCCGGGTGACCAAGGGCAAAGCGAAGATCACGCGCTTTCAAGAGAAGGCGACCGGGAGGACAAGGAGCTTCTGCTCCCGATGCGGAACGCCGCTGATCTACGAGCGGCCGCACGCGCCGCAGATGGTCAACGTACCGCGCGCGCTCCTCAGCGGCCGCACCGGGCGGGAGCCGCGCTATCATATCGCCATCGCCGAGCTGCAGGACTGGACCTATCTCGGCGAGCCGCTCGTTCCCTTAAAAGGCTTTCCCGGTGTGGTGTGGGAGCGTCCCACGAAGAAGAAGCGACGTCAGGTCATCCGCGGGCAAAGGCCAGGATATCCCGCGCCGGACGATCAGGACGAGTGACACCACAGGTCACCACGAGTTGCGCAGTTCGCGGAGTTTCACGAACACCGTGCGTTGGTCGGGCTTCTCGGGCAAATCGGGAAAGGACTCGCGCAATTTCGCGATGACCGTCGGACTGGTCAGGCGAAAGAACGTGTTGATCTCGCCCTCGACCTCGAGTGTCGATACGTACGCGTTGTTGGGATCCTGACCTGCGAGCTTGTCGAGCATCTTGCGGGCGCTCTCGTTGTCAGGCTCGCGATTCAACGTGAACCGCAGATTGTTTTCCACGTAATCGTGGCCCGGATAGATCAAGGTCGATTGCGGCAGCTTGGCGAGCTGCTGGTCGAACGTCTTGTACAGCTCGTCCGGATGGCCGCCGTTGTGGCAGTTCCCGGCGCCGGCATTGAACAGCGTATCGCCGCAGAAGAGTGCCGGCTGGTCGGTGTGCGACCGCAGGCACACGTGACACATCGTATGGCCCGGCGTGTCCAGCACCTCGAGCTCGACCGTCTTGCCCACCTTGACGACATCGCCCGCAGCCAAGCCTCGGGCCATGCCGGCGATCTTGTCCTTGGCATTCTTGTGCGCGAGAATCGTCGCTCCGGTTTTCCCGGCCACAGCCTGGTTGCCGCCCGTATGATCGAGATGTTCGTGCGTGTTCAAGATCTGGGTGATCTCCCATCCTTCGTCCTTGGCGGCCTTCAGGCACTTTTCATGATCCAGGGGATCGATGGCCAGGGCCTCGCCGGTTTCGCCGCAGGCGATGAGGTAGTTGAAGTTGCGGTAGGCGTTGGCGGTCCAGATCTGTTTGACTATCACGGCATCATCTCCAGTCATTGCGCTATGAGAAGGCGCCCACGCGGCACGGAGACCCTCGATTTGTCTTCTTTGCAGTATGACCCGACACGATACGCGCCACCATCCCCCGGATCATGATCTGCACGCCAATTCGATCAAAGCCGGGTGGCCCTGTCGATGCCTGCGCGATACGCTACCAGGGACTTATCGTAGCCCTGGGCAATCACCGCCGACTTTATGGCAGCTGATGCCTTGTCGGGATTGCCGGAATCGAACGGCGGCGCCGGGTCGTATTCGATGCCGAGCTGTATTTTCCGGGCGGCTGTCTCGCCGGCGATTTCGGCGGCAACAGTGAACGCGAAATCGATGCCCGAGCTGACACCCGCCGCAGTGATCACGTTGCCGTCCTGGACGACCCTGGCCTTCTCGTGCGTGGCCCCGACGAGAGGCAGCAGATCGACGAAAGCCCAATGCGTCGTTGCCCGCCGTCCCTTGAGCAGTCCGGCGACACCCAGGATGATCGCGCCGGTGCAAACCGAGGTGACGTACTTCGCGGTGCGCGCCTGGCGGCGGACGAACTCTATGGTGTCGCGGTCGCAGAACGCGTCGACCACACCCAGGTTTCCCCCGGGCACGCAGATCAAGTCGAGGGGCGGACAGTTGGCAAAGGTGTGCGTCGGCACGAGGCCGACCCCGCAATCGCTTGGCACGGGCGCTTGCGATTTCGCGGCGATGTGCGTTGCCGATTGAGGAACGCGTGAGAGCACCTGCAGCGGCCCCGTAAAATCGAGCTGCGTCAAACCGGGGAAGATGACAAAGCCGATATTGAAGACTGGCATTTCCGTTCTCCGTTCGGGGCCGGGCTATTTCTCTTCCGCCGGTGTCGACGTGGCAGGTCCTTCGCCGGTGATCAGCAATACGGTCTCTTCATCCTTGGCGCCATCGTAGTGCACCTGCTTGCCGAAATGTGTGACGAACGTGCCGGCCGGCATCGGGACTGTGTTGTTGGGATCGAACTTGGCGCCCGTGCCCACCCACCACGTCCCTTTGAGCACCGTGATGAAGCGGTCATTGGGATGGAAATGCGGACGGCTCATCCCGCCAGGCAGCCATTTGACCATCACGACGTAGAGGCCGGGCTTCGACGGATCGCCGGCCAGGATTGCCTGTTGGGCACGGCCGGATCCTTGCTTCCATTCTATCTTGTCCGGGAGCGTGAAGGCGACGGCCGCTGGATTGAGGTCGGCGGCGATCGCGCTTGTGAAAATCATGGCCGACGCCGCCACGCCGAGGAACAAGTGGGTCAACGAGTGCATCTAATCCTCCGACGACCTGTTGGCCTGAGGCTGGCATGCATCGCACGCCAATTTCGCAACATCTCCACGGTAAGGAATTTGCCGTCAGACATCATCGAGAGAATCATGCTCTATTCCATCCCGCTCGGGACTTCTTCAACAGCCTGCTAGTCTTACTGAGACAGACTAGAGCATTCCCGCCCTTGATCTTCATGCGAACCGGTATCCACTTCGCTCGAAAACACCATAGACGGCGAGAACGACGATGGACGTCCAGACGATCCTTTTCAGCTTCAAAGGCCGGATCGGCCGCGGCACTTATTGGCTGTCGATCGTGCCCGTAATCGTCGCGGTGCATTTCATCGCCTTCGCCCCCATCTTGATAGTCGATTTCATAGTCGGCAAGGAGTCCGAGGAGATCCCGGACAGCATCCTGATCGCCGTCTTTGCGGCGCAACTGATCTGGCTCGCAGGCCTGTGGCCGATACTGGCCGTAGGCAGCAAGCGGCTGCATGACCGCAACAAGCGCGGGTGGTGGCTTCTCGTCTGGTGGCTGCTCCCCTTCTACCTGTTCTTTGGCGGCTTCGGCATCGACTTCGTTGGCGACCCCAACACCGTCCTCCGGGCCGGATATTTCTCGACTGGCTCGATCATGATGTTCGCGAGCCTGCCGATTGCGCTTTGGGGCATTGTCGAACTCGGCATCCTTCTCGGGACCAAGGGTCCGAACCGCTTCGGCGACGATCCGCTGCCGCCGCGGGCTTGAATACAGAGCCGACGCCAGACCGTCGCGGTCCTCACGCCGCAGTTGGGAGAACGAGATGACTTCAAGGGGCGGATCAATCGAGCCCGCTTCTGGATCGGGACCATCCCTCTCGTCATGGGCCAAACGCCTACGGCCCCGATCCGCTGCCGCCGCGGAGCTGACGCGCGCTTGTCTCTGAGCTACTCCGACGTCATGCTGGCTGGCCGGTAACAAACGGAGCGGTTCATGGACCTGCAAAACCTGCTCTTCAGGTTCGGCGGACGCATCAACCGCGCCAAATACTGGATCGGGATCGCGGCCATTTTCGCTTTCTGGCTGGTGGTCATCGTGATCATTGAGTTGCTGCCTTTCGGCACCTTTGGCGACACGCCGTCCTATGTCGCTCTCGGCGCAGGCAGCATCGGCGCCATCTGGATCAACCTTGCGCTCAGCGCCAAGCGCCTTCACGACCGCAACAAGAGCGCGTGGTGGATTTTGCTGTTCTGGCTGCTGCCCACCGTGCTCATAGGCGTTGGCGCGGGCATCGGCATGTCGAGCTTTGGCCTGACGCTGGCGCTGGCCGGGACCGCCATCGCGATGTGGGCCTTTGTCGAGATGGGTTGCCTGCGCGGCACCGAAGGACAGAACGCTTACGGCGTCGATCCGCTGCCCTCTGCCTGAGAAGCGGGAACCCGCCGGCCCTTTTCGAACCGAATCCGCCCTCCGCCGACCAATCAAAGCGCCC
>CAWEIE010000037.1:0-10112 GCA_963809025.1 uncultured Alphaproteobacteria bacterium | reverse complement strand
GACGGCAAAGCGCGCATGACCTCATGCGTTTTTGCCGGGAGCGCGCCACTCCAGTGGCGCGTCTTCTGCCGCAACAGCACATGAGCGCCACTGGAGTGGCGCGCTCCCGGCAATGAGAGTGGCCTACCTCCAGCTCGGGCTCGCGGTCGTGCTGTTCGGCCTGACCTGGCCGGTCATCAAGATCGGCCTCTCGGCCGCCACGCCGGTGTGGCTCGCCGCGGGCCGCGCCAGCCTGTCGGCGATCAGCGCCTTCGTCCTGCTGGCGGCGCTGCGGCGGCTGCACTGGCCGGCGCGCGCCGACTGGCCGATCGTGCTGTCGGTCGGCGCCTTCCAGCTCAGCTTCTTCTTCGCGCTGTCCAATCTCGGCGTGCAGAGCGTGCCACCCGGCCGCTCGGGCGTGCTGGCCTACACGACCATGCTGTGGATGGTGCCGCTGTCGCTGCTGGTCGGCGAACGGGTCGGCGGGCGCGGCATCGCCGGCGCCCTGCTCGGCCTGCTGGGCATCGTCGTGCTGGTCGATCCCTGGCGCTTCGACTGGACCGACCGTCGCATCGTCGAGGGCCATGCCTGGCTCCTGCTGGCAGGTCTCAGCTGGGCTGTGGCGGTCCTGCATGCGCGGCGTCATCGCTGGCGCCTCTCGCCGCTCGAGGTGCTGCCCTGGCAGATGTCGGTGGCGACGATCCTGCTGTGGCTCCTGGCGCTCGCCCTGGAGCCCGCCGGGCATCTCGATTTCAGCCAGGCCGAGCTCTGGGTGGCGCTGGCGTATCTCGGCGTGATCGCCGGGCCGACGGGAACATGGGCCGCGGTCTCGGTCGCCCGGGCGCTGCCGCCGGTCACGGCGTCGCTCGGCATGCTGGGCACGCCATTGCTCGCCATCGCCTCGTCGGTCGTCCTGGTCGGCGAGCCCGTGACTTGGCCGCTGGTGCTGGGCACGATGCTGGTGATCGCGGGTATCGCAATCGTGATTGTGGAGAGGGCGAGATGAACTGGGGAATGATGACCAAGGCCGAGCGTGACGCGGCCTACAACAACTCCGATGCCGTCAAGAACAGCGCCGAGCTGAACGCAGCGCGAATCGCGGCCTCCGACGCCTTCCGCAAAGCCCATCCCGAGCATCTCGACCTGCGCTACGGCCCGAAGGAGCGCAACGTCTGGGATCTCTTCCCTTCCAAGAACGCCAACGCGCCCTGCCTGGTCTTCATCCATGGCGGCTACTGGCAGAGGAACAGCCGCGACCAGTTCGCGAGCCTGATCGCCGGTGTCCATGCCCATGGCTGGTCGGCGGCGCTGCCCGGCTACACGCTGGCGCCCGATGCCTCGCTCACCGAGATCGTGGCCGAGATCAACGCGGCGCTCGATTGGCTGGCAGCCAAGGGGTCGGCACACGGCATCGCCGGCAAGGTCGTGCTGTCGGGCTGGTCGGCCGGCGGGCATCTCACGGCGCAGTGCCTCGGCCACGCCCGCGTCAGCGCCGGCCTCGCGGTGTCGGGCGTGTTCGAGCTCGGCCCGATCCGCGACACCTACCTCAATGACAAGATGCAGTTCACCGACAGCGAGCTCGCGACGCTCTCGCCGCTCCGCCTGCCGATGATCAAAAAGCCGCTTGCCATTACCTATGGCACGGCCGAATTGCCGCCGCTGGTCGCCGACAGCCGCGCGCTGCACGAGAAGCGGGCCGCCCAGCATCTGCCGGGGGCGCTGATCCCGGTGGCCGGCGCCGACCATTTCACCATCACGCATGAATTGCGCGATGCCGATGGGGAATTGACCAAACAGCTCCTGCTGCTGGCGGACTGAACGGCGACCTAGGGTTTCGGTAGTCCGGTCTGGCTGAAGTCGTTGCCAATGAACAACAGTGGCGCGCCGCGGGCTATTGCAAGCGCATGCGAGAAGCAATCGCCGAAGTTCAGGGCGGCACTCGCTCTGCCTTTGCCCCATGCTTCGAAAGCGTCGATCGCCAACGCAGCAAGCGATGAGTCGACGGCAACTTCTTCCAGTCCCAGGGCCTGCCAGGCGCGATCGAAAGTGGCCCTGTCCCAACCAAATCGGCCCATCATGACCAACGCCGTCTCCACGCGGGCGGCCGAAGTAACGAAGACCCTGCCGGCCGTGGCCAACGTGTCGCCAACGGCATCCGCGTGCGGCCCTTCGATGAGTTTTTCGACGATCGCAGACGTATCGACGGCGATGTCGCTCATCGCGGCAAGCCGTCCGGCCCGTAGAGATCGCTGTGATCGGCCAGGCGCGCGCGTTCTTCCGGGGTTCCCTTGAGTGGATGACGCTTGCGAATCTCGGCCAGCACACGGTCGAGCTGTGCGCGCCGGCGCTTGCCACGCACGGCCTCGTCCTGCTCATGGAGAAGGCGCTCGCAGGCGACGGCGACCGCCTCGGAGATTGTGGTGTTCAAGTGCTTGGCGAGCTTGCGGGCCGCCTTCTCCGCACGGGAATTGGCGATCGTGATCATATAGATGCATATATATGCCCGCCCAAATCGCGGTCAAGGTCTCCGTATCGTCATGATGCGTGGAAGCGATTTTGTTGCCCATGACCCCTCCGTCGCCGTATGACGACGACACCTCCCCACGCCGAGCGTGGGGCGGGAGAAGGATGGGGTGATGGCGAACAAGGTCTACAAGGATGCCAAGTCGGCGCTCGAGGGCGTGCTGCACGACGGCATGATGGTGATGTGCGGCGGTTTCGGCCTGGTCGGCATTCCCGACAAGCTGATTCACGCGGTGCGCGATTCGGGCGTGAAGGGGCTCACCTGCGTCAGCAACAACGCCGGCATCGACGGCCACGGGCTCGGGCTGCTGCTCGAGACCGGGCAGGTCAAGAAGATGGTCAGTTCCTACGTCGGCGAGAACAAGACCTTCGCCAAGCTGTACCTGGAAGGCAAGCTCGAGATCGAGTTCAACCCGCAGGGCACCCTGGCCGAGCGCTGCCGCGCCGGCGGCGCCGGCATTCCCGCCTTCTACACCAAGACCGGTGTCGGCACCGAGGTCGCCAAGGGCAAGGAGATCAAGGTGTTCGACGGCCACGAGTACGTCATGGAGCGCGGCCTGTTCGGCGACCTGGCACTCGTCAAGGCGTGGAAGGGCGATGCCGCAGGCAACCTCGTCTATCGCAAGGCCGCGCGAAACTTCAATCCGATGATGGCGACGGCGGCCAAGCTCTGCGTCGCCGAGGTCGAGGAGCTGGTGCCGGTGGGCGCCATCGATCCCGACCACGTCCACACGCCCGGCATCTTCGTGAAGCGCATCATCTGCGGCGCGCCCTACGACAAGAAGATCGAGCAACGCACCATTCGCAAGGCATAGAAGATGTTCATGCTCTTCCGGACCGCCGGCTTCCAGCCGGCTCATGATCATGAGGCCGGCTGGAAGCCGGCGGTCCGGAAGAGCATGACCCGGCAAGAGCTTTAGGAGGGCACGATGGCCTGGACCCGCGAACAGATGGCGGCGCGCGCCGCCAAGGAACTGAAGGACGGCTTCTACGTCAATCTCGGCATCGGCATCCCGACGCTGGTCTCCAACTACGTGCCGGAGGACGTCGACATCACGCTGCAGAGCGAGAACGGCATGATGGGCGTCGGCCCCTTCCCGCTCGACAACGAGGTCGATCCCGACATCATCAATGCCGGCAAGCAGACCGTGACCGAGCTCAAGGGCACGTCGTATTTCTCCTCGGCCGACAGCTTCGGCATGATCCGCGGCGGCCACATCGACCTGTCGATCCTGGGCGCCATGGAAGTGGCCGAGAACGGCGACCTCGCCAACTGGATGATCCCGGGCAAGATGGTGAAGGGCATGGGCGGCGCCATGGATCTCGTGGCCGGCGTGCGCAAGGTCATCGTCACCATGGAGCACGTCTCCAAGGACGGCGCGTCGAAGCTCCTCAAGGAATGCACCCTGCCGCTCACCGGCAAGCGCGTGGTGGACATGGTGATCTCGGAACTGGGCGTGTTCGCCATCGACAAGACCGGCGACGGCGGCGTGACGCTGATCGAGATCGCCGACGGCGTCACGGTCGACGAGGTCAAGGCCAAGACCACGGCCAAGCTCACGGTGGCGCCGGGAGTTAAGGAAAAGGTCGCGTAACTCATGGTCTTCCGGACCGCGCGCATCCTGCGCGCTCATGAGCTTGAGCGCGCAGGATGCGCGCGGTCCGGAAGAAGAAGAGCATGACAGCGCTGCTGTCACTTTCACGACTTTCCGGCATTCCCGGTATTTCCGGCAGAGAGCGTAGTGTTGAGCCGCGGATTGACCCACCAGCGATTGGGGGGTCGGCCGCGCAGCGGCGCGGTGTAGAGGGCCCGCTGCAGCACCCCGGCGTCCTGCAGGCGATACAGCACCTGATCGGCCTCGGCGGCATCGACGCGCCGGCCGAGCGCTTCAGTGCGGACCTGCTCGCGCGACACCTCGGCAAGACCGCGGCTGCGCAGCCAGCGGGCGACGCGGCGGACCAGCCGCTCGCGCTCGCCGGGCACGCTGTGATCGAACAGCGCGCGGGCGTGGGCACGGAAGTAGTCGGACCACAGGCGCACGGCGCGCTCGGCCGATGCGCGGCCCATCGGACCCGGCGGAACGGACGAGCCCAGCGCCGACCACGCCAACAGTTCCAGGACGCCCGCCAGCCGGGCCACGGTGCCGCGTCCCTTGCCCAGCCAGGCCATCTCGAGATCCTCGGCCTGTGAAATCTCGGCGCGCAACGCCGACAGAAACCCATCGAAGGAGCGGAGCGCGCGCTCGTCGAGGCCAAGGACCAGCGGATCGTCGGGCGCGCGCGCGACGGCCGCGATGCGCCGTAGTGCTGCCAGCGCTTCGTCGTCGCGCGCCGGCCTGCAGTCGGCGAGCGCGCAGTGAGGCGGCGGATCGGGCCAGGCGAACAGCAAGCGCGACGCGAACTCTCCGTCCTCCGCTAGAAGGTCGACCAGATGGTGCGGCTGACAGGCGAGCAGCAGGCTTATAGCGAAGCGGTCGATGCGGCGCTGGCCCTTGCCTTGCCCGAACGACACCGTCTGCGCCGACCAGGCCGGCAGCCACGGCGCGCGCGCAGCGCCGGTGTGCAGCCACGTCAGCGGATCGTCGCGCCACAGCACGACGCCGCGCGGGTTGGCCGTGACGGCGTCGGCGACCGCGCTGAGCGAAGCCTCGGTGACAAGCGCGCCCTTCGCATCGTCGTCCCCTTCGGCATCGAGCCCGGCCAGCAGCTCGCGCATCGGCGCCATCGCCGGCGACTTGCCGCTCGACGGCGGACCGACCAGCGCCTGCCACAGCACCAGCGGCTCGTCCCAGCGCGACCCCAGCCGCACGACGACGCCCGCGCCGCAGAGGCCGGCGACGGCAGCGAACAATGATTGCGCGACGTAGGCGGCGGGCGCACCGGTCGCGTTGGCGGTGTCCAAAACCCAGTCGCGCCAGAAGGCCGGCAGCAGGTCGACGGGAAAGGCCGGCACGGCCGCGCGCGTCTCCTCGAGCAGGGCCGTGTCGATCTCGCCCCAGCCGTCCGGCGGCGTCGACGACAATGGGCGCGCGTAGCGGGGATCGTAGAAGGGCGACAGCGGATCGGCCCGCGCCAGGGCGACACGCGGGTCGGCGGTCCCATCGTCGTGACGGGCAGTGCGGCGAGGCGACATGAGCAGGCACTCTAAAACTGTGGTTCCCATATTATAACTACAGTAGAGTTAACTGGCAAGTGCCCTGGGCGCGGGGGCCGCTGCCTCCGGGTTCAGCAGTCGCCGCCTTGCAACTGCTTCGAGCGGATTGCAGGCAGAACGACGCGCCCGACGGCCTCGACAGGAACGGGCCGCCGGCGAACGCGATGGCCATCAGCCCCAACAGGCCGATCCTGGACGCCATTGTCGTCATGGTCCCCCTTGAGGATCCCTCGCCAGCAATGCCTGCCCGGGACCCTCATCCCTTGGCTGTGGAAGAAAAAGAACATATCATGAACATCGGTCATGCCCGCCACCATCCTCCACGCCGATCTCGATGCCTTCTACGCCTCGGTCGAGCAGCTCCTCGATCCGTCGCTGCGCGGCAAGCCGATCGCGGTCGGCGGCGGGGTCGTCCTGGCGGCGTCGTACGAGGCCAAGGCGTTCGGCGTGAAGGGCGGCATGCCGGGCCGCAGGGCCCGCGAGCTCTGCCCGCAGCTCATCTTCGTCGGCGGCCACTTCAAGGAGTACTCGCGGCTGGGCGACGCAGCGATGAAGGTGCTCGATGACTTCACGCCCCTGGTCGAGCGCATCTCGATCGACGAGGCCTTTGCCGACGTGGTGGGCTGCACGCATCTCTTCGGCTCGCCGGCCGAGATCGCCCGGAAGATCCGGGAGCGCGTGAAGAGCGAGCTGGGGCTGCCGATCTCGGTCGGCGTGGCGCGCACCAAGCACCTGGCCAAGATCGCCTCGCAGGTCGCCAAACCCGACGGGCTGGTCGTGGTCGATCCCGAGAAGGAACTGACGTTCCTGCACGGCCTGCCCGTCGACCTGATGTGGGGCGTCGGACCGGTCACGCGCGCGCGCCTGGCCGAGCGCGGCGTCACGACCATCGGCGAGCTGGCCAACACCTCGCCGCACGCGCTCGATCGCCTGCTCGGTCCGGCGGCCGGTGAGAAGCTTCTGGCGCTGGCGTGGAACCGCGACCCGCGCGAGATCCGCACGCACCATCGCGCGCAGTCGGCCGGCGCGCAGTCGGCGCTGGGCCGCAAGCCTGCCGTCGCGCGCGTCTACCGGCCGGCGCTCGCTCATCTCGCCGACCGCATCGGCACGCGGCTGCGCGCCAAGTCGCTGGCCGGCCGCACCGTGACGGTGCGCGTGCGCTTCGCCGACCTGCGCGCCGTCACGCGCTCGCTGACCCTCGACGCGCCGATCGCGGCGACCGCGAGCCTGACGGAAATCGCCGAGGAGCTGGTACGTGTGGCGCTGGCCGATCATCCCAAGGAAAAGCACATCTCGCTGGTGGCGATCTCGGTGTCGCATCTGGAGAAGCATCCCAGACTGCAATTGGAATTCTCCCTCGGCGCCAGACATGAGGAGCGCCGCGCCGGAACGCGCCGTGGCCTGGCGCGCCATGCGGCCGACCGCGCCGTTGACCGCATCCGCGACCGTTTCGGCTGGGCGGCCATCGGCTACGGCTCGGTGGCGTTCGGTCCTTACCGGTCCGTGCCTGACGAATTCCGCGAGCTCGCCGAGAAGGAACTGTAAGGGCGCCTCTTACAGGATTGCGTTGCCATCCGAGAGCGGCCGGACGCCGATCACGATATCCTGGAAGTCGTTGTCGCCCGTCGCACTGGGCAGGTCCTCGAAGCCGATCAGCAGCTCACGGCCGCCGGGTGCGACGCCGGACAGGACCTGCATGGCGTCCGCCGGATTGAGCGTCGAGAGCGAGTGGAAGATGGTGGCGCCGGAGAGTGCGCCCAGGGTCGCGCTCTGCAGGACCGGCGGAATGCCGGTGTCGGTGTCGGACGGCGCCCCCGTGCCGGGCGTAACGAACGACAGATTGTCCGGCAGCGTGCCGAACTTGTTGAAGCCGTCCTGGATCAGGAAGAAGGCGACGCGCTCGCCCTCCGCCGGCGTGCCGAGGTCCACGGTGCGTGCGCCGGACGCCACGTTCAACGTGTTGCTGAACAGTATCTGGACGTGGCTGATCGTGCCGTCCGCGGCGATCCTGTAGGCGCCGAGCGCGTTGGCGTAGGCCGACGCGGCCGACTTCAGCTCCGCCGTGAAGCCTATCGTGCCGTCGCCGGTCAGGAACGGCTCGTTGGCGATGCCGTTGACCACGCCCGGATCGACCCGCGCGCCTTCCGACAGGGTCGGCAGGAAGTTCTGGAAGGTCAGCATGGTGTGGGCATCGGGGCCCGAGCCGCGCGCCACCATCATGAAATCGCCGCCCGAGTAATCGCCTTCAATCTCGAAGCTCGAGCCGCCGAGGGTGAGCATGATGCTGGCCGTACCACCAATACCGCCGTCACCCGCAGTGACGCCGAGGCCGCCCCGTCCGGCGAGCATGCCCTGGATGTCCACCGTATCGTTGGCGCCGAAGGCGACGATCGTGTCGCCGTTGAGGTCGGCCAGGGTGTCGCGCACGGTATCCGCGCCCTGGCCAGTGTGGATCCGGTCGACGCCGGCGCCGCCGCTGACGAGGTTGGCGCCCGTGCCACCGTAGAGCGAGTCGTCGCCCGCGCCGCCGGCCATCGTATCGTTGCCTTCGCCGCCCGCGACCACGTCGTTGCCGTCGCCGCCGGAGAGCGTGTCGTCGCCGGCGAGGCCGTCGAGGGCTTCGCTGGCCGCGGTGCCGAGCAGCCTGTTGTGCCCGCCGTCACCGAGGTGGGTCGCCAGCCGCTCGACCTTCACGTAATCGACGTCGAAAAAGTAGCTCTTGTTCTGTGCCGAGTTGGGGGCGATCAGCAGCGTCGGGTCGGTGATTGGCGGCCCGCCCGGGTCGCCAGGGTTGGAAAGCCACGGCCCGCCATTGGGGCCGCCGACCTGCGGCGCGCCCCAAAGATTCAGGTGAAGCTGCTGCGGCTTGGTCGGCACATTCGCCATTTCTTCGCGGATCAGCGTGCCGTCGACGAACCACCGCACCACCGAGGGCAGCCATTCGAAGCGATAGACGTGGTCGATCCCCAGTCCGCCATCCACGGCGTAGGAGTGCGGCGTGCCGGTTTTCTGATGCATGAAGACGTTGGTCGAGATCTTCTGCATCTGGGTGGTGATGATCTCGAAGTCGATCTCGTCATGGGGCTCGCGCACGGCGCCCGACGGGAACTGTTCGTAGGTGAAGAAGCCGGCGATCATGCCGCCCTGGGAACCCTCGAACTTGAATTTGGCTTCGAAGCCCAGGCCCCCGGTGCTGACGTCCCACGCCTGGTAGGTGATCGCTTCCGAGCCAAAGTACGAATCGGGGCCGCCCGGCGGCGGGTTGAAGGTGTCCAGCTTGATGCGCGCCATGCCGTTTTCGGCGTCCGGCAGACGTGGCCGCATCTGGGTCTGGCCGAGATAGGACGGATTGTTGTCCTGGCTCCAGTGGTTGTAATCCCAACTGTTGCCGAGCTGGCCGGGGACCGAAAAGTCGTCCTGAAAGATGACAGTGCCGGAAATCGGAGACGACATCCCACCCCCTAAAGCTACGCTTGAGCGCGTCTGGGTCAGCACGTTACCGGAGGTTGCACGCACGGTGTGGGGCTCAGAGGAATAGTGTTCGGTGACCAAACTGTGACCGCGCCTTTGTCGCCCTCGCAGCCGAAAATCATGACCGGCCCGTCGGAAAAATCTGCCCGTGCGGGCTGACCTTTGCCCCAGCGGCCCATGCCGGCGCGCTCTTCCCGGGCGCGATGCCGCTGCTGGTTGCCCTGATCGCCGTGCCGGTGCTGGGCGAGGCCTTCTCGCCGCCGCGCCGGGTCGGGCTGGTGCTGATCCTGGCCGGCGTCGTCGGATTGTTGCTGGCTGTCGGCCTGACGATGGGCACGAGGCAGACGGCAGGCGACGCGATGTTCCTGGGCGCGGCCCCTGCTGTGGGCGGTCTATACGGTCTGCCTGCGCAAGGCTGCGATCAGCGGCATGCATGCCGCCGCCATCGCCGCGGTCGCGTCGCTCGTGATCTATCTGCCGATCCACGCCTTGCTGCAGGGCGATCGCCTGCTCGGCGCGCCCCTCGGCGACGTCGCGCTTCAGGCCCTGGTGCAGGGCGTGCTCACGGCGGTGGTGTCGCTCATCCTGTACGGCCGGGCGGTCGAGATCCTGGGAGCGTCCAGCGGTGCGGCGTTCGCAACGATCTGCCCCGTGCTGACGGCACTGTTCGGCATCGCCCTGCTCGACGAGATGCCGACACAAGCCGAATGGGCGACTATCGCAACCATCTCCAGCGGCGTGTATCTGGTGACCGGCGGGCCGTTGCCGCGATGGCAGCGCAGGGACTGACTGTATTCGAGTCTTCCGGACCGGAAGAGCATAACCCCAGCTTTTCGGCGTTCTTGGCATTTTGCCGATACACTGCGCGCCATGAAGATCGCCATCGCGGAGCTGCAGTCGTTGGTCGAGCAAGTGCTCGCGCGCCACGGCGTGGCAGCGGCGCGGGCACCGCTGTTGGCGGCCACCATTGTCGCGGCGGAGCGGG
>CAWEIE010000036.1:0-17732 GCA_963809025.1 uncultured Alphaproteobacteria bacterium | reverse complement strand
TTCGCCGTGCTGAACGCCCCCGGCAACGCTTACGCAGCCGTGGAACGAAACACCGGAGGCCAAAACTCCGGGTGCCGGTCGGGGACCTACAGAGTTCTCGAGCGGTCCGCCGGGAGGTTCGCGGGGGTTCCGGCGTTCCGGCAGCGCTCAGGCGCGAACGCTGGGGGACGCCTCCGGCGCCGGCAGCATTGACGCTGCGTCCCAGCGCGTCGCCACTACCAGCATCTCACGCTCATCCGCGTTCGGCTCTGTCGCGCTGGACCTGCATGTTGGCAAGGAAGGCGACCAGGGGATGAGTACCCATTGCCACGATGGTCGACACATCCAGCACCACCAGCGCCCTGCTTTGTTCCGGGGTCAAGGAAAAGCCGGCCGCGAAGCCATTGGCGTCGGCAAGAAACCGGGCCCGCGCGGACGCATCATGGGCCAGGCCGTGCAGTGCGCTCGTCAAACCGACGAGCTCGGGCTTGATCGACGGATAGTGCAGATCGCGCTCTGCACCACCTCCCCCGAACCAGGCGACCGAGGCGTAGTTGTGGTGCCAGCTTGGATCCATCGCAACGATGTCGGGCTTGCGCTCACCCAACGCGCCGGCGGCGCACGCCCAGCAGCGAAGCTCGATGTTGCCTTTGTCGTCCAGCTCTTCCTCGTCGTAGCCGATCAAGGACTTCAGATTGCCCGCCGCGATGCGGGAAAGCGCAGCCTGATCCCAGTCAAGCTCCGGATTGGAGTAGCGATCGGTCCCGGGAAAATGCGACATCCCTCCGCTGGCCAGCACCACCGTCCGGAGGCCGAGCCCGGTCACCGACCGCGCAATCGCCTCGCCGAAGGCATAGCAGCGCGCCATGGTCGGCTGCGGCGCGAGATAGGCGTTGATGTAGATCGGCAGGACCGGATCGGTGTGCCCGATATGGGTAAGGGGAATCCCCATGGCGTAGTCGAACTTCGCTGTGCTCGTGAAAGCAGGATCGAAGCCCTGCTTGTAGAGCTGACGGACAATGTCGAGGCCAATCGGCCCTGGAATTTCCCAACGAAAGTCATGGCCCGCGAAGTGCCCATGCGAGCTTCCGCCGACGTGAATGGTGAACGGCGGCGCGACAGAGTGAAAGAACTGCTCGGCGTGGTCATTGGAGAAGATGATCCAGAGATCCGGCTTCAGCTCGCGCAGCTTCCTGCCGATCTCCGCCGCCGTGGTACGCACCCGCTCGACATTGGCGCGGTCTTCAGTCGGCGGCATCGTGAAGAACTGAGGAGCGTGAGGAAGCATCGCCCCGCCGACAACCGTGGTGATCATGGCTTCTTCTCCGCCGCCGCCATCGCTCTGACGATGTGTTCGGGTTTTATGGGCGTGGCGTTGACCTCGACCTTGAACGTCGCAAGCGCATCGCACACGGCGTTCGCGATCGCGGCAGGAGGCGCAATCGCACCGCCCTCGCCCACTCCCTTCACGCCGAAGGGATTCAGGGGAGAGGGCGACTCCTGGTGTACCAATTCCACGCTCGGACAGTCGCTTGCCCGCGGCAAGGCATAGTCCATCAGCGATCCCGTCAGCAGTTGCCCCTGCCGGTCGTAGACGAATTCCTCGAGCAGGGTTCCGCCAATTCCCTGCACCGTCCCGCCCACGACCTGGCCGTCGACCAGCATCGGATTGATGACCACGCCGCAGTCGTGCGCCACGACGTATCGGTCGATCTCGATCCGCCCCGAGGTGATGTCCACGTCGACCAGGGCGAGATGGGTCGCGTTGGCCCAGGTAACCGTCGGCGGTTCCCAGTAGAAGGTCTCCTCGAGGCCGGCATCGACGCCCTGCGGGCGACGATGATCCCAGCCGGGACGGGCAGCCTGCGCCACGGCGGCGAGCGTCACCTCCATTCCCGGGACGCCGACGACGCCGACCTTGCCATGACGCAGCTCGAGGTCGGCCGGTGCGCACTCCATCATGTTGCCGGCGATGGCAAACACCTTGGCGCGCAGCCGCTCGCTGGCATGGTAGATGGCGGCCGACAGGTTCACGGTGCTCCGGCTGGCGATCGTTCCGAAACCGATGGCGATCAGGGAGGTGTCGCCCAACGAGATGACGACGTCCCGCGGCTCGACCGACCAGGTGTCGGCCACCACCTGGGCGAAGATCGTTTCCATGCCCTGCCCCTGGGAGCAAGCGCCCGAGCTCACGTATATCGACCCGTTCGAACTCGATCCGCACCAGTGCGCTCTCGAATGGCCCGACGCCGGTGCCCTCGACATAGCTTGCAACGCCAAGACCGAGATAGCGGCCCAGCCGTCGTGCCTCGCGCTGGCGATGCCGAAACGCAGCCAGGCCACCGATCGCCTGCAGTGCCTTGTCCATGCCGCCGGGGAAGTCACCGCTGTCATACACGATCGGCTCGCCGTCGCGATAAGGCAGGCCCATGGCGAAAGGCATCTCTTTCGGATGGATCATGTTGCGTCGCCTGACCTCGGTGGGTTCGAGGCCAAGCGCATGCGCGATCAGATCCAGGCTTCGCTCCATGGCGAAGGCGGCCTCCGGCCGGCCAGCGCCACGATAGGGCGCGTTGGGCACCTTGTTGGTTGCCACGATTCTCGCCGTCGCGGCGAAGTTCGCAATCTTGTAGGGACCCGGCAAATGGACGGCGGTGTTGTAGGCGATCGCGACGCCCACCGGATTCCACGCCCCACAATCGACGAGGAACGCATCCCGAAAGGCGACGACATGGCCCTCGGAGTCGAAGCCGACTTCGACCTCGTGCAGCTGGTCGCGCGAATGGCAGGAGCACAACAGGTGCTCTTGCCTCTCTTCGATCCAGCGCACGGGGCGCCCGACGAGACGGGCCAGGAAGGGGATCATCAGGTCTTCCGGGTAGATGTGCCCCTTGGTGCCGAAACCTCCGCCCACGTCCAACGCCACGCAGCGGACCCGCGCTTCGGGCAACTGCAGGAAGGCCGCAGCCGCCCGGCGAACGGAGTGCACCACCTGTGTCGCCGACCAGATCGTCACCGAATCGGTTCTCTGGTCATGAGCACCAATCACGCCACGGCACTCGATGGGAATGCCGGCATAGCGGTGGGTATAAAAGCGACGCCGAAGCCGATGGGGAGCGGCGGAGAGAGCCGCCGCTACCCGACCTTTTTCGACGGCAAACTCGCCGATCAGGTTGGTCGAGTACTCTTCATGGATGATCTCCGTTCCCGGCGCCAGCGCGGCCTCCGAATCCACGACCGCCGCCAGGGGTTCGATGTCGACAGCCACCAGCTCGGCGGCATCCAGGGCCTGATAGCGGGTCTCGGCCACGACCACCGCAAGCGCTTCGCCCACATGTCGGACCTTGCCCACGGCCAGCATCGGCTGTTGCGGATTGTGGATGGTGTGCGGCACGGCAGTTCGCCACTTGCTCGGCAGCGACAACTGACCGCCGGCAACAGGCGGCGCGATGCGCTGGAGCTCCGCACCCGTGAGCACCCGCAGGACACCCGGCATCGCCGCCGCCCGGTCGACATCGATCGAGCGGATGCGGCCGTGCGCCCACTGACTTCTGACAAAGACGGCGTGCAGCATGCTCGGAACGGTCAGATCGGCGACAAACTGCCCGCGTCCCGTCAGCAGTCGATGATCCTCCCGCCGCAGCATCGAGCGTCCGACAAAGCGAGGCGACTCCTCGCCAACCATCTCCCGCATCTCCCGTAGCAGTCGGTAGCTGCCTGCCGGGAACTATGCAGTCGTGAATGTTGCACGGCAACCATTTCGCCAAGGCGTCGTGCCGATCTGGCGTTCGGCGCGGCGGGCTTCGCGTGGGCTCGCCGATTACGGCCGCGGCGAGAGGTAGCCTGGCGTCAGGATGCCGGCGGGATCGTAGCGCCGCCTTGCGTCCTGGAAGCCCGGCCACGCCACGCCGAAGTGACGTTGCCAGTCGTCGGCCGACATCGGCAGCGCGCTCACCGGGTACAGCACGCCCCCTTGGTCGCGGAGGCGTTCGTAGAGCACGCGGTTGTGCGTGACCATGCGCTCGGCGGCGGCACGATCGTTCGAACCGGGGATGCGGATGATGTTGAGCACGAAGATCACGGGCTCGTCGGGCAGGCGCAGCAGCGGCGTGCGAACGGCCTCACGCGACATCGGATAGAAGGTGACGCGTCCGAACGGGCCGACATCCGCCGGCGTCAGTCCACCCAGGATCTCGCGCGCCACGGCTTCGGCGTTGCTGCCGCGCACGAATGTGAGCAGCCAGGGCTGCGGATGGAGCCACTGGCCGTTCGAGGTCAGCAACCCGCGCAGCTTGTCGAAAGCGAGCGCATCGTCACGATACGTCGCATCGATCACGACGGCGGCACTTCGCTCGTCGGCCAGGCCATCGAGCACGCGCCTGTCGCCGACCGCGAGGCTGCCGTCATAAAACACCGCGCCGTCGAGCTGGTAGCGCCAGCCGCCGCCGGACGGATTGGGCAGGGCCGCACCCTGGAGCTGGGCGAAGCGGCCGTCGTCCAGCATGCGGCGCTGATCGGCGACGAGTGTCGCGAGGTCGCGATAGAAAAGCTGGAAGCGGCGGACACGGCTCGGCGCCCGCACCAGCCGCAGGGTGGCGCCGGTGACGATGCCGCACTGGCCGAGCCCGGCGCGCACGGCATCGAACAGATCGCGGTTCTCGGCGGGAGAGCAGCGGAGCGGCCGGCCGTCGGCCGTGACGACCTCGAGCTCGAGGACCTGATCGGTCTGCATGCCGTAGCGCGACGATGAGCCGCCGATGCCGCCGACCGCCAGCGTGCCGCCGACCGACAGGCCGAGGTAGTTGGTGAGCACGGGCGGCGCGAGCCCGTGCTTCAGCGTCGCGTCGAGGAGGTCGCGCCAGGTCGCCCCTGCCTTGACCACGACGCGATCGGCTGCGACCTCGCCGATGGCGCGCAACGCGCTCATGTCGACGATCAGTCCGTCCTCGACGAGGGGACGGCCGTAGATCGAATGGCCTTGGCCGCGCGCCGCGACCTTCACGCCGCTCGCCGTCGCCTCGCGCAGCAACCCGGCGATGTCCGAGGCCGCGCCCGGGCGGTCGACCGCCCGCGGCTTGCGCGTGACGAGGCGTCCGAAGTCTGTGGACGCGGCGTCGAGGCTGAGGGTCGGCGCCGCAGCGTCAGCTACCGCAGCGCCGGGCGTGGCGACCAGTCCCGCGCCGACGCCGAGGCCGGCACACAGGATCGCCCTTCTCCGGGGAGGCATGCTGTTGGGGTTCATGTTGTTCATGACGCAAAGGTGCGACGGCCCCCTGCCCGCTTAAAGCCGCGACTGCGAGAAGGATCTTGTCGCAAATCGGAAGAATGGCTGCACGTGGACCGTGCTGATCGCGTTTGGGACGCCGAGCAGATCTTGGAGGATAGCCAAACTGGCACTCGGATACTTGGACCAGTCTCCAAAGGATGCTTGAGATGACCGAAATAGGACTCTTTGACGCCGCGATACGAGCTCCGTCCGGAGGCAACGCGCAGAACTGGATCTTCATCGTCGTGCGCGACCAGGCGCAACGCCAACGACTCGGAGCGGTCTACAGGAAGGCTCCGATGAAGTGGCCGAGATCTACGCCGGCCGCGGCCGCCCCGATCACATGACTGACGAGCAGTTCAAGCGGCTGATGGATGGCGGAGCCTATCTTTGGGAACACATGGCCGATGCGCGGGACATGCCGCCGCGTGAAGCCCTGATGCCCATGGGCTACCCGGTCGGAAAATATGGTCCGCTATCTCGTCGCCCGGTCTCGCAGGTCGCCTTTGCCGATCGATGGGGCGAACCATGGACGGTTCATGGTTCAACGGAGAGGTAGAGCCTCAGCGCTTGCCGTTGACCTTGGCTGCGGGCATTGTGCTGTCATGTCGGAAGTCGTGTCGCCATTCCCGACAACGTGGTTGACGTATCAGCAGGTCGCAGAGCGACTGGGCCTGCGTAGTGCCAGCGCTGCCGCATCGAGGGCCAGACGCGCGAAGTGGCCCAGGCGCATCCGAAATGACACCCTTGAAGCGGAAGTCTGCGTACCGACCGAGCTGCTCGCCGCTGGTCCGCGAAAGGTACGCGCGCAGCGCCAACCCGCTAATGCCGAGGCCGATGGTCGAGCGGCCGCCGAAGCCGTCGCGGCCGCCGTTGCCCCGCTGCAGGCGATCATCGAGACCTTGTCAGGAGAGCTGAAGGCGGCCCGAGATTCCAACGACACGCTGCGGGAGCAAGTCGCGAACGCCCAAGCCGAGAGTGCGGCATTGAAGGGCAAGGCCGAGGCACTTGAGGCCGCGGTGGACCGTGAGGTTGCCGACCGCCGCACCCTGCAGCAGCAGATAGATCACGTTCGCCGGGAGTGCCAGGCCGCCCAGGAACGCGTCGTCCAAGGCAAGGCTGAGATCCTCGATGAACGGCGCCGGGTGCAAACCACCGAAGATTTGGTGACGCGCCTCAAGCATGAATTGAGGGAGATCGAGCAAGCCAACAAGCGCCGCCGATGGTGGTTTTGGCGATAACCATGCAGCGCTGCTCGAGCAGGCCCTCGCCGCCGCGGGCGCGATCTGTCGGGATCCTGCATCAGCGCACCTCAAGGGTCGCGACTGCGGCCTGACCGCTTACAACATCCGTCACGCGCACCTGCCAATGGCCAGGCGCGTCGCCAGGAGCAAGGGGCAGATGCCAAAGGCTGCCTCCCGGCGGCACTCGCACCGTGCCCGACGCCACCGGCACGACCTGCCCCGTCGGGCCGACGACCTCCAGCCGCACGACATGAGCCGCGGCTGACGCGGGCCCATCCAGCCCAAGCCGGAAGGTGACCAGATCACCCAGGGCGGCTTGCGCGGGACCGGACAAGGTCGGCGCCGCAAGCGGCTCGGCCGACAATGCCAGCAGCACGGGCTCGATCGGGCCAAGTTGCAGGACAAGCCTGTCGGTGAGCACCGCCGGCGCGCCGGCGCGCAGGGATCGCACCCACAGCCGTCCCGGCAGGCGCAGTTCCACCGGCCGCTCGCCCTCCGCCCCATCCTGACGCTGGATGCCAGCGATCATCATGCCGCCGCTGCGGAACAGGCGTATGTCCACGTCCGCCGCCGGTCGGCCGGTCGCGTCCAGCAGCGCCAGGGGCGGATGCACTCCGGCCTCGGCCAGCAGAGCTGCCATTTCGCCCGGTGGCGCCTTCTCCGCCTGCAGGCTCGCGGGCAAGCGCAGGCGCCGGGTGGCAACCAGGTCCGCAAACGGCGCTGCATTGCGCGGGCGGCCGAGCGCATCCCGCTCGCCGGGCGGCACATCGGCCAAGATGAGGCCGCCCGCCTCGGCGAAGCCGCGCACCGCGGCGACCTCCTCGTTGGACAAGGCGATGCTGTGCGGGAGCACGAGAACCCGCGTGCCATCCCGAGCCAGCTCGCCCGCCGAGAGCGTTTCCGGCGTGATCCAGCGCGGCTGCGCGCCGAGCCCTGCCAAGGCCCGTGCCGCCCGGCGCGTCGCCGCGCGCCAGGGATTGTCCGCGCCCTCCGCTTCCGCGTCGCGCTCCACCCAGGCGTCACCGCCCGGGCGCCGGTCCAGCAGCCAAGTCATCCGGAAGCTGGCCTGCGAGTAAAGAATCGCAACCTGTCCCGGCGCAGGTTGGGCCTCCAGCAACTGCGCGCCCAAGGCGCCGGTCTGCTCGCGCCAGATCGGGGCGAATAGGGCGCCACGCGGGCCCGGCTGACCGTCCGGCCCGGCAACGCTGCCGTCCTCATCCCAGATGATGGTCCCCTGCGCGCCCAGCAGCCATACACGCCAAAGATGATGCTGCTCCGCCGCGTCGGCGCCGAAGCAGGTTACCAGCACCCGCAAATTCGGATTCAATGAGCGCGCGATCTCGATGGCGTTCCCCATGTCATAGATCTCCATGGCGTCAACGGCAGGCGCGAGCTGTCCATAGTCATAGCCGCCCCAGCCCGGCGCCTGCGCCCCCTCGAGGGCGGCAAGGGCCTCCGGATCGCCGCGGTGGATGGCGTTCGTGCCGGCGCGGACGGCCCGGGCAAATGCGACATCCATCCATGCCTTGAACTCCATCCAGGAAGGCACGGCCGCCTCGCTTCTGAGCGCGTCACGGGTCAGGGCAGGCGTGACAGCTTCCCAGGTCGGGAAGGCGGTTTCCCAGGCCCGGTTCAGGGCGGCCAGGCTGCCGTGGCGTTCCTTCAGCCATGCCCGCATGCCTTCCAGCGAGGAGGGCGAGAGATCGAAGTCCCAGGCCGCGGCGAGATCGGCGATACCGCTCTCGTCAGCCAAGTTGTGAAAAAGGGGACGATAAGGGGCCTGCGCGCGTGCGATCTCCGTCAGCCTGGCCTCGATGGTTGCGAGCCAGGCCGGATCGGAGAGACTGGGTTGGCGATGGAAAACGGTCAGGTCATCCGGATTCCGCCGGTGCCGGGCCTTGGTCTGATCGAACAGCCAGGTCACCGAGCGCCCCGGCATCCAGCGGTGATAGGGGGCGTAGAAGTCGGTGGCCAAGTTTTCGGTGTACCAGCGCAGCCCGGCCGCCATCCGCTGTTCCGCGCCGTCCCGGCCGTCCTGCGAGAGGGGGCGAAACAGCTTGGTTCCGGTGATCCCGAGCCCGTGCAGCGCGGGCATGGCGGACGCCGGCGCATCCTGCCACAGGATGACCTGGTACTGCGTCCATCCCGGCGCGGGACGGACGAAAAACCCAGCCTCGGCCTGCGTTTCCGCGTCGGAACCCGCGGGCCTGAAGCGCGCCGTGATCAGGTTCACAGGCGCACGCGCGCGTCGCAGGTCGATGCGGATCGCAATCTCCGCCTGCGGCTCCGCCAGCGTGATGCGATGGCGTTCGACTAGGTGGCCGTCACCTTGGGTCCAGTCCAGTTGTAGCTCACCGGAGGCCGCTGCACTGGGGCGCCAGAGAACGATGACCGGACCCGTAGGGTCCAGCGCCAGCGCGGGTAGCCGCACCTCATCCGCCGCCGCCGGACATGCCAGCAGAAGTCCTGCTGCGAGGAGCGCGGTCACGAGGCGCGACGGCAGGGTCATGGCAGAACAGTGGCCCGGCTCTTGGCCCGATAGTCCCTAGCCGCTGCGCCGTTGTGTGCGCGAAGGCCGCGGCGCCCAGCACCCTCGTTGGGCGCTCGGCAGATGACGATGATGCGCTCACAGCGTGTGCGGGCCTTATCCTGCATGCCAAAATCCGGGTTACACGGTGCCTGGTAGACGAGGCGCCGACGGGAGATGGTGGCTGCACCACCGGCCGGCCTTCAAACGGAACCAAAGCCGGATCGTGGGGCTGTGTGGGCTCCGATCCGGCCTTGGTCCCTGACGCTGCGTCTCCTCTATTGGTGGAATGGGCTCACCAACAAAACCTCGCAGGCATTCCCAAAAGAGTACGTTTTCGAGAGCAGTTCTTCGCCTGCGCATTTGGGTAGCTCCCCTGAAGGGTGAGCGGCGCAGGCAAAGAATCCGACATTGGCATGCCGCCAACTTAACCTGTGTTAATTCGCCGAGCCCGACGTTCCAGTACGGTGCAGTGGTGTGTGGGACTGTGGGATTGGGGGCAACAAATGGCAGAGCGTGTAGCCACGCTGATCATTGAACCGTGCTCGCTTGTATGCGAGGCGCTGGGTTCACTGATGGCGAGTCATTCTTATCGTGTAGTCGGCGGTGTCGCCTCAACGGCCGACATCGACAGTGCGTCGCTTGTCGCAGACGTGCCCAAGCTCGTTATCCTGGGAGCACTGCCGGCCGAGGAAGCTACTCCTGCCGCGAGCTGCATTCGCAAGCTGTGGCCGGACACCAAGATCGTTCTTCTCTTCGAGCGCGCATCGTCGACCGATTTCCAGAAGCTGTCGGTGTCGGAGATCGACGGATGCGTTCCACTATCCGCGTCGCCTGAGGTGCTCATCGGCGCTCTTCGGCAGATTCTCGATGGGGATTTCAAGATCCTGATCCAGAACGCTGCGTCCCGTTCGGTGATCGCGTTGCCGTCCGCTGGGCTGCCGATCGCGGCGGTTGTGACGGCTGAGGAGGCGCGGAATGATGCCTTCGACGGCTCCTTTTCCATTCGAGTTCGTCACGGCCTGTCGGAGCGTGAGGAGCAGATCCTCAAAAGCGTGGTAAAGGGACATTCCAACAAGATGATCGCCCGGACGCTCGACATTGCGGAAGCGACGGTCAAGGTCCATATGAAGTCGGTCCTGCGAAAGATACGGGTGGCCAACCGAACCCAGGCAGCCATCTGGGCGCTCGAAAATGGCTACGCCGCCAACAACCGGCATCCCGAGCTGCCGCGCCTTGAAGCCACTTTTCAGCCGGCGCCACGACAGTACGCTGAAGGGCACCGTTGAGATTCTTGTCGCCGTCGGCAACCTGACACTTCCCACCGACGTTGAGACCGCAGACGCATGAAGACCTTTGGCCTAACCCGCCCGGTCTTGCGTTTTGGCCCATCCGACTTCCCTGCCGGATGGGCCTTCTATTTCGCCGTCTCGAAGCAAAGGTCGGAACGCTCAGGGAGGAAATGACGACATGATGCAGCGGCGCAGCATCCTCGCTGGCAAATGCTATCGGGACAGGCTGGGCGCGATTTACAGGGTTGTTGGCTTCGATGGAAATGGCGTGCGGTGCGTTCTATATCACCCGACCGACCAGGGCGGCTTCGTCGAACGAGAGCATTCCCAGAGCTGGCCCGACTTCCTTGAAGATCTTGAAGCGGAGGTCGAGTGCCCCTCCCCCAACAGCAGGTAGGTCAACTCGACCGCCGAAGTGGATCAGGCCGCAGCTCACGCGCCTCGCGGATGAGGCGCCGAGCGCTTGCTTCGTAAACCTTTGACAGCATCGTCGCGACTGCATCCGGCGTTCCATCGCTCGCCACTTCGCCGCCCGTGGCAAAGATGTAAACCGCTGTTCCCCCAGCGACGCGGCCACCTCACCCGGCAGCGATAGCGCCGATGGCTTCCTCGAACTTCTTCGAGAAGGCGATGGTGGGCGCTGCACGGATCGAACGTGCGACCTCACCCGTGTACGGGGTGTGCTCTACCGCTGAGCTAAGCGCCCGGGCCGGGTATATCCGGTCGCCGATTGCGTCGCTCGAACCCTTCGGGAGTAACCTGCGCAGGAGTCGCTTCGGCTAGAGCGGAATGCGTGTTGCAGGAGGCATGATGGGTCCAGCTGATTCCAGCTGGACCCATCATGCTCTAACTTGCAGTTCGGCTCCCGCGTCCATCCAGCGCCAGCGCCAGCGTCCCGAGGGTTTTGCACACCTCTCGCAGCTCATGTTGGATTGATCGTCCGGCGCGGGCGTTGGTCTCCAGTACGCGAAGGCATAGGGCGTCAACCTGATGGCGAGAGGTCGCGACCAAGCCATAAACCGACGCGGGAAGGCTGGCCAAGGGTATCGCTTTGTATGCTGCAAGCGCTTCCAGGAGGAGAGCGCGGGACAAATCGTCACCTGGATTGCGCAAGAGACGATGACATGCCGTTTCGAGTGCCTGTACCTGCTCCACCACCTCAGTCAATGGACGACCTTCTCCCCGAGCGTGGCCAACTCGCTCTTCAGTCGTCTCGCCCGGCCCCGGCGGCGGCGCCTCCAACTCGTCAGCGACGTTCTCCAGGTCCTCACCAAACGATCGGAGTCCGTCCGGACTGACGTTGCTGCGCAGCACGGCCTGGCCATCAGGCGTCACGGCGACAACCAAGTGCGGAAACTCAAGGCCGCGGTCCTTCTGGCGTTGGCGGATGAGTGCATCAGCTTCGCCAAGTATCTCTTCTATTGTGGCAGCGTTGTCGCGCATGGGCGCACTGTGCCATTGCAGCCGCGACAGCGTAGCGATGGCTGGGCGGGACCATTGTGGGTAGCTCTTTTGGTCCGACCGTTCGATGACCGGGCGCGGGTTACGCTAGGTTAGCCTCGCTGCACACCCCAAATCTGCAGTGAAGGTTAGGCCCCGCATAGACCGCCCAAACGCCTATGCGCGGGCCGCTCTTTTGAGACCAGCAGTAGCCGGCAGGCGGAGCGGAGCTTGGCGTGGCCGCGCCAGGCGCTGACCGCAAGGACGGCTCGGCTGATCCCCGGCATCGCCTCCAGAGTCAAAATCTGACTCACTGGAGCGTTTGATGGCCGGGCGGGCCGGCTGCCCCCTGCCCAGACCAGGCCGGCAGCTCGAGCACGCCGGCGAGGCGAGCCACCGTGCCGCGTCCCTTGCCGAGCCGAGCGGCGCGGGCGTCCTGCAGGGCGACCTCGGCAATTCGCGCGCGAGGCGGCCAGAGCAGCGCAGCTATTCAGGCGTCGATGCGTCGACGACAAAAGCTCCCGAGGCTACGCCTCGCGGCGTGCGCGACCTCTCTGCGCCGCGGGCCGACATCGCGCGCCGCGCTTTGACGGAGCCGCCGGTTGGCACCGAACAGCTCACCTCGGCTATCTCGGCTCTGTGTCCACAGTCGCCAATCGCGCCCGTCAGCTTGGTCCTTCGCTTCGTATAGCGACTACCGGCAAGCTGAAGCGCGCAAAACCGAAGCCATCCAGAAGCTCGACACTGAGATTGCTAGTCGCCTGCTGGGTGCCCGAGCCGTGGTCGATCACATGGTGTCCAGGTTGCGGCAGGGATCAGCCTTCTACGTAAGACCTTACGTGTTTGCCGAAGTGGTCAATGCACTCGACATGTCAGGCGGAGTTCCGCGCAAAGGTGTCTATCCCGAGCTGCGCGATCGATCACTCCGCTCGCTTCTCATCGAGTTGCGACGGCTAGCCTCCGAAAGTCAGCAAGGTGATCTCAAGGCGGCCACTACCGCCTACATGTCGCTTCAAAGCCATGCAAACGTTGGCTCGTCCGCCGGAACCGTCCTTGGGACGCCGGCACGCCGCTCCCTCCTGGTACAGGGGATACCCTCGTATCGCTGCGGTTCATTGCCTAAATGGAGGCCGATTTCGACAAGCTGCTAAGAATTGCAAGATGGAAACTCGAATAAAAACGCCGCCGGCTGGACCCATCATGCCTCCTGCAACACGCAGTCTTGTTGTCCTTTTGTTCGAACGGCGCATCCAGTACGTCGCCTCATCGTTGGCCGTACAGATTGTATCAATCGTCTCAAAATTAGACCTGTCACAGTAGCTGAAGTAAAATCCCGACCCCCTTGTATCCCGGAGTCTTTCGATGGCGCGTTCCTCGTGGAAGGGTTACCTCAAGCTGTCGCTCGTCTCGTGCGCCGTCGCGCTCTATGGCGCGAGCTCGGCGTCGGAGCGCGTGTCGTTCAACACGCTGAACCGCAAGACCGGCAACCGGCTGAAGCAGAACATGGTCGACAGCGTGAGCGGCGAGCCGGTCGACACGGCCGACCGCGTCAAGGGCTACCAGGTCGCCAAGGGCCAGTACGTCATGGTCGAGGATGCCGACCTCGAGGCGCTCAAGATCGAGAGCACGCGCACCATCGAGATCGAGACCTTCGTGCCGGCCGCCGAGATCGACGAGATCTATCTCGACAGCCCCTACTATCTCGCGCCCGACGACAAGGTCGCCGAGGAGGCGTTCGCCGTCATCCGCGAGGCCATGACCAAGAAGAAGATGGCCGGCATCGGCCGCATCGTGCTCGCCCGCCGCGAGCGCATGCTGATGCTGCAGCCGCGCGACAAGGGCATGCTGGCCACGACGCTGCGCTATCCCTACGAGGTGCGCCAGGACGGCGAGATTTTCGGCGAGATCAGCGATCCCAGGCTGCCGGCCGAGATGCTCGACATCGCCCAGGAGATCATCAACCGCATGTCCGGCCACTTCGAGCCCGACACGTTCACCGACCGCTACGAAGAAGCCGTCGTCGGCATGCTGAAGGCCAAGCAGGCCGGGCAGACCTTCACGGTCCCAGAGCCCGCGGCGCCGGCCAACGTCGTCAACATCATGGACGCCCTGAAGAAGAGCCTCGAGGCGTCGGGCGGCGACGGCGCGGTGCGCCGGCCGCGCGCGCCCAGCAAGAAGGCTGAGGAAGCGCCGGCCGCCAAGGAAGCCGCGCGCAAGCCGGTTGCCAAGAAGCCCGCGGCACGCAAGGCAGCGCGCGGATAGCGGGAGGCGCCGTTGCCTCTCGCCAGCCCTCTCAAAGGCGAGACGCTCTTCCTCGTCGGCCGCCTCCAGAGCTTGACGCGCCGGCGCCTCGACATGCTGGTGCGCCTGCGCGAGGCCAAGCTCGCGACCCGGCCGGGCCGCAACGTCACCCTGATCGCCTTCGGCCATTCGGCCGGCAACCGCGCGCTCGACGACGGCCGTGTGCAGCTTCCACCCGGACTCCCGGCGACGGCGCCGCTGGTCAGCGAGAACGTGCTGCGCCGCGCGCTCGGCCTGCTCGAGCCGCCGGCCGATGTCGACCGCAGCATGGGCCGCGGCGAGCTCGAGCGGCTGAGCGGGCTTTCGCCCAACCTCGTCTCCTGCCTGGTGCTGTTCGACGTGCTCGAGCCGGTCGACGAGCGCTTCGCCTATCGCGACCTCGTGGCGGCGCGCGAGGCGGCGCGCCTGCTGAAGCGCGGCGTGGCGATCGGTGACGTGCTCGAGGCCGCGACCGCGCTGCGCCGGCGCGGCACCAACCTCGCCGAGGCGCGGCTGACCGAAGGCCCGTCCGGCGAACTTTTACGCGACGTCGCCGGCCAGCTCGCCGAGTTCTCCGGGCAGCTGACGATGCGGCTCGATTTTGGGCGCCCCGAGATGGGCCAGGCGCAGAAGCCGCGCAGCATCGACGACCTGCTTTTTGAGGCTGAAGAAGCCGAACTTGCAGGCGATCACGCCACGGCTGAGAGCCTCTACACCACGGCGATGCGCGCCGACACCGCCGACCCCGTGCTGCCCTTCAACCTCGGCAACGTGTTCCAGGCCGAGGGCCGAGCGGCCGAGGCCAAGGTGGCCTGGCAGATCGCGGTGGCGCGCGATCCGGCGTTCGCCGAGGCCTGGTACAACCTGGCACTCGCAGCCGAGGACGAGCAGCAGAGCGATCTCGCCGTCGCCGAGTACCGCCGCGCCGTGAAGGCCCAGCCCGACTACGCCGATGCGCACTTCAACCTGGCGCTCCTGCTGACCAGGCTCGACCGCTGCAACGAGGCGCTGGCGGCATGGCAACGCTTCCTCGAGCTCGAACCCTCCTCGCAGCAGGCCGGCATCGCCCAGAAGGCGATCGCGCTCTGCCGCATGAAGATCCAGCAGGACCGGGCGCAGACCGGGTAGCGACGCGGTTTCGATCGAAGGCCCGCCGGGAGAGGTGGCCATGGCCGAATTCGATGCGGATGCCCCGAAGGTGATCGTTCCCGCACTGTCGGCGATCATCGGCGATTGATCGTCGTCGACCGACCGATGGACCGAGGGCTGCGCGCTGGATTCGAAAAACAGACGAACATGGAATACAATCGAAGTGGACCAGAAGCAGGCCACGCCGGCCATCAGAAATCAGGGCGTCGGTCGGACCCCATCGGGACTGATCTTCGGCGCTGTCTTATAAGAGCCATACGGGAGGGACAGGCATGACCACCTTCATCGCCGGTGGCACCGGGTTTATCGGGCGACGGCTCGTTCCGCTCCTGGCGCAACGCGGCGAAGAGATTGTCTGCATGGATATCAACCCGCAGACCGCCGATTTTGGCCACCTCGGCAATCAGGTGAAGGTGGTGCGGGGCGATGTCAGTCAGTTCGATGACGTCATGGCGGCGATGACCGAGGCGAAGCCCCACCGGGCCATCAACCTCGCCTACTGGATTGGAAGCGAGCACCGGCCGCGGGTCGCCTTCAAGCTCAACGTCCTCGGCATGGACAACGTGTTCGAGGCGGCGCGCCTCGCCGGCTGCAACCGGGTTGCCTATGCCAGTTCGCTGGCGGTCAGCGGCGAGCAGAAATTCCACGGCGACCGCATGGTGACCGAGGACGATTTTCGCCATGGCCACGTGCAATACGCGATGCACAAGATCTTCAACGAGTGGCAGGCGCAGGACTACCGCGACAAGCATGGCATGGAGATCACCGCGATCCGGCCAGCCAACGTCACCGGGCCGGACAAGATCGTCGGCTCGGTCGATCATGTGTTCTGCATCACCAACCCGGCGCGCGGCAAGCCGGTGAAGTTCCCTTACAGAGACGCGATGCGCTGCCCGATTCATGTCGACGAAATCGCCGAGATCTTTGCCCGCGTGATCATGACCGACAAGCCGCAACACTGGGTCTACAACTCCGGCGGCCAAGCGATCAGCCTGGGCGATCTTGCCGACATCGTGCGCGGCTACCTGCCCGATGCGCAGATCAGCTTCGACAAGGAGACGGGCGGCCGTGAACTCTCGGGCAACTATCTGATCGACAATACCCGGCTGGTTTCGGAATTCGGTGTGCAGTACCGCCCGTACCGCGAGCGGGTGTTGCAGATCATCAACGACGTCCGCAAGGAAGAAGGCCTTCCGGTACTCGCCCCTCATTGATTGGGCGCGAAGCGCGGACATGATGCGATTCTGCGGCACTCTGCCGGCACCCGCGATCCCGAGGTGGCTGAGCCAAGTGTGTGCAGATGCGGTCGAGGACAAAGGGTACTGTTTCGGGGTCGTTCGGTCGGTTCTCCAGCCTGCGCTTTCTAACTCGAAAGGAGCTGAGCCATGGGACGCGCCTATGACGTCATCGATGCCGACGGCCACATTCTCGAGCCACTCGACCTCTGGGATAACTACATCGACCCCGCTTTTCGCGACCGGGCGCCGCGCATATTGAAAGGCGAAAACGGCAAAGAGCGCCTCGTCATCGAGGAGCAGGCGGTTGGCGACGGCCAGCGCGGCATCGGCCGAATCGGCGCAGTCGGCGCCCGCCAGGGCGTCGTCGAGGCCGACACAATGGCCTACAAGGACGGCAAGCCGGGCGGCTTCGATCCGCACAAGCGAATCCCCGACATGGATGCCGACGGTATCGATGCCGCCTTCCTCTATCCCAGTCTCGGCCTGTTCTCAGGGGCCATACACGATCCGAAGCTCGCCGCCGCGACGTGCCGTGCCTACAACCGTTGGCTTGCCGACTACTGCAAGCCCTATCCCGACCGGCTGTTCGGCGTGGCGATGCTGCCGTTGCAAGATGTCGATCTGACGATCAAGGAGATGACGTTCGCCCGCAAGGAGCTGGGCATGCGGGGCGGCTTCATTCGGCCAAATCCGTACAACGAGAAGATGATTCATCATCCGCATTACGAGCGGTTCTGGGCTGCGGCGGAGGATCTCGACATGTCGATCGGCTTTCACGAAGGGGCGAGCAGCGGCATGCCGACCGTTGGCGTCGACCGTTTCGAAGGCCGCGGCGCACGACACATCATTTCGCATACCATGGAGATGATGCTGGCCTGCATGAGCGTGATCTGGGGCGGCGTCTGCGAACGCCATCCGAAGATCCGTATCGCCTTTCTCGAGTCCGGCGGCGGCTGGATCGCCCCGTGGCTGGATCGGATGGACCGGCATTTCGACGATCAGGGCTTCAACGACAGCGGGTTGAAGACGCGGCCAAGCGAACTTTTTCAGCGCAATTGCTGGATCTCGTTCGAGCCGGTCGAGAGCAGCATCAAAGTGCTGGCCGACTATATCGGGCCGCACAAGATCCTGTGGGCGACCGATTACCCGCACCCCGACGGCTTCTTTCCCGGCGCGCCGAAGATGATGCTGGATCGCCTCGAAGGCGTATCGCCGGAGACAAGGCGACAGGTCATGGCAGGAGGCGCGATGGGCTTCTACGGCCTCGACTGAGCGATTGGTCGGCGAGGGTCGCGGCTACTTCGGCTCCGCACCCAT
>CAWEIE010000035.1:0-8614 GCA_963809025.1 uncultured Alphaproteobacteria bacterium | reverse complement strand
CGGCGTCGAAGGCGGCGCTTCTTAGCGGGAGCGCGCCACTACGATCATGCCTTCCGAACGTGCGCTTCCCGCGCCTTAGCGGATCAGGAGTGACTTGGCAGCTTGCTGTGGGTATGGGCGGACGAGAGCGATTGTCGCTTCGGATTGCGGCTTTTTCTTGCAGTAGAAGGGCAAATATAAACGCGCCAGAACTTTTAAGGGGGAAGGTGGATATCTAGTGAAAACAAGTGCTTAGTGACTATTGCTTGCTCTTGTGATGATACCTAAGTAAGTTAGACACGATTGAGGAGTATTTCACATGATCTCGCGCGGTTGGCCAATCATCTGAGTTCTGCTTCCCTGCCAGTGTGCTCACGGCGATAGCGGGTGGGTGGGCTTGTAGTCTTTCATCTTTTCTACCAACCAAATAGTGTGTTCATAGATGCGGCCGGGATTAGCGTTGCCCCGCTCAGCCGCATCTTTTTGACGTGCCCGTATGTGGTCCATGAACATCCTGTCGAATCCCAACAGGACGGACTCTAGCAAATAATATATGTCGTCGAGGGAGACGTACTCACGACGAGCCATGAGCCCAATGCTCTCGATGAACGTCAGCAGTCGGATATACTTCACGTATTCTTCCAGGTTGCTGCCGTCTTTCAGAAGAATTTGAAGTTCCTCATTGACGAGAGCCCCCAGCGGCTTGTCCTCGGTGGCTAAGGGGGTGAGCCTACTCCGAAGCGTCACCATCATTTTACGCGACTCGACCAACTCCTGTGATGTGAATTTCGTCTCCATCGACAAGTAGACTTGCGCCTGCGCATTGCGCAGCGCCATCTCGTTCTGACGGTTGGCCGCGTCGCTTTGGCTATGCGCCGCTATCGATTGCCTGAATGCGAAGATCAGCGCGATCAGGGCAACGATGACCAAGAAGGCATTCGTGATGAAGTACACGATTTCCCAGAAGTCGCGCTGACGGATTTTCACCGCCGCCCTGCCGTCAGCGCCGGATATTTCAAAAGCATCCAGGCTCAGAAAGATTCCGAACGGAACGATGATCAAAAGGAAATAGAAGGCGGCGGCTGCGCCAACCACCCATTTCAATGCTGTTGGATACTTAATTCTTCCCATCGCACGCCCCACAGCTGAAGGGAGGACAGCGTAGCTGGTTGATGTTCAACGGCAAGTTGAAGTTTAGAGTTCGATCACTCTCGCTGTTTTCGCCAGGCAAGGCGCCTCTGTCCACCCTCCTGATCATGACCCGAATCGCGAGGGCCGATCAGGGCTGAGGCGGCGGCACCGGATAGCGGTTTTGCCGCAGCAGGTCCTCCATCCGCTTGATGCCGTCGGCGTAGCGGCGATTGTCGCAATCGAGGCCGGCCGATTTGCGCGCCATGTCGGAGCCGCTGGCGCCTTCGCCCTTGCTGGCGGAGCGCTGGTCCCAATAGGCGAGAAGCTGGGCGCAGCGTGCTTTGGGTTCCATCTCGGCGGCCTGCTGGGAGCACACCACGGCTGGCACGCCGATTGCGATGACGCTCGCCAGGGCGGTGGTGCGGAGACGATGCATGGTCAGCTCCTCTAGAACCCGTACAGCTTGGCAGGCGTGTCGACCAGGATCGTCTGCCGTGTCGCCTTGTCGGGCACCCATTCCTCGAACCAGCGCAGCGTCTGCGGATAGGTCGTGACGCGGTTGAGGCCTGTGTCGGTGTGCGGCCAGTCGCTCGCCCACATCAGGCGATCCGCACCGAAGGCGTCAAGCAACATCGGCGTGGCGGCGCGGGCGCGCTCGGGGCCGACCCGATAGGCGCCGCCCATCACGACCCAGACGTCGCGGCCGGGCGCGCTCTCCAGCAGCACCTTGAAACCGGGATCGCGCGCCGGGCCCAGCGTGCGGTCGAACATGCCGTAGTGCGGGATCACCACCTTGTTCCCGCCGTCGAGCAGCACAGGCAGGATCTCGGGCAGCCGCTTGCTCTCGACATAGAGGTGGATCGGCCAGTCGCGCTTCTTCGCCTCGGCCAGCATGTCCTTGTAATAGGACCATTGCGGCGTCGGCAGGCCGTAGATCGGGAAGCGCAGGCCGCGCACGCCGATCCGCGCCAGATTCTCCCAGTCGTCTTCGCTGACCGTGATCGACGGCGACACCCAGGGCACGCCGCGGAACCGCCCGGGCTCAGCGCGCAACGCCTCGAACAGGTAGGAATTGTCGAAGCCCAGGAGCGAGGGCTGCAGGATCACGGCGCGGCCGACGCCGTTCTTTTCCGCCAGCGCCAGCAACGTCTCCCACGAGGCGTCATGGTCCGGCCGGTAGCGGGCGTCGATGGCCATCGGCAGGCCACGCTGGAAGACATGGGTATGCGCGTCGATCCACGGCGGCGGCTCGGCGGCTCTAGCCGTCGTTGCGGCGAAGGCCACAGCGCCAGTCGTGAAGGCGCGCCTTCTCATGCTCTTCTGGACCGCGCGCGTCTCGCGCGCTCATGAGCGCGCGAGACGCGCGCGGTCCGGAAGATCATGAGGTCGTCGCCCAGCGCTCAGCTCTTCCACCGCTCCGTCGCGCGCGCGCCCGGCGCGATGTCGGCTTCGGTCGGCGCCTGCACCTTGGCCATGTGCTCGTAGCGCTGGGCGGCGAACCACAGCGCGTAGTCGCCGAACTTGATCGGCGGATACTTCGCCGGCCGCTCCGCCGACTGGCAGCTCGGCAGGCATTCGATCACGGTGTCGTGGTCGGGATCGCAGAAGAACGGCACGGCATAGCGCAGCTCGCCCGAGAGATTGCGTACGCGGTGCGGCGTCGACAGGAAGCGCTCGTTGGTCCAGCGGTGCAGGATGTCGCCGCCGTTGACGACGAAGGCATCGGGCACGCCCGGCGCCTCCAGCCAGCGTCCGTCGGGCAGGTTGATCTCCAGGCCCTGCACCCTGTTGGGCGGCAGCAGCGTCATGAACCCCGAATTGGTATGCGCCACCAGGCTGTTGACCGATTGGTCGGCGCCGTCGATCGCGGGATAGCGCGACATGCGCTGGATGACGTGCGGCTCGGCGAAACAGGCGTCGAAGAAGGTCTCCGGCAGGTCGAGCGCCAGCGCATAGAGCCGCACCAGCTTGGCGCACAGCGCCTCCATCGTCCCCATGTAGGCCAGCATGTTGGCGCGGAAGCCCGGGATGTCGGCTTCGGCCGGCCATTTGTTCATGGCGTGGAAGCGGCGGTTGGCCAGCACGTCGGGATGATCGGGCGTCTTCTCGCGGCGCAGGAAGTAGGCCTCGTTCTGGCTCGGCTTCTTGCCCTGCGCGGCGGCGTTGGGTGGCGGCTTCCGCGCGATCGGCATGTAGCCGATATTGTGCTCGTCGACCTTGACCGTGAGCTTGCTATCGAGAGGCAGCGCATGGAAGCGCGCGGCCTCGGCATAGGCCGTATCGATCAGGGCCTGCGGCACGCCATGGCCGGCGAGATAGTAGAAGCCGACCTTCTCGAAGGCGAAGCGCAGTTGAGCGGCGGCCCGTTCGGCCGCATCGGCCTCGCCCGCCAGAAAGCCGGACACGTCGATCAGCGGGATCTCGCCGCCGATCATGGTCGGCGGCACCAACGGGGGACTGGCCGGAGTCGTCTGCGGCTGCATCGTTAGATCCTTTAGAGCACATTCCGTTCGGCTGGAATCAGCCGAACGGAATGTGCCCGTTGCAACAACGTCAGGTCATTATGCGCCTCAGGCGCGGCGCGGCAACGATCGTCAGCGGAACCAGTGGCGCAGGGCGGCCACCAGCAGGAGGGTAAAGCGGCCGCCAGCGCCGCCGACGATGCCGGCAATGGTCAGCAGGACGCGTCGACGCCGATCGGGCGGTCGTAACGGTCGGGCGGGCTGGCGAGGTCCCGCGTTCCCTTCCATCAGCCCAGGCTTCCGCCCACGGCCGAGAACAAGACCAGCAGCGTGCCGATGATCCAGATCATGGCGCCGCGCCAAGCTCGATTGGACGCATTGCTCCCCAAAACACCCCAGCGCGAGAGTGGCAGGCGGCCCTGCGATGTCGTCTGCTTCGGCCCATCGCCCGTCGCCCATCGCCCGTCGCCCGGCCTTATTGTCCGCCGGCCGCAACCGTCAACCGGCCGCCTCGTTCCCCAGAAGACAAAGCTTCGGGAGGCTGCTCATGGACGACATCAAGCAACAGACATCGAGTACGGCCCGCGCCGTCGGCGAAGCGGTCGGCCACAAGGCCGAAGAGATCGCCGACAGGTCACGAGAGGCAGGCGCCGAAGGCGTGGCGCGAGCCGCGCGCACGGCCGGAGCCGTGGCCGACGCGGTTGCCGCCGACGTGCCGGGAGTGGCCGAATACGTCCGCGGCGCCGCCCAGAAGATCGAGCGGTTGGCGGGCGACCTGCGGGAGAAGAAGGTCGGCGAGCTGCTGTCCTCGGCGGCCGATTTTGGCCGCTCGCAGCCGGTGGCGATGCTCGCGGGCGCGGCCCTCGTCGGCTTCGCGCTGTCGCGCGTCATCAAGGCGGGCGTCACCGCACCCGCAGCGGCCCAGGAGGCCGCCCCCGAATACGAGCCGATGAAGGACCTGCCATGATCGCCGACTCACCGCTGCGCCGGCCCGGTGTGGTTGTCCTCATGACCGCTGCCCTGGCGCAATCCGCCGACCTGCTGCAGGCCGAGTTCCGGCTGGCACGGGCCGAGCTGGCCGAGAAACTCGCCACTCTGCGCCATGGCCTGGTGATGATGGCCGTGGGCGCCATCCTGCTGATCGTGTCGCTGGGCATGCTGCTACAGGCGCTGGTCAGCGCCCTGATCGCCGCCGGCGTGTCGCCGCCCGTCGCCATCCTGCTGGTCGCCGGCGGCACGGCGGTGATCGGCCTGGTGCTGTTCCTCATGGGCCAGAAGCGCCTCGGATCGAGCACGCTTGCCCCCGATCGCACGATCGATTCGCTGTCGGCCGACAGCCGCATGGTCAAGGAGACATTGTCATGACGTCATCCGCCCACCTTCAACGCGAGGCCGATGCGGCCCGCGTTGGCCTCGCCGACACGCTGGGCCAGCTGCGCCACGGCATGGCGCCGTCGGCGCTGTCCGGCGAAGCGCTCGCGCTTGCCAAGGACACGGGCCTTTCGCTGGTCAAGTCGCTCGCCGAGCAGGCCCGGGCCAACCCGGTGCCGGCCCTGCTGATCGGCGCGGGACTGGCCATGCTGCTGACCCGCACGACGGGCGGTGACGTGGCATCCGCGGCAGGATCGGCCCTGAAGGGCGCGGCTTCGACCGGGGCCGACGCCGCGCGGCAAGCTGCGGGCGCCGCCGGCCAGGCCCTGAAGGGCGCGGCCGCGGCCGCCACCGGAGCAGCCTCCTCGGCCGCCGGGGCGGCCTCTTCCGCCGCCACGGCAGCAGGCGACGCGGTGCTCGATACGGCCGAGCGCGCCGCGACCACCGTCGGCCAGAAGGTCGGCGCCTTGCGCGAGCGCGTCGGCGGCGAAGTCGACGCAGCGGGTGAGGCCGCGAGCGAGCGCTACGCGGCGGTGCGCGACAAGATGCACGAGGCTGCCGATCAGGGGCGCCGGACGCTGCACGACCGGCAGGACCAGGCTCACGACCTCGCGCAGGAGGCGCGGAACAAGGCCCAGACGTTGGCCGACGAGACCAGCCAGAGCATCCGGCGTCTGCTGGAGGAGCAGCCGATCCTGATGGCCGCCCTGGGCGCTGCTCTCGGCGCGGCCGTCGGCGCGGCGCTGCCGTTGTCGCGCCAGGAGAAGGACCTGCTGGGCGGCGTCGGCGCAAGCGCGGTCGGTGCCGGTCGTGACGCTCTGTCGAGCGCGGCCGGCGTGCTGCGCGAGGAGGTTGCGCACGCCGATCTTGGGGCCAAGGTCGGCGACCTTGCCGACAAGGTGGTGCAGGGCGTGACGAGCGGAGCCTCGAGAAACTGAGCCGAGGCGACAGCGGCAGACGCGCCAACAAAAAAGGATGCCCGGCGCCGCCGGACATCCCGCTATCGGCAGATAGCCTAAGCGAAAAGAAACAGTCTGGCAACGTCGCGAATATCCCAATAGATGAGATCCCCTTCGCGTATGAAGGGGAGCGACATGATTGCCTGCGGATTGGATTTCGGAACGTCGAACTCGGCGATCGGCATTGCCCGTGGCGATGCCGTGGCGCTGGCGCCGCTCGAGGACGACAAGACCCTGATGCCGAGCGCGGTGTTCTTCGACTACGAAGCGCACCGGGTTCTGTTCGGCAGCGATGCCGTCGCCGCTTATGTCGGCCAGACCGAAGGCCGGCTGATGCGCGCGCTGAAGACGATTTTGGGCTCGCCCTTGATCGACGAAAAGACCAGCCTGGGCAGTCGCATGGTGCCGTTGACCGAGGTCGTCGGCATCTTCGTCCGCCATCTCAAGCACAAGGCCGAGGCCTTCGCCGGCCAGGAGATCACGGCCGTCGTGCACGGACGGCCGGTTCATTTTGTCGATGGCGACGCCGAGGCCGATGCGCGGGCTCAGGATGTGCTCGAGACCATCGCCCGCCAGGCGGGTTTCAACCACGTCGTCTTCGTTCCCGAGCCGATCGCCGCCGCCTGGCATTACGAACAGACGGTGCAGGCCGAGGAGCTGGTGCTGATCGCCGACATCGGCGGCGGCACCAGCGACTTCTCGGTCGTCCGCATCGGGCCGCAGCGCCGCGGGCGCATCGATCGCACCGGGGACATCCTGGCGACGGCGGGCGTGCGCATCGGCGGCACGGATTTCGACAGCGCGCTCAGCCTCGCCGCCGTGATGCCGCTTCTCGGCCTCGGGACGCGGCTGGTCGAAAAGGACCTGCCGATGCCGAACGCGCTCTATCACGAGCTCGCGAACTGGGCGACGATCAACTTCGCCTACACCTACAAGAACGAGCGCGAGCTCGGTGCGCTGGTCGTGGAGGCGTGCGAGCCGGAAAAGGTCGGGCGGCTCCTGGCGGTGATCGACAAGCGCCTGGGCCACCGCGTCGCCTTCGCGGTCGAGGATGCCAAGATCGTGCTCAGCGCCGAGCGCGATGCCGCCGTATCCCTCGACTTCGTCGAGCAGGGCCTTGCCGCCGCGGCGACGCGCGGCAGTTTCGAGCGGGCGATCCGCACGAAGACCGATCGGCTGTACAGGACGGCCCGCGACTGCATCGCCGCGGCGGGCCTCGACGGTGCGGCGATCGACACCGTCTTCCTCACCGGCGGCTCGAGCCGCGTGCCTGCCGTGCGCGCGGCGATCGCGCAGGCGGCCCCCGCTGCACAGTTGGCCACAGGTTCAGATCTTCTGTCTGTGGCATCGGGCCTGACGCAGATGGCGGGGCGGATGGCTTAAGCACGTCACCGTCATCCCGACCGGAGCCGCACGCGGCGAAGCGGAGCGGAGGGACCTGTTTTGTCGATGCGTCGAGAAAAAGAGGTCCCTCTACTGCGCCACCCTCCGGGCGGCCCCGCTCGGGATGACGGGTAGCTAAAAATCCGCGCTTAACGAGACCATCACGTGCGCGGCTGGTTCTGGGCAAGGTACCTGCCCGCGGTGATCCAGTAGTTGTTGTTGCCGACATTGATCACCTGCGCGCGCAGCGCCACCGGCTTGCTGTCGGAGCGCTCGAACGTGTAGCTGATCCGCAACAGCAGATCATAGATGCGCGGAAATCCGATACCTCGGTTTGCCTCGGTGTCGGCTGCCTTGCCGTCAGGCTCGGCGGCGCCCGCGTTCCGCAGCAGTTGATTGTCCATGGTTTGTCCGTTCCCGCCTACGCAACTGTTAGGTGGTTGATCCTGGCGGCGGTTCGCAGCTTTGCCGCGATTGCAAAATGGACGAAGAGAAAGATCGGGACGACCATCCCCGGCACGAGGATGCCTGCCACCGTGGTCATGGCCAACGTGCCGGGTCCTTCGGAGAAGGTGCGGAAGGGTGTGCCAGGCAGCCTGGCCTGCAGCGTGACGGCGATGCCGGCAAATCTCGACGCGATGGTTACCTCTTATCCTCCTCGAGGAACGTGGAAATCTCCGCCAGAGTCTTCTTCTGCGTGGCATGCCGAGGCACCGTCGCGTCGTCGGCCGGATATCCCGTGACCAGCAGGATGTACGGCTTCTCGCTCTTCGGCCGTCCGCACAACTCGTTGAGGAAGCCCATCGGGCTCGGCGTGTGCGTGAGCGTGGCCAGCCCGGCCTGGTGCAGCGCCGCGATCAAGAAGCCGGTGGCGATCGAGACCGACTCCGGGACATAGTAATTCTTGCGTACCACGCCGTCGGCGCTCGGGCTGGATCGTGCGCCGAAGATGCAGATCAGCCACGGCGCTTGCTCGAGAAACGGCTTGTCCGGGTCGGTGCCGAGCGGCTTCAGCGCCGCCAGCCATTCGGCCCCGCCCTTTCCGGCGTAGAACTGGCGCTCCTCCTCTTCTGCGGCAAGCCGTATGCGCCGTTTGCGTGCAGCGTCGCCGACCACGACGAAGTGCCAGGGCTGGTGGTTGGCGCCGCTCGGCGCGGTGCCGGCAGTGGCCAGGCATTGCTCGATGAGATCGCGCGGCACCGGCTCTGAGGAGAAGTCGCGGATCGTGCGCCGCCGGCACATCACCTCGTGGAAGGCGCGGGCGCGGGCACGCATCTCGCCGATCGGCAGGCGGCCGAAGCCGGTGAGTGGGATCGGCTCGTAGTCGCT
>CAWEIE010000034.1:0-400813 GCA_963809025.1 uncultured Alphaproteobacteria bacterium | reverse complement strand
TTCACAAGAGTGGAATGGCCTAAAGCCGCAAACACGTGCGACGTATGAACGGGTAATCGCCCCGGCCGTAGCCTTCGCGCCGTCCGGCCACGCACGTCGGTCGATCGGTTGGCCGTGCTCATACCATTGCACCACTCCGGGACCGGACTTCACGCCGGTGGCGCAGGTCCCGCTCCCAGGTCGCGCTGTCGCCCGGCGCCGGATGCCAATCCCACATTCGGCAGCCGCTCGAACTCGGCAGAGCCGTTGCCTGTTCGGCATTGGCGGGGCCGTTGGCAGCCACGACTGCATTGAGCACGATTGCCGCTGCATCACGAACTAAGCCTGGATCGCATTGTCAATTTCATTCTCCGAAATTGTACGGCGTTCCGCGGGCAAGCCGGCCTATGAAATTATCGCAGCACCGCGCTCGCGCCGTCCGCTGTCACGATGAGGGCCAGGGCTGCGGTGAATGCCAACCCGAAGCGGGCGCTTCCGCTACGGCCGTCATCGCCATCGTCGACTTCGCGCCTCATCCGATGCACCGAAGGATTGCGGTGGAGTGCATGGCGATGCCGAGGATCGCGATCAAGATGGATAGCGGCATTGACCGCTACTCCGGCGTCGGCGAGGAATTCCTGTTGCAGAACTTGTCGTTTTCCTTGTTGACCCAGACCGGTCGACTCCCGGCCACCCCGGTGCAGGTAGCGAACGTCTGCTGGCGCGAGCAGAACGCGGCACCGATCGAGTAGAGCTGGCCTGCCCAGAAGCAGTAGCTGATCCGATCCTCGGGGCTCAGGTCGCCATGCGCGCCGGCGAGCCTTACGATCGCCCGCGAGACGACGGGCCGTTGTGAAGGCTGCTCCTGCGCCGCCGCAGTCAGGGGCAGCACGGCCATAACCACCGCTGTCAGTGTGCGCACGATGCCATCTCCGCACGCGTGGCCTTTTGCACCCTTTGAAAGGCGCGCACCTCGATCTGGCGGACCCGCTCGCGAGAAACGCGAAACTTCTTCGCCAGCTCTTCGAGGCGAAGCGGTGGCTTGACAAGCCGGCGAGCCTCGAAGATTTGGCGTTCGCGATCGTCCAACACCGCGAGTTCCGACGACGAGCGCTCTTTTCTGCATTTTCCGGTCTTGTCTCATGGCCACGCGCTCTTCCTGATCGCAGTTCTCGTCGATCAGCCGATCTTGCCGCTCGCCGCCGTCTCCATCCTCGTTCAGGGGTTCGTTCAGAGAGACATCGCCGGCCAGCCCATTCATCTCGACGACCTCACGTTCGGCGACGCCCAGCCCGTTGGCGATGGCCGCAACCTGGTCGGCGTATAGATCGCCGTCCTGTAACGCCGAGATGCGGCCCTTTTCCCTCCCGAGGTTGAAAAAGAGCCTCTTCTGATTGGCCGTCGTGCCCATCCTCACGAGCGACCACGAACGCAGAATGTGATCGTGAATCGAGGCCCTGATCCACCACCTGGCATCATTCGACAGGCGGACGCCCCCGCCGGGCTCGAAGCGGTTGACGGCCCGGATGAGCCCGATGCTGCCCTCCGAGATCAGGTCCTCGATCAAGGCCGTACCAGCGATATCCCATTGCGACCTTCGCAACCAGCCGCAGGTGGCTGGTCATGAGCTGCTGTACGGCAGCGCTGTCGCCTCGCTCACGCCAGCGCGCTGCGAGCGCGTTCTCTTCCTCCGGCTCCAGCATGCGAAAGCGGCGCATCTCGTTTGAAATAGCGTTGTCTCCCCTGGACAGATTGGCGTGTGGTCTGCATGCGTGCGCTCCTCTGTCGGCGAGGATCGCGATTTGCGCCGTCGCATGCCATTGCTCGCACGTCGTGCGGACTTGGCTTGTCGTTGGCGGAGCTAAGCCAACGCTTAGACCGCCTGTTCGATGGCCGTTGCGATCCGGCTCCCGGCAGGACGGAAGTCATTGGCCACCCAGCAGGCCAGCCCCGCCCCCGCGATAAGGGCGCCAAAGCTGATGCTTTTGACCAGGCCGATCGCAAATTGGCTGGGCGTAACGGCGTTGCGAAGCTCGACATGAACGCGCTGGGCGCCAGGTCGAGCGTCGCGACGCCCACGAGGCATCCACCGAACCGAACGTCACTTAGTGGCGTGCAGGGAAATTTCCCAGCCCGCCGGCGATGTTCAGGCCCTCAGCGCCTGCAACGCTGACAGGTTGCAGACTGATCTGCTTGTTGTTGCCGCCCGCCAGCACGTTGCGGCCCATACCCGCGCTGAGAGCCGCCTGCACGGCGGCGCCGGCATAGTTGCCGTCCAGCGCGCCTGGCGAGACGACGCCAGGCGCGAAGACCAGCCACATCACCTGCGCCTCCTTCGTGAAGCCGATGTCGACGCCGAAGCGCTTGATCTTGCCATCATAGCGCTCGGCAAGGCCGTCCGTTTGGGCGAAAATGCAGGACAGCGCCTTGGTCGAGCCGAAGATGAAGCCCACCCCGCCAGTGACGTTGCAGGACAGCGTACCGGCGTTCACTCCCTGGTGCCCTGCGCGGACAACGCCCACTCGGGGCACGGGGGCGATCTGCTGCGCAGACGCTGCCGCACACCAGGATACTGCGATAATACCGGACAACACGAATAACGATTTGAGCATGCCGGTCCTCCGCCACGAGATACGTCATGCGGGAGGATCGTGATCGGGCGCCTCGCAATCCATTGCTCGCTGGGCGATAAGACCTTAACTTGTCGCTGGCGCCGCTAAGCCAAGGCTTAGCGCGGCGGTGTTCCGGCGCCAACCTCAGGATGTCGGCCATCCGGCTAAGCTCGGGAAGCGAGCGGGCCTTCATTTCTTCATGAGGTTCGCGCGGTGCACCTTTACGGTCGATTCGGTGATACCAATGTCGCCGCAATCTGCTTGTTGAGCCGCCCGGCCGTGGCTTGGACCAAGATTTCCCGCTCCCAGGAGGCTCTCGCGCGATCGCGCTACACGGCACCCCGATGCTCGCGCTTTCCGGTAGTCTCTGCATAAACCCTGTCCAATGCAATGCTGCCCTCCTAAGCTATGGCTTATAACCCGCAACCGGGTAGAGGTATGCGTGACATCAACCCCTGTGCCTTGATTGCCGAAGCTGATCCCGAGTCCCGCGATTCAGTGGGTGGGGTGATTGTTGCGCTCGATCGAACGCGATACTCGACAACTTTCATCTGTTCCCGATTGTTTACAACGCTGAGCTGCCTGACCGTCCGACCTGCCTGGGCGTGGACGTAAGAATGTGAGGGCGAAGCGGCCTTGAGCTGCAGCGCGAGCTTACCGCGGCGAACAGGCACCTTCCGATCATCTTCATCACGGCGCACAACGATATCCCGATGACCGTGAGGCCAGTGAAGGCGAGTGTCAACGAGTTCCGGGAAGCTATTCCGTGATGGACCTGATCGATGCTATCGAGGCTGGCCTTGCGCGTACTCGTGCCCGTCGAGAAAGCGAAAAGGCGCCGGAAGGTCTCGCTTCCAGAGCTCAGCCGACTGGCGGACAGGCTGGGACTGGGTCCGGAGAAGCCGCAACGCCTGTGATGCGCTCGCCGATCTGACCGCGCCTAAGCGTCGGCTTAGTTTCATCAACCAATAGCGAAGCCTGCAATACGCGCGCTCAATGGAGTGCGACGGCGAAAATCGCGAATGCTGGATGCACGTGAAAATAGACAAATTTTGGCGCGCACCGGCACACGCCAGCTTAGCGTGCATTGAATTTAGGGTCGTGGTGGTCAGTGGGATCCTGTATGCGAAGCGTTCTCGTCCTTGTCGTATTGTTGCTCGCAGCGTGCGAGGGAAGCTTCGTGCGGTCGGGCGACCTGGGACGCCAGGTGAATATCGACAAGAGCTACAAGGCCAGTGACACCTGCCTGTCGAGGAACGCCGCAGCGGACGGCACCAGCACGACCGATCCCGCCACGCTTGCGGTCTCACGTTGGCGGCTGGATCTGCCGAGCCAATTCCGGCAGTTCGACTACGACACGATCACCGACGCTATCCTGCATATCAGCTTCACCGCCCGCGATGGTGGGGCGGTCTTCCGCAATGCCGTCGAATTGCAGCTTCAGGACCGTCTGGAGAGCGTGATCTCGGCGGGCGAGATGGAGGGGCTGACGCAGCTCTTCAGCGCCAAGCACGATTTCCCGAACCAATGGCATCAGTTCCTGCACCCTGTCGCGGCGGCCACCGTGCAGACGCTGCGCCTGGACCTGGGCGATCATCGCTTCCCCTTCATGTTCAAGGGCAGGACGATCTCGCTCGCTGCCATGCATTTGTTGCTCAGGCCCAAGAGAGGCTTCGCCCTGGGCGACGGTGGCTCGCTGGCCTTCACCCTGACGCGTGATGGCGGCGTGTCATTCGACAGTGCGTGGCAGTCGTCCGGCAGCCTCGTCGCCGGCTTGCCCTATGCCAATCCGTTCGCCGGCCAAAGCCATGAGATCGGCACATGGATCATCGAGGTGAGCGAAGATGACGTCTCATCACTGCCCGCCTCCCTGCGCGTCGACTCCGGTGCCGATGGAGGCACGCATCAGCGGCTCAATCCCGAAGCGTTCGACGACGTTTTCGTCATCGTTCAATACGCAGTAACTTGAGCGTTCGAGGAGAAGGAATTGTCGGCAGCGGCGCTACGATGTTCACTGGTGCGGAGCATTCTCACAAGCAATTCGAGATGTGGGTGAAGCTCTCATTATTGTTGTCGCCACTGTTCGGGGTGCATAGCGAACAGAGAAAAAGCCCCGCCCGGCGGACCGGGCGGGACTTTGGGGGCGTCGGCTTACTCGCCGTTCTTCTTGCGGCTGCGCGACCAGATCAGGGTGTAGCTTTCGCCGTCCTCATCCTCGAACAGGTTGGCGAAGATCGGCGCGTTGAAGCTCGGATCGTCGAGCTTGAGCGAGAGATAGTCGCGGCCCTCGTTCGAGCTCTTGGACCAGGCGGCGCCGATCTCGGCGCGGCCGACATAGACGCGGTGGCTGGGGGCTTGTCGTTGGAGCGGTTGTCCTCGGGGACGATGCGGACGCCCTTGGCCTGAACGCTCAGGGTGACGATCTCGCCCTGGAACTCGTTGCCGGACCTTCTTGAAGGTACCGATGTTAGCCATGTCACTTCTCCTTGCTGTTTCGAGCCCGCGACCACCGCGGCCTCGATGGCGATCGGCAGGCCGGAGGCGATCGACGACGCACCCGCTCGCGGGCCGGAGCGCAGCGGAGGATGGCGACGGTGAGACTTTCTTGCCTCGCGAGGAATGGGCGAAGCCCAGGGGAAGAAAGTCGATCCGCCGCCGTTGCGGCTCAGGCGATCGAGGCGCAGCCGCCCTCGGCCAGATCAGCCAAAGAGAGGCCGTGTGGTCGCGCGCTGAACAGCATCCTCGGGAGAAGACGTGGCTGACGTGAAAGGTCCTGCACAAGAGATCTGGCACGCCAGGCGAAGAGAAAGAGGCTGTAGCGTAGGAAAAGGACGGCATTCCAACAGACGCCAACCAGCCCAATGACGCTGCCCCAGCCGCCAGGTCTTCGTCGGTCGCGCTGAGATCGGGGCGGCCTGGTCGAAGCAGTCGAACGAAGCCGCGACTATCTCCGTCAAGCTCGACGACCCGAACTTCACGGCCCCCATCTTCGTCAACCTGTTCGATGATCCGGATGGCGAGAGCTACACCCTGATCTGGTCGTGGGACCGCAAGTCGACGGCTGACTGAGCCGTGCCCTCCACGGAGTCCCGCCCGGCTGACGGCGGGATAACGAGCGCCATGCGCGCAAAGGCAGTCACGCCAACGACGATGGCGCCAGCGGCGGCGAAGGCGTGTTGCCAACCTCCGGCAGGCATGCCGATGCTGGCAAGCGCGAAGCATAGCTGATAGCCGGCGACCGTCGCGGGTACGGCATAGATCAGCCCGATGAAGAGGCGCATCAACGGTGTGCGGACGGTGGTCAAGAAAATCCGTCCGAGCACCAAGACCGTCACGCCGACGAGGAAACCGACGAGCAGCGCCCCGATGAGACTCGCGTCACTATGAAAGGCAGCCAAGCCTGCACTCAGACCAGCGAGAAAAGGAAGTGCATAAACGGCCAGCGTGAAGAGCAGCCAACAGAAGAAGCCGAGGCCGAAAACGCTGAGAACGATACCAATGGCCATAGTGGATCACCGAGGCGCTGTATGAGCCATACGGCCTGCAGTCGGTTCGCATCGAAGATGCGCGCCCGCACCCGACGCGACTTGTGCAGTCCGCGGCGATGGCTTCGGTGGCGCCGCCCAAGCCGACCTATCGGCCGCGCCTACCGGGCAACGTCGTCACCGAGGGGCTCCTGTCCGACGCCCAGATCGAGAGCGTCATCTATGCCGGAGAGGCGCACAGCGGCCAGCTCGCCGGATCTTGGTTGGTGGACGAGACCTTCGATGTCGTCTCGGCCGCACCCGATGGCGCCGAGAACGCCGCGCGCTTCCGGCGCGGCTGGATGCTGGGTGATGGCACCGGTGCCGGCAAGGGTCGCCAGGTTGCCGGAATCCTGCTCGACAACTGGCTGCAGGGCCGCAGGCGCGCCGTCTGGATTTCGAAGTCCGACAAGCTCATCGAAGATGCCCGGCGCGACTGGTCCGCCCTCGGGATGGAGCGCTTGCTGATAACGCCGCTCGCCCGCTTCCGTCAGGGAACGCCGATCCGCCTGGAGCAGGGCATCCTTTTTGCCACCTACGCCACGCTACGCACCGATGCGCGCGAGGAAAGGGTTTCGCGGGTCCAGCAGATCGTCGATTGGCTGGGACCGGACTTCGACGGAGTGATCGTGTTCGACGAAAGCCATGCCATGGCGAATGCTGCCGGCGGCAAGGGTGAGCGAGGAGAGCAGGCGCCCTCCCAGCAGGGCCGCGCCGGGTTGCGGCTCCAGCACGCGTTGCCAAATGCGCGCGTCGTTTACGTTTCGGCGACGGGTGCCACCACCGTGCACAATCTCGCCTATGCCCAGCGGCTCGGCCTGTGGGGCGGCGAGGACTTTCCTTTCGCTAACCGCGCGGAGTTCGTGCAGGCCATCGAGGCTGGCGGCGTCGCTGCCATGGAGGTGCTCGCCCGCGACCTCAAGGCGCTCGGCCTCTACGCGGCCCGTTCCCTTTCCTACGAGGGCGTGGAGTACGAGTTGGTCGAGCACGCGCTCACACCCGAGCAGGTCCGCATCTACGACGCCTATGCGGCCGGCTTTCAAATCATCCACAACAACCTCGACGCCGCCCTGCAGGCCGCCAATGTCACCGGTGAGCGCGGCACGCTCAACGCGCAGGCCAAGTCCGCTGCTCGCTCCGCCTTCGAGTCCGCCAAGCAGCGCTTCTTCTCGCACCTGATCACCTCGATGAAGACACCGACGCTGATCGCGGCGATCGAGCGTGACCTTGAGGCCGGCCACGCCGCTGTCGTGCAGATTGTCTCCACGGGCGAGGCCCTGATGGAGCGGCGTCTTGCCGATATCCCGACCGAAGAATGGGGTGACGTCCAGGTCGACATCACGCCGCGCGAGTATGTGCTCGACTACCTGGCGCACAGCTTCCCGACGCAGCTCTTCGAGCCCTTTACCGATGGCGACGGCAACCTGTCCTCGAGGCCGGTCTACAGCGACGGCCAGCCCGTGCAGTGCCGTGATGCCCTGGAACGCCGCGACCGTCTGATTGAGCAGCTTGCCTCGCTTACCCCCGTGCTGGGCGCACTCGACCAGATCGTGCAGCGCTTCGGTACGGACAGCGACCGCCTTGGCAGAGGCACTGTCCTTCAGATCCGTCGCCTGGACGGGGAAGAATACATGCCGCACGGAGGCCTCCAAGCAAGCGCCTGGCGCGGTGTGCTGGAAGGTGTCGAGGCAGAGCTTGTGCAGCAGCGCCGTGAGCGCGACCTGCGGATTGTTGGCGACGGCATCACGCGCAGGCGCAGACAATTTTGGCGCTCTAGTCCCGATGCATTGGCGAGTTGAGCAACGAGTGGCCACGATGGCAGAGTATGGCTAGCTGGGCTTCGAACGCAGAGGTTCGGTTTGCGCACCGATATGCCAATCAGGGACTTGATCGAAAGGGATGCCCAACGCCTGGGCCGTATCGACGTGTCCAAAGCCGCCGTTTGCCGAGGAGCCGCTTCTATCGTGGCGCGTTCTGATGGCCGCGGGTGGTCGGAAGAGGCTGCACATGCCGAAGCCGACCGAGAGCCCGCTGCGTTTCGCCTCTGTCTGCTTCCCCCTGCTTCCCCGGCCTTCGTGCCAGAGGCGGGGAAGCAGAAAACGACCCCGAAGGACCGTTCTCACTCGCTGATTTGTCTGAAGAAAATTGGAGCGGGCGAAGGGATTCGAACCCTCGACCCCGACCTTGGCAAGGTCGTGCTCTACCCCTGAGCTACGCCCGCGCTCCATGTCCGGCCGGGTAGGTGCCGGAAGGCGGCGTTGATACGGGTTTTCGGGCTCCTTTGCAAGCGCCGGAAGTCTGGGCTTCCGGCGTCCCGACCGAGGCCCGAAGGGCCGAGTGGAGGGATCTTTTCTCCACGATAAGCCGCATATCGTCGAGAGACGGTCCCTCGGCTTCGCTCGGGACAAGCCTCACCCCCGTGCCAGCAACCGCTGCAGATACTTGCCGTATTCGGTCTCGCGGATGGGCTGGATCAGCTTTTCCATGCCGCCGTCGTCGATATAGCCCTTGCGCCAGGCCACTTCCTCCGGGCTGCCGATCTGCAGGCCCTGGCGGTCCTCGACCGTCTCGACGAACTGGGCGGCGCGCAGCAGGCTCGACGGCGAGCCGGTGTCGAGCCAGGCATAGCCGCGGCCCAGCTTCTCGACGGTGAGGCGGCCCTGCTTGAGGTAGTGCGCGTTGACGTCGCTGACCTCGAGCTCGCCGCGCGCCGAACGCGGAATGTGCGCGGCGACGTCGCAAACATCGGCGTCATAGAAATAAAGACCGGTCACGGCCCAGTTCGACTTGGGCTCCTTCGGCTTCTCGACGATCGAGACCGGCCGGTCCGCGGCATCGAACTCGACCACGCCGTAGGCCGCCGGATCGCTCACCCAGTAGGCGTACACTCACCGCGCCGCTGCCCGTGGCGCCGCGCTCGGCCACCGCCGGCAGCGAATCGCCGTAGAACAGATTGTCGCCCAGGATCAGGCCGACGCGGTCCGAGCCCACGAACTCGCGCCCGACGATGAAGACCTCGGCGATGCCGCCCGGCTTGGGCTGCACGGCATAGCGGATCTCCAAGCCCCACTGCTTGCCGTCGCCGAACAGGCGGCGATAGGACTCCTCGTCGGCCGGATTGACGACCAGCAGGATCTCGCGGCAACCCGCCAGCATCAGCGTGGTCAGCGGGTAATAGACCATCGGCTTGTTGTAGACCGGCAGGAGCTGCTTGTTGGCGGCCCGGGTCATCGGGTAAAGCCGCGTGCCGCTGCCGCCGGACAGAACGATGCCTTTCATGAGCCCTCTTTTCCGTAGATCGATGTAGCCCGATGCTCGATCCGCAACAACTCTTCGCCCGTCTCGACCAGCTGGGCATCGCCCATCGCACCGTCGAGCATCCGCCGGTCTTCACCGTCGAGGAAGCCAAGGCATTGCGCGGCAACCTGACCGGCCATCACATCAAGAACCTCTTCCTGCGCAACAAGAAGGAGGAGATGTGGCTGGTCGTGGCGCTGGAGGATCGCGCCATCGACCTGAAACGCCTCGGCGAGGTCTTGGGCGCCGGCCGGCTTTCCTTCGGCAGCGCCGATCGCCTGAAACGCGCCCTCGGCGTCGAGCCGGGATCGGTGACGCCGCTCGCCCTGGCGAACGACGAGGCCCGCGCCGTGCAGCTGGTGCTCGATCGCGGCGTTGCCGACGGCGGGCCGGTCAACGCCCATCCCCTGGTCAACACCATGACCACGGCGCTGGCGCCGGCCGACCTGCTGCGCTTCTTCGACGCCACCGGCCACACGCCACGCTGGCTCGACTTCCCGTTATAATATAACACTGGGCCGATGATCCTCAGGCGCCACTTCCTGGCGGCCGCCGCGCCGCTCGCGGCACTGCCCGCCCTCGCGCAGGCCAGGCCCAAGGTCGTGGCGACCTTCTCGATCCTGGGCGACCTGGTGGGCGAGGTCGGCTCCGACCGCATCGAGCTTGCCGTGCTGGTCGGCGCCGACACCGACGCCCATACCTATCAACCCAAGCCCACCAACGCGCGCGCGCTCGCCGCGGCGCAGGCGCTGGTGAGCAATGGCCTGGGCTACGAAGGCTGGATCGACCGCCTGGCCAAGGCCGCCCCCTTCAAAGGCCGCGCCATCGTCGCCACGGCGGGCGTCGCCACCCTGCAGGGCGCGCCATCGCCCGGCCACGGCCATGCCCATGGTCCCGATCCGCATTGCTGGCAGGATGCCGGCCGTGTGCGGCGCTATGTCGGCAACATCGTCGAGGGGCTGGCCGCGGCCGATGCGGCGAACGCCTCTTTCTATCGTGAGCGCGGCCAGGCCTACGACAAGCGCCTCGCCGCCCTCGACCAGTGGATCAAGGCCGAGATCGCCAAGGTGCCGGCGGCGCAGCGGCGCGCCATCACCGCGCACGACTCGTTCCGCTACTTCACGGCGGCCTACGGCGTTCAGTTCTTCGCCCCACGCGGCTTCACCACCGAGAGCGAGCCGTCGGCCAAGGACGTGGCGGCGCTGATCCGCCAGGTGCGCGAGCAGAAGATCAAGGCGCTGTTCGTCGAGAACATGAGCAACCCCGGCCTGATCGACCAGATCGCGCGCGAATCGAACGCCGTGGTCGGGCCGCGGCTCTACAGCGATGCGCTGTCGGGACCGAACGGCCCGGCGCCGACCTACGAGGCGATGATGCGCCACAACGTGACGGCGCTGGTTGCGGGGATGATGAAGAACTGACCCCCATCCGGCGCTCTCGCGCCACCTTCCCCCATATGATGGGGGAAGGAAGAGGACGTGTCGCCTCACGGCCTCCCCCGTCATACGGGGGAGGTGGCCGAAGGGCCGGAGGGGGCTAGATCGCCACGAACGGCAGTCCCGCCGACTTCCCGGCTTCCTGCAGGGTGTTGTACATCAGGCACGCCACCGTCATCGGCCCGACGCCGCCCGGCACCGGCGTGAGGTGGCCAGCGACCGGCAGCGCCTCGGCAAAGGCGACGTCGCCCACCAGGCGCGTCTTGCCGTCGGCTGCCGGCACGCGGTTGATGCCGACGTCGATCACCGCCGCCCCGGGCCTGATCCAGTCGCCGCGCACGAACTCGGGCTTGCCGATGGCGACCACCAGGATATCGGCCTGGCGGGCGAGCGCCGGCAGGTCGCGGGTGCGCGAATGGGCGATCGTCACCGTGCAATCGGCGCGCAGCAGCAGGCGGGCCACCGGACGGCCGACCAGGTTCGAGCGGCCGATCACCACGGCGTGCTGGCCGGAAAGCGACGCCAGCGCGTCCTGCAGCAGCATCGACACGCCAAGCGGCGTGCACGGCACCGGAAAGTCGAGCGGCGCCCCCGAATCGACGGTGCCCAGTCGCCCGACATTGAGCGGATGGAAGCCGTCGACATCCTTGGCCGGATCGACGGCCAGCAGCACCTGCGCGGTGTCGATGTGCTTGGGCAGCGGCAGCTGCACCAGGATGCCGTGCACGGCCTTGTCGGCGTTGAGCCTGGCGATCAGCGCCAGCAGCTCGGCTTCGGTCGTGCTCTCGGGCAGGCGATGGTCGAAGCTCGCCATGCCGAGCTCGGCCGCGAGCTTGCCCTTGCTGCGGACATAGACCTGGCTCGCCGCATCCTCGCCGATCAGCACCGTTGCCAGGCCGGGCTTGGGCCCGCCGCCGGCGATCAGCGCCTCGACGCCCGCGCCGACGCGCTTGCGCAGGCCGGCCGCGTGGGCCTTGCCGTCGATGAGTTTCGCTTCAGCCATCTCTCCCCGCAGACTCCCTTGTCCAATCCATGATCCTCGCGGCGAGCAGCGCGGGCTCGCCGGCAATGCTTATGACCTTGTCGCGAGACGTGGCGCCGCGCGTCACTGCGAAAGCCGACTTCGGCAGCCGCCAGGTCTCGGCCAGCAGCTCGACCACGGCGGCATTCGCCTTGCCGTCCTCGGCGGGCGCCGTCACCTGCGCCTTGAGCGCGCCGGCCACGCATTCGAGCGCGGTGCGCCGGGCCCGCGGCTGGGCGCGCAGTTCGACCGTCACGCCGGTGACGGTGCGGCGAACGAACGCCGGATCGCCCGACACAAGGCTAGAACCCGATGTAGTTCGCGATGACGTGCTGGATGACGATGATCAGCAGCAAAGCCACGACCGGCGAGATGTCGATGCCGCCGAGGTTAGGCAGGAAGCGGCGGATCGGTCGCAGCACCGGCTCGGTGACGCGATAGAGCAGGTCGACGATCACGCGGATGACCTGGTTGCGGACGTTGATGACGCCGAACGCAACCAGCCAGCTCATGATGGCGCTGGCAATGATGATGCCGGAATAGATGCCGAGAATGTCGTAGATGAGCTTGCCCACCGCCATCATCGCCTCGCTGAATCGCAACCACCGGCAGGCCGCCGGCCGGGCACCCTACTCGGCGGAGATTGCCGATCACAAGCCAATTCCCGGGCCAATTCCCGGGCCAATTTCCCGCCTCCAATCATGCCCGCGGCCATCATGCGCGAGAGAGGGCCAATTCGACCGTGCCGACGTGGACGACACGCGCCGCGCTGATATCGCGCGGACCGTGCCCGGGCAGCAGCCGGGCCCCGTCGATCCGAGTGCCGCCCGGCGTGCCGAGATCTTCGAGGCCGAGCCGGCCACCGGAGACGAACAGGCGCGCATGCGGCTGGCCGACCGTCGGGTCGGGCACGGAAAGCTCGTTGGCCTGCTGGGCGGCGGCGCCGGTCAGCAGATAGGTGGGCAGCGTCCCGTCCATCGACAGCGCCACGGGACCGCTCGCCGACAGGCCGCTCAGCCGCCACGGGCGCCGGTCGGCCAAGGCGGCCGGCGGTGGCGGCAAGGCCGCGGGCGATGGCGACCGCGCTGGTGCGCCAAGCGCTGCACTTGCCATCTCATCGCGTGGCCAGCGCATGAAGGCGAAGACCCACAGCAGGATCAACGGCACGATCGTGCCGATGCCGGTCAGCGTCAGCAGGATGGCGCCCAGGCCCGCCCAGCCCGGCAGGCCGCTCTTCTCGACGATGCGCCAGGCCATCCAGCCGGCCAGGACCAAGCCGATCAGTCCAAAGACGCTCGAGAGGCCAACCAGGCCCAGGATCTCCATGCCCATGTCAGCGCTTCCCCGGCGAGGCTTCGCCGTTGGGCCAGTCGCTGAAGGCGAGCACCGCCATGACGATGAAGGGGCCGATCAGCGGCACGAGATGGAACAGCGACAGCGCGCCCGAAAAGCCGGCTCGCGTGCAGATGCGCCAGGTCGGGATGATCAGCACCAGCGCCGCCAGCAGATGCACGACGATGATGCCGAACACCAGCAGCGAGCCGAGACCGAGCAGCCAGGTGATGGGATCCACGGCTGAAAGCTCAGGCGAGCGCGGTGACTTCGATCTCGACCAGCACGTCGCGCGGCAGGCGCGCCACTTCGACGGTCGAGCGCGCGGGCGCGGCGGCGCCGAAATATTCCGGCCGGCCGTAGACCTCGTTCATGGCCACGAAGCTGTCCATGCTCTTCAGGAACACCGTGGTCTTGACCGCACGGTCGAGGTCGCTGCCCGCGGCCTTCAGGACGGCACGCAGGTTCTTCAGCACCTGGTGCGTCTGCTCGGCGATGCCGCCTTCCACGAGGTCGCCGGTCTTGGGATCGAGCGGGATCTGGCCCGCACAGAACACCAGGCCGTTGGCGACGATGGCCTGCGAATAGGGGCCGAGCGCCTTGGGGGCTGCATCCGACTGGACGACCTTCTTGCTGCTTGCGGGCACTTCCAATACTCCGTGAAAAACCAGCGGCAACGCTAACATAGGCCGGTTTGCTTGACAGGGGACCCGGCAACCATTATCCGCGCCTTCCTTGGGCCTTTTTGCTTGCCCAGGTTCGGTTGCTGGGGGGCTGTAGCTCAGCTGGGAGAGCGCCTCGTTCGCAATGAGGAGGTCAGGGGTTCGATCCCCCTCAGCTCCACCAACCGAGACTTGTTGTCAGAAGGCGCCCGGCAGGGGACGTTCAGGGTCCCATGCTGGTCCGCAAGCTTCGTCCCACAGCCGCCGATCTCGGCCTCACTGCCGAGGAAGGACGCATCTTGCGTCCCCTGACGACTCCCTGGCGCATCCAGGAATTCATCATCGGCCTCAGCGCCAATTTCGAGGAGGAAGGCGACACGTTGCGCTCGGTGCGCGGGGTGCTGCAGCACCGCCGCGCCCATTGCATCGAGGCGGCCTTCACGGCGGCCTGTGCGCTGTGGCTGCACGGCGATCCGCCGCTCCTGATGGACCTCGTGGCCAAGGGCGATTCGGACCATGTCATTGCCATCTTCCGGCGCAATGGCTGTTGGGGCGCCATCTCCAAGAGCAACCATGTCTGGCTGCGCTGGCGCGATCCGGTCTATCGCTCACCGCGTGAGCTCGCCATGTCGTATTTCCACGAATACACCAACAGGCATCGCAAGACGCTGCGCACCTATTCCAATCCCATCGACCTCCGCCAGTTCGCCGTCGAGGACTGGGTGACCAATGGGGACGATTGCTGGGACGTCGGCGCTTCGCTCGAGGACACGCCGCATCACCGGCTGATCACGCCCGTGCAGGCGCGCAACCTGAGACCGCGCGACGCCACCGAGCTGAGCGCCGACGATCTGGTGCAGTACGAAAGCGCCGACCGAAAACGGGCGCGTCGTTATTAGAGCGATTCCCGATCTGACGGAACCGCGAGCGGTTCCGTCAGATCGGGAATGCGCGCGCTGGTGTTCGGTTGGTTCAACGGGCACATTTCATTCGGCTGATTCCAGCCGAATGAAATGTGCTCTAGGGAGCTTCGCCGTGAAAATCCTGATCATGTTCGTGCTGATAACCTTCGCCGCCACAGGCCGGGTGTTCGCGCAGATTCCGGCCGAATGGCAGGCCGCCGCCCAGGCGGTGATCGCCGACCTGGAACGCGACACGCCGCTGGGCGCCAAGCCGTGGACCGGTGCGGAGCTGACGCAGGGCTGGCACATGGCGCGCGCCTGGCGAAAGCACAACAACGGCAACATCGAGATCATCCTGGCGGAGTACCTGACCTTCGTGGCGCTCTGCCGCAGCGGCTGCGCCGGCAACACCATCGAGGGCAAGGGCTACATCGCCGTGGCCGAGCAGGTGAAGAACCTCAAGGCGCAGAACGGCGGGCCCTACGGTGTCGTGACCAACACCAATGCCTGGCTGGCGGCGGTATCCGATCCGACCGGGGCGGCGCCTAAGAACGCCGCGATGTGGAGCAAGGATCCCGACGTGGCGGCGGCGGATTTCGCCACCGGCAATCTCTATGCGCTCTACTGGCTGCTCGCCCAGGCGCGGCCGACGCCGACGGAGCAGGCCAATACCTTCGCCAGGTTCGCCATCTTCGTGCAGGGCAAGGCGTGGATCGGAACGCGCTGCCTCGATATCACCAAGGTCGCCCTGGTGATCGGCGCGCCGCCGCGTATCGAGAATTGCAAATAGGGCGGCCGAGGCGGATCATCGCGCCATGGCCTACGAAACCATCGCGATCCGCAAGCTCACCCCGGCGATCGGCGCGGAAGTGTCCGGCGTCGATCTCGCGTCGCTCTCCAACCGGCAGGCGAGCGAGCTGCATGACGCGCTGATGGCGCATCAGGTGCTGTTCTTCCGCGACCAGCAGATGAGCGTCGACCAGCACAAGGCGTTCGGCCGCCTGTTCGGCGATCTTCTGGTCCATCCGGCAGCCAGGGCCGAGGTCGAGGACCATCCCGAGATCCGTGTCGTGCATGCCGACGAGAAAACGAAAGTCGCGACCGGCGAGGTCTGGCATTCCGACATGTCGTGCGAGCCCGAGCCGCCGATGGGCTCGATCCTCTACCTGCACCAGTCGCCGCCGGTTGGTGGCGACACGGCTTTCGCCAACATGTATCTCGCCTACGAGACCCTGTCGGAGCCGATCAAGCGGCTGGTCGAGGGCCTGTCGGCGTTCCACACCAGCGCGCATGTCTACACGCGCGGGGAATACGAGCGCTCCGACAAGAAGTTTCCGGAGGCCATCCATCCCATCGTGCGCACGCATCCGGTGACTGAACGCAAGTGCCTGTTCGTCAATCGCGGCTTCACCAAGCGCATCGAAGGCCTGAAGAAGCACGAGAGCGATGCGCTCCTGGAGATGCTGGTGCGCCACGCCGAGACGCCGGAGTTCCAGTGCCGCTTTCGGTGGGAGCGTCGTTCGGTGGCGTTCTGGGACAACCGCTGCGCCATGCACCGCGCGACGTTCGACTATCACCCGCACGTGCGCCACGGCCATCGCGTGACGATCAAGGGCGACAGGCCGTTTTAGTGGTCTGACGGCGCGCACCTCATGTCGTCCTGAGCGCAACGAAGGACCTCATCGCCGCTTGCAATTGGCATGAGATCCTTCGCTGCGCTCAGGATGACATTAGTGAAGACGCCACCTCCTCCCCCGTAAGACGGGGGAGGAAGATGAGGCGCTTCGTTCGCGGCTACTCCGCCGCGATCGATTCCTTGACGAACTTCTTGGCGTCGAAGTCGTCGGCGACCTTGAGGTCGTTGGCGATCAGCTGCTCGACGTCGATCTCGGCGTAGCCCATGACGCCCATGTCGCCCAGGGCCTTCTGCACCTTGGGTCCGAACAGGCCGATCTCCTTGAGGATCGGCACGATGCGCGTGAACAGGCGCGTGCGGAACGACTGCATGGCGCCCGAGTGGTAGGCGTACTCCATGAGCTTGTCGACCGGCAGGCCCGAGCGCATCCAGACCTCGGCCTGGTTGAAGCGGTCGCGCATGAAGTAGAGCGCCTCGACCGTGAACTCCTCGCGCTCGGCGCGCTCGTGGTCGGACAGGTGCGGATAGTATTCGCGCAGCGCCATGCGGCCGAAGGTGACGTGGCGTGCCTCGTCCTGCATGACGTAGGCGTTCACCGAGGCGGCCAGGTTGTTCTTGGCGCTGTCGCGGATGCGCTGGAAGGCGGCGAGCGCCAAGCCCTCGATCAGCACCTGCATGCCGAGATAGGTCATGTCCCAGCGCCGGTCGCTCAGCGTCTGCTCGAGCAGGTTCTTGAGCGACTCGGTGATCGGATAGGCCGACTTGAACTTCTCGTGGATCAGCCGCTTGTAGGTCTCGACGTGGCGCGCCTCGTCGATCACCTGGGTGGCGGCATAGAACTTGGCGTTCATGTCGGGCACGGTGTTGACGATCTTGGCCGTCGCGATCAACGCGCCCTGCTCGCCGTGCATGAACTGGCAGATCGAATGGCACTGCAGGTTGAAGCGCAGCCAGTCCTTCTCCTTGTCGGTCATCTTGTCCCAGAAGGGCGAGCCGTAGATCGGGATGGTCTGGTCGTCCATGCCCATCGGGTTGCCCTCGAACAGCTCCTGGCTCCAGTCAAGCCGGGTGCTGGTGTCCCACTGCTGCTGCTTGCCCTTCTCGTAGAGGTTCAGCAGGTCGGACGAACCGGCATCGTATTCCCAGTTGAAGGCAATCTCGGTGGCGCCATCGAACTTCCAGTTCGTGACCTCGACGGGGAGCTGATAGATCTTCTGCGTCGTCATTGGCTCTTGCCTCCTGGCGATTAAGGCTGTCCCATCCAACAGGAGCGGCAAAGTTGACGCTCCGGTCATTTTTCTCGGCGGAAGCTAGCACAGTCTGCTAGGAGAGTCCCGCCCGGAAAGTGCACGGGCCCTGAACGCTGGTTTACTGAATGTCCTACAACACGCTGCGCATCGCCAAGATCATCCAGGAAACGCCAGATGCGCGATCCTTCGTCCTCGAAGTCCCCGCCGACCTTGCCGACAAGTACCGCTATCGCGCCGGCCAGTTCCTGACCTTCAAGGTGGGGCACCCCGACGGCGCCTTCAACCGCTGCTATTCGCTGTCGAGCGCGCCGGAGACCGACGGCCTGCCCAAGGTCACGGTGAAGCGCGTTGCCAACGGCAAGGGCTCCAACTGGTTCCATGACGCGCTGAAGGAAGGCGGCACGCTGGACGTGATGCCGCCGGCCGGCCGCTTCGTGCTGAACGACAGCACCGCGACGCTGCTGCTGTTCGGCGGCGGCAGCGGCATTACGCCCATGATGTCGCTGATCAAGTCGGCGCTCAAAGCCGGCAAGCGGCAGATCCGCCTGTTCTATGCCAACCGCGACAAGCAATCGGTGATCTTCGACGCCGAGTTCGAGGCGCTGGTGAAGGCCCATCCGGGACGGCTGGAGATCATCCATCATCTCGACGCCACGCAGGGCATCACCAAGCCCGAGGAGATCGTGTCGGCGATGAAGGGCTTCGAGGCCGGCGACGCCTATCTCTGCGGCCCCGGCCCGTTCATGTCGCTCGTGGAGGAGACGCTGTTCGAGCATGGCATGAGCCACGACCGCGTGCGCATCGAGCGCTTCGAGGCCTCGGGCAACGACGCCATCCCGATCGAGCCCAGCGAGGAAGGCGACGTCATCCCCGACCACATCACGATCCATTTCGAGGGCAAGGCGCACAAGGTGGCCTACAAGAAGGGCCAGACCATCCTCGAGGCGGCGCGCGATGGCGGGCTCAATCCGCTGTCGTCGTGCGAGGAAGGCTTCTGCGCCTCGTGCGCGGCCAAGCGCATCAAGGGCAAGGTGCTCCTGGCCAAGAACGACATCTACACGCCCGACGACCTTGCCAATGACTGGATCCTGACCTGCCAGGGCCACTGCTTCGGCGCCGAGGTCGAGATCACCTACGACGTGGTGTAGTGGTCGTCCGGCCGCAGATCCAGGCGACGCTGCTTACCATCATCGCCGGCATCTCCGACGCGGTGGGCTATATCACCATGGGCGGCGTGTTCGCCGCCAACATGACCGGCAACACGGTGCTGGCCGGCATCGCCCTCGCCGAGGGCCGCTACCCGGACGCCGGCCGGCATCTCGCCCCGCTGGTCGCCTTCTTCATCGGCGCCATGCTGGCGCGACTGCTGCTGCGCCTGTGGTCGAGGCCCATGATCCCCATCCTGCTGGAAGCGGCGATCATCGGCGCCATGGGCTTCCTGCCGATCGCCATGGAGGAACCTGCCGTCCTGGTCCTGGCCTTTGCGATGGGCCTGCAGGCCTCGGCCATCACCCAGTTCGGCGGCGTCTCCGTCAGCACCGTCGTGGTCACCAGCACGCTCGCCCGGACCGCCGATGCCGCGCTCGACCACCTGTGGCCGGCCGAAGCAGGCAAGCTGCCGGTCGTCGCCACGCCGCGCCTGCTGATGCTGACCTGGATCGGCTACCTGGTCGGCGCGGTCGCAGGCGGCCTGCTGCTGCACGTCGTGGCTTGGCCGTTGCTGGTGCCGGCTGTCCTGCTGGTGATCGTCGTCCTGCTGTGACGCCTACATCGGCGGCGTGAGCCCGTCCCGGCCGTAGGAAATCCGCGTCGCCTGCAGCGAGCCGTCGGGCTGCTTCTGCGCCGCTGCGATGAAGATCTTGATGCCCGGCTTGAGCTCGGCGCGATCGCCGGGCGTGTAGGCCACGATGGCGGTCTTGGGTGTGACCAGAAGCTTCTTCTCGCCGTCCTTGTACTTCAGCGTCAGCATCTGGCCATCGACGGCAGTGACCGACACGTCGACGTTGGCGTTGGTCATGGTGGCCTGACTGGGTCCCTCCATCGGCCGATGCCCTTCGCCCGTGCCGCGCATGGTCTCCGGGAAGATATGGACTTCCATGGCGACCAGGCTGCCGTCGGGACTTGGCGTGGCGCCCGAGCCAACGTAGGTGCCGGGCTTGAGGTCAGCGAGCGTCGCCGGGACGATCGCGATGAAGACGGGCTTGTCGGCGAGCGTGATCTTGAGGTCCTCGCCGTCGCGCGTTTTCACCGAGAGGGTCGAACCGTCGACTTTCTCTATCGTAGCCCGCACGCGCCGCGTTTCTTGCGCCCAAACGGGCGTCGAGCAGATCGCGGCGGCTGTGAAAACCAAAAGCGCGCGTCGCAGCATGGCGTCCTCCGTCGATGAGGGCGCCACGCTACCGCATCGTGGTCATTTCAGGAGATCACTCCCCAGTGATCACTGTCATCCCGAGCGAAGAGAGGGACCTTTTTGTGGCCGCAGGATCCCTCGCAAATGCTCGGAATGACGGCCACGGGGCCGTCATTCCGCAGCGATCGCTTTCTCGACGAACATCTTCTTGTCGAAGTCGTCGGCGACCTTGCCGTCGTTGGCGAGCTGCTCGGTGACGTCGATGTTGGCGTAGTCCATCACGCCCATGTCGGCGAAGGCCTTCTGCACGCGCTCGCCCCACAAGCCGATGTCCTTGACCGTGGGCACGACGCGGCTGAACAGGCGGCCGCGGAACGACGCCATCTGCTTGGAATTGTAGTGGAGCTCGTTCAGCAGGTCAGCGGGGAGGCCGAGCCGCTCCCACACTTCCGCATTATTGAAGCGGTCGCGCATGAAATAGAGCGCCTCGACCACGAACTGCTCGCGCTCGTCGCGCTCGGCAGCCGACAGGTGAGGATAGTAGTCACGCAGCGCCAGCCGGCCGAACGAGACGTGCCGCGCCTCGTCCTGCATGACGTAGGCGTTCACCGCACCCGCCAGCGTGTTGCCGGCCTTGTCGCGGAGCGACTGGAAGGCGGCGAGTGCCAGGCCCTCGATCAGCACCTGCATGCCGAGATAGGTCATGTCCCAGCGCCGGTCGGTCAGCGTCTGCTCGAGCAGCGTCTTGAGCGACGGATTGATGGGATAGGCGAGATCGAACTTCTCGTGCAGCAGGCGCTTATAAGCCTCGACGTGGCGAGCCTCGTCCATCACCTGGGTGGCGGCGTAGAACTTGGCGTTCATGTCGGGCACGGTGCCGACGATCTTGGCGGTGGCGATCAGCGCGCCCTGCTCGCCATGCATGAACTGCGAGATCTGGTTGGCCTGAAGGTTCTGGCGCAGCCAACCTTTCTCCTTGTCGGTCATCTTGCGCCAGTAGTCGGTGCCGTAGACCGACAGCGCCTCGTCCTTGAGCTGCATCGGGTTCTCGGGATCGAGCTCGAGCGACCAGTCGAGGCGGGTGCTGGCGTCCCACTGCTGCTTCTTGCCCTTGTCGTAGAGCTCGAGCAGCGCGTCCGAGCCGTCGTCGTATTCCCAGTTGAACTGGATCTCGGTGGCGCCGTCGAACTTCCACTCGGTGGTCTCGACGGGCAGGGCGTAGATGCGCTGCGTGCTCATGAGGGAGCCCTCCCGGGCGATTATCGTCGGGTTTGGGAAAAGATGACGCTTTGGTCACCTTTTGGCAAGCACCCCTAGGGCTGCAGCCGATAGCCGCCGCGGTCGGTGATCAGGATGGCGGCGCTGGCCGGATCGCGCTCGATCTTCTGGCGCAGGCGGTAGATGTGGGTTTCGAGCGTATGGGTCGTGACGCCGGCGTTGTAGCCCCAGACCTCGTTCAGCAGGACGTCGCGCGCCACCGGCCGGTCGCCGGCGCGGAACAGGTATTTCAGGATCGAGGCTTCCTTGTCGGTCAGCCGGATCTTCTTCTTGCCCGCCTTCTCCATCAGCATCTTGGCGGCGGGATGGAATTCGTAGGGGCCGATGGTCATCACGGCATCCTCGCTGCGCTCGTGCTGGCGCAGATGGGCGCGCAGGCGGGCGAGCAGGACGTTGATGCGGAAGGGTTTGGTGACGTAGTCGTTGGCGCCCGATTCCAGGCCCAGGATGGTGTCAGCGTCGGAATCGGCCGCCGTCAGCATGATCACTGGCGCGCGGACGCCCTGGCGGCGCATCAGCTTGCAGAGCTCGCGGCCGTCCATATCGGGCAGGCCGATATCGAGCAGGATGGCGTCATAGTGGGCGAGCTTGGCCTTCTCCATGCCCTCGGCCGCCGTCCCGACCTGGATGGTGGTGAAGCCATCGTAAAGGTCGAGCTGCTCGGCAAGCACGGTGCGCAAGCCCTGGTCGTCATCGACCAGCAGAATCTTCTTGCCGCGATTGTTTACAGACATGCTGGTGCTACCTGCTGGCGACCTAGAAACACTCTATCTGGTACGAAAAGATGGCAAAAGCGGTTCACTTCGGCAAAAGGGTCCGCTCCGTGCTAAGGATGGGTTCAGGTAGAGCATGATTCCGGGTCAGATTCATTCCCGTACCGCCACGGCCCTGGCGGCTGTCGAGCGCGCCCTGGCCGAGCTGCGTCGCGGCGGCATCGTGGTTCTGCGCGACGACGACGGCGCCGGCGGCCTGGTGATCGCGGCCGAAGCCTGCAGCCCGCGCGCCCTGCAGCGCCTGCAGGGCCTGGCCCAGGCGGCTCCGGTGCTGGTCACGACGCGCCGGCGGGCCGAGGCGATCGGCATGGAGATCCCGCCGCATATCGCGGGCGGCATGGGCGAGATCAACAAGCCGATCACGCTCGACCTGCCCGAGGGCGTGCCGGCCGACGTCATCCTGCAGCCGCACGAGACCGAGGAGGCCGGCCGCCATGCCGCCCTTCGCTATCTCTCCCGGCCCGTGGCCAGCCATGCGCCGCGGATCGCCGAGACCGCGATCGAGCTCGCCAAGCTCGCGCGGCTCTTGCCCGCCGTCGTGCTGGGCCCGCTGACCGGCGATCCCAAGAACAAGCGCCGCGACTGGGCGCGCGACCAGGACCTGGTCTATGTCGATGCCGTCGACGTGCTGGCCTACGAGGAAAACGCCTCGCGCAACCTGCAGCAAGTGGCGCAGGCGCGCGTGCCGCTCGAGGGCGCGGAGAATGCCCGCATCCTCGCCTGGCGTCCCAGCGACGGCGGCAAGGAGCATCTCGCCATCGTCGTCGGCGAGATCGACCCCACCGAGCCGGTGCTGATCCGGCTGCACTCCGAATGCTTCACCGGCGACCTTCTGGGCTCGCTGCGCTGCGACTGCGGCGTGCAGCTGCGCGGCTCCATCGCCGAGATCGCCAAGCAGGGGTCGGGCGTGCTGCTCTATCTCGCGCAGGAGGGCCGCGGCATCGGCCTGGTCAACAAGCTGCGCGCGTACGAACTGCAGGACGAGGGCTTCGACACGATCGACGCCAACGAGCAGCTGGGCTTCGACGCCGACGAGCGCATCTACGCGCCGGCCGCCACCATGCTGTCGCGCATGGGCATCAAGCGCGTGCGGCTCATGACCAACAATCCGCAGAAGATCAGCCAGCTCGAGCGCTACGGCATCGAGGTGGCCGAGCGGGTGGCCCACTCCTTCCCGGCCAATGGGCACAACGAAAACTACCTGCGCACCAAGGCCGAGCGCGCGGGTCATATGCTCTGAGATAAAAATGCGCGTTGGCGTTCCCAAGGAAATCAAGGATCACGAAGACCGCGTCGGGCTGGTGCCCTCGTCGGTCGCCGAGCTGGTGCATCACGGCCACGAGGTTTTGGTCGAGCGCGGCGCCGGCATGGGTGCGGGATTGGGCGACGACCAGTACACCGCCGCCGGTGCGCGCATCGTCGACGGCGCCGAGGAGGTCTTCCAGAGCGAGATGATCGTGAAGGTGAAGGAGCCGCTGGCCGCCGAGCGCAAGCGACTGCGGCGCGGCCAGGTTCTGTTCACCTACCTGCATCTCGCGCCCGATCGCGCCCAGACCGAGGACCTGCTCAAGAGCGGCGTCACCGCCATCGCCTACGAGACCGTCACCTCGCCCTCCGGCACCCTGCCGCTGCTGACGCCGATGTCGGAAGTCGCCGGCCGGCTCGCGCCGCAGGTCGGTGCGCACTATCTCGAGCGCGCCGCGGGCGGGCGCGGCGTGCTTCTGGGCGGCGTGCCGGGCGTGCCGCCGGCCGAGGTCGTGGTGCTGGGCGGCGGCGTGTCGGGCACGCATGCCGCGACCATCGCGCTCGGCATGGGCGCCACGGTGTTCGTGGTCGACCGCTCGGCCGAGGTGCTGCGCCGGCTGGCGGCTCAGTTCCCCGGCCTGCGCACCATCTTCTCCACCCGCGATGCGCTCGGTGCCATCCTGCGCCGCGCCGACCTTTTAGTCGGCGCCGTGCTCGTGCCAGGAGCGGCCGCGCCAAAACTGGTCACGCGCGAGATGGTGGCCTCGATGAAGCCCAACAGTGTCATCGTCGACATCGCCATCGACCAGGGCGGCTGCTGCGAGACGTCGAAGCCGACCTCGCATTCGAATCCGACTTACGTCGAGGAAGGCGTGATCCACTACTGCGTGACCAACATGCCGGGCGCGGTGGCGCGCACCTCGACCTTTGCGCTGAACAACGCCACCCTGCCCTTCGCCCTGGCGCTGGCCGACAAGGGCTGGCGCAAGGCGATCGCCGAGGATCAGCATCTGCGAAACGGGCTGAACGTGCACGAAGGCAAGGTGACCTGCCGGCCGGTCGCCGAGGCGCTGGGCCTGCCCTTCACGTCGCCCGAGGGTCTCTAAGCCGCTACACCCCCCGGCACGACTCCGGGCAACGGGGCGGTCGAGGAGGAAACACATGACGAAGATCAATCGTCGGACGCTGGTGGCGTCCGCATCGGCGTTTGCTCTCGCGGCGCCCAGCATCGTGCGGGCGCAGAAGAAGTACGATCCCGGCGTCCGGTCGACAGCCAGGTCATCCAGCTGAAGGATTCCGGCGCCGACGTCTTCTTCAACGATGCCGCGCCCAAGGCCGCAGCCCAGGCGATCCGCAAGGTGGCTGACCTCGGCTGGAAGCCCAAACACTACCTCGCCAACGTGTCGGCCTCGGTGGCCTCGACCTTGAAGCCGGCCGGGCTCGAGAACAGCAAGGACATCATCACGGCGGCCTACCTCAAGGATCCGACCGATCCGCAATGGGAGAACGCGCCCGACTTCATCGAATGGAAGGCGTGGATGGCCGCAATGCTTCTCAGGGTGAGGTCTTTTTTCGTAACGGACCGGGCGGTTTATCTTAGTATGAAAGAGACATGGCCAACCGCAAACCCAACCAGGACGGCAAGGAGGCGCTGATCGGCCGCCTCATGCTGGCGATGCGCCGCTCGTCGGCAGCCGGTGTCCTGCATGGCCAGGCGATCGCGCGGCGGGTCGGCATCAACTCGAGCGACCTCGAATGCCTCGATCTCATCCTGTTGAACGGGCCGTCGACGGCGGGCGACATCGCGCGCCGCACCGGCCTCACCAGTGGCGCCGTCACCGGCCTGATCGACCGGCTGGAGCGGCTGGGCCTGGTCGAGCGCATGGCCGACGCGCAGGACCGGCGCAGGGTGCTGGTCCGGGTGCGCGAGGACAAGATCGCCCCCATCGGCGCGCTGTTTGCGCCCATGGAGAAATCCATGCAGGGATTGCTTGCCGGCTACAGCCGGGACGAGCTGAAGACCTTGCTCGATTTTGCCGAGCGCGCCGGCGAATTCATGCTGACGCGCGTTGCCGAGCTGAACGACGGCAAGTAGGAATCCCGCCATGACGATCATCAGCCGCCGCAGCACGCTCATTGGCGCCTTGCTCGCCACAATGCCGGCGCTTGCCCAGACCTGGCCGAGCCGGCCGATCCGCTACGTCGTGCCGTTCGCCGCGGGTGCCGGCGTGCTCGACATCATGGCGCGCATCGTGGCGCAGCGCCTGACGGAAAAGCTGGACCAGCAGGTGGTGGTCGACAACAAGCCGGGCGCCGGCGGCAATGTCGGCGCCGACATCGTGGCCAAGGCGGCGCCCGACGGCTACACCATGCTGATGGCCAACACGGCGTTGGTCGTGAGCCCTTATCTCTACGCCAAGATGACGTTCGATCCTCTCGCCGACCTGGTGCCGGTGACGATGGTCAACTCCGCCCCGCTGATGCTGGTCGTGCACCCGTCGGTGCCGGCGAAGTCGGTCGCGGAGTTCCTTGCCTACGCCAAGGCCAGCCCGGGCAAGCTCAACTACGGCTCGGGCGGCGTCGGCACCACGCCGTTCCTCGCCGCCGAGCTCTTGAAATCGATGACCGGCATCGATGCGGTGCATGTGCCCTACAAGGGAGGCGCGCCGGCGCTGGCCGACCTGGTGGCGGGCCAGCTCGCCTTCATGATCGAGAACGTCCCCGGCACGCTGCCGCTGGTGAAGGACGGCAAATTGCGTGCACTCGCCATCACCAGCCGCAAGCGCTCGCCCCTGGTGCCCGACCTGCCGACCATGGAGGAGGCTGGCGTGGCGAGCTACGAGATGGTCGGCTGGAACGGCGTGTTCCTTCCCAAGGGCACGCCGGCGGAGATCGGCGAAAAGCTGCACGCGGCACTCACCGCCGTTCTGCGTTCCACGCCGGTGCAGGAACAAATAGCGGCGTTGGGCGCCGAGCCGATCGGCAATCGCCAAGCGACATTCGCCGCTTTCGTGAAGTCGGAATCTGCGCGTTGGGGTGCCATCATCCGTGAGAAGGGAATCAAGCCCGAGTAAAAAGGGGTTCTGCATGACATTGCCGGCAGCGACGCTCGACCACGTGGTCATCAACGCGCGCGACGACATGGATCGCGCGGCGGACATCTATCGGCGGCTGGGCTTCACGCTCACCGAGCGCGGCTATCATTCGCTGGGCTCGATCAACCATCTCGCCATGTTCGGCACCGACTACCTCGAGCTGATCGCCGTGCCGAAGGGCGCCACCACCGGGCGCATGGACCTGCTGACCTTCCCGTCCGGTCTCAACGGGCTGGTATTCGGCTCCGAGGACTCCGCCGTTACCTACGAATCGCTCGCCAAGGTCGGCGTCCCGGTCGATCCGCCGGTCGAGTTCACGCGGCCGGTCAAGGTCGCGGGCAAGGAGCATGACGCGCGCTTCCGCACGGTGCGCATGAAGGCGGGCGTCGTGCCCTACGGCCGCGTCTACTACTGCCATCACTTCACGCGCGAGCTGGTGTGGCGCGACGAGTGGCGCCATCACGCCAACGGCACGGTGGCCGTCGTGCGTGCGCTGATCGTCGAGCCCGATCCGGCGGCCGGCGCCAAGCTCTATGCCGACATGTTCGGCATGGAGGCGGTGCGCGACATCAAGGGCGGCAAGAGCGTCGTTGTCGGCAATTCGCGCTTCGACATCGTCACCGAGGCCGAGCTGAAATCGCAGTTCGGCGATGCCGTGCCCGATGCCGAAGGGCGCAAGGCCTACATGGCCGGGCTTACGTTCCGCACGGTCTCCGTCCCGAAGGCGGCACGGGCGTTGCAGGAAGGCAAGATCGCAGGCGTAACGCAGACATCCGGCCGGCTGGTCGTGCCGGCCAAGCAGGCCGTGAACGCCGTGTTGGAGTTCGTCGAATAGCCAAAGCCATGGTGAACATCACGCACGACAACCAGGGCGATGCGATCTCGCGCGACGTTCCGCAAGACGCGCTGGCGCTGATCGACGCCGGCGGCAACGGCAGCGAACGCTCCTACACCTACGGCGACATCGTCCGCATGAGCGGCGCGGTGGCGCGGGGGCTGCTGAAGCGCGGACTGAAGCGCGGCGATCGAGTCGCCATCCTGTCGGCCAACCGCGCCGAGTTCCTGCTGACTTTCCTCGGCACCATGCAGGCGGGGCTGGTGTCGGTGCCGGTTAACTACAAGCTGCCGGCCGAAACCGTGGCCTACATCGTCGGCGATTGCGACGCCAAGCTTGTGATCGGCGACGACACGCGACTGAAACTCGCCCCTGACGACGTTCCGAAGGTCTCCTTCGACAAGGACTTCGCGTCGCTGCTCGATGCCCAACTCCAAGAAGGGGGCCCGTTCACGCCGCAGAAGATGCAGCCCGAGGAACCGGCGATGTTCCTCTACACCTCGGGATCGACGGGCCGGCCCAAGGGCGTGGTGCTGTCGCACTATTCGCACCTCTGGGCGATCGGCCAGCGCGTGCGCCGGCCGGTGCCGCAGGGCCAGCGCTCGCTGGTGGCGGCACCGCTCTATCACATGAACGGTCTTGCCATGTGCCAGACCACGCTGAACCAGGGCGACACGATCGTCCTGCTGCCGCAGTTCACCACCAAGGGCTATATCGAGGCCGCCGCCCGCCATCGCGTGCAGTTCCTCACCTCGGTGCCGACCATGATCGCCATGATGCTGCGCGAGAAGGAACTTCTGGCGAGCAGCGATCTCTCCGCAGTCGAGGCGGTGCGCATGGGCTCCGCGCCCATCACCCAGTCGCTGATCGATCAGGTGCACGCGGTGTTTCCCAAGGCCGCCATCAGCAATGGCTACGGGACGACCGAGGCCGGACCCGTGGTCTTCGGCCCGCATCCCGACGGCATCCCGCAGCCTGACCTGTCGACCGGCTATCCGCATCCCGAGGTGCAGTTGCGGCTGGTGCGCGACGGCCGCGAGGTCCAGGGGAATGACGCCGAGGGGGGCGTGCTCGAGATGAAGTGCGGCGCGTTGATGACGCACTATCACAAGCTGCCCGAGATCACGGCCAAGGCGATGACGCCGGACGGCTATTACCGCACCGGCGACGTCTTTCGCCGCGACGACAACGGCTTTTTCTTCTTCGTCGGCCGCGCCGACGACATGTTCGTGTGCGGCGGCGAGAACATCTATCCCGGCGAAGTCGAGAAGATGCTGGAACGCCATCCCGGCATCCATCAGGCGGCCGTCATACCGATCCCCGACGAGCTGAAAGGCCACAAGCCCATCGCCTTCGTCGTGCGTGCAGGCGGCGCGGACCTCGACGAGCAGGCGGTCAAGAGTTACGCGCTCGCCAACGCGCCGGCCTACCAGCATCCGCGCCAGGTCATCTTCATCGACGAGATGCCGCTTGCCGGCACCAACAAAATCGACAAACGCGTGCTCGCCCAGAACCTGGCCAAGCAGATCCCAACCGGAGGAGAATCCTAAAAATGAAAGCCGCAGTCGTCCGCGAGCATGGCGGGCCAGAGCGCCTCACCTTCGAGACCGGCTTCCCCGACCCCACGCCTGGCGAGGGCGACGTGATCGTGGCGGTCAAGGCCGCGTCGCTGAACTACCACGACGTCTTCACGCGCCGCGGCATGCCCGGCATCAAGGTGCCGATGCCTGCCATCATGGGCCTCGACGTTGCGGGCGAGATCGCCGAGGTCGGGCCAGGCGTGAGCGGCTGGAAGAAGGGCGACCGCGTCGTGATCGACCCCATCAACCGCGTCGAGGGCGGGCTGATGGGCGAGACGATCCATGGCGGCCTGGCCGAGCTCTGCCGGGCGCGCGCCCACCAGCTGGTCCGCATCCCCGACGGCGTGAGCTACGCCGACGCGGCGGCGTTGCCCTGCGCCTACGGCACGGCACTGCGCATGATGACGACCAACGGCCATGTCGCCAAAGGCGAGAAGGTGCTGATCCTGGGCGCCTCGGGCGGTGTCGGCGTGTGCTGCCTGCAGATCGCCAAGCTGGCCGGCGCCGAGGTCATCGCCTGCGCCGGCACCGACGCCAAGGCCCAGCGCCTGATGGAGCTCGGCGCCGACAAGACCATCAACTACGTCACCCACGACTTCCAGCAGGAGGTCTACAATCTCTACGGCAAGCCGACGCGGCGTGGTGGCGGCACCGACCGTGGCGTCGACATGGTGGTGAACTACACCGGCGGCGACACCTGGGTGAAGTCGCTGAAGGTGCTGAAGGTCGGCGGCCGCATGGTGACCTGCGGCGCCACGGCCGGCTACGCGCCGACCGAGGACATCCGCTTCATCTGGACCTTTGAGCTCAAGGTGCTGGGCTCCAACGGCTGGATGCGGTCCGACATCGAGGAACTCCTGAAGCTCGTGCAGTCGGGCAAGCTCAAGGTGCTGGTCGACAAGGTCTACCCGCTGAACGAGGCGCGCGAGGCGTTGCGCGTCATCGAGGACCGCGAAGTGTTCGGCAAGGTCGTGGTGTCGCCGTGAGTGAGAGCAAGGGTGACAAGATCGTGCCGCTGACCCAGGACGAGCTGCAGAAGATGCTCGACAACTCGCCCTTCATCGCCTTCCTCGGCCTCAGGGTGACCGAGACGGATCCGGCCAACGAGCGGATCACCATGACCTGCGCCATGCGCCCGGAGTTCGAGCGCGGCAAGGGCACCGGGCAGTGGCACGGCGGCCCGCTGGCCGCGATCATCGACACGGTCGGCGACTATGCGCTGATCATGGCGCTGCGCCGGGGGCTGCCGACCATCAACTTCCGCGTCGATTACCTGAGGCCGGCCATCAAGACCGGGCTGGTCATCACCGCCAAGGTGCGGCGCGCCGGCAAGAGCGTGGGCGTGGTCGATGTCGATGTGTTCAACGAGCAGAAAGCCTTGCTGGCGGTGGGCCGCGCGACCTATTCGACGCTGCCCGCATAAAGCCACAGGCGTGAGGTCTGAAGTCATAGAGCGGGGGAGGCTGAGGACGGAGAAGGCCACGGTGACAAAAGTTTCGCGGCGCGCGTTCGGTGCCGGCGTCCTGACGGCGGCCCTTGCCGGCAGGATGGCACATGGCCAGGAGACGCCCAAACAGGGCGGCACGCTGGTCGCGACCTGGGGCGGCGGCGAGCCGCAGGCCTGCTACGTACTCGCAGGCGGCGGCCCATCGCCCACCTTCTCCTCGTCGAAGCTGCTCGAGCGCCTGGCCAGCCGGCGGATGGATGGCGAGTTCCAGGGCGAGCTCGCCGAGGCGTGGAAGCCCGCCGCCGACTTCAAGTCCTACACCATCAGGATCCGCAAGGATGTGAAGTTTCACGACGGCGAGGACATGACGGCGGGCGACGTCGTCTACTCGATCGACGAGATCTGGAAGAAGCACGCCGCCGCGGCGTCCCTGACCGACTTCGCGGGCGTTGCCGCGCCCGACGCCGATACCGTCGAGGTGCGCTTCAGCAAGCCGGTGCCGGAGTTCTTCTTCGCCTCCTTGCTGTGCGGCAACGCGAACTACATCGTGCCCAGGCATGTCTATGCAGGCGGCGATCCCGTTAAAAACCCGGCCAACGACGCGCCGATCGGCAGCGGCCCGTGGAAGTTCAAGCAATGGGTCCGCGGTAGTCATTTCGAGTACACCAGGAACGATGCTTACTGGCGCCCGAACGAGCCCTACCTCGACCGGCTGATCATCCGCTACGTGCGTGACCCGGCCGGCCGCGCGGCCGCCATCGAGGCGGGCGACATCCATATCGGCGTGCTCAATCCCGTGGAGCCACCCGACATCAGGCGGCTCATCGCGACGTCCAAGTTCGCCGCCACCTCCAAGGGCTATGAGGAAGCCGTGTGGTCGACCTCCTTGGAGGTCAACATGCGCAATCCGATCTTCGCCAAGCGCGAGGTGCGGCAGGCGATGTTCTTCGCCGTCGACCGCAACCTGATCGCCAAGACCGTCTACTATGGCTATGCGCGGCCGGGGACGGGCCCGATCGCCTCGACCAACAGCGCGTTCTTCTCGCCGGACACCTTCAGCACCGCCTTCGATCCCAAGAAGGCGGCGTCGCTGCTCGACGCGGCGGGCTATCCGAAGAAGGCTGACGGCAAACGCTTCACGCTCAGCCTGGTGGCGGCCGGCTGGTTTGCCGAGAACGGCAAGGTCGGCGCCATCGTCAAGCAGGGGCTGGAGGATGTCGGCGTGGCCATCAACCTTACGGTCCCCGACCGGGCGACCTCGATCAGGCGGCTCTACACCGACTACGACTTCGACCTGGCGATCTCCAACAAGGCCAGCGCGTCGGAACCCGTGCCGTCGACGACGCAGTACTACACCTCCGACGGCACCCGGAAGGGCGTGCCCTTCCGCAATGCCTCGGGCTTCCATACCGATGAGGTCGATGCCCTGGTCGAGAACATCAAGGTCGAGACCGACCCCGGCAAGCGCAAGGCGCTGGTCGCCGAATTCCAGAAGATCACCACCGTGGAATGCGCCGACCTGCCGCTGGTCGAGCTCGAGTCGATCACGCTCGCCAGCACCAGGGTGCGCAATCACTCCAACGACCCCGCCTACCTGGCGGCGAGCTGGCACGACATCTGGCTGGCGGGCTGACCGTCGGGCGCTAGAGCGTTTCCCGACATGGTGGAACCGCACGCGGTTCCACCATGTCGGGAAAGCGCGCACGGGAGATCGTAGCCTCGACGGCCACATTCCGTTCGGCTGATTCCAGCCGAACGGAATGTGCTCTATGATCGGCCCATGATGCTTCGCTCTGCCGCGGTTGTGCTGGCCGCCCTGCTCCCGTCCACCGTGGCCGCCCAGACCATGGACTTCGCCTGTCCCGATCCGGGCACGACCTTCACCTACGACAGCGGCACCAAGGTGGTGGCCAAGGGCCGCGACGGCATGGACTGCACCATGGAGATCGCGGGCGGCAAGCCCTACAGGCTGCGCGCGCTGCTGTTCGACAATCCCTCGCCCGACGGCCGCGACATGTCGGCCTTCATCGATGCGCTGAAGCCGGAGCGCCTATGGCCTCTCGGCGTCGGCAAGAAGATCGAGGCGCGCTACAGCGCCGGCGGCCAGACCTGGAACTACATCCTGACGGTGGTGCGCTACGAGAAGCGTAGCGGTCCGGGCGACGCCATGATCGACACCTTCCTGATCGAGATGCAGGAACAGGGCGCCGGCGGTCATCGCGCCGTGTCGCGCTGGTGGATCTCGCCCGCCGACAAGTACGCCATCCGCTTCGATTACAGCGATGGCACCGGCAAGGCCAACCGGGCGGTGGTCACCAGCGTCGCGCGCTAGCTACGCCACCGAGCCTGGATCGGTGTTGGCGCCGCAGATCAGCGTCGCCACACGTTCGCCGGGCGCCGACCTGTAGGCGCCGGATAGCAACGCGGCCAAGCCAGTGGCGCCGGCGGGTTCAGCGACCACGTGCATGTCCTCCCACAAGGTGCGCTGCGCCTTGCGAACGGCGTCGTCATTCACCAGGACCGACTCACGCACCAGTTTGCGGGCGACCTCGAAATTCGGCACGCCGATTCGGCTGGCACCCAGCGCATCGGCGGCGATGCCGGAGATCTTCACGTCAACGGGACGGCCGGCGCGCAGGGCCTCGTGCAGCGTCGGCGTGCCTTCGGTCTCGACGGCCACGATTTTCGTGCCTTCGCCGATTGCCGCCGCGCAGCCGGCGATCAGTCCGCCGCCGCCGACCGCCACGAGCAGGGTGTCGAACGTCGCCTGCTCGGCGAATTCCAGCGCGACGCTGCCGGCGCCCGCGAACACCACGGGATCCTCGTAGGCCTGGACCATGAGCGCGCCGGTTTCGGCGGCGCGTTTCTCCGACGCCGCCCGCGCCTCGGCATAGACGGCGCCGATCTGGTGGACGACGGCGCCGCAGCTTTTCAGACGCGCCACTTTGGCGGGCGAGGAGATGGTGGGCACGAAGATCTCGGCCTTGTGACCGAGCGCGCGCGCGGCATAGGCTGCCGCCACGCCGTGATTGCCGCCCGACGCCGCGATGATCCCGGCCGCCGGCACTTTCGACGAGAGCAGCTTGTGGAAGGCACCACGGCCCTTGAAGGTGCCGCTGACCTGCAGCGATTCGAGTTTCAGCGCCGGCGGCGCCTCGAGCCCCAGCGAGCCGGCCGGCAGCTCGATCACCGGCGTGCGACGGACGTGCGGTCGGATGAGGCTCCAGGCGGCCTCGACGTCTTTGCGGCCGATCATGATCAGAGACGGCAGGCCGTGACGTGACGCAGGTAGTGGTCGAAGTCCGGCGTTTTAGCGCGCGGGTCCTTGGCGGCCTCGTCGTAGCGGCGCAGGCGGACGGCCTCGGCGTGATAGGGATTGGCGCGGAACTGCTCGACCTCTTCGGACGACATCAGGCCGCCCTGCAGCTTCAGGCTGCGCACCGAATCGGGAGACAGCTTGCCGAAGTAATCGGACTCGACGGTGCAGAGATAGCGCTTGGCCGCGACATGCAGGCGGACCGGCTCGCTGACCGCGGGACCGAAGCGCTCGGCCAGCCACCGGGCGCCGAGCACCTCGTGCACGTCGTCGACGCCGCGCGCGGCGGGATCCTCGCCGAGCTGATGGATCATGTGGCCGACGTCATGCAGCAGCGAGGCGAGCACCGTGGCGGCCGGCGCGTCTTCGGCCTCGGCGTGGGCCGCGGCCTGCAGGGCGTGCTGGAGCTGGTTGATCGCGCTCAAGCCGTAACGCTTGGTGGCACGGCCGACGAAGATGTCCAAAAGTTCCTGGCGCAGGGGATCGCTCATGCGCTCTTCTTATCACGAACCGGCGCGTAACCGGGAATCATCGCCAGCGCGGCCTTCAGCGGATCGGGCCGCCATGCGCGCGTAACAAAATCGCCATGCATGTCGAGCCCGCCGCACGGCACGAAGGCCACGGTGCCGGGATTGAGGGTCGCCGGCAGGGTCTTGGCGTAGGCCACGCGCTTCTTGTCGAACATGCCTTGCAAGGCGGCGTTCTCGTCCTTGGTGGAATCGGTGTAGGCACTGAGCAGGAAGGCCTGGCGCCGGCGCGCCGCCATCCAGGCGGCGTACTTGTTCTCATCGCCGTAGAGTGCATCCATCAGGATCACGCCCTTGACGCGATGGGTAGCGCCGCCGCGGTCGAGCGCATAGGCCGCCGACAGGTAGCCGCCGCTGTAGGCCACGACCACCACCGGCGCGAGGTTGAGCTGGCGGCCGGCGGCGCGGTCGCCGTAGAGCCGCATCAGCCGTTCGGCCGCCTCGTCGACATAGGCGGCGAAGTGGCCGGGCTTCCAGAAATTGCCGGCGCTGGAATCGGCGGCGTCGAGCGCCAGCTGCGGCGCCACCAGCGCGATGTTCTGGCCGGACTCGGCGATCTGGCGCGGCACGGCCTGGCGCACCATCACGTCGCGCTCGAGCGTGGCGCCCTGGCCGTGGAAATAGAGCACGATCAGCACCGGCCGCTGCGGATCGAAGCCGGCCGGCAGGTAGAGCAGCGAGCGGCGGTCGCTGTAGGTCGGCTCCTCCCAGTAGACGTCGCCGCGCAGGCTGGTATGGCCGCGCTTGTTGCCGTTCTTCACGTCGAGGAAGGGCTTCCTGGTGCCGGGATCGACGCTGCGATAGGGGAAGGCCGAGGCATTGAAGGCAACGAGCTGGGTCTTGCCCTCTTTCAGCGGCTGCGGCCCGAAAGGCTTGGCCGTCGTCGCCGCCTTCTTGACCGCCTGCTTGACCGGCTTCTTTGTCGTGCGGGCATGCGCGGTGGTCGGCATAAGGAGAGCCCCCAGCAGCAGTGCCCGCCGCTTCACGCGGCTGCAGGCCGCCCCGCCCCCACACCCTGGGAACGCAGCGGCATCAGCACGGAGAAGAAAGCCGGCAAGGCGACGAGATAGGCGATGGCGCCGACCAGCACGACGGCGGGCAGGCCGAAGCTCGTGGCCACGATCGGCACCAGCGCGGCGCCGATCACCGAGAAGCAGCCGTTGATGCCCCAGGCCCACAGGAACATGTGGTCCTTGCCCAGGCGGCCGAGCGTGGTCATCGCCGTCGGCATGGGGAAGCCCATCAGGAAGGCCGGCGGCAGGATCAGCAGCAGGCAGAGCACGATGCGTAGCGCATAGGGCAGCGTGCCGATCCAGTCGAGCGCGTAGTCGATGGTGAAGGCGTAGCCCGCCAGGATGACGAAGATCGCCAGGAAGATCTTCGGCATGACGCTGCGCGCCCGGTCGATGTAGCGCTCGGAGAAGAAGCTGCCGATGCCGGAGAAGACCAGCATGCCGGTGATCAGCACCGAGGCCGACACCGTGGCATTGCTGAGCGCCAGGATGAAGTGGGAGATCATGCCCACCTCGACGATGATGTAGCCCAGCCCCAGGCAGAGGAAATAGATCAGCGTGCCGAACTTGCCGGGATAGCGGCTGAAGATGGTGCGCCAGCCGAAGACCAGCGGGAACAGCACCAGGGTGAGGGCAAAGAGCGTGGCGATGCCGAGCGTCGCCCACAGCAGCAGATAGCCCCATTCGTCCTGCACCAGCTCGAGCCGGTCGGTGAACTTCAAGAGGTCCTTCACCTTGATGTAGGCGGCGAAATACGGCTGGTGGTTGGTCAGCACGCGGGTGTCGAAGACGTACTCGTCGGCCACCTGCTGCCAGCCGCCGTTGATCAGGTAGTGCCAGGCCAGCCGGCCGAGCACGGTGGCGGGCACGCGCGGCCCGGCAGGTTCTTCTTCCTTCGCGTCGGTCTTGGTGTCCGCCCCGGTCGTGGTCATGCCGGGCGGCGGCTTGTCGCTGGGTTCCTTCTCCGACGGGCCCGTCGGATCGGCCGGCGTGCCCTCGAAGAAGAACTGGTCGTGGTAGTCCTGAAGGATCTGCTTCAGCTCGGCCGTGTCGACCTTGATGCCGGGATAGTAGATCGCATCGAACGACATCGCCTTGGTATGGGCGTTGAGCTTGGCGATCTCTTCCGGGGTGAAGCCGCCGCGCTTGAACAGCACGGTCGCGGTCGAGAGATAGGACGATGCGACGTAGAAATCCTTGGCGACGTCTGAGCCTTCGACGTCGCGCGCCGCCGCCACCATGGTGGCGTAGAGCTTCAGCACCGACTTGGGCGGCTCTTCCTTGTTCCACAGCGTGACCGACAGGATGCCGCCGGGCTTCAGCGCCCGCATGTAGGCGCTCATCGCCTCGCGGGTATAGGAGTACTTCTCGACGATGGAGAAGCCGCCGGGGCTCGACAGGCCGGCCGAATCGGCCAGCGACAGGTCGATGACGTCGTAGCGGTTCTTGGTATGGGCGACGTAGAGGCGGCCGTCGTAGTCGATGACGGTGACCTTGGGGTTGTTGAGGATGTCGCCGGTAAAATCGCGCAGGTGCTTGTCCTCGCGAAACGCCGTCAGGATCGCGGGATTGCCCTCGGCCACCGTGACATGGGCCGAGCCTGCCTTGAGCGCCACGGCCGTCGAGATGCCGCCGCCGAACTGGACGACGAAGGTGTCGGGATTCTGCTTCAGGATGTACGGGTAGTACATCGACAGGTACTTGAAATACCCCGTCTCGCTGGCCGGCAGGTCCTTGATGATGCCCGACGGGCCCTCGGAGTCGATGTAGAGGCCGAGATAGGCGTTCTTCGGCATGGTCGGCAGGTTGAACGCCGCGTTGTCCGACTGGCCCGGCGCGAAGTGCAGGTACGAGCTCGAGTAGATTTCCAGGTAGCCGAACGGCGAGGCCCGTTCGTAGGTGCGCTGATTGTCGGGGAACTTGCGGGCGTAGGACACGCCCTTGTAGTCCGACACGGCAAGCTTGGGGATGCCCAGCACCGACGGCGCCATGTAGTGCACGACGGCCGACAGGATGGCGCGATGACGATGGCGCCGATGCCGCGCCGGTCGCCGAGCGCCACGAACCACAGCACGCCGCCCGCCAGCCAGAGCAGCAGCGGCGCCATGATGAGATCGTCGGGCCGGAAGAAGTACATGGCGAGCAGCACGGAGAGCCCGCACAGGCCCGAGCCGACGAGGTCGGCGAAGTAGACGCGGTTAAAGGTCTTCTGCGCCTTCAGGAAGACGACGCCGAGATAGAGCGCGCCCGCCAGGAAGGGCAGGAAATAGAGCACGAAGTTGGCGAACAGGCGCCACTTCTGCATCGGGTCGGACACCAGGAAGATGGCGTTGAACGGCACCTGCTGGGCGGCAAGGTTGCACACCACCATCAACGGCCCGAAGGCCAGCAGCGCACCCTTGATGGCGCCCAGCCAGTGGCGCTCGAACCAGCCCTTGCCGACGCACATGACGGCGCTGGTCAGCCCGAAGCCGAACATGGCGAGGCTCACCACCAGCGAGCCGAAATGCGCCCAGCTGCCGACGGAGAACACCCGCATGATGCCGATCTGCAGCGCGATGATGCTGCCGGCGACGAGCCCTACGGACAAATAGAAGGTAAGCGGGGGGCGATGGTCGAGATCGACCGTAACGGTCAAGGGGGGACTCCGTTGTTGGGCCGTCGTTGCGGCCGAGGCGGGCTGCGCGTGCAGTGCGCGCAGCCCCTCAACGCATCCGCGGTTAGCGGTTGTGCGTACCGACGATCTTGTCGCCTTCCATCTTGGTGAAAGGCACGAACGGCACGATCTTGCCGCCGTAGATGTCCTCGCGGCTCGTGGTGATCGAGCCGTCGGCGCCTTGCGTCTTGGTGACCTTGAGCACGCGCTGCGCGCCCGGCGGACCGACCGGGATCACCATCAGGCCGCCCGACTTCAGCTGCTGCAGCAAGGGCGGCGGCACGTGGTCGATGCCGCAGGTCACGATGATCTTGTCGAAGGGCGCGGCCTCTTCCCAGCCGTAGTAGCCGTCGGCCGCCTTGGTCTTGATGTGCTTGAACTCGGTGTAGCCCTTCTCGATCAGCTTGTCGTATAGGCCGCGGGTGCGGGCCGCCAGCGGCGCGATGATCTCGATCGTGTAGGCGTTCTCGGTCAGGTTGGCGATGTAGGCCGACTGCACGCCCGAGCCGGTGCCGATCTCCAGCACCTTCTCGCCGCGCTTGACGTCGATCACGTTGGTCATGCGGCCCTGGACGTGCGGGCCCGACATGGTGACGCCATAGCCGATGTCGAGGAAGGCGTGCTCGTAGGCGCGCTTGTGGATCGCCGGGTTGATCGCCGAGAATTCTTCGCGCGGCGTGAGCAAGAAAGCCCGGATGGTGGCCTGGCCCCAGATGTCCTTGTTCCGGACCAGCGCCTGGAAGCGGTCCCAGCGCTGGCCGAGGAACACCGGATCCTCGCCGCGGGCCTTGCCCCAGGCGATGAAGTTTTCGCGCGTATCGGTCGGCGGATTGAGGTCCCAGCTGTAGGGCTTGATGCTCGCCGCCTGCGCGGTGGTCGATGCAAAACCGGCGGCAGCCAGCGCCGCGCTGCCGGAGACGAAGGTGCGTCTCTTCAAAATATCCTCCTTGGCGCGGACCCCATTTGAGATGAGGGGAATCGGGGGCAGCCGCACACCGAATTGATACGGGAAATGTGGCGGATTTGCCAGTGCGCGCGTGTTACGGGAAACCTCAACGATATTTAATGAACGACGAGGGAACCCGTGAAACGCCTGCTTTCCCGCCGCACCGCGCTCGCCACCGTCGCCGCCCTGCCGGTGGCCAATCTGTTGCCGCGCACCGCCGCGGCCGACGGACCCTGGAAGCCGAGCCAGGGCATCCGCATCGTCGTGCCGGCCGCGCCCGGCGGCACGACCGACATCGTCGCCCGCCTGCTGGCGGCTTTCCTCCAGCAGGCCTGGGGCCAGTCCTGCGTGGTCGACAACAAGTCGGGCGCGGGCGGCGTCATCGGCTCCAACGAGGTCGTGAAGGCCGCCCCCGACGGCTACACCGCCCTGATGGGCAATATCGGCCCGCAGTCGATCGCCTACTCGCTCTACCGCAACATGCCCTACGGGCCGCAAAGCCTGGCGCCGGTGTCCGGCGTCGTCACGGCGCCCAACGTGCTGCTGGTCCATCCCTCGGTGCCGGCCAAGACCGTCCCCGAGTTCGTCGCCTGGCTGAAGGCCCAGAACGGCAAGGTCTCCTACGCCTCCTCCGGCACCGGCCAGTCGCCGCACCTGTCGGCCGCCTGGTTCCTGCAGCTCACCGGCACCAAGGCCGAGCACATCCCCTATCGCGGGGCGGCGCCCGCGCTGCAGGACCTGACGGCCGGCGTGACCCAGTTCTTCTTCGACAACCTCACCACCGGCATCGAGTTCGTGCGCGCGGGCAAGCTGCGCGCCCTCGGCATCACCTCGGCCCAGCGCAATCCCCTGACGCCCGAGTTGGTGCCGATCTGCGAGACCATGCCGGAGCTGAAGCCGTTCGACGTCTCGACCTGGTTCGGTGTGTTCCTGCCGGCCGCGACGCCCAAGCCGGTCGTCGCGGCGTTCAACGAGCAGATGAAGAGCTGGCTCGGCGATCCCAAGACCAAGGAGCGGTTCACGCAGATGGCGGGCTTCCCCGCCTACGGCACGCCGGCCGAGTTCGACACGTTCGTCAAAGGCCAGATCGCGCTGTGGAAGGGCGTGATCGACAAGGAAGGGCTGCAGCTCGACGTCAACTGACGGCACTGCCGGCAAAAAAGCGATTTTCCGGTATTCCCGGTATTTCCGGCAGAGAGCGTGGTGTGGCGCCTGAAGACGGCCCCCCATGGATAGGGGGAGGGACCTGTTCTGTTTCTGCGTCGACAAGAATAAGGCCCCTCGGCTTCGCTGGGGATGACGGGATAGAGCAATTGCGGCCATTGTAAATAACTATGGTTATTTTGTCCAGTCACATGATCTGATTAACGACGCCGCCGTCGACCCGCATGGCCGCAGCCGACGCGCCGGACGCGGCCTCGCTGCAGGCAACGACGGCGCAGATCACCAACGGCGCGCCACCGGCGGGCTATGGCTATTTCTGGTGGCTCGGCCAGGGTGGTCCTTATCGGGCGTCCGGCATCTTCGGCCAGTCGATCAGCGTCATCCCCGACGAGCGCCTGGTGATCGTCATCAAGTCGGCTTGGCCCTCGGCCACGGGCCGCGAGCTGTTCGTCGCGCGCAGCGCCTTTCACAATGCCATTCGCGCGGCGGCGAAGGGACTATAAGCCACGCTCCATGCGCACGGACGTGGCCTTAATGCGATAGCCGACGCGCTCGTAGAAGGCATGCGCCCGCTTGCGGTCGGCGCGGCTGTAAAGCGAGACCGCGGGAAGCTTGCGTTGCTGCGCCCAGGCCTCGGCCTCGCGCATCAGCGCCTCGCCGACGCCGGTGCTGCGGGCGTCGCTGTCGACGACCAGCGCCTGCACCATCGCTTCGCAGGGCTTCTCCAGGGCGGGACGCTCGAACATGTGCAGGACGCCCACCACCTTGCCCTCGACGTCGGCGACGATGATGCGATGGTCGTCGGTCGCCAGCACGCGCTCGAAGCGGGCGCGGAAGGCCGCCTCGTCGGGCGCGTCGGCGAGCTGGCCGATCAGGCGATGAACGGCTGAAACGTCGGCCGGCCGGGCATCGCGGACGATCATGTATACTTGCGCACGTCGTCGATCACCTTGCCGTCGTTGGGCAGGCTGCCCGGCTTGGCGAACTCGACCTTGCCGCCGACCTTGCAGACGGTGCGGATTGTGCCTTCCATCGCCTTCTCGAGATCGGCGGAAGGTGACGGTGCCTCGACCTTGAGCGTCATCGTGTCGGCCTGGTTGACCCAGTCGATCACCAGGCGCAGGCGGCCGAGCCCGGGATGCTTCTTGGCGATCTCGGCGATTTGCTCAGGATCGACGAACATGCCGCGCACCTTGGTGCGCTGGTCGGCGCGGCCCATCCAGCCCTTGATGCGCATGTTGGTGCGCCCGCACGGGCTGGGCCCCGACAGCACCGCCGACATGTCGCCGGTGCCGAAGCGCACCAGCGGATAGGCGCGGTTGAAGGTCGTCACCACGACCTCGCCGACATCGCCTTCGGGGACAGGATCGCCGGTGCCGGGCCGCACGATCTCGACGATCACGCCCTCGTCGACCGTCATGCCCTGGATCGACTCCGATTCGTAGGCGATGGTGCCGAGATCGGCCGTGCCGTAGCTCTGCAGGCAGGTCATGCCCTTGTCGATGAACATCTGCCGCAACGACGGCGGCAGTGCCTCGGCACCGACGAAGGCGTGCTTCAGCGAGGAGATGTCCTTGCCGAGCTCGGCCGCCTTCTCGATCAGGATCTTCAGGAACGAGGGCGTGCCCACGTAGCAATCGGGCCGGATGCCAGCGATGGCGTCGAGCTGCAGCTCGGTGTTGCCGACGCCGCCCGGCACGACGGCACAGCCGAGCGCCCGCAGCGCCGATTCCATCATGATGCCGGCCGGCGTCAGGTGATAGGAGAAGGTGTTGTAGACGACCTGGCCCGGCCGGAAGCCCGCGGCATGCATGGCCCGCGCACCGCGGAAATAGTCGGGCTCGTCGGTGTCGATCTCGAAGATCGGGCCGGGCGACATGAAGACGTGGCGCACCTTGCTCATCGGGACGGCGATCAGGCCGCCCATCGGCGGGGTCTTCTTCTGCACCTCGCCCAGCATGGACTTGCGCAGCACCGGCAGTTTGGCCAGCGCCTCGCGCGAGGTCACCGCGGCGGGATCGACGTCCTTCAGCCACTCCTTGAAGAACGGGGCGTTGGCCTTGGCGTGGGCGAGCTGCTGCGGCAGGGCCTGCATCAGCGCCTTCTCGCGCTCGGCGGGCGTGCGGGTCTCCAGCGTGTCGTAGTGCTTGGACATGAGCGCCTCCTCGGGCTTTGCGGCACGGTAGCCGCCGCGTCAGCCCTTTGCCAAGGCGACTCCCCTTAGGCCTCGCGCAAACTCAAACGATTCTCTATCCGCTCCAGCCTGCTCTCGACCCGGTCGATGCGACCCGATTGGCCTGCGAAGTCACCATGTAGATTGGCCACTTCGCCGCGCAGGCCGGCAACGGAGACCTCCAGCGATGTGAGGCGCCCCTTCACATCGTGCATGTCTCCGCGAACGTTTCCCAATTCCGTTCGAATCGCCCGCAGATGCTCGAGGACAAGGTTGCTGGAGTCATCAGCCATGATTTGTTCTTCGTACGCCTGCACTGTGCGACGGTCAATCAATCTATGGTTGCCGGTCGGTTGCCGTTGCCAACGCAGCACTCGCCCTAGGAGTCGCGCAAGCTCAAACGATTCTCGATCCGCTCGAGCCTGTTCTCGACCCGGTCGATGCGGGCCGACTGACCGGCAAAGTCAACGTGCAGGTTCGCCACAGACGCCTCAAGCGACGTCAAACGTCCCTTGACGTCGCGCATATCTATTTGCAGCGCGTCGACGCCCGTGGCGCAGAGCGCGCAGATGCTCAAGCACAATGGTGCTGGGCTCTTCGGCCATGGGCCCTTTGGTACGCCTGCGTTGGCGGACAGTCAATCAATCATGGGTTGCGTTGTATCCAAACTTGCGGACCGCGACCTTTGCGCTATATCAGAGTTCGAATATCATGGAGAAGCCCATGTCCCACGTCCGCATTTCCTACGAAACCTTCCAGAAGACCGCGCCCGGCGCGCAGGCGGCCCTGCTGGCCATGGGCAAGAGCACCGATGAGTCCGGCCTCGACAAGGCGATCGTCGAGCTGGCGAAGCTGCGCGTGTCGCAGATCAACAATTGCGCCTTCTGCCTGCAGATCCATCTCAACGTGTCGCGGCGGCTGGGCGTGCCGCAGGAGAAGCTCGACCTGGTGGCGACCTGGCACGAGGCCGGCATCTTCTCGGACAAGGAATGCGCCGCACTGGCGTGGGCCGAGCTGCTGACCCGGCTCGCCGACCGCAGCGTGCCGGACGAGGCCTACGGGGCGGTGTGCAAGCATTTCAGCCAGGACGAGGTGATCGCGCTCAGCGCGGCGATCGCCAACATCAATGCCTGGAACAGGCTGGGAGCGGCTTTCCGCTTCGCCCCGCCGATCCAGAAGAAGGTGGCGACGGCGGCTTAAGGTTTGGTCGAGGCCGCGGCGCGGCCGGCGATCTCGGCGCCGTCCTCCGACGACAGTCGGAAGGAGAGGATCACCATGAGGAAGAGCGGGACGGCGACGAAGACGATGGCGGTCTGGAAATCGCCGCCGGTCGCTGGACCACTTTTAAACAGGTCGGCGGCCTGCAGAACCAGCGCCGCGTAGGCGACGCCCGCCGATGCGGCAAGCTGCTTGACGACGCTCAGCAAGCAGGATGCCTGGCCCATTTCCGCCGGTCGCACTTCGGCGAAGATCACCGAGTCCAGCCCGAGGATCTGCAGGACCCGGAACAGCGTGCCCAAGAATATGATCGCCATGAGGGCGGCATGCGGCGTCGTTTCGGTGACGACGGCCAGAAACAGCATCGACAGTGCGCCGAACAGGGCCGTTCCGGCGAGGAAGGCGCGGAAACCGAGCACCCGCAGCATCGGGCTGATCAGGAACCTGGTGATCAGCGTCGCGATCGCGCCGATGAAGGTGATCGAGCCGGATTCGAACGGCGTGAGGCCGAAGCCGACCTGCAGCATCATCGGCAGCAGGAACGGCAAGGCGCCGACCACGGCGGCGCGGACGACGAAGCTCGAGCCGGCGGCGATCCTGAAGGTCCGGTAGTGAAAGAGCGACAGGTCGAGAATGGCCGAGGCCGTCTGCCGGGCGTGCCTGACATAGAGCGACATTAGGAAAACGCCCAACACCGTCAGCCCGACGCTGACCTCGAGGCGGGTGGTCCCTCCTCCCAAGGTGCCGAGGCCGAAGCCCAGCGCCACGAGGCCGGCGGAGGAGAGCACGAAACCGGGCCCATCGAATGGCGTCGCCGGCGTCTCCGATGCCTTCGGCACCAGGACGAGCGCCAACGCAATGCCGGCGATGCCGATCGGGCCGTTGATCAGGAAGAGGAAGCGCCAGTCGAAGAAGGTCGCCACGTAGCCCGCCAACAGCGGGCCGGCAACAAGGGCAAGGGCGGGAAGGATCGAGACGAGAGACAGGGTGCGAACGAGATCCTTCTTGGATACCGCGTGCAGCAGGATCATGCGGCCGACCGGAAACATCATGGCGGCCCCGGCCCCTTGCAGGAGCCGTGCCGCGACAAGCACGCCAAGGGTGGGGGCAGTCGCTGAGAGCAGCGACCCCATCGTGAACACCGCGATCGACGCCGTGAAGATGAGGCGCGGACCGAACCGGTCCGACAGCCAGTTGCTGAGGGGGATCAGGGCGGCGATCGCCAGGAAGTATGACGTCAGGGCGGCCTTGGCCTGACGGGTTCGACGCCGAGGTCGCGCGCGATCAGCGGCAGCGGCGTCGCGATCAGCGTGCTGTCCAGCGATTCCATCGTGAAGGCCGCGGAGATCAGGAGCGGCAGCAGGCGGCTATGAGGGGGCACGGCCGGTCCTTCGAGTTATGCCGGCTGCCGCCACGCGATCACGCCCTCGGTTCGCGCCCGCACGTCGGGCGATGCCAGGCAGGAGGCAAGCGCCTCGTAGCCGGTCGCGCCAGGATAGGGCGCAACGCAATGCGGCATGCTGTGATTGGCGGGGCAGTGGATGATCGCCTCGTCGGCGCCGACCGCATCGAGATCCAGGATGGCGGTCGAGCGCGTCAGGACGAAAAGCGGCCGGGCGCCGGGGCCACGCCGGCGAAGTCGGGCGATCAGGGCCTCCTGCGAGGCCTTGTCCAGCCCTTGCTCAAGCATGTCGATGACCAGGGCCGACGCGCCTTCCGATTCCAGCCCCGACCAGCAGCGTGACCAGGGCATCCGACGCCCGGGCACCATCTTCGACGAGCCACGCGAGGGCGCGATCGACGCGCGACTTGAGGTTCGGGTCGGCGTCGAGAAGCGACCGCGCTGGCGCACCGCCATCCGATAGCCGCTCGAGGCCGAGGAACGCCGCATCCGGCAGGGCCTCGGCGAGCCGCCTCGCCAGTCGCGTCTTGCCGCTGCCGAGCGGACCGGTGATGTAGTTCAGCGGACGGATGTCGCTGAGCTCGAACCGCTCGCCACCCCACGGCCAGGGAAGGTCGAAGGCGACCTGGAATTCAGGCGCAGGCCCCAGCAATCGCGCCAGGTCGCCCACGGTCGGCGGTTGGCCGCGACCAAGATCGTCTCGGAGCGCGCGAACCTTCTCCACCGTGAGGCCGAGATCGCGCAGGCGTCCCTCCAGCACCGCCTGATGGGCAGCCAGAGCGGGCTCCAGGACTTTCAGATCGCCCTTCAGCACCCGAGCGACCTCCGCGAGGCTGAAGCCCAGCGCCCGCAACGCGACGATGTCGGCGGCGCGGGTCATCTCGTCGGCCCCGTAGGCGCGCCATCCTGCCGCGCTACGGATCGGCGCGATAAGGCCGCGTTGCTCGTAGACCCGGAGCGCCTTGGTCGAGATGCCGAGCCGCCGGGCGGCCTCGGACGGGTTCAGGAATTCGGTCGAGCCGCTCACAATTCACCTCGCTCTCGCTGACCGCCAACTCATGAGGCCGGCCCCAAGGGTCAGGTCAACAGGCTCTTCCGTTGCTTTTGCACAGCTATGGCGAGGGTCGCTCTACCTGCGAGGTAATTGCGTCGGGCCCACCGCTCGCCAATGCTCGACGGCATGTGGACTGCTCTTGCCTTCGCCGTCGTCGGCGCCATCCACCTGATGCCGATCGCACCGGTGTTCGTGCCCGAGACGCTGTCTCGGCTCTACGGCATCGCGCCCAGCGACACGTCGCTGCTGGTGCTGATGCGCCACCGCGCGCTGCTGCTGGCTCTGGTCGGCATCCTCTGCCTGTGGGCAAGCTGGGCGCCCGGCGTACGGCCGGCGGCACTCCTGGCCGCCGCGATCAACGTCGTGGGCTTCCTGGGCTTCTATGCGCTCTACGGCAATCCGGCGGGTGCGCTGCGGACCATCGCCATCGCCGACCTCGTCGCGCTGCCGCCGCTGGCCTTCGCGGCGTGGATGACGTTCGCCCGCAGCTGACCTATGTCGGGCTGGCCGACACCTTCATCAGGACGAGGCCGCTGACGATGAGAACGGCCGCCAGGATGCGCGAGACGCTGACCTCCTCCCCAAGAACGAGGACGCCTACGACGAAGGCACCGACCGCGCCGATGCCGGTCCACACGGTATAGGCGGTGCCGAGCGGAAGCGTCTTCATGGAAATCGACAAGAGGGCGAAGCTGGCGATCATCGTCGCCACGGTGATGACGGTCGGCCAGAGCCGGGTGAAGCCCGACGACTGCTTCATGGAGAAGGCCCAGACCACCTCCAGGGCACCTGCAATTGCAAGAAATAGCCAAGCCATGCCGGCTCTCCTTCGAAGAGCCGGGCCGTCCCGGACGTTGCTGCCCATGGTGGGTGAGGACGTGGCCTCGCTAGCTGATGTAGGTACTCGAGGCTCGTGCTTCAACTGCGGCCATAGCGCCGGCGTGACGCAGTCTCAGCCTCTCAAGCCCACAGCCGCCCTCAGCAACTCGTTGATGCGCGTCTGCCAGCCCTCGCCGCCAGCTCTGAGCGCGGCAATCACGTCCTTGTCGAGCCGCAAGGTAACAAGCGCCTTGCTTTCGCCCCGTGGCCGGCCACGCTGACGGATGGCTTCGACGATGTGCGGGACGGCATCCCGCGCCGGCCTTGCGGTCCGAAGCTCGGCAGCGGTCAGCGGCGTATCCCTTGCGCCGCTACGCCGACCTTGGCCGGACTTTTTCATAAACCCTCTCCTCCGAGCGATTGGCCCGACGAAAGCTGATCAATCGAACACCGTCGCGACGATCCGTGAAGATCAGAGTACAGACACGTCCATGTAGAAGGCCGATGGCCGCCTGACGCCTTCCTGATGCAGGCCTCGGTGTCATCCCGAGCGTAGCGAGGGACCTTTCTTGTGGCCTCAAAGGCCCCTCGCTTCGCTCGGGGTGACAGCCGTGAGTCACCTGACGGCGATAGTCGGCACTAAAGCCAACGCTTGCGCCGGCGGTAGTGCTTGACGTCGCGGAACGAGCGGCGACCCTCGCCGCCGATGCCGAGATAGAACTCCTTCACATCCTCGTTCTCGCGCAACTGGGCGGCATCGCCGTCGAGCACGACGCGGCCGTTCTCCAGGATGTAGCCGTAGTGGGCGAAGCGCAGGGCGACGTTGGTGTTCTGCTCGGCCAGCAGGATGGAAACCTTCTCCTGCTCGTTGAGGTTCTTCACGATCTCGAAGATCTCCTCGACGAGCTGCGGCGCCAGGCCCATCGACGGCTCGTCGAGCAGGATGGTGCTGGGCCGGCTCATCAGCGCGCGGCCGATCGCCGTCATCTGCTGCTCACCGCCCGAGGTGTAGCCGGCCTGGCTGGTGCGCCGTTCCTTGAGCCGCGGGAAGTAGTGGTAGACCTTCTCGAGGTCGTCGGCGATCTGGCGGCGCTTGCTGCCGTGGATGAAGGCGCCGGTCAGCAGGTTCTCCTCGACCGTGAGATGGCCGAAGCAATGGCGGCCCTCCATCACCTGGATGACGCCGCGCCGCACCAGGTCGTTGGGCGTGAGGCCGTCGACGCGCTCGCCGCGGCACAGGACATGGCCCTTGGTGACCTCGCCGCGCTCGGTCCGCAGCAGGTTGGAGATCGCCTTCAGCGTCGTCGACTTGCCGGCGCCGTTGGCGCCCAGCAGGGCCACGATCGCACCCTGCGGCACCGCGAGCGACACGCCCTTCAGCACCAGGATGACGTGGTTGTAGATCACCTCGATGTTGGCGACATCGATGACGTTGGCCGCCGTGGTCTGTGGCGCAGGCGCGACCATTCAGACCTCCTCCCCCGTCTTACGGGGGAGGGTAGGGAGGGGGCGAGCAACAGAAATGGTGCTCGCCAGTTTCTGATCTGAAATTCGCTGCATCTCGGTTGAGGCCTTCCCCCTCCCTACCTCCCCCGTAAGACGGGGGAGGCGAAGAGAGGGAGCGCCCTCTTCAAGTCTCAGCTCTCCTTGGAGCAGTCGCGGATCTCGAGCTTCTTCTCGTCCGCGTACTTCTTGGCGGCAGACTCGACCATCGGCTTGATGACCTTGTCGTCCGACTCGTACCACTCGCTGATCACGTTCCACTTGGCGCCGTCCCACTGCTGGATGCGGCCCTCGCGGGTGCCCTCGTGGTCGGTGCAGCTCACCTTCATGGGCTTCAGCACGCCCTCGAAGCCCAGCTCCTTGATGCGCGCGGCCGAGATCTCGAGGTTCTCGATGCCCCAGCGCACCTGCTCGCCGGTCAGCGGCTTGTTGCCGAACTTGGACTGGGCCTTGCGGATCGACTCGACACCCAGCATGCCGTTGATCAGGCCGCGGATGTAAAGCACGTCGCCGGTCTCGTCCCACTTCGCGCTGCCCTGGCCCTTGTCGTACAGGAACTTCTTGAGGTCGTTGTGCACGGCGAACTGGCCGGCGCCGTGCTGCAGCATGGCGGCGTTGTAGCCCTTGGCGCCGCCCTCCGCCGGCTTGACGTCGGGTTCCGCACCCGACCACCACACGCCGTACATCTTCTCGCGCGGGAAGCCGACCGCGGCCGCTTCCTTGATCGAGGTCGAGTTCATCACGCCCCAACCCCACAGCAGGACGTAGTCGGGCCGGCTCTGGCGAATCTGCAGCCATGTCGCCTTCTGCTCGACGCCGGGATGGGTGACGGGCATCGGCGTGAACTCGAAGCCGTGCATCTTGGCGCGCTGCTCGAGAAGGGCGATAGGCTCCTTGCCGTAGGGCGAGTCGTGATAGACCAGCACGATCTTCTTGCCCTTGAGCTTGTCGAAGCCGCCTTCCTTCTTGGCGATGTGCTGCATGATGATGTCGGCCGCCGACCAGTAGGTGCCGAGCAGCGGGAAGTTCCACTTGAACACGCTGCCGTCGCGGCTCTCCGAGCGACCGTAGCCCATCGAGATGATCGGGATCTTGTCGACCGGCGCCTTCTCGGTCAGCGCGAAGGTGATGCCGGTGCTGAGCGGCGCGACATAGGCCGTGCCGGTCGCGCCCTTGTTCTTGAGGCGCTCGTAGCACTCCACGCCGCGGTCGGTGGCGTAGGCGGTGTCGCATTCCTCGTAGGCGATCTTCACGCCGTTGATGCCACCGTCGCGGGCGTTCACCAGCGCATAATAGTCGGAGATGCCGTTGGCGAACGGGATGCCGTTCGGGGCGTAGGCGCCGGTGCGGTAGATCAGGCCGGCGATGAACTGTTCGTTCGGCGCCTGGGCCGACGCCTCGGCGACGATGCCGGCCGTGGCGACGGCCATGCCGAGCAGCGCCGCCTTTCGCAGCTTACCAAGTCCCATCGTTTCCTCCTCACATTATGGGCCGTTCCCGTGGCGGCCCTTGTTGCAAACCCTAGTAGATCAATGCGGAAACGGCCAGAGCCGCAGTTTCTCCTTGGCGACAGCCCACAGCCGCGCCAACCCGTGCGGCTCGACGATCAGGAAGAAGACGATCATGGCGCCGAACACCATGAATTCGAGATGGCTGATCATGGCGGTCGAGAGCCTGACGCCGAGCCAGCCCGGCATCTGGTTGAGCAGGATCGGCGTCAGGACGATGAAGGCCGCCCCCAGGAAGCTGCCGAGCAGCGAGCCCAGGCCGCCGATGATCACCATGAACAGGATCTGGAAGCTGCGGTTGATGTCGAAGGCGAGCGGCTCCCACGAGCCCAGCCGCAGGAAGCCCCACATGGCGCCGGCGATGCCGATGAAGAAGGAGCTGACGGCGAAGGCCGAGAGCTTGGTGCGCAACGGGCGGAAGCCGATGATCTCGGCGGCGATGTCCATGTCGCGGATCGCCATCCACGAGCGGCCGATATGGCCGCGCACCAGATTCTTGGCCACCAGGGTGGCGACCACGACGAAGGCCAGGATGAAGAGATAGCGCTCGGACGGCGTGTCGATCTTCCAGCCGAAGGCGGTGGTCTCGCCGATCGCCACCGAGCCCGACGGCGTGTAGTTGGTGAGCCACTTCACGCGCGCGAACAGCCAGTCGAGGAAGAACTGCGAGGCCAAGGTGGCGACCGCGAGGTAGAAGCCCTTGATCCGAAGCGATGGCAGGCCGAACAGGATGCCGACGGCCGCCGCCATCAGCCCGCCGAACAGGAACACGATCACCAGATTGTTGAGCTCGGGCACACGGAGCCAGAGGTTGTAGGCGGCGTAGGCGCCGACAGCCATGAACCCGCCGGTTCCGAGCGACACCTGACCGCAATAGCCGACCAGGATGTTGAGCCCGATGGCGGCGAGCGAGAGGATCAGGAAGGGGATCAGGATCTCGGTGTAGAGATACTGGGTGGCGAACAGCGGCACGACCAGGAAGGCCGCCAGGATCACGGCCAGAACGAACAGGCGGTCCTGCAGGATCGGGAAGATCTGCTGATCCGCCCCGTAGGTCGTCTTGAACTGGCCGGCCTCGCGGTAAAGCATGGGTCGGACCGCCCCTATACGCGTTCGATGATGCGTTCGCCGAACAGGCCCTGCGGCCGGAACAGCAGGAAGATCAGCGCCAGCATGTAGGCGAACCAGTTTTCGATGCCGCCGCCGGCGAGATCGAACTGCTTGACCAGGATGGGCGCTAAAAAGACTTCCGAGAGTTTCTCGCCGGCGCCGATGATCAGGCCGCCGACGATGGCGCCCGGCACCGAGGTGAAGCCGCCCAGGATCAGCACCGGCAGCGCCTTCAGCGCAATCAGCGAGATCGAGAACTGCACGCCGAGCTTGGAACCCCAGATGACGCCGGCGGCGAGCGCCACCAAGCCCGACACCGTCCAGACGATCAGCCAGATGGTGTTGAGCGGGATGCCGACCGACTGGGCCGCCGCATGGTCGTCGGCGACGGCGCGCAGCGCGCGGCCGATGCGGGTCTTCTGGAAGAAGATCGCCAGCACCGCGACCAGCAGGCCCGCGATCAAAGCGGCCACCAGGTCGCCCGGCTCGACCAGCAGGCCGCCCGGGAAGACGTCCTCGAACAGGAAGATCGGATCCTTGGGCAGGCCGAGGTTGATCTTGTAGATGTCGCTGCCCCACAGCGTCTGGCCGAAGCCGTCGAGGAAGTAGGCGATGCCGAGCGTGGCCATGAACAGGATGATGCCTTCCTGGTTGACCAGGTGGCGCAGCACCAGCCGCTCGATGGCATAGGCCAGCACGCCCATGATCGCCGCGGTGGCCGGCAGCGCCAGCCAGAGCGGCCACGAGCCCTTGCCGTAGGTCCAGGCGACGGCGCCGCCGATCAGCGCGCCAACGGCGGCCAGGATGGCCATGCGTCGGCCCTCGGCCGGCCCACCGCCGCGCGCGACGAACTCACGCCAGGCGTACCAGGCGATGAAGGCGAGCGCGGTGCCGAGGATCGCCGCGGCGACCACGAAGTTGGCGAGATGCACCTCGCGGCCGTCGATCTCGCCGGTGAGCCGGGCGAGCGTCAGGGCGGCGAACAGCACCATGGCGCCCTGGGCGAAGTTGAACACGCCCGAAGCCTTGAAGATCAGCACGAAGCCCAGCGCCACCAGCGAATAGAGCACGCCGGTGAGAAGGCCGCCGATCAGGGTTTCGAGGAAGGGGCCTAGCATGGCGTCCTTGTCACACGACGTCGCATTGCGAAGGCTGTCATCCCGAGCGCAGCGAGGGACCTTTGAGGCCACAGGAAAGGTCCCTCGCTGCGCTCGGGATGACAGGGTGCGTGTGCCAGCAACGTCATGTCAGTGACTCACACCCAAATAAGCGTCGATCACCGCCTGGTTGCCCTTGATCTCGTCGGGCACGCCGTCGCCGATCTTCTTGCCGTAGTCGAGGACGACGACGCGGTCGGAGATGTCCATGACCACGCCCATGTCGTGCTCGATCAGGCAGATCGTGGTGCCGAACTCGTCGTTCACGTCGAGCACGAAGCGGCACATGTCCTGCTTCTCCTCGATGTTCATGCCGGCCATCGGCTCGTCGAGCAGCAGCAGCTCGGGTTGCGCCGCGAGCGCGCGGCCGAGCTCGACGCGCTTTTGCAGGCCGTACGGCAGCTGGCCGACCGGCAGCTTGCGGATGTGCTGGATCTCGAGGAAGTCGATGATCTTCTCGACCGCCCGGCGATGCTCGATCTCCTCGCGCGCCGCCGGGCCGAAATGCAGGGCCTGCCAGAACAGGCCGGTCTTCATGCGCAGATTGCGTCCGGTCATGATGTTGTCGAGCGTCGACATGCCGCGAAACAGCGCGATGTTCTGGAAGGTGCGGGCGATGCCCTGCTCGGCCGCCTCGTGCGGGCGCATTTGGCTGCGGCGCACGCCCTTGTAGGTGATGGCGCCCTGCTGCGGGTGATAGAAGCCGTTGATGCAGTTCAGCATCGACGACTTGCCGGCGCCGTTGGGGCCGATGATGGCGCGGATCTCGCCCTTGGCGATGTCGAAGCTGATGTCGGACAGCGCCTTCACGCCGCCGAACGACAGGCTGATGTTCTCGACGGCGAGCAGGACTTCGTTGAAGGCACGGGTGCGCTTCATGGGGTCTTTGCCGGGAGCGCGCCACTCCAGTGGCGCGTCTTTCTTCGCGGTTCGAGCGCCGCCCATGAGCGCCACTGGAGTGGCGCGCTCCCGGCAATGAAGCCGCAGTCCAGCATCAACTTGCCTTGCGCAGCGGCATCGCGCCGACACCCGGATGCGGTGCCAGATCGCGGATCTCGACGTTGCCCTCGATCGAGCCCTTGCGGCCGTCCTCGAAGGTGACGTCGACCTTGATGTGGGCGCTCTTGTCGTTGCCGTAGAGCGCGTCGACCAGCTGCCTGTAGCGCTCGCCGATGAAGCCGCGGCGCACCTTGTTGGTGCGCGTGAGCTCGCCGTCGTCGGCGTCGAGCGCCTTGTGCAGGATCAGGAAGCGGCGGATCTGGGCGCCGGCCATGCGCGGGTCGCCGGCGAGGTCGCGGTTGACGCGCTCGATCTCGCTTTGCACGAGGTCGTAGACCTCCTTGCGCGCCGCCAGCTCCTGGTAGCTGGCATAGGCGATGTTGCGCCGCTCGGCCCAGTCGCCGACCGCGATCATGTCGATGTTGACGAACACGGCGACAAAGTCGCGGCCATGGCCGAACGCCACCGCCTCGTTGACGTGCGGGAAGAATTTCAGCTTGTTCTCGATGAACTTGGGCGCAAACAGCGTGCCGTCGTTCAGCTTCCCGACATCCTTGGCGCGATCGATGATGCGGAGATGGCCTCGTTCGTCGAGGTAGCCGGCATCGCCGGTATGGACCCAGCCGTCGTCCGTCTTGGCGTCGTTGGTCGCCTGCGGGTTCTTGAAATACTCCTTGAACACGCCGGGGCTGCGATAGAGCACCTCGCCCGACTCGGCGATCCTGAGCTCGACGTCTGCGACCGGCTTGCCGACCGTGTCGGGGAAGACCTCGCCGTTGGGATGGATGGTGACGAACACCGAAGCCTCGGTCTGGCCGTAGAGCTGCTTCATGTTCACGCCGAGCGCGCGATAGAAGTTGAAGATCTCCGGCCCCACCGCCTCGCCCGCCGTGTAGGCGACGCGCACGCGGCTCATGCCCAGCGTGTTCTTGAGCGGCCCGTAGATCGCCAGGTTGCCCAGCGCATAGAGCAGCCGGTCGATCGGCGACACCGGCCGGCCGTCGAGCAGTTCCGGCCCGACCTTGCGCGCCAGCGCCATGAAATACAGGAACAGGCGACGCTTGAAGAAGCCCGCATCCTCCATGCGGATCATCACCTGGGTGATCAGGTTCTCCAGCACGCGCGGCGGCGCGAAGTAATAGGTGGGACCAATCTCGCGCAGGTCGGTCATCACCGTGGCCGCCGATTCGGGGCAGTTCACCACCAGCCCGACGACGTAGCACTGGGCGTAGGAGAAGATGTGGTCGCCAACCCACGCCATCGGCAGGTAGGACAGAAGCTCGTCGCCCTCCTTCAGGCCGTCGAAGTCGGCGCCGGCCTTGGCGGCCCAGATCAGGTTGTCGTAGCTCAGCACCGCGCCCTTGGGCCGTCCCGTCGTGCCCGAGGTGTAGAGCATGATGGCGTCGTCGGCGCCGCGGCCTTGGGCTACCTCGGCGGAGACGAGATCGGGCGTCGTCTCGAGCCGCTTGGCGCCGCGTTGCTGCACCTGTTCCACGGACAGCAGCCCATCGTAATGCCGCATCCCGCGCGGGTCCTGGTACATCACGACTTCGAGGGTCGGCACCTTCTTCTGGATCTCCAGGAGCTTGTCGACCTGCTCCTGGTTCTCGGCGAGCGCGAAGCGCGCGCCGGCATGCTCGACGACGTAGGCGAGCTCGTCGGCGACCGAATCCTGGTAGACCGGCACCGGCACGCCGCCCAGCGACTGCGCGGCGCACATCGACCAGTAGAGCAGCGGGCGATTGTCGCCGACCACGATCAGCCGATCGCCACGGCGGAAGCCCTGATCGGCCAGGCCCGCGGCGAACAGGCGGATCTCGGCCGCGACATGGCGCCAACTATGGCTCTGCCAGATGCCGTATTCCTTTTCGCGATAGGCCGGCCGGTCAGGGCTCGTGCGCGCGCGCTCGGCCAGCAGCTTGGGAAACGTGTCCCGAGCGTCGGTCGCGGTATCGGCCGTTCCCGTCGTCATCCCTGCTCTCGCTCCCTGGGAACGCCTTATTTGATTGCTCGCTGATTGTTTGGGCTTTTGCGGCGTTCCGACGGGCACATAGCCACAGTCAATTTGCGACGGTCAAGCGGCCGCCGGCCGCAGGGGGTCAAGCGGCCGCCGGCCGCAGGCGGAGCGTGAAGGCCGCACCGCCGGTCGGCCGGTTCTCGACCGTGACGCTGCCGTCGTGGCTCTCGGCGACCCGGGCCACGATCGCGAGGCCGAGGCCGCGGCTTTCAGGCCGCGTGCGATCGCGCCGCCAGAAGCGCCGGAAGATCGATTCGCGCTCGGCCTCGGGCACGCCCGGCCCGTCGTCGAGCACGCGCACCGTGCCGTCGGCCGCGACCTCGACCTCGACCGAGCCGCCGGCCGGGGCGTGGCGGATGGCGTTCTCGACCAGGTTGCGCACGGCCCGGAACAGCGCCTCGGCATGGCCGTGCACCCAGACCGGCTGCTCAGCGCCGCCGAGCGCGATGGTCTTGGACTGGCCGACGGCGAGCGGCGCCATGAAGGCCACGGCCTCGACGCACACCGCCTGCAGGTCGGCGCGGGCGTCGCCGGCGACGATGAAGCTTTCGAGCTCGGCGATGTCGAGCACCTGGTTGACGATGCGCGTCATGTTCTCGAGGTCCTTGCGCAGCTCCTCGCGCAGCGGGCCGGGCTCCAGCGAATCGACGCGGGCGCGGATGACGGTGAGCGGCGTGCGCAGCTCGTGCGCCATGTCGCCGGTGAACTCGCGCTGGGCGCGGAAGCCCTTCTCGAGGCGATCGAGCGCCTGGTTGACGGCATGCACCAGAGGCACGATCTCGGTCGGCATCGCCGCCTCCGGCAGACGCACCTCGGTGTTGGTCGGGCCGATGGTGGCCGCCGTGGTCGAGGCCTCGCGCACCGGCTTCAGCGCGCGGCGGAAGATCAGGATGTCGATCAAGAGCAACGCCAGCAGCAGCGGGAAGGTGATCCAGGCGACGCTGGGGAAGAACGAGGCGACGATGTCGTCGATGATGACGTCGCGATGCGCCAGGTCCTGCGCCACCTGGATCAGATAGGTGCGGCCGTCGACGGTGCGCGACACGCTGACGCCGAACAGCACCGAACCCGTGGTGCGCCGGCGCATCGCCCAGTCGCCGGTGTGCTGCTCCTTGGGCGGGAACAGCGCGCTGCCGTCGTTGCGCGACGAGAACAGGACATGGCCTTCGGAGTCGAGCACGGCATAGGCGTAGAGCCCGTAGCTGCCGGCATAGAGGGGCTCCATTTCGGGTGGCATGTCGAGCGCCACGCCGTTGGCCGCCGGCTTCAGGAAGCCGCTGATGGTCACCGCCTGGCTGCGCAGGGCGTCGCGATGCAGGCCGTTGGCCGCCTCGTTGAGCAGCCAGTAGAGCGCCAGCGGCATCACGATCGAGATCACGCCGATCGTCACGACGTGCAGCGCCACGACGCGCGACAGGATCGAGCGGAAGCGGGTCACCCGTTGCTCATCGGGGCTTTTCCTCGGCCATCAGGTAGCCGACGCCGCGCACCGTGTGGATCTTCACCGTGGCGCCGGAGTCGGCCAGCATCTTGCGCAGGCGATGGACATAGACCTCGACGGCGTTCGAGCCGACATCGCCCGACAGGCCGAACAGGTGATCCTCGAACAGGCGCTTGGGGGCGACGTTGCCGCTGCGCCGCAGCAGGATCTCCAGCACCGCGGTCTCGCGCGCCGGGAAGGCGCGCACGGTTCCGCCGATGATCACCTGGCGGCCCTCGGTGTCGAGTGCGACGTTGCCGAAGACGAGCCGGCGGCCGAGCAGGTTGTCGGATCGCCGCAGCAGGGCCTGCAGGCGGGCCAGAAGCTCTTCCATGGCGAAGGGCTTGGCCATGTAGTCGTCGGCGCCCTCGCGCAGGCCGGTGACGCGGTCGCTGACGCCGTCGCGCGCGGTCAGCACCAGCACCGGCGTGGGATCGCCGCGCCGGCGCATGTCGCGCAGCAGGTTCAGGCCGTCATCGTCGGGCAGGCCGCGGTCGAGCACCACCGCGGCGTAGCGCATGGTGGCAAGCGCGTGCGCGGCGTCGGCGGCCGTGCGCACGGAATCGGCGGAGAAGCCGCCCTGCGTCAGGCCCTTCTTCAGCAAGACGACGAGCTCGTCGCTGTCCTCGACCAGAAGGACCCTCATCCCCTGCGGCCCTCCTTTCCGCCTGGTTGACCTCGCGACGATCCTAGCACGGCTTGCCTTCTCACGAGGCCTGCCGGCGGCTACATCTGAAGGGTGACGCCTTCAGACGAACTTCTGGACCTCGGCGACCGCCGTCTGCGCCTGCGCCGGCTCGAGCCGCGGCAGGCCGACGGGCTCGAGCGCACGACCTTGGTGTTCCTGCACGAGGGGCTGGGCTGCATCGAGATGTGGCGCGACTTCCCGCAGAAGCTCTGCGATGCGACGCGCACGGCGGGCATCGTCTATGACCGCACCGGCTATGGCGGCTCGAGCCCGTGGCCGGCCGATCCCGGCCAGCGCTACATGGAGATCGAGGCCGACGAGGTGCTGCCGCGCCTGCTGCAGAAGCTCCGAATCGAGGACTGCGTGCTGGTCGGGCACAGCGACGGCGGCACCATTGCGCTGAACTACGCGGCGCGCGATCCCGAGCCGCTGCGCGCCGTGGTGACCCTGGCGGCGCATGCCATCAACGAGCCGGTGTGCGTAGCCAGCATCGCGAAGGCGCGCGAGGCGTTCGCGGCGGGCGAGCTGCGCCCGCGGCTGATGAAGTATCACGGCGACAACACCGACGGCGCCTTTCGCCTGTGGTCCGACGCCTGGGTGGCGCCGCGCTTCGAGCCGATGGACGCCGATGGCCGTCTGCCTGGCATCGTGGTGCCAGTGCAGGCGATCCAGGGCGAGGACGACGAATACGGCAGCGAGCTGCAGCTCGGCATCATCGCCGGCAAGGTCGGCGGTTACTGCGAGACGCGCCTGGTCCCCGACTGCGGCCACAGCCCGCACCTGCAGCAGCCGGCGTACGTATTGTCCGAAATCACCCGCTTCATCGCCCCGCTGGCGTTGGTGGGGTAGCCCCCTCCGTCATCCCGAGCGAAGCCGCCCGAAGGGCGGCGTAGTCGAGGGACCTTCTCTTGCCGACGCGTCGACAGAACAGGTCCCTCCACTCCGCGCTTCGCGCTCCGGTCGGGATGATGGTTGGGGAAGGCTAAAGCCGCTTCAGCTCGCTGGCCGCGGCCCAGTTCAGCTCCGACACGGTCGGGCAGCGGGCCTGGGTGAGTTGGAGCTGTTCGCGGGCGCGCTGCTTGTCGCCGCGGCGGATGGCGTCGATGCCCATGAAGAAGGCGGCGGCGCACTTGCCGTTGGTGCGGCTGGCGGCCTCGTCGGTCTCGGCCGCGACCTCGAGCTCGCCGGCCGACATCTTGCCCAGCAGGAACTTGGCGATCGGCGCCGGCCATTCGCCGAGATTCTCGTTGCCGACCTCCTTGGCCAGAAGGCCGCGCGCGTCGCGCCGGGCGCGGACCTGCGCCGCGTAGCGCCACAGGAGCGGCCCGAGCCGCACCCGGAAGGTCGTGCGGCCGGCCAAGGTGGCGTCGAAGTCGTCGGCCGCCTGCGCATACTGGCCAAGATCGAAATGGGCGTGGCCGCGATAGTAGAGCGCCGAACGCCTGTCGGCGGGCGACGTCGAGCCGGCCAGCGCCTCGTTGAGCAGGGCAAGGGCCTTCTGGAAATCGGCGAGCTGCATGTAGACGCGCGCCTGGGCCATCACCAGCCAGGAATCGCCCGGCTTCTGCTGCAGCGCGCTGTCGAGCGTGCGCAGCGCCGCGGCACGATCGCCACCGCCGGCCAGCTCCGGCAGCGTGCTCGACAGCACGAGGTTCCAGGTGGCGGGCAGGACCTTGCCCATCTGGGCGATGTCCTTCTGGCTGTCGGTCTGGCGGCCCACGCGATTGAGCTGGTAGGCGCGGATGCTGAGGTAGATCGACCGGTCGAAATCCGAGAGCTTGGCGCTCGCCAGGATCTTGTTCAGCGCCTCGAGGGTCGAATTCTTGGCGTCGGACGTCAGGCCGGGCTCGACCGGCAGGCGGCCGAAGTCGCGCGCCGAGGGGTCCCAGGCTTCGACGGCATTGCGCTGTGCCGAGGCCTCGCCCGAGGCGATCACGAGCAGTGCAAAAGCCGCAAGAATCCGGGCCATTTTCAGCTGCATGAGCGCAATCTGGCACAACGGGCCGGCGCCTGCATCCGCCGATTGCCTGGGCCTCTCGCTGCCCCTATTTTGCCACCCGCCCGCACGCGATCGATCGTCAGGAGTATCATCATGGCCGCCGCCCATCCCAACAGCTTCAAGGCTCGCAAGACACTGAAGGTCGGCAGCAGGAGCTACACCTATTTCAGCCTCAAGGCCGTCGAAAAGCAGGTCGGTGACCTCAGCCGCCTGCCCTTCTCGCTGCGCGTGCTTTTGGAAAACCTGGTCCGTCACGAGGACGGCACCACGGTCAAGAAGACCGATATCGCAGCCTTCGCCGACTGGCTGAAGAACGGCGGCAAGTCGGTCAAGGAGATCAACTTCCGCCCCGCCCGAGTCCTGATGCAGGACTTCACCGGCGTGCCGGCCGTGGTCGACCTCGCCGCCATGCGCGACGCCATGGGCAAGCTGGGCGGCGACGCCAAGAAGATCAATCCGCTGGTGCCGGTCGATCTCGTGATCGACCACTCGGTGATCGTCGACAATTTCGGCAACACCAGCGCCTTCAAGGCCAACGTGGCGCTGGAGTACGAACGCAACCTCGAGCGCTACCAGTTCCTGCGCTGGGGCCAGATGGCGTTCGACAATTTCCGCGTCGTGCCGCCGGGCACCGGCATCTGCCACCAGGTGAACCTCGAATACCTGGCGCAGGTCGTGTGGACCAAGAAGGAAGGCCGCGAGACGATCGCCTATCCCGACACGCTGGTCGGCACCGACAGCCACACCACCATGGTGAACGGCCTTGCCGTGCTGGGCTGGGGCGTCGGCGGCATCGAGGCCGAGGCCGCCATGCTCGGCCAGGCCATGCCGATGGTCATTCCCGACGTCGTCGGCTTCAAGCTGACCGGCAAGCTGCGCGAGGGGGCCACGGCGACCGACCTGGTGCTCACCGTCACGCAGATGCTGCGCAAGAAGGGCGTGGTCAACAAGTTCGTCGAATTCTACGGCGAGGGCCTCGACGACCTGCCGCTCGCCAACCGCGCCACCATCGCCAACATGGCGCCGGAATATGGCGCGACCTGCGGCTTCTTCCCGGCCGACGAGATCACGATGGGGTATCTCCGGACCACCAACCGTGGCCCGGCCGCCAAGCTGGTCGAGGCCTATGCCAAGAAGCAGGGTCTGTGGCGCTCCAAGAAGACGCCCGAGCCGATCTTCACCGACACGCTGCAGCTCGATCTCAGCGAGGTCGAGCCGAGCCTGGCCGGACCGAAGCGTCCGCAGGACCGCGTGCCGCTTTCCCAGGCGGCGTCGCAGTTCGTCACCAACATGGAGAAGGAGTTCGACCGCAAGGACGACGGCAAGCGCGTGACGTGCGAAGGCGCCGACTACGACCTCGGCCATGGCGACATCGTGATCGCCGCCATCACCTCCTGCACCAACACGTCGAACCCTTACGTCATGCTGGGCGCCGGCCTGATCGCGCGCAACGCGGTCAAGTTCGGGCTGAAGGCGAAGCCGTGGGTCAAGACCTCGCTGGCGCCGGGCTCGCAGGTCGTCACCGAGTATCTCGCGAGCTCGGGCCTGCAGAAGGACCTCGACAAGATCGGCTACAACCTCGTGGGCTACGGCTGCACGTCCTGCATCGGCAACTCCGGCCCCCTGCCCGATCCGGTGACCAAGGCGATCGGCGACGCCGACCTCGTGGTCTGCGCCGTGCTGTCGGGCAACCGCAACTTCGAGGGCCGCGTCAATCCGCTGACCCGCGCCAACTACCTCGCCTCGCCCATGCTGGTCGTCATCTACGCGCTGGCCGGCTCGATGAAGATCGACATCACCAAGGATCCGATCGCGACGGGCAAGAACGGCAAGCCGGTCTACCTGAAGGACCTGTGGCCCTCGAACATGGAAGTCCAGAAGCTGGTCGACAAGCACGTCACGGCCAAGGCTTTCAAGAAACGCTACGCCGACGTCTTCAAGGGCGACAAGTTCTGGCGCGGCATCAAGACCAAGCCGACGCTGACCTATAGCTGGGACGACAAGTCGACCTACGTCCGCAACCCGCCCTACTTCGAGGGCATGGGCAAGACGCCGGGCAGCATCAGCAACATCCAGGGCATGCGCCCGCTCGGCCAGTTCGGCGATTCGATCACGACCGACCACATCTCGCCGGCCGGCTCGATCAAGAAGGACAGCCCGGCCGGCGCCTACCTGGGCGAGCACGGCGTGGAGGCCAAGGACTTCAACCAGTACGGCACGCGGCGCGGCAATCACGAGGTGATGATGCGCGGCACCTTCGCCAACATCCGTCTCAAGAACGAGATGGTGCCGGGCATCGAGGGCGGCTTCACCCATCACTACCAGACCGACCAGCCCGAGCCGATCTTCGACGTGGCCATGCGCTACAAGAAGGAGCACACGCCGCAGATCCTGATCGCCGGCAAGGAATACGGCACCGGATCGTCGCGCGACTGGGCGGCCAAGGGCGTGAACCTGCTCGGCGTGAAGGCCGTGGTGTGCGAGACCTTCGAGCGCATCCATCGCTCGAACCTGGTCGGCATGGGCGTGCTGCCGCTGCAGTTCAAGGACGGCATGACGCGCAAGACCTTGAACCTCACCGGCCACGAGAGCTTCGACCTCGGCGGCATCGACGGCGGGCTGAAGCCCGGCATGGATGTGCCGCTCACCATTCATCGCCGCGACGGCAGCAGCGAGAAAGTGGTCCTGACCTGCCGCATCGATACCCTCGAGGAAGTCGAGTACTTCAAGAACGGCGGCGTGCTGCACTACGTGCTGCGCAACCTGGCGCAGGCGGCCTGAGCGACATCCCCATGGCGACGACGGGACTGGTCAGTCACTTCGTCGCCATGGCGGGCAACAATGCCTGGTCCAATCACCGGCTGCTCAGCGCCTGCAAGGAACTGACGGCCGAAGAATTCTCCGCCAAGCGCACGGGCTTCTTCCCGTCGCTGCGCGCCACGCTCAATCACATCCTGTGGGTCGACATCTACTACATCGACGCGCTGTATCGCGATCCGACAGTGCTGCAGCGCTACAACGATCCGCCGCCGAATTTCCCCGACGCCCACCAGCTCTATGACGCCCAGCGCCAGAGCGACCGGCGGCTGGTCGATTTCTGCGAACGCCAGACCGACGCGAGCCTGGCCGAGGGGCTCAGCCTGCCGCGGCCCAACCGCACGCCGCCGCCCTCCTCAGTCGCCTCCATCCTGGAGCATCTCTTCCAGCACCAGATCCATCATCGCGGCCAGGCGCACGCCATGCTGAGCAGCACCAAGGTGAAGCCGCCGCAGCTCGACGAGTTCTTCCTGGCGGGCGAAGAAGATCTGCGGCGCGACGAGCAGCGTCTGCTCGGTTTGCCTCAGCGCTGATGCGACCACGTTCCTCCTTCGCCGGTGCTGCGATCGAAGTGAGCGACCTCGGCCGCTCGGTCGCGTTCCATCGCCTGTGGCTTCCCATGCTGGGCTTCCGCCGCGTCTGGGCCGGGCCGGACCGCGTGATGTGGTCGCGCGGCTACGATCATTTCGTGATGCGCCAGGCCAAGGAAGGGATCTCCTACGGCCCGGGCGCGCTGTGGCTCGCCGTGTCGGCCGAGAGCCGCGGCCAGGTCGACCAGGTCTTCGCCGAGCTGCGCGACGCCGGGGCGGAGATCCTGCAGCCGCCCAAGGAGCTCGACTACTTCGCGCCCGGTTACTACTCGGTGGCCTTCCGCGATCCCGACGGCGTGCCGATCGAGGTGGCGCATCGCTGGGACGAGTTGCCCGAAGTGGCCGATGCCGAGCAGGTGCAGGTGCCCGGTCACGGCGTCACCCTGGGCGGCTACTTCTTCAAGCCGCAGGCCGGCACGCCGCCCTATCCGGCGGTGATCCTGCTGCACGGCTTCGCCGGGCACGCGCACAACATGGTCGGCCTGGCGCGGACCTGCACGGCCAACGGTTACGCCGCCCTCGCCTTGTCGCTGCGCGGCTGGCTGGGGTCCGACGGCGAAAGCGACCAGGGGCTGCGCCAGCCGCTCGACGTGCTGGCGGCGATCGACTGGCTCGCCAAGCGGCCGCTGGTCGACAAGGAGCGCATCGCCGTGGTCGGCGCGTCGATGGGCGGCCAGGTGGCGCTGCTGGCGGCGGCGCACAAGCCGCCGATCCGCGCTGTCGCCTCCTTCTACGGCCCGACCGACCTGGCGCGCTGGCGCGAGGCCAATCCCTTCATCCGCGACTATCTCGACGACCTGTGCGGGCCCGAAGGCTTGCCGGTGCGCTCGCCGATCCTGCGGGTGGCGCAGATCGACGCACCGGTGCTGCTGGTCCATGGCGATCGCGACGAGAACGTGCCGGTCGAGCAGGTGCAGGCGATGGCCGAGGCGCTGAAGAGCCACGGCAAGGAGGTCGAGACCTTCATTGTGCCAGGCGGTACGCATTTCTTCACCGAGCAGCAGAACGCGCAGACCCGGCGTAAGCTGTTCGACTTCCTGCGCCGCCATCTCAATCGGAGCTGATCTTTCATGCGTGTGTCCGAAGCCATCAACTCCCGCCGCTCGATGCGCGTGTTCAGGGCCGATCCCGTGCCGCAGGCCGATATCGAATGGATCATCGCCAACGCAAGCCGCGCGGCGTCGAACGGCAACCTGCAGCCGTGGAAGCTCTACGTCACCACGGGCAAGGCGCGGCAGCGCCTGTCGGCGGCGATCCTCAAGGCGATGGACGAGGGCGATAACGGCCCGGGCGCGGAATACAACGTCTATCCGAAGGAATTCACGGCGGTATACGACCAGCGCCGCAAGCTCGTCGGCAAGCAGCTCTACACCCTGCTCGGCGTGCCGCGCGGCGATGCCGCCGGCATGCTGAAGCAGTTCCGCAAGAACTACGATTTCTTCGACGCGCCGGTCGGCATGATTCTGTGCGTCGAGCGGCGCATGGGCAACGGCCAGTGGATCGACTGCGGCATCTTCCTCGACCAGCTCATGCTGCTGGCGCGCGAGAAGGGCCTGCATACCTGCCCTCAGGCCGCCTTCAGCCGTTGCCAGCACATCGTGCGCCGTGAGCTCGAGATCGCCGATGAGGAGGTCGTGATCTGCGGCCTGGCGCTGGGCTATGCCGATCCCGACGCGGTGCCCAACAACCTGATTACCGAGCGCGCGCCGCTCAAGGATTTCACGACCTGGTTCAACGACTGAATCGGGCCACCAAAGTCGAATTGCCGAGGCCGGCGCCAGCGGGCTAAAACCCGCTGAATACGCGGCAAAAGCCGGCGGGAGGAAACCATGGCCGATGAACTGATCGACGTCAGCGCCGAGTGGGCCAAGCGCGCCCATGTCGACGACGCCAAGTACACGGCGATGTACGAGGCCTCGATCAAGGATCCCGCCAAGTTCTGGGGCGAGCACGGCAAGCGTGTCGACTGGATCAAGCCATACAGCGACGGCGCGGTGCGCGACGTCGACTACACCGGCGACGTCCGCATCCGCTGGTACCATGACGGCGTGCTGAACGTGTCGGCCAACTGCGTCGACCGGCATCTCGCCAAGCGCGGCGACCAGACCGCCATCATCTGGGAAGGCGACGATCCGGCGAAGTCAAAGCACATCACCTATCGCGAGCTGCACGCCGAAGTCTGCCGCATGGCCAATGCGCTGAAGGAACTGGGCGTCAAGAAGGGCGATCGCGTCACCATCTACCTGCCGATGATCCCCGAGGCGGCCTACGCGATGCTGGCCTGCACGCGCGTCGGCGCCATCCACTCGGTGGTGTTCGGCGGCTTTTCGCCCGACAGCCTCGCCAACCGCATCGTCGACTGCGACAGCAACATCGTCATCACCGCCGACGAGGGCCTGCGCGGCGGCAAGCCGGTACCGCTCAAGGCCAACACCGACGAGGCGCTGAAGAAGGCGCCGGGCGTGAAGAAGGTGCTGGTCGTGCGCCACACCGGCGGCAAGGTCGGCTGGGACTCCAGCCGCGACGTGTGGTGGCATGAAATCGCCGCCAAGGTGCCCGCCGAGTGCAAGCCCGAGCCGATGGGGGCTGAGGATCCGCTGTTCATCCTCTACACCTCGGGCTCGACGGGCAAGCCCAAGGGCGTGCTGCACACGACGGGCGGCTACATCGTCTTCGCCGCGATGACGCACCACTACGTCTTCGACTATCACGACGGCGACATCTACTGGTGCACCGCCGACGTGGGCTGGGTCACCGGCCACAGCTACATCGTCTACGGACCGCTCGCCAACGGCGCCACGACCTTGATGTTCGAGGGCGTGCCCAACTATCCCGATTCCAGCCGCTTCTGGCAGGTGATCGACAAGCACAAGGTCAACATCTTCTACACCGCGCCCACCGCCATCCGCGCCCTGATGCGCGAAGGCGAGGCGCCGGTGAAGAAGGCGACGCGCAAGAGTCTCCGCCTGCTGGGCTCGGTCGGCGAGCCGATCAATCCCGAGGCGTGGCTGTGGTACTACCGCGTCGTCGGCGACAGCCGCTGTCCCATCGTCGACACCTGGTGGCAGACCGAGACCGGCGGCATCCTGATCACGCCGCTGCCCGGCGCCACCGGGCTCAAGCCCGGCTCGGCGACGAAACCGTTCTTCGGCGTGCAGCCCGTCATGGTCGATGCCGAGGGCAAGGAGCTGCAGGGCGCGGTCTCCGGCAATCTCTGCCTGATCAATTCCTGGCCCGGCCAGATGCGCACCGTCTATGGCGACCACCAGCGCTTCATCGAGACCTACTTCAAGGCCTATCCGGGCAAGTACTTCACCGGCGACGGCGCGCGCCGCGACGCCGACGGCTACTACTGGATCACCGGCCGCGTCGACGACGTGATCAACGTCTCGGGCCATCGCATCGGCACCGCCGAGGTCGAGAGCGCGCTGGTCGGCAACGTGAAGGTGGCCGAGGCCGCGGTCGTGGGCTTCCCGCACGACATCAAGGGCCAGGGCATCTACGCCTATGTGACGCTCAAGGCCGGCCAGCAATCCTCCGAGGACCTGCGCAAGGAGCTGGTCGCCTGGGTGCGCAAGGAGATCGGCCCGATCGCCACGCCCGACGTCATCCAGTGGGCGCCCGGCCTGCCCAAGACGCGCTCGGGCAAGATCATGCGCCGCATCCTGCGCAAGATCGCCGAGAACGATTTCAGCAATCTCGGCGACACGTCGACGCTGGCCGATCCCGCCGTGGTCGACGACCTCGTGAAGAACCGCGCAAAGTGAACCCGACGATCCAGCAGCTCGCGGCCGACCTGGCGGCCGGCCGCACGACTTCGCGCAAGCTCACCGAGCAGGCGCTGGCCCGCATCGCCGATCCCAAGGGCGAAGGCGGACGGGCCTTCGTAAAAGTGTGGCGCGACCAGGCGTTGGCCACGGCCGACGCCAGCGACGGGCAGCGCAAGGCCGGCCTGGTGCCCTCGCCGCTCGCGGGCCTTCCGGTCTCGATCAAGAACCTGTGCGACGTCGCCGGCGAGACCACGCTCTCAGGCTCCAAGGCGCTCGACGATGCACCGCCGGCCAAGGCCGACGCGCCCGTCGTGGCGCGGCTGCGCGCGGCCGGCGCGGTGATCGTCGGCAGCACCAACATGAGCGAGTTCGCCTTCTCGGGCGTGGGCTTCAACCCGCACTACGGCACGCCGGGCAATCCGGCCGACCGCAAGCGCGTGCCGGGCGGCTCCTCGGCCGGTGCCGCCGTCTCGGTGGCCGACGGCATGGCCGTGGCGGCGCTCGGCACCGATACCGGCGGCTCGGTGCGCATTCCCGCCGCCGTGTGCGGCATCACCGGCTTCAAGCCGACGGCGCGGCGCGTGCCGATCGACGGCGTGGTGCCGCTCTCGACCTCGCTCGATTCCATCGGACCGCTGGCCAATTCGGTCGAATGCTGCGCCATCGTCGACGCCGTGTTCGCGGGCGAGCCGATATCGGTCCCTGCGCCGGCGCCGCTGGCCGGGCTGCGCTTTGCCGTCCCCATGCACTTCGTGATGGACGATCTCGATCCCGTGGTCGCCCAGGCGTTCGAGCGGGCGCTGAAGGCGCTGTCGGGCGTCGGCGTGAAGGTCGAGAAGATCGACCTGCCGGAGCTGAACGAGCTCAACACGATCAACGCCCGCGGCACGTTCGCCGCCTCCGAGGCCTATGCCTGGCACCGCACGCTGATCGGGCGCCGGGGCAAGGACTACGACCAGCTCGTCTACCCGCGCATCATGCGCGGCAAGGAGATGAGTGCCGCCGACTATATCGACCTGCTGGCCGCCCGCGCCGACCTGCAGAAGCGCGTCTCGGCGATCACCTCGAACTACGACGCCGTCGTCATGCCGACCTGCGCCATCGTCGCGCCGACCCTCGACGAAGTCTCGACACCCGACGGCTTCACCACGAAGAACATGCTGCTGTTGCGCAACACCACGGTCGGCAACTTCCTGGACCGCTGCGGCATCAGCCTGCCCTGCCACGCCCCCGGCGAGCTGCCGGTCGGCTTCTCGCTGATGGGCGAGGCGATGGCCGACAGGCGCATCCTGGCGATGGCGCGGTCAGTGGCGCCGGTGGTGCGCGGCTCATGATCTTCCGGACCGCCGGCTTCCAGCCGGCTCATGGCGGAGCGCGGACCTCCAGGTCCGCTCATCATCATGATGCGGACCTGGAGGTCCGCGCTCCGAAGAGCATGAGCCGGCTGGAAGCCGGCGGTCCGGAAGACTACTGATACCGCGGGTCGTCGGGCCGCGGCATGCGCCAGACGTTCTCGGTCGTGGTGTATTCGCTGTAGCCCAGCCGCGCGACCGGCTTGAAGGCGAGCGTGTCGATGCGGCCGTTCTTGACGATGCCGTCGTCGACATGGATGCCGACGACGCGGCCGAACACGACCGTCGCCTGGTGTGTCTCGCGGCCTTCCTCGATCGGCATCTCGATCGTCTTCCAGTACTTGCACTCGAGCGCAATCGGCGATTCGGCGACGCGCGGCGGCTTGACGTAGCGCGACCGCGCCGGCGTCAGGCCGGCGAGCTTCATCTCGTCGACGCCATAGTCGACCATCGACGTCGTGATGTTCATCTGCTTGGCCAGAACGGCGCTCACCATGTTGACCACGAACTCGCCGGTTTCCTCGGCATTGCGGCGGCTGTGCTTGGTCGGGTTGTCGCCGTAGGTGCCGGTGGTCGAGAAGTAGACCATCGGCGGCGAGGCGCTGACCGCATTGTAGAAGCTGTAGGGCGCCAGGTTCACGCGGCCCTGGCCGTCGAGGGTCGAGATCCAGCCGATCGGCCGCGGCACGATCAGCGCCGTCAGCGGGTCTTGCGTCATGCCGTGGTCGCGCCGTGCGGTATCGTAGAACATCCGTGTCTTCTTCCTATTGATAGCGTGGATCGTCGGGCCGCCGCATGCGCCAGACATTGTCGGTCGTGGTGTATTCGCTGTAGCCCAGCCGCGCGACCGGCTTGAAGGCCAGCGTGTCGATGCGGCCGTCCTTGATGATGCCGTCGTCGATATGCACACCCACCACCTGGCCGAACACCACCGAGCCGCGCTTGGTCTCGTGGCCCTTCTCGACCGGCAGCTCGATGGTGCGCCAGTACGTGCACTCCAGCGCCACCGGCGATTCCTTCACCCGCGGCGGCTTCACGAGCGTGCTGGGCTCGGGCGTGAGACCGGCGAGCTTCAACTCGTCGATGCCGAACTCGACCATGGTGGTGGTGACGTTCATCTGCTCCTTCAGGCTCTCGCTCACCATGTTGACCACGAACTCGCCGGTCGATTCGGCGTTCATGCGGCTGTGCTTGGTCGGCGTGCTGCCGTAGGTGCCGGTGATGCCAAAGCAGACGATGGGCGGGAATTCGCTCATCGCATTGTAGAAGCTGTAGGGCGCCAGGTTGACCCGGCCCTGGCGGTCGACGGTCGAGATCCAGCCGATCGGCCGCGGCACGATCAGCGACTTCAGCGGGTCCTGCGGCAGCCCATGATCGCGCTTTGCGGCGTCGTAGAACATGGTTTCCTCTTTCAGCCCCTCATTGGCAGCCGAAGTGCCGGCTCGCCTTTTCATGGGCCTCGTCGAAGGCGGCCTCCAACCGTGGATTGAGCCCCCGGCACGACTGCACGACATCGTTGGCCCACACGACATAATCGCGCAGCCGCGCCTCTGTCCATCCCACTGGCGGGCTTGTGATCAGCCCGCGCAGGTTGGACGTCTTGTCGGCGATCTTGAGCAGCTTGGCGCGCCGCGACTTGGCCGGGGTCTTCTCGATCTGCAGGCGCTTGCGCTCTTCCTTGGCCAGCGACTTGTCGTCGGTCACCTCGGTCACCAGCGCTGCGACCTCGCGCCCGAAGCGCTCCACAAGGTCATCGTAGGTGGCGTCGGTGTCCTCGAGCGTGTCGTGCAGCAGGCCGCCCATCAGCAGCACGACGTCGCCGCCGTCGGTCGCCTCGGCCAAAAGGGCCGCCACCTCGATCAGGTGGTTGACGTAGGGCTCGGCGCGCTCGCCCTTGCGCCGTTGCGCGATGTGCTGGCGGGCGGCGTAGTCGGCGGCGCGTGCCAGGCGAAGCAGATCAGTGCTCATCAACTCCTGTTGTGCGACCAGCCGTCCGGCTTGTCGAGCCGGCCCGCCCGGCCCATCTTCGCCCCATGTCACGTACGATGAAGGCGCTGCTGGGCGTCTGGATTGGAGCCCTCGCCGCCGCCGCCGTGTGGATCGGCTGGGACGCGTATCAAGGCGGCAAGCCCGCCATCGGCGGGCCGTTCGCGCTCACCGACCAGGAGGGCCGCACCGTCACCAGCGACAGCCTCAAGGGCAAGCCGACGCTGATCTATTTCGGCTTCACCTATTGCCCGGACGTCTGCCCGACCTCGCTGCTGCTGATGGAAAACGCCATCGAGAAGCTGGGGCCCGATGCGGCCAAGAAGGTGAACCTGGTGTTCATCACCATCGATCCCGAGCGCGACACGCCGGCGCTGCTCAAGGGCTACGTCACCAATTTCGGGCCGACCTTCATCGGCCTCACCGGCACGCCGCAGCAGATCGCCGACGCCGCCCGCGCCTACCGCGTCTATTTCCAGAAGGTGCCGGGCAAGGATGGCGGGCCTTACCTGATGGACCATTCGTCGATCGTCTACCTGCTCGACCGCAACGGCCGCTTCGTCACCCACTTCACCCACGAGGCCAAGGCCGAGCAGATCGCCGCCGCTGTGGGCAAGTTGCTGTGACCCGCCGCGCTCGGTCACAGTTAAGCCATTGAAATACCACGGTTTGTGCACCGCACTATTGGAGTGACACGGCCCCGGCTCAGCGTACAATCCGCGCCCCATGCTTTATGCCGCGTATGAGTTCCAACGCCAGCTCGCCACGCCCGTCCGCCTCTGGGCCAACGCGCTGGAGCAGGTCTACACCAGCCCCTACAACCCGCTCTCCGACACCTGGTTCGGCAAGTCGGTGGCGGCCAGCGCCGAGATCATGGCGCGGCTCACCCAGAACTACGCCAAGCCCGCGTTCGGGCTCAAGACCACCGAGATCGGCAACGAGACCGTCGCGGTCAACGAAGAGATCCTGCTGCGCAAGCCGTTCTGCCAGCTGCTGCGCTTCCATCGCGACACGCCCAACTCGGCTGGCCGACACGATCCAAAGGTGCTGGTGGTGGCGCCGATGAGCGGCCATTACGCCACCCTGCTGCGCGGCACGGTCGAGGCGCTGCTGCCCGATCACGACGTGCACATCACCGACTGGGCCGACGCCCGCGAGGTGCCGCTCAGCCCAAGGCAACTTCGATCTCGACGACTATGTCGACTACGTCATGGAGTTCTGCCGCTATCTCGGGCCGGACGTCCATGTCATCGCGGTCTGCCAGCCGTCGGTGCCGGTGATGGCGGCGGCCGCGCTGATGGCCGCCGACAAGGACCCGCGCCAGCCGAAGTCGATCACCCTGATGGGCGGCCCGATCGACACGCGCGTCAGCCCGACCACGCCCAATGATCTGGCGATGCGCAACTCGATGATGTGGTTCCGCCAGAACGTCATCTCGACGGTGCCCTTCACCTATCCGGGCGCGATGCGCCGGGTCTATCCGGGCTTCCTGCAGCTCACCTCGTTCATCAGCATGAACCTCGACCGGCACATCAACGCCCACATGCGCCAGTTCGAGCATCTCGTGAAAGGCGACGACGATTCGGCCGACGGCCATCGCGCCTTCTACGACGAGTATCTCGCGGTGATGGACCTCACCGCCGAATTCTACCTGCAGACCATCGAGGTCGTGTTCAAGGAGCACAAGCTGCCGCGCGGCGCCTGGGTGAGCCGCGGCCGCAAGGTCGATCCTTCCGCCATCGAGACCGCGCTGATGACGGTCGAGGGCGAGCTCGACGACATCTCCGGCATCGGCCAGACCAAGGCCGCCCACGCGCTGACGCCGAACATCCCCGGCGCACGCCATGTGCACTGGGAGCAGCCACGCGTTGGTCACTACGGCATCTTCAACGGCCGCAAGTGGCGCGAGCAGATCATGCCGCGCGTCCGCGACTTCATCCGCGCCAACGACGGGCAGTAGTCTTCCTCCCCAGCGAAGCTGGGTTGAGCGTTTTGGCCGCTTCGCGGCCAAAAGCGCGTAGGTGGCGCCGTCTTGCGGCGTCGGAGGGGTCATGGGCACCATCACGGTTGCCCATGACCCCTCCGTCCGCTTCGCGGACACCTCCCCATCGCAGACGATGGGGAGGCAACTTCGTCCTCTGGCGAGGCGTTGCCTCCCTCATGGACCTCGAAGCTCAATGGACCGGTGCGGCCAGCACGGCTGTCTCGCTGATCACGACCTACGGCCTGCGCGTGGTGGGCGCGATCATCATCCTGCTCGTGGGCTGGATGGCCTCGCGCATGGTGTATTCCGCCGTCGTCAGGCTATGCCGGAAGTCGCCGCGCATCGACCGCACGGTGGTGCTCTTCCTTGGCAACGGTGCCCGCTATCTCGCCCTCGTCTTCACCTTCGTCGCCGTGCTCACCACCTTCGGCATCGCCACCACGAGCTTCGTGGCGGTCCTGGGTGCGCTGGGCATCGCCGTCGGGCTGGCGCTGCAGGGCACGCTCAGCAACCTCGCCGCCGGCATCATGCTGGTGCTGTTCCGGCCCTTCCATATCGGCGATCGCATCGAGACCGCCAACGTCGGCGGCTCGGTGTGCGAGATCAACCTGTTCTTCACCGAGATCGACGGCGACGACAATACGCGCATCATCATCCCCAACGGCAAGCTGTGGGGCGACATCGTGCGCGTGCCGACGCGCAACGACACCGCGCGCATCGCGCTCACCTTCCAGCGCCCGGCCAACGATGACATCGGCGCCGCCATCGGCCGCCTCGAGGAACTGATCGGCCGCGACAAGCGGGTGCTGCGGGTCGCCGACATCGGCGTCGACAGCGTCGGCGACGGCAACTACACGCTGGCCGCCCATCTCTGGGTGTCCCGGCGCGATGCCACGGCGGTGCGCTTCGACCTCAATCGGACGGTCAAGGAAGAGTTCGAGCGCCGGCCGCTGGCTGCAGTGGAGCGCCGCGCCGGATAGGGCTAGCATCGGTGCATGGATGCCGCCGTCGCTCTGCCTGTCGAGATCTCCGAATGGAAGCCCGCACCGTTCGCCTTGGGCGGCGAGACCGTGTTCGCGATCGGCGACGTGCATGGCTGCGCGGCGGAGTTGCGCGTGCTGCTCGATGCATCGCCCGCCTGGCCGGCGAAGCAAGCGGCAAACGGCGGCTGATCTATCTCGGCGACATGATCAATCGCGGACCCGACAGCGTCGGCGTGCTCGAGCAGTGGGCCGAGAGCGAGGAAGCCCACGGCGTCGACCATGTCGACCGGCTGATGGGCAACCACGAGATCATGATGCTGCTCACCGTCATCGGCGGGCCGCATGCCCACAAGGCCGAGACGATGTGGCTCTCCAAGCGCATGGGCGGGACGGCGCTTCTCGGAACCAGATGCGCGCGCGGGCCGGCCAGCCGTGACGCGCGGCGCCGACCATGTCTTGCTCAAGGCCGGCCCTGGGCGAGGCCGTGGTCCATCGCCTGTGGGGCATGCGCAGCCATGTGCGGCTCGGCAACACGCTGTTCGTCCATGGCGGGCTCGATCCGCACGCCGACATCGACGAGTTCCTGACCCGGCCGTGGACCATCTTCACCGAGGCGCGCTGGGCCTGGATCAACCATGGCTTCCTCGACTGGAAGGCGGGCTTCAAGGGCACCCTGGTGGTGCACGGCCACACGCCGCCCGACAAGCACCGCGCCATCAGCGGCATGGACGATCCGCACCTGTTCGAGGGCGATCGGCTGGGCCTCGACGGCGGCAGCGCCCGCACCGGCATCGTCACCGCGGCCGAGATCCAGGGCGGCCGCTATCGCATCCTCAAGGCCGGCACGGCCTTCGCCAATCCAATCTCTTCCGGCGAGGAATAGCCGGATTTTTCGCCGCCGATTGTCGGAATCGGCCGGCCCCGTTCGTCCTACGCAAAATCGAGGGTTTTTCGATGCTCTACGCCATCCTTTGCTACAACTCCGAGGCCGCCATCGGCGCCTGGTCCAAGGAGTATCACGACGAGACCATGGCCCGGCTGCACGTGGTCAACGACAAGCTCGCCCGGCAGGGCCGGCTGGGCCCGGTCGCGCGCCTGCTGCCCACCAGCGCCGCCACCACCCTGCGCAAGGGCCGCGGCGAGAGCCTGGTGATCGACGGCCCGTTCGCCGAGACCAAGGAGCAGCTGCTGGGCTTCTACATCGTCGATTGCGCCTCGCTCGACGCGGCGATCGAGACGGCCAAGGAGCTGGCCGTCGCCAATCCGGGCACCGGCAGCTACGAGATCCGGCCGGTGGCCGAGTTGCATGACAGCCAGCTCGCCGTCGAACGGAAGCCGGCGGCGTGAACGACATCGGCTGGATCGACGCGGTCCTGACCGCCGCGCGCCCCCAGGCAGTGGGGGCGCTGCTGCGCTACTTCCGCGATCTCGATACGGCCGAGGAAGCATTCCAAGAGGCCTGCCTGCGCGCGCTCAAGACCTGGCCGCAGAACGGGCCGCCGCGCGACGCCGCGGCGTGGCTGATCTTCGTCGGCCGCAATGCGGCGATGGACGACGTGCGCCGGCGAGCCAAGCAGGTGGCGCTGCCCGACGAGGCGGCGATCTCCGACCTGGGCGACGCCGAAAGCGAGCTTGCCGACCGGCTCGACGGCGAGCAGTACCGCGACGACATCCTGCGTCTGCTGTTCGTGTGCTGCCATCCCGAGCTGCCGGCGACGCAGCAGATCGCGCTGGCGCTGCGCATCGTCTGCGGGCTGTCGGTCAAGCAGATCGCGCGCGCCTTCCTGGTCGGCGAGGCGGCGATGGAGCAGCGCATCACCCGCGCCAAGGCGCGCATCGGCGATGCCGGCCTGCCGTTCGAGACGCCGGGCGCGGTCGAGCGGGCGGAGCGCCTCGCCACCGTGGCGGCCATGATCTACCTGGTGTTCAACGAGGGCTATTCGGCGCGCGCCGACGAGACAGCCACCCGCGGCACGCTGGCCCAAGAAGGCGTCTGGCTGGTGCGCCTGCTGCTGCGCGTCTTCCCGCAGGAGCCCGAGGTGATGGGGCTGGCTGCCCTGATGCTGCTGCAGCAGGCGCGAGCGGCGGCCCGCTTCGACGACAAGGGCGGCATCATCCTCCTCGAGGAGCAGGACCGCAGCCAATGGGATGGCAAGCGCATCGCCGAGGGCCTGGCGCTGATCGACAAGGCGATGCGCCACCGCCGCCCCGGCCCCTACCAGGTCCAGGCCGCCATCGCTGCCCTGCACGCCCGCGCCAAGCGGGCCGAGGACACCGACTGGGCGCAGATCGACCTGCTCTACGCCAACCTCGAGCGCCTGCAACCTTCGCCGGTGGTGACGCTGAACCGCGCCGTGGCGGTCAACAAGGTGCGCGGGCCGGCGGCGGCGCTCGAGATGATCGAGCCGCTGGGGCCCAAGCTCTCGAGCTATTTCTACTTCCACGGCGTGAAGGGCGCCCTGCTGCAGCAGCTCGACCGCCGCGCCGAGGCGCGGGCGGCCTTCGACCGCGCGATCGCGCTCGCCAACACCCCGGCCGAGGCGGCGCACATCCGCCAGCATCTCGATCATCTCGACAAGGAGAGCGCCTAAAAAAACTTGCCGCCGATGTCGGGGCGGCAGCTCTTCGTTCGTTCCTTGGGTCGAACCCAACGCGACTACCGCGAGGAGACGAACGATGACATCGACCAATCAAACGTCCGACGAGGCCGCCATCCGAGCCGTGATCGTCAAGCGCGCCGCAGCCATCAGCGCAAAGGATGCCGCCGGCGTGCTGGCAACAGAGGCAACCGACGTCGTTTTGGCGGGACTTGCTCCGCCGCTGCGTTTCGCCGGCCCTGCCAGCGACATGCGCAAGGGCATGGAAGCGTGGTTCGCCACCTGGAAAGGTCCGATCGACTACGAAGTGCGCGACCTCAACGTCACGGCCAGCGATGCAGTCGCCTTCTGCACCGGCTTCGTGCGCATCGGCGGCACCAAGACGGATGGCGTGAAATCGGAGATATGGGCGCGTCAGACAATCGGCCTGCAGAAGGTCGATGGCACGTGGAAGATCGTCCACGACCATCACTCGGTACCCTTTTACATGGATGGCAGCCTGCGCGCCGCCATCGACCTCAAGCCCAATTGAACGGAGCCCCCTCATGACTAACACTCTTCCCCCGGTCCTGGGCGGCGTCGCCCCCTATCTTGGCGTCAACGGCGCCGGCAAGGCCGCCGACTTCTACGTCAAGGCGCTGGCCGCCACCGAAGTCAACCGCATGCCGCCGGACGAAAAGGGCCGCTACATGCACATCCATCTTCTGGTCAATGGCGGCTCGTTGATGCTGGCCGACGCCTTCCCCGATCACGGCCATCCGCTGGAGACGCACGGCGGCTACACCCTGCACCTGCAGGTCGACGACGCCGACGCCTGGTGGAAGCGCGCGGTCGAGGCGGGCGCCGAGCCGCTGATGGCTGTCACCGACATGTTCTGGGGCGACCGCTACGGCCAGTTCCGCGACCCGTTCGGCGTGCGCTGGTCGGTCGGCACCACCATCAAGAAGGGCTGACCGATGAACACCAAGGCCGCTCTGTGGACGGGCCGTGCGCTGAGCGGCCTTGTGATCCTGTTCCTGACCGTCGACGGCGCCATCAAGCTGGTGCCGATCCAGCCGGTCACCGACAGCCTGCGCGAGCTCGGTTACCCGACCAGCGATTCCTTCGCCCGCTTCATCGGCGTGGTGACGCTGGTCGGCACCGCGCTCTATGCCTGGCCGCGCACGTCGCTGCTGGGCGCGGTGCTGCTGACCGGCCTGATGGGCGGCGCGATCGCCACCCATCTCCGGCTCGACCATCCGCTGTTCAGCCACACGCTGTTCGGCGTCTATCTCGGCCTGCTCCTGTGGGCCGGCCTGTGGCTGCGCGATCAACGCCTGCGCCAGCTCATGCCGCTCAGCCGACCAGCGACGTGATCCGCTCGGCGAGCTGGTTCTGCTGATAGGGCTTGGAAAGCCGCGGCAGCTCGATCCTGGCCCGCGCCGGCAGGTCGGCATAGCCAGTGGCGAGCAGGATCGGAAGATCGGGCCTCAGCTTGCGCGCTGCCTCGGCGAGCTGCACGCCGGTCATACCGGGCATGGCGTAGTCGGTGATCAGGAGATCGATCGGCTTGCCGCTGTTCAGCACGTCGAGCGCGGCGGGACCCGAGGATGCCTTGATCACATCGTGGCCGAGATCCTCCAGAAGGGCGGCAGTGCTCAGGCTGATCAGGAAGTCGTCGTCGACGAAGAGCAGCGTCAGGCGCCGCTTGCTGACATCGGCCTCCGGCTGGGAGTCGGGCGCCGTCGCCACCGCGGCGCCATGGGCGACCGGCAGCCACAGCTCGGCCCGCGTGCCGCGGCCGACGTCGCTCAGCAGCCTGAGCGCGCCTTTGAGCTGCAGCGCGAGCCCATGGATCATCGACAGCCCCAGTCCCGTGCCCTTGCCGACTTCCTTGGTCGAGAAGAACGGCTCGATGGCGCGATTCAATGTCTGCGGATCCATGCCGCAGCCGGTATCGGAGACGCAAAGCCTGACATAGCGGCCAGCCGCGAGATCGCGCGCCGCGGGCGCCTGCTCGAGGGAGAGCGAAATGGTCAGCTTGCCGCCGTCGGACATGGCGTCGCGGGCGTTGACCGCGAGATTGAGCAGGGCGAGCTCGATCTGGTTGGGATCCGCCGAGGCCGGCGGCAAACCGGCCGGCAGCTCGAAGGCGATTTCGATGGCCGGGCCGAGCGAGCGGTGCAGCAGATCGGCCAGGCCCCGAACCAGCTCGGCGAGATCGGTCGGCCGCGGCTGCAGCGCCTGGCGCCGGGCAAACGCCAGCAGCCGCTGCGTCAGGGCGGCGCCGCGATGAGCGCCCTGGGTGGCGCCGTCGAGCAGGCGTTCCGTGGCGGGATCGTGCGGCAGCCGCTTGCGCAGAAGCTCGAGATTGCCGAGCACCGCGGTCAGCAGGTTGTTGAAGTCGTGCGCCACGCCGCCGGTGAGCTGGCCGATCGATTCCAGCTTCTGCAGCTGGCGCAGCTGGTCCTCGGTGCGGGCGCGCTCGGCGATCTGCGCCAGCAGCTCGTCATGGGCATGCTGGAGCTGGGCGGTGCGCTCCTCGACCCGGCGCTCGAGCTGGTCGTTGATCTGCTGCAGCCTGAGCTCGCCCTGCTGCAGATCCTCGAGCAGCGAGCGCGTCTCGTGCTGGCGGCGGCGACCCCTTATGATCGAGCGCGCCACGCTCATCAGGGTGGTGGGATGGAACGGCCGCTCGATGAACGACACGTTGCCCAGGGCGTCGAGCCAGCGCGCGGCGATGGGATTGCGCTCCGGGCCGCCGTGGTCGGTCACCAGGATGAAGGGCAGATCGGACCATGCCGGCTGGCCCGCCAGCCATTGGGCGACCGGCTTCAGATCGACGTTACGGATCGCCTCCTCGGTCATCAGCACGAACGCCGCGTCGTCGTCCAGCGCCTCGACCAGCTCGCCGAGATCGCGGCAGATGCGGCTCGGCACGCCCGCCTGATCGATCAGGGAGGCGGCGACGGCCGCGTCGCGGCCCCGCGGCGCCAACACCAGCGCGCGGAGCGTCGGCGCCGGACCGGCGGCGCTCACCCGCCGGCCGCCGGCCGTGCCGGCACGCTGTCGCTATGGAGGGTGGGCGTGCCCCGCAGCACGCCATGGAACTCGACGAGCGGCTCGCCGACATGCAGTCCGCCGTCGATCCAGAATTCGCGGATCGTGTCCTCGTGCTTGCCGGTGCGCTTCTTGATGACGGAAATGGCGCGCCGCACGGCACCGCGCGCCTCGAAGAAGCGCAGCATGATCACCGCATCGGCAAGATAGGTGACGTCGACCGGCGATTTCATGTCGCCGACCAGGCCATGCTGGGCGACCGTCAGGAAGGTCGAAACGCCCTGGCGATTGCAGAACTGCAGGAGCTCGTGCATGTGCAGGATCAGCGAGTTCTCCTGCGGCATCGACGCCTGGTAGCCGTTGAGGCTGTCGATCACCACCGCCGAGACATCGCTGTCGCGTACGCTGTCGCGGACTCTATGCGAGAATTCTCCGGGCGACAGCTCCGCCGCGTCGAGCTGGGTGATGGCCAGGCGCCCCCCGGCCTGCAGGGCGGCAAGGTCGAACCCCAGCGGCTTGGCGCGATCGAACAGAAGCCCCAGTTCCTCGTCGAAGATGAACATCGCGGCCTTGCCGCCATCGCGGATCGCCTGGGCCACGAACTGCAGGGCGATCAGGCTCTTGCCTGCGCCGGCCGGGCCGATCAGCAGGGTGCTGGACCCGCGCTCGACGCCGCCACCCAGCAAGGTGTCCAGGCCGGCAATGCCGCTGCCGATGCTTCGGCGCTTGAAATCGCGGTGGTGCTCGGCCGCGACCAGCCGCGGGAAGACATGGACGCCGCCATGGCGGATGACGAAGTCGTGGTAGCCGCCGCGGAAGCCCTGGGCGCGATATTTGAGGATACGGGCGCGTCGCCGCTCGGCGCCGTAGTCGGGTGACATCTCCTCGAGCTGGATGACGCCGGCAGCGACGCTGTGCACGGTCTTGTCGAGCGCGTCGGCTGTGAGGTCGTCGAGCAGCAGCACGGTCGCGCCGTGACGAGCGAAATAGTGCTTCAGCGCCAGTATCTGGCGACGGTAGCGCAGCGAACTCTGCGCCAGGAGGCGGAGCTCCGACAGTGAATCGATGACGACGCGCTCGGCCTTGCTGCGCTCGACGGCATCGAAGATGAGCTTCGTCGTTTCGCCGAGCTCGAGGTCCGAAGAATAGAGCAGGCTCTGGTGCTGGCTGGAATCGAGCAGGCTCTCGGGCGGCACGATCTCGCAGACGTCGATCTTGTCGTCGAGCTCCCACCCGTGCGACCGCGCCCCGGCCCGGAGCTCATGTTCGGTTTCGGAAAAGGTGACATAGAGGCCGCGCTCTCCGAGCTTCGCGCCCTCGAGGAGGAAGCTCAGCGCCATGGTGGTCTTGCCGGTGCCCGGACTGCCTTCCAGGAGAAAAAGCCGGCCGGCGGCCAGCCCGCCCAGCAGGATGTCATCGAGGCCTGGAACACCTGTCCTGGCTTTGGGCTTGGCCCCGCTCATCGTCCACTCTACCCCTTCATTGCCTCACATCGGGCGAGATCGCGCGCAGACTTCGCTGCAGCGCGAACCTTGTAACGTGGCTGCCGATGAGGGGTTCCTAGCGGGCGTGGGCCTGAACGACCTCGAGAAACGCTGCACCATAGCGTTCCAGCTTGGTGTCGCCGACGCCATGAATTTCCCGCATGGCGCGCGGGCCGTCCGGCCGGTGGGTGGCGAGTTCGACCAGGGTGCGGTCGGAGAAGACGACATAGGCGGGCACTTTTTGCACTTGGGCCAGCTTGGTGCGCAGCGCCTTCAGGGCCTCGAGCAGGCCGGCGTCGGCTTCGCTCGAGACGATGGATGCCGCCGCTGCCTTGCGGTCGCGTTTGGAACTCTTGGCCGCGGCGCCCGTCGCCATGTCCTTGCGCAGCTCGATCGTCGCCTGGCCTTTCAGTACCCGCCAGCCTTCGTCGGTCACCCACCAGCGGCCGTGCTCCATCAAGTCCTGGGCGATCAGGCCGGTAGCCGACAGCTGGCGGAAGATCGAGCGCCATTCGCCGGCCTTGCGGCCGGCGCCGACACCGAAGGTCGGCAGGCGGTCATGGTTGAACTTCAAGATGTTCTCGGTGCGCTCGCCCAGCAGCAGCGCCACCAGGTGCTCCATGCCGAAGCGCTCGCCGGTGCGCACCACCGCCGACATCGCCTTCTGTGCGTCGATCGTGCCGTCGAACAGCTCGACGCCTTCCTGGCAGAGGTCGCAGTTGCCGCAGGGCTGCGAGGCCTCGCCGAAGTAGGCGAGCAGGGTCTGGCGCCGGCAGCGCGGCGCCTCGGCCAGCGCCAGCAGGGCGCCGAGCCGTTGGCGCTCGATGCGCTTGCGCTCGTCGGGCGATTCGCTCTGCTCGATCTGGAGCCGGCGCAGCTGCATGTCGCCCAGGCTGTAGAGGGTGAGCGTGTCGGCGGCGAGCCCGTCGCGGCCGGCGCGGCCGATCTCCTGGTAGTAGGCCTCGACATTGGCCGGCAGGTCGGCGTGACAGACGAAGCGCACGTCGGGCTTGTCGATGCCCATGCCGAAGGCGACGGTGGCGGTCATCACCACGCCGTCCTGCTGCTGGAAGGCATCCTGGTTGTTGTCGCGCAGCGCCTTGCCGAGACCGGCGTGATAGGGCAGCGCATTGACGCCGGCGGCCTTCAGCGCTTCGGCGAGCTCCTCGACCTTGCGGCGCGAAGCGCAATAGATGATGCCGCTCTCGGCCTCGTGGCTGCGCACGAAGGCGAGCACCTGGCGCGAGGAGCGCTCCTTGGGCTTGAACGCCAGCCGAAGGTTTGGCCGGTCGAAGCTGCGCACGAAGACGCGCGGCGGATTGGCGAACAGCTTGTCGACGATGTCGTTGCGGGTCGGCGCATCGGCGGTCGCGGTGAAGGCCAGCGTCTGCAGCCGGCCGCCGATCTGGCGCGCCACGTTGCCCAGGCTGAGATATTCGGGCCGGAAGTCGTGGCCCCATTGCGAGACGCAGTGGGCCTCGTCGATCGCCATCATGGCAACGTCGCTCTCGGCCAGCATCTCGACCGTGTCGGGCCGCGCCAGCCGTTCGGGCGCGACATAGAGCAGCCGAAGCTCGCGCCGGCGCAACAATCCCATCACGCGGGAGGTCTCAGCCGGCTCGTTGCTGGAGTTCAAGCTGCCGGCCGCCACACCCGCCGCCGTGAGCGCCCGCACCTGGTCGCGCATCAGGGCGATCAGCGGCGACACCACCAGGGTCAGGCCTGGCCGGGCGATGGCGGGAAGCTGGTAGCACAGCGACTTGCCGCTGCCGGTCGGCATGACGGCCAGCACGTTCTCGCCTGCGAGCACGGCGTCGACGATCTCTTCCTGGCCAGGACGGAAGGCATTGAAGCCGAAGACCGAATGCAGCAGAGCCGATGCGTTGGCGCGGGAATCGAACATGTCCTGTCACAGTAGCGCCGAGCAGCGCCCGCCGGGGAAATTCTTGCTCGAACTTGTCAACAGTCTGCGGCGGCGGTGGAATGCACTACTAACCTTCAGTTGCATAGTTGATATTTTTTCTATCGTCATGGCCGCTGCACCGTGCATGCGTACTCTACGTCGCCATGCGACTTCATTCCGCCCGATTTGATTCACGTTGGGTTCGCCGCGGGCCCACGCACTTGCCACAGGCACGATCTGCGCATTCGTGCCGTACTGCCGATGGGGGAGTTCAACTGGCGTGGAGTCGATGAATGCGTAAGTGGACCTCTCTCGGACTGGCGATCGCCGCGACAGCGATGGCGACGACACAAGTCGCCGCGCAGCCGGCCAGTCCCTCATGGAACGGCTTCTATGCCGGCCTCAACGCCGGCGGCATGTTCGGCAACACGTCAGGTTCCGTCGCGGGGCCTGGTGGTCCCGCCGGCTTCTCCGGCGCGGGCAGCGGCTTCGTCGGCGGCGGCCAGGCCGGCTACAACTATCTCCTCGGCCCCGTGGTGCTGGGCGGTGAGATCGATTTTCAGGGCTCGACCTTTGCTGCAGGCGTGAACGGCGGCGGCCCCTTCGGGCCCTTCAGCACGACCGAGCGCATGCCGTGGTTCGGCACCCTGCGTGCCCGCGTCGGCTATCCGGTGGGCACCGTGATGCCCTACCTCACCGGCGGCGCCGTGTGGGGCCAGCGCAGCATCGACGGTCCCATCTCGGCCAGCGCCAACTACTGGACCTGGACCGCGGGCGGCGGCATCGAAGGCCTCGTCACCGAGCGCTGGTCGATGAAGCTGGAATATCTCTACATGGGCACGCCGAGCACGTCGTTGCTGCCCGGCAGCAACGAGACCGCGAACAACAATCTGGTTCGCGTCGGCGTCAACTATCACTTCTAGGAACGGAGCGACTCCTCCCCATCACGGATACCGTGATGGGGAGGTGCCCGCGCAGCGGGCGGAGGGGTCATGAACCAACGAGACTCTTTGTGACTCATGACCCCTCGCCCTCGTATGACGAGGGCACCTCCCCAGCGAAGCTGGGGAGGCAGGCGATGGAGATAAATCGTACAGACATGGACAAAGCGCCTAGGGTCTCTGCGGCCGCGGGTGTTCCGCGCTCAGCATGACGCCACGAGGGGATCCGATGTCGCAGAAGCACCGCCGCAGCAACAAAGAAATGAAGAAGCCCAAGCAGAACAAGGCGAAGGTCGTTGTTTCCACCTCGCCGTTCGCCTCGGCCAACTCCAACCCCGCCAAGGCCATCGCCGCCAAGCGCAAGTAAGCTACGCCGCGACAACCCGGCCCATGGTCACGACGATCATGTGTGCGCCTTGGTCGACTGCGAGTTGCAGGCGTGCGCTGCCCAGCGAGTTTGGCTGAGTCTCACCGTCCAGCTGAACGGCGATCACGCCGCGGCTGACGCCATCGGGATTTCGGATCGAAATGTCGTAGACCGCGCCGCGATAGCGCAGAGTCATCTCGAAGCCGGGCCAGTCGGCCGGGATGCAGGGATCGATCACCACTGACCCGCCTTTGATCCTGAGTCCCAGGATCGCCTCGATGCCGGCGCGGTAGAGCCAGCCGGCCGAGCCCGTGTACCAGGTCCAGCCACCCCGTCCGACGTGCGGTGCCACGGAATAGACGTCGGCAGCCACGACATAGGGCTCGACCTTGTAGCGCAGCACGCCCGCGCGCGTGCTGGTGTGATTGATGGGATTGACCAGCGCGAACAGCTCCGCCGCCTTGTCGCCCTGGCCGAGCGCGGCAAAGCCCATGATCGACCAGGCAGCGGCATGGGTGTATTGGCCGCCATTCTCGCGGATACCGGGCGGATAGCCCTTGATATAGCCGGGTTCCTGCGCGGTCTTGTCGAACGGCGGGGTGAAGAGCAGCGCCAGCCGGTCGCCACGATGCACCAGGTCGCGGTCGAGAGCCGCCATCGCCCGGACCGCGCGCGCGGGGTCGCCGGCGCCTGACATGGCCGCCCACGACTGGGCGATGGAATCGATGCGGCATTCCTGGCTCTCCGCAGAGCCGAGCGGCGTTCCGTCGTCGTAGTAGCCGCGGCGATACCAGTCGCCATCCCAGCCTTCGCGGTCGAGCGCTCGCGCCAGCGCCTCGGCATGCGCCTTCCAGGCTTTAGCCCGCGCCAGCTCGTTGCGGGCGGAGGCAATGGGGGCGAAGGCCGTGAGGGCACCATGGAAGAACCAGCCCAGCCAAACACTTTCGCCACGGCCTGCCTCGCCGACGCGGTTCATGCCGTCGTTCCAATCGCCGGTGCCCATCAGGGGCAGGCCGTGCACGCCGGTCTTGAGGCTGAGATCGAGACCCATCGCGCAATGCTCGTACAGTGTCGCCGCCTCATCGGCCTGGCCTGGCTGGAAGTAGAGATCGTGGTCGCCCGGCTTGAGGGCGGGGCCGTCGAGGAACGGCACCTTTTCGTCGAGGATCGCCGCATCGCCCGTCGTCTCGATGTAGTGTGCCGCGACCGTGGCGAGCCACGCCCGGTCGTCGGAGATGCGCGTGCGTGCGCCCTGGCCCGCCGGCGGGAACCACCAATGCTGGAAATCGCCCTCGACGAATTGCCGCGCCGCCGCGCGCAGGATGTGCTCGCGCGCCAACCCGGGCCTCGCCACGGCGAGTGACATGACATCCTGAAGCTGGTCGCGGAAACCATAGGCGCCGCTGGCCTGATAGAAAGCCGACCGCGACCAATAGCGGCAGGCCAGGGTCTGGTAGAGCAGCGGGCCGTTCAGCAGGAGGTCCATGGCGCGATCCGGCGTCTTCACCTGCACCGCGCCCAGCGTCTCCTGCCAATAGCCCGTGACTTCGCGATGGACGGCGTCGAGATCGGCGGCGCGATAGCGCTCGATCAGGGCCCGCGCCTCGGCGGCGTCGCCGGCCTGCCCGAGGAAGAAGACGACCTCGGTCGTGCCATCGCGCTCGAGTTCGACGGCCGTCTGCAGGGCCGCGCAGGGATCGAGGCCGGCGCCGTCGCGCTGCGACAGCGGGATGGCGGCGCTCAGCGCGGCGGGATTGTCGATGGTGCAATTGCGGCCGATGAATTCGCCGCGATCGGCGGTCCATGCCGTCTGGCGGCCGCCCAGGTCGGCGAAGGCCACACGCCCGCCGTGATGCATGCTCCAGGGATTGCGCGCGAAGATCGCGCCGGTCGCGGTGTCGCGCTCCGTGACGACCGTTGGCGCCGACGCGCCGCGCGACAGGCCGAGTACCCATTCGGCAAACGCCGTGACCGACAGACGGCGCGGGCGGTCGGAGATGTTGCGGATGGTGAGCCGCGAGATCTTGATGGAGTCCGACAACGGCACGTACTGCAGCAGCTCGAGCATGATGCCCTGCGCTGCCAGCTCGAAGCGGCTGTAGCCGCGCCCATGCCGGACGATGTAGGGCGCCTGCTCGAGGCGAATCGGCAGCGCCGTCGGCGTCCACAAGGTACCGTTGTCGAGGTCGCGCACATAGAGGACCTCGCCGGGCCGGTCGCTGACCGGATCGTTCGACCAGGGCGTGAGCTGGTTGTCGCGGCTATTCTGCGACCAGGTATAGCCGCCGCCTTCGACGGCCACCTGGAACCCGAAGGATGGATTGGAGACGACATTGATCCAGGGCGCCGGCGTCGACAGGCCCGGCCCCAGCACCGTCACGTATTCGCGGCCGTCGGGCGAGAAGCCGCCGAGGCCATTGAAGAACTGCAGGGCCGACAGGGCCGCGACCGGTGACGGAGGCTTCGGCGGGCCGGCGTCGGGAACGGGCTTGCGTCTGGCGGGCGGCAGCACGCCACGCGGCGCCTGAAGACGATCGAGTTGGTCTTTCAGGCCGCCACGCCGGCTGAGCAGGACCACCCGTGCGACAGCGAGCAGCAGAGCGCGGGTCTCGGCAGAGATCAGGTCGCTGCGCAGCACGAAGATGCCGCCGGGCTCGCCCTCGACCCCGAGATGCGTCCGCGACCGGCTGGTGCGGACCAACGTCTCCAGGGCGATCTGCAGGTCCTGCACATAAGAGGCGCCGCGCTCGTTCAGGATGACGACATCGACCACCAGTCCCTTCAGCCGCCAATATTCGCGGGCGCGCAGGACTTCGCTGACGACGCCTGAATCCTCGACCTCGTCGATGCGCACCAGCACGATCGGCACATCGCCCGAGATGCTCTGCGCCCACAGGAAATGCTGTCCCGCGAGGCCGCGGCGAATCGTATCCGACGAGGATCGCAGCGCCGGATTGGCATAGATCACGTGTCCGGCGAGGCGCTGATAGAGGTTGGCTTGGGCAGGGGCGACGTCGAGATGACGCAACTGAACCTGCGCCTGCGTCCACGCCAGCGTGGCCGCCCGTTCGAAGGCGTTGGTGTCCTGATGCTTGTCGATGGCATCGAGCAACGCCTCACGTGAAGTCCCCACGACCGTCCAGAAGGCGATACGCGCCACGCCGCCTGCCGGCACCCGCACGCGCCGGCGCAGCGCGAATATCGGATCGAGCACGGCTCCGACGGTGTTGGAGAGGCGCCGTCCGTCCAACACCGCGACGGCGTTGCCGACGTCGTTGCCGCGGCCGAGAAAGCGGGCGCGATCGGTCTCGATCTCGACCTCGCCGATCGCCTCGCCCTCGACGACCGCGAGATGGCCGGCCCACAGCTCGGCTTCGCCCGGGCCGCGGCGCCGACGCGTCGCCAGGATGGCGCCGGCGGTGGCCAGGTACTCGGTCTGAACGAACAGCTTGGAAAAGGCCTGGTGCGCTGCGTCGACCAGCGGCGGGGCCAGTGCGATTTCGGCAAAGGAGGTGAGCTCGATGTCGCGCGGTTCGCGCCCGGCGTTGGCGATCGAGACGCGCCGGACCTCGGCATCGTCCTCGGGCGACACCACGACATCGAGCGTGGTGGTGAGATCCCCGTCGTGCCGCACGAATTCCGCCCGATCCTCGGCGAACATCACGTCATAGCTGTCGGGCCGCGTGCCGCGCGGCTGATAGGCAGCCGACCACACCTCGCCGCTGGCGACATCGCGCAGCAGGACATAGCTGCCCCAATCGTCGCGCGTCGTGTCCTCGCGCCAGCGGGTGACGGCGTGCTCGCCCCAGCGGCTGTAGCCCGAGCCGGCGGCCGTCAGCATCACCGAATAGCGTCCGTTGGACAGCAGATGCACGGACGGGCTGGCCGCGTGCGGGTTGTGCAGGCGGCGCACGATGGCAGGCTCGAGGTCCTCCACCGTGGCGCCGACACCAAGCTCCTCGATGCGGGGAGGGGCGACGGCGACGTCGCGTGGCGTGCGTTCCTGCAACAGGAGCTCGGTCGCCTGGATCATCGGCTCGGCGTGGAAGCGGGTGCGCATCACGCCGTCGAGCAGCGCATTGGCAAGGGCCACGATCGTCATGCCCTGATGGTGGGCCATGTAAGCGCGCACGACCGCCCGGGCCTGGCCATCCGGCAGGCGGGACGGCGTGAAGTCGAGCGCCTCGTAGAAACCGTAGTGGCCGAGCCCGCCGATGCCGACCAGTCGCGTGAAGTTGGCTGCAGCCGCCGCCGGGTCGACCATGGCGGCCAGAGCGGTCGCGTAGGGGGCGATGACGACGTCCTCACCGAGGCCGCGCTTGAAGCCGAGACCCGGCACGCCGAAGTTCGAGTACTGGTAGGTCAGCTCCTTGTCGCGTGCGTTGTAGGCCGATTCGGAGATGCCCCACGGCACGCCGCGGCTGGTGGCGTAGTCGATATGCCGCCGCACGATCAGGCTGTTGGTCTTCTCGATCAGGCTGCCGAGCGGTGCGCGCATGACCAGCGACGGCATGAGATACTCGAACATCGAGCCCGACCACGAGACCAGCGCCGCGCCGCGCCCGATCGGCGTCACTTCCCGGCCCAGCCGGAACCAGTGGCGGGCCGGCACCTCGCCCATGGCGATCGCCATGAAACTGGCGAGCCGCGCTTCCGATGCCAGCAGATCGTAGCAATGAGGGTCGAGAGTATCCTCGGCAACGAGATGGCCGATGGCGAGCAGGCGGCGGTCGCGGTCGAGCAGGAAATCGAACTCCATGGCGGCGACCAGGGCGCGGGTCGTGACCTCGATGGTCTGCAGCCGACGGTCCAATGCTGCGTTCGCCTCGGCGCTCTCAGCGACGTCGCGGCGGTGGCTCGCGATCGACCGGTGCACGGCCTCGACCCAGAACAGCACGTCCTCGCTCGCGGCATCGGCCCGTTCGTTGGCCAACACGCGAGCCAGGTCGGCGGCCTTGCCGGCGCCAACCTCCAGGTCGTCCAGCCCGTCGGGAAGCCGCCGTAGCGCCGCGGCAAGATCGTCGAGCGCACCGACCAGTTCCTGCGACGTGACGAGGTGCGTGCGCCGGTCGTCGGGCAACGCCTGCAAGGCCTCGCGCGCGAGCGCCAGGCTGTCACCCACGCCGCTCGCGATCGCCGCCGCACCGGCGAGGTCCTGGCGCCATGCCGCACAGGTATTGGCGAGCGCAATCAGATGCCCGGCCATGTTGCCGCTGTCGACCGAGGAGATGTAGATCGGATCGAGCGGCCTGAGGTCGGTCGTGTCGTACCAATTGCAGAAGTGGCCGCGGAAACGTTTCAGGCGTCCTACCGTCGCCAACGTCGCCTCCAGGCGTTCGACGGCCTCCACCGTGCCGAGCCAACCGAATTCGCGGGCAGCGGCCGTCGACAGCAGCAGAAGACCGATATTGGTCGGCGACGTCCGGTGAGCGACGACGGCGGTGGGATCCTCCTGGAAATTGTCCGGCGGCAGCATGTTGTCGGCCGCGGTGACGAACGTCTCGAAGAACCGCCAGGTCCGCCGCGCGATCAGCCGCAGCGCGCTGGCATCGGCCTCCGAGATCGCCAGGCTGCCGGCATCGACCGGCGCCACGCTCACCCAGCGCGCGATCGCGGGCGAGAGCAGCCAGGCGAGGATGAAGGGCGCCGCGACCGGCAACGCCGCACGGCCGGCCAACCAGACGGCCAAGGCCGCCAGCGACGTGATCAAGAGGCTTCCCGCCATCTGGCCGGCGAAGCTCGGCCAGTCATCGCGTCTGCTGTTGGACTGGGCCGAGGTGGTCCAGTCGAGCAGGCGGCGGCGACTGACGAACAGCCGGTACATGGTCCGGCCGATCGCATCCAGCATCAGCCAGGCCTGGTGAGGCAGAAAGGCCACGAGCAGGGTGGTCTGCGATGCTGCGTTGACGATATCCGACGCAAGCGCCGAAAAATGGCTGCGCGTCGTGATGGCGGCATTCCGCGGCACAAGGGCCGCGATTACCGGCAGGATCGTCGGCAGGGCGACCGTCAGCAGGACGAAGCCCGTCCAGACGAGCGCGGCGGGAAGCGGCAGGGTCCACCCCGCCAGCAGCGCGACGAACGCTGCCGGTGCCGACAAGGTCCGCCGCAGATTGTCGAACATCTTCCAGAAGCCGATCGCCGTGACGGGGCTGGATGCTTCCTGCGTCAGGCTGCCCTTCACGCGGCCGAGCAACCACGGCAGCAGCTGCCAGTCGCCGCGCGCCCACCGGTGCTGGCGTGCCGCGGCGGCGTCGTAGCGGGCGGGGAACTCCTCGACCACCTCGATGTCGGACACCAGGCCCGAGCGGGCGAATACACCCTCGAAGAGATCGTGGCTCAGCATCGCATTGTCGGGCACCCGGCCGTGCAGCGCGGCCTCGAAGGCGTCGATGTCGTAGATGCCCTTGCCGGAGTAGGAGCCCTCGCCGAACAGGTCCTGGTAGACGTCCGACACCGCCGACGAGTAGGGATCGATGCCGCTGCTGCGGGAGAAGACCCGCTGGAACAGCGAGCCCTCCACGCCGACCGGCAAGGACGGCGTGACGCGAGGCTGCAGCACGCCATAGCCTTCGACCACCCGGTTCCCGGTGGCGTCGAGACGCGGCCGGTTGAGCGGGTGGCCCATCTTGCCGACCAGGCGCTGGATCGCGTCGCGCGGCAGGCGCGTGTCGGAGTCCAGGGTGACGACATATCGGATGTCGGCCGGCGACCGCGTTCCCGTGTCGAGGAATGTCGTGTCGGCGGCGCCGCGCAGCAGGCGATTGAGCTCGTGCAGCTTGCCGCGCTTGCGCTCCCATCCCATCCAGCGTCCCTGCGCCTCGTTCCAGACGCGACGCCGGTGCAGCAGGAGGAATCGATCGACGCCTTCGGCGGTCGGATGGCGGCTGTTGAGCCGGACAATGCCGGCAACGGCCGCCGCCACGAGGTCGGCGTCTCCCGGGTTGGTCTCCGCGTCGGCGTCCGTCCAGTCCGACAGGAGCGCGAAATGGACGGCGCCGCCGGGATTGGCGAGATAGTGCACTTCCAGCCGCTGAAGCTGCTCGTCGACGGACGCGCGGGTCGACAGCAACGTCGGGATGGCGACGAGGGTCCGCAGCCGCGGCGGCACACCCGCCCTGAGCTCGAGGCCGGGCAGCAGCATCGCGCCGAAGCCGCCGGTGATCGCCCGATTGACAAGCAGCAATGCGGCATCGATCGCCGGCAGAAGACCGATCAGGACCATCACCGCGCCTTGCCAGCCGGTGAGACCGACCTGCGCCAGCACGAGCAGCGGCAGGAAGAGAACGACCGCGGCCGTGAAGGAGACGCTGGCGACATAGCCGGCGATGCCCGCGGCGGCGAAGCGTCGCCGCAAGGCGAGGCCGGACGGGCGGAACCGCACGGACCGCTCGAAGGCGGGCCGGCCGCCGCCGATGAGATGATAGCCAGGATCGCGCTGCCGCTGATCGCCGTTCAGGTCGGGCGACGACGCGGCGGCCTCGAGCGCGCCGCGCGCGACCACCACTTCCGCAAGCTCGGTGCCGCGGGCGATCTGCTCGATCGCGGTGCGGTAGAGGTTGCGGGTGGCGAAATCCATGGCGGCGAAGTCGCTGCCGGCACGCAGCGCATCGTCGACCGGACTCACCGCCTCGAACAGCTTCGCCCAATCGACATCGGAGATCAGGCGCATGCTGGTGATGATGTTGCGCACCGTGACGTTGGTCGCCCCCTGGAGCTGATGCTCGCGGCGCACCATCTCGTCGGCCGTCGTGCCCTCGCGCTTCAGCTGCTCCTGCAGCCAGCCTACGGCGGGCGTCGTCTCCGGATCCTGGTCGCGCAGGCGCTGGACGAGCTGAACGAAGAAGCCTTCGGAGAACGGCAGCCGCTGGTAGGGCGTGAGCGCCGTCGGGTCGGCGACGCGGTCGTTCACGCCCATCAGGCGATCGGCCACGCTGTCCGCCTCCTCGCGCGCCGAGCGGCGGCTCATGATGCGCACGGCCGAGCGCCGCAGGTTCTCGACCAGCACGATGCGCAACGTGATCGCCACGGCCCACAGCTCGCCGATGCTGAGCGGCTGGACGGTCTGGTAGGCGCGCACGAAACGGGTCAGCGCCTCCGGATCGAACCGGCTGTCGGTGTGGGCGACGAACGCCCAGGCCACGCCGAACACGCGGGGGTAGCCCGCCAGCGGGCCGCTGCTCAGCTTGGGGAGCTGGCGGTAGTAGCCGGGCGGCAGGTCGGTGCGGACCTCGCGGACCTGCTGTTCGACGAGATGGTAGTTGTCGAGCAGCCATTCCGCGGCGGGCGTGATCGGACGGCCCTCGTCGACGGCCTTGGCGATGCTGCGGCAGGCTCCCAGCAGCACGCGTTCGTTGTCGGCCAGGCGATTGACCAGCGATCTGGCTGTCGGTGGCTTGGCGGAAACAAGTTGGTCTGCAGCAAGGCTTTCCGCATGCTGTTCCAGGCGTTCGACGCTGAAAAGCTCGCTGCGGATGGGATCGCCGTCATCCCATAGGGAAACGGGTTGCGCGCGCCCGAAGGCGCGCCGCAGGATGGATTGCAATGATTCCGGCCTTTCCGGCAGTAACGCGCGCAGGTTGTTGCGCGCAAGCGTGAAGCGTTCGCCAAAGCGGATCGCTACGAAGACCTTCTTCTACAGCAAACGACAGGGCTGCACGAATCGCCCCGACGTCCCGAATCAATGATTGCAAAAGGGTCTCTGCTTCTATTGTCTGGGATGACCGGTGCCGGTTGGCTGTCGCCACGGATGTTTCCCGGTACTGGACGTAGGATCCAAGTGACCTCACGCCTCTCGACCTTCGCAGCTGTCGCCGCGGCCGTCCTTCTCGCGCCTGCCCTCGCCATCGCGCAGGCGCCGACCAAGGCTGCACCGAACGCCCTGCCGCCCGGCCTGGGTTCGGGGACTCCTCCGGCAGGGTCAGCCCCGGTCGGTCGCATCGACGGCCCGGCGGCAAACAAGCCTGCCTCCAAGGAACCGCGCCTCGATAGTCAATCCGGCGCGCCGAGCCCTTTCGTCAGGGTCGGGCCATCCATCAACGGCCAGGGCCAAGGTTCGCCAGAGACCCGCGGTACTGGCTCGGGCTCCTCGGGCACGAGCAGCCCCAGCGAGCGCCGGTCACCGGAACCGTTCAAGCTCGGCGGCAACGCCAAGTTTTAGCGGCAGCGCGTTTCCGGTCTAGTGCCGAGCCGCCTGCCCGCCATCCAGGGTCATCACCACACCGCTGATGTAGCTTGCGCGATCCGACGCCAGGAACACTGCGAGGTCGGCCACCTCATCAGGCTCGGCAGCACGGCCGAACGGCATGTGCTTGGTAAGCTCGGGCCAACGCTCGGGATCGCCGAACTTCTGCTCGGCCTGGCCGCGCAGCAGGGTGAGCATGCGGTCGGTGCGGGTGGCCGGCGGGTTGATCGCCACCACCCGCACGCCGTTATCGACACTCTTGGAGCCAACGGCGCGGGTGAAGGCCATCAGGCTGGCATTGCCCATGGTGCCGGTGACGTAGTCGTAATTGTAGCTCTCGCCCGCCAGGCCGATGATGTTGACCACGGCGCCCTTCTTGCGCGCGTACATCTTCTCCAGCATGGCGCGCGTGGCGTTGATGTAGCCGAACACCTTCAGCTCCCAGGCCTCGCGCCACTTGGGCTCGCTCATGGAGAAGATGTCGCCGCGCGGGATGGCGCCGGCATTGTTGACCAGGATGTCGGCGTGGCCCACCGCATCGACCACCGAGCGCACCGTGTCGCCCTTGGAGAAGTCGGCGGGATGGATCTCGACCGGCACGTTGTGCCGCGCACGGATCTTGTCGCGCGCGGATTCGAGCGATTCCTTGGAGCGCGAGGCGATGTGCACGGCGCAGCCTTCGCTGGCGAAGGCCATGGCGCAGGCAAAGCCGATGCCGCGGCTGCCGCCGGTGATGAGGACGGTCTTGCCGGAGAGCTTCATATCCATTGGGCGTTTCCTTTCGGTCCGGACGTTAGCATAGGATGCGCGCCCATACGGAGGGCCACGATGATCAAAGGGAGCTGCGCCTGCGGCCGTGTTCGGTTCGAGATCGACGCCGCACGGTCGATGACCCACTGTCATTGCGTGAACTGCCGCAAGCTCACGGCGGCGAGCGTCGCGACCTACGTCCATGTCGAGAAGGACAAGTTCCGCTGGCTGGCCGGCGAGGACAACATCAACGCGTTTGAATCGTCGCCCGGCAGCTTTCGCAAGTTCTGCCGGACCTGCGGCTCGATGGTTCCGGGCCAGGCCCCCTATCTCGCGACGGTGAGCATTCCGGCCGGATTGTTCGACGACGATCCCGGCGTGCGGCCGCGCCTGCACGTCTTCACCTCGTCAAAGGCACCGTGGCACGAGATCACCGACGACCTGCCGCAGCATCCCAAGTGGGTGCCGGGGTTCGAGCCGAAACAGAGCTGACGGCGGCGCTGTCACTCCCGAGCGAAGCGAGGGACTTTGAGGGGGACAGGCAAAGGTCCCTCGCTACGCTCGGGATGACAGTGTGCGATTAAAATGACAGCGTGCGCCTAGAGCCGATAGACGCTATCGATCCGCGCCTTGCCGTCGTCGGTCTTCACGCGGCCGTCCTTCACCATCTGGATGAGATGGGCCAGCATCGAGCGGCCGGCGGCGGCGTGCAGATGCAACGGCGTGTCGGCGTAGTTCTTGGCCACCATCTGCGGGATGGTCTGCGGGCCTTCCTTGAGCCGCGCCATGATCTGCGCCTCGCGGCCCAGGCGATGCTCGATGTAGGACTGCACGAAGGGATTGGGATTGCGGATCTCCGACCCGTGCGTCGGGATGTAGAGCGTCTCGTCGCGCGGCAAAAGCTTGCGCAAGCTCGCGAAGTAGTCGGCCATGTTGCCGTCGGGCGGCGAGATCACCGCCGTCGACCAGCCCATCACATGGTCGCCCGACAGCAGCGCCTTGTCCTCCTTCAGCGCAAAGCAGAGATGGTTGGAGATGTGGCCCGGCGTGTGCACCGCCTCGACGTTCCAGCCGTCGCCCTGGATGACGTCGCCGTCGGCGAGCTTGATGTCGGGCGCAAACGAAAGATCGCCCGCCTCCTCCGGCTTCTCGTCGCCCGGCGGCCGGGGATGGGGACCGAAGGAATAGACCTTGGCGCCGGTCGCCTTGGCGAGCGCGGGCGTGGCCGGCACGTGATCGATATGGGTGTGCGTCACCAGGATATGCGTCACCGTCTCGCCGCGCACCGCGCGCAGCACGGCGTCGACATGCTCCTGCATGTCGGGCCCGGGATCGACGACGGCGACCTTGCCGTGGCCGACGATGTAGGTGCCGGTGCCCTTGAAGGTGAAGGGACTGGGATTGTGGGCGACGACGCGGCGGATCAGAGGCGTCACCTCCATCGCCGTGCCGTAGTCGAACTTGAATTCCTTGATGAAGGGAATGCCGGGCATGCGGATCCTTACGCTTGGCGCTCAGGGCGCGGGAGGCGTCAGCTTGTAGAGCGCGTTGCGGATGTCGGAGCTGACATAGACCGTCCCGCTGGCGCCGACGGTGACGCCGGTCGGCACCAGGCCCGGCGGTCCGCCCGGATAGGGCGGCAGGCCGATGTCGAGGTTGGAGGCGATCACGGTCTTGGCGCCGGTCGCGGGATCGATGGCGACCACGCGCTTCTGGCCGACCTCGGCCACGAACAGCCGTCCGTCGGGCCCGAGCGCGATGCCCTCGGGACCGGCCAGGCCATCGGCCACGACCCGACGCGCGCCGGTCGCGACATTGATCTCGGCCACCGCGCCGGCGGCGATCTCGGTGACGTAGACCAGGTCGTCCTTGCCGCGCGCGAGCGCCACCGGGCCGCGCAGATCCTTGGCGACGGTGGAGCGCTGCTTGCCGTCGGCGCTGACCTTGACCAGGTTCGAGCTCGCGAGCTCGGCGACATAGATCGTGCCGTCGGCCGTCTCCAGCGCATCGACGGGCGCTGCGAACTCGCCGAAGCTTGCCACCAGCTTGCCGCTCTTGCGGTCGACCTTTTCGACGGTGTTGGAGAACCAGCTGGTCAGCAGCACGTGCCTGGGCCCGACCGAGATGCCGAGCGGATAGGCATGCGTCTCGCCATGCACGCGGATCACGTCCTGCACCGCGCCGGTCTGGCCGTCGACCGTGCGATAGCTGAAGACGTCGGCGACGTGCACCGTGTCCTTGCCGTTCTCGGAGACGATGGCGAGATCGGCGGGAACGGCGAGCCTGCCCTCGACGATGGTCTTGTGCGCCCCGGTCTGCTTGTCGACCAGGTAGATGCCGTTGTCGGTCATCGAGGTGACGAACAGCCGGCCGCGCGAATCGAAGGCGAGGTTGTCGAGCCCGGGCTTCATCGAGGCCACCAGCTTCTTGGCCTTGCTGGTGAGGCTGATGCTCCAGATGCCGCCGGTGCCGGTGTCGACGACATAGACGTTGTCGCGGTTCTGCGGATCGATGTTGGCCGCCGCCGGGATCTTGAAGCCCTCGGCGATCACCTCGATGCCGCCGGTCTCGAGGTTGATCTTGACGACCTGGCCCTTGTACCAGAGCGGCCCGTAGAGGAAGCCGTCGTCCTTGTGGATCTCGAAGCCGTTCAGGCCGCCCATCTTCTCGGCAATGCGGCGCAGCTCGGTGCGCGGGAACGGCTTGAAGTCGGGCTTGTCGGCGTTCTTGAGATCGATCTCATAGAGCGCGTCGCCGAGGAAGACCTCGGAGACGAACAGCCGGCCGTCCTTGCCGAAGGCCAGCGAGTTCGGCCCGCTCATGCCGTTGGCGACCTCGATGGTCTTGCCGTTGGGCCGACGGATATAGACCTTGCCCAGCAGGAAGGCGGTCCACGCCATGGTGCCGTCTTCGGCGAAGGCGATGTCGTCGGCCATGCCGATCGGCTCGCCGATGAAGCGGTCGACCTCGCCCGAATCGATCTGCACGCGGTAGATGGTCTGGCCGACCACGGAGCCGGCGAAGAGCTGGTCATCCTTGTTGAAGGCGAGGCCATGGACGCCATGGAACCACGAGCCCGCCACGAGGAACTGCTGCTCGTACTCCTTGGCGGGCGGCGCAGGAGGTGCCGCAGCCGGTGTCGGCGCCTGCTGGGCCAGGGCGCCGCCGATCACGGCGGACGCAAGCGCCAGCGAGGTGAAAAACCGGCCGCACTTCATCTGTTTCCTCCTTCTGCGGCGCGGACTTTAGACCGCGAGCAACGAGACTGTCATCCCGAGGCCATGGGTCGAGGGACCTTTAATGCCGCAGGAAAGGTTCCTCGGCCTGCGGCCTCGGGATGACAGCGACGGTGTATCGGCTAACATCTGCAGTCGAAGGAAAATGCGCATTCCGCAGGAGGGAAACCATGGCAGGTCCGCTTTCGGGGCTGACGATCGTCGAGCTGGCCGGCATCGGCCCTGGCCCGATGTGCTCGATGATGCTGGGCGACATGGGCGCCGACGTGATCCGCGTCGACCGCACCAAGGCGCATGTCATGGATCGCCTGGCCGATCCGAAATTCGCCGTGCACAACAGGAGCCGCCGCTCGGTCTCGGTCGACCTGCAGAAGAAGGAAGGCGTGGAAGTCGTGCTGCGGCTGATCGAGAAGGCCGACGGCGTCACCGAGCCGTTCCGCCCCGGCGTCGCCGAGCGGCTGGGCCTGGGGCCCGACGTCTGCCTCGCGCGCAATTCCAAGCTGGTCTATGGCCGCATGACCGGCTGGGGCCAGGAAGGCCCGCTCGCCAAGGCGGCCGGGCATGACATCAATTACATCGCGCTGACCGGCGCCCTGCATGCGATCGGCGTCAAGGACAAGCCGACGCCGCCCCTGAACCTGGTCGGCGACTTCGGCGGCGGCGGCATGCTTCTGGCCTTCGGCATGGTCTGTGGCCTTCTCGAGGCGCAGCGCTCGGGCAAGGGCCAGGTGATCGACGCCGCCATGGTCGATGGCGCCGCCCTGCTGCTGGGCGGCATCTACGGCATGGCGGGTGCCGGTTTGTGGAACGACAGCGACCGCGAGACCAACATGCTGGACGGCGGCGCGCACTTCTACGGCACCTACGAGACGAAGGACGGCAAGTTCGTCTGCATCGGCTCGATCGAGCCGCAGTTCTATGCCGAGCTGCTGCAGAAGACCGGCCTCGAAGGCGAGAACCTGCCGGCGCAGATGGACCGCAAGGCATGGGCGCAGCTCAAGAGCCGGCTGGCCGGCATCTTCCGCACCAAGACGCGCGATGAGTGGTGCGCCATCATGGAAGGCACCGACATCTGCTTCGCGCCGGTGCTCACCATGAAGGAGGCCTCGCAGCATCCGCATGCCAAGGCACGCGACGCCTATGTCGACGTCTCGGGCTTTCCGCAGCCCGCCCCCGCGCCGCGCTTTTCGCGCACCAAGGAGGGCATCAAGGGCCCGGCCGCCAAGCGCGGCCAGCACACCGACGAGGTGCTGAGCCAGCGCGGCTTCTCGGCCAAGGAGATCGGCGAGCTGAAGGCGGCGGGGGTGGTGGGGCCGCAGTGACCCCCTCCGGCGCTTCGCGCCACCTCCCCCACGAAGTGGGGGAGGGCGGGTGGCGGCATGGCAGTGGTAGGGCCGCAGTGATTCCCTTCAGCGCTTCGCGCCACCTCCCCCACGAAGTGGGGGAGGCCGGGTGGGGGCAATGATCCGCGCCTTCGAACTGGCGGCGCAGCAGCTCGGCGATCCCAAGCTGCGCGTCTTCATCTGGTGGTCGCTGCTGCTCAGCCTGGTGCTTCAGGTCGGCATCGCCGTGCTGGCCTGGTGGGGGCTGAAATCCTTCGCCACCTTCGAATGGAAGTGGATCAACGAGATCGTCATCTGGGCGAGCGGCGCCGGCGTGGTCGTGCTGGCGCTGATGCTGTTCCCGGCGAGCTTCGGCATCGTGATCTCGATCTTCATGGAGTACATCGCCGACGTCGTCGAAGCCCGGCACTATCCCCACCTCGGCAAGGCACGCGGCATCCCGATCTGGACCGGCATCTGGACGGGCGTGGTGTTCCTGGTGGCCGTGGTGGCGCTGAATCTCGTGATGCTGCCCCTCTATATCGCGGCGATCTTCATCGCTGGCCTGGGCGCGGTGCTGTTCTACGCCGTCAACGGCTGGCTGACCGGGCGCATGTACTACGAGCTGGTGGCGCTGCGCCGGCTGGACCCGGCCGACGTAAAAGCCTGGCGGCGCGCCAACTCGGGCGTGCTGTGGCTGACCGGCATCGTCATCGTGTTCTTGGGGACCATCCCGATCCTGAACCTGATCGTGCCGGTGCTGGGCGTGGCCGCCATGGTGCATGTGGCACAAACGCTCAAGCCGCCCAGCCTGCCCGGCCGGCCCTTTAATCCACCGGCGGCGCCGCGCTAAACTGCCCCCATGAAATGGGGATTCGGGGGCTTCGCTTCGCTTTTGCTCGTGACGGGCTGCGTCAGCAATTCCAGCCCGCCGCAGTATTCGCTGACCGGCGGCGAAAAAGGCGTGTTCAGCTCGCGCAATGCCGGCTCGCCGATCGCGCTCGACCGCATAAAGGGCCTCGACGAGAACCAGCTTGCGGCCCTGCTGGGCTCGGGCGCCCTCGACCGCAAGGACGATCCGGCCCGCGCGCTGCGTTACCAGTCGGACGCCTGCGTGCTGTTCGTCTACCTCTATCGCAAGGGCGGCACGGCCTGGCAGGCCGAGTTCGCCGATGCCTACGACCTGCATCTGCGGCCATTGCCGGTCGACCAATGCGCGGGCTCGGTGGCGGCCCAGAAGAAGCGGGTCGCCTGAAGGTGCATCTGCTTGCGGCGCTGGCGCTGCTGGTCTTCGCCGCTTCAGCCTCTGCGCAGCGGGATGGCGACCTCTCCGCTCATTTGGGCGCTCTTCGGGAAAGCGCAAGGTCATCGTGACGCCGACTATCGAGGCCGGCGCTTCGCCCGACAGGAGCTGGCGGAAGTCCGTGTAGACACCGGCCTGCACCGTCGACGTCTGCGCGGCAGCCGGCAGCGCCATTATGACGGCAAGCGCGATTGCCAGAATGCCGGTCCGACGCATCTCAATGGCAGCCGAGGCAGGTGAGCGGCGTGCGCGCCGACGGATCCGCGCGGCGTTGGCCGGCGTTCTTCGCATAGGCGGTGCCGGGTAACTCACTGGTCATGCGATCGAGGAAGACGTCGGCCCTGGCGGTCTCGCCCAGCATCAGCCAGCCATCGGCCAGCGCGCCCAGCACCTCGCCGCGACCGTGTTCGCTGAGCTTGTCCCAGCGGGGCTGGCTTGCCTGCAGCACGAACTCGAAATCGCCGAGGGCGATGCGCGTCAACCGGTCGGCTTCGCCGTGATCGAAGCGGCGCAGCGCGCGCGCATAGGGCAACAGGCCCGACGCCCGCGGTACGCGGACCGCGATGTCGTTGGGGGCCAAGGCCACGGCTCGCTCCATGTCGGCCAACCCCTCGGCGAAGAGCTTCTGGCCCGCGGCAATGTCGCCGCGCTGGAACGCCTGGCCCGCCATGAACAACCGACCGTCGCCGCGCCAGACCAGCGCCTCGGCATGATCGGGCTCGCGCGCCAGCGCGTCGGCGATCAGCTTCATGGCGCGGTCGAAGGCCGCGGTGTCGCCGTCCATGCCGGCGAACATGTCCTCGCGCACCTTGAAGTCGAAACGCTGCTGGGCGAGCGCGGACAGGCTCATCGTGAAGACCAGCAGCACAAGGGCGATTGCGCGCATGGCTAGCTCCTCGCGACGGCCGGGCGATAGGCGCGCAGCAGCAGGTTGGCCAACCAGCCCACGCCGATGCCGGTGACGATGCCGCCAATGCCGCCGGACAGGACGATCCAGAACGGCTCCACGCGCAGGCCCGGCATCACGCCGGACAGGACGCCCAGCGTGTAGCGCACGACGAAGATCGAGATGCCGAAGCCCAGGGCGAACCAGCCGCCGCCCACATCCAGCCGGCCGTCCTCGGGCCGCAGGCGCACCGCCCGGCGCATTCCGATGGCATAGCCCAGCGGCAACGCCGCGATCAGCGCCACGGCCCAGCCGGCGAGGGCAAGGCCGGGTTGCAGCGATTGTGCGATGCCGGCCAGCGATGTCGCGAGGCCGACCATCGGTAGGATGGCGAGCCGCGCCGGCGGCATGGTGCGCGGCCGCAGCCCGTACCAGCCCAGCCACAGCACGAACAGCATGAGCGGCCAGACCCACAACGGGGTGTTCACGACGATCTGGTAAGCGGAGGGCATGGCCCACCATCGCCGGCGCCACCGTGACGTGCCATCACGGTTGCGCGGAAAGGCTGGTGTTTTTCGCGAACAGCCGGGATCATCGTTTCACGATGCGCGAAACGCCCTATATCCATTCGATCCCCCGTCAATTCCCCTGGGTCGTGGGCCTCGCCATCGTCATGGCGGTGACCGGGCCGTTCGGCCTCTACGGCTACGCCAGCCTTGGGGTGCGGCTGGTCTACTTCGGGACGACCGCCATCCTGATCTGGCTGCAGGTGCTGGGCTTCGCGCTGCTGTTGTCGCAGATCGAAGCGTTGCAGCGCTGGTCGATCGCCGCGCGCATGGCGCTGGCCGGCGTGCTGGCGGCCATACCGGGCACCATCGAAATCATCGTTCTGAGCAGCTGGCTGGTGCGGCCCACGCCGTTCCGCGTCGCGCTGGAGATCTATCCGCAGACGGCTTTCCTGACCGTCGTCATCTCGGTGATGATCGGCCTGTTCATCGAGCAACGCCTGCGCACCAATGCCGACAACGAGCGGGCGCGCGTCGCCGCCCTGCCGGCGGCCGACGCGCCAGAGAACGCCGCACCCGACTTCTTCCGCCGCGTACCGTCGGCGCTCGGCCGCGATCTTCTGGCCCTGGAGATGGAGGACCACTACCTGCGCATCCACACCGTGCTCGGCAGCGATCTCATCCTGCTGCGCCTGCGTGACGCGCTCGCCGAACTGGGCTCGTCGCGCGGCCGGCAGGTGCATCGCTCGTGGTGGGTCGCCGACGGCGCAGTCGCCTCGGCCGAGCGCGATCAGCGCCGGCCCATGCTGGTGCTGCGCAACGGGCTGCGCGTGCCGGTCAGCAAGAGCTTCCGCGATCAGGTGAAGCAGGCGGGCTGGCTTGGTTGAGGTGCGCATCGCCATCCTGGGCGCCGGCAGCATGGGGACCGTGCATGCGGCCGCCTATGCCGCCATGCCCGAAGTGTCCGTGGTCGGCGTGTTCTCGCGCGATCCGGCTCGGGCCGCCGCCGTTGCTGGCATCTGCAAGGCCCAGCCCTTCACTGACGCCGCCCAGTTGATCCGGCGCACCGACATCGACGCCATCGACGTCTGCCTGCCGAGTGCGAACCATCATGACGTCGTGGTTGCCGCGCTCGAGGCGGGCAAGCATGTGTTCTGCGAAAGCCCGCTGGCGCTGGACCTCGACCAGGCGCGGCGCATGCGCGACGCGGCGCGGCGGGCGGGGCGATTGCTGCAGGTCGGCCTGCTCATGCGCTCGGTGAGCGCCTACGGGCACGTGGAAGCGGTGGCGCGGTCGGGCGAACACGGACGGCTGCTCAGCGTCGCCGCCTGGCGGCTGGGCTCCTACCTGCATGCCGACGCGCCGGATCGAAAGGCCCATTACGGCGATCCGTCGACCGAGCTGATGACCTTCGACTTCGATTTCGTCCATTGGCTGATGGGCCCGCCCCAATCCCTTTCGGCCAGCGCCGCACGCATGCCGGACGGCCGGCCGGGCGAGATCTCGGCGCTGCTGACCTATCCGGACGGCCGTCACGCAACCGTCATCGCCAGCGGACTGATGCCAACCGGCTCGCCCTTCGCCACAGGCTTCCGCGCCCTGTTCGAACGCGCCGCCTTCGAGCATCTGGCCACCTTCAGCGGCGGTCCGCCGAAGACGAGCTTCACCGTTTCCGCCGGAACGACGCCCCCTCGTCCCGTGCCGGTGGCCGAGCGCAACCCCTACGAGGTCGAGCTGCAGCGCTTCGTCGACTGCATCCAGGGCCGTGCCGACCCGGCATTGCTCGATGCCGATCGGGCCATCGAGGCGCTGCGTTTGTCGGTCGCGACGGTCGAACACTTCACGAGAGCGTGAACGAGTCATCCGGAGCGCGATCTCCCCGCGTCTAAGAAAGGACGCTTCAAGAGGAGGAGATCGCATGGCTTCCAGGAACAGACTCGGATATCTCGTCGGTGTGTCGCTGCTGGCACTGGCCACGGGTGCGGCGACCGCCAAGGCCGCGACCCTGGTCGGCCTTACCGCCGACAACAAGCTGGTCAAGATCGACACCGCCACCATGGCCGCCTCGGCGCCGATGGCGATCTCGGGCGCCAGCCAGGTGGTCGGCATCGACGTGCGGCCGGCCGACGGCAAGCTCTACGGCCTGACTGCGGCGGGCCAGCTCGTCGTCATCGACCATATGAGCGGCAAGGCCACGCCCGGAGCCGCGCTGTCGCAGAAGGTGGCGCTGGGCTCCCGCCCGGTCGTCGACTTCAACCCGGCCGCCGACCGGCTGCGAGTCATCGGCGCCGATGGCCAGAGCCTGCGCATCAACGTCGACGATGGCGCCACCACGGTCGACAAGCCGCTGAACTACGACGCGGCCGACGCCAACAACGGCAAAAAGCCCATGGTCGCCGCCGGCGCCTACACGAACTCGGCCAAGGGCGCCAAGAGCACCGAGCTGTTCCATGTCGACGGCGGCACGGGTGCGCTGGTGCTGCAGAGCCCGCCCAACGACGGCGTGCTGAAGTCGCGCGGCGCGGTGGGTGTGGCCAACCTCGCCGACGCGGTGATGGACATCGACAACGAGGCCGAGGGCAAGAACACGGCCTATCTGATCGCGGGCAACACGCTCTATACGATCGATCTTGCGAGCGGCAAGGCCACGCAGGTCGGCGCGCTCAAGAGCATGAGCGGCAAGCTCGTCGACATCGCCGTCTGGAAGTAGCTCATCGTCTTCCGGACCGCCGGCTTCCAGCCGGCTGAGCGCATTCACATGCGCGTATGATCATGAGGCCGGCTGGAAGCCGGCGGTCCGGAAGAATCCGAGCTCTACTTGCCGCCGCGGTCCTCGCGCCACAGGTCGAGCTTCTCCTGCACCGGACGGTCGGAGAAGGAGAACAGCACCGCGTCGCCCTCGGCGCGGTGCTCGACCTTGGCCCAGCTCGGCACGACGAAGTGGTCGCGCTTCTTCCAGCGGAAGGTTTTGTCGCCAATCACGCTCTCGCCCGTGCCTTCGACCACCGAGAACACCGTGCCGTCGGTGCTGCGATAGGGCGCGGTCCCGAAGCCCTTGGGCAGGAGCTGCATGAAGGTGCCCATGGTGGCGATCGGCGCGCCGCCGCTTGCCGGGTTCACGTAGCGCAGCTTGTAGCCGTGGCACGGATCGGGCGGGCCGGCCTTGGCCAGGCCCGCCAGCGCCTCGCGCGTGCGCGCATAGGGATAGTTGAAGATCGGCGAGGTCTGGCGCCCGGGCTTCCAGTCGACCGGCAGCAGGCCGCTCGCATACTTGGCGTCCGACGTGCCCTCGGGCGCGGTGACGACCTGCTCGTCGCTCTCGCCGTTCTCGGCGAAGCCCGCGTTGAACATCGCCACCAGGGGGATGTCGAGGCCGTCGAGCCAGACCATGGGCTTCTTCGACTCGTTGCCGTGGTCGTGCCAGGTCCAGGTCGGCGTGATGACGAAATCGCCCTCGCGCATGACGGTGCGCTCGCCGTCGACCGCGGTGTAGGCGCCCTCGCCCTCGACGATGAAGCGCAGCGCCGATTGCGTGTGGCGATGGCTCGGCGCCACCTCGCCCGGCAGGATGAGCTGCAGGCCGGCATAGAGCGAGGGCGTGATGCAGGCGCTGCCCTGCATCGCCGGGTTCTCGAGGATCAGCACGCGCCGCACCGCTTCCTTGGCGGTGATCAGCGAGCCCGATTCCATCAGGTAAGGCCGCACCTTGTCGTAGTCCCAATGCGCCGCCCGGTATTTGGGCGCGGGCTGCGGCGGCACGAGCTGGTGCATCGACTCCCAGAGCGGCGCCATCGACAGGCCACCAATGCGCTCATAGAAGTCGCGACGCGCATTGTTGCGGGTGGCCCGATGAGCAGCGGGTTGAGACATGGCTTACTCCGCGGCGGCGCGCAGGGGCGGCGAAAGTCGCGCGGCGGCGCGCGAGCGGCAGGCGGCGGCGAAAGCATCGAACAGCTTCATCGACACCGGATTCTCGAGCGCCCGGTGCTCGGGGTGCCATTGCAGCGCCAGCGCGAAGGCCGGCGCATCGGGGATGCTGAAAGCCTCGACCTGGCCGTCCTCGGCGAGGGCTTCGAGACGCGCGCGCGGCGCCAGGCGATCAACGCCCTGCGCGTGCAGCGAATTCACCTGTACGCGACGCTCGCCCAGCAGGCGATGCAACACGCCGCCGTCGACGATCTCGACGTCGTGCGCCGGCGCGTAGTTGACGTCGATGTCCGATGACCTGGGCGAGCGATGGTCGCGACGGCCTTCGACCTCGTGCACGAGCTGGTGCAGCGTGCCGCCCAGCGCCACGTTGACCTCCTGCAGGCCGCGGCAGACCGCGAACAAGGGCACGCCGCGGTCGAGGCAATGGCGGATCAAGGGGAGCGTGGTGGCGTCGCGCGCCGGATCGTGCGCGGTGCCTTCCCGGCTTTGCTCGCCACCGTAGTGATGCGGCTCGACATTGGACGGGCTGCCGGTCAGCAGCACGCCGTCCAGCGTGTCGAGCAGGCGGTCAAGCGCCTCGATGGTCGATTGTTCGTCGCCCCCAAGCTCGGGACCAATCGCTGGGATCAATACGGGCAGGGCGCCGACGGCATGGACGGCTGCCCGGACATACTTGTCGCCAACCGTGTGGTGCCAGCCACCGCGGCCGTTTTCCTTGAAGCAGGCCGTGACTCCCACGAGGGGACGCAGAGAAGAGCGATCCATTTCCTTTGCCGAAGCGTGCAAAAAGTGTCGCTATTCTCTTATTTGGCCGAGGGCTTTGCAAATGGCAGCTGCCCGCCTGCCGCGGCTTGTGCAGTGCAGCCCTGCATGGTACCGCCCGCCCGCAACAGAGAAAGTAGCCCATGACCAACGTCCCCCCTCCGCCGCAGAACCCGTCGGGCCCAATGGGCGCCGCCCCCCAGCAGGCGCCCAACGCGCCGCTGATCATGCACGGCCAGTACATCAGGGACCTGAGCTTCGAGAACCCGCGCGCGCCGCAGAGCCTGATCGAGCAGACCCAGCCGCAGCTCTCGCTCAACGTCCAGGTCACCAACCGCCAGTTCGACGTCAAGACCTTCGAGGTGTCTCTGTCGATCGAGGCCAATGCCAAGACGCCCAAGGACGAGCCGCTGTTCATGCTGGAGCTGGTCTATGCCGGCACGGTGAGCATCGGCGAGGTGCCGCAGGAGGCCTACGGCCCGTTGCTGTTCATCGAGACGCCGCGGCTGCTCTTCCCGTTCGCCCGCGCCGTCGTCGCCAACGCCACGCGCGAGGCGGGCTTCCCGCCGCTCAACATCGCCCCGGTCGACTTCGTGGCGCTCTATCGCCAGCAGCTCGAGGCCAACGGCGGCAAGATGCCGGGCGTCGCCGGCGGCCCGGTCGGGCACGCCTAGTTTGGGAGAGCGGGCCGGGGGCCCGCGCTCCCATCAGACCTTAAGCCACAGCGGCTCGCTGATCTGCGCCAGGAAGGCGACGTGCGCCGCAAGCTCGGCGTCGCTGGGCGCATGCGGCCGCGCTGGCCGCACCGGCAGGTGGCTGACGACCAGGACAGACGCCGTCCCGCCCTCGATCTCCGCCGCCAGGCCGAGAACGCGCTGACGGCCGCCGCTCAGCTCGAGATAGACCTCGGCCAAAAGCTCGGAATCGAGCAGGGCGCCATGCTTGACGCGGTTGGAGTTGTCGATGCTGAAGCGCTCGCACAGCGCGTCGAGGCTGGCGCGCTGGCCGGGGAACTTGCGGCGCGCGACCGAGACGGTGTCGACGTAGGCGTTGGCGAGCTTGGGCTTGCCCGCTCGCTCCAGCTCGGCGTTGAGGAAGCCGATGTCGAACTGCGCATTGTGGATCACGAGCTGCGCGTCGCCGATGAATTCCAGGAACTCCTCGACCTTGTCGGCGAACAGCGACTTGTCGGCCAGAAACTCGTCGCTGAGCCCGTGAATGTCCTGCGCTCCGGCCGGCATGATCATTTCCGGATTGAAATAGGCGTGGAACGTCTTGCCGGTGGCGACGGTGTTTACGAGCTCGATGCAGCCCACCTCGACCACGCGATGGCCGGCCAGCGGATCCAGGCCGGTGGTCTCGGTGTCGAGAACGATTTCGCGCATGGATTCTTTTAGCTTACTTCCGGCGCGCGCGCGCAAGCTGGGCTGTGAATCGTTCGCGCCACGGATTGGCGGGCCAGAAGCGGCCGCGCCGCTTCTTCAGCCTGGCGATCGCCTTGGCGAGCGCGAAGCGCGTCGGCGCGAGCCCGAGGCCGGTCGGGATGACGATGGTGGCTTTGCGCCGCTTCAGCGCGTCCGGCACCTGCTGGCGCAGGATGCCGTCTAGGCGCTCCTTCGACATGCCGGGCCGCGCCATGACGCGATGGCGCTGCAGGAAGGCGGGCGCGCTCACCACCAGGGTGGCATCGACGCGCCGCTCGCCCGCACCCTCGAACAGCAACGGAATGTCGAGCACGACCAGCTTCTCGCCGCGCGGGCAGCGCGCTTCAGGAAGGCGCGCTGGCGCTGGCCGACCAGCGGATGGACGATGGCTTCCAGGCGGCGCAAAGCCTCCTTGTTGCCGAACACGCGGGCGCCCAGCGCCTGACGGTCGAGCACACCGTCCTTCACCACGCCGGGAAACGCCGCCTCGATCGCCGGCAATGCCACGCCACCCTTGGCCTGGATGGCGTGCACATTGGCGTCGGCGTCGTAGACCGGCACGCCCATCTGCCGCAGCATCTTCGCTGCAGTCGACTTGCCCATGCCGATGGAGCCGGTAAGGCCGACGATCATCATCCGCTAGGCATCATCCGCTAGGCATCATCCGCTAGGCATCATCACACTGAACGCCGGCTGGACGGTCAGGGCACCAGGACGGTCTGGCCGGTGGTCTTGCGCCCTTCGAGATCGCGGTGGGCCTGCGCGGCCTCGCCCAGCGGATAGCGCTGGTCGATGGCGATCTTGACCTTGCCGCTCTTGACCATCTTGAACAGCGACTTGGCGCTGGCCTCGAGCTCCTGGCGGGTGGCGGTGTAGGAGCCGAGGCTCGGCCGCGTCAGGTAGAGCGAGCCCTTGGCGTTGAGGATGCCCGGCGGCTGCGGCGCCACGGCGCCCGAGGCGTTGCCGAACGAGCACATCAGGCCGCGCGGCTGCAGGCTGTCGAGCGAGGCCATCCAGGTGTCCTTGCCGACGCCGTCGAACACGACCGGCACGCCCTTGCCCTTGGTGATCTCCTTCACCTTGGCGACGACGTCTTCCTTGGTGTAGTCGATCACCCACTTGTAGCCGTTCTTCTTGGCCAACGCGGCCTTCTCGGGCGATGAGGTGGTGCCGATTGCCTTGTAGCCGCGCGCCTTGGCCCACTGGCCGAACAAGAGGCCGACGCCGCCGGCGGCGGCATGGAACAACACGATGTCGCCCTTCTTGAGCCACGGCTTGGCGCAGTGGTCGATGAGATATTCCGTGGTCATGCCCTTCAGCATGATGGCGGCGGCCTGCTCGTCGCTCACGCCCTTCGGGACATGCACGAGCTGCTCGACACCCATCACGCGCTCCTGGCAGTACGCGCCCAGCACGCCGCAGTAGGCGACGCGATCGCCCTTCTTGAAGCCCTTGGCCCTCGGGCCGACCTCGACGATCACGCCGGCCGCCTCGCGGCCGACGGCATTGGGCATCGGCGTCTGGTAGAGGCCCGAGCGCGTGTAGATGTCGATGAAGTTGAGACCGATCGCGGTGTGCTTGATCTTCACCTGGCCGGGGCCGGGCGATCCAACCTCGACATCCTCGAGTTGCATCTTTTCCGGTCCGCCATTCTCATGCATCAGGATCGATTTCGGCATTTTCTGCTCCCCGTAATTGCAAATCAGGAACGCCCGTCGGCTAAGGGCGTCGAGTATAGTGAGGGCCTTAGGAGAGTCGATTGCACAGACGCCAAATCATCCTGGCTGCAACCGCGGCGCTACCCGCGACACTGGCCGCGACACTGGCCGCGCCGTCGATCGTGCGCGCCCAGGAAATCCTTAGAAGCAGCAAGGCCAATTACCGGCTGGTGACTCTGGCCCGCGACCTCGAACAGCCATGGTCCATCGCCTTCCTGCCCGATGGCCGGATCCTGGTGACCGAGCGGCCGGGGCGGCTGCGCGTGTTCGCCAATGGCCGGCTGGAGCGCGCGCCCTTGGGCGGCGTGCCCAAGGTCTATGCGCGGGGCCAAGGCGGACTGCTCGATGTCTGCCTGCATCCGCAGTTCGCGACCAACCGGGTGCTCTACCTTTCCTACTCGGGGGAGGGGCCAGGCGGTGCTGCGACCACGGTGGCACGAGCCGAACTGGGCGACGGCGCCTTGCGCGCTGTCACCACCATCTTCCGGGCCCTGCCCGACGCCAGTGGCGGCCTGCATTTCGGCTCGCGCATCGCCTTCGACCGCGCCGGCCTGATGTATGTCACCGCGGGCGAACGCTATCAGATGCAACGTGCCCAGGACCTGGGCGATCTCGCCGGCAAGGTCGTGCGATTGAAGGACGACGGCTCGGTGCCGCCGGACAATCCCTTCGTTGGCCAAGCCGGCGCCCGGCCGGAGATCTTCAGCTTCGGCCATCGCAATCCGCAGGGACTTGCCATGCATCCCGAGACCGGCCGCATGTGGGAGACCGAGCACGGCCCGCGCGGCGGCGACGAGCTCAACCTCCTGAAGGCTGGCGCCAACTACGGCTGGCCGCGCGCCACCCACGGCATCGACTACGGCGGCGCCATCATCAGCCAACACAAAAGCCTGCCTGGCATGGAAGACCCGGTGCGCGTCTGGGTGCCGTCGATCTCGCCCTGCGGGCTCTGCTTCTATACCGGCGACAGGTTCCCGGGCTGGAAGGGTTCGGTCTTCACCGGTGCGCTGTCGAACGATGCGTTGTTCCGCATCGAGCTCGATGGCGAGCGCTATCGCGGCGAAGAGCGGTTGCTGGTCGACCGGCTTCCCTATATCCGCGACGTGCGGCAAGGGCCCGACGGGCTCCTGTACCTCGTCACCCACGCGGACGCCGGCGGCTTGTTCCGCATCGAGCCTGCCTGAGATCAATGCTCATCCTCGCTTCCGCCAGCCCCTCCCGTCGCCAGATGCTCACAAATGTCGGCCTCGACTTCGCGATCGAGCCGTCGGGCGTCGATGAGGACGAAGTGAAGCTCAGCCTTCTGGGCGAACGCGCCACGGCGCAGGACATCGCCACGACGCTGGCCGAGATGAAGGCGCTGCGCGTCTCGACGCGGCAGCCGGGCGCCTTCGTGATCGGTGCGGATTCCACGCTGGCCTGCGAGGGCAAGCTTTACGACAAGCCAGCCACGCTTGCCGCTGCGCGTGAGCAGCTGAAGGCGCTGGGTGGCCGCACGCACGAGCTGGTCTCGTCGGTCGTCGTCGCCCGCAACGGCGCGCGCCTGTGGCACACGACCGAGACCGGCCGATTGACCATGCGGCCGTTCACCGACGCCTTCCTCGACGCCTATCTCGCGCGCGCGGGCGATGCGGTCTGCGCCTCGGTCGGCGCCTATCAGCTCGAGGGGCTGGGCGCGCATCTCTTCACGCGCATCGAAGGCGACTACTTCACCGTGCTTGGCCTGCCGTTGCTGCCATTGTTGGCGTTCCTGGCGGAGCACGGGATCGGCCTGGAGAGAGCGGCATGAGCCCCTACGAAACGCTGCTGCGCGAGGCCCGTGGCCGGCCCTTCGCCGCCATCGTCGCCTGGCCGGTCGAGCATTCGCGCTCGCCGGCGCTGCATGGCTTCTGGCTGAAGCAGCACGGCATCGACGGCCACTACGGCCGCCTGCCGGTCGAGCCCAAGCGCGCGGCCCTCGAGGAACTGATCGCCTTCCTCAAGCGCACGGCCAATGCGCGCGGCTGCAACCTCACCCTGCCGCACAAGATCGACATCATGCCGTTGCTCGATCGCATCGATCCGCTGGCCAGGCACATCGGCGCGGTGAACACCGTGATCAAGCAGCCCGACGGCACCCTCGAAGGCCGCAACAGCGACGGCTTCGGCTTCCTGGAAGCCCTCAAGCAGGGCGCGCCCGGCTGGCAGGCGGCGGCGGGACCGGTGGTGGTGCTGGGCGCCGGCGGTGCCGCACGCGCCGTCGTGGCCACGCTGGTCGGTGCCGGCGTGCCCGAGCTGCGTTTGATCAACCGCACGCAGAAGAGCGCGATTGATCTTGGCGTCGCCTTCACGCCCAACGATGGACGGCGCATCGCCATCGAGCGCTGGGACGAGCGCGACGACGCCCTCGACGGCGCGACCTTGCTGGTGAACACGACGTCGCTCGGCATGAAGGGCCAGCCGCCGCTCGAGATCGACGTCGCCCGCCTGCCGGCCAACGCCGTGGTCGACGACATCGTCTATGTGCCGCTGGAGACCCGCCTGCTGGCCGCCGCCCGCGCGCGCGGCCAGCGCTGCATCGACGGGCTCGACATGCTGCTGCACCAGGGCCGGCTGGGCTTCGAGGCGTGGTTTGGCCAGAAGGTGGCCGTGAGCGCCGAACAGCGCCGCGCCGTCGCCGCTGATCTGGGGGCGTGAAGGCGTGAAGCTGGTCCTGACGGCGTTCCTGCCGTTCGCGTTGGGCTACTTCCTGAGCTTCCTGTTCCGCTCGCTGAACGCGGTCGTGGCACCGGCCTTGCGCAGCGAGCTTGGCTTGGACGATGCCGCCATCGGCGTCATCACCTCGACCTATCTCGCGGCCTTTGCGCTGGCCCAGCTTCCCGCCGGCGTGGCGCTCGATCGCTTCGGACCGAGGCGCGTGGCTCCGTTGATGCTGCTGATCGCGGCATTGGGCGCCGCAGTCTTTGCGCTCGGCCACGATGCGCTCACGCTCAGCATCGGGCGTGCGCTGATCGGTCTTGGCGTGTCGGTGGCGCTGATGTCGGGCTTCAAGGCCAACGTCCTCTACTGGCCGATCGGCCGCCTGCCGCTGGTCAACGCAGTCATGATGACCTTCGGTGGCCTGGGCGCTGCCATGGCGACTCGGCCGGTGCAGTGGCTTCTGGCCGACCACGACTGGCGTCACGTCTTCTTCGGGTTGGCGCTGGTCACCGTGGCCGTCGCGGCCTACCAGATCGCGGCCACGCCGCGCTACGCGCGGACCGGCAGCGGGCGGCTCGGCGGCGAAGTGCGCGGCCTCATCGACGTGATCCGCGCGCGGCTCTTCTGGCGGGCCGGCTTGGCGCCCACTCTCTCGTTCGGTGTCTGGGTCAGCTACACCAGCTTCTGGATGGCGGGCTGGTTGCGCGATGTCGCGCATTTCGACGAAACCTCGGTCGGGCGCGCCCTGTTCGTCCTCTCGCTTGCCATCGTGCCGGGCTATTTCTTCAGCGGCATGATCGTCGACCTTCTGCAGCGCCGCGGCGTGCGCGGCGGCGAGGTGCTGCTCGTCTACGGCATCGCGTTCCTGCTGGTCCATCTTGCCGTCGCAACGAGCATCGCGGACGCAACCGTGCTGTGGTTCGTCTACGTCACCCTGGGCGGCACCATGGCCGTCGCCTTCGCCTTGATCACGCGAGCCTTCGCGCCTGAGCTGGCGGGCCGGGTCAACACTTCGCTCAACCTCGCCTGCATGCTCTTCGCCTTCGTGGTGCAGGCCGCGATCGGCCCGGCGGTGGCCTGGATGGAGACGGCGCACGGCCTCTCCCGCGCCCAGGCGCACCAGGTCGTCATCCTCGTTCTGTTGGCGATACAGGCTGCGGCGTGGGCATGGTTTGCCGCCAGCCGCGAGGCACGCCGCCTTATCTAGCCAGCGTTGCGGCCTTGCTGGCCAATTCGGCGACTTCGGCCAGCCACCGCCGCCGTTCCTCGTCGGAACTCGTCGCGACGACGCCGAACAGCGAGCGCATGACATGGCGCACGCCGCAATAGTGCAGGATGCAGTCGCGCCACATGCGCTCCAGCGGATCGCCGAACGCCTCGCGTTCGCGTTCCAGCGGCGTGTTGCCGGTGTTGATGACCAGCGCCGCCTTGGTGGCAAGCAGGCCAACGGGTACGTCGCCCTGGTCGACACCCTTGATGAAGCCGTAGGCGGCGTCCGGTGCGAAGACGCGGTCGATCCAGCCCTTCATGACGGCCGGCGGCGCACCCCAGCAGTTGGGATGGACGACGGCCAAAAGATCGCTGTCGCGCAGTTCGTCGATGTGCTGGCGGACCAGCGGGTCGGCCGTCGCCTGACCGCGCGCCTCAGCGGCGGTCAGGCGGGGATCGAAGCCTTCCTCGACCAGATCGTGAAAGCGGACCTCGCAGCCCGCCGCCAACCACCTCTCCCGGATGTTGTCCGCGATGGCACGGCAGAAGCTTCCGGGAGCGGGATGGCCGACGACGACCAATGCCTTCATGAGGCAGCCTTCGTGACCCGTTACTGGTTCATCGAGCCGAAGAAGTCCTGGTTGGTCTTGGCGGTGCGCAGCTTGTCGAGCAGGAACTCGATGGCATCGACCGCGCCCATCGGCATGAGGATGCGGCGCAGCACCCACATCTTGGACAGCGTCGCCCGATCGACCAGCAGCTCTTCCTTGCGGGTGCCCGACTTGGTGATGTCGATGGCCGGGAAGGTACGCTTGTCGGAGACCTTGCGGTCGAGGATGATTTCGGAGTTACCGGTGCCCTTGAACTCCTCGAAGATCACCTCGTCCATGCGGCTGCCGGTGTCGATCAGCGCCGTGGCGATGATGGTGAGCGAGCCGCCTTCCTCGATGTTGCGGGCGGCGCCGAAGAACCGCTTGGGCCGCTGCAGGGCGTTGGCGTCGACACCGCCGGTCAGCACCTTGCCGGAGCTGGGAACGACGGTGTTGTAGGCGCGGCCGAGGCGGGTGATCGAATCGAGCAGGATCACCACGTCCTTCTTGTGCTCGACCAGGCGCTTGGCCTTTTCGATCACCATCTCGGCCACGGCGACGTGGCGGCCGGCCGGCTCGTCGAAGGTCGAGCTCACGACCTCGCCCTTCACCGTGCGCTGCATGTCGGTGACTTCCTCCGGCCGCTCGTCGACGAGCAGCACCATGAGGTAGACCTCGGGATTATTGGCGGTGATGGCGTGGGCGATGTTCTGCAGCAGCACCGTCTTGCCGGTGCGCGGCGGCGACACGATCAGCGCGCGCTGGCCCTTGCCGATCGGCGCGATCAGGTCGATCACGCGGGTCGAGATGTCGAGCTGCTGCTGCGGCGTGGTGCCCGCCTTCTTGGTGAGCGTGCCGGTGCGACGCGAGCTGACGCGGCCCGACGAGGTGGCGCGCGAGCCGCCTTCCTCTTCCTTGACGGCCGGCGCCATGACGGCCGCGCCGCCTTCCATCTCGAGCTTGAGCTTCTGGTCGGGATAGAGCGGGGTCAGCGAATCGAAGTTGATGCGGTGGCGCAGCGCATCGGGATCGTCGAAGTTGATCTTGTTGATCTGCACCATGGCGAAGTAGCGCTCGCCGTCCTTGGGCGCGCGGATCTCGCCTTCGACCGTGTCGCCGGTGCGCAGGCCGAATTTGCGGACCTGGGTGGGGCTGACATAGATGTCGTCGGCGCCGGGCAGGTAGTTGGCTTCCATCGAGCGCAGGTAGCCGAAGCCGTCGGGCAGCACCTCGATGGTGCCGGTGCCGAAGATTGCCTGCTCGGCGGCGGCGACCTTCTGGAGGATGGCGAACATCAGCTCCTGGCGGCGCATCATCGCCGCGCCTTCGACGCCCTGCTCCTCGGCAAATGCGAGCAGCTCGGGCGGTTTCTTGATCTTGAGTTCTTGGAGGTTCATGGTTCTTCAATCAGGTGTGGGAGATAACGCACGCGCCGGACGCCGCAGGTTGCGGCCGTTTGAAATTGCGCTGTGTCGTTCGGTGTGGACCCCGTCGATCACCGCCGGGGAGGCGGCGCCAGGGGCCCTAGGTGGCGGCTATTTACAGGGACGGCGACCGCCTGTCAAAGCCCGTCCTGCCTGACATACGCAGCCAGCTGCCGGATCATCCCCGGCCCGCGCTCCGGCGAGATCTAGACCGGTTTGTGCTCGGTGCCGGCGCCGGGCGTGACGAACATCAGCCGGCCGGGCGCCTTGACGATGCCGCGGTGCCAGACGCCCCTGGGGACGATGAAGGTCTCGCCGGGCTTGATCGTGGCGCGCTGCTCGCCGCCGTCGGTCTCCAGCACGATGATCATTTCGCCGGACAGCAGGGTCAGGATCTCGTCGCCGGCGGGATGGCGCTCCCAGTGATCCCAGTCCTTGCTCTGGTCGGTGCTGCCCATCAGGCGGCCGTGCTCGAGGTCGTGGCGCTCCTCGATGCCCTGCCAGAATTTCGCGCCGCCTTCCATGGCGAGCGCGCTCTCGTCGGGACGCAGGTGGATGTAGGTGCTGTCGAGCGTGAAGGCGGGGTTCATGAATCCTCCTCCGCAAGCATCTCAGCATAGCGGAAAATCTCGGTGTGGTCTGCCGAGCCGCCGAGCTTGCCGTTGGCGTCGCCCCAATAGGCCACCGCCTGTTTCAGCATGGGCATGTTGAGCTGAAGGTGCTGCGCCACCTCGCCCGCGGTGCGCAGGTCCTTGGCCATCAGGCCGGTGGTGAAGCCGGCCGCGAAGTTGCGCGGCACGACGAACTGGCGGCCCTTCACCTCGGTGGCGTTGCTCTTGCCGGTCGAGCTGTTGAACACGTCGACCATGGTGCCGGGATCCAGCCCGAAGGCCTCGCCCACCACCAGCGCCTCGCACATGGCGACCAGCCCCGCAGCCGACAGGTAGTTGTTGAGGGCCTTCAGCGCGTGGCCCGCGCCGGCCGGGCCGCAGAGCGTGATGGTCTTGCCCATGGCGGCGAAGGCCGGCCGCGCGCGCTCGAGGTCGGCCGCGTTGCCGCCCACCATGATCGATGAGCGAGCCGTCGATGGCGCGCTTGACGCCGCCCGACACCGGCGCGTCGAGCAGGGCCACGCCGAGCGCCGCGAGATCGCGCGCGAGCTTCTGGGTGTCGACGGGATTGGACGAGCTCATGTCGATGGCGATCGCGCCTGCCGCCATGCCCTCGCGCGCCGGGTCGCGGCCTTCGATCAGCGCCTGCCGCACGACCTTGCCGTCGGGCAGCATGGTGATCACGGCATCGGCGCCTTGCGCCGCGGCCTTGGGCGAGGCGGTCGCCAGCGCCGAGGGATGGGCGCCGATGAAATCCGACACCGCCTTCTGCGAGAGGTCGTAGAGGCGAAGCTTGAAGCCCGCCTCGGCGAGCCGTGCCGCCATCGGCCGGCCCATCATGCCGAGCCCGATGAAGGCGATGGTGGCGGGAGGTGCCAAGGAAGCTGCGAGCGTGGTCATGAAACGGTCCCCGACTGAAGGTCGTACTCATAGAACGGCAAGGTGCGGCCGGGAATGGCGTCGGACGGCGCATGCCGCAGGTAGCGCGCGCCCATGCGCTCGTAGAAGGCGGCAGCGTTGGGATCGGCCAGGATGGTCATGCGCCGGGCGCCCTGGCGGCGGGCCAGGATGACGGCCGCCTCGAACAACGCGCGGCCGGCGCCGCTGCCGATCGCCGGCGGCTCGACGAACAGGGCGTCGAGGTCGGCCGTGTCGCCCTCAGGCAGGACGCAGGCCATACCGATCACGCGATCGGCGTCATCGGCGGCGACCAGCACGCGGCCGGCGGCGATGTCGTCCTCGTTCACCATCAGCGCCGCCGCGCTCAGTTTCATGAACGCGGCGTCGTAGCCCCAATGCGCCTTCGACCGCACGCAGAGGGCGGTGAGGCTTCGGCTTTCGCCTGGCTTGGCCGAGCGGACCTGCACTAGCAAACGCACCCCGCGCCCCATTACCCCTCGGGTAGTTGATCGTCTTGCGACGGACCTCGATCCTGCGCACACCGGCTCAACGCAAGAAGGAGAACCGATGGAGGTTCCAGTCTACTTCGAGGATCTCGTCGTGGGCGCTTCCTTCCTGAGCGATGAGGTCACAGTCGACCACGAAGAGATGCTGGCCTACAACCGTTGCAACGACCCTTGGCCGTTTCACGTCGACGAGGCGGCGGCAGCGCAGAATCCGTACGGCGGCCTGATCGCCAGCGGCGGGTACACGATCACGCTGATGTACCGGCTGGGCCACCAGATCTACAACGTGCCCGGCAGGCGCTGGGCGGTGCTTGGTGCCTCGGAATGGCACCTGAAGTTCCCCAACCCTGTACGTTCAGGCGACCGCGTGCAGCTGCGGATCACGATCAAGGGCAAGCGTGAATCGAGCAGACCGCAACGCGGCCACTTCGACCTGCTGTACGAGTTGCTGAATCAGGCAGGCAATGTCGTGCTGTCGGTGCTCGTTGCCGGTTTGATCAAGCGCAGACCGCCCCCTCCTGCATCCTCCCCCGTATGACGGGGGAGGACTTGAGAGAGCGCCTCAGACCCCGCGTTCCTTGAACACGCCGCTTGCGATCTTGAAGGCATCGAGGCTGGCCGGGATGCCGCAATAGATCGCGACCTGCAGGAAGATCTCCTTGATCTCTTCCTTGGTGAGGCCGTTGTTCAGCGCACCGTTGACGTGCAGCTTGAGCTCGGGCCCGCGGTTCAGCGCCGCCAGCATGGCGAGGTTCAGCATCGAACGCGTCTTCTTGGGCAGGCCCGGCCGCGTCCACACATAGCCCCAGGCGTATTCAGTCGTGATGTCCTGGAACGACATCATGAAGTCGTCCGTGGCGGCGTTCGCCATCGAATTGTCGACATAGCTCGCACCCAGCACGGCTTTGCGCATCTTCATGCCGTCGTCGTAGAGCTTCTTGTTGCGCGGATTGGGCTTGGCTTTCCTAGCCGCCTTGGCCTTGGCCATCTGACACTCCTCCAGTTCAATGAACGGCGGAGCGTAAAGCACATTTCGTCAGGCTGGAATCAGCCGGACGAAATGTACGCTGTGACATGATGTATGGGCTTGCGTTTCCGGTCGAATGGAACCGCGAGCGTTCCATTCGACCGGAAGCCGCTCTATCAGATCAGGCGATCAAAAGATCAAACGGCAATGCGCTCCGGCGGCGGCTGTCCGGTCGCCGGCTGATCGAGACCCTTGGCGCGCGCCCGCTGGCAGAGATCTTCGATGGTGATGTCGTCGAGCTGGGCCATCATGTCGTCGCGCAGCTTCTCCCACATCGGCCATACCACCTCGTGGGCAAGCGGCGAGCCGGTCGAGGGATCGTTGGGCTCGGTCTCGGCCTCGAGCTTGCGCACCACGCGCACGACCTCCCCCAGGGTGATTTTTCGCTGCTCGCGGCCCAGCCGATAGCCGCCGCGCGGACCGCGCTTGCCGGCCAGGATGCCGGCGCGCACCAGATGCTGCAGCACCTGCTCGAGATAGCGTTTGGGAATGCGCTGGCGCTCGGTGATGTCGCCGCTGCGTACCGGATGCTCGCCGACATGGAAGGCCACGTCGAGCACGGCCTCGATTGCGAACATGGTTTTCTTGCTGAGCCGAGGCATCCCCAGTGCTTCTCCTCAGGCGCCTTAGGCGCTTTTGGCCGATCCTGCCGCCACTCCTGTCGATCCGAAACCCCCGGCGCCACGCGCCGTCCGGTCGAGCTCGCTGACTTCACGCCACACAGCCCGGGCATGCCGGGCCACGACCAACTGTGCAATTCGCATGCCGCGACTGATGCGGAATGGCTCCTTGGAAAGGTTGATCAAAATGACGCCGATCTCTCCCCGATAATCAGCATCTACTGTTCCCGGCGCGTTGACCACCGTCACGCCGTTCTTGGCGGCCAGGCCCGAGCGCGGCCGGACCTGGGCCTCGAAGCCTACCGGTAGGGCGATCGAGATGCCGGTCGGCACGATCTTGCGTTCCAGTGGCGCCAGTTCGATGTCCTGGTCGATGGCAGCCAAGAGGTCGGCGCCGGCGGCGGCGGCCGTGGCATAGTCCGGCAAGGCAAGGTCATGGGCATGCGCCAGGCGCACCACTTCGATCTCGACGGTCTCGACACCCTTCATTCCGCTGCCTCGGCTTTGCTTGGCTGACCAAAGTGCAGGGCGATGCGGCCGGCCAGCCGCATGGCGACCTCGCCCTTGGCCAGGGTCGGCCAGTCCTCCACTCCCGAAGCGCTGATCAGGTGCACGGTGTTGCGCTCGCCGCCGAACGTGCCGACGGCGGCCGACACGTCGTTGGCCACGATCCAGTCGCAGCCCTTGCGCTGGCGCTTGTCGATGGCGTTGGCCACCAGGTTCTCGGTCTCGGCGGCAAAGCCCACGACAAGCGCCGGGCGCTGCGGGCCGGGCTTGGACAAGGTGGCGAGGATGTCTGGATTGGGTGTGAGCTCCAGGCTGGGCGGCGCCATCCCTGCCTTCTTCTTGATCTTCGAACCGGCCGGCCGGGCCGCCTTCCAGTCGGCGACGGCGGCGGCGCAGACGGCGATGTCGATCCGGCCGGCGGCGAGGCAGGCGGCCAGCATCTGGTCGGCGGAATCGACATGAACCGTGTGCAGGCCCGGCGGATCGGCAATCGCCACCGGCCCGCTGACCAGGGTGACGTCGGCGCCGAGTGCCGCCAGCGCCGAGGCGATGGCATGGCCCTGCTTGCCCGATGAATGGTTGGAGATGTAGCGCACCGGATCGATCGCCTCGCGCGTCGGTCCCGAGGTCACGATGGCGCGCTTGCCGGCGAGGGGTCTTTCAAGGGGGGGTCGCTCGGCTGGCGCCAGCAGGCCCGCGATGGCGTCGGCGATCTCTTCCGGCTCGGACATGCGGCCGGGGCCGAATTCGTTGCAGGCCATGGCGCCGTCGTTGGGGCCGATGAAGTGGATGCCGCGCTGCTTCAGGGTCTCGATGTTGGCTGCGGTGGCCGCATGGGTCCACATGCGCACGTTCATCGCGGGCGCCACCAGCACCGGCTTGTCGGTGGCGAGCAGCACGGTCGCGGCGAGATCGTCGGCCAGGCCCGCCGCCATGCGCGCCAGGATGTTGGCGGTCGCCGGCGCCACCACCAGCAGGTCGGCATCGCGCGAGAGCTGGATGTGGCCCATCTCGCTTTCGTCGGTCAGCGAGAACATGTCGCTGTAGACGCGATCCTCGCTCAGCGCCTGTAGCGACAGCGGCGTGACGAATTTGGCGCCGGCCTCGGTCAGCACGCAGCGCACCGAAGCACCGCGTTCGCGCAGGCGGCGGATGAGCTCGAGCGACTTGAAGGCCGCGATGCCCCCCGCGACGATCAGCAGAATCCGCTTGCCCTTGAGCATGGTCCCCAGCCTATCACAACACCCGGCTGGCGAAAGTATACAGCCCGGTAAGCAACAACGCCCAGAACACGGCCAGCCGGAACTGCTCGACCGACAGGCGTTGGCGGATCCGCTGGCCCGCCCACATGCCGGCCAGCGCCGGCACCACCGCGGCGGCCGAGACGATGGCGCGCGGGCCGTCCAGAAGGCCGAAGTTCAGCAGCGATAACGTAAGCGTGAGCGAGGTGGCGCAGAGCACCACGCCCAGGGTCTGCACGAGCTCCGAAGGCTTGACGTCGAGGCCCTGCAGGTAAGGCATGAGAGGAATGATCGGCACGCCGACGACGCCGGCGACGAAGCCGGAGACCGCGCCGACCGCCGGCGCCAGCGGCTTTTCCAGGTCGGCATGGATGTGCAGGCGGATGCGCAGCAGTCCAAGGGCGCTGTAGACGACCAGGATGGTCGCCAGAACGATGAAGGCCCAGTTGGGGCCCTTCTGGCCGACCAGCCACATGGTGAGATAGAGCCCGATCGCCAGCGGCACCATCAGCGGCCACTGCCGGCGCAGGATCTTCCAGAAGTTGCCGCCTACCGCAGCCTGCCAGACATTGGAGAAGATGGTCGGCAACGCGATCATGGCGATCGCCTCGGTCAGCGGCAGCACGAGCGTCGTGAGCGCGATGACGATGGTCGGCAGGCCGAGTCCCACCAGGCCTTTGACCGTTCCTGCCAGCAGAAAGACGGCGAGGCCGAAGATGATCTGGTCGGTGGTCACCTTCCCACCTCCGTCGTCCCGCTTTAGCCGTCGTCCCCTTAGCCGTCATCCCGACCGGAGCGCGAAGCGCGGAGTGGAGGGACCTAGTCATGACTCGAGATACAATCCATGATTGCAATACATAAGTGACAGCAACCGATACCATTCGACCATGGAGCGCAACCCCGTTGTCTATATTCTCGCCAGTCACAACAGACGTGCCCTCTATATTGGCGTGACGACCAATTTGTCTCGACGCCTCGAAGAGCACCGCCAGGGTATGGTCCATCACACGGCGCGTTATAACATCAAGCGTCTGATCTATTTTGAGTCTCATGAAACAGCGCCCGATGCGATCACTCGGGAGAAGCAGCTAAAGAATTGGAGAAGAGAAAAGAAGCTCATCCTCATAAATCGATCGAATCCGGATTGGCGCGACCTTAGTCACGAAGTCGACTGAGAAGGTCCCTCCACTGCGCGCTTCGCGCTCCGGTCGGGATGACGGCTTTTAGTGCCACCAGGCGACGATGGCGGCGATCAACGCAAGAACAGCGATGATCTCGGCGAAGCCCGGACGCCAGCCGCGGCCGGGGATGGGTGGCGGCGTCACCTCTTCGCGCTCGGCCTTGCGCCGTTCGTGCTCGGCCACGAGATGCAGGCTGTCGATCAGCCGCGGCAGGCGGCGCAGGCCCTCCATCACGTCCTCGGCGGCGCGGCCGATGGTGGCGCGTGGACCGAAATGGCTCTGCATCCATTCCTCGATCAAGGGCCGCGCCAGCTCCCAGATGTTGACGTTGGGATTGAGCCGCGTGCCCATGCCCTCGGCCATCAGCATGGTCTTCTGCAACAACAGGAGCTGCGGCTGCACGGTCATCTCGAACTGCTCGGTGACGCGCAGCAGGTGCGCCAGCAGGCGGGCGATCGAGATCTGATGGCTGGGCTTGCCGAAGATCGGCTCGCCGATCGAGCGGCAAGCCTGGGCGAACATCTCGCGCGACTGGTCGGACGGCACATAGCCCGCGCGGAACTGTACTTCTGCCACGGTGCGGTAGTCGCGGCGCAGGAAGGCGACCAGCAGCTCGGCGAGATAGCCGCGCGTGTCCTCGTCGATGCGGCCCATGATGCCGAAGTCGACCGGCACGATATGGCCCTGGCGATCGACGAAGGCGTTGCCGCCGTGCATGTCGGCATGGAAGAAGCCGTCGCGGAACACCTGGTAGAAGAAGGCCTCGGCGCACTTCTTCATGACGATGTCGGGATCGTGGCCGGCGGCGGTGATGGCGTCGCGGTCGCCGATCGGGATGCCGTCGACGCGCTCCAAGGTCAGCACGCGCTGGGCGGTGCGATCCCAGTCGATGGCGGGCGCGCGATAGTTGGGATCGTCGGCAAAGTTCTCGCCGAGCTCCTCGGCGGCCGCCGCCTCCATGCGCAGGTCCATCTCGACCCGCACGACGTCGGCGAAGGCGCGCACCGAGTCGATCGGCTTCAGGCGGCGATAGCGCGGCTGGGCACGCTCGACCAGCTCGGCCGTCCAATAGAAGAGATCGAGGTCGCGCTCGAAGGCGAGCTCGATGCCCGGCCGCAGCACCTTGACCGCGACCTCGCGGCCGTCGGTGGTGACGGCGAAATGCACCTGGGCGATCGAGGCGGCGGCGACCGGCGTGTCGTCGAAGCTGGTGAACAACGCGTCGATCGGCTGGCCGAGCTCGGCCTCGATGATGCGCCGGGCCGCGGCGCCGGGGAACGCCGGCAGATGGTCCTGCAACTGCGCCAGGTCGGCCGCGACCTGTTCGCTCAAAAGATCGGCGCGCGTCGACAGGGCCTGGCCGAGCTTGATGAAGGACGGGCCCATCTCCTGCAGCGCCGCCGTCAGCCGCTCGCCCGGCCGGCGGGCATCGCGGCGGCGCGCGAACAGCCGCGCCCAGGCGACCAGCGCCGGCGTGATGCCCAGGATCTCCAGCGGGAACAACGCATCGTGCCGCGCCAGGCTCAGCGCCATGCGCAGCAAGCGCCAGGAATTGCGGATGGCGCGCAGCATCTTAGCCGGGGGCGCGCCACTCCAGTGGCGCGTCATGTTCGAGTTCACGCTCTTCCGGACCGCGCGCCTCCGGCTCGCTCATGATCATGAGCGCGCAGGATGCGCGCGGTCCGGAAGAGCATGATCGCGCCACTGGAGTGGCGCGCCCCCAGCAAAAACTCATATCCGCCAGCCCGAGTGCAGGGCGACGACGCCCAGCGTCATGTCGCGCCAGGCGACGTTGGCGAAACCGACCTCGCGCATGCGCCGGGCGAGCTCGCGCTGCGGCGGGAAGCGGCGGATGCTCTCGTGAAGATAACGGTAGGACTCGGCGTCCCTGGCGACGATGCGGCCGAACAACGGCAGCGCGCGGCTGGAGTAGGCGTCGTAGACGCGGCCCACCGGCGCCGACGTCACCTTGCTGAACTCCAGGCAGTAGAAACGGCCGCCCGGCTTCAGCACGCGATGCGCCTCGCCGAGCGCCTTGTCGATGTCGGTGACGTTGCGCAGGCCGAAGGCGATCGTATAGCCGTCGAACGAGCGGTCGGGGAATGGCAGGTTCTCGGCATCGCCCGTCGTCCAGGTCAGGCCCTTCAGCAATCCGCGATCGACGGCACGGTCGCGGCCGACGGCCAGCATGGCGGCGTTGATGTCGCAAACCGAGACGTCCGGCCGCTCACCCTGCCGGCGCACGATCCGGAAGGCGACGTCGCCGGTGCCGCCCGCGACGTCCAGGAATTTCTCGCCCGGCCGCGGGTTCAGCACGTCCACCAGGGCATTCTTCCAGAGCCGGTGCACGCCGCCCGACATCAGGTCGTTCATCAGGTCGTAGCGCGGCGCCACGCTCTCGAAGACCTGGCGGACCATGCCCGCCTTTTCGGCCGCCGGCACGTCGCGATAGCCAAAGGACGCCTGTTCCGGGCCAGCCGGGACGCTAGGATCGGTCGGGTCCACCATGGTCTGCAAACTAGAGCGATTCCCGATTTGATGGAACCGCAAGCGGTTCCATCAAATCGGGAATGCGCGGACGGGGGTTAGTTGTTGCAACAGGCACATTTTGCTCGGCTGATTCCAGCCGAGCAAAATGTGCTTTAGAGGAATCGCCATGATGCTGAAAGACCGGGTGCTGCTGATCACCAACGTCGAAAAGTTCGCCGGCCACGGCACGACTCGGGTCGCCTTGGCCGAAGGCGCCACGGTCCTGGCGCACGATCCCTCGTTTGAAGCGCCCAGTGCACGGCGCAAATACGAGGCTGAGTTTTCCGGCGCGCATGCGCTGTCGGCTGTCGAGCCCGCGACCATGGTCGAGCTTGCGCTGAGGCGTCATGGACATATCGACGCGCTGGTCAACAACGACGCCTACCCGGCCCTGCGCGCACCGCTCGGCGAGGCGCGGCTCGAGGACTATCGCTCCGCGCTCGAGGCGATGGCGGTGACGCCCTTCCGCCTCACGCAGCTCGTCGCGCCATCGATGCGCAAGCGCAAGTCGGGCCGCATCGTGTTCGTGTCGTCGGCCGCGCCCTTGCGCGGGATCGCCAACTACGCGCCTTACGTCTCCGCGCGCGCCGCTGCGAATGGTCTGGTCTCCTCGCTCGCCAAGGAGCTGGGGCGCGACGGCATCACGGTGAACGCCGTCGGCTCGAACTATGTCGAGAACCCCGACTACTTCCCGCCGGCACTGCTCGCCAACCACGACGCGATGGCCAAGATGACGGCGCAAATTCCGCTGGGCAGGCTGGGCAAGTCCAACGAGCTCGGCGCCACCGTGTGCTTCCTCTGCTCCGATGCGTCGGGCTTCATCACCGGTCACGTTCTGCCACACGCCGGCGGTTGGGCGTGACGACAGTTCGAGTGCATGCCACTATGCGTGCTGAATAAACGTTCGTGCACGGATGACTGACCGTCTCCGAAGCGCGGCGGCAAGGGGGGACGACCAGACTCGCCGGCAAGCCCGGCGTGCGTCTCGTTGGCCTGATCGGTCCGAGGATGGTGCATGGGAAGACAGATCGTCCATCGCCTGCTGGTCTCGTTTCCCGCGCTGCTCGGCGTTCTGTTCCTTTGCTTCTGCCTCCTGCAGGTGGTGCCGGCCGATCCGGCGATGATCATCGCCGGCCCTGAGGCCAAGGCCGAGACCATCGCCGCCATCCGCCTCGAGCTCGGGCTCGACCGCCCCATCCCCATCCAGTTCGCCGAGTACATCGGCCGCGTGCTGCGCGGCGACCTCGGCCGCTCGATCATCTCCAACAAGATGGTGAGCGAAGAGCTGGCGCTCACCATCGGCCCCACCGTCGAATTGATGCTGGGTGCCATGCTGATCGCCGTGCCGCTCGGCCTGGCGCTCGGCACCTTCGCGGCGGTGCGGCGCGGCCGGCTGAGCGATCGCGTCATCATGGCGATCTCGGTGGCGGGCGTTTCCATGCCGGTGTTCTTCATCGGCCTGATCCTGATCCAGTATGTCGGCTACAAGTGGGGGCTGCTGCCTTTCACCGGCCGCACCGGACCGATCTGGGACGGTGGCCTGCCGAGCCTGATCCTGCCGGCCCTGACGCTTGGCCTGGTGCTGATCGGCCCGATCGCACGGCTGACGCGCACCGCCGTGCTCGAAGTGCTGGGCGCCGACTTCGTGCGCACCGCCCGCGCCAAGGGGCTGCGCGAGACGGTGGTGATCGTCCATCATGCATTGCGCAACGCGCTGATCCCCGTGGTCACGCTGATCGGCCTGCAGGCGGCCTTCCTGCTGGGCGGCGCCGTGGTGACCGAGACCATGTTCTCCTGGCCGGGCGTCGGGCGGCTCGCCGTCGGCGCCATCGTGTCGAGCGATTTCCCGACGGCGCAGGGCGCCATCATGATCCTCGCCATCGCCTTCCTGACCATCAACCTGCTGGTCGACGTGCTCTACGTCTACCTCGATCCCAGAGTTCAACGATCATGAGTGTTCAGCGGTCATGAGCGTCGAAGCCCTCAATGCTCCTGTCGCCGAGGAGACGACCGGCGCGCTCTCCCGGTCGGGCGTGCTGCGCCGACTGGCGCGCGACAAGGTGGCGGCGATCGCTGCCCTCCTCCTCACCCTGATTGCGCTCGCGGCCATCTTCGCGCCGGTGGTGGCGCCCTACGATCCCTATCTCACCGACCTCACCAAGGTGATGCAGCCGCCGTCCGAGGAGCACTGGTTCGGCACCGACAACACCGGCCGCGACATCCTGAGCCGCGTCATCTTCGGCACCCGCAATACCCTGATGCTGGGCCTGATCGGCGTCATCATCGGCGGTCTCTTCGGCGGGCTTTTAGGCATCCTCGCCGCCTACTATCCGCGCGCCGACGGCTGGATCATGCGCCTGGTCGACGTGATGCTGGCCTTCCCGGCCATTCTCATCGGGCTGGCCGTCGCCGCCGTCGCCGGTGCGGGCTTGGGCGCCGTGGTGATCGCGCTGGTCGTGGCGACGGTGCCCGACGTCGCCCGCGTGGCGCGTGGCGCCGCGGTCGGCGTGATGGGCCAGGAGTTCATGGAAGCGGGCCGCGCCGTCGGCGTGTCGGACCGCACGCTGATCTGGCGCTACCTGACGCTGAACTGCATCTCCACCATCTTCGTGTTCCTGACCCTGCGCTTCGGCCAGATCATCCTGATCGGCTCCGCGCTTGGCTTCCTCGGCATGGGCGCACAGCCGCCGACGGCCGAGCTCGGCATGATGGCCGCCCAAGGCCGCGACTTTCTCTTCATGGCGCCGCACATCGCGACGATCCCGAGCTGCGCGATCTTCGTCATCGTGCTGGCCGCCAACCTTTTAGGCGACGCATTGCGCGACGTCCTCGATCCGAGGCTGCAGACATGATCAGGCAATTGTCATCCTGAGCGCAGCGAAGGATCTCAAGCCGGTTGCAAGCGGGGATGAGGTCCTTCGCTACGCTCAGGACGACAAAGAAAGGTGAGGAAACGACCATGCGTAACTTATTTGCAGGCGTAGCAGCGTTTCTGGGTATGGCTGGGTTCGCGTCGATGACCGAAGCGCAGACCCTGAAGATGATGAAGTCGCTCGACGCGCCGCATTACGACGGCCAGCGCACGACCTGGTCGCCGACTTCCGACATCGTCAACATGTTCCAGGACACGCTGGTGGCGATGGACTGGGACGGCAAGACTGCCATCCCCTATCTCGCCAAGTCGTGGACCGTGAGCCCGGACGGCAAGCTCTACACCTTCAAGCTGCGCGATGACGTGAGCTTCTGCAGCGGCAAGAAGTTCACCGCCGACGACGTGGTCTACTCCTTCAAGCGCCTGACCAGCCCCGAGCTCAAGGCGCCGCTGGCCTGGCGCGCCGGCAGCCTCAAGGAGATCCGCGCCATCGATCCCTACACGGTCGAGTACGAGCTCGCCGAGCCCTACGCCGACCTGCTGCTCAACCTCACCATGTTCACCACGGCGATCCACAACAAGGAGAGCGTCGAGGCGCTGGGCAAGGACTACGGCGTCAAGGCGGCCGACGGCACCGGGCCATGGTGCTTCGAATCGTGGCAGCCGCGCACCGAGATCGTGCTCAAGCGCCACGACGCCTACAAGTGGGGCCCCTCGATGTACCAGAACAAGGGCCCGGTGAAGTTCGAGAAGCTCTCGATCAAGATCGTGCCCGAGGACGCGAGCCGCGTCGCCGCCATGCTGGGCGGCCAGTTCGACGTCAGCCACCAGATCCCGCTGCAGTTCATCTCGCAGGTCAAGGCCTCGCCCAACCTCAACGTCCAGGAAGCGACGCCGAACTTCCAGCTGATGTACTACGGCTACAAGACCAGCCGGCCGATGGTGGCCGACAAGCGCGTGCGCGAGGCGATGAACATCGCCATCAACCGCGCCGAGATCGTCAAGGGCATCATGCTGGGCCAGGCCGATCCCGCCTACACCTTCATCGATCCCAAGGCGCTCGACTTCGCGGCGTCGACCAAGACCCTCATCAAGGAGGATGTCGAGCGCGCGAAGAAGCTTCTCGACGAGGCCGGCTGGAAGGTCGGCGCCGACGGCATCCGCGAGAAGGACGGCGTGAAGCTCGCCCCCAAGGTCTATTTCACCCAGGTCTCCTATTTCGGCCGCGTGTCGGAGGCGATCCAGGGCTACATGCGCAAGATCGGCATCGACTGGAAGGTGCAGGGCTTCGACTCGACCATCGCCTTCGCCAAGATGAGCGAGCAGGACTACGATCTCTGGACGGTCACCTTCCCCTACATGTCGGCCGGCGACCTGCTGAACTTCTACTTCGATTCCAAGAACATGCCGGCGCCCAATCGCATGAACTGGAACGATCCGCAGACCGACGAACTCCTGAAGAAGGGCAAGGCCTCGCTGACCGACGCCGAGCGCACCAAGTACTACGGGCTCGCCCAGCAGCGCGTCACCGAGGAGCATCTGTGGATGCCGGTGATGAACGTGGCGATGTACACCACCAGCTCCAAGAAGCTGAAAGGCGTGCGGCCGCACATGCTCTATCAGAACACCTTCTACAAGGGACTGGACTACTCGTTCTGATGGACAAGCTTCTGGAGGTCCGCGGTCTTCGGACGTATTTCCATACCGACCGCGGGCTGTTCCGCGCGGTCGACGGCATCGACTTCTCGGTCGACCGCGGCAAGACGGTCGGCCTGGTGGGGGAATCGGGCTGCGGCAAGAGCGTGACCTCGCTCTCGGTCATGGGCCTGGTGGCGAGCCCGCCCGGCCAGGTCGAGGCCGAGGCCGTGAAGTTCGACGGCCGCGATGTGCTCGGCCTGTCGGCCGACGAGCGCCGCAAAATGCGCGGCGGCAAGATGTCGATGATCTTCCAGGAGCCGATGACCTCGCTGAACCCGGTCCACACGATCGGCCGGCAGATCGTCGAGGCGATCCTGGCGCACAGCCAGATGTCGCCGCAGGCGGCCAAGAAGCGCGCCATCGAGATGCTCGAGCTGGTGCGCATCCCCTCGGCGGCCGAGCGCATCGACGACTATCCGCACCGCCTGTCGGGCGGCATGCGCCAGCGGGTCATGATCGCCATGGCGTTGTCCTGCGAGCCCTCGCTGCTGATCGCCGACGAGCCGACCACGGCGCTCGACGTCACCATCCAGGCGCAGATCCTCGACCTGCTGGCCGACCTGCAGAAGCGGCTGGGCATGGCGATCCTGATCATCACCCACGATCTCGGCGTGATCGCCGAGGTGGCCGACGAGGTGATCGTCATGTACGCCGGCAAGATCGTCGAAAGCGCGCCGGTCGCGGCCCTGTTCGCCGACCCGCAGCACCCCTACACGATCGGGCTTCTGGGCTCGATCCCGCGCCTCGACGTCGACCGCGAGCGGCTGTCGACCATCGAGGGCACGGTGCCCAGCCCCAACAACCAGCCCAAGGGCTGCCGCTTCTCGCCCCGCTGTCCCTTCGCCGACCGGCAATGCCGCGAGGAGCCGCCGCCGCTCAGGGACATCTCGACCGAACATAAGGTCGCCTGCTGGAAGGCGCCGGTCGAGCAGGCGAGGAACGCGGCATGAGCACGACGGCGCCGGTGCTCGAGGTCCCCGTTCTTGATGTGCGGGGTCTCGTAAAGCACTTCCCCGTCACGCGCGGCCTGATCCGCCGCAGGGTGATCGGCATGGTGCGCGCCGTCGAGGGCGTGACCTTCGACATCGCCCGCGGCGAGACCTTGGCGCTGGTGGGCGAATCGGGCTGCGGCAAGTCGACGACCGGCCGGCTGGTGCTGCGCCTGATGGATCCGACGGCGGGCTCGGTGCGCTTCAAGGGCAACGAGATCGCGGACCTCGACAAGCAGTCGCTGCGCCAGATGCGGCGCCACATGCAGATCATCTTCCAGGACCCCTACGCCTCGCTCAATCCGCGCATGACCGTGGGCGAGATCCTGATCGAGCCGATGGCCGTGCATGGCCTGCACACCGAGGCCGAGCGCGAGCAGCGCGCCCGCGAGCTTCTGGCCGTCGTCGGCCTCTTGCCCGAGCATGCGCGGCGCTATCCGCACCAGTTCTCGGGCGGCCAGCGCCAGCGGATCGGCATCGCCCGCGCGCTCGCGGTCAATCCCGACCTGATCGTGTGCGACGAGCCCGTCTCCGCCCTCGACGTCTCGATCCAGGCGCAGATCGTCAACCTGCTGCAGAACCTGCAGCGCCAGTTCGGCCTCTCCTACCTCTTCATCGCCCACGACCTCGCCGTGGTGAAGCACATCAGCGACCGCGTGGCGGTGATGTATCTCGGCAAGCTGGTCGAGATCGCCTCCAAGCGCGACCTCTACGACCGGCCCCTGCATCCCTACACCCAGGCGCTGCTGTCGGCGATCCCGCGCCCCGACCCGCGGGTGCGCAAGAAGCGCCTGCTGCTGGCGGGCGACGTGCCCAGCCCCTTCGCCCCGCCACCGGGCTGCCGCTTCAACACGCGCTGCGCCTTCGCGCAGGACCGCTGCCGCAAGGAGGAGCCGCTGCTGCGCGACGCCGGCAACGGCCATCGCGTGGCCTGCCACTTCTACGAAACGCTCCCGGCGCCGACGATCGCCGCCGCCGACGGGCCGGCGAGCGGCAAGTTCGCCGAGCGCTTGGCTGCGTTCGAAGTGGCGAAGCAGGCACGCGCCCGCGCTGACATCCAGCTCGCGCCTCACACTCCCGGCATACATCGAGATCCGAGCAGCGGCACCGAAGGCTACGGCGAGACCGCCGCCGAGCGCGTGAAGCAGTACGAGAGCCTGGCCTTTGCCGACGTCCATCGGCACGTGATGCATCTCTTCCCAACCACGCCTAGCTGCGTCATCGATATAGGCGCTGGCACGGGCCGCGATGCGGCGGGCTTTGCCGAGCTCGGCCATACCGTCACAGCCGCGGAGCCCACGCCCGAACTGCGCACCGAGGCCCAGCGGCTGCATCCGCATCCCGCGATCACCTGGATCGACGATTCCCTGCCCGATCTCGACGGCGTGCACGCGCTGGGTGCACGCTACGACGTCGTCATGCTGACGGCGGTGTGGATGCATCTCGACCTCGGCCAGCGCGAGCGGGCCATGGCCCGCGTCGCGCCGCTGGTGAAGCCGGGCGGCCTGATGGCTCTGTCGCTGCGCCATGGTCCCGTGCCGGCCGGCCGGCGCATGTTCGATGTCTCGGCCGAGGAGACGCGCACGCTGGCCGGGCGGCACGGCCTCAGCATCATCCACGAGAGCAAAGGTCCTTCCCACCTTGGCGGCCCCGCCGTGTGGTGGGACCGGCTCGCTTTCAGGGCTCAGAGGTAGCTGCTGACCTTGGGCGGGTTGAACCAGTTGTCATGGCGGCCGTCCATGTACTGGATCGGCAGCTTGGCCAGCTCCTCCGGCGTGATGTCGTCGAGACAGGCGACGTTGACCGACACGAACGCACCGCCGATCTCCTTGATGTCGCCGTCGCCGAACGCGGCGAGGCCGCAGGCATGGCAAAAGCGATGATGACCCTGCTTGGTGCCGAACTGGTAGTCGCCGAGGCCATCCTTGCCCGAGAGCAGGCGAAAGTCCTGCGGCTTGATGCTCACATTCCACGCACGCATCTTGCCGCAATAGGAGCAATTGCACCGGCTGGTGCCGGCCTCGAGATCGATGTCCGCCTCGAAGCGCACGCGGCCGCAATGGCAGCTTCCGTGATAGGTCTTTTTCATCGCGTGTCCTCCTTTGCATCCCCGACGACAAGGACGCCGCAACGGTTCGCCACCATGATCGTCGTCAGGTTGGTCGGTGTCGACGGATCTCGGGGAAGATCGAGCATCGACCACGCGCGCCCTGCACGCCGCGCACGCGGCCGACAGGGTCGACGACGGCGCCGGCATCGCGGCTGCCACCCATCGGCACCGTCGCCGATCCATGATGATAGGTATCGAGGCCGCTGATCGCCGCCAGCAACGCGTCTCTTCGACCACGCCGGCACCGGGAGCCAACTCGCGGTCGATCAGGCCGGCCAGCGGCCGGAGCGCGGCTGCGCCGGCGAGCTGACCGCCTCGACCATGCGTCGTCGTCGCGTCCTCCGCCAGATTGTAGTCGATCACCGGCGAGGTCTGCGGATCGCGTCTCGGAGCGCACGCTGCCGACCGACGCCGGGTCATCACGGCCGTGCCAACGCGAGGCGGGCCGGTCGGCTGTCGCGTCCTCGGCCACTCCGATGCGGTGATCTGGATGTCGAGCTCATCGCCTCGCCATGGCGAGCGTCCAAAGGTCACGCCATGGCGGGAAGGTCTTGTCCGGCCGCCATCGTACGCGGCCGCAGGCATAGGTGTGTGTAAACGGTGGTCGACCAGCCGCTCGCCCACCGGCAGGTCGGCGACGACATCGATGCGTGCGCCTCATGGCAGAGCCCGACGCCCGATCGCATCAGGATGGCCGGCTGCCATGACTTCGCGGCCAGGATGATCTCATCGGCCGTCGGACTGCCGTTCCAGATGGACGGCCGTGGCGCGGTCGCCGTCGAACCCGATCCTTCGACCTGGCAATCGCCGCCGATCGTCAGGTTCGAGCGCGCCCACCGTTGCCGGCTATAGGCCATGTCGGTGTTCTGCCGCCGCCAGCGACGACATTGAAAGGATCGACGCCGACGCCGTCCTGAACAGGCCGTTGAAATCGTCGATGAGACGAAAGCCCATGCCATCGCGGCGTCGATGAAGGCCCGCAAGGCGGCGTCACGTCCGCCGGCACGGGCTGACGGATGGGAAACGCCCGCGCCGGCCGTGCCACGTGCCGTCGCCGTTGCTGGCATTCTCGAGGTCCTTGTAGGCCTTCAGCACGTCCGGAAAGTCCGACACCCTCGATGCCGTGCCGATGCCAGCGGCGAAATCGTCCGCGCGCGCCCGCTTGGCCACGGCGGCATTGATCGCCGAGCCGCCACCCAGCACCTTGCCGCTCAGCGCGGCGATGTCATGGTTCGGCTCGAAGGTGCCTGCTCTTGAAACCCCAGCTGCGTGCGCTTCGTCACCGCCGAGATGGCCGAGATCGGTCAGCACCTCGGGATAGGCGTCTGGCGTATACGCATGGCCCGCTTCGAGCAGCAGACCCGGCGCGAGCTCGCGCTCAGGCGGTTCGCGAGCACACACCCGGCTGAACCGCCTCCAACAATGATGACGTCGTAATGCAGCATTCCGTCCTGCCGTTAGAGGTCGAGGCCGACAAGTCTTGTGGCTAATGACGTGGCTGGGAAGCGGTTGCCGCTGACCAATTCTAGTGCTGAAAAATGGTATTGGTATGATAATTTCATACCGAGAGCATGGCGATGGCAAAGGTCTCCAAACGCACCTTCAGCCTCTCAGCCGAACAGGCAACTTATATAGACATCAAGGTCGATAGCGGCGCCTATGCGTCCGGTTCAGAGGTGATCAGAGCAGGTCTTCGCGCCTTGCAGGAACGCGACGCGGCGTTCGAACGGTGGCTGCAAGAGGAGGTCGTGCCTACATGACGCGACCAAGGCTGATCCCTCAAGTCGCATTCCGGCAAAGTCGGTCTTTGCGGAAGCTCGTGCGCGCTACAGCGGACGGCGCAAGGCGCGTCGTTGAAGCGACGAACCGACGATCTGCGTCCTGGCTTGCGTGTTGTCGGCTTCGAACGGCAAGTCGCGATCGTATCGCGTTTCGACGACGAAGACAATTCACGCCTCTATAGGCGGCCAGAACTGGCGTTAACCCGAACGCCTGCCCAGGTTCCCGCGGCGAAGGCCGCCAAGTCCTTCCTGAGCGCTTTTGCCAATCATCCAGTCATCCGATGGGCGTCCCCGAGCGTACATCCGTCAGAGGTGGCAATGCAGGGACGAGAGGACACGCGATTGTCCTTGGCGGGAGCATGGCAGGGCTGGGAGCAGCGCGGGCGCTCGCGAACCACTTCGACCGCGTCACGCTGGTCGAGCGCGATGAACTGACCACGGGCACGCGATCTCCGCAAGGGCGTTCCCCAAGCGCAGCATGCCCATGGCTTGTTGCCGTCGGGCTATCAAATCCTGTCGGACTATTTTCCCGGGCTGATGGACGAGCTGGTCGCCCAAGGGCCACCCGCGGCGATCTCTCGGGAGATTTCCTCTGGTACCAATACGGCGGCTGGAAGCTGCGCGCGACAGCGGGCTCGAAGCCATCGTCGTCAGCCGACCGTTCCTCGAACGCAAGGTCCGCGAGCGCGTGCTCGCTCTCCCCAAGGTGACATTGCTGCAAGGCCACATCGGCGAAAATCCGGACTTCGATTCGCGAACACGGCGCGTGACAGGGCTCTCGGTGAAGGAGCTGTCGACGGGAACGACCGCCACGCTCGATGCCGATCTTGTCGTCGAGCGCTCGGTCGCGGCTCGCCCTCGCCGAAGTGGCTCGCCTCGTGGGGATACGGCCAGGTGACGGAGACCAGTGTTCCCATTGAAGTGGGCTACGCGACCGGTGTCTTCGAGCGGCGCGCCGGCGACCTCTATGACTCGATCGGCGCCGTCACTTTCCACGCCCACAGTCGACCCGCTTCGCAACGATCCTCAGCGCATTGGCAGATTGGATCGTCAACGCTCGCCGGGTTGACTTGCTCTGACTATCACGGCTTCAGCGCCTGGAAGCCTTTTGCCGGCGGCTTGCGAATTCCAGTAACGCGGTCGATCTGTCAAGGACGCGAGCCGATCGGGCCGATCGCGAGCTATCGCTTCCCGGCAAACGGCGTTGCCACTACGAGAAGCTCGCGACTTTCCGGCGGCTATCTCGTCATCGGCGACGCCCTCTGCAGCTTCAACCCGCTCTACGGACAAGGCATGTCCGTGGCACTTTCGGAAGCACGCGCCCTCGATCGCTGCCTCGCCGCCGGCGATGGCGATCTGGCCCCGCGGTTCTTCGGCGCGGCCGCGCGGATCGTCGAGATTCCGTGGGCGATCGCGACCGGCGAAGACTACCGCTACCCGCAGGTCGAAGGCCGCCGGCCGCCGGGATTTGGCATCGTGAGCCGCTACATGGCGCGCGCTCACCGCGTGGCAACCCGGGATCCCGTGGTGCTGAAACGCTTCTTCCGGGTCGCCAGCCTGCTGGCGCCGCCGCCGGCCATGATGGCGCCCGCGATCGCGTGGCGCGTCTTGCTGGGTGGCGGCGATGCGCGCGAGACGAGCCCGGCGCGCAAGGTCTACGTGTGACGGCGCGGCGCTAGCCGAACGCCTATTGATCTAGAACGCAAAATCACCGGCTGCCACACTGGCGGCATGAGCATCGAAGACGGGACGCCGCTCCATCGCCTTATGGCCTCAGGCAGCATACCTGGAATCGCCGCGGCGGTCCTACGCGACGGCAAGCTTCAACGGTACCTTTGCCAGGGCGTTCGACTTGCGCGCGCCCCCGGCATTGTCGACGCGCACACCGTGTTCGACGCAGCGTCGCTCAGCAAGCCCGTCTTCGCTTTCATCGTCCTGCAACTGGTGGACGCCGGTCGTCTCACGCTGGACGCGTCTCTTTCTCAATACCTTCAGTCCTACATCTGGGACGATCCTCAGGCGCACTTGATCGCCGCGAAGGATGCGCTCTCGCATAGCTGCGGGCTCCCGAATTGGCGCAATGCCGATCTCCCGCTGCGCACGCACTTCCGGCCCGGCGATCGATTCAGCTACTCAGGAGAGGGCTACCTCTACCTGCAGCGGGCGATCGAAGCGATCACCGGGGAAACACTCGAGGAGTTGGCTCAGCGGCTGGTTTTCGGACCGCTCGACATGGAGCGTTCCAGCTTCGTCTGGCAGCGGCGCTTCGAGCAGAACCGCGCTCATCCTCATGACGAATTCGGCCGGCCGGCGAGGAGCGCCAAGCCAGCGGAGGCGAATGCCGCGGCGAGCCTGCAAACGACGGCGGCCGACTACGCGCGCTTCCTGCAGGCCGTTCTGTCGGGCGATCGACTGAAGCCCGAGACTGCCGAGCTATGGCTCCGGCCACATGTCGACGTCGACCATGCCGGCCCTCAGGCGCTGGAGCCGGACACCGAGACCCTTCGGACGGGCGTCGCTTGGGGGTTGGGCTGGGGCCTCGAACCGGCTGCTGGCACCTTCTTCCATTGGGGCGACAACGCCACGTACAAGGCGTTCGTCCTGGGCTCGATGCGAGAGCGCTCGGCCCTTGTGGTCTTCACGAACAGCGCCTCGGGTCTTTCGATCGTTCCCGATTTCGTCAGCGACCTCATGCCCGGGCAGCGTGCCTCACTGGTCTGGCTCGACTACGAATCCCACGACAGCAAGCGCCGTCGCCTGTTCCAGACGATCCTGGCAGGTACCGTCGATGCGATGTCCGCTGAGCTGGAAAGCTCCGACCTTGAGCCCACCGACCTGCAATGGATCGCCCAAGGGCTGCTGGCGCATGGTCGGATCGACGAAGCCAAGCGCCTGCGCGCCCGATCAATGAAGCCCGAGGCACGCGCCGGAGGCTGAGCTAGCCGAACGCCTCTTCCCACGTCCCGCGCGTCGACGCCTTGGAATACTCCGTCGCGCGGTTCTCGAAGAAGTTGGTGTGCTCGATGGCGTTCAGCATCTGGTCCATCCACGGCAGCGGGTTCTTGGCGTCGCTGCGGTAGATCGGCTGCAGGCTGAGCTGGGTCAGGCGGCGGTCGGCGATGTAGCGGATGTAGCGCTTCACGTCGACCGCGGTCATGCCCTCGATGCCGCCCATCTCGAAGGCGAGGTCGATGAAGGCGTCCTCGTGGTCGACGATGGTCGAGCAGGCGACGTAGATCTCGCGCTGCAGCTCCTCGGTCCAGATCTCCGGGTTCTCGTGCACGAAGGCGCGGAACAGCTTGATGATCGAGTTGCAGTGCAGCGTCTCGTCGCGCACCGACCACGACACGATCTGGCCCATGCCCTTCATCTTGTTGAAGCGCGGGAAGTTCATCAGCATGGCGAACGAGGCGAAGAGCTGCAGGCCCTCGGTGAAGGCGCCGAACACCGCCAAGGTCTTGGCGATCGTCGGGCTTCGAGTCGACGTTGAACTCCTGCATGTAGTCGTACTTGTCCTTCATCTCCTTGACGTGGAGGAAGGCCGAGTACTCGGTCTCGGGCATGCCGATCGTGTCTGAGCAGATGGCTGTAGGCGGCGACATGGATCGTCTCGGTCGACGAGAAGGCGGCCAGCATCATCTGCACTTCGGTCGGCTTGAAGACGCGGCTGTAGTGCCGCATGTAGCAGTTGTTCACCTCGACGTCGGCCTGGGTGAAGAAGCGGAAGATCTGCGTCAGCAGATGGCGCTCGCTGTCGGTGAGCTTGTTGCGCCAGTCCTTGACGTCGTCGGCCAGCGGCACTTCCTCGGGCAGCCAGTGGATGCGCTGCTGCATCAGCCAGGCATCGTAGGCCCAGGGATAGTGGAACGGCTTGTAGATCGGCTTGGCGTCGAGCAGCGACATGAGAAACCTGCGATCAAATATGAATTGAGCGAAAGAAGCCCCGTCACGCCGCAGTGTGGACCCGCGGCGCGTCGAGGACGGCTGCGGCTACTGACAGCTAAGACACTCTTCGTAGTCGTTCGATTGTTGCGGTGCCGCTGGCGGGACCAGCGGCACCGTTGAGGGGACGTCGACTCTGGGGGCTGAAAGGGCTTGGTCGCCGAGCGGCGCGGCAGTGAGCGCTTCGCCCGCGACACGTCTCCGCGCGCTGGATCGACAGCGAGCGGCAGTAGTAGAGGCTCTTCACGCCGCGCTTCCAGGCCATCATGTGGATCTGGTGCAGGTCGCGCTTGTGCACGTCGGCCGGCAGGAAGAGGTTGAGCGACTGGCTCTGGCAGATGAAGGGCGCGCGGTCGGCGCGCGTGCTCGACCAGCCAGCGCTGGTCGATCTCGAACGCCGTCTTGAACACCGCCTTCTCATGGTCGTCGAGGCAGTCGAGATGCTGCACCGAGCCCTGGCTGACGGTGATCGAGGTCCAGGTGTCCTCGTCGTTCTTGCCCTTCTGCTCGAGCATCTTCTCGAGGTACGGGTTGCGCACCACGAACGAGCCCGACAGGGTCTTGTGGTTGTAGACGTTGGCCGCCGACGGCTCGATGCCGGGCGAGGCGCCGCCGCAGATGATCGAGATCGAGGCGGTGGGCGCGATCGCGAGCTTGTTGGAGAAGCGCTCCTCGAAGCCGAAGTCGGCGGCGTCCGGGCAGGCGCCGCGTTCCTTGGCGAGCGACTTGGAGGCCTCGTCGCACTGGCCGCGGATGTGCTTGAACATCTTCTTGTTCCACACCTTGGCCATCACCGATTCGAGCGGGACGTTGTTGGCCTGCAGGAAGGAGTGGAAGCCCATGACGCCCAAGCCCACCGAGCGCTCGCGCATGGCGGCGTAGGTGGCGCGGGCGAAGTCCGAGCCGGCGTCGTCGATGAAGCCCTGCAGGACGTTGTCGAGGAAGCGCATCACGTCCTCGATGAAGGTCGGATGCTCGTGCCACTCGAGATAGGTCTCGAGATTGAGCGACGACAGGCAGCACACGGCGGTGCGCTGCTTGCCGTGATGGTCGATGCCGGTCGGCAGCGTGATCTCGCTGCACAGGTTGGAGGTCTTGACCTCGAGGCCGGCGAGCTTGTGATGCTCGGGCCGGGCCTTGTTCACGTGATCGACGAACACCAGGTAGGGCTCGCCGGTCTCGATGCGCGCCGTCAGGATGCGGATCCACAGATGCCGCGCCGAGACCTTGCGCTGCACGGCGCCGTCCTTGGGGCTGACCAGCGCCCATTCCTCGTCGGCCTCGACGGCGCGCATGAAGGCGTCGGAGATCAGCAGCCCATGATGCAGGTTGAGCGCCTTGCGGTTGGGATCGCCGCCGGTCGGCCGGCGGATCTCGATGAACTCCTCGATCTCGGGATGGTTGACCGGCAGGTAGACCGCCGCCGAGCCGCGGCGCAGCGAGCCCTGGCTGATCGCGAGCGTGAGCGAATCCATGACGCGGATGAAGGGCACGACGCCGGAGGTCTTGCCGTTCATGCCGACCTTCTCGCCGATCGAGCGGAGATTGCCCCAGTACGAGCCGATGCCGCCGCCCCGCGCGGCGAGCCAGACGTTCTCGTTCCACAGGCCGACGATGCCTTCGAGCGAATCGTTGGCCTCGTTCAGGAAGCAGGAGATCGGCAGGCCGCGCTTGGTGCCGCCGTTGCTCAGCACCGGCGTCGCCGGCATGAACCACAGATTGCTGATGTAGTCGTACAGCCGCTGGGCATGGCCATCGTCGTCGGCATAGGCCGAGGCGACGCGGGCGAACATCTCCTGATAGCTCTCATTGGGCAGCAGGTAACGGTCGGAGAGGGTGGCTTTGCCGAAGACGGTGAGGCGGGCGTCCCGGGAGGGATCGGTAACAACCCGCGCACCACTACGAACTTGAACGACATCAAACACTTGCGGCCCCCATTTTTGCTTTTGTCCACAGCTGTGGATGGAACAGACTGTGGAAGACACCTAGATGTTGGGAGGGCTTTTGGGTGAGCCCCTATGGCTTGATGATACGCCCCCCAAAAGCCGTGTCATCGCCAAATTTTTACCCCGGTTGTGAATCTGAGGAATGGACACTTAAAACATTGAAATATCGACAAAAAATATCCTTCCAGATTGTGTGATTTTGTCTGTCGGCGAACCTTCGCAGTCGCAGCATGGAAAGAGAACAAAACGCGCTTTCCCGCGGATTCCTAGGGCCCGGAACAGAAACCGCAGCGAATCGGCTATCCTGCGTCGAGGCACCCCCCGAAACACAAGATGTGGTGGGCACTTTCGGCCACGCCGATCTCCGTCGTCAGATTGTCATGGTCGGACGTAACATCCGTTGTCACGGTCGGACGTAAATAATCCGGCCAATACCAGCGCCGACCGGGAGGGCGTCCAAATGGCCACCGCACTGGCCCCGTCAACGGCCTCGTCAACGGCCCCGCGTGTTTACGGGCTCGATGCCATCTGCGCCGCGGCGCTGGCGATCGGCGGCGAGGAGGCCGCCCATTTCGCCCGCCGCCTGTACGCCCGCGTCGCTGACAAGGACCTCGCCGGTGCATCTGCCGACCAGCGGGCCGGCGCCGCGGTCTCCCTGCTCGCCTTCGCCCGCCGCCGCCTGCCGGGCGTGGCCAAGGTGCGGGTGTTCAACACGACCGCCGACCACGGCTTCGAGAGCCGCCACACCATCGTGCAGATCGTCAACGACGACATGCCGTTCCTGGTCGATTCGATCGCCAACGAGTGCAATCGCCGGGAGATCAACGTCCATCTGCTGGCGCACCCGGTGCTGGCGGTGCGCCGCGACCTCGACGGCGACCTTCTGGGCTTCGCCATCGAAGCCGGCGAGCGCGCCAAGTCCGAATCGATGATGCACGTCGAGATCGACCGCCAGGCCGATCCCGCGCTGCTCGACGAGCTTGCCGCCGCGCTCACCCGCGTGCTGGCCGAGGTGCGGCTGGCGGTCGAGGACTGGCGGGCGATGCGCCGCGCCTGCCTCGACGCCATCCCCGATCTCGCTTCCAGCCGCTCGCCCAGCCTCGCCGAGTACGACGATTTCCTGCGCTGGCTGGAAGCCGACCATTTCACCTTCCTCGGCCATCGCCGCTATCGCTACGTCGAAGACGCGAGCCAAGCCGGCGGCCTGCGCTACGAGATCGTCGCGGGCTCGCCGCTCGGCATCCTGCGTCGCGACGAGGTGCGGCTGTTCGAGGCCGGCCTCGGCGGCGGCGAGGCGATGTCGCGCTTCGCCCGCGGGCCGGGCAACATCCTGATCGTCAAGACCGACCGCCCCTCGCTGGTCCATCGCGCCGGGCCGATGGACTGCGTGATCGTCAAGACCTACGACGCCGACGGCCGCGTCACCGGCGAGCGCCGCCTGGTCGGCCTGTTCACCTCGGCGGCCTATCACGCCACGGTGCGCGACGTGCCGCTGCTGCGCGGCCGCGTCGACAGCATCCTGCGGCGCTCCGGCCTCGACGTGCACAGCCACGACGGCAAGGCGCTGCTTGCCATCCTGGAAGCCTATCCGCGCGACGAGCTGTTCCAGATCGACGAGGACACGCTCTACGACCACGTGCTGGGCATCCTCCAGCTGCAGGAACGACGCCGCGTGGCGCTGTTCGCCCGCCGCGACGCCGTCGGCCGCTTCGCCACCGGCCTGGTGTTCGCGCCGCGCGAGCGCTTCGACGCCGCGCTCAGCGACCATTTCGCCGCCATCCTCGAGCACGCCTGGCAGGGCAAGGTCCAGTCGGTCGACGTCTCGGTCAGCAGCGATTCGGCGCTGGCCCAGGTGCTCTACACGCTGAAGCTCGAGTCCAACGACACGCCGACGCCCGATCTCGCCGAGCTCGAGCGGGCGCTCGCCGAAGCCGCGACCTCGTGGAGCGACCGCTTCCGCGCCGCCCTGCAGGAGACGATGGGCGAGCCCGAGGGTCGCGACGCCGCCCGCCGCTGGCGCGACTGGTTCCCCGTCGTCTATCGCGACAGCTTCGATGCCAACCAGGCGGTGGGCGACCTCGACCTGGTGCAGGCGGCCATCGCTGGCCGGCCGTTCGGCGTCCGGCTCGACCGCGCGCCCGACCTGCCGATGCATCGCTTCACGCTGCGACTGTTCCATCCCAAGGCGCCGCTCGCGCTGTCCGACATCCTGCCGCTGGCGGAAAACCTCGGGCTGCGCGTGCTGAGCGAGGCGCCGTTCCTGCTCAAGTCGGGCGACGAGGCGGTGGCGCTGCAGGTGCTGAGCGTCGAGACCGCCGACAAGTCGCCGGTCGATCTCGCCCAAGCAGGCCCGCGCTTCGCCGAGGCGCTCGACAAGGTATGGGCGCGCGCGCTGGAAAGCGACGGGCTCAATCGCCTGGTGCTGGGCGCCGGGCTGGCCTGGCGCGAGGTCGCGATCCTGCGCACCTACGCCAAGTATCTGCGGCAGGCCGGCATCGCCTTCAGCCAGGACTACATGGAGCGCGTGCTGTCGTCCTATCCGGCGATCGCGCGACTGGTGATCGATCTCTTCCTCGCGCGCTTCGATCCGGTGCTGGGCGAGGCAGCGTCCGATGCCCGCAAGCAGAAGCTCGAGCCGCTCGAAGCCGAGATCACCGGCGCGCTGGAAGGCGTGGCGACCCTCGACGAGGACCGCATCCTTCGGCGCTTTCTCAACGCCGTGCGTTGCAGCCTACGGACCAATTACTGGCAAACCGGCCCGGACCAAGCGCCGAAGGACTGGATCTCCATCAAGATCGACAGCCGCGCCATCGACGAGCTGCCGGCGCCCCGGCCCCTGGTCGAGATCTTCGTCTACAGCCCGCGCATGGAGGGCATCCATCTGCGCGGCGGCCGGGTGGCGCGTGGCGGCATCCGCTGGTCCGACCGGCGCGAGGATTTCCGCACCGAGATCCTGGGACTGATGAAGACCCAGATGGTGAAGAACGCCGTCATTGTGCCGGTGGGCTCCAAGGGCGGCTTCTACGTCAAGCGGCCACCGACTGGCGGCACGCGCGAGCAGGTCCAGGCCGAGGGCATCGCCTGCTACCAGACGCTGATCCGCGGCCTGCTCGACATCACCGACAACTACGCCGGCGATGGCATCAGGCCGCCGGCCGACGTCGTGCGGCACGATCCGGACGATCCCTATCTCGTGGTCGCGGCCGACAAGGGCACGGCGACCTTCTCCGACATCGCCAATGCGCTCGCCCAGGAATACGGCTTCTGGCTCGACGACGCCTTCGCCTCGGGCGGTTCGGCGGGCTACGACCACAAGAAGATGGGCATCACCGCCCGCGGCGCCTGGGAATCGGTGAAGCGCCACTTCCGCGAGCTCGGCCAGGACATCCAGACCACGCCCTTCACCGTCACCGGCGTCGGCGACATGTCGGGCGACGTGTTCGGCAACGGCATGTTGCTGTCCAGGCACATCAAGCTGGTCGCGGCTTTCGACCACCGCCACATCTTCATCGATCCCGCGCCCAATCCGGCGACGAGCTGGGACGAGCGCAAGCGGCTGTTCGACCTGCCGCGCTCGTCGTGGATGGACTACGACAAGTCGCTCTTGTCGGCAGGCGGCGGCATCTACGACCGCGCCGCCAAGTCGATCGCGCTGTCGGCCGAGGCGCGCGCCGTTCTGGGCATCGAGGCGCCGACCATGACGCCGATCGACCTGATGCGGGCGATCCTGGCCGCGCCCGTCGACCTGCTCTATTTCGGCGGCATCGGCACTTACGTGAAGGCCTCGAGCGAAAGCCATGCCGACGCCGGCGATCGCGCCAGCGATGCGCTGCGCATCAATGGCGACCAGGTGCGGGCGCGCGTGGTCGGCGAGGGCGCCAATCTAGGCTTCACCCAGCGCGGCCGCGTCGAAGCGGCGCTGGCCGGCCGCAAGATCAACACCGACGCGCTCGACAACTCGGCCGGCGTCGACACCTCCGACCACGAGGTCAACATCAAGATCGTCACCGGCGAGGCGATCAACCGCGGCGCGCTCGAGCGCGAGGACCGCAACGCGTTGCTGTTCTCCATGACCGACGAGGTGGCGGGCCTGGTGCTGCGCCACAACTACCAGCAGAGCCAGGCGATCAGCGTCGCCCTGGAGCAGGCGGGCGAGGAGCATGACCGGCTGGAACGCTTCATGCGCGCCTTGGAGCGCAACGGCCGGCTCGATCGCGCCGTCGAGTTCCTGCCCGATTCGCCCACCATGCGCACGCGCGGCCAGAACCGGCAGTACCTGACCCGGCCCGAGCTGTGCACGCTGTTGTCCTACGCCAAGATCGATCTCAACGACGAGATCCTCGACTCCGACCTGCCCGACGACCCGCTGCTCGAAGGCGAGCTCTTGCGCTACTTCCCGGCGGCGCTCCGCGAGAAGCATGAGCCGTCGATCCGCGCCCATCGCCTGCGCCGCGAGATCACGGCACTGCAGGTCGTGAACTCCCTGGTCAACCGCTGCGGGCCGACCTTCGTGCGCAACATGGCGGGCCGCACCGGCGCGCCGGCGGCCGCCATCGCCCGCGCCTTCGCCGTGGTGCGCGACGCCTGGAAGCTGCGCGACCTGTGGGGCGACATCGAAGCCCTCGATCCGGCGCTGAAGGCCGAGGCGCAGATCCGCATGCTGGTGGCCTCGCAGCGTTTCCTCACGCGCACCGTGCAGTGGGCCCTGCGCCGCTTGCCGCAGCCGATCGACGCCATGGCCGCGACCGAGCAGCTTGCCGCAGCGGTGGCAGCGCTGGGCGACCTGCCGGCGGAGCTGATCGGCGAGGCCGAGAGTGCCGCCCTTGCCGAGCGCGCGGCGGCCTTCGAAGCGATGGGCGCACCGACGGGAGTGGCGCGCCGCGCCGCGGCGCTCGAAACCCTGGCGGCGGCGGGCGATCTCATGCTGGCGGCGCGCGCCAACGGGGTGAGCATCGAGGCGGCGGCCCGGCTCTATTTCCAGCTTGGCGAGCGGCTCTCGCTGGCCCGACTGGCGATTGCGGCCCAGAAACTGCCGCGCGAGGGCCAGTGGCCGGCGCAGGCGGCGCTGGCGGTGCAGGACGAGCTTGTGACCTTGCATGCCGATCTGCTGGCGTCGACGCTGGGCGCGGCGGGCCCGCAGGCCGCCGGCGATTCCCATGCGGCGATCGCGCGCTGGAGCGAGCCGCGCAAGCTGGCACTCGACCGCGTCGACCGGCTGCTGAAGGAGGATCTGGCAGCGGCTGGCACGCTCGACCTCGCCATGCTCTCGGTCGCCACGGCCGAGCTTCGCACACTGGTGTGAGGAGGTGTTGTCATCCCGAGCGCAGCGAGGGACCTTTTGCGATGCCGATCAAAGGTCCCTCGCTGCGCTCGGGATGACAGCAGGCCAAGTGGAGACGCCATGACCCAAAAGACCGACACCTATTCCGCGAAGAAGAGCGACGCCGAGTGGAAGAAGGAACTCGACCCGCTGCAGCATCACGTGCTGCGCGACCACGGCACCGAGCGGCCCTTCACCAGCCCGCTCAACAACGAGAAGCGCGCCGGCACCTTCCGCTGCGCCGGCTGCGGCGAGCCCTTGTTCGATTCGGGCACCAAGTACGAAAGCGGCTCGGGCTGGCCCTCCTTCTGGGCGCCTATGCCGGACGCGGTCGGCACCTCGACCGACAGCAGCCATTTCATGACCCGCACCGAGGTGCATTGCGCCAAGTGCGGCGGCCATCTCGGCCATGTCTTCCCCGATGGGCCCAAGCCCACCGGCCAGCGCTATTGCATGAACGGCGCGGCGCTGAAGTTCGACGAGAAAAAGTAGGAGATCAGCGCCCAGATCAGCGGGACGGCAGGGCGGAGAGGTCCTGCACGAGCTGCTGCAGGTTGGCGCGGATGGCGCGCTGGTCGGCGATGCGCAGCCGATTGTTGTTGTCGATCGCATCGTCCAGCGTGGCCGTGCCCAGGCCCTGCAACACCCTGTCGTAGACCACGGCGCCGTTGGTGACGTCGGTCAGGCGCCAGGCGATCGCCGCCGTCACCGTCATGGCAAAGCCGGCATAGGGACGGCTGAGAGTCAGCAGCTGGCCGTCGAGACGGAAACGGCCGCCGGCAGGTTGGCCCAGTCCGGCAGCGGCCAACGTCTGGACCAGCGCCTGCTGCACCTGATCAGGACCAACCGCGGGCGTCCACGGCGTGCCCATGTCGCGGCCAAGCGTGACCGATCCGACGGTGACGGCATTGCGATAAACCGGCGCCGGCGCCTGGCCCGGCGGCGCACCGGCAACCATCGCCGAATAGTTTGCGGGCGGCGCGCAGGCACCGACGCAGGCAAGCGACAACGCCGCCAGCAGCAGGCGGCGAGCCGGCAGCGGCATGTCAGGTCGTGGGTTGGTCGCCCTGAGGCGGCGGAGGCGGCGGGCCATCATCGCATTGCGCCCATGACGGCGCAGCCGCGGCCAGCAGAACGGCGAATGCCAGACTGAGAAGACGGATCATTGGCGGCCTCCGGATGCGTCGTAAGTATGCCTCACTTGGCGCGGCTCGACTAGACCGCGCGCCGGACATCCGTGCGCGCGAAGTCATTGCCCTTGAACAAGAGCGGCGCGTCGAGGCTCCTGGCCAAGGCATAAGCGGCGCAATCGCCAAAGTTGAGGCGGGCCGGATGGTTGCCTTTGCCGAAGGTGCGATAGGCTTCAAAGGCCAACACCAATTCCTGTCGACCGAACACTTCGACTGAAAATTCACCCACATCGAAGAGCGTCTCATAGTCAGCGTGGAGAAGTTGCCCTCCGCGGCTGACGGCGAGGAGCCGTACCTCGAAATCAGTCATCGCCGAAAGGCGCACGTCATCATCCTGAGAGAGGGCCAGCCGAAATGCGGCGGCCTCCGAATTCATTGAGAAGAACCGCCATGATCGCCGACGTATCGACGACGATCATTCGAAAGTGCCCTTGTCGTTGTAGCCCAGGATCTCGTCGTCGCTTCGCGTATCGAGGATCGGCAACGCTGCCGAATGCCTGCTGATCTCCTCGATCTTGCGCAGCTTCTCTCGTTGCGCAGGGGTCAACTCGGCGAGCCGCTTGTCATAGTCGCCTTGCATCGCCCGCAGCTTTTCTGCCGCCGCCTGATGTATCGCTTCGGTGATGGATAGGCCCGTCCGCTTGGCCAGCTCGCGGACGATCCTCTCCGTCTCACGGCTCTTGATATTGAGGGCCATCAATTCTTCCTATCTTCCTGAGCGGGAATATAGGAAGAATTGCCTTCTTCATCAAGATTGAAGTCCTTTGGCGAACTCGATCAACAGCCGATTGACCTCGGCCGGCCGCTCCTGCTGGACCCAATGGCCGGCGCCTTCAAGGATGTGGCTGCCGCGCAGGCCGGGCAGGGTCTTGGAGAAGGCGTCGAGCTGGGCCTGGGCCGCCGGGAAGCGCAGCACGCCGTCGCGGCTGCCGGCAATGAACAGCGAGGGCTGGCGGATCGGCTGGCCGCGCCACGGACCGCCCAGCTCCCAGTTGCGCCGCAGATTGCGATACCAGTTCAGGCCGCCGCGAAAGCCGGTGCGCGAGAATTCCTGGGCGTAGTAGTCGAGATCGGCCTCGCTCAGCCACGGCGGCAGGGTCGGCGGATCGACGGTGTTGGCCAAACAGCGTACCGCCGGTCAGGCGGGCGAAGCCCTTGCCCTTCTCGGTGAGCTCGCCGCCGGCGGTGAAGTAGATGCGCCTGAGCGCGCCGCGGATGTCGTGCTGCAGCTCGGCCTCGGGCACGCCGGGCTTCTGGAAATACTGCAGATAGAAGTCGTTGATGCCGAGCTTCTCCAGCGCGCTCAGCACGTCGACATAGCCCGGCGGCGCCCAGGGCACGCTCATGGCGCAGACGGCGGGAAAGAGATCGGGTCGCCACAGAGCGGCATGCCAGGCGACCGGCGCGCCCCAGTCGTGGCCGACGATGATGGCGCGGGTCTCGCCCCCATTCTTGTCGCTGAGCGCCTTCACCAACTCAGCCATGTCGCCGACCAGATGGTGGAGCGTGTACTGGTCGATCGGCTCGGGCGCTTGCGTGCCGCCATAGCCGCGCATGTCGGGCGCCACGCAGCGGAAGCCCGCGGCGCTCACGCCCGTGAGCTGATGACGCCACGAGTACCAGCTTTCCGGCCAGCCGTGACAGAACAGCACCAGCGGGCCGCTGCCGATCTCGGCGTAGCGCATGTCGATGTTGTTGGCCTTGGTCGTCTTGAGCGTGACGCCAGGAACGGGTGAAGGAGTGTCAGCCATCGCGCCAGTCTAGCGCATGGTCAGCCGCGAAGATGCACCGGATGCGAGAGCCGCGCGCGCACCGAGGCGCGTGAGCCGAGCAAGAGCGAGCCCAGGAAAAACAGGCTGGTGAACAGCACGATCACCGGGCCCGACGGCAGGCCAACGTGGAAGGACACCAGCAGGCCGATGAGTGCGGACGCGAACGCCATGGGCGCGGCGACCAGCGTCATCGACCACACTTCGCGCGCCCAGAACGAGGCGGCGACGGCGGGCAGCAGGATCAGGCCGAGCGCCATCAGGGTGCCGAGCGCCTGGAAGCCCGCCACCATGTTCAGCACGGCAAGCGACAGGAACAGGTAGTGATAGACCGAGCCGCGGATGCCCATGGCGGCGAGGAAGCCCGGGTTGAAACATTCGACGACCAGCGGCCGGTAGATCGCGGCGAGCCCGACCAGGGTGAGCGTGGCGGTCGAGACCACCAGCACCAGCGCGGTCTCGTCGACGGCGAGGATGGCGCCGAACAGGATGTTCATGAGGTCGACCGCCGAGCCGCGCAACGACACGATCAGCACGCCGAGCGCCATGGCCGTCAGATAGGCCGCGGCGAAGCTCGCATCCTCGCGCATGCTGGAGAAGCGGGCGATGATGCCGGAAATCAGCGCGGTGGCGACGCCGGCCAAAAAGCCGCCGAGACTCATGGCCGGCAGCGACAGGCCGCCCAGCAGGAAGCCGAGCGCCGCGCCGGGCAGCAGGGAATGGGCGAGCGCATCGCCCATCAGGCTCATGCGCCGCAGGATCAGGAACACGCCGATCGCCGAGCCGCCGACCGACAGGGCGAGACTTGCCACCAGGGCACGGCGCATGAAGCCGAAATCCGCGAACGGCGCGATGAGGTATTCGTAAAGCATGGCGACGCCGTCAGGCGCTCAGCTTCAGCGGCACGTCGCAGGCGTCGGCGTGCTCGTCCCAGGCCTCGGCCATGGCGCGGGCGCGCAGCAGGTTCTCGGCCGACAGCACGCGCGCGGTCGGGCCGGCATCGACCAGCTCGCGCGCCATCAGGAGCGCGTTGGGGAAATCGCGGCGCACCTGGTCGAGATCATGCAGGACCGCGACCACCGTGCGCTGCTCGGCGCGCCAGCGCTGGATCACGACCATGAGGTCGTTGACGGTCTTGGAATCGATGGCGGCAAACGGCTCGTCCAGCAGGACGAGATCGGCGTCCTGCAGCAGCAGGCGGGCGAACAGCACGCGCTGGAATTGCCCGACCGACAGCGTGTCGATCGGCCGGCGCTCGAAGCCCGACAGGCCGACCGATTCGATGGCGTGCTGGGCATCGTGGATGTCGACGTGCTGGGCCGCGCCAAAACCGCCGAAGCGCGACCAGCGGCCGAGCAGAACGGTGTCGAACACCGAGATCGGGAAGGAGCGATCGATCTCGGCCTGCTGCGGCAGGTAGGCGATGCGCTTGGCCGTCGTTTCGATGCGCCCCTCGATGTGCGGCGCGAGACCGAGCAGGGCCTTCAAGAGCGTGCTCTTGCCGGCGCCGTTGGGGCCGACGATCGCCGTCATCTCGGCTGCCGGAATTTCCGCCGACACGTGATGCACCGCCGGATGGCGGTCGTAGCTCACCGTCAGGTTCACCAGGCGCAGGGCCGCGTTCACAGCGCCCACCACGCCGTGAGCCACAGCAAGGCCGATACGCCAAGTGCAGCCGCAATGCGAGCGGGCGCACTCATGGCGAGCAGCGCAGTACCGGGCGAGACAGGCTCATGCATGATGGGAATTGTTATAATATTACCTAAAGAGAGTCCAGCCGTCGGGCTCTGCCACGCGATCTGCCGTGATTGCCGACTAACCGTTTGTTGATTGGCAGGAAGGGCCCAGCACGCGCATCTTACGTCATGGCGAAAGTTTCGGGTCCTGGACGGCGGTCCCTGCTGATCGGCGGCGCCGCGGCGGCAGGCGTTGCGGTCGCGGCCGCGCGCGTCGTGCCGGCCAAGACCGGCGCCCCCCTCGAAGGACCGTGGGCGATCGAGCTCTTCACGTCGCAGGGCTGCAGTTCCTGCCCCCCGGCCGATGCCTATCTCGGCGTACTGGCCAAGCGGGCCGACATCGTCGCGCTGTCGTTCCATGTCGACTACTGGGATTACATCGGCTGGAAGGACGCCTTCGCCACGCGCGCCACCACCGACCGTCAGCGCGCTTACGCGCGCGTGCTGAAGCAGCGCTATGTCTACACGCCGGAAATGGTGGTCGAAGGCATCGGCCACGATACCGGCCGTGAGCGTGCCGGCATCGAGCGCTTGCTGGCCGAGGCGCAGCGCCGCTCGACCAGGCGCGCCACGCCGGAATTGTCGCGCACCCAGGACGGCGCGCTCACCGTCAAGCTGGCGGCCTTCCCGCTCGAAGGCGGGCCCGCCGACGTCACGCTCGCGATCTACGACCGTCGCCATTCGACACCGGTCGCCAGCGGCGAGAACCAGGGCCGCATGCTGGACAACTTCAACATCGTGCGCCGCCTGCAGACGCTGAGCCGCTGGGACGGCGCGGCCGCGAGCTGGACGATCGAGGATGCCGGCCTGCAGCCGGGCCTCGGCGCGGCGGTGCTCGTTCAGCGCGCCGACCATGGGCCGGTGATCGGCTGCAACAAATTGGAGCCGATGGTCTCGGGTTAGCCCCCTCCCGTCCTCCCCCATCTGATGGGTTAGCGTTTTGGCCGCTTGCGGCCAAAAGCGCGCAGGTGGCGCGCAGCGCCGGTGGGGGTTGCTTCGGCCACAGCCGCGCGCGAAGGTGGGCCGATGTCGCTTTCCAGCGCTGCCGGCCGACTGACGGCCGTCCTCGGGCCGACGAACACCGGCAAGACCTACCTCGCCATCGAACGCATGCTCGGCCACGAATCGGGCATGATCGGCTTCCCGCTGCGCCTGCTGGCGCGCGAGAACTACGATCGCATCGTCGAGATCAAGGGCGCCTCGCAGGTGGCGCTGATCACCGGCGAGGAGAAGATCGCGCCGGCCAGCGCGCGCTATTTCGTCTGCACCGTCGAATCCATGCCCGTCGACCGTACGGTATCGTTCCTGGCCGTCGACGAGGTGCAGATGGCGGCCGATCCCGAGCGCGGCCATTTCTTCACCGACCGGATCCTGAACGCACGCGGCACGCACGAAACCATGCTGCTGGGCGCCGACACCGTCCGGCCGGTGCTCAATCGCCTCCTGCCCGACATCGACGTCGTGGCGCGGCCGCGCTTCTCCAAGCTTGCCTATGTTGGCCCTAAGAAGGCGACGCGCCTGCCGCGGCGCTCGGCCGTCGTGGGCTTCTCGGCGAGCGAGGTCTACGCCATCGCCGAGCTGATCCGCCGCCAGCGCGGCGGTACGGCGATCGTCATGGGTGCGCTGAGCCCGCGCACGCGCAACGCCCAGGTCGACATGTTCCAGTCGGGCGAGGTCGACTACCTGGTCGCCACCGACGCCATCGGCATGGGCCTCAACATGGATGTGAACCATGTCTGGTTCGCCTCGTTGCGCAAATATGACGGCCGCACGCTCAGGCCGCTGCGCAGTGTCGAGCTGGCGCAGATCGCCGGCCGCGCCGGCCGCCACATGAACGACGGCACGTTCGGCACCACGGCCGAGGTCGGCGGGCTCGAGCCCGAGTTGGTCGAGGCGATCGAGAACCACCGCTTCGATCCGCTGCGCGACGTGCAATGGCGCAACAGCGACCTGCATTTCCATTCCGTGCCGGCCCTGATCGCCTCGCTCAACCGGCCGCCGCACCATGCCGCCCTGCAGAGGGTTCGCGAGCAGGACGATCAGATCGCCCTGCAGACCCTGTCGACTCACTCGGACTTCCTGCCGCGCCTGCGCACGCCGCGGCGCGTAAAACTGCTCTGGGAAGTCTGCCAGGTGCCGGATTTCCGCAAGACGATGACGGAAGAGCACACGCGGCTGCTGGGCCAGCTTTTCGAGCACCTGACACAGGGCGGCGAGCGGCTGCCCGAGGACTGGATCGAGAGCCACATCAAGCGGTTGGAGCACTACGACGGCGACATCGACACTTTGATGGCCCGTATCGCCCATGTGCGGACATGGACCTATATTTCGCATCGCCCCGACTGGATCCAGCGTTCAGTCCATTGGCAGGAGCGGACGCGCACTATCGAGGACAAGCTTTCTGACGTATTGCACCAGCGTTTGACGCAAAGGTTTGTCGATAGACGCGCGGCCCTGCTTGTACGAAGATTACGCGATGAGGGTGAAATGACGTCGTCGGTCGCCGCGGCGGGCGAGGTGTCGGTCGAAGGAGAGCATCTCGGCCGCATCGAGGGGTTCCGCTTCGTGCCAGACACGACCGAGGGACAGACTGACCAGAAGGCCGTGCTGAGCGCCGCGTTGCGCGCGCTGCGCCAGGATTTGCCCGCGCGCCTGCAGGCCTTCGCCAATTCGCCCGACGGCGAGCTGGTGTTCGACTCGCAGTTGCGCGTCTGTTGGGGCGGCGGTCCCGTCGCGCGTCTGCTGTCGAGCGGCGACATCCTGGCGCCCAAGGTCGAAGCGCTGCCGTCCGACCTTCTGGACGGACCGGCGCGCGAGGAGGTGCGCAAGCGTGCCGCCACGTGGGTCGAGACGCGCATTCGCCTTGGCCTCAGCGAGTTGATGGATGCCCGTGCCACGGCGGAACTGCCGGCCGGCGCGCGCGGCATCATCTTCCAGCTTTGCGAGGGCCTGGGCGTGCTGGCGCGTCGGCCGATCGAGGAGCAGCTCACTCAGCTGAACGAGGAGGATCGCAAGGCCTTGGCGCGGCTCGGCGTGCGGGTCGGCGTCTTTTCGCTCTACTTCCCGAGCATGCTGAAGCCGGTGCCGATCCGGCTCCGCGCGGGGCTCTGGATGGTGGCGAACAACCGCGAGAGCATTCCGCCGCTGCCCGCCGAAGGCCGCACCTCGATGGACCTTCCGCAAGGCGTGCCGCGCGATTTCTACGCCACGATCGGCTATCTGCCGCTGGGCGACCACGCCATACGCGCCGACATGGTCGAACGCCTGGCAGCGATGGCGCGCCATGCGGTGCGTGAAAGCCGCGAGGCAGCGCGTCGCCCGCCGCCGACACAGCAGCAAAAGAAGCCTGACGCCGCGCCGACGGAAGGCGCCGCCACCGCCGCCGCTGCTCCATCGACGGATGAGATCAGCGAATGGGCGATCGTCGCTGCGGCCTTTGGCGAGAGTGAGCCGGCGCCGGCCGAGCCCGTTGCCGAGGTGGCGGCCGACGAAGCGGCGGCGACGCCGGTCGAGGCCGTGAGCGAGCCGGTTCCGGCCGAAGAAGTCGCAGCCGAGCCGCCGGCCGCCGAAGAAGCCCAGACCCAAGAGCCAAAGGCCGAAGAGACGAAGGCCGAAGAGGCGCCCACAGAGGCCGCGCCGGAAGAGAGTTCGGCGGAGTCTCCGGCGCCCGCCGCGGACGAAGCCAAGCCTGACGAGGCAAAGAAGACGGGTCCGCGTCCGTTGCCGCCCGGCTGGTTCCGGGCAACGCCGCAGATGATGTCGCTGGTCGGCTGCTCGGAGCCCGAGATGGCCAACGTGCTGCGCGGGCTGGGCTATCGCGTCCATCTGCCGTCGGAAGAGCACGGGCCGCTCTACGCCTTCTCGGTCAAGCCGCGCTTCGTGCGCGAGCGCGAGGAACAGCGCGAGCGTCAGCGCCAGCAGCAGAAGCAGCAGCGCGATCAGCAACGTCGCCAGCGGCCCGAGCGGCCGAACGAGCGGCAGTTCTTCGCCGATTCGCCGCGTCCTGAGCGCAACAAGGACGAGCGCCGGCGCGATGGTCCACCCAACAACCCGCCCAACAAGGAGCGGCGCGACGATCGTCCGCCAAGCAGCGGTCCACGGGAAGACCGGCCGCGCGAGGATCGCCGCGGGCCGCGGCCGCCGCGCCGCGACAGCGGCGGACCGGCGCTGCGCCTTTACGCCACCACCGAGAAGAAGGGCGACGCCAGCGATTCGCCGTTCGCCAAGCTGCTCGAGCTGAAGCTCGGCGGAAAGAAGTAAGGTCGGTGAGAGCCTAAGGCGCCATGCGGCTCGACAAGTGGCTGTGGCAGGCGCGCTTCTTCAAGTCCCGCGGCCTTGCCACGCGCTTCATCGAGAAGTCGCGCTGCCGCATCGACGGCCGCGTCGTCGACAAGCCCCACGCCACCGTGACGCCCGGCATGGTGCTGACCTTCGCATTGGGGCCGCGGGTACGCGTCGTGCGGATCGTGGCCTTGGGCGAGCGCCGCGGCCCCGCTCCGGAAGCGCGCGCGTTGTATGACGAAATCGACGGCGGCTGATTCGCGCAGGCCGCCAAGTCATTCGGCATCTTGCGCCGGCCGGTTCTGCGCGTTAAGCACGCCGCCGCCTAGGAGCGTTTGATGACCTATGTCGTGACCGAGGCTTGCATCAAGTGCAAGTACATGGACTGCGTCGAAGTCTGCCCCGTGGACTGCTTCTACGAGGGCGACAACATGCTGGTCATCAATCCGGACGAATGCATCGACTGCGGCGTTTGCGAGCCGGAGTGCCCGCCCAACGCCATCCTGCCCGACACCGAGAAGGGCCTGGAGAAATGGCTGGAACTCAATCGCAGCCTGTCGACCGCCTGGCCGAACATCACCCGCAAGGGCGAGGCGCCGGCCGACGCAGATAATTTTAAGGACGAAAAAGACAAGTTTGAAAAGTATTTCTCGGACAAGCCCGGCGCGCGCTAGGAATAGTCGCTTTTCGACCTCCTGACGCATCTTTTGCGACAGTCATGCAACTGTTGCATGGGCAGACCGTTGCCGAAATGCAACATAGCCCGCGACTCTAGGGCGAATCTCTGGTATAAGGGTCCCGTCGGAAGCGGTCCTAGGTCGGTCCGCCGCTGGCTCGGTGTCCAAGTGGGTATCCGATAGCAACTAACGGATACCCTGGATCGGGCCGAACATGCAAGGGGGCATGGGCGGTGGTCACGGTATCGCTTCAGCGCGGGGTAGGACGTGGACGTGAAGGGATCTGAAGACATGGCCAAGCCGAAGAAGATTGCGGCCAAGCCGAAGGAATTTGCCTTCGAGAAGGGCGATTTCGTGGTCTATCCGACGCACGGTGTCGGTCGCGTGATCGATATCGAGGCGAAGGAGATCGCCGGACACAAGCTCGACCTGTTCGTCATCTCGTTCGAGCAGGAGCGCATGATGCTGCGCGTGCCAGTGGCGAAGGCCAAGATTTCCGGCCTGCGCAAGCTCAGCTCGCGCAAGATCATGGAGAACGCGCTGGTGACCCTGAAGGGCCGCAGCCGCGTCAGCCGCGCCATGTGGAACCGCCGGGCCCAGGAATACGAAGCCAAGATCAACTCCGGTGACCCGGTGTCGATCGCCGAAGTCGTGCGCGACCTGCATCGCAATGCCGGCCAGCCCGACCAGTCCTACAGCGAGCGCCAGATCTACGAGGCGGCGCTGGACCGGCTGGCGCGCGAGCTGGCGGCCGTCGAGCGCATCGACAAGGACGTCGCCACGCAGAAGCTGAACAGCGTGCTGCAGAAGGTCGCCTAACGGCGGACCTGGCACGGAATGAGCTGAAAGGCGGCCGACGGAAACGTCGTGCCGCCTTTTTCATGAGTCGCCGCCGAGCGGATCCAATCCCCTGTCACCCCGAGCGCAGCGAGGGGCCTTTGAGGCCGCAGGAAAGGTCCCTCGCTTACGCTCGGGATGACGCCAGCGTTGGCGTGGTCAACACCGTGCGCCCTAAGGCTCGATGGTCTTGACCTGCGGCAGGCGCATCAGCTCAGCGCCATTGTCGACGCTGTTCAGCAGCAGCAGCCGTTCCATCTTGTAGTCGGGGTAGGGCAGGCGCTGGGCGAGTTGCTGGGCGGTGATGCCGGCGGTCGGCACGATGCGCAGCCGGTAGGGCCGCAAGGCCGCGGCCTCGGCATCGGTGAGGCTGCGGAAGGTGCGGGCGGCGGTGACCAGCACCTCGATGCGCTGATCGCGGTCTGAGCCGTCGCTCAGGAGATTGAAGAAGCAGACGCGATCGCCGTGGCGGATCAGGACGTAGCGTGCCTGGCCCAGCCCCGTGTCGGAGCCGCGCGGCCGTGCTCCGATGGCGGCCTCGGCGCCGCCGATCTCCGTCGTATGGATGTCGGTGGGCGTGGGCTTCAATCGATTGCGCATCCAGTCGGCAAGGCTGCCCTGCGTCGGACCCTCGGTGCAGGAGAAGAACAGCAAAGAGCGGTCGCGGCCCACGCCCAGCACGCCGTCAGTGTCGTTGAACAGGCGAAAGTCGCGTGGCGCTTCGAAAGCCAGCTTCAGCACGGGATGGAGAAAGCGATTGCCGCGCACGAAGCCTTCCTGGGGCGGATCGTCGACCGACATGCCGTTGATGGCGTCGAGATAGGCCATGCGATGGGACTCGCCCGGCGCGGTGGCGTCGTTGACGTCCTGAAGGGCGATGCGCCGTTCGACGGGCGCCGGATGGGTCGAGGTCGTGCTGCGCCGATCGATCGAATCGGGCTGCTCGCCCATGATCTGCAATTCGAGCTGCCCCTGCCGGCGCAGCTTGTCGATCAGGCTCACCATGGCGCCGCCGCGATAGCCTGCCTTGACCAGCATGGCGACGCCGATCTTGTCGGCCTCCAGCTCCTGCTCGCGCGAATAGCGGCGCAGTGCCAAGAGCCCGTCACGCGCCACCGAGCGTCCGACCGTGATCGACCCGGTCGACGTGGCGGCCTCGACGGCGGCGTCGAGCACGCTCTGCCTCTGTCGCGCCCGTTGGGAGGCATGGCGCTGCACGACATGGCCGACCTCGTGGCTGAGGGCGGCCGCCAGCTCGGCCTCGTCGTCGAGCAGGGCGAGCAACCCGCGCGTCACCATCACATAGCCGCCGGCCGCATGCGCATTGGCCAGCGGCTGGTCGAGCACGATGAAGCGGAACTTTCCGGAAACGGCGGACTGGCTCACGACCTTCTGGCCGACGCGATCGACATAGGCCTGCAGCGCCGCGTCCGGATAGGCCGCCCCGACGTCGCGCTCGAGCTCGCGCGGCAGGGTCGGGATGCCGGCACGCGACTGGCCGGCGGCCGTCTGCGACGGATCGTTGGGAAGCGTGCAGGCGGCGGCACTGGCGAGGAGCGCGAGAAGTACGAGTAACCGGCGGAAAACCACTGACCCTCCTGCTCCCCACCGCGACCTTTAACGCCCGGCCGTGGCCGTCGCAATCGCGGTGAGGCTGGAACTAATGGCGCCGCTGTGGCAGTGATTCGGACCGAGAATCACATGCCGCGTTCAGAAACCCCACTTCGCTCCGATTTGTTCCCGGAAATCTCGCCCTATGCCAGCGGCATGCTGGCGGTCGACGGGCGACACACAATCTATTGGGAGCAGAGCGGCAATCCGGAAGGCGCGCCGGTCGTGTTCCTGCATGGCGGACCGGGCGCCGGCTCAGCCCCCGTGCATCGCCGCTTCTTCGATCCGCAGTTCTACCGCATCGTGGTGTTCGACCAGCGCGGCTGCGGCCGTTCGATGCCGCTCGGCGAACTGCACGACAACACCACCGGCCATCTCGTGGCCGACATGGAGAAGCTCCGGGCCCATCTCGGCATCCAGCAGTGGCTGCTGTTCGGCGGTTCGTGGGGCAGCACGCTGGCCTTGGCCTACGGCCTGAAACGTCCCGAGCGAGTCACCGGCTTCATCCTGCGCGGCATCTTCCTCGGCGCGCGCACGGAGATCGAGTGGTTCCTCCACGGCATGCGCGCGATCTTCCCCGAGGCATGGCGCGACTTCGCCGAGCATCTGCCGGCCGCCGAGCGCGCCGACCTTTTGGGCAACTACTATCGCCGCCTGACCGATCGCAATCCCGACAACCATCGCCCGGCGGCGCGCGCCTGGAGCCGCTACGAGGCGGCCTGCTCGACGCTCTATCCGACGGCGCGCGCGCCTTTCGAATCGGACCATGGCGGCTTCGCGCTCGCCCTGTCGCGCATCGAGGCGCATTACTTCGCCAACGGCACGTTCGTGCCCGAGGGCTGGCCGTGGTCGGATCTCGATCGCATCCGCCACCTGCCCTGCACCATCGTGCAAGGCCGCTACGACATCGTCTGCCCGCCCGTGACCGCCGACGCGCTGGCGCGTGCCTGGCCGGAGGCGCGCTACATCGTCGTGCCGGACGCCGGCCACAGCGCGCTGGAGCCGGGCGTCCGCGCGGCACTGGTCAACGCCACCGAAAGCTCGCGGCTGTCGAGCAGCGACGTCGACCTGTTCGCGCCACGCTTTCCCTGGGAGACCTGACGCATGTCGTTCGAACTTCCCCCGGAGCAGACGGGCGCGGCGGCTTGGTACGGCCCCGACATGGCCAGGCGCGATGACTGGCAGATGCCGCTCAGTGCCGCGGAGATCGCCGAGGTCGAGGGTGCTGCGACGGCGCTGGCACGGCGCGAGGCCGACATCTCGGCCATCGCACCTGCGGACTTTCCGCTGCCGACGCTCGGCGCCAGGCTCAAGGCGCGGGTGCGCGAGGAAGTGCTGAATGGCCGCGGCTTCCTGCTGCTGCGCGGCCTGCCCGTGGAGCGCTGGTCGATGCGCGAGGCGGCGACGGCGTTCTTCGGCCTGGGCGCGCATCTCGGCGGTGCGCGCTCGCAGAACGGCAAAGGCCATGTGCTGGGCCACGTCCAGGATCTCGGGCTCGACGTGCACGATCCCAACGTGCGCATCTACCAGACCAACGAGCGGCAGACCTATCACACCGATTCCTGCGACATCGTCGGCTTGCTGTGCCTGAAGACAGCGAAGTCCGGCGGCCTGTCGGCGTTGGTGAGCTCGACCACCATCTTCAACGAGATGCGCCGCCGCCGGCCCGATCTTCTGAGGATCCTGTTCCAGCCGCTGGCCACCGACCGGCGCGGTGAAGTGCCGGCCGGCCAGAAGCCGTACTTCGAGATCCCGGTGTTCAGCTGGCACAAGGGCTTCCTGACGGCGCTCTATCAGCGCCAGTACATCGATTCCGCCCAACGCTTCGCCGACGCACCGCGACTGACACCGGCACATGTCGAAGCGCTCGACCTGTTCGATTCGCTGGCCAACGACCCCGCGCTGCATCTCTTCATGGAGTTCAAGCCGGGCGACGTGCAGCTCGTGCACAACCACACCATCCTGCACGACCGCACCGGCTTCGTGGACTGGCCGGAACCGCAACGCCGCCGCCATCTCTTGCGTTTGTGGCTGGCGGCGTCCGACGCGCGCCCGCTGCCGGAGGCGTTCGCCCAGCGCTATGGCGCGGTCACCATCGGCGATCGCGGCGGCATCATCGTGCACGGCACCAAGCTGCATGCGCCGCTGGAGGCGGTGTGACGCGGCCAAGCTGCGGGTGGTTGACCGCGGACGCCGTCGTCCCTAAGTGAAGGCCGCCGAAAGAAACCACTTGTTATAGGGATAACGTATGGCCAGCGATCCAACCGCGGGCGGCGCCCCGGCTGAGATGCCGGTCGAGCCGGACGACAACCTCGAGATTCCCGCCAAGCCGGAAGCGGCGGGAGAGCTGCAGCAGCTGCAGGCCGAGAAGGCCGAGCTGCAGGACAAGCTCCTGCGCGCGCTCGCCGAGGCACAGAACGTGCGCCGGCGCGGCCAGCAGGATGTCGAGCGAGAGCGCAAGTTCGGCATTGAGCGTTTTGCCAAGGACATGCTGTCGGTCGCCGACAATCTCGGCCGCGCCCTGTCGGCCCTGCCCGGCGATACCGACGCGGTCGACCCGGCGCTGAAGAACGTGATCGTGGGCGTCCAGGCCACCGAGCGCGAGTTGCAGTCGGTGCTGGAGCGCCACGGCGTCACGCGCATCGAGGCGCTGGGCAAGCCGTTCAATGCCGAATTCCATCAGGCGATGATGGAGCTCGAGGATCCGTCGGTGCCGACCGGAACGGTCGTCCAGGAGCTGGCCCCCGGCTACCTCATCGCCGGCCGCCTGCTGCGGGCGGCCATGGTGGTGGTGTCCAAGGGCGGTCCCGCGATCCGGCCCGCCAGCAACGAGAACTAATCGGTGGCCGGGGCCCGGAAGGCCGTGGAATGCGTCAGATTCGTCACTTTTCGGCCGTCAAGGACATTGCAGCAAAGCCGATAGGACCTATATAGCCCCTGTCCTGACCCGGTTTTTCCGGCAGGTAACGTATTCGGGGGTCGGCTGGGCGCCTGCGGGGCCTGAACGACCTGCCAAGGGAAGAGAGAGCAGTCATGGCAAAAGTCATTGGTATCGACCTCGGGACGACCAACTCGTGTGTCGCGGTCATGGAAGGCGGTGACACCAAGGTCATCGAGAATTCCGAGGGTGCGCGGACGACCCCCTCGATGGTCGCTTTCACCGACTCCGGTGAGCGGCTGGTTGGCCAGGCCGCCAAGCGCCAGGCCGTCACCAATCCGATGAAGACCCTGTACTCGGTGAAGCGCCTGATCGGGCGCCGCTTCGAAGACCCGATGGTCGCGAAGGAGATGTCGCTGGTGCCCTTCAAGATCGTGAAGGCCTCCAACGGCGACGCCTGGGTCGAGGCCAACGGCCAACAGTACAGCCCGAGCCAGATTTCGGCGTTCATCCTGGGCAAGATGAAGGAGACGGCCGAGTCGTATCTCGGCGAGAAGGTCGAGCAGGCGGTCATCACCGTCCCGGCCTACTTCAACGACGCCCAGCGCCAGGCCACCAAGGACGCTGGCCGCATCGCCGGCCTCGACGTTCTGCGCATCATCAACGAGCCCACCGCGGCTGCCCTTGCCTACGGCATGGACAAGCGCAAGAGCGGCATCATCGCGGTCTATGACCTGGGCGGCGGCACGTTCGACGTGTCGGTGCTCGAGATCGGCGATGGCGTGTTCGAGGTCAAGGCCACCAACGGCGACACCTTCCTGGGTGGCGAGGACTTCGACGTGCGGGTGATCACCTACCTCGCGGAGGAGTTCAAGAAGGAGCAGGGCATCGACCTGCGCAACGACAAGCTCGCGTTGCAGCGCCTGAAGGAAGCGGCCGAGAAGGCCAAGATCGAGCTCTCCAACGCCAAGGAGACCGAGATCAACCTGCCGTTCATCACGGCGGACGCGAGCGGCCCCAAGCATCTCGTGATCAAGCTGTCGCGCGCCAAGCTCGAGTCGCTGGTCGAGGACCTGATCCAGCGCACGCTGGAGCCGTGCAAGGCGGCGCTCAAGGATGCCGGCTTGCAGGCCGGCCAGATCGACGAGGTGATCCTGGTCGGCGGCATGACCCGCATGCCCAAGGTGATCGAGATCGTAAAGCAGTTCTTCGGCAAGGAGCCGGCCCGCAACGTCAATCCTGACGAAGTGGTCGCAGTCGGCGCCGCGGTCCAGGCGGCCGTGCTGAAGGGTGAGGTCAAGGACGTCCTGCTGCTCGACGTGACCCCACTGTCACTCGGCATCGAGACGCTGGGCGGCGTGTTCACCCGCCTGATCGAGCGCAACACGACGATCCCGACCAAGAAGAGCCAGACCTTCTCGACGGCCGACGACAACCAGACGGCGGTGACCATCCGCGTGTTCCAGGGCGAGCGCGAGATCGCCGCCCAGAACAAGCTTCTGGGCCAGTTCGACCTGGTCGGCATCCCGCCGGCGCCGCGCGGCATGCCGCAGGTCGAGGTCACCTTCGACATCGACGCCAACGGCATCGTGCAGGTCTCGGCCAAGGACAAGGCCACCAGCAAGGAGCAGCAGATCCGCATCCAGGCTTCGGGTGGCCTGAGCGAAGCCGACATCCAGAAGATGGTGAAGGACGCCGAGCTGCACGCCGAGGAAGACAAGAAGAAGCGCGAGCTGATCGACGCCCGCAACCAGGGCGAGGCGCTGGTCCATTCGACGGACAAGAACCTCAAGGAGTTCGGCGACAAGGTCGGTCCGGCCGAGAAGTCGGCGATCGAGAGTGCGCTCGAGGGCCTGAAGTCGGTGCTCACCGGCGAGGACACCGAGGCGATCAAGACCAAGACCAACGATCTTGCCCAGGCCGCGATGAAGCTCGGCGAGGCGATGTACAAGGCCCAGCAGGCCGATGCTCAAGCCGGCGCAGGGGCCGGTGCGGGTGCGGCGCCGGGCGGTGGAGCCGCGAACCAGGCGGGCAACGAGAAGGTCGTCGATGCCGAGTTCGAGGACGTCACCGACAAGAACAAGAAGACGGGTTCCGGCTGATCCGGAGCAAAGGAAAAAACACGGCCTCCCGCGCGAGCGGGAGGCCGAACTTTAGGCGGCAAGTGGGGGCTGCGTAGGGCGTATGTCGCAGGACTATTACGAGCTGCTCGGAGTCAGCCGGACGGCGAGCGCCGACGATCTCAAGAAGGCGTTCCGCAAGCTCGCCATGCAGCATCATCCGGACCGCAACCGGGATGACAAAGACGCCGAGAAGCGGTTCAAGAATATCAACCACGCCTACGACATCCTGAAGGACCCCGAGAAGCGCGCCGCCTACGACCGCTATGGGCCGGCCGCCTTCGAGGGCGGCATGGGCCCCGGCGGACCGGGCGGACCGTTCGGCGGCGGAGCCCAGGGCTTCGATTTCGGCTCGGTGTTCGGCGACATCTTCGAGGAGATGTTCGGCGCCGGCGGCCAGCGCGGCCGCGGCGGACGCACCGACATGCGCGGCCAGGACCTGCGCTTCAACCTCGAGATCACGCTCGAGCAGGCCTATGGCGGCACCGAGGCCACGGTGCGGGTGCCGGCGTCCGTCGCCTGCGAGCCCTGCAAGGGCAGCGGCGCGGAGCCCGGCTCCAAGCCGCAGCAGTGCCCGACCTGCCATGGCCGCGGTCGTCTGCGCGCCCAGCAGGGCTTCTTCACCGTCGAGCGCACCTGCCATGTCTGCCACGGCGCGGGCCAGGTGATCGACAAGCCGTGCCGCGCCTGCGCGGGCCAGGGCCGCACGCGGCGCGACAAGACGCTCAAGGTCAACATTCCCGCCGGCGTCGAGGACGGCACGCGCATCCGTCTCAGCGGCGAGGGCGAGGCCGGAGCGCGCGGCGGGCCGGCTGGCGATCTCTACGTCTTCCTGTCGGTGCGTCGCCACCAGCTGTTCGAGCGCGAGGGTGCGGACGTCCATTGCCGCGTGCCGATCTCGATGGTGCAGGCCACGCTCGGCGGCAACATCGAGGTGCCGACGCTCGACGGCAAGATGGCGCGCATCAACATCCCGGCCGGCGCCCAGGGCGGCCACCAGTTCCGCCTGCGCGGCAAGGGCATGCCGATCGTGCGCTCGGCCCAGCGCGGCGACATGTACATCGAGATCAACGTCGAGACGCCGACCAACCTCACGGCCAAACAGAAGGAGCTGCTCAAGGAATTCGAGCGGGCCGGCAAGACCAGCCCCGAATCCGAGGGCTTCTTCAGCAAGGTGAAGGAGATGTTCGGCGGCGATTAGCCGAACAGCGGCTACCTCGGCCGACGGGCAGCGCGAAAAGCCTAGCGCTTCGCCCTTTCCGCCGCGGCGATCTCCTCGATCGTCCTTACCACGTCAGGCATGCGGCCGAAGCGTTTGACGTAAAGGTGCGTGATGAATTCCGGCAGGGGCCGCTTCCACCGTTCCTGACGGTGGTTGGCGAGCTTCCCGAATTCCCTGGGATTCATCCCAAGCTCACGCGCCATCTGGACATGCATATGCGACAGGTTCCATCGCCGCCGTGCATCGGTCCACGGCTTCAGATGGCTCGGGATGAGGGCTTGGTTATTGCTCATGGCGCGACTCCTCTTGGCCGCAGCGCGGGCAGGCCGTCGGAAAGCAGGCACGACAGAAGGCCTTGCCGCAGGAGGAACAAGGTGCCTGGCCTTCGGGCTCCGTCAGGTGAAGCCTATCGTCGCAGACAAGGCGGACTCGACCGCGGCCGAGGCCCGCCTCGCACAGCGGCGGCTCGGCAGCCTTTACCAGCGGATGCCAGTCGAGACGGATCACACGCTCGCCCTTGCGGCGGCGGATCAGCACGTCGAGACGGTGCACCGGCACATAAAGTTCCAGCGCCTGGACCCATTCGACGGCGACGCGCAGGGCGTAGTTGCGCCGCAGGTCATCGAGCTTAGCCCGATGCTCACGCTCGATCGCCTGGAGGCGCATCGTCTCGCGCTGACGGTCGGCCTCCACCCTTTCGCCCTTCGCATCGGACAGCGCCGCCAGCTTCCTGTGGGACGCGCGATACAATTCGTCGTGAAAGGCGTGCACACGATCGCGGTCGCGCACGAGTCGCCGCCGCATGGCGCGAAGGAATGGCTCGATCTCGTCGCGCACCTGTCGATCGGCCAAGGCGCGTAGCCTGGGCTGGGCAGCCGCCGCATCCCATCTCGGCCCGGCTGCGCGCACCGTTCCCGAATCGGGTGCATGCCAGTCGGACATTTGTGCCACCGCGGGCCTCAGCTGCGGCAGCAGGTCATTGATGATCGCACCGGTGCCGGTGTTGAAACCGAGCCAGATCAGCCCTTCGCGCTTATCGTCCGACATGGCGGTGTAGCGGAATGTCAGAATCAGGCAGCGCGTCCAGGTCGCGGTCATGCCGTGAAAGCGCCAAACCGCATTCGGCAGATCGAGCGTGCGATCCAGGACCTGCAGCGGGTCGCCCGGCGCCCGCGCGCCGTTGTCCAACCGCACCTCGCGCTCGCTCCAGCGCCCTTCGTCGCCGAGCAGCGCGGCGAAACGCTCCAGCCAGTCGCCTTCCAACCCGATTGCAATCGCCTCGGGGGACCGCTCCGGCCCAAACGCGAGTCGCGTCAGCTCCGGCCAGCCCATCGTCTTTAGTATCTCTGACGGCGCGAGCACTGCGAGCTCGTGGGAGCCGATGGCTTCGACCGCGGCACCCCGGCGCTCCAGCAAGTCGACGACGACCTCGCGCAGCTCGCTCATTGTTCTTCCCTACGCCGCTTCAAAGTCTTCGCCGAACAAGGAATCATCGAGCGCCTTGGCTGCTTCATGCCGCTGCATCGCAGCGTCGAGGCGGTGGCCGAGCGCATCGAGCGCCTCGTCGCGGCTCGCTTCCGTCGCCTGCAACCAGGCATCGAGCATGAGGTCGGCAAAATCGCGATCCTCCTCGAGGCTCCCCAGGATCGCTCCCACTTCGCCGACCACGAGCTCGAACATCGATATTTTCTCGTCGAGGAGATGAAGAATCCGCTCCTCGAGCGTGTCGCGGGTCACCAGGTTGAAGACGAACACCTCGCGCTGCTGACCGATACGGTCGATGCGCCCTATACGCTGCTCGATCGCCATGGGATTCCAAGGCACGTCGAAATTGATCAGCGTGTTGCAGAACTGGATGTTGCGGCCCTCGCCGCCCGACTCGGTGCACAAGAGCACGGGCACCTCATCGCGAAACCGGGCGATGACGGCATCCTTCTCGGGCCCGCTCAGGCTCCCCTCGAAACGCGCGAACGCCAGCCCTTCCCGCCTCAGCAAATCGGCGAGATGGTCGAGCGTGGCCCGATAGTGCACGAAGACCAGCTTCTTCTCATCGGGATTCCGTCGCAGCAGATCGAGCAGTGCGGCCTCCTTGCCGCCGTTGCCGACGGCGCCCCAGCGCTCAGGCAGCGCCCGCCAATCCGCGTCGTCTGGGTTACGCTCGGCGAATCGGTTCGCGGCGGCCGTGGCCGCTGCCGGCGAGGAGCCGGCAGCGCCAAGCAGATGATGCAATGCCAATCGGTTTCCGCCTGCCTTCGAGGCTGCCAGCCGGCGCACTGCCACCGTCAGCTCCTGGTAGGCCAACCGCTCGTCCTGAGAGCCGTCCACCTTGATCGTCATCGCATGGCGGCGCGGCAGCTTGAGTGCCACGACCGCGCGCGTGTTGCGTATCATGGCATCGCGCATCAACCCGCGCAGGCGCTCCGGATTCGCTGGCTGGCGCGGTTTGCCGGCGGTCATGTAGGCGGCACGAAACTCCTTCAGCGTCTTGAAGATGCCGGGCTTCAGCAACGTGAGCACGTTGTAGAGTTCGGTAAGATCGTTCTGCACGGGCGTCGCCGACAGCAGGAGCAGGAAACGCTTGCTGAGCGCGTCGACCAACTTGTAGCTCTGGCTCGTGCGATCGCGCAGATGATGGGCTTCGTCCACGATAACGAGATCGAAGCTGCGGCCGAGCAGGCGGGCGGCATGCTCGGCCCGCCGGGCAACGGCCAGCGATGCGATCAGGCGCTTTTCGCTCCAGAAGGCGTCAGGATCGCTACGCAGGCGTCCATCGTGGGTCGTGGCGCATGTGATGTCGAACTTGGTCTCAAGCTCCTCCCGCCACTGGCCGACGAGCGACGCCGGCGTCAGCACGAGCACGTTCTCCACCATGCCTCTCAGCAGATATTCCTTGAGAACCATGCCGGCCTCGACCGTCTTGCCGAGCCCGACCTCGTCGGCGAGCAGCACACGGCCACGAAACTGCTTGAGCACCTTGCGGACCGTCTCCACCTGGTACCAGAAGGTCTCGATGCCGCGCACGTGCTGCAGACAAAGCAATTCGTCGAAACCTTGCGCAAGGCCGAGACGGGCATGGCGCTCGCGCAGGCCATACCAGCCGCCGTCGCCCGCCGGCGGGCTTGCCATCGCGGCCACCAGCGGCTCGATATCGATCTCTGCGCTGAACGGGATGTCCACTTCGATCCGGGGTAAGCCCGCGACTGCGGATGGAGCTGGCGCCGGTATCTTGCCAAGTCCCGCCGACACGTCCTTGTGTTGCGGCCCGGCCGACTTGATCCTCGTCTCGCCCCGCATCGCACCTTTGACGGTCCCGGCCACGCCCGGCTGGCGGCGAGCCGTCTTGCGCCGCTCGAAGATGCGATCGAGTTCACCATAGAGCCAGTCTTCCCGAGCAAAGCCCGCAGGGAAATTGAGGAAGGCGTGAAACGGCTTGCTGAGCCCGTGCGCCTTGAGCACCGAGCGCGCCATTGTCAGCTTGTCATCCTGGGCAAGGGCCAGTGCCCGCAGCAGGTGGTACGCCTCGACCGCAACGAATCGCTTGGAGAAGCGCTTCAGGAAAGTCTGCGCTCGCCGGCAATTGCGATCGAGAAGGGCCGCCGTCGCGGCGAGCAGCAGAATGTTTCCGTCGCCGGGGCAAGCGCTCACGGCCCGTTCGGCAAGTGCCGAGAAATCGCGTTCGCGGCGAGGATCGGCAATCGCCTGCCGGAGGACTTCCTCGGCGCTGAGGACCCCCGTCGCCGTTTCCGTCGCGGCAGTATTCTCCTCGACTGGCTTCTGCTCGCGCGACGCACGGAGCGGCAGGATCATTTGCGGTGAAGAGGGAGAAACCATGGGAAACTACGAGGCTACGCGGGGCTCTCTGGCCGAAGGTAGCAAAGCTGGATGCACGAACAAGCACGCGGCTGTGGATCACAGATCGTTGCCTGTGGATGGCCGGCCGCGACGGTTTCGGCCCAGGATGGATTGCGTCGGTCACGAGCGCTAGGATCGCGTTTTCATTCGCAGAGACGGGCCATGTCGCACAAACACGCACAGCGGCGGGCGGCCAAAGCGGCGCGCCGGAAAAAGCTGCTCGCCGAGCGGCGCAAGGGTACCATGGCGGAGAAGCAGTTGCCGCGTGCGGAGCGGATGCGGCGGATGGCGGCGGGGCCGATCCACTGCTGCCTGGTGAACGAGGAACTGTTCGAGACCGGCAATGGAAATCTGGTCCTCGCCCGCAAGGCAGCCGACGGAAGGATGGGCGTGGCAGTTTTCATGCTCGACGTCTACTGCGTCGGTGTGAAGGACGTCATCCTCCGGCTGGACGACTCGCGGCAGATCGAGCCTGTCATAGCGGCCTTCGGCGACATACAGCCGCTAACCGCGATCGACACCGCATGCGCACGCAAGCTGCTGCGCGATCTCGTTGGTTGGTCCCGCTCAATCGGGTTGGCGCCGCATCCCGACTATGCCGTTGCGGAGCTTCTGTTCGGCGATGTTGCGGCCGATGCCTGCGCCGAGAGCTTCAGCTTCGGCAACGACGGCAGGCCGCTCCTGATTCCCGGCCCACTCGATACGCGCGCTCGCGTCAGACAACGGATCAACGCCCTGCGAGGCAAGCTCGGAGAGGATGGGTTCGACTTGATGACGGCAGATGAACTCGATGACGACGACATCATCGACGATGATCGCGCGGCCGACCTGGATGAGGCGTTCGAGGCCGAGACCGACGATGCGGTCGAGTCTGTCACGGGCATGCGCTATGATCCGGACTTGATCCCCGACCCAGCCCGATGGCTCGCGCTCGACGAGGACGAGCGGATCATGCTGGCGGAGGCCTATCATCGGCGAGCCGGGATCGAAGTGCCGAACACGCGGGTACACGCGACAATCCACGTCATCGTCGAGAACCAGGCGGCGCTCGGTGAGGAGCTGCCCGTACGCCGGGCGATCGAGCGGCTGATGACCCAAGGTCTCGACCGGCACGACGCGATTCACGCCGTGGGCAGCGTGCTTGCGGCGTACCTGGACGATACTTTGAAAGAGAATGGTCCGTCCTTCAACCTCGACGTCTACAATAAAGCCGTCGAGCGATTGACGGCCGAGAGTTGGCGGGCCGAGTTCCGCGCGGTCGCAGAGGACGAGCGTCCGTAGCCGTCGCGCTAAGCCGCCTCCTTGGCCAACACGCAGCGTACGAGATGGCTCTCGCCAGTTGTTGTCAGGTCTGGCGGCCCGCTCGTGCAATTGGCCTGAACGAACTTGCAGCGTGGCGCGAAGCTGCAGCCGGTCGGGACCTCGGCGAGATCGGGCGGCGCGCCTGGAATGGCCTCGAGGCGCCGGCCGCGCATGCCACCATGAACCGTCGAGGCGAGCAGGCCGCGGCTATAAGGGTGCTGCGGCGCGTCGACCATCTGCTCGACGCCCGCCAGCTCGACGATCTTGCCGGCATACATCACGCCGATGCGGTCGGAGACCTCGACCGCCACGCCGATATCGTGGGTGACGAAGATCACGCCGAGGTCGAACTCGCGCTGCAGCTCCCTGATCAGGAGAAGGACCTGAATCTGAACGGTCGCGTCGAGTGCCGTGGTCGGCTCGTCGGCCAGCAGGAGGCTTGGGTTGCACGACAGCGCCAGCGCGATCATGGCGCGTTGGCGCATGCCGCCCGACATCTCGTGCGGATAGGCTTTCAGCCGCTGGGCTGGCGAGGGGATGCGCACCAGCTCGAGCAGCTCCTTGGCGCGCTTCCAGGCGTCGGTCTCGTTCTTGCCGGTGTGGCGGCGGATGGTCTCGGCGATCTGATGGCCGATGGTGAAAACCGGGTCGAAGGCCGTCGCCGGCTCCTGGAAGATCATGGCGACCCGCCGGCCGCGCAGGTCGCCCAACGCGCGCGAGCCCATGTCCAGGACTTCGTCGCCTTCCATCTTGATGCTGCCGGACCAGCGCGTGCGGTGCTCGGGATGGAGCCGCAGGATCGAGCGCAGGGTGACGCTCTTGCCCGAGCCCGATTCGCCCAGGATGCCCAGCGTCTCGCCGCGCTTGAGGTCGAAGCTGACGCCGTTCACGGCATGCACCGTGCGATCGGGCGTGACGAAGGTCACATGCAGGTCGCGCACTTGCAGGAGGTCGCTCATGCCGCGACTGCCTTGGAATGCCCGGAGCCCGCAACGCTCATGTGGCACGCCACCGCCTGCCGGCCGGTCTCGGCCAGCACCGGCTCGATCCTGGCGCAGACATCCTCGGCGAATGGGCAGCGCGTGCGGAAGCGGCAGCCTGACGGCGGATCGATGGGATTGGGCGGATCGCCCTGGATGGGTGCTTCCTTGGTGCGCTTGCGCGGATCCATCGACGGCCGCGCCGACAGGAGTGCTCTGGTGTAGGGATGCTGCGGATCGCCGTAGATCGCCTCGACCGGGCCCAGCTCGACGATCTTGCCGAGATACATCACCAGCACGCGGTCGGAGAGATACTGCACCACGTTGAGATCGTGGCTGATGAAGACGTAGGTGAGGCCAAGCTCGCTCTTGAGGTCGACCAGCATGTTCAGGACCTGGGCCTCGACCGACTTGTCGAGCGCCGACACCGCCTCGTCGAGGATCACCAGCCGCGGCCGGAGCGCCAGCGCACGGGCGATGTTGACACGCTGGCGCTGGCCGCCCGACAGCTCGTGCGGATAGCGTTCGGCGTAGTTGTTCGGGTCGAGGCCGACCTTGCTCAAGAGGTCACGCACGCGGTCGCGGGCTTCGGCCGCCGGCAGGCCGTGCGCCTTGGGTGCGAAGGCCAGCGTCTCGGCGATGGTGAGCCTGGGGTTGAGCGAGGCGTAGGAATCCTGGAACACCATCTGCACCTGGCGGCGCAGCTCGTTCACCGTGATGCCGTGCGGCTCGTCGACCGGATCGCCGTCCAGCACCATGGTGCCGCGGTCTGGCTTGATCAGCCGGATCAGCAGCCGCGCCACCGTCGACTTGCCGCAGCCCGATTCGCCCACCACGCCCAGGGTTTCGCCTTTGGCCACCGACAAGGTGAGGTCGTCGACCGCACGCACCACCTTGCGGCCGCGCCCTAAAAGGCCGCCGCCCACCGGGAAATGCTTGCGCAGGCCGCTCGCCAGCAACAGGGGCTGAGCCGGGCCGCCGCGATCGACAGGGATCATCGTGTCCATGTCAGGCCTTCACATCCATGGCCGCGCGCAGGCCGTCGCTCATCATGTTGAAGCAGATCGAGGTGATGAAAATCATCACGCCGGGCAGGGCCGCCAGGACCGGATTGACGTAGATCGCCTGGCGCAGCGTGTTCAGCATCAGGCCCCATTCCGGCTCGGGCGGCTTCACGCCGAGGCCGAGGAAGCTCAAGCCCGCGGCCAGGATGATGGCGACGCTGATCAGCGAGGTGGCGTAGACCAGGATCGGCCCCAGCACGTTGCCCAGCACGTGCACGCGCACGATGGTGAGGGCGCTGGCACCACTGGCGCGCGCGGCATCGACGAAATCGAAGCCGCGCACCTGGGTGGTCACGCTTTCCGAGACGCGGCAGACCGGCGGGATGAAGACCAGGGTGAGCGAGAGCAAGGTGTTCTCGGTGCCCGCTCCCATGGCGCCCGACAGCGAGATCGCCAGCAGCACCGACGGGAAGGCATAGAAGACGTCCATGACGCGCATGATCGCCATGTTGGTGCGGCCGCCGACGAAGCCCGCGGTGATGCCGAGAAGGCCGCCGATCAGCAGGGCGCAGATCACCGGCGTCACGCCCATGAAGAGCGAGAGGCGGCCGCCATAGATGAGGCGGGACAGCATGTCGCGACCGAGCTCGTCCGTTCCAAGAATGTGATTGGGCGAGCCCAGCGGATAAAGGCGACGAAGCATCGAGGTCTTGTAGGGATCGGCCAGCCCCAGCCACGGCGCCGCCAGGGCGGAGGCAACGAGCAGGAGCAGCACGGCGGCGCAGATCACGGTCACCGGATCGCGCCGCAGCCGGCGGACGACAGACTTCCAGTAGCCGCGTCCCGCAGCGGCCGCGGTCGCTTGCACCAGAGGGGCGCCGAGTTCGAGCGAGGGGGTCTGGATCGCCATGGCGTCAGCCTCGCTTGATGCGCGGATCGACCATGGTCTGGATCACGTCCACGGTGAGGTTGAGCAGCATGAAGAAGCCGGCCAGCACCAGGGTCGTGCCCTGCAGGATCGGCAGGTCGCGGCGGAAGATGGCGCTGTTCAGCAGGAAGCCGGTGCCCGGCCAGGCGAACACCGTCTCGATCAGGATCGAGCCGCCTATAAGGTTGCCGGCCTGCAGGCCCATCACGGCGAGGCAGGTCGGGGCGGCGTTCTTCAGCACGTGGCGCAGGATCTGGCTGTCGCTCATGCCCTTGGCCTGCAGCGCCGTCACGAACTCCATGCTGAGCGTTTCCTTGATCGTCGAGCGCACGGTGCGCGTGACGACGCCGAGCGGGATCACCGAGAGCGCGATGGTCGGCAGCACCATGTGGGCGAGATGGGCGCGGTCGAAGCGCCAGCCCGTCGAGTTCTCCGGCCCCATGCCCATGGGCGGCAGGGCGCCGAGCTCGACGGCGAAGATGATGACCAGAACGATCGCCAGCCAGAAATGGGGCACGCTGACGCCGACCAGCGAGATCAGGGTGACGAGCCGGTCGACGATGCGCGACTTCGCATAGGCCGCGGCAGTGCCGAGGATGACGGCCAGCGTGAAGGCAAGCGTCGTGGCGGCGATGGCGAGGATGATGGTGTTGCCGAACGCCGATGCGACCTCGCTCGCCACCGACCGGCCGGTGCCGATCGAGGTGCCGAAGTCGCCGGTCAAGGTCACGCCCAGCCAGCGGAAGTATTGCACCGGCAAGGGCTTGTCGAAGCCGTAATACTCCTTGAGCTTGTCGATCACTTCCTTGGGCGCATCCGGCGGCACGATGGCCGAGATCGGATCGCCCGGCGCCAGATGCACCAGCCGAAGACCAGCAGCGACACGCCGAAGGCGACCGGCACCAGGTAGATCAGCCGCCTCAGGGCATAAAGGAGCATCGGGGTTCCTTCGCCGCTACTTCATCGAGACGGGCGTGAGGTCCTGGAACCAGCTCTGGGCCTGCACGAAGCCCGTCACCTTGGGGTTCATGGCGCGCGGGTTGAGATCGTGGGCGATATAGACCCAGTAGGACTGGTCGACGATGTAGGTATGGACGTCGGCCAGCGCCTTGGTCTGCGCCGCGCGATCGAACGAGGTGTGGGCCTTGTTGATCAGCTCGTCGAGCTTGGGGTCCTTCAGGATGCCCCAGTTGGCGCCCTTCGGCGGCACGTAGTCGCTGTGATAGAGGCGCATGAAGGCCGAGTAGGGATCGACGGTGGCGCGGCTGATGTTGATGCCGTTGGTGCCGGCCTTGGTCGAGGCATCACCGGTCACCGGCTGGAAACCGAACGTCACCAGAGCGTTCCATTCCATGACCTCGAACTGGGTGTCGAAGCCCACGGCGTTCAGGTTCTCCTGCACGTACTCGTTCATCGGCAATGGCAGCATCTGGCCCGAGCCCGAGGTCGAGATCGCGATCTTGATCTTGGGCTTCTTGGTGGCGCTGTAGCCGGCCTCGGCCAAAAGCTTCTTGGCCGCCGCCGGGTCGTACTTGATGTCGAACGACGGCGAGCCGAACCAGGGGTGACCCGGATAGACCGCACCCTTGGACTCGATCATCAGCCCGCCCAGCAGCTTGTTGAGACCGGCGCGGTCGACGGCGAGATTGGCCGCCTTGCGCACGCGGATGTCGGCCCACGGCGAGCCTTCGACCATGCTGGGCTGGTAGGCCCAGTTGTGCGGATACTTGTTGGTGACGATCGCCATGCCGCCCTGCTTGAGGCGGGGAATGGCGTCGGGCGCGGGCACCTCGATCCAGTCGACCTGCCCCGCCAGCAGCGCTGCGGTGCGGGTCGCGGCCTCGGGCATGGGGAACAGCAACACCTTGTCGAGCTTGGCAACGCGTGCCTTGTCCCAGTAGCCGTCGAAGCGCGACAGCTCCAGGCGCTCGCGCGGCACGACGCGATCGACCTTGAACGGGCCGGTGCCGGAGGGCTGCAGCGCCACCTTGACCCAGTCCTTGCCCTGCTTCTCCCAGTTCGTCGGGCTGGAATAGAAGATGTAGGACATGTCGTAGGGGAACAGCGCGTTCACCACGCGCGTGGTGAGCTCGACCGTGTATTTGTCGACCGCCTTCCAGCCGACCAACGTCGGTATGCGCGCTCGCGCCTGGGCGGCCTGCTTGGGATCGAACTGCGGCGACTTGTCGTTCAGGATCTTCTCGAGGTTCCACACCACGACGTCGGCGTCGAAGTCCGAGCCGTCATGGAACTTCACGCCCTGCCGCAATTTGAAGATCCACTTGGTAGGCTCGCCCTCGACCGCCGACCATTCGGTCGCCAGGCCCGGGCGGATGTCGGCGATGGTGTCGGCCTTCGACAGGTCCCAGTTCACCAGCGCGTCGTAGATCGTGTAGCCGGCGAAGCGGAAGCCTTCGAAGCCCTGGTCGGGCTGGCCGGTGGTCTGGGGAATGTCGGCGGCTGTCATGCCGATGCGCAGAGTGCCTTGGGAGAAGGCAGGCATTGCCGCCACGGTGACGAGACCCAGCCCAACGGCGGCAATGCGAAGGCGCTTGAACATTCGGTGCTCCACTGTTCGGCGCCGACAACGGCGCGCGCAAGGGAGTCATGCAAGCGGCAAGCCAAGCTTGCGCCTGCGCCTCAAATGAGGCGGCATGTCGCTTGCATGACTCCAGCGGAAGGAAGCGACATGACGGAAGCCAAGCCACCACCAACCCTCGAGGAATTTCGCGCACGCGCTGCGATGACAGGCCTGCCACTCACGGCCGAGGACATCGAGCATCTACACAAGGGCTATGTCGGATTGCTGCACTTGATGGAGCGCATTCCCAGCCATTGGGCCTGGGCCGCCGAACCGCCGCATGTGTTCCGCGCCGATGAGTAAGCCCGCCGCCGCCGAGCTGACGACGCTCAGCATCGCTCAAGCCGGCAACCTGATGACGCGCGGCGAGATCACCTCGACTGCACTCACCGAGGCATTTCTCGCGCGCATTGAAGCCGTGGATCATAAGATCGCGAGCTATATCACCGTGACCGCCGAGCGCGCACGGATCGCGGCCAGGCAGGCCGACAGGGAGCTGAGTCAGGGCCTCAATCGCGGGCCCCTGCATGGCATTCCGATCGCGCTGAAGGACATTTACGAGACCGAGGGCGTACTGACGACCGGTCACTCGCACCTGCGCGCCGACTACGTGCCGGCGGTCGACGCCGAGACCGTGCGGCGCCTGAAGGCAGGCGGCGCCGTCATCCTGGGCAAGCTCGCCACGCACGAATTCGCCAACGGCGCGATGACGCCCGACCAGCCGTTCCCGGCGGCGCGCAATCCCTGGAACACAGACTACCAGCCCGGCGGCTCGTCGAGCGGCTCGGGCGCGGCGGTCGCCGCCGCATTGTGCATGGGCGCCATGGGCTCCGACACCGGCGGCTCGATCCGCAACCCGGCGGGCTTCTGCGGCACCGCCGGCATCAAGCCGACCTACGGGCTGGTCAGCCGCTGCGGCATCTTCCCCTTGTCGTTCAGCCTCGATACGGCAGGCCCGCTCGCCTGGACGGTCGAGGACAACGCGCTGATGCTCGACGTGCTGGCGGGCCACGATCCCAACGACCAGGCGTCGGCCAAGGCGCCCAAGGTCGACTACGGCGCGGCCACGCAGCGTTCGATCAAGGGCATGCGTATCGCGCTCGCCCGCACCTGGTACGAGGGCGGGCTCACGGCCGACATGGCCAAGGGCATGGACGAGGCGGTGCGCGTGCTGCGCGACCAGGGCGCCGTCGTCGAAGACGTCGTCTTCCCCGACATCCGGGACTATCACATCTGCGGCCGCGCCATCATCACCGTCGAAGCGCACGCCATCCACCGCCAGGAGGTGATCGAGACGCCGGAGAAGTTCGGCTACACGACGCGCCGCCGCTTCCAGCTCGGCGCCTTCATCAGCTCCGAGCAGTACCTCTCCGCGCTGCGCTTCCGGCGCAAGCTGCAGGTCGACACGCGCGCGGCCATGCGCGGCTACGACCTCGTCCTGGCGCCCAACCAGTGGGGACCGCCGGAGATCTTCGAGGAGCCGCAGGCGATCTTCCACTTCCTCGGCAAGGCTTCGCTCAGCATGCCGTTCAACGTCACCGGCCAGCCGGCGATGACGGTGTGCTGCGGCTTCGGCAGCGACGGCTTCCCGCTTGCCTTCCAGCTCGCCGGACGGCCGTTCGATGAAGCAAGCGTCTTCGCCGCGGGTGCTGCCTACGAACGCGCCACGCCATGGCGACTGCGACGGCCGACGCTTTAGCCTTCAGGTTTCCCACCGTCATCCCGACCGGAGCGAAGCGGAGTGGAGGGACCTCCTCTTCGTCCGACACATGAGCAGGTCCCTCCGCTACGCCTCGCTCCGCTTGGCTCCGGTCGGGATGACGGAGGAAATCAACAGCCCAGCTTCTTGGCCAGCTCGATCATGGAATCGCCGACGGCATTCCACTCGCCGTCGGCCTTGAGGTCGGTCTTCTGGTTGGGGCCGTGCTCGGTGGGACGGTGCACGAAGCCGGTGGACAGGCCGCACTTCTGCGCCGCCTTCAGGTCGCCGTTGTGCGCCGCGCACAACATCACCTGGTGCGGCTGCAGGTACATGGTCTTGACCACGCCGAGATAGGATTCGGGATCAGGCTTGTAGTGGCGGAAGGTCTCGCCCGAGAAGCAGTGATCCCAGGGAATGCCGCCGTTCTTGGCCATGTTGATCAGCAACGCGACGTTGCCGTTGCTGAGCGTGGCCACGACGTACTTCTTCTTCATCATGCCGATGCCCTCGACCGAATCGGGCCACGGCCTGAGCTTGTGCCACAGGCGGGTGAACTCCCACGAGCCCTCCTCGCCGGGATGCTTCAGCCCGCGCTTGGTCAGAAGCATCTCGAAGGCTTCCTTGTGCAGCTCGTCGATGTTGGTCCACGGCAGCTCGCCCTTGCGGACGCGGTGCATCTGCGGCTGGTAGAGGCCGCGCCAGTCGTCGGCGAAGCTCGTCCAGTCGGTGTCCATGCCGTATTTCTTGCCGAGGCCGGGCAGGTCCTGGATCAGGCTGCCGCGCCAGTCGACCACCGTTCCGAACACGTCGAAGATGCAGACCCTGAGGTCGGCGGGTACTTGAGCCATGGGCGTTTCCTCCGTCGGCGGCAGTGTGGCGTCCGGCGACGCGCTTGGGTAGGGTCCGCGCATGGCCTGGAAGAACGACACGGTGAGCGGCACCGACGGCAAGCCGCGATGCGGCTGGGCGAGCGCCGATCCGCTCTATGAGAAATATCACGACCGCGAGTGGGGACGTCCGCTGAAGGACGACCAGGCGCTGTTCGAGCTCCTGACCCTGGAAGGCTGCCAGGCCGGCCTCTCCTGGATCACGGTGCTGCGCAAGCGCGAGCACTACCGCAAGGTCTATGACGGCTTCGAGCCTGCGAAGATCGCGCGCTACACGCCGGCCAAGCTTGCGAAGCTGTTGGCCGATCCCGGCATCATCCGCCACAAGGGCAAGATCGAGGCGAGCGTCGGCAACGCCAAGGCCTATCTTGCGCTGGTCGAGCGCGAGGGCTCCTTCGCGAAATTCCTGTGGCGCTTCGTCGGCGGCAAGCCGAAGAAGAACCGGCCGAAGACCCTGAAGGACGTGCCCAGCACCTCGCCCGAAAGCGACGCCATGTCCAAGGCGCTGCAGAAGGCCGGCTTCAAGTTCGTCGGCTCCACCATCTGCTACGCCTTCATGCAGGCCTCGGGCATGGTCGACGACCATGTCGTGGGCTGCCATCGCCACAAAGCTTAGAAATCCGGAGTAAGTCTTGACCAAACGGGTCTTCATCGCGGCGCTCGGCACCGAGACGAACCAATTCGTGCCTTTCCCCACCGGCCGGCGCGCCTACGAGGAACACGGCGTGTGGCGCGGCGACGCCACCAAGAACGAGCCCACCAGCTTCACCGCGCCGATGCATGTCTGGCGCAAGGAGACGGAGAATCGCGGCTGGACGGTGATCGAGGGCCTGGCGACCTTCGCCGCGCCCTCGGGCACCACGGTGCGTTCCGTCTACGAAGGCTTCCGCGACGAGATCCTGGCCGGCATCAAGGCGGCCCTGCCCCTCGATGCCGTGCTGATCAACGTGCACGGCGCCATGGTGGCCGACGGCTACGACGACTGCGAAGGCGATCTTTTGGCCAAGGTCCGCGCCATCGTCGGGGCCAAGGTGGCGATCGGCGCGGAGTTCGATCTGCACTGCCATCTGAGCGCCCTGATGCTCGACAGCGCCGACGTGCTGATCGGCTACAAGGAATATCCGCACACCGACACGATGGAACGCGCCGCCGAGCTGTTCGCCATCATCGCCGATACGGTCGAGGGCAAGGTGAAGCCGGTGATGGCGCGCCACGACTGCCGCATGATCGCGCAATACCGCACCTCCGTGCCGCCGATCAGCGAGTTCGTCACCCGCATGAAGTCGCTCGAGGGCGAGGACGGCATTCTGTCGGTGTCGCTGAGCCACGGTTTCTCGTTCGCCGATGTCGAAGATGTCGGCACACGCACGCTCGTCGTCGCCGACGGTGACAAGAGCAAGGCCGAAGCGCTTGCCAAGCAGCTCGGTCAGGAGCTGTGGGACAACCGCGAACGCTACGCCACCAGGTATCTCTCCGTGCCCGAGGCGATGGAACGCGCGGCCTCGCACAACCAGGGACCGCTGGTGCTGGCCGACCGCGCCGACAACCCGGGTTCGGGGGCGCCGGGCGATTCGACCTTCGTGCTGCGCGCGCTGGTCGACCGGCAGATCGGCCCGGCGCTGTTCGGCGTGATGTGGGACCCGATGGCCTTCCGCATCGCCGAGGAAGCGGGCGAGGGCGCGAAGCTCCGCATGCGGCTCGGCGGCAAGTCAGGCGCGGTGAGCGGCGATCCCGTCGATCTCGACGTCACGGTGAAGAAGATCGCCCGCGGCGTGCGCCAGCCCTATGGGCCGGTGATGGTGCCGTTGGGCGACATGGCGCTGCTGTCGTCGGAGCATGTCGACGTGGCGATCTGCACGATCCGCACCCAGACCTTCCATGCCGACGCCTTCAAGGCGGTCGGCGCCGATCCGGCCGACTATCGCGTGGTCGTGGTGAAGTCGGCGCAGCACTTCTACAATGGCTTCGTTGGGCTCGCGAAGGAGATCCTCTACGTCGCCTCGCCGGGTGCCGCCGACCCCGACGTCACGCGCTGGCCCTACACCAAGCGCAAGACGCCGTTCTGGCCGAAAGTGGCGGACCCTTGGAAGTAAGGGAGCGCGGGCCTCCGGCCCGCTCATGATCACGCGCATGTGAATGCGCTCATGCGGGCCGGAGGCCCGCGCTCCCATCAGAGCATTGGCGTCAGCGCCTCGCGCGTGGTCTTGCCCTCGACCACCGGCACGACCTCGAACTCGACGACATCCTGCCAGTCGGCGATCCAGCGCTGGAACAGGGTGATGTCGTCGGTCTCCATGAGCTGGAAGCAGCGGCCGAGATCGGCCGTCACGTAGCTCGCGACGAACTTCAGGCCGTCGGGCAGGCCGCGGCCGGCGTCGCGCAGCTTGCGGTAGACCGCCTTTCCATTCTGATTCCTGAACGTTTCGATAACCATAAAGAGCATGTTCGACCCCCTGCGAATTGGCTAGCTTAGGCCATGCAGGTCGGAGGGAACGACATGAAGATCGCCGTTGTCGGCGCCGCCGGGCGCATGGGCCAGATGCTGGTGCGCCGCATCGCGGCGACCGAAGGCATGACCTTGGGCGGGGCGAGCGAATCGCCCAACAGCAACGCCATCGGCCGCGACGCCGGCGAGCTCGCGGGCCTGGAGGCCTGCGGCGTGAAGATCACCAAGGACAGCGCCGCGGCCATCGCCGCCGCCAGCACCGTGATCGACTTCACCGTGCCGGCCGCCACCGTGGCCCATGCCAAGGTCGCGTCAGAGAAGGGCGTCGCCATGGTGATCGGCACGACCGGCCTCGATCCCGCGCAGACGGCGCTGATCCACGAGGCGGCCAAGAAGGTGCCGATCATGTGGGCGGCCAACATGGCGCTGGGCGTCAACATCCTGCTGGCGCTCGTCGAGAAGACCGCCTCGATGCTCGATCCCGGCTACGACATCGAGGTGCTGGAGATGCATCATCGCCACAAGATCGATGCACCATCGGGCACGGCGCTGGCGCTGGGCCGTGCCGCCGCCGCCGGACGTCAGGTCAGGCTTGAGGACGTCTGGCGCAAGAGCCGTGACGGCCATACCGGCGCGCGCCCATCGGGCGAGATCGGCTTCGCCACCCTGCGCGGCGGCGAGGAGGTCGGTGTGCACACGGTGATGTTCGCCGCCGCCGGCGAGCGGCTGGAGCTCAGCCATCGCGCGTTCAGCCGCGAGACCTACGCGGCGGGCGCACTCCACGCGGCGCAGTGGCTCGCCGGCAAGAAGCCCGGGCTCTATGGCATGAAGGACGTGCTGGGTCTCTAGTTCCAAGGCATCGTGAACTTGACCCGTTGGCGGCTGGCTGACTGAGAAGCCAGCGGCCGGTGCATGCACTGCCGTCAGCGGTGCAAGGGGTTTCCGAGGTTCCCGAGGTTTCCGCAGACCTCACTTGTTGGTCAGCGGAGAGCCGACCCCTATAGGTTGGAATTAAGATAGTTACGATAATTTAGATGTTGGGAATCGCCTGTGTCGGAGAGCCGGAGCCCGCAGGCCCGTCCGGAGGCAAACGGCCGGACGGGCCACGCGGTGTCGGCCGCAGCCTTTTGGTTTTCGGATGAACGATGCAAAGAGCGACAGCGCGGGGACGCAACGCAACTAGGGGCCATTATAACTGAAGTGCACTAAATGTCAAGAACTGCAGTAAGCGAGGGCCAGTTTCGTTTTCGCGAGTTTTTTCGCACCGTAGAGGGGTCCATATCGCATGTCGTCCCAGGCGACGACGCCATTACTTGCGTCGCCAATCCGAGTGCCAGCAATGCTTTCAAGCCAGCACGGAACTCCGAACAGCCGGCTGCCGCGCAACGCCTTCGTCATCCCGTCCTCTAGATCCTTGCAGTTCTAAGCGTCTGCATTTGGATGCGGACCGCGCCAGCTTCACGCGCGGCTGTCCCAGTCGTGCTGGTAACGCGGCGCGCGCATCTCGGCCAGGGCGGCCTTCAGTTGCTCGGCCACGCGCTCGCGCTCGCCCGGCGCCAGGAAGCGGCCGATCACGGCGCGATTGCCGCGCGAGGACACCCCCAGCCGCTCGGCCTCGCCTGAAAGCTCGATGCGCAGCCAGTAGGCGTCGAGGCGGTGCTGCTCGCGCTCGCCGTCGGGCGCCACGCGGTCGATGATCAGCTCGCGGTCGGTCAGCAGCAGGGTCTCGCTGCGCCGGGCGTCGAGGTAGCTGCGCTTGAACAGGAACCACAGCAGCCAGATGTCGAGGCCCATGAAGCCCAGCACCGGCCAGGCGCCGACGATCAGCATGGGCAGGCCGATCGCCAGGTTGGCGGCAATGGCGACCCAGATCAGCCAACGGAAGCCCCTCGGCGACAGGCTGCGATGCGGCACCAGCGAGGTCGCGAAATGGACGGCCGGGACAGGCTGCTCGGTCATGCTAGAAACCTATATGGCCCTGATGAAGCAAGCCGTCATCCCGGAATTCTTCGCCCGCCTCAAGAAGGCGATACCGGAACCCGAGACCGAGCTGGAATACGACAACGTCTATCACCTGCTGGTTGCCGTGGTGCTGTCGGCCCAGGCGACCGATGTCGGCGTCAACCGCGCCACGACGCCCTTGTTCAAGATCATCAAGACGCCGGCCGAGATGGTGGCCTTGGGCGAGAAGAAGCTGATCGGCTACATCAAGACCATCGGCCTCTTCCGCATGAAGGCAAAGAACGTGATCGCGCTCTCCAAGTTGCTGATCGAGCGCCACGGCGGCGAGGTGCCGCACACCCACGAGGAGCTGCAGGCCCTGCCCGGCGTCGGCCGCAAGACCGCCAACGTCGTGATGAACGTGGCCTTCGGCGAGGCCACCATCGCCGTCGACACCCACATCTTCCGCGTCGGCAACCGCACGGGACTGGCGCCGGGCAAGAACCCGCTCGAGGTCGAGCTCAGGCTGTTGAAGCGCGTGCCCGAGGAGTACCGCCTGCACGCCCACCACTGGCTGATCCTGCACGGCCGCTACACCTGCAAGGCGCGCACGCCGGAATGCCCTCGGTGCGTGGTGAACGATCTCTGCCTGTTCAAGGGCAAGACGACGCTGGCGGAGCGCTGAGCGTCGCGTCTAATCAGTTGGAAATACTTAGAGTTTATCTGTCCGCACATCGGTTGCAGCGCCATCCCACAGCCCGTTCCCGCAAAAAGCCGAATTGGCGCGCTGGCTGACAACGGATCAGGCGCGCCAATTTCCGCTTTGGCTTGTAGGCAATTTTCCAAATCGTGCCGTTCTACCTTCAGGCCGGCTCGAACACTAAAGCCACCCGGTAGCCACCGCGGCCTTGTTCCCCGGTTCTTGGCGCACCTCGCTCCACGCACCCAGCGGTCGCGCCCTTAATGGTGCGGCTCATCCGCTCGACAAGACATAGATCCAACTGACGACTAGCAGGCCGATGAAGGTTCTCTAGACGGCCAGGAAGGCGGCGGCCCGGGCGGCACGGGCGTCCATGTGTGCGCGCGCCGCGAGCACAAGCCACCCGCGTGCAACGCCTCGACGCGTGCCTCTGCCGCTCAAGAGGCCAAGCCATCACCACCGGTAGCTGTGAAGGACGCAATGTGCGCAAAGTCACAGCGGCCAAAGCCGAATTTGTATAAGAGGCGGAATCGGCGATTTCGGACCGTGCCCTGCTTCAGCGGAGAGCTCACATGGAGTGCCACAAGCTCGGGCCGAAGGCTTATCGGGTCACCAAGAAGTTCGAGCTGGTGACGATCACCTCGCCGCTCTTCGACATGGATTTTCTCAAGGTCGATTACGCCGTCGCCGGGCTCGGCGTAACGGGCATGGAGCTCCGGCGGGTCGGCGCCGACATGGACATGAACAAGATCGAGACCTGGGTCGACCCGGCGCTGCCTTCACAGGGGTGGACCGATACGTGCGGCGAGCCGGCCGGCACCATCAGGGTGATCTTCAAGCCCGAGAACATACAGCCCTTCACCATGGCCGCTCAGGCGCTCGTCATCCACGAGGGCGTTCATGCCTCGCTGCGTCGACGGAAGATTGCGTCCAGTGGGCATCTCGAAGAGGCCGCCGGCTATCTGGCGCAGGCCCTGTTCTTTGAGCTCAATGGAGAGTCGATTCTGGAAACCTGGAAAAGCGAGCATGAGTGGGAGATGAACCTGGACCACATCGATGATCCCGTCCAGGCGGACTCGAAGGCGAGGATCTATGCCGCCGCCGAGAAGTTGGTCGAGAGGTTCGATCTCGATTCGGCGCCCGGCGTCGCCCTTACCGCAGGCGACATTGCGGAGCTGCTCGGGGCCATCGCCAAGGATCCGGGATACGCGCGGCCGCCGAAGAAGCCTGCTTCACCGAAACCCAAGCCGCACCCGGCGACGCTTCTGGAGCGGATCCGGGCGCGACGCGCGAAGCGCCGCGCACGATGGGGTCACTGACACTCTTCTCCTGTCATCCTGGCGGATGAAAGGCCATGAGTCCACAGCGTACTCATCCCGATGCTGCAGTCGCGGCGTGGGAACGACATCTCGACCGCCAAAATGGATCAAGCTGCAGTCACGCGTCTCGTCGACGAAGCGCCGGCGGCAAGCTGCGCGCACAATCGAGTACGCGATGAGCTTTGCGCGCGGGGAACGCGAAGCTTGGAGGCGTTCATCGTTTGATGAACAGAAAATCTGGCCCAACGGAAGAACACGCAAAGAGGAACTGATCCGGCGATTGGACCGCGCCGAACACCTCCTGAGGCAGCACATCGATCCGCCTAGACCGCTCCGATATCAATGCGCCAACCATTTGGCCGACGCCCTAGGAAGCATCGCAAAGTGCCTGCTGGACTCCGCTGATCGCGCGCTCGATGCCGCGGAAAAGGCGGCGGCCGAGACTGAGCCGGACGCGACCAGGCCGCCCCGTACTTTCACGTTGCCCGATCCTCTGGGGGCAATACGTGATCAGCGTGCCTCATTGCCGGCTGACGCAGGACACCCGCGCAACGGGTGGCCCGCGTAGCGCCTGTTCACGACACAGCTTCTATGACGAAGCAAATGGCGCAGGCACCCCAGTCCCTGCGGCAAACCGGCCACGCCCCCTTGGAGAGCGTCAGAACCGTCGCCAGCTTGAGGCGCTGATGCACAAGCCCAAGGCGTACAGTGCTCGATCTGCGGAGCCGAAGTGCCTGACCTGCCGATGCCGGTACTGAGGCACCAAATGAGCCACGTCTGCCGTCGGCCATACAGCCGCTCCGTCCCTGAGAGGTCGGCCGCGCCAAGCGAAGCGCACGAAGCCACCGGCTCGTCACGGGACGCTGCAATGGCACAGGCACGAGCTGGCGAGTAAACAGCGGGCAGCGCTATTCTCAAGGCATGTCCGATCCCAAAGCAGACCGGTATTCGATCGAAATTAAGAACCTCACGACAGGTGAAGTCGTCATCCTGACTACAGTCGATATGACCGATGACGAGAAGACCGGTGTCGTGCGCCAATTACTTCGGCTGTCTGGCGCACCGGCAGCGCTATGGATAGAAGACGACGAGCCAAAAAAGCCATACTGAAAGCTCTACGCCTGCGTCGGCGCCCTAGCGGTTCGAGGACCACGCCAAAGGCGCTGCGGGCAGCATTCGATCGGGAGTTTCGACCGCGGCTGGCGTCGACGGTGAACGCCGACCAGGATAGTGACGACGCCAGCCGTCAGTAAGGTTGCGACAAGACCTGTGTGGAAAGTTCACGGCGGCGTCATCTTCCGAACGTTCAACGAAGGCGAAGAGGTAGTGAAGCGGTCCGGCCGGACGGAAACCTGGCAATGGACGATCGACCCGAAGGAAGCGTCATGCGGCGCGCGACAAGGCGCGCACGCCGGAGTGTCCGTGGTCAACGATCTCTGCCTGTTCAAGGGAAAGACGACGTCGGGCTAACGACGGCGATCATTCGCGGCTTGCTGGGGCAGCCAGCCCGCGGGCCTGCAGAACATACTTCAAAGCGCGGAACTCGGTGTCATGCCGGATCGATGCCGTCACCTTGCTGTCACCGTCGGGGTTTGCGGCCGTGATCAGCCGGTCGGTTTCGCTCTGGCAGGCGAGCGCGGCGGTCGAAGCCAGCTCGGCAGGATCGGCGCTGGCCATCCCATCGGCGGCCTTGTGCTTCAGGCAGGTGTCCCGCGCCTCGTAGCTCTTGTTGATCGCGACCTTGCGGCCGGGATCCTCAACTCGGATGAAGCTCCCTTCACAGGCGGTGAGGAACAGCACAAGCAATACGAATGCGCGGCGCATCGGACGACATCTCCACGAATGAGGGCAGGAGTGGTCTCTCCCCGGATTTCGGCATCGACAAGGCCGCATTAGCGCGCTTGTGCGGCTCGGGCTGTGACATTTCCCACAGGCGTGCGACGTTTGAGCATGGTTTCATGGAGCAGATGGTCGCCGGCACCGCGTCGACCTTGGAGGATCGCATGTCTTATGCTGAGAGCGCGCTTCGCGGCTGCCGGACCATCGCTCTCGCTGCAACCCTGCTATGGTCGGCGGTCGCTGCGGCCCAACAGGAAGTCCCGGGCGCCAAGGACTTCCCCCTCATCAAGCGCTACGAGGGATCGCGCCTCATCGGTTACGACAGCCGGGCGTTCGATTCGTTCAAGCTCCTCCTCGGCAAGCTCAAGAGCGAAGGCGGATATGCAGCGTACGACGCCGTGCGGGAGGTGGAAGGCCGACACACCCGGCTGCTCTACCTCGCGCCACCGCAGCGAAGCTCGCTGGAGGTGTTCCGCAACTATGAGGCCGACCTCGCCGCCAAAGGCTTCACCGTCCTCTTCAAATGCTCGGGCGCAGAGGAATGCGAGTCTTCCTACGGCACGGAAATGTACCGGGTTCTCTATCCGCCGACCCGCAGGTTGCAGAACAGCGAACTGTCCAAGGCCGCGTTCAACGTCCCGGCCGAACCGCGCTACCTCGCCGCTACCCTGTCGCGCCCGGAAGGCGAGGTCTCGGTCTCGCTGTACGTCGCCGTGGAACGCGGCGGCTTCGCGGAGTCCAACGACCGCGTCGCAGTCCTGCTCGACGTCGTCGAGGCGAAGCCGATGGAAGCAAAGATGGTGACGGTCGATGCGGCGACGATGGCCAAGGACATCGCGGCGACCGGGCGGGTCGCGCTCTACGGGCTCTACTTCGACACCGACAAGGCAGACCTCAAGCAGGAATCGGCGCCGTCGCTCGCCGAGATCGGCAAGCTGCTGAAGGCCCAGCCCGACCTCAAGGTCTATATCGTCGGACATACCGACAATGCGGGCGGCTTCGACTACAACATGAGCCTCTCGCAGCGCCGCGCCAAATCAGTGGTCGATCAGCTCATCCAGAGCCACGGCATCTCGGCGGACCGGCTGAAACCCGTGGGCGCCGGCCTGATTGCTCCCGTCGCGGCAAACGACGACGAGGCGGGACGAGCCAAGAACCGGCGGGTCGAGATCGTCAAGCAGTAGGCGACCCGACGCTACGCCGCCGCTCCGACGACGGTTTCTCTAAACGGCCAGCAAGGCGGCAGCGCGTGCGGCGTGGGCGTCCATGTGGGTCCGTGCCGCGAGCGACAGCCATTCCCGCGCGAGGACCATCGCCTCGTCGGTTCGTCCGAGCGTGCGCATGATCTCGACCTTGCTGGCCACGATCTCGACCTCGAGGGCGGCGTACAGATCGGTCTCGCGCACGCATCGCCGGCGCGCGTCATCGACCCAGTCGAGCGCCATCGCAAGATCGCCGTCGGCCGCAAAGCCGAGCGCCAGCGAACGGGCGACCGCGCCTTCCCAGCACGGATCGCGGAGCTGGCAGCTCAGCGCGAAAGCCTCCTCCAGGCTGGAACGCTGCGTCGCCACCTTCTCCTGGCGGCGGATCGCGGCTTCGCCCAGCAGCGCGACCGGCCAGGGACGGAACGCCACCCACTGCTGCTCGTCGACCAGCCGCAGGCAGTCGCGCAGCCAGCGGTCGGCGACGTCGAGATCGCCGACGACGAGCTGGGCTCGCGCGCCCAGCCCCAGCGACCAGATCTCGCGCTGCCGGTCTCCCGCCGTGCGCGCCTTGTCGAGCGCGATCGCGTAATGCCCCAGCCCGTCCTCGGCCTTGCCCCAATCGACGAGGTTGAAGCCGATGAAGGCATGAATGGCGGCAAGCTCGTCGGGCGCCCGCGCGACCTCGAGGGCGGCCCGAAGATAGTCGGCGGCCGACGGGCGCCGGCCGGCCAGCGCCTCGACGTAGCCGAGCTCGCGAAAGCCTGCGGCAGCGACCTCGGCGTAGCCCTGCGCGCTTGCAAGCTCGGTGCATCGCCGCAGAAGGATCGCGCCTTCGTCGTCGAAGCCGCGGACGGAATGGACCAGCCCCTTGCCGAGCTCCAGGGTGGTCACGGCCAGCAGATGACGGTCGGAAGTCCTCTCCGCCTCGGCAACGGCATGGCGGAGATTCTCGATGCCGGCATCGGCGGCGCCGGCCGCCAATGCCGCCAGACCCGATCTCATGAGCGACCTGACATGCGCCTGGGGCGACACGCCGGCGGGCGGCGAGACCACCGTGCGCCGCGCCGCGCTGCGCAGCGCGGCCGAGGGCCCGACGCCAAGCTCATCCTTGAACAGTCGCTCGGTGGCCTCGACATGGGCGAGTGCGGCATCGACATTGCCCGATGCGGCAAGACTCTTGACCAGCAGCACGTGGGCGCCTTCGTTGTAGATGTCTCGCCGAACGGCGAGTTCGGACAGCCGCAGCGCGCGCGCCTGATCGTCGACTGCCAGGGCGCGCATGACCTCGCGGCGGATCCTGCCGTCGATGGTCGAACGGATGCGTGCCCTCTCGGCCAGCAGCCAGACCGAGAATTCGGGGCTGCATTGAGGCTCCATCCCTTCGAGCAGATCGCCCGCTTGCCCGACGTCGAACGTCTCCAGCTCGAGCTGCCGGAGGTCGATCTCGGTGCCGGATGGAAACCTCGGCTCGACCGGATCGCCGACCAGGCAATCCGACGCGTTCAACGCCTTGCGCAGCGCCGCGAGGCCCCAGCGCACGGCACCCAATGGATCGACGCTTTCCGGGAACAGCTCGGCAGCGAGCTTTTGCCGGCTGAGCGGCCGCCGGGCGAGGACGATGCGCGCCAGCAGCGCCCAGGCCTGATGGCCGCGCACGGGCTGGCAGCGGCCTTCATCGTCGACGATGGCCGGAGTTCCCAGCAGCCGGACTTGCCTCTGCATTCCACCACGCTCCGCGACGGGCGTTGGACGAGACGTGGGACCGTCGCACAAACGGATCCTGCGACGTCCAACGCCGCGTCCAACGGCCGACGCGCAATTTGTCGGCGTTCGACCAAGGACAAGGAGCGACAATGCCAACATTCGTCATCGAGCGGAACATTCCGGGGGCCGACAAGCTCACCCAGGACGAGCTGAAGGGCATCTCGGCGAAGTCATGTGATGTCGTGGCCGGGCTCGGCGTGCCCTACATATGGGTCACGAGCTATGTGGCGGGCGACAAGTTCTACTGCATCCACGAAGCCGAGAGCGCCGACGTCATCCGGCGCCACGCGCGCGAAGGCGGTTTCCCCGCCGATCTCGTGACCGAGGTGTCGGCGATCATCGGACCTGAGACAGCCCGGGGTTGACGTGCGCTACGCCGCGTCGGCCAGGATCTTGTCGCTCTCGTTGTCGACCACGACGGCCGTCTCGAAGTAGCGGATGTCGGGCGCGCGCGCCATAGCGGTCGGCGATGTAGTCCTGCCATTGCGGCGTGTAGACCGCCTCGGCGTCGGCGCGGGTCTTCCAGAGATAGACGCCGCCGCCGATGCGGCTCTTGCCGTCGAACAGGTAGTACTTGCGCACCAGGCCCTTCATGCCGCGGTACTTGGGCGCCGAGCCCTTGAACAGCTCGGCGGCCTTCCTGGCGTCGATGTCGGCGGGAAGCTTGAAGTTCACGATGGCGGTGATCATGCGGTCCCTCCTCGGGCTTCGGTGCGCTCCTCGCGCACGCCCAGCAGCAGCACGAAGCCTAGCACCAGGAAGAACAGCACGCACGCCACGCCGAGGCGATTGGATTGCGTCGCCGTGGTGACGATGCCGATGGCGAGCGGCGCCATCCAGGCGGTGGCCCGCCCCGACAGGGCGAACAGGCCGAAGAACTCGCCGGCCATGCCCTCGGGCGCCAGCCGGCCGATCATGGTGCGGCTCGCCGCCTGCATCGGCCCCATGCAGAAACCCAGGAGCAGCGCGAAGCCCATGAACACCTGCTCCTGCAGCGAGCCGAACAGGCTGCGCGTCGCCGACAGCTCCGGTGCCGACACGAAGAAGAACACGCCTTGCTTGCTCAGGCTGACGATGCCGATGGTCGCGATGATCACGCCCAACACGGCAAGCTGCACCGTCCGCTTGCTGCCGATGCGGTCGTCGACCCACCCGCCCAGAAAGGCGCCGGGAATGGCGAAGATCGTGACGATGATGCCGAAGATGCCGATGGTCACGGTGTCCCATCCGAAGATCGCCGCGGCATAGATGCCGCCGAAGGCGATGATGGCGGCGAGGCCGTCGTTGTAGAGCATGAAGGCGAGCAGATAGAGCAGCGCGTTGCGGTAATGGCGGAGCTTCACCACGGTGTGCAGCAGCGCCCGCCCGCCGTCTTTCGCCGCGTCGACGAGCGACAGGCGCCGCTGCTGGTTGCCGTCAGGCGTGAACAGGAACATCGGAATCACGAACAGCGCCAGCCACACCACCGACGCCGGGCCGACCAGGCGTTCGACCGTGTAGGTCTCGGGATCGAGCCCGAACAGCGGCTGGTCGTTGGCCGCCAGGCCGAACATCGAGGGGCGGCTCACGATCAGCACGGCGAACAGCGCCAAAAGGCCGCCGCAGTAGCCCAGGCCCCAGCCGAAGCCGCTCAGCCGGCCCATGCGCTCGGGCCGCACGATGGTGGGCAGCAGCGAGTTGTTGAACACGATCGACATCTCCGCGCCGATGGTCGCCACCACGACCGCCCAGCTGATCAGCGACACGAGGTCGGGCCGATTCGGGTAGGCCCACCACAGCGTGCAGCAGCCGATCGCGACCAGGCACTGGAAGAAGAAGATGTAGGGTTTGCGGCGGCCGCCGGCGTCGGCCATGGCGCCGAGGAAGGGGCTCAGCACGCGCGATGATGATGCCCGAGGTCGATTGCGTGAAGGCCCATTCGGCCTGGCCCTTGATCGGGTCGCCGATCATGACGTTGGCGAAGTACTGGCTGAAGATGAAGGTGGTGATGACGGTGAAGAAGGGCTGGTTGGCCCAGTCGAAGAGCGCCCAGCTGTACTGGCCGAGCTTGGAGGCTTCCTTGGTTTTGGTCATGCCGGGCCAGTATGCCCGAGAACCCGCCGCGGCAATTGGCTGATCGCTTCGCGATTTGTGGGCGAAAAGGTCCTCTCCATGGCCTCCTGCCACGGCAGCCAGAGCTGGGCCGTGTGCTCGGCCGGATCGAGGGTGGCGACGGTGGCGCTGTCGACCAGGAAGCCGAACACGTGCTCGGTGTTGTGCGTGACGTCGGGCGCGTACCTGGCGCGCCACTGCGGCCAGATCTCGTAGCGGTTGACGTGGCCCCAGTCGGTGAGCGTGCCGACCGTGAGCCCGGTCTCCTCCAGGAGCTCGCGCCGCGCCGTCGCCTCGAGATCGGGATCGTCCGGCTCGCGCGAGCCGGTCACCGACTGCCAAGCGCCCCACTCAGCCCACGAGCCGCCGTCGGCGCGCTGCAGCAGCAGCACCTCCAGCTGGCGCGTATGGACCACCACCAGCACCGATTCGGGGATCTTGTAGGCCATGGCGCCAGCATAGCCCGAACATTCGACTCCCTGCCTCCCAACGCTATGGTCCGGCGGAATTTTCGAGGTAAACGATGAGCAAGCAGCTTGAGGCCGCCGTCGACGCGGCCTGGGAGAAGCGCGACGGCATCAACAGCGCCACCAAGGGGCCAGTGCGCGACGCCATCGAGGCCGCGATCGCCGGCCTCGACGACGGCAGCTTCCGTACCGCAGAGAAAGTTGGCGGCGAATGGGTCGTCAACCAGTGGCTGAAGAAGGCCGTGCTGCTCTCCTTCCGGCTCTATGATTCCGTGCCGATGGACGGCGGTGCGGCGTTCCCGGGCCTGGGCGCGGCCCCGTGGTTCGACAAGGTGCCGCTCAAGACCACCGGCTGGGACGCCAAGCGCTTTGCCAAGGCGAACTTCCGCTCGGTGCCGGGCTCGGTGATCCGCCGCGGCTCCTACGTGGCGCCGTCGGTCGTGGTCATGCCCTCGTTCATCAATCTCGGCGCCTATGTCGACAGCGGCACCATGGTCGACACCTGGGCGACCGTCGGCTCGTGCGCCCAGATCGGCAAGAACTGCCACCTGTCGGGTGGCGTCGGCATCGGCGGCGTGCTCGAGCCCTTGCAGGCCAACCCGGTGATCATCGAGGACAACTGCTTCATCGGCGCGCGCTCGGAGGTCGTCGAGGGCGTGATCGTCGGCACCGGCGCGGTGCTGTCGATGGGCGTGTTCATCTCGTCCACCACCAAGGTGGTCGACCGCGCCACCGGCCAGATCCATGTCGGCAAGGTGCCGGCCTATTCGGTCGTGGTGCCTGGCAACATCGGTGGCGGCCCCGACCGACCCTCGACCTACTGCGCGGTGATCGTGAAGACGGTCGACGAGCGCACGCGCTCCAAGACGTCCATCAACGAGCTGTTGCGCGACTGACGCGATGATCGGCCAGGCGCTCCCGCAACGGCTGCTGTGGCGCGGCGACACACTGCCCGCCGACGCCGGATGCATCGCGCTGCCGGCCGAGGTCGGACAAGAACTGGACGGCGTTGTCGCGGCGCTCGACCGCGATCCCCTGCCGCTGCTGTTGCTGCGGCCGGACGATTTCGATCTCGACGCCTCGCGCGCCTTCATGCGCGAGGTCAAGCGCACCATCGACGACGGGCCGGGTTTCGCCATTGTCGACCGCCTGCCGGTCGAGCGCTGGCCCGCAGACGGCGCACGGGCGGTGTGGTGGCTGCTGGCGTCGCTGGTGGCGCGGCCGGTGGCGCAGAAGTGGGACGGCACCTCGATCTACGACGTCACCGACCTCGGCCGCCCGCCCGGCAACGGGGTCCGGCCCGACATCACCAATGCCGAGCAGAACTTCCATACCGACAACAGCTACAACAACGTGCCGCCGCATTATGTCGGACTGATGTGCCTGCGCACGGCGATGGAAGGCGGGGTGAGCGGCATCGTGAGCTTCGCCACGGCGCACGAGGAGATGCGCAAGCGCCATCCCGAGCTGCTGCCGCGGCTCTACCAACCCTTCTACTTCGACCGCCAGCGCGAGCATGCGCCGGATGACGTCATGACGACCCATCATTCGATGCTCGAGGACAGGGACGGCCGGCTGATCGCCCGCCTGTCGCATTTCCAGGTGAAGAATGGCCAGAAGCTCGCCGGCGAGCCGCTCGACCGCCAGGGCGCGGCGGCGCTGCAGGCCTTCGAGGCCATCCTGAACGAGCCCGGCATGTCGGCCCGCTTCCAGTTCCAGCCGGGCCAGATGCAGATCATCGACAACCGCGCGATCGGCCACAAGCGCACGGCGTTCCGCGACTGGCCCGAGCCCGAGCGCAAGCGCCTGCTGGTGCGGCTGTGGCTGCGCGATTCCGGGAGCCGGGCCTACAACGGGTGATCGTTCACAGTCGGCTGTCGGGCATGCTGATGAAATCCGGGCAGGCGCCCGACAGGGCCGCGATCGCGGGCGACGGTTTCCCGGCCTGATATCCCGGCACAATCATGCTCAGCACATGGGATTGCGGGCGTAGCCGCAATGAGCCTTGCCGGGACGCTCGACGTCGTTGAAGCACGTCGTGTCGTTGGACACGATCACATTGACGATGCGGAACACGCGCAGGCTCCCGGCGAGATGGCTCGGAGCGACCCGATAGCTGAGGAGATCGTTCGGATCGGAGAACGCGACCACGGTCATCGGCGCGTCCCGACGGCGTCCAGCCCGTGACAACAGATCGAAGACGTCGCGGGCGATGCTGCCGCTCGTGGGGCGTTGCGGCCCGGGCGCTCCGTTCACAATCCGATGTCCGGGCCTGCAACATCGAGCAACGGCAGCTGGTTGGCCATCAGGTAGATCATGCGGGTGCCGGCCAGGCCTTTCGCCACCCGCTCGAACATCGCCTTGTCCCCGCCGTTCTCGGCGTCAGCCCAGACTTCGAGCACCGCGTCGAAGAGCAGCTTGCTGCCCAGGCTCTCGGCGATGAACGCCAGCGCCCCCGGCGCCTCGCCGTGCGGCACGCTGCAGTCGGTGCTCGCATAGCTGCCGCCAAGGGCGTTGCACAACGCCTCCTCCGCGGCCAGGCGAATGGCGGCACCATTGGGTCCGCCATAGACCACGACATCGGTCATGCAGTCGTTGATCAGCCCGTGCTTCAGCTCGCGATTGAGAAAGCCCGGGCATACGGAAATTCCCCCCGCGCTCGACGGAGTGGTCATAGCTCAAGCCGCCTTGGAAGGGCTGGTAATCGGCGACCAGCTCAAGAACATCACGTCGATCGTCGCTGAGCGGACCACAATCCGCTCGGTGCGCAACGAGGCGCCGTGGCGTCCGACAGGACGCACGCTCACAGTCTTGGGCGCGCCGCCAAGCGCCGCTGCAAGCTTTTTCAGCCGCTCGTCTATCCAATCCGACCGGTGCGTACACATGCCGTGCATCCACAACACGTTCAGCGTGGACGACGGCGACAAGGTCTCGGCCAAGGTCAGCAAGCCGTCGAATGCGCCGACGTCTTGATCGCTTGGCCTTTCGACAAACGGCAGGTCATAGGGTGACGAATAGGACGTGGAGCCGGGCGCGAAGCCGTCACCGTAACCGCCGAGACCAGGACAGTCGTAGTCCATAGGGCTATCCCGCGCCGTCGGCGCACTGCGGCTGGGCTTGTCGCCCTCCAGCCACGTCCAGCTCGGTTGCGGCCCCTGGCAGACGAGGGGTAGGCTGTGACCATGGGTCAGCCAGTCATATCGCGCGCGCCGGACGTAATGGGCGGCGCTGCGGTTTTCTACGGGACAAGGGTTCCCGTGCAAACGCTGCTCGACTATCTGGAGGCAGGGGAGTTGATCGACGATTTCCTCGCCGGATTTCCGTCGGTAACGCGTGAGCAGGTGATCGCTTTCCTTGAGGAAGCGAAGGACCGGATGGTCGAATCCGTCTCGTGAAAGTGTTTCTCGACGAATGTGTCGATTGGCGCTTGATGCATGAGATCGTCGGGCACGAAGTGAATACCGCCCGCAAAATGGGTTGGACAACGATCAAGAACGGAGCGTTGCTTGCTCTTGCATCGCAGCAGTTCGATGTCTTCGTCACAGTCGACCGAAATTTGGCCTTCCAGCAAAATCTGGAAGGCCTTTCGATTGCCGTCATCGTGCTCCGTGCGCACACGAACCGACTTGCCGATCTGAAGCCGCTGATCCCCGACTTGATGGTGGCGATTGAGTCAGCACCACCCGGCACCGTTTTATTCGTCGGGCCAAGCTGACAGCGGTCGGTCCCTGCAATCTTGAGCGCGCGAGGAAGGTCGCGTCAGACGCGACCCAGCGCGTGGTCCGGAAGAACATGAGCATGAGCCGGCCGGAGGCCGGCAGTCCGGAAGACTATGAGACGTGTCGCTTGAACTCGGCCTGCTTCTTCAGGTGGGCGCCTTCCTTGGCCAGGATCTTGGACGTGCGCTCGGGCGCGAAGCCAAGCTCGACGAAGGCCGGCCCGACATTGGCGACCTCGCTGTAGTCGGCGATCTTGCCGTCCTTGAGGCGCATCATCGACACACCCTCGAAGCCGACGCGCTTGCCGTTGGCCTCGGGCAGCAGCGAGACGTAGCTGAACGTGTAGTAGGCGTAGAGCATCCGGCCGTCGCTCACCGGCCGGTGCATGTCCCAGCGGAAGTCGCGGGCGGTGCGATGGAACCAGTCGTCGATCATCTCGGCGATCTTCTGATGGCCCTTGAAGTCGCCATAAAACACGTCGTGATAGACGCCGTCCTCGGTGAACAGGCGGGCGAAGGCCTTGCCGTCGCGGCGTTCGACGGCCGAGCAGAATTCCTTCAGTAGGGCTGTCGCGTCCATGATTAGTCCTCCCGATAGGGCCACAATCATGACTAAACTGCAGATTGCGGCAAGGAGGCCTTCATGAGTTTCTGGATTGTCGTCGGCGTTCTCGTGGTGATCGGCCTGTGGGCGATCGCCGTCTACAACGGGCTGGTGAGCGGCCGCAATCAGGCGCAGACCGCGTGGAGCCAGATCGACGTGCAGCTCAAGCGCCGGCACGACCTGATTCCCAACCTGGTGCAGGTCGTGAAGGACGCCATGGGCTATGAGCAGGAGACGCTCACCAAGGTGGTCCAGGCGCGCAACGCCGCCGTCGCTGCGACCGGTCCCGCCCAGGCCGGCGTCGCCGAAGCGGCGCTCAGCCAGGCGACGCGCGGCCTCTTCGCCCTGGTCGAGTCCTATCCGCAGCTCAAGGCCAACGACAACGTCAAGCAGCTGCAGGAAGAGCTGACCACGACCGAGAACAAGATCGCCTTTGCGCGCCAGTTCTACAACGACTCGGTCAATGCCTATAACAACCGACGCCAGAGCTTCCCCGCCGTGTTGGCGTCGGCCTCGCTGGGCTTCGGCCCGATCGAGCTCTTCAGCATGCCGGAGACCGAGCGCGAGGTGCCCAAGGTCGCGCTGCGCTGACGCATGGCCGCCACCACCGACTTCGTCACGGCGCAGAACGTCAACCGGCGCAACACGCTGGTGCTGCTGGTCGTCCTGACAGCGCTGGCCGCGCTGGTCGGCTACGTGATCGGCTGGCTGCTCGAAAGCGAGGCGTCCAGCACCGTGTCGGTTTGGAGCAAGGCGGGCGTGGCGGCGGCCGGCCTGATGGCCGCGGTCAGCGTCGGCTGGAGCGCCGTCTCGCTCGCCTTCGGCGACAAGATGGTGCTGGCCATGGCCAGCGCCAAGCAGATCGACAAGGCCGACGCGCCGCAGCTCTACAACGTGGTCGAGGAGATGGCGATCGCAGCCGGCGTGCCCATGCCCAAGGTCATGGTGCTGGAGACCGACGCGCTGAACGCCTTCGCCACCGGCAGCAAGCCGGGCAGCGGCACCATCGCCGTGACGCGCGGGCTCCTGAATTCGCTCAGCCGCGACGAGCTGCAGGGCGTGGTGGCGCACGAGATGTCCCATCTCGCCAACCTCGACACGCGCTACATGGTGGTGGTCGGCGTCACGGTCGGGCTGATCGCGCTGGTCTGCGACATGCTGCTGCGCAGCCTGGCCTGGGGCCGTGGCGGTCGCAGCTCGAGCAGCGACAAGAAGGGCGGCGGGGCCGTCATCCTGATCATCCTGCTGATCGTCGTCGCCATCCTGGCGCCGATCGCCGCCAAGTTCGTGCAGATGGCGGTGTCGCGCCAGCGCGAGTATCTTGCCGACGCCACGTCGGTGCGGTTCACGCGCAACCCCAGCGGACTGATCTCGGCGCTGGGCAAGCTCGCCGAGAAGGCCGAGCCCTTTCCCGGAGTGAGTCGTGCCACGCAGCATCTCTTCATCGTCAATCCAGTGCAGACCTTCACGGCCAAGAGCTCGGCGCTGCTGGCCACGCATCCCGACGTTGCCGATCGCATCGCTCGCCTGCGCAATCTGGGCGCTTAGCCTTCCGGCGGCGGCGTTCGACCTGCAGGGTCATCGCGGCGCGCGCGGCCTGGCGCCCGAGAACACGCTGGCCGGCTTCCGCACCGCGCTGGACCTCGGCGTCACGACGCTCGAGACCGACCTTGCCGTCACCAAGGACGAGGTCGTGGTGATCAGCCACGATCCCCTGCTCAATCCCGACCTGACGCGGCTCGGTGGCCAGTGGATCGCCACCGCCGGGCCGGCCATCCGCACGCTCACCCTGGCCGAGCTCAAGCGCTACGACATCGGCCGGCTCAATCCGGCGAGCAAATACGCCCAGCAATATCCCGAGCAGAAGCCGGTCGACGGCGAGCGTTTCCCGACCGTCGAAGAGTTCTTCGCCATGGCCGGACCGGACGTGCGCTTCAACATCGAGATCAAGACCAACCCCAACAAGCCCGACCTCGCCCTCGATCCCCAGCGTTTCGCCGAGCTCGCCGTGGCGGCGATCCGCAAGGGCAAGGCCGGGGCGCGCAGCACCATCCAGTCGTTCGACTGGCGCGGCCTGCTCGCCGCGCGCCGGCTGGCGCCCGAGATCGCGACGGGCTGCCTCTCGATCGAGAGCAACAGCTTCGACACGGTCGGCCGGGCGAGCGCCCAGCCGTCGCCCTGGCTCGGCGGGCTCGACCTCAAGGCCCATGACGGCTCATTGCCGAAGCTCGCCAAAGCGGCGGGCTGTGCCGTCTGGTCGCCGTTCTGGCGCAACGTCACGGCCGGGAATGTGAAGGAAGCCCAGGCACTTGGCTTGAAAGTTGTTCCATGGACCGTGAACAATCCGGCCGAGATGACGACGCTGATCGATCTCAAAGTTGACGGCCTGATCACCGACTACCCAGACCGCGCCAAGGCAGTGATGGCGTCAAAAGGTCTGAAAGCCCGCTAGGCGGTTGACTCCCGCTCCTCTGTGTTCTGTATACAGAACATGCGCCCATTTTTGCCCGAACCCGATCTCAGCGAACGTGTCCACGACGCCGTTCTGAACGCCATCTGCTCCGGTGAACTGAAATCCGGCGCCCGCATCACCCAGGAGGAGCTGGCCAACCAGTTCGGCGTCAGCCGCCAGCCGGTTTTGCAGGCCATGATGCTGCTGCGGCGCGAGGGCTTCCTGATCGACGCCGGCCGCAAGGGCGTCTGCGTGGCGCCGCTCGACGTCCAGTCGGCGCGCAATCTCTACGTCGTGCGCGGCGCCCTCGATGGCGCGGCGGCGCGGCTGGCGGCCGCCAATTACACGCCGCACCTGGTGCAGCGTGGCCGCAGCCTGCTCGAGGTCGGACGGCGCGCCGTGGCGACCGGTCATGTGCCGTCGGTCATCGAGGCCGACATCGATTTCCATCTCTTCATCTACGAGGCGTCGGGCAATCCGCTGATCGGCGAGACCGCCCAGCCGCACTGGCAGCATCTGCGCCGCGTCATGGCCGCCGCGCTCAGCGAAGGCGACCTGCGCGTCAGCGTGTGGGACGAGCACGAAGGCATCCTGCGCGCGCTCGAGGCCGGCCAGGTCGCTGAGGCCGAGGAGCTCTGCCGCGGCCACGCCGAGCAGATGGCCGACATCCTCACCGGACGCCTGAAAGCCGTGATCTCCCGCGCGGCCTGATCGCCGCGCCACAACAAGCCAGGAGGAACGCCATGAAGCTCACCTCTGAGCAACTGAAGCGCTTCGACGAGCAGGGCTACCTGTTCTTTCCCAACTATTTCTCGGCCGAGGAGACGGCGATCCTCAAGGCCTCGGTGCCCGAGGTCTTCGCCCAGCGCCGCGAGGAGAACGTGCGCGAGAAGACCGGCGACGTGGTGCGCACCGCCTTCGCCGTACACACCTGGCATCCGGTGTTCGAGGCGCTGATCCATCATCCGAGCTTCGTCGAGCCGGCCGAGCAGCTCTTGAAGGACAAGACCTACATCCATCAGTTCAAGATCAACGGAAAGGCCGCCTTCGACGGCGACGTCTGGCAGTGGCACCAGGACTACGGCACCTGGAAGGCCGACGACGACATGCCCGAGGCGCGCGCCATGAACCTCGCGGTGTTCATGGACGACGTGAACGAGTTCAACGGCCCGCTGTGGTTCATCCCGCGCAGCCACAAGAGGGGCGCGATCGAGGCCAAGCACGACCTCACGACGACGTCGTACCCGCTGTGGGTGATCGACAACGACACCATCGCCAAGCTGGTCGAGCAGGGCGGCATCGTGGCGCCCAAGGGCGGGCCGGGCTCGGCGATCTTCTTCCACGGCACGCTGGTGCATGGCAGCCCGCCCAACATGTCTCCGTGGGACCGCCAGATCATCTACGTGACCTACAACGCGGTCTCCAACGCCATCCGCCGCTTCAAGCGGCCGGAATACATCGCCCATCGCGACTTCACGCCGATCGATGCGTGGGAGGACGACGCGGTGATGCGCGCGGCGCAACGCAAGGCCGCCGCGGAATAATCAGGGTTTCGGGAGGAAAGTATGAGTCTCCATCGCATGCTTTTAGCGCGCGCGGCCGAGAACAAGCCGCTGCGCATTGGCGTGATCGGCGCCGGCAAGTTCGGCTCCATGTATCTGTCACAGATTCCGACAACGCCCGGCATCCATCTGCTGGGCATCGCCGACCTCTCGCCTCCCCGTGCGCGTGAGAACCTGGCGCGGCTCGGCTGGAAACCCGAGGTGACGGGGGCGAGCTCGTTCGCCGAGGCCCGCAAGCACGGCAGCACCCATCTCACCGACGATTGGCGCGCCCTAGTGAGCCAGCCCGACATCGACATCATCGTCGAATCGACCGGCGATCCCATCGCCGCGGTCGATCACGCGCTGGAAGCTTTTAGGAACGGCAAGAGCGTGGTCATGGTGACGGTCGAGGCCGACGCGTTCTGCGGCCCGCTGTTGGCCCAGCGCGCCGCGGCCGCCGGCGTGATCTATAGCCTGGCCTATGGCGATCAGCCGGCGCTGATCTGCGAGCTCGTGGACTGGGCGCGCACCTCCGGCTTCGAGGTGACGGCGGCGGGCCGCGGCCACAAGTGGCTGCCGCACTACGCGCAGTCGACGCCCGAGACGGTGTGGAAGTACTGGGGGCTGAACGAGGAGCAGGCCAAGCGCGGCGGGCTGAACCCCAAGATGTTCAACTCCTTCCTCGACGGCTCCAAGCCCGCCATCGAGAGCACGGCGGTGGCCAACGCCACCGGCCTGACGCCGGCGCCGGACGGGCTTGCCTTCCCGCCCTGCGCGGTCGAGGACCTGCCCTTCGTCATGCGGCCGGCGTCCGAGGGCGGCCAGCTCCATCACAAGGGCCAGGTCGAGGTCGCGAGCTCGCTGGAGCGCGACGGCCGCGCCATTCCCTACGAGATCCGCAAGGGCGTGTGGGTCGTGTTCGAGGCGGCGACCGAGTACCAGAAGAACTGCTTCGAGGAGTACATGCTCTGCACCGATCCGTCGGGCCGCTACTCCGTGATGTACAAGCGCTGGCACCTGATCGGCCTGGAAGTCGGCATGTCGGTCGCCTCGATCGGCCTGCGCAAGGAACCGACCGGCTGCCCGATCGGCTTCCACGCCGACGTCATCGCCACCGCCAAGCGCGACCTCAAGCCCGGCGAGATGCTGGACGGCGAGGGCGGCTATACGGTCTACGGCAAGCTCTTCCCGGCCGAGAAGTCGACCGGGCTGGGCAGCCTGCCGCTCGGCCTGGCGCACAACGTCAAGCTCCTGAAGCCGATCAAGGCCGGCCAGTCGCTGACCTACGCCGACGTGGCAATGGATGAGAGCCTCACGGCCGTGAAGCTCCGCCGCGAGATGGAGCAGGCCTTCGCGCCTGCTGCATCAAAGATCGCGGCTCAGTAGTCTTCCGGACCGCCGGCTTCCAGCCGGCTCATGCTCTTCGGAGCGCGGACCTCCAGGTCCGCTCACGCACATTCACATGCGCGCTTGATCATGATGCGGACCTGGAGGTCCGCGCTCCACATGAGCCGGCTGGAAGCCGGCGGTCCGGAAGACTAAAGCGCGTGCTCGGCGTCCTTCGCCTTGTCCTTGGCGGCTTGCCCTCGGCCTCGTCGCGCTCCTTCTCCTTTCGGGCCTTCAGCAGCTTGCGCAGGATCATGTTGCGCTTGAGCGCGGAGATGTGGTCGATGAACAGCACGCCGTCGAGATGGTCGATCTCGTGCTGCACGCAGGTCGCCAAAAGGCCCTCGCACGGCATGTCCTGCTGCTTGCCGTCGCGGTCGAGAAACCGGACCGTCACCTTGGCCGGGCGCGCCACGTCGGAATAGTGGTCGGGCACCGACAGGCAGCCTTCCTCGTAGGTCACATCCTCGTCCGAGGCCTCGACGATCTCTGGGTTGGCCATGAACAGCGGGCCGGTCTTGACGTCCTCGCGGTCGATGTCGAGCACGATCACGCGCCGGAGCTCGCCGACCTGCGGCGCTGCCAGCCCAATGCCGGGCGCGGCGTACATCGTCTCCAGCATGTCGTCCATCAGCCGGCGCACGCCCTCGTCGACCGTCTCGACCGGCTTGGACTTCTTCTTGAGGCGCGGATCGGGCGCCGTGAGGATGGGCAGGAGAGCCATGGGTGCCTAAATATGCAGCGAAATCAGGCGATTCAAGGCCGTCAGGTGCGCCTGACCATGGTGCCGAGGCCGGCCTCGGTGAAGACCTCCAGCAGCAGGGCATGGGGCACGCGCCCGTCCAGGATGGTGGCCGCCTCGACGCCTGAGTTCACCGCGTCGATGCAGTTCTCGACCTTGGGGATCATGCCGCCCGAGATGGTGCCATCGGAGATCAGCGAACGCGCCCGCTCCACCGTCATTTCCGAGATGAGCTGGCCGTCCTTGTCGAGGACGCCCGGCACGTCGGTCAGGAACAGCAGACGCTTGGCGCGCATGGCGCCGGCGATGGCGCCGGCCGAGGTGTCGGCATTGATGTTGTAGGTGAGCTCGTCGTCGACGCCGAAGCCGATCGGCGCCACCACGGGGATGACGTCGGCGCGGCGCAGCTGCTCGAGCACCATGACGTTGATCTTGGCGGGCTCGCCGACCTGCTTGAGGTCGACCTTCAGCAGCTCGCCGGTCTTGGGGTCGCGCATCTCGGTGACCTTGCGGGCGAGGATCAGGTTGCCGTCCTTGCCGCAGATGCCGACGGCGATGCCGCCGCATTCGTTGATGTCGGCCACGATCGCCTTGTTGATCGAGCCGGCCAGGACCATCTCGACGATCTCCATGGTCGCGGCATCGGTGACGCGCAGCCCGTTCACGAAGGTGCTCTTCAGCCCGACGCGCTCCAGCATCTTGTTGATCTGCGGGCCGCCGCCATGGACCACGATGGGGTTCATGCCGACCTGCTTCATCAGCACGACGTCGCGCGCCACCAGATCGCCCAGCTTGGGATCGGTCATGGCGTGGCCGCCGTACTTCACCACGAAGGTGGCGTCGTTGTGCCGGCGCATGTAGGGCAGCGCCTTGGAGATGGTCTCGGCCATGCGGATGAGCCGCTTCTGCTCCTTGTCGGTCTGAACCGGCTCGGCCATTTCTGCGTTACCCCGAGTTGGCAAAAGCCCCCTCCCGGGCCGGGAGAGGGCTAAGACGGCATCATATATCAAGCGGACTGCGGATAGAAGAAGTGGGCGGGCAGCGCAAGGATATCCAGATGCTAGACAGCGACACTTTGGCCTCGCGCGGCTTCGTCGTGGCGCCCGGCCTGATCGGCCCGGCCGAGTGCCGGGCGCTGGCCGCCTTGTGGCCGGAAAAGCCGCGCTTCCGCAGCCATGTGGTCATGCAGCGGCACGGCTTCGGCCAGGGCGAATACCAGTATTTCGCGTATCCGTTGCCCGAGCGGATCGAGGCGCTGCGCCAGGCGCTCTATCCCGAGCTCGCCGCCGTGGCCAACCGCTGGAACGCCGAGCTCGGCATCGCCAAGCGCTTCCCGCCCAGCCTGCAGGCCTGGCTGCGCCAGTGCCACGCCGGCGGCCAGAAGCGGCCGACGCCTCTGCTGCTGCGCTACGGACCGGGCGACTACAACTGCCTGCACCGCGACCTCTACGGCGAGCTGGTGTTCCCGCTGCAGGCGACGGTGCTGCTGAGCGATCCGGCCAAGGACTTCAGCGGCGGCGAGTTCATGCTGGTCGAGCAGCGGCCGCGCATGCAGTCGCGCGGCGAGGTCGTGCCGTTGAAGCAGGGCGACGCCGTGATCTTCGCCGTCAACGAACGGCCGGTGAAGGGAAGCCGCGGCTTCTACCGCACGGCCATGCGGCATGGCGTGTCGAGCCTGCGCGAGGGCGAGCGCTTCACCCTCGGCATCATCTTTCATGATGCGGCGTAGGTTTAGTGCACCAGTTCCCGGGTCGTGAACTCGCGCGTGCGCGTGCCGCGGATCACGGTTCCCTGGCGGTCGGGATCGGCCCACGCGTCGGCCGCCGCTTGCGCGACCTTCGCGCCGGCAGCGGCCGGGGCAGGTTTGGGAGCGTTCTGGATCCTGGCGACCCAGGCGCGGGCGTCGTGCAGGCTCTTGAACAGGTCGACCGGCCCCTCATGGGCGGTCTGGGTGGCGAACATCCGGGGAAACGGCTGGTTCATGTCGCGCACGACGAAGGCGATCGGTCCGCGGCCATCGGCGTCGGCGCGTAGCGTCTGCGCCAGGGCGAGGATGTCTGCCGGCTCGAAGCTGAAAGTACCGCTGGCCACCTCGACGATCTTGGCGAACCGGCGCACCCGGGCATCGGCCAGCTTTTGCGCCGTGCCACGCACTTCTTCGCCACTGACAGTGCCCCGGGCCACGATCGTGACGAGGCGATGGAGCGGCGATATCTCCATGTAGATCGGCATGCTTCCGCACTAGACTACCGGGCGTGGGGCGACGCAACAATCGGCGCGGTAGATGGTCGATCGCTGATTTTCCATCGACGGTAGGTGGCGCAACCTCCGGTCTTTTTCTAGGAATGCGCCGGGAAGCTGAGGAAGACGATGAGAGCGATAATTCTGCTGTGCCTGCTGGCGCTGCCGGCGCTTGCGCAGGCTCAGACCACTGGCCAATCCGGGGGCCAATCCGGGGGCCAGGCCCCCAGCCAGTCCGCCGGCCCGGTGCCGCTGCCGATCTGGTTCGTCGAGATCGACACCGCCAAGAAGGGCGAGGTCGCGCGCGCCGACTTCCTGAAATACCGCATGAAGTCGTTCGAGGACCTCGACACCAACAAGGATGGCAAGGTCTCGCTCGAGGAGTTCCTCAAGCTGGCCGAGCCGCCTTATTCGAACGACGTTCCGGGCGGACCGAGCCTCGAAGATCGCCGCAACCGCATCCGGTCTGCCTTCCAGAATCTCGACCTCAACGGCAGCGGCTTCGTCGAGCGCGCCGAGGCCGAGGCGCCGATCCAGTCCGAGTTCAATCAGTACGACACCGACCGTGACAACAAGGTCACCGAGCCGGAGATCCGGCTGATCATGCAGCGCATGGCGCAGCGCCAGCAGGCCGAGCGGCAGCAGATGGAGGCGGAGCGCCGCAAGGGGATGATGGCGCTGAACGACCTTATCGACATGCAGATGCGCGACGCCGACAAGCTCGACAAGAACAACGACGGCAAGATCAGCCAGCAGGAATATCTCGTGGCCGCCGGCCCGGCCGACGGCCCGCAGACGCAGGGCCAGCTGCCCTACGACGTCCGCAAGAAGCTCGTCCTGATCAAGTTCCAGGAAATCGACACCAACAAGGACGGCATCATCGACCGGCCCGAGCTGACGGCCTATGCGCTGAAGGAATTCCTCTCGACCGACCTCAACGAGGACCGCTTCCTCGACCAGGAAGAGATCAAGAAGTTCCAGGAAGCCGAGCAGATCAAGACGCGCGACCTTATTCCCAAGCTGATGCCGCCCCGGCCCCGCCACGCCCGGCGGCGCCGCAGCAGCGCGCGCCGCAGCCCGCGCCGGCGCCGCAGCAGGGAGCTCCGCCGACGGGTTTGCCGCAGGGGACGCGATAGCGTTGTCACGACAGTCCGGCTGTCATCCCGAGCGTAGCGAGGGACCTTTACAGCAACAGCAAAGGTCCCTCGCTACGCTCGGGATGACAGTTATCGCTAGCCTAGGCCGACCGCCGCGATCTCCGCCCTCAGCTCCGCAATCCCGAACCCCGTCTCGCTGCTGGTCGGCAGCACCTCGGGATGAGCGGCACCATGCTTGCGGGCGACCGCCTCGGCCGCCGCGACGGCGCGCGGTACGTCGGCGGCCTTGAGCTGATCGCACTTGGTCAGCACGAGCTGATAGGACACCGCGGCCTTGTCGAGGTTCCTCATGGTCTCGCGGTCGGTCTCCTTCACGCCGTGCCGCGAATCGATCAGCAGGCAGACGCGCTTCAAGGTCGGGCGGCCGCGCAAATAGGCCGAGGCCAGGTCCTGCCACGCCTCCTTCATCGAGCGCGAGACCTGGGCGAAGCCGTAACCCGGCAGATCGACCAGGAAGAGCCGGCCGGCAAGGTCGAAGAAGTTGATCTGGCGCGTATGGCCCGGGTTGGATGACGTGCGTGCGAGCGTGCGCCGGCCGGTCAGCGCGTTGACCAGGCTCGACTTGCCGACATTGGAACGGCCGGCAAAGGCGACTTCGGGCAATGAGATTGCGAGCATCGACTGGGGCGACGCGGCACCGGCCACGAACTCGCACGGGCCGGCGAAGAGCTTGCGCGCCGCCTCGATCTCTTCCGGCGCGTATTCAGCCATCAGCGCTTCTTGGCCTTGCCGCCCTTCTTGCCGCCGCCGCCGCCGCCGCTTTCGGCCGGTGCCGGTGCCGGCGCGGGTGCGGGCGCCGCCCCCGCAGCAGCCACGGCGGGCTTGGCCTTGCCGCCGCCGATCGGCGTGCCGTGGCGGCGCATGATCGTGTACTGCTGGGCGATCGACAGGATGTTGCTCCACGCCCAGTAGATCACCAGGCCGGCGGCGAACGGCGCCAGCATGAAGGTGAACAGGATCGGCAGGAACTGGAAGACGCGCGCCTGCACCGGATCGGTCGGCTGCGGGTTCAGCTTCTGCTGCAGGTACATCGTGATGCCCATGATGATGGGCCAGATGCCGATGTTGAAGAAATGCAGGAACTCCGGCACGTGCCACTGGAAGAGGCCGAAGCCCGTCATGATGGTCAGCGGATCGGGCGCGGCGAGGTCCTTGATCCAGCCGTAGAACGGCTGATGGCGCATCTCGATGGTGGTGTAGAGCACCTTGTAGAGCGCGAAGAACACCGGGATCTGCACCAGGATGGGCAGGCAGCCCGCCGCCGGATTGACCTTCTCGCGACGATAGAGCTGCATCAGCTCCTGGTTCATGCGCTGGCGATCCTCGCCGTAGCGCTCCTTGAGCTTCTCCATCTCCGGCTGCAGCGCCTTCATCTTGCTCATCGCCGCATAGGACTTGTTGGCCAGCGGGAAGAACACCGCCTTGACGATCACGGTCAGCACCAGGATCGACAGGCCGAAGTTGCCGAGATGCACGTAGAGCCACTCGAGCAGCCAGAACAGCGGCCGGGTGAAGAACGAGAACCAGCCCCAGTCGATCGTGAGGTCGAACTTGTCGATGCCGTACTTCTGCTCGTAGTCGGAGATGACGCGCACGATCTTGGCGCCGGCGTAGAGCCTGGCGTCGGTCGCGGCACTGGTGCCCGGATCGATCGCCTGGCCGGGCGCGATGTAGTCGATCTGGTATTTGAGCTCGTTGCCCGAGCCGGTCTGCTTGAGGGTGACGTCGACCTTCTGCTTCTGGTCGGGCACCAGGGTGGCCATCCAGTATTTGTCGGTGATGCCGACCCAGCCGCCGGTGGTGCTGATCTTCTGCTGCTTGTTGTCCTTGAAGTCGGAGTAGCCGAACTCCTTCAGGCTGCCGTTGAAGACGCCGTAGGGGCCTTCATGCAGGATGTAGATGCCCTCGGCCGGCGGCTCGCCGTAGCGCACCACCAGGCTCCAGGGATAGAGCGTGACGGGCTTGTCGCTCTTGTTCTCGACGCTCTGCTTGACGTCGAACATGAAGAACTCGTCGAGCGAGACGTCGAGGGCGAAGATCAGGCCCTGGCCGTTGTCCCAGGTGAGCCGCGCCGGCTTGCCGGGCGCCACCGTGGTCCGGTCGGCGGTCCACAGCGTGTCGGGGCCGGGAACCTTGATCGACGGATCGGCCGGCGACCAGCCGAACTCGGCGTAATAGGGATGCGCGCTGCCGACCGGCGACAAAACCGGCACGGGGTCGCTCTTGGGATCGACCGTGACGCGATACTTGGCCAGCCGCACATCGTCGATGCGCGCGCCCTTGAGGTTGATCGAGCCGATCAGTTCGGGCGTGTCGAAGGTGACGCGCGGCGAGCGGGCGAGCGCTTCAGTGCGGCTCACGATCTGGGCCGGCTGGGTGGCCGGCGCGCCGGGCTGCACCGTGCCCTGCGTGCCGGGCGTGCCGGGCGTGCCGGGCGCGCCCGGCTGGCCGGTCGGCGCCTGCGGCGTGCCGTTCTGGGTCGAGGCCGTCTGCTGCTGGTTGACCGGCGGCTTGGCCGGCGGGAAGGCATACTGCCAGCCCACGATGATCAGCACCGAGAGCACGATAGCGACAATGAAATTCTTCTGGTCCATTTGATCAGACTTTTAGGCGCGCTCGGCGGATTGACAGGAAAGCTTCGGCGGCACGGGATCGAAGCCCGCGCCTCCCCACGGCCCGCAGCGGCAGAGCCGGTGCGCCGCCAGCCAGGAGCCGCGCAGCGCGCCATGGCGTGCCACCGCCTCGGCCGCGTAGGCCGAGCAGGACGGCTCATAGCGGCAGGCGCCGACGAAGAAGTAGGCCAGCGTCAGCTGATAGAAGCGGATTGCGCCGCGGAGCGCTCCGGTCAGCAGGCCAGTCAGCAGGCGGGAGATCATGCGGCCCGGAAACTGGCGATTTGCCGGGGCATGCGCAAGGCGTCCGTGGCAGGTCATGGCGTCGCGACAGCCAATGCTTTCAGCCGCTTCAGCGCCTCGACCAGCTCCTGGCGAAGGTTGGCGAAGTCGCGGGCGATGGCGGCCTGACGGCCGACCAGGACGTAGTCGAGGTCGGGGCGCGCCTGGCCCGGGATCACCATGCGGGCGGCCTCGCGCAGCCGGCGACGGACCCGGTTGCGCACCACGGCATTGCCGACCTTGCGGGTGACGGTGAAGCCGACCCGGATGGCCGGCAAGGCGAGGTCGGCGGGCGCTGGGGCCACCTGCAGGACGAAGCCCGGCATGGCGCAGCGCCGGCCGGCCTGGACGCGCAGAAAATCGCGGCGGTTCGGCAGCCGCCCGAGGCGCGCCGAGGCCAATTTGGCGGGGCCGCTTAGGCCGAGAGACGCTTGCGGCCCGACCTGCGGCGGCTGGCAATGACCTTGCGGCCGCCCACCGTCGCCATCCGCGACCGGAAGCCGTGCCGGCGCTTGCGCACCAGCTTGCTCGGCTGATAGGTGCGTTTCATCACGCAACTCCTTTAAACACAAGGCCCCCGCAGGTTACGGCGGGGGCAATTTCTGTGGGCGAGGGTAATAAGCGGGGGAAGGCCTTGAGTCAACGAGTGCTGGGAGCGCGGGCCTCCAACGCCGAATCGACCGAAGGTCGATTCGGCTCACCGCGCTCATGGTCTTCCGGACCGCGCGCGTCCTCGCGCGCTCATGATCATGAGCGCGCGAGGACGCGCGCGGTCCGGAGGAGCATGAACAAGAGCGGGCCGGAGGCCCGAGCTCCCGTACAATGCCGCCATGTCCCTTGTCCTGCACGGCTACCACTACAGCGTCTACAACCGCATTGCCCGCCTCGCCCTGGCCGAGAAGGGCGTGGCCTACGACCGGGTCGAGGTGAACCCGTTCGGCGACATCCCGGCCGAATACCTCGCAATCCATCCCTTCGGCCGGGTGCCGACCCTGGTCCATGACGGCTTCGTGCTCTACGAGACCGCCGCCATCACCCGCTATGTCGACCGCACCTTCGCCGGGCCGGCGCTGCAGCCGGGGACGCCGCATGCGCTTGCCCGCATGGACCAGTTGATCGGCATCATCGATTCCTACGGCTACTGGCCGATGGTCCGGCAGGTCTTCTCCCATCGCGCCTTCCGGGCCGCGGCCGGCCGGCCGGTCGACGAGGCGGAGATCGCAAAAGGTCTTTTGGGCGCTGCCAAGGTCCTGGCCGCTCTCGAGGCGTTGGCTTTCGAGCCGTTTCTTGCCGGACCCGAGCTGTCGCTTGCCGATCTTCACGTCGGCGCGATGATCGCCTACTTCACGCTCGCGCCCGAAGGTGCCGCGATGCTGGGCAAGTATCCACGGCTTGCCGCCTGGTGGGGCAAGCTCAGCGCACGTCCAAGCCTTGCCGCGACCGATCCAGGCCTGCCCCCATCCGACCATGCGGCCTGATCGCGTCACCAATGCGTGAGCGCATTTGCTTTGAGACCTGAGGCTGGCGGGCCAATATCGATCGTGAAGCCACGCGAAGGGGCGACATGACCTCCCAGATGTGGCGCCGGCTTGCGCCCGCGGCGATCCTGCTGCTGGGACTGGCGCTGTTCCTGCTGTTCGGCCTCGAACGCTACTTCTCCTTCGAGATGTTGAGCCGGCACCACGCCACGCTCGCAGCCTGGGTCGCCGACAACGACACGCTCGCGGTCGTGCTGTTCGTGCTGGCCTATGCGCTGGTGGTGGCCTTCTCGCTGCCGGTCGCCATCATCATCACGCCGCTCGGCGGCTTCCTGTTCGGCGTCTGGATGGGCGCGATCCTGTCGGTGATCGGCGCCACGCTGGGCTCGGTCGCGGTGTTCCTGGCCGCGCGCACCGCCTTCTACGATCTCTTCCACACCCGCGCCGGCGCCGCACTGGCGCGCTTCGAGGACGGCTTTCGTCACGACAGCTTCAGCTATCTGTTGTTCCTGCGACTGGTGCCGGTATTCCCGTTCTGGCTGGTCAACATCGTGCCGGCGCTGCTCGGCATGAAGCTCGGCCCTTACACCCTGGCGACGTTGGTCGGCATCATCCCGGCGGCGTTCGTCTATGCCGGCGTCGGCGCGAGCTTCGGCACGCTGTTCGACCGCGGCGAGGCGCCGAACCTCGGCATCATCTTCGAATGGCGCTTCCTGCTGCCCCTGCTCGGGCTCGCCGCCCTGGCGCTGGTGCCGGTGCTCTATGCGCATCTGCGCGGCGGCAAGGCGTCGTCGTGACATGAACGCGGTCCTCACTCCGGACGTCTGCGTCGTCGGCGGTGGCTCGGCCGGCCTGGTCGTCGCCTCGGGCGCCGCCCAGCTCGGCCTCGGCGTCGTGCTGATCGAGCGCGCCGAGATGGGCGGCGATTGCCTCAACTACGGCTGCGTGCCGTCCAAGGCCCTGATCGCCGCCGCCAGGGCCGCGCAGGCACAGCGCGGCGGCGCGCCCTTCGGCATCGCGCCGGTCGAGCCCAAAGTCGACTTCGGTCGTGTCATGGATCACGTGCACCAGGTGATCGGAGCCATCGCGCCCAACGATTCGGTCGAGCGCTTCGAGACGCTCGGCGTGCGCGTCCTGAAGGAGGAGGCGCGCTTCATCGGCCGCACCGAGCTGCAGGCCGGCCCGCATCGCATCAGGAGCCGACGCATCGTTCTGGCGACCGGCTCGCGAGCGACGGTGCCGCCGATCCCGGGCCTCGCGGAGGCGGGCTTCCTCACCAATGAGACGATCTTCGCCAACCGCACCCTGCCCGGCCATCTGATCGTGATCGGCGGCGGACCGATCGGCCTGGAGCTGGGCCAGGCCCATCGCCGGCTGGGCTCGCGGGTCACCGTGCTGGAGGTCGCCGACTTCCTGGCCAAGGACGATCCCGAGCTTGCCGCCATCGTCGTGGCGCGCCTGAAAAGCGAAGGCGTCGACCTGCGCGGCCGCACCAAGATCGCGCGGGTCGAACGGACATCGTCGGGCGTCGCGGTGATCCTGGACGGGGGCGAGCGCCTCGAGGGATCGCACCTGCTGGTCGCCGCCGGCCGCGCACCCGTCGTGGAAAGCCTCGACCTCGACAAGGCCGGCGTCGCCCGCACCGCCAAGGGCATCACCGTCGGTCCCTCGTTCCGAACATCCAACCGCAATGTCTGGGCGATCGGCGACTGCAACGGTCTTTATGCCTTCACGCACATGGCGGGCTACGAGGCATCGTTGTTCATCCGCGGCGCCTTGTTCCGCGCACCCGCCCGGCTCGATACCGCGATCGTGCCCTGGGCGACCTACACCGATCCCGAGCTGGCGCAGGTCGGCATGAGCGAGCGCCAGGCCCGCGAAAAGCACGGCGGCGCGATCAAGGTCCTGCGCTGGAAGCTCGCCGAGAACGACCGCGCCCAGACCGAGCGCGCGACCGAGGGCATGGTCAAGGCGATCACTGACCGCCATGGCCGCATCCTGGGCGCCGTGATCGCCGCACCGCATGCCGGCGAGCTGATCCAGCCTTGGTGTCTTGCGATCGCCAGGCGCCTGAAGATTTCCGCACTGGCGAGCTTCGTGCCGCCCTATCCGACCCTGGGCGAGGCGAGCAAGCGCGCGGCCGGCAGCTACTTCACCGCGACGCTGTTCGGCCCGCGCACGCGCTGGCTGGTGCGCCTGCTGTCGCGCTTGCCGGCATAGTGACCACAATGGCCCGTCCGCACATCGTCATCGTCGGCGCCGGCTTCGGCGGCTTGAGTGCTGCAGCGGGCCTCGCCGGTGCCGAGGCCGACGTCACGGTGATCGACCGGCGCAACTATCATCTCTTCCAGCCGCTGCTCTATCAGGTGGCCACGGCCGGCCTGTCGCCGGCGCAGATCGCCCAGCCTATCCGCTCGATCCTGCGCAAGGCGCCCAACGTGCGCGTGATCCTGGGCCGCGTGATCGACGTCGACCGCCATCGCCGCATCGTGAAGCTCGAGGATCGCGAGGTCGGGTACGACGCGCTGGTGCTGGCCACCGGCTCGCGGCACGCCTATTTCGGCCACGACGAATGGGAGAACGTGGCGCCGGGACTGAAGACGATCGACGACGCCACCGGCATCCGCCGCCGCATCCTGTCGGCCTTCGAGCGTGCCGAGCAGGCCACCGACCCCGAGGCGCGGCGCCGTTTCCTCACCTTCGTGGTGATCGGCGCCGGTCCGACGGGCGTGGAGATGGCGGGCGCCATCGCCGAGCTTGCCCATGTCGCGCTGCGCCACGACTTCCGCACCATCAACCCGCGCGATGCGCGCATCGTGCTGGTCGAAGCAGGTCCGCGCGTGCTGGCCGCCTTCCCGCCGACGCTGAGCGAATCGGCGCTGCGCTCGCTCGAGCGCCTGCATGTCGAGGTCCGCCTGGGCAAGCCCGTGTCGGAGTGCGACGCGATGGGCGTCACCATCGACGACGACCGCCTGGAGGCCGCGACCATCATCTGGGCGGCGGGCGTCGCCTCCTCGTCGGCCGCGAAATGGCTGGGCGTCGAGAAGGATCGCGTCGGCCGGGTCGTCGTCGGCTCCGACCTTGCCGTGTCCGGTCATCCCGAGATCTTCGTCATCGGCGACACCGCGCACGCCCCTGGCCCGAACGGCCAGCCCCTGCCCGGACTGGCGCCGGTGGCCAAGCAGCAGGGCGCCTACGTTGCGCGCGCGTTACGGGCGCGCATCGCGGGCCGCGCCGCGCCCGGACCTTTCCGCTATCGCAACTACGGCGCCATGGCGACCATCGGCCGGCGTGCTGCGGTCGCCGACTTCGGCTGGCTGAAGGTCGACGGCACCCTGGCCTGGCTGCTGTGGGGCCTGATCCACGTCACCTTCCTGATCGGCTTTCGCAACCGCTTCGTCGTCCTGTTCGACTGGCTGTGGTCCTATGCAACTTTCCAGTCGGGCGCGCGCCTGATCACCGGCCCAGGCTCGCACTGAGGCGCCGCGATTGCGCCCGTCACAGAAAATGTCGATCATCCGTCCAGTCTCTGGAGAGTACCGAATGAAGGTCACGTTCGTTGCCAGCTTCGTCGCGACGGCATTGTCGATGTCGATGGCCCTGGCCCAGCAGCCGCAGCCGGCGACCCAGGCGCCCGCGTCGCCGCCCGATCTTGGCCTCAAGGTCGAAGTCGAGCCGGCCGCCATGGCCATCGTGAAGGCCATGGCCGACAAGCTCGCCGCCGCCAAGTCGATGAGCTTCACGGCGCTCACGACCTTCGAGAGTCCCGATCGCACCGGCCTGCCGCTGGCCTACACCAGCCTGTCGCAGGTCACCATGCAGCGCCCCGACAAGCTCAAGGTGGTCACGCCGGGCGACGGGCCGCGCACGGAGTTCTACTACGACGGCAAGACGGTGCAGGCCTACGAGCCGTCGACCAAGCAGCTGGCCTCGGTCGACGCACCCAACACGACAGATGCCATGCTGCGCGCGGCCTTCCAGCGGGCCGCGATCTACTTTCCCTTCACCGACCTCGTCGTCAGCGATCCGATGAAGGTGATCGGTGAGAACCTGCGCGTCGCCTTCGTCGTCGGCAAGTCGACGGTGGTGGGCGGCGTCAGCACCGACATCGTCGTCCTGGTCGGCAAGTTCGCCCACGTCCAGCTCTGGGTCGGCAGCGACGACAAGCTGCCGCGCATGGCGCTCGCGATCTTCCTCGAGGATCCGGCGCGCTACCGCCACACCGTGCAGTTCTCGGACTGGAAGATCGATCCGACGCTGGCGGGCGATGCCTTCGCCTTCACAGCCCCTGCCGGCACGATCCGCATACCGTTCGCGCCGCCGGGTGCCACGGAAAAGGGCAAGTGAGTTTTCAGGAGAGCACGATGAACAGGAAGCTGCTTCTTCTCGCTGCGATCGCCATCGCAACGCCGCTCGCGCCGGCCGCCGCCTGGTTCCATGCCGGCGGCTGGAGCGGCGGCGGCGATCGCTCGTCGTGGTCGGCGCATAGTTGGCGCGGCGGCACCGCCTCGGGCGGCGACGGCTCGTGGAGTGCCACCGGCGCCCGCGGTGGCACGGCCAGCGGCGGCGGCGGTTCGTGGAGCGCGACCGGCTATCGCGGCGGCACGGCGAGCGGTGGCGGCGGCTCGTGGTCGGCGACGGGCGTCAACGGCAACCACTACTACGGCGGGCCGGACTACTATCACGGCGGCTACTACGGCGCCTACAACGCGCCCACCGTGGTCAATGCCTATGGCACGGGTTGCTACAATTGCGGCGGCTGGAACACCGGCGGCGCTGTGGCGGCCGGCATGGTGGCCGGCGCCGCCGTCGGCGCGGCAGCGGCCTCGAGCGCCAACAACCAGGCGGCGTACAGTGCCGGAGTCGCGGCCGGTGCCGCCTCGGCCACGGTCGCGGCCAATCCGCCGGGCACGCTCTATGGGACGCTGCCGGCGGGCTGCACCTATAAGCCGGTCGGCAGCCAGGCCTACTACAGCTGCGCCGACGGCCTGTGGTTCATGCCCGCCTACGGCGCCAACGGCGTCTATTATCGCGTCGTGACTGCACCCTAAGAGTTGCCCCTCCAAGAGTTGTCCCTCCAAGAGTTGAACGCCCGGCACCTAGGAGGCGCGCGCCGACTTGGGTAGAGTCGGCCGATGGCCGCCGACGTCACCATCCAGGCGCGATCTGCGCAAACCGGGGCTGCCCAAACCGGGGCCACCCAGGCGGTGCGCCGGCGCAGCCCCGCGTTCGGGCTGTCGTGGCGCATCCTCGCCCTGGTCGTGGCGGCGGTGATGACGGCGGAGATCGCGATCTTCCTGCCCTCGATCGCCCGCTTCCGCTCGGTCTATCTCAGCCAGCTCATCGAAAGCGGCACGCTCGCGGCGCTGGCGCTCGACGCCACGCCCGACAACATGGTGACCGAGGAGGTCAAACGCACCTTGCTCGACCATGCCCGCGTCGATGCCGTGGTGCTGATCGAGCCCAACAAGCCCAAGCGGGCGCTGATGAACATCGAGCCCAAGCCCACCATGCCGGCCTTCAACCTCACGGAGGAAGGCGCGCTGATGCTGATCTGGGATGCGCTCCGCGCGATGGCCAATGACGGGCCGCGCTACATCCGGGTCGGCGGCCAATCGATGCGGCTGCCCAACGCCATGGTGTGGATCGTGGCCGACGAGCTGCCGATGCGCATCGCCATGTACGGCTACGCCAGCCGCATCCTGGTGCTGTCGATCATCATCGCGCTGTTCACCGCCTTCCTGCTCTACCTCGCGCTGCGCTGGCTGGTGATCCGGCCCTTGCAGGGCCTGTCGGCCGACATGATCGCCTTCCGCCGCGCGCCCGAGGAGCCGGGCACCGAGCGGCCGCCGACCAAGCGACGCGACGAGATCGGCGTGGTCGACCGCGAGTTCCAGAACCTGCAGCGCGAGCTGCGCGCCTCGCTGCGCCAGAAATCGCGCCTGGCCGAGGTGGGCGCGGCGACCAACAAGATCAACCACGACCTGCGCAACATGCTGTCGACGGCGCGGCTCTTGTCCGACCGGCTGGCGCGCAGCGACGACGAGCGCACGCGCGCGCTGGCGCCCACCATCCTCAACACCATCGACCGCGCGGCGCGGCTGGCGAGCGACGCCATCGAATATGTGCGCGACCAGCGCACGCCCCGGCTCGCCCCGATCGATCTTGCCGACCTGGTCGACGAGGTGGGCGTGGCCCTGCAGGAGCAGGGTGAGGACAGCAATCCCAACATCGTGCGCGACTGGATCAACGAGGTCGCCCACAACCAGCCGGCGCGGGCCGACCGCGACCTGCTCTATCGCGTCTTCGTCAATCTCGGCCGCAACGCCTTCGAGGCCGGGGCGACCGCGGTGACCGTGCGCGCCCGCGCCAACGGCGCCGACTTGGCTGTCGACGTCTGCGACAACGGTCCCGGCGTGCCGCAGGAGCTGGCCGACGGCGTCTTCCGCCCCTTCGTCACCGGCGGCCGCGCCGGCGGTGCGGGGCTCGGCCTCGCCATCGCCCGCGACCTGGTGCGCGCGCATGGCGGCGACATCGCCATCGCCGACACCGGCAAGCAGGGCACGACGTTCCGGTTCACGTTGCCGCTCTGAGCTGGGAGCGCGGGCCTCCGGCCCGCTTACGCGCATTCACATGCGCGCTTGATCATGAGCGGGCCGGAGGCCCGCGCTCCCTTAAGACGCCTTCAGCTTCGCGATGAACTCACGAATGCGCCGCGCATTGACGCCGAGGTCGGACTCGCCGTCGCGGCTCTTCGAGCGGATGTCGACCTTGCTGCCGGTGCCGTCGGCCCGGATGCGTATGACGATGTCGTCGCGAAAGCCGAACCAGGCGCTGGTCGCCACCGCCTCGATGCGGCCCTCGGCCGGGGCGCGGGCCACGACCTCCCAGCCCATCGCCATCGCCGCGTCGTCGACCTTCTTGAAAGCCGCAGCCGGCGCCTCGGGCAGGATCACCGGCGTGACGTCGGGATAGCCCGCGCGCTGCAGGACCGCGGCATTGGCGCCGGGATAGGTCGCTGGATTGGAGGCGCCGCGGCGCAGCTGCAGCGTCACCACCAGCGGCGGCGGGCTGTTGGTGTCGGTCGTGATGTCGTTGAGCTCGGGCGCCTGCTGGGCGCGCAGGAACCAGGTGAGCGGCGTGTAGGCGGCGGCGACGCCGATCGCGACGGCAAGCAGCGCCGCCACGAAGCCGCGCCGGCGATCGCTCGGCCGCGTCGGCACGATGGTGGCAAGGCCCAGCGCCGCGCCGGCCACCGCGACATAGAAGCCGTAGCGGAAGATCGCGAAGGCGGGCTCGATCTCGAGCCCGAGGTAGCGGTGCAGCGGCCCTGCGGACGCCACGATCAACGCCGCGACGCACGACATGATGAAGGCCATGCGTGCCAGACGATGACTGACCGGGTTGGTCGGACGAACGAACATGGCGTCGCGCATCGTAGCCGCGAAACAACGGATACGCACCCCACCTGACACCGTCGCTTCGCTCAGGACGACTAGGAGCCCGGACTCCAACCGGGAGGGGCCATCTCGAAGCCCTTGAACTCGAAGCCCGGCGACACCGTGCAGCCGACCAGCGTCCAGGCGCCGAGCGAGCGCGCCGCCTGCCAGACGTGGCGCGGCACCGCCGCCTGCGGCTGCTCGTCGACGCCTAAATCCGTGCCCAGTCGCAGATGGCGCACGCTCTTGCCGTCGTCGCTCATCGAGAGCTCCAGGGGCGCACCGGCATAGTGATGCCAGATCTCGTCGGCATCGACCCGATGCCAGTGCGAGCGCTCGCCGGCCTTGAGCAGGAAGTAGATCGCCGTTCCGGAGCTGCGTCCTTCGCCGGGCGCGCGGAAAGTCTCGACGTAGTGCCCGCCCTCGGGATGAGGCTTCATGCCGAGACGGGCGATGATCTCATCGGCAGTCACGCCCCAGTTCTCATGAGGGCGGCGGCACCGTCGCCTTCATCGACGGCAGCTTGGAGAAGGTCGTGAACCACTTGGCGAGCTTGGGCCGCTTGGCGCGCCAGTCGTGGCCGCCGAAGCGGAAGTCGAGATAGCCCAGCGCGCAGCCGATCGTGATCGTGCCCAGCGTCGGCTTGCCCTTGAGCGACTTGGCCTCGGCTTCGAGCTGGTCGAGCACGCCGTCGATCTTCTTCATCTGGCCCTTGGTCCAGTCGGGCCAGCGTCGATCCTCGGGCCGCAGGAAGCCCTCGTAGCGCGCCAGCAGCGCGGCATCGAGCAGGCCGTCGCCCATCGCCTGCTGGCGCAACGCCACCCAGCGGTCGCGGCCCTTGCGCGGCAAGAGCTTGCGGCCCTTGTGCTGGTGATCGAGGTACTCGCAGATCACCGGCGAGTTGAAGAGGTCCATGCCCTTGACCGACAGCGCCGGGATCTTGCCGATCGGATTGTGCTTGTCGACATCGGCGTTGGGCTGAACCGGAGTCAGCGCCACGTTGATCATGTCGATCTTCTTGTCGAGCCTGGTCTCGAGCGCCAGCACCCTGACCTTGCGGGCATAGGGTGACGACGGTGAATAATAGAGTCTCATCTTGGCCATTGTCGTTCTCCCCTCGTTATTTCAAGCCGCGGCCATCTGCGGGATCTCGGTATCGTTCAGGCGCACCTTGCGCGCCACGTCGAGAAGCTGCTGCCAGGTCGTGCCGTCGATCGGCACGCCGTTCTTCTCGCGGTCGACCTTGCGGGCGCGCTCGGGCTCACCGGGCGCCAAAACCTCGGGCACGCCGGGCTGCGGCTTGGCCGACTTCACCCAGGTGATGAAGGTCTCGACCTCGTCCTCGAACATCTCGGTGCCGCCCATCGATGCCGGATCGATGATGATCGACAGCATGTTGTTGATGATGTCGGTGCTGTCCTTCTTGATGGTGCGCGGGCTGTGCGTACGCCCGCCGGTCAGCGCACCGGCCAAGAGGTCGCAGATCACCGCGAGACCGCCGCCCTTGTGCAGGCCGAACGGCAGGATGGCGCCGTAGGGCGCGTTGTAGAGCACGCCGGGATCGGTGGTCGGTTGGCCGGCCGCGTCGATCAGCAGGCCTTCCTCCATCTGCACCTTCTTGTTGTTGGCCACGCGGACCTTGCCGGCCGCCACCTGGCTGGTGGCGAAGTCGAGCACGATCGGCTCCTTGCCCTTGCGCGGCACCGCCGTGCAGTAGGGATTGGTGGTGAAGCGCGGCTCGGCACCGCCGAACGGCGCCACCAGCGACTTGTGGCCGTGCACGTTCACCCAGTGCGTGCTCACCATGCCGGCGCGCGCGCACTGCTCGCCCCAATGGCCGATGCGGCCGATGTGGTGCGCGTTGGTGAGGCCGACGACGCAAACGCCGTGCTTCTTGGCCCGCTCGATGCCGATATCCATGGCTTCCTTGGCGACGACCTGGCCGTAGCCCGCGCCGCCGTCGATCACGATCACGGCCCCGTTGTCGCGGATGATCTTTGCATGATTGTTACGGACGCAGGCGCCGACGCCGGTGTTCTGGATGTAATGCGGGATCATGCCGACGCCGTGGCTGTCGTGGCCGAACAGGTTGGCCAGCACCAGATGGTCGGCGACCAGGCGCGCTTCCTGGTCGGAGCTGCCGTCGGCCCGGCAGATCGCCATGGTGAAGGCATGCAACCGATCGGGCTTGACCCTGACTTCACCAACTGAACTCTTGCCCTCGGCCATGCCCTCGTCTCCTCTGGATTTCGCTTTCGGCGCGCAACGTTCCGCGTCGGGGCAGCGCTGTCAACCGACGCGGAAAAGCCGCGGAAATCCGCCTAAATTTGGCCCCCAGAGGGCGGCAAGACGGACCTCCGACCCCGTGGTAAACCGGCGCTGAACAACGAGGCCTGCGTGCGCTTTCCCATCCGCCTAGAACACGATGCGTCCAGGTGGAATCACCTGGACGCATCGTGCCCTGTGGTACAGGCATCGCCCTCGCGCGCGAATGCAAGCAGTTGGAACCGCCTACGCGGTTCCAACTGCTTGCATTCCGCTCTGGCGTGGCTTCTCCTGCTGCTGGTCGCAGCCGGCCCGGCGTTGGCCCAGACGGCTGCGCCGCCGCAGCGACCGTTCGGCCAGCTCGTCGAGCTGTGGACACGCCAACTCGACCGCATCGCCACCCGCGCCGAGCAGGCGAGCCTGCTGCCGGTCGAGATCGACGGCCTGCGCGAGCAGGCAGGCGACGTGCGGACGGCCGCCGCGGCGGCGGCCAACCTTGCCCGCGGCGACCTCGCCGACACGCGCAAGCTTCTGGCGCCGCTCGAAGCCAAGCCGGCCAGCGACGCCGTGCCCGAATCGGGTGCGGTGAAGGCCGAACGCGACCGGCTGACCGAGATGGCCGCGGTCAGCGAAGGCCGCGTCAAGCAATGCGAAGTGGTGATCGCCCGCGCCGACCAGCTCATCGAACGCCTGACCAAGCTGCGCGGCGAGGTCATGCTGCGCACGCTGCTGCGCCGCGACGCCTCGCCCCTGTCGCGCGACGTCTGGAGCAAGCTCGGGCCTGAGCTCGGGACTTCGCTGCAGACGCTGTCGTCGGCAACCGGCGCGTGGCTGGGCGCGGGCCTGCAGTTCGATGGCCGCGACCTTGCCGGCCTGGGCGGCTGGGCCATCGTCACCGTGCTGCTGTGGGCCGGCGGCCGCTTCCTGCGCCGCCGCTTCGGCCGTGGCGAGGCGGTCGAGCCCGGCCAGCGCGACCGCACCGTCACCGCCGCCATCGACGGCGTCGGCCTCGTGCTGGTGCCGATCCTGGCGGTCTGGCTGATCGGCAAGCTTCTGTTGGCGACCATGCCGCCACCGCCGATCGACGTGCTGCTGCCCGAGCTGATCAGCCGGGTGATCACCTTCCTGCTGGTCGTGGGCCTGACCGCCACGGCGCTGTCGCCGCATCGCCCGGCGTGGCGCATCCTGCCCTTCACCAATCAAAGCGCGCAGGAACTGTCGCAGGCGCTGCGCCGCCTGATGGCGGTCGCGCTCAGCGTCGACTTCATCTACGTCGCCCTGACGCGCAGCGGCGGCGAGACAGACGCGGTGTCGGCGGTCGGCGCTCTCGTGCTGGCCACCGTCGTTTCGCTGTTCACCCTGCCGGCACTGGGCAATCGCGCCTGGCATGCGGCCCAGCCCGAGGGCGAGGAACGCTCGCTCATGATCGGCGGCACCTGGTGGTCGCTCGCGCGCCTGTTGCTCAGCGTCGCAGTGCTGTCGTCGATCCTCTTCGCGCTGCTGGGCTACGCCACGCTCGCCGCACAGCTGCACAACGCCATCTACTTCACCTTGCTGCTGATCGCCGTCGCGCTGCTGCTGCACCGCCTGATCGGCGACCTGCTCGAGGAAGCAGCCGCGCCCGACACCCCGTCGGGCCGGTGGGTGCGCCATCGCCTCGGCCTGCCGGCGGACGCCACCCTGCGCGGCCAGCACATGGCGATGCTGGTGGTCGACCTCGTCCTGCTGGCGCTGCTCGCCGTCCTCATCCCGGCCGCCTGGGGCGTCGATACCGACGCCATCCTGACCGCAGCGCTCCAGCTCGTCCGCGGCGTGCAGGTCGGCGGCGTGACGATCTCGCTCGGCAATATCGGCATGGCGATCGTGGCCTTCGTGGTCTGCATCCTGCTGGCCCGCCTGATCCGCCGCATCGTGCGCGACCGCGTGCTGCCGACCGTCGACGCACCGATGCCGCTGCGCCAGTCGATCGATGCGGGACTGAACTATGTCGGCGTGATCGTGGCCATCCTGATCGGCATCGGCGCGCTCGGCATCGACTTCACCAACCTCGCGATCGTGCTGGGCGCGCTGTCTGTCGGCATCGGTTTGGGCCTGCAGAACATCGCCAACAACGTGATCTCCGGCGTCTTCCTGCTGGTCGAGCGGCCGATCAAGGCGGGCGACTGGGTGGCGGTGAGCGGCCACGAAGGTTTCGTGCGGCGCATCAACATCCGCGCCACCGAGGTCGAGACCTTCCAGCGCACGCACGTGCTGGTGCCCAACAGCATGTTCCTGCAGAACCCCGTGGTGAACCGCACCTACTCCGACACGTCGAGCCGCGTGGAGATCAAGCTCACGGTGGGACTGGGCACCGACGTCGCGGTCATGGAGGGCCTGCTGCGCGAGGCCGCGCTCGGCCATCCGCGCGTGCTGCGCGTGCCGGCGCCGATCGTGCGCTTCATCCAGATCACGACGAGCGGACTGGACTTCGAGCTGTTCGTGTTCGTGGCGCGGCTGGAAGACCGCCTGGTGGCGAGCAACGACCTCAACAAGGCGATCCTGGCCAAGCTGATCGAGCTCAAGATCATCGATCCCTCGCCGGTGCCCGAGCTGCGCCTGCGCGGCGTCGAGCAATACCTGCCTGCTGCGCCGGGCGACGGCCATGCCTCCACGACGCCGTAGGGGCGAGGCGCCGCGGAGGCGCCCCCGCCGTCACTGGCCGCTCATCGCGCTGTTCGTGCTGGGCGCGCTCGCCGGCGTGGCGCTGTGGGCCTATTCGCCCAGCCTGCCGGCCGAGACGCTGATCGCGCGCTACGCCAACGACCGTTCGAAGTTCATCGACGTCGGCGGCGTGCGCGCCCATGTCCGCGAGCAGGGCGATCCCGACGGCATCCCGGTCGTGCTGATCCACGGCTCGATGGGCTCGCTGCACATGTGGGAAGGCTGGGCGCGCGAGCTTTCAGGCAAGGTTCGGCTGATCTCGGTCGATTTGCCGGGGCACGGCCTCACCGGCTCCTGGCCGCGCGACGAGTATACGATCGAGGCCTATGCCGACTTCGTCGAGGTGCTGGTCGACACGCTGAACCTCGACCGCTTCGTGCTGGTCGGCCATTCGATGGGCGGTGCCGTGGCCTGGACCTTTGCCGCGACGCGGCCCGACCGCGTCAGCCAGCTCATCCTGGTCGATGCCGCGGGCTATCCGCGCACCACGGGCGAGGCGCCGCTGCCCATCCGCTTGGCGCGCATGCCCGTCGTCGGCGACATCGCCATCTACTTCAAGCCCGAGCGCATGGTGCGGCGCTCCCTCACTGAGGTCTATGCCGACCCGGCGATGGTGACGCCCGAGCGCATCCGCCGCTACGCCGAGCTGCAGCGCTTCCCCGGCAACCGCGAGGCGACGCTGCAGCGCGCCCGCACCCAGGAGCCGCTCGACCCCGCGCCCCTCAAGCGGCTCGACGTGGCGACCCTGATCATCTGGGGCGGCAAGGATCGCTGGGTGCCGACCGCCGACGCCTTCCGCTTCCAGAACGACATCAAGGGCTCCGAGCTCGAGATCTTCGAGGCGCTGGGTCACAACCCGATGGAAGAGGACGCCAAGGCAACCGCCGCCGCGGTCGCCGCCTTCATCAAGCCGATCACGCCGCGGCCCGCCCTGCCGCCGGAGCCGCCGATCGACCAGACGGTCCATCCGTCGGTCTTGCCGGAGAAGGATTGAGTAGGCTGCCAATGACACAAAAGCCGTCATCCTGAGCGCAGCGAAGGATCTCATCGCCGGCAGCCATGAGTGAACGCCGCTACTTCGTCTACATCATGACGAGCAACTCGCTCAGCACGATGTACATCGGCGTGACGAACGACATCGGTCGACGCGTCTTCGAGCATCGCAACGGCAAAGGCAGCGAGTTCGCGGCGAAGTATCGCGTAACGCGACTTGTCTACGTCGAGGAGTTTGAAAACCCGACTGAGGCAATCGCCCGTGAAAAACAGCTCAAGGGTTGGAAGCGGATTCGCAAGAACGAGCTCGTCCGTGCTGCCAATCCAAATTGGGACGACCTCGCTCCTCAGCCATTCTGAGCGAAGCGAAGGATCTCATGCCGTCGACGACAGAGTTCTGCCTCAACGGCGGTGAGGTCCTTCGCTACGCTCAGGACGACAGGTAACTGCTAACTCCTCAATAGAGCCGTCACCTCGCCCCCCGAGTCATCCTGAGCGAAGCGAAGGATCCCATGCCGTCGACGACAGAGTCCGGCCTCGACGGCGATGAGGTCCTTCGCTGCGCTCAGGACGACAGGTAACTGCTAACTCCTCAATAGAGCCGTCACCTCGCCCCCCCCGAGTCATCCTGAGCGAAGCGAAGGAACGACAGGTAACTGCTAGCTCCCCAATAGAGCTATCACCTCGCTCATGAGTCATCCTGAGCGAAGCGAGGGATCTCATGCCGTCGACGACGGAGTTCTGCCTCGACGGCGATGAGATCCTTCGCTGCGCTCAGGATGACTGAAGGAGCGTCATCACCTTCGCAAAAGCGGCGTCGGCGATGGCCTCGATCTCGGCCTTGGTGCGGTTCTGGATGGGATGGGGGACGTAGACCACCGCCGGATCGAAACCCAGCGATTCGCTTTGCGCCTCGACGCCGTCGACGAAGCCCGTAGTGACGATGTTCACGCCGGGAAGGCCGCGGCTGTCGAGATTATGAAGGTCGTGCAGACTGCACGATGTGCAGGAGCCTCAATCGCTTAAGGCGATCACCGCGAGCTGGTTCTCGGCCGCGATCTGCTGCATCAGCACCGTCGGTGCGACCTTGGTGTTGGTCGGCTTGGCGTAGCGGCGCGTCGCCACGCCGGCCTTCTTGAAGTGGCCTTCGAGGCGGTCGATGAACTCCGCACCGCGCGACTTGCCGATATCCATCAGCGCCACGGTCTTGCCGTCGAGCGATGGCGGCGGCACGAGGCGGGCGCGGCGCACCGGCGAGCTTTCGGCAGTGGGATCACGCAGCTTGGTTTGCGAATTCATGGGCGAATCTCCCTGGTGACTGACTGGCATTCCTCGCGCACGCGCTGGCCGGGCCAGCCGCCGACGATGGCGGAGAATAGCCCGGCCTCGCCGCCGGCGCGAACGATCAGCACGCCGTCCGGCATGGGCTGGAACTTGTCGACGACCTGGTCGGCGTATTTGGGCGGCAGGCCCTCGGGCACACCCTGCGCGCCCCATACAAGGTCGCGGCCCGGCCGCTTCAGCACGGCGAACAGCTCGTCCTCGATGCGGCGGCGGTTCCAGCCGCCGTCCTTGAAGATCTTGTAGTGCTCGGGCGACAGCACCAGCACGGCGTTGCCGGCATCGCAGAGCTTGGGGTGGCCGACGCCGAACAGGCCCATGGCCAGCGAGCGCACCAGCTCCTCGGGCGTGCGCGATCGCTGGTCGATGAAGCCGTGCACGCCCTCGCCGTGGAACAAGGTGACGGCGCTCTTGCCTGGTTCGATGCCGCGGCGCACCGACAAGGGCTCCCAGTCGGGATCGGACTCGTCCTCGGCGAAGCAGAAGGTGTACTTGCCGGGATTGCCCAGGGTCGCGCGGTCGATGGCGCCGGGCAGGCCGCCGCCGACGTTCCTGACGATGAGCTGCAGCGCCCGGCCGATCGTGGCGTTGGCGCGGTTGCCCTGACCCAGCGCATTGACGCCGCTGTTCATGCCGATCGCCTTGGCGGCAGGACCGTTGATGATCACCAGCGGGCCGGAGAAATGAGTCGTGCAGAGCAAGCCGTGCAGCACGAACAACGGATCGAGGGCCGCCTCCAGCACGCCCAGCACCACGGGCATGTACTCCGGCTTGCAGCCCGCCATCACGGCGTTGATCGCCACCTTCTCGACGGTGCAGGACGCGAGGTTGGGCGGGATCAGTCCCACCACCTCGTCGGGCTTGCGCTCGGTGCCGCCCAGCATGCGCAGGATGCGCTCGTCGGTCGGCGGCACGACGGGGAGGCCGTCGGTCCAGCCGCGCTCGAAGCAGGCCTCCATCGGATCGTCCCAGTTGCCGACGGCGATCTCGCGCGACTTCAGGCCGGGATCGCCGTAGCGCGCGATCAGCGCCTCGTGCACGCCGGGCTCGACGCTCTTGGAGCCGCAGCCCGGCTGCCAGTCGGGTAGGCCGTTGCCCGCAGCGGCATCACCGGCGAGCCGCATCCACTCCTTGCGCTCCCAGCCCACGGTGCGCTCGACCTCGCGGCCGTCCTTGAAGCGGATCAGCGTCGGCACCGCCTCGATGTTGAGGCGGAACGAGCGCTCGAGCGCATTGTCGTAGAGCACCGAGCGCACGCCCGACGGGAAGGTCGGATCGTCCTGGCTGACCACGGCCAGCGGGCCGGCGCGGTCGAGGCTCTGCATCACCGGCTCGACCAGTACGCAGGTCGGACAATCGCGCTTGGCGACGATGACCAAGCCGTCGCGGGGGAGGAGAGTGTCAGGCATAAGGGTAGTTTCCTCCATCGACGAATTGCTGTCATCCCGAGCGAAGCGAGGGACCTTTAAGGCCATGAGCAAAGGTCCCTCGCTTCGCTCGGGATGACAACTATGCCTTCAGAAGCGCTTCCACCTGCTTGTCGATGAACGCCGCGTCCTCGGGGTTGCCGCTGGGATTGCCGGCACGATGTCCCCAGACGGACGGGATTTCCATCAGCTTGCCATGCTTCAGGTGCGGAAGCTCCAGCCGGTTGTCGTCGGTCTGGAAATAGAGGTCGGTGGCCGAGGGCATCAGCAGCACCCGGGCCTTGATGCCGGCCAGCGCCATCTGAAGATCGCCCCGGTAGAGGTCGTTGGCCGAGATGTCGCCGTTCTGCCAGGTCCAGAGCTGGGCCATCAGATCGCGCGCGTCGCGCCGCAGGAAATTGGCTTCCCACGAGCGCACCAGAAAATCCTCCAGGCTGGTGAAGCCCAACCCGCGCCACATCTCGCGGCGATAGAAGGTCTGGCTCAGCGCCCAGCCGGCATAGATGCGGCCCATGGCACGCAGGCCATCCTGCGGCGTGCGGGCATTCTGGACGGCCGTGCGCACGCCCTCGAGGAAGACGAAGTTGTGCGGCGCGGTCTTGGCCGAGCCGCAATTGACGACGATGCGCTCGACCGCCTCGCCGAACAGCGCGGCCCAGTGATAGGCCTGCTGCGCACCCATCGACCAGCCATAGACCATCTTCACGCGGTCGACGCCGAACAGCTCGGCCAGCAGGCGGCGTTGCTGCATGACGTTGTCGTAGGTCGTGACCTCGGGAAACTCGCCCGCCGCTCCCTGGGGCGTGTTCGACGGCGACGACGACAGGCCGTTGGTGAACATGTTGGGGATGACGATGAAATAGCGGCTGGGATCGAGGCAGTGCTCGACGTTGACCAGCCATTCGATGTCGGTGTGATGCGCCGAGTAGCTCGTCGGATAGAGGATGACGTTGTCGCGCTTGGGCGCGAGCGTGCCGAAGGTCTTGTAGACGATGCGTGCGGCCTTGAGCGTGCCGCCACGCTGCAGCGAAAGCTCGCCGCACTCGAAGACGCCCTCGCTGGTTCTCATGCTCTTCCGGACCGCGCGCGTCTCGCGCGCTCATGATCATGAGGCGCGCGAGACGCGCGCGGTCCGGAAGAGCATGACGCGCTCATGCGAGGCTCCGCACGATCTCACCCTGCACCTGGATGTAGCCCTTGGCGACGTACTTCAGATGCGGCCGCAGATGGCGATGTGCCTCGGGCAGGTTATGGAAGGCGATGTTGGGGAACAGGTGATGCTCGGCGTGATAGGGCAGGTTCCACATCAGGAAGCGCACGACGGGATTGCTGAGCGTGGTGCGCGTGTTGGCGAAACCGTCGTCGGAGTTGGGGCAGAGCGTGTGCTCGCACAACAGATAAAGCCGCAGGAACGGCAGGCCGGCCAGTAGCGGGAAGAACCAGACCCACAGCACGATCGTCGTCTGCAGCGCGATCGAGCCCACGATCAGCGCGGCATAGAGTGCCAGCAGCCAGCGGCCCCAGCGCCGCACCTCGGGCCACGCCGAGGGATGGATGTAGTCGACGTCGCCGCGATAACCGAACGGGAACAGGAAGATGTCGCGCACGCGCAGCATCAGGAACGGGATCGAGCTCACGCGGAGCAGGTACTGGCCCCACGTCCTGGGCGTGCCCGAGGTGACCAGCTCGGGATCGCGCGCGGGATCCTGGGTGTAGCGATGATGCGCCATATGATAGTGCCGGTAGAAGCCGGCATTGTTCAGGATCGCCGCGCCGGAGAAGAAGGCGAGCACGTCGGCCATCCAGCGCGTCTTGAACGAGCCGTAATGCACCGACTCGTGCATGGCGCCGAACAGAGAATTGATGAAGAGGCCCTGCACCAGCAACGCCGGCACCACCCACCACGTGTCCTTGGTCAGGAGCACCAGCCAGCCGCCGGCGACCAGCAACGCGAGATGTGCCGCCGTCTGCACCAGCCCGTGCCGGTCGGACCGGGCATAGAGGCGCTTCAGCACCTCCGCCGGAACGACCCGCATCTGGCGGGCGCGCTGGCCGGTTACGGTATAGGCGCCCATAGCCCGTCCTTGTAAGCGCGCTCGGTGCGCGCCTCGCCTGTCTTCTTGTCCTCTTCGCTGAGCCCGATCTGGTCGCCGACCATGCGGCTGATCGAGGGGAAGGTGGTCCTGGGCTGGACGTAGTCGGGCTGCCACAGCTTCGAACGCAGCAGCGCCTTGGCGCAGTGCAGGTAGGCCTGCCGCACCGAGATCACGATGGCGCACTTGGGCTCCTTGCCCTGCACCGCCATCGAGGCCAGCAGCTCGGGATCGACCGACAGTCGCGCCGTGCCCGCCACGCGCACCGTGTCGGTGATGCCGGGGATCAGGAAGATCAGCGCGATCTCGGGATTCTCCAGCAGGTTCTTCAGCGTATCGAGCCGGTTGTTGCCCGGCCGGTCGGCCAACGCGATCGTGCGCTCGTCCAGCACCTTGAACGAGCCCGGCGGATCGCCGCGCGGCGTGACGTCCTGCTTGCCCGAAGCATCGGCGGTGGCGACCAGGCAGAGCGGCGAAAGACCGATGAAGCGGCCCATGTGCACATCGATGCGACCGATGTCCTTCAAGGCCGCGCCCTTGGAGACGACGGCATAGGATGCGACCAGGGCGGCCGCACCGGCGGCATCGAGCAGGGCGGGCGAACGGGGTGCGAGGGCGTCGGGCATGGGGACCTCCAATACCGTTGAACCTAGCATGATTCGCGCCTGCCACCGCTCGCCAAGACCTTGGCGATTTGGCTAGAGTTGGAGGCGCAGGCAGGGTCGCATGAAACGCCGTGAATTGGACGAACCGCACGCCACCCTGGAGCAGCAGCTCGCCGAGCGGACCCGCGAGCTGGCCGAGGCGCTGGAGCAGCAGACGGCAACTGCCGAGATACTGCGCGTCATCTCCCAATCGCCGACCGACGTCGGACCCGTGCTGCGGGCCGTGGCCGACGCGGCAGCCGGACTGTGCCGCGCCGACGAGGCCGCTGTCTTCCTGTTCAAGGACGGAGCCTACCGATGGGCCGCGTCGGCGCATATCGCGAATACCTACGTCGACGTCGTGCGCGGCGAGGCGTTCACGCCAGGCAACGACAGCCTGGTCGGCCGCACGGCGCTGCAGGGAACGGTCGTGCAGATCGAAGATGCGCCGAACGATCCCGAGTACGGGCGCCGCGACCTGGCGCGGCTGGGCGGCGCGCGCACCCTGCTCGGCATTCCGCTGCAGCGCGAGGACGCCACGATTGGCGTCATGGTTCTGACGCGCCGCCATGTCGAGCGCTTCACCGACAAGCACATCGAGATCCTCAAGATCTTCGCCGACCAGGCGGTGATTGCCATCCAGAATGTGCGCCTGTTCACGGAGATCCAGGCGAAGAGTCGCCAGCTCGAGGTTGCACGCGACGAGGTGCAGACGCTGAACAAGGGGCTCACGGCCAAGGTGGCGGCTCAGGTCGACGAACTGGAGCGCGTCGGCCGGCTGCGCCGTTTCCTCGCGCCGCAGCTCGCCCAGGCGATCGTCTCGGCGGGCGACGAGGGCATCCTCGCCAACCATCGCCGCGAGATCGTGGCGCTGTTCTGCGACCTGCGCGGCTTCACCGCTTTCTCCGAGACCTCGGAGCCCGAGGACATCATGCAGCTGCTGGCCGAGTATCACGGCGCGCTGGGTCCGCTGATCCGCACCTACGAGGGCACGCTCGACCGCTTCACGGGCGACGGCATGATGGTGTTCTTCAACGATCCGCTGCCTTGCCCCGACGCGCCCGAGCGTGCTGCCAGGCTCGCCATCGAGATGCGCGATGCGGTGGCGCGGCTCGGCGAGATCTGGCGCAAGCGCGGCCATCGGCTGGGCTTCGGCATCGGCATGGCCCAGGGCTACGCCACCCTGGGCCGCATCGGTTTCGAGGACCGCTTCGACTACACGGCGATCGGTGCCGTCATCAACCTGGCGGCGCGGCTCTGCGCCGAGGCGGCGGACGGCGAGGTGCTGGTGAGCGGCCGGCTGGCGGCCGCGGCCGAGACGGTAGCCGATGTCGAGGAACTGGGCGAACGCCAGCTCAAGGGCATGGCACGACCTGTAGGGGTCGCCTGCCTCAGGACCCTCAAGACACCAAGTAATTGAAAGAAACCGACAAATTGATTGTGGAACACCTCCCGCCGGCTGGCGTTCATCCCGCATGCGCTTCCGGAGAGAAAGGAGTGACCCTTATGAGTGACTACATCCCAAATCCGCCCAATCCTGAGCGCGACCCTCGCAACTACGACCGCTACTACGAAGACAACAGCGGCAAGGGCGTGACTTTGGTGGTGGGCATCCTGGTGGCGATCGCCTTGGCAGCCGGCCTGATGTTCTTCGCGGGCTCGCCCAACGAACGCACCGACCAGGCGCAGGTGCCGGCGCAGGAACGCACCATGAATCCGCCGGCTACGCCCGCCACGCCTGCGACGCCGCCAGCGGCTCCGGCCCGTCCGGCCGCCAATCCGCAGCAGTAAGACCGCCCAAAGGCCTTACACAAAAAAATAGGCCCGGCCGCAAAACCTGCGGTCGGGCCATAAGGCCTTTTGTGTCTCTGCCGGCTTCCTAGCACGCAGCCAGACGGGCTTCCCACGCATCCCATGCAAAGCTGATTTGCATGTTGCTGTGGCCCAGGCTTGGCTGTCCGAAGACCTACTTCGCCATCTTGTCGAAGGGCGGCCGCAGGAACAGGGGCATGCTCACCCCCTTCACTTCGGCGCGGCTCCGTTCGACGTCCTTGGAGATGCAGCGCCGGTCGAGCGCGTCGTCCCTGGCGTCGCGCGGATAGGTCCGCACGGTGCTCAGCACCATCTGCACCATCTCGGCGCTCTGGCGTGCACTGGCGCCGGCCGACTTCAACTTCTGCACCGCCTGCTCGAGGTCGGCCTGCAGGCCGGCATAGAGGAAGGGCACCGTCTCGGTCGAGCCGCGCAGGCAATAGAAGATCAGCGAGCGGTCGTCGGCATAATCGCGCGCCGTCATCAGCACCGCCTCGAATTGCACGCGCTCCAGTGCCGCCTCGGCATGGGCCGCCGGCAGCGTCAGCAGCAGCAAGCCCCCGGCCAGGATACTCCGGGCTGATCGAATCATGATCGCACCATTGTGGACGCTGGCCGCCTGCTTGTCGATCAAGCTGCCTCCGTACCGCGATGCGCCTCTTCCCCGTTCGCGTCCGTGGTATTTCCCACATTCGCTTTTCGCCGGCGACGTCAGCGTGTCGCGGCGTGCACCGTCACAAGTATCGCCGCAGAGTAGGCAACGCCTGCTCGACGCAGGCGCGGCCTTCGGCGATCGCCTCTTCGGCACGGTTGAACTCCATCAGGCCGATGCTGCGCAGGCGCGGCACCAGCAACACGTGCGGCGGCTCGCCAGCCAGCCGCGCGCGCGTGATGTGGTCCTGCATGATGTTGATGGCAGTTGCGAGCACGTCGAAATAGCCTGGTGCCGCTTCGCGCGGCAGCGATGCCGCGTCGACCTCGGCGGACTGGCGCCGTAGCGCCGCCGGCAGGGGCCACTGGCCCAGCATGCGGCGCACGACCTCGCCCGAGAAGCGCGATGGTCTGGTCTCGACGGGCGGCTCCGGCTCGGTGAAGCGACGCCCCACGAGTTCGCCGTTGAGGTTGACGGCGATGATCACATCGGCGCCCAGCGCGCGGCAGACCGACACGGGAATGGGGTTGGAGAGGCCGCCGTCGAGCAGCCATCTGTCGTCGAGGCGGGCCGGGCTGAAGATGCCGGGGATCGCGATCGAGGCGCGCACCGCCTCGTGGATCGGCCCCGACTGCAGCCAGATCTCGCGGCCCGTCGCCATGTCGGTGGCGACGGCCGCGTAGTGCGTGGCGTAGCTCTCGATCGGCTGACCGATGCCCATGCCCTGCAGGAACGACATCACCTGCCGGCCACTGATGAGCCCGCCGCCGGTCAGGCGCAGATCGGTGAGTCGCGCGATGGTGCGCCAGGTCGCCGTGCCCGCCCATTGCCTGAGCTCGGGCAGCCGGCCCGCGACGTGGGCGGCTCCGACCAAGGCGCCCATCGAGGCGCCGCACACGATGTCGGGCTGGATGCCGGCCTCGACCAGTGAATCGATGACGCCGATATGCGCCCAGCCGCGGGCCGAGCCGCTGCCCAGCGCGAGACCGATGCGGGGCCGTGTCATGTCGTCATCCTGCGATTCAACCAAGCGTAAGCATCATAGGCGCAGGCGATCCGCCGATACCAGACATCAGAGTGCAGGGGCCATGCGGAACCTCGCCACACCGATGACGCGATGTTGCGCGATGATGCTTGTGTGGGGGCAGTGCAGTCAGGGAAGTGGCGATGAGCATTTTAGGTGACCTGCAGGCGGTGGCGGCAAGGCTGTCGCTCCAAGACAACCGTCCGACCTGTGCGTTCTGCGGCAAGGGCAAGCTTGTCCTGATCGCCGAACGGCCGGATCCGAACTTCGGCGCTCTCGGCGTCGTCGAACAGACGCTGCGCTGCGATCGGGCCGACTGCGGCAAGGTCACGATCGACTGAACCAGTTTTCGGCGGCGCGATTTCAGGCGCCGCAGGTGTGCCGTTCAGCAGGTTGCCGGGCGCCGCCTTCCGGGGCAGCATGTCGGTCATGAGTGAGACCGTACAAAAACTCACCAAGCGCATCGAAGAGTTGCAGGGCGCGGCCCGCAAGGCGCGGCTGGAAGCCATGCAACTTGCCGCCAAGCTGCTCACGACGTCCAACTCCGAGCTGGCGGGTGCGCCGACCAACGCCCATCGCGAGGGCGAGCTCACGGCCTTGCGCATCCGCTACGAAGGGCTGGTGAAGATCGCCGAAGAGGCGCAGACCCAGATCGACCGGCTGCAGGCCGAAGAACACGAGCGGAAATACTATCGCTGACCAGCCTACTCCGCTGCACAAGGCGGCCGAACCTGTCTCCCTCAGCGCGGCTCTGCAGCGGTGCGGCGTGCTCGACGATGGACGCGTCCTCTCCGTGGAAGCCGAAGCGCCGCGCAACCAACTTGTGTCGTGCATCGTACGATTGCGGCTCGGATACGAGGGCGCCGCCAAGGCAGCGCCACGGTCGCTGATCCTCAAGATACCGCTGCCCGGCGACCGCAACGACAGGCCTTTCGTGCAGGGCGCCAGCGAAGTCGCGTTCTATGCCAAGGTGGCGCCGGCGATGCCCGCGGGGCTGGTGCCGCGCTGCTTCGGCAGCGACTGGCAGGACGAGACACGGGAATGGCACCTGCTGCTCGAAGATCTCACCGACACGCACGAGATCGCAACGCAATGGCCGCTGCCACCCGATGAAGCGACGTGCCGGCGCATGGTGCAGACGCTGGCGCGCTTCCATGCCGCGTGGTGGGACGATCCGCGGCTCGGCGTGTCGATCGGCACGCGTGTCGATGCCGAAACTGCACGCCAGATGATGCAGCGCCATGCTGCTGCGTTCGAGCGCTTCGCCGACCATCTGGGCGATCGCCTGTCGCGCGAGCGGCGGCAGCTCTACGAGCGCTTCTTCGCCGCCGCGCCCGGTCTGCAGGCGCGTGTCCTGACCTATCGCAACGTCAGCCTGGTGCATGGCGACGCCCATGTCTGGAACTGCTTCGTCCCCAAGGACGGCTCGGACGACCTGCGCTACTTCGATTGGGACACTTGGCGCATCGGGCTGACCTCCAGCGATCTCGCCTACATGATGGCGACGCACTGGTACCCCGAACGCCGGCGGCGCTTCGAACGGCCGTTGCTCGATCACTACCATGCGGCCCTGCTCAGCCACGGCGTGCAGGGCTACGACCGCGCCGCATTGGCCGAGGATTATCGCCGCTCGGTGCTGATGCAGCTCCTGATGCCGATGCTGCAGATGACAATCGGCATCCCGCCCTGGGTGTGGTGGAGCCATCTCGAGCGCATCACGGCAGCCATCGACGATCTCGACTGCCGCGCCTTGCTCGGTTGAGTGTTCTTGCGGGACGATTGATCGGGCGACAACGCCCGCGCGTGTCGGCGATTACTTCGATATACCCCCTGATAATTGGGGCCTTTGAAGCCCACTTACTGGCATGCGCCTGCCTTTGACGGTGAGAGGTGGCCCCTGCCAGTAGTTTTCCGCTCACGCGGCATCCGACGCCAGGGCCTCGGCCAGCTCGTCGGGCGAGACGCTTACTACCTGACGCGTGCCGCCGGGCACGGGATCGGCCGGCAGGTGCAGCAGGGTTGCCGTGCGCCGGAAGGCCGTGAAGGACAGGCCGGGAATCTGCTCTTCCTCCGTGACCAGCCTATAAGTGCCCGCGGGCTGCGCACCCTCGAGGGACAACAGCGTGAAGGAGCGGCGGAACGTGACCGTGGTCTCCGTGGTCCGTGTCGACATGACTGCCTCCAGCCCAGGGGCGACCCGGGAGTTTTCAGATGACCGTGCTCAATATCCGCCATCGCACGACCTATCGCTATCGCGAACCCGTGCGGCTGGGGCCGCACCGCCTGATGCTGCGCCCGCGCGAGAGCCGCGACGTGCGCCTGCTGTCGAGCACGCTCGAGATGACGCCGGCCGCGTCGGTTTCGTGGACCAACGACGTGTTCGGCAATGCCGTCGCCACCGCGGGCTTCACCGGCATGGCCGACGGGCTCGCCATCGAAAGCCGGGTCGCGGTCGAGCTCGGCGCATCACCTTGGCCGGTGTTCGATATCGCAGCTTCCGCCATCCACTACCCGTTCTTCTATTCGAGCGAGGAGCGGGCCGATCTCGGGGCGCTGGCGGTGCCGCAGACCTTCGATGCGTCGGGCCGGCTCGCCGACTGGGCGCGGGGGTTCGTGCGCGGCACCCACACCGATACGCTGGCGCTGCTCAAGGACATGGTGGCGGGTGTGGCGGCGGGGATCGGCTACCAGAGCCGCGAGGCGGAGGGCACGCAGACGCCATTGCAGACCATCGATCGCGGCTGGGGCTCGTGTCGCGACTTCGCCGTGCTGTTCGCCGAGGCGGCGCGCTGCCTGGGCTTCGGCGCGCGCATCATATCGGGCTATCTCTACAATCCCGATCGCGCAGCGGGGCCGGAAGGATCGGCGATGGAGGCGGGCACGACGCATGCGTGGGCCGAGATCTTCCTGCCGGGCGCGGGCTGGATCACCTTCGATCCGACCAACCGGGCGGTCGGCGGCTACAATCTCATTCCGCTCGCCGTCGGCCGCGTCATCGCCCAGGTGATGCCGATGACCGGCACCTTCCTGGGCATGACGGATGCCTATCTTGGCATGTCGGTCGACGTCGAGGTCACGCCGTGAGGTTGAGGCCAGCCATCAGCGCATCGACGTGCGCAGAGCGGCGATCGCGATGCCGTCTCGCTCACTGGGCAACCACACGGCCTGAGGAGCTCTGACCATGGACTCCAAATCGAAGCCGGGTTGGGGAAGCTGGCTGGTCCTTGGCGTGTTGATCGGCCTGCTGTGCCTGGCGATCGTCGTGCTCTATGTGAGCTGGGATCCCGAGCAGAGCGGCGCCATGACGGGCGCGGGCTATGTCGCGATGACCTTGGGCGTCGTCGCCACCCTGGCGCTGGGGGTCGGCCTCATGGCGCTGATGTACTACAGCAATCGCAGCGGTCGCGACTGACGGCGGACCGTTGATCTGCAAGGACCTGTGCCGGATTGAACAGCCCGCCCGGCCGCACCGTATTGCTTGGACGCACCTTCACCAAGAGTGTACGACTGTCGCCACCATCGCCCAACAAGCCCTCGGCTTGCGATGGCTGAGAGATGCGTGTGCTCCCGCCCCAGCGGAGCACCACACATGAGAGACTGGCTCGTACCGCCCGTCCTGTTCCCGATCCTCCTGATTCTGCTGATTGCCGGCTACGCGATCCTGCGCACGCCGACGTGACCGCCGCCCTGCGCGGCCGATAGGACTTGCCATGAACATCCCCAAAGACACCAAACCGATGATCTGGGGCGCCGTGATCGGCGCCGCCGCCTGCGCCATCCTGGGCTTCACCTGGGGCGGCTGGGTGACCGGTGCGACAGCGCGCAAGGACGCCGGCGTCGCCGCGCACAGCGCCACCGTGATCGCCCTTGCGCCGTTCTGCGCCGAACGCTTCCGCGCGCAGGGCGACGCCCCGGCCAAGATGGCCGAGCTTGCCAAGGCCAGCACCTGGGAGCGCACCACCGTCGTCGAGAAGAGCGGCTTTGCCATCCTGCCGGGCACCAAGTCCAACGATTCCGACATTGCCCGCGCTTGCGTAGAACTCCTGCTGGCGCCGGCAACGCCCAAGACCTGAGCGACCGCGGCCGGGCAATGACCTGGGCCGGCAGGCATTGCCCCGGGCACGCCTTCCCCCGGCAGCGGAGGAGGTCACCAGGGTTGAACCATGACCGACGAACCGATCGAACTCGACCAGCGTCGCGGCCTCGCCGCCCAGAAGGCGACCGGCTCGCGCCGGCTGATGGCCCAGGTCGAAGCCAACGAACGCGCGCTCCGGCAGCGGCGCGAGGAGCTCGAATCGCACCTGATTGCCGCGCCCGCCGCCAACTGGGCGGATGCGGCGGAGAAGGCGCGCTATGTCATCGGGCTCTACGCCGCGAGCCTCGGCGCCGGCGACACCCAGCGCCACACGCTGGTCGCCGCCGTGCTCGCCGACTTCGAGCGCCTCGCGGCGGAAGATCAAGCGACGTAACGTCAGCCCTTGATGAAGGCCAGCAGGTCGGCGTTGATCGTATCGGCGTGCGTGGTCGGCATGCCATGCGGGAAGTCTTTGTAAGTCTTCAACGTCCCGTTCTTGAGGAGCTTGGCCGACAGCGGGCCTGAATCGGCGTAAGGCACGATCTGGTCGTCCTCGCTGTGCATCACCAGAACCGGGATCGTGATCTTCTTCAGGTCCTCGGTGAAGTCGGTCTGCGAGAAGGCGACGACGCCGTCGTAGTGCGCCTTGGCGCCGCCCATCATGCCTTGCCGCCACCAGTTCTGGATCAGGCCCTCCTGCGCCTTCACGCCCGGCCGGTTGAAGCCGTAGAACGGGCCGGCAGGGACGTCGCGATAGAACTGCGCGCGGTTGGCCGCAAGCTGGCTCTGGAACCCGTCGAACACTTCCTTCGGCAGGCCACCCGGGTTTGCCGGTGTCTTGACCATCAGCGGCGGCACCGCGCAGAGGAGCGCGCCCCTGGCCGCCCGGCTCTCGCCGTGCCGCGCCAGGTAATGCACGACCTCGCCGCCGCCGGTCGAATGGCCGACATGCACGGCGCCCTTGAGATCGAGATGGGCGACCACCGCCGCGAGATCGTCGGCGTAGTGATCCATGTCATGGCCATCGGCCACCTGGGTCGAGCGGCCATGGCCGCGCCGGTCGTGGGCGACGACGCGGAAGCCGTGGTTGAGGAAGAACATCATCTGGGCGTCCCAGTCGTCCGACGAGAGCGGCCAGCCGTGGCTGAACACGATGGGCTGACCCTTGCCCCAATCCTTGTAGAAGATCTCGACGCCGTCCTTGGTCTTGATGAAGGGCATTGATCTCTCTCCGCTTGTGTCAATCGCTGGACGACAGGCATACGACCTCAGGCCGGCCTGGCGCAATTTCAACGAAGGTATATCTCGACGAACGTATGGGTGTGATGCGACTCAGGCCTGCAGCAAGGTCATGATGGCGGCGTAGTGGATGGCGGCCGCGATCACCACCGAGCCGTGCCACAGCGCGCGGGCATAAGGCCAGCGGGCGGCGAGATGGAAGATCACGCCGGCGGAGTAGACCACGCCGCCCAGCAGCAGCAGGACCAGGGTCGCGCGGTCGAGCGAAGCGAGCAGCGGCTCGGCCGCCAGGACGCCGATCCAGCCCAGTGCGAGATAGAGCGCGACCGACAGCGCCTCGATACGGCGCGGCTGGAAGAGCTTGGCGGCGACGCCGACCAGGGCGGCCGTCCACACGCCGGTCGTGAGGCCCACTGCCCAGCCTGCGGGCAGGCGAAGCGCCAGCGGCGTATAGGTGCCGGCGATCATGACGAAGATCGCCGCATGATCGAGCCGGCGCAGCCACTCGCGCCAGCGGCACGAGCGCCAGACGTTGTAGACAGCCGAGCAGCCCAGCATGGCCAAAAGGCCGCCGAGATAGACGGTGACGGGCAGGAGCTGGCCGCGCTCCGTCGCCAGGAGCATGGCGATCACGCCGGCGGCACCCAGGGCGAGCCCCAGCGCATGCACGGCAACGTCGGCCAGCAGCTCGCGTCGTTCGATGCTCATCTGTGGCTGAAGATGGCGTCGCCAGCGGCGATTTTCAAATCACGTTCGCGGCGCGACCCGGCCCGCGGCCCGAATCCCGAGTGTGGTACGATGCCTCCAAGGAGACCCCCATGGCCGAAGACACCCGCCCAGACCGCTTCGCCGTGCTGATCGATGCCGACAACACCTCGTCGCGCATCGTCGACGGCCTGTTCGAGGAGATCGCGCGCTTCGGCGAAGCGAGCGTGCGGCGCATCTACGGCGATTTCTCCAGCTCGCGGCTGAAATCCTGGACCGAGGTGTTGCAGAAGCACGCCATCGATCCCTACCAGCAGTTCGCCTACACCTCGGGCAAGAACGCCTCGGACATCGCGCTGGTGATCGACGCCATGGACCTGCTGCACAGCGGCCGCTTCGACGGCTTCTGCCTGGTCTCGTCCGACAGCGACTTCACGCGGCTGGCGTCGCGCCTGCGCGAGGAAGGCGCCGACGTCTACGGCTTCGGCGCGCAGAAGACACCCGAGAGCTTCCGCCAGGCCTGCCGGCGGTTCATCTACACCGAGAACCTGGTGCCCGAGTCGGCGACCTCACCCGAGCAGGAGGGCGGTCGCCGCGCGCTGCAGCCGCCGAGTGCTGCGGTGCCCTTGCTGGGGCGCGCCATCGAGCAGATGGAAACCGAGGATGGTTGGGTCGGCTTGGGCGCGGTCGGCCAGCGGCTGGCCGCCATTGCCTCGGACTTCGATCCGCGCACCTACGGCTATCGCAAGCTTTCAGACCTTGTGCGCAACACCGGCGCCTTCGAGATCGACCAGTCCGGCGGCCGCTTCCTGCGCATCCGCGCCAAGCCGGCGCGGCTCGCCGCCTCGTCGCGCCGCAGCCGAGCCTGAACCGTCGGTCCAAAAAGAGCTTGTCCGCCAACCGGCGAAGGCCCATGTCCAAGGCACGACGCGGCGAACGCTTCGGCGCGTGCCCCTTTTCTCCGACCACTAGGTGACCCCTGCGTCAGGATCCACTGAACGCACGGCCCCGGCTCATCCGCATCGAGCTTGCGGCACTGCGCCGGCTGGCGAGCGAGCGCCGCGTCGCCTCGACGCGGCTGCCGGTGCTGATCCGCACCGGACCGACGGCACCGCCGACCAAGCGAAAGGAAGCGCGATGAGCCGCAGCGACGACACGCCGCTCAGCGCCAACGAGGAGGTCACGCTGCGTCGCGTGGCGCATGGCCAGTCGGATGTCGCGCATCTACGCGCCGAGGACCTGACGCGGCTGCGCTCGCTGGCGCTGATCGCCGGCACGCCACGCGCGCCGATGCTGACGGCTGAGGGCAAGGCGCGGTTCGACCGGCTCGCCAAGCCTGCGGCGGTGTCGGAATTCAACGCGCAGAACGAGCTGATGGCGACGCTCGGCCGCCTGATGGCCCGCAAGCCCAGTCCCTGAGTTCCCCAGCAAAAAGCCCCGCCACCTCTGTTCGAAGTGCGGGGCCTTTCCTCACCTCACCAGGACCGCCAGTACATCCGTGGTCGGTCCGGGAGACGTGGCTTCAGACGATCAGCCGACCGTCTTCAGATTGTCGGCAGACATCTTGCCGCTCCGGCGATCGGTCACGAGCTCGAACTCGACCTTCTGGCCTTCGCTCAGTGTGCCGAGGCCGGCGCGCTCGACGGCGCTGATATGAACAAACGCATCCTTGCCGCCATCGTCCGGCTGGATGAAACCGAAGCCCTTTTGGGCGTTGAACCACTTCACGGTTCCCGTCGTCATGGGAGACCCTTTCACTTCACGTAGCATGCTGCCCACGCGCAACCTTTTCACAGGAGGCGGACAGGCCGTCGAATTCGCAATTGTTTTCGGGAGCAAGTTCCTGGCGCTGCGGACATTTCTACGCGCTTCGCCAATCGTCGTCCGTCTATCGACTCCCTGCATATGGGCGCTTGCCGCTCGCTTGGCAAGGCCCCCTCACGGCTTTCCACGCTGGGCTGCAGGGTGTAGGAACAGGGCACCATCGCGCAAAGCGTCGGCTTGCGATGGCTGAGAGAGGCGTGTGCTCCCGCCACGGCGCGAGGACCATCGTGATCAACGCCCTTCCGTTCCATATCTGACATGCAGGCCACCCGCGGCTCGATCCAGTTTCTCGGCCGGCTGAGCGGCGGCGGCGCGCTCGCCTGCGACGGCGAGGCGATGGGACGCGCCACCTTCGAGATCGACGGCTTCCGCACGCGGACCGGCGAGGTGGTGGGCTCGGGCGAGATCCGCATGACACCCGCCGAGCTCGACCGTGCCTTCGGTCGCACCAACCTCACCCTCACCACCGACGACGGCCGCGTGCTCACCGTGCGCTTCTCCGGCAAGCGCCATAACGCTTCCGATAGCGCGGCCCACGCCGATATCGCAGGCGATCTGCCGGCTGCGAAGCACTGGCGGCGCTAGAGCATGATGGGCCCGGCTGGCATCAGCCGGACCCATCATGCTCTAGCGGCTTTCCGCTTCCTTGATGCGTTCTTCCAGCATGGCGCGGATCGGTGCGTCGGCGGGCAGAAGAGCGAGCAGCGTCTTCCAGCGTCGCGCGGCGGCCTGCTTGTCGCCGGCGGCCAACGACGCCGCACCGAGATAGAACAGCGCGAGGCCGTTGCGCGGCTCGGCCTTCTCCAGGCGCTCGAGAACCGCGATGGCAACGGGCGACGGCGGTTCGCCAGGCTTCAGGCCGCGCACATGCGCTTCGGCCCAGTCGGCCAGAACGCGGGCATCGACGGGACCGAGCGCATCGGCCTTGGCGTAGGCGTCGATCGCGCTCGCATTGTCGCCCAGCACCTTCCAGGCGTTGGCCAGACGCAGCCAGCCGCCGCGATCCTGCGGATTGTCCTTCATGCGCACGGCGAGGCCCTCGACCATGCCGCGGATCGCCTGCTGGCGCTGCTCGGGCGTCAGCGCCGCCATGGCCTCCTGCTGCTCGCGCGAGGGCTGCGGCATCGTCGTGTTGGCGGGCAGTCCCGCTGCCTGGGCAACGCGCGCCATCTCGGCGCGCAGCATTGGCAGGAAAGGCGCGTTGGGCGGACTTTTGGCTTCGAGTTCCTGCCAGCGCCTGAGCGCGGCGGCGCTGTCGCCCGCCTGCGCGTCATGCAGCCCGAGATAGTAGAGAGACCGCGCATCGCCGGGCTGGGCGGCAAGTGCCTTGTTGAAGGCGTCGACGGCAGCGGGTGTGACCGTACCGTCGGCCTCGAGCGTCAACGCCTCGCCCAGTGCTGACTGAGCGTCGGCATTGTTCGGCTCGGCAGCAACGCGCGCGCGCGCCTGGGCGACCAGTTGGGCAACATCCATCGGCTGTTCAGCCGGTGGCTTGGCGCCGGCGACGAAGGGCGCGGCGGGCAGGCCGGGATGGCCGATCTTCAGGTAGAGGCCGAGGGCCAGCAACGGTATCGCCAGCGCAAGCGCGGGTGGCAGCAGCCGATGCAAGGCGTCGGGCGACGTCGCCGCGGTCTTCGCTTGAGAGGCGGCGGCGAGGATGCGGCGCTCGATTTCCAATCGCGCCGCCGCGGCTTCGCTCTCGCTGAGATTGCCACCGGTGCGCTCGCGCTCGATCTCGGCGAGCTGGTCACGATAGATCGCGAGCTCGCCGTCGAAACGACTCGATGGGCGATGCGTCGATGTCACACGCGAGCGCAGCAGCGGGATCAGCAGCGCGCCGACTGTCGCCGTGGTGAGAAGCGCGAGCAGGAATTCCAGCATCAGCGGCCGAGCAGCGAGCGCAGCCGCTCGCGCTCCTCGTCGCTGAGTGGCGGCAAGGGCGCGGTGGCGCGGCGGCGCAAGGCCGTCAGCATGATGGCGGCCGCCGCGATCAGCAGCACCAATGGCGCGCCCAGCCACAGCAGCAACGTGCCGAGCTTGAAGGGCGGCTTCAGCAGCACGTAATCGCCGTAGCGCGCCACCATGAAATCGAAGACCTGGGTATCGCTGTCGCCGGCGCTCAGCCGCTCGCGCACGGCGCGGCGCATGTCGCGTGCCACTTCGGCGGCCGAATCGTCGATCGACTGGTTCTGGCAGACCACGCAACGCAGCGCCTGGCCGATCTCGCGCGCCCGGGCTTCGAGCGCGGGGTCCTTCAACATCTCCGACGGTTCGACGGCGACGGATGGGCCCGCGGCAAGCAGAAGAGCAAGCAGGAGGGCCCATCCGTCGCCCCGAGCGGAGCGAAGCGCAGCCGAGGGGCCTCCTCTCCATCTCAAGAACCATGCGAATGGAGACAAGATCCCTCGGCTGCGCTTCGCTCCGCTCGGGATGACGGGCGTGATCATTTCGTCCCTTTCAGGAAAGGAATGATCACGCCCGTCACATCCTTCTCGGTGATCGGGCCGCGGAAATGGAAGCGCACGATGCCGTTGCCGTCGATCAGGTAGGTCTCGGGCACGCCGCTCAGGCCCCAGTCGAGACCGATACGACCGTCGAAGTCCTGGCCGGCGTAGAGGAAGGGATCGCCGAGCTTGGCGAGCCAGGCGCCCGCTTCCTCGGGCTTGTTCTTCCAGGCGATGCCGATGATGATCGCGCCGTCGCGCTGGGCAAGCCGAGTGAACAGGGGATGCTCGGCGAGGCAAGGCGTGCACCAGCTCGCAAAGAAATTGACGATCGTGGGCTTGCCGGTGCGCAGCATCGCATCGGTGAGCGGCTTGTCGCCGTCGCGCAGTGCGCGCAGGTCGAGCCGCGGCGCGGGTCGGCCGACCATCACCGAGCCGATCGACGCGGGATCGCGGCCCGCCATCAGCGACCAGGCGAAGAAGCCCGCCATCAGCGCCAGGGTGGCGAGCGGCAGCAGGAAGAGCAGACGCCGGCTCATTCGGCCGCCTGTACCGCCGGCCGGCGCGAGGGTGCGCCGATCCTGAGGCGGCGGTCGGAGAGCGAGACGAAGCCACCGAAGGCGCAGAGCGCGGCGCCCAGCCAGATCCATGGCGCCAGCGGATTGAGGTAGAGCCGGACGACCCAGCCGGTGTTGCGATCGCCCTCGCCCAGGGCGGCGTAGAGATCGCGCAAACCGTTGGAGTGAATGGCGGTCTCGGCGACCTGGCGGCGCTGCACCGTGAACAGGCGGCGCTCGGGCTCCAGGATGGTGAAGGGCCGGCCGCCGACGGTCACGGCCAGGATGGCGCGCTCGGCGACGTAGTTGGGACCCTGCACGTTGTCGACACGCACCAGCGTGACGTCGTAGCCCGCGATGCGCGTCTTCTCGCCAGGCTTCAGGGTCTCGATCACTTCGAGATGCCAGGCGCCGGTCGCCACCGCGCCCAGCACGACGACGCCCAGCGCGGCATGCGAGATGGTCATGCCCAGCGACGCGCGAGGCGTGGCGCGCAGGCGACGCAACGACTCGGACCACGGCGCGCGGCCCAGGCGCAGGCGGCCCGCGAACTCGACCAGGCTGCCCATGATCAGCCAGACGCCGAAGCCGAAGGCCAAGGCGGCCAGGGTCGAGCGGCTGTCGATGGCGACGGCGGCGACGATGGCCGCGACCACCGCCACGAAGAAGGCGATGCGCAGTTGCTGCAGGGCGGGCCACAGCTCGGCGCGCTTCCAACCGAGGAAAGGGCCGACGCAGAGCGCGGCGAACAAGGGGGCGCAAATCGGCACGAAGGTGGCGTTGAAGAAGGGCGGTCCGACCGAGACCTTGTTGCCGGTCAAAAGGTCGAGGAACAGCGGGTAGAGCGTGCCCAAAAGCACCGTGACGGCAAGCGTGCAGAGCAGCAGGTTGTTCAGGATCAACGCGCCTTCGCGGCTGATCGGCTGGAACAGCCCGCTCGATGTGATCTTCGGCGCGCGCCAGGCGTAGAGCGCCAGGCCGCCGCCGGTGACGGTCAGCAGGAAGGCCAGGATGTAGAGGCCTCGCGCGGGATCCTGGGCGAAGGCGTGCACCGAGGTGAGCACGCCCGAGCGCACCAGGAAGGTGCCGAGCAACGACAGCGAGAAGGCGAGGATGGCCAAAAGGACGGTCCAGCTCTTCAGGGCATCGCGCTTCTCGACGACGATGGCGGAGTGCAGCAGCGCGGTGCCGGCGAGCCACGGCATCAGCGAGGCGTTCTCGACCGGGTCCCAGAACCAGAAGCCGCCCCAGCCGAGGATGTAGTAGGCCCACCATGAGCCGAGCGCGATGCCGAGCGTCAGGAAGCACCAGGCGGCGAGCGTCCACGGCCGCACCCAGCGCGCCCACGCCGGATCGACGCGACCTTCGAGCAGGGCGGCGATGGCGAAGGCGTAGGTCACCGAGAAGCCGACATAGCCGAGATAGAGCAGCGGCGGATGGAAGGCCAGGCCCGGATCCTGCAGCAGCGGATTGAGGCCATTGCCGTCGGCGGGCGCGGGCGACAGGCGCTCGAAGGGATTGGAGGTGAACAGCAGGAAGGCGAGAAAGCCCATACCGATCAACGCCTGGATGGCAAGCACGCGCGCGCGCAGCGTGTCGGGCAGGTTGGCGCCGAACAGCGCCACGGCGGCGCCGAACACGGCGAGGATCAGCGCCCACAGGAGCATGCTGCCCTCGTGGTTCCCCCATACGCCGGAGATCTTGTAGACCAGCGGCTTGGCCGAATGCGAGTTGGCGGCGACGTTGGCGACGGAGAAGTCCGACGTGACGTAGGCCTGCGTGAGGGCGGCGAAAGCAACGATCACGAGCAGCGCCTGCGTCAGCGCTGCCGTGCTGCCGAGCGCCATCAGCCGCGCATCACCACGCGCGGCGCCGACCAGCGGCAGCGTGCCCTGCACCAGCGCGACGGCGAGCGCCAGAATCAAGGCGAAGTGACCGAGTTCCGGGATCATGAGGCGCCTGCAGCGAAGCGAAGGCGCCGGCGGGCGGCAGCCGCTGCAGCGAAGCGAAGCGGCGAGAGCCCGCACGGTTCAGAATGGACAAGATTGGTGCAGCACCGCCTGCAAGGCTCCACACAGCGGGCTCTCGCGCCTTCGCTTCGCTCCAGGCGCTGCCGCCCGCCAGCGCAAATGATGCTTCGCATCATTTGCGCTCCTTCCACTGTCCGGCTTCCTTGATCGCCTTGGCGACCTCGGGCGGCATGTAGTTCTCGTCGTGCTTGGCCAAGACCTCACGGGCGACGAACACGCCATCAGGGCCGAGCGAGCCCTCGGCGATGACACCCTGGCCCTCGCGGAAGAGATCGGGCAGCAGGCCGCGATAGACGACGCTGGTCGTCTTATGGGTGTCGGTGACGGTGAAGCGCACTTCCTGGCCAGCCTTCTTCACGCTGCCGGCCTCGACCAGGCCGCCGAGCCGGAAGCGGCGGTCCGGCGCGATGCTCTTCTCGGCGATCTGGCTCGGCGAATAGAAGAAGACGAGATTGTCGTTCAGCGCCGTCAGCACCAGCACCGCCGCAACGCCCAGCACGGCGAGCGAGCCCACCAGCAGCCACAGGCGCTTGCGCTTGGGAGTCATCGCTTTCTGTCGAGGCCGCGGGCGGAGAGCTCGCGGCGCACCCGCCGGCGCGCGGCGATGCTCGCGATCACCAGTCCGCCCAGGCAGACCAGCGCCACGGCGTAGGCCGACCAGATGAAGACCGCATGGCTCATGGCGGTGGCTTAGCCTATGGCAAAGGCCGGGAGAAGGCGGCAAATGCGCTTCCTCACTGCCTTGTGTACGCGCCTGTCATACACTAGCTTACAGCGATGGCTGCCAAACCCATCCTCAACGTGCGCCTCGCCCCCGAGACGCTGCGCAAGCTCGACGCGGTCGCGGCGGCGACACGGCGGACGCGTTCGTTCATCGCCAACGAAGCATTGGAAGCCTGGATCAACCGGGAGATCGAGCTCATCGAGGAGCTGCAGCTTGCCCTGGAAGAGGGACGCGCAGGCAAGGGCATCCCGCACGACAAGGCCATGCGCCAGATCGACATCGCCGTCGATCGTGCCATCAAGCGCAACGGCCGCCGCAAGACGGCACGCAAGTAGGACTACATGAGGCGGGTCCTCTGGCCCCCGCCGGGACTGGCATCGTATGAGCGCGAGGTTCTCGACTGGCTCGACACGCTGGGTGAGACCGCCGCGCGCCGCATCAGAGGCGATATCGAACGGGCGACGGAGGTGCTGGCGCAGCGGCCCATCGGTCGGCCCGGCCGCATCGCCGGCACTTATGAAAAGAGTGTCATCGGCCAGCCCTATATCATCGCCTATGCCCTGCTACCGCGTGACGACGGTGAAGCCGACGACATCCTGATCCTGCGAGTCATTCATGCATCCCGCGACTGGCGGCCAGGACGCTGGCCGCAATGAGCTATGAGAGCTGATCAGCCATCTCGAGCCGACGGCGATCGATCTCGGTCTCGGTGCGCACCATCACCAGCAGGATGAACAGCAGCAGGAACGAGCCCGCCATCCAGAGCAGCGGTATCAAGATCGCCGGATGGATGGCCGGCGCATCGAGCCGCGTGATCGACGCGGGCTGGTGCAGGGTGTTCCACCAGTCGACCGAGAACTTGATGATCGGCAGGTTGATGACGCCGACCAGCGCCAGGATGGCCGCGGCGCGATCGCCGCGGTCGGGATCGTCGTAGGCGCGGCTCAAGGCGATGTGGCCGAGATAGAGGAAGAACAGCAGCAGCATCGAGGTGAGGCGCGCGTCCCACACCCAGTAGGTGCCCCACATCGGCCGCCCCCACAGCGAGCCGGTGGCGAGGCACACCAGCGCGAAGCAGGCACCGACCGGTGCGGCGGCGCGCGCCATCAGGGCGGCCAGCGGATGGCGCCAGACCAGCAGCGAGGCGCCCAGCCCCGCAAGCAGCGCATAGCCCGCCATGGACAGCCAGGCCGACGGCACGTGCACGAACATGATGCGTACCGTGTCGCCCTGCTGGTAGTCGGGCGGCGACTGCAGCAGCGCGAGATAAAGGCCGACCGCGAAGCCCAGCACGGTGGCGAGCGTCAGGCCCGGCAGCACGCGCTGGCTGAAGCGGCGGAAGCGCGCCGGGTTGGCGAGGAAATGCAGGTCGGCCATTTCTGCCCTGTGTCGGTCCTTGAGCGGTTCTTGTCTATTCGCCAGCCTGCCGCAAGGCGGCGGCCATGGCCCACGGGGCGGTGGCCAGCGCCACCAGCGCCAGCGCGGCAAGAACGGCGATATGGGCCCAAAGCTCCTCGCCCGTCGTCAGGGTCTCGATGGCTGCGGAGCCGAAGATCAGGGTCGGCACACAGAGCGGCAGGGCAAGCAGGGCCAGCAAAGCACCGCCGCGGCGGGCGCCGAGCGTCAGGGCCGCGGCCACGCCGCCAATCAGGGACAGGGTGGGCGTGCCGACCAGCAGGGTCGCTGCCAGGGCGAGCAGCGCGTCAGGCGGCAGTCCGAAAGTGACGCCCAGCAGGGGCGCCAGGACCGCCAAGGGCAAGCCGGTCACAATCCAGTGAGCGGCGCATTTGGCGAGGGCGGCGAGCTCGAGCGGCCAGGGCGCCAGCAGCAACAGGTCGAGCGAGCCGTCCTCGTGATCGGCGGCGAACAGCCGGTCGAGCGACAGCATCGAGGCGAACAGCGCCGTGCACCACAGCACGCCGGCGGCAATGCGCGACAGGATGTTGGTCTGCGGGCCGATGCCCAGCGGGAACAGCACTGTCGCCACGACGAAGAAGGCGAGCACGACGGTGATGTCGCCCGGACGCCGCCAGACCAAGCGCAGGTCGCGTGACAGCAAGGCCAGAAAGCCGGTCATGGGAGCGCCTTCTGAGGCGCCGAAAGCTCGAAGGTGCGTGCGCCGGGCACACCGAGATCGGCGTGGGTCGCTGCGATGGCGAGGCCGCCATGGGCGAGATGCTGCTGGAGGACGGTGCGAAAGGCCTGCTGCGCCGCCGCGTCGAGCGCATTCAGAGGTTCGTCGAGCAGCCATAACGGCGCTTGCGTCAGCATCACGCGAGCAAGCGCCGTACGGCGGCGCTGGCCAGCGGACAGCGTGCGCACCGGCCGATGCACCAGGGCATGGAGATCGAAGGCGATCAACGCCAGGTCCAGGCGGTCGTCGGCGGCCGGTCGGCCGCGCAGTCGCTCGGCGCCCAAGAGATTCTCGCGCACAGTGAGGTCGCCCTTCAGGCCGTCGAGATGGCCGAGCCAGGCCAGCTGGCCGCGCCAGGTCTCGGCATCGTCCTGCACATTGGCGCCCTGCCAAAGGATCGTGCCGGCTGCAGCCGGCACCAGCAGGGCGAGCGCGCGCAACAGCGTGGTCTTGCCGCTGCCGTTGCGGCCGGTCAGGGCCAGAAGCTCGCCGGCGCCCAGGGCGAAGGACAGGCGGTCGAAGACCGGCCTGCCGCCGCGGCGGCAAGCGAGCTCCGCGACGTCGAGGAGTGTGGGCGCCATGCGGCGCCGTCGTAGCACGCGGAAAAGAAAAAGGCCGTCTTCTCGGGGGAGAGTGAGAAGACGGCCTAAGCGCCTCCGAGGAGGCTAGAACGTGGCTTTGGGGGGACCACGTTCGGGGGAGATACAAAGCGAAGATGGAAACCCCCGATGGCCGTCGCTAGTCCCAAATAGGGCCAAAGTGTGATTTTTCAATCACACACGATGAGGGTGGTAATTAGGAAAATTAGGCGTTGAATCAACATCTTGGCTCTGTCGTCTGAGCGCAGCGAAGGACCTCATGCCGCTTCAACACGGTAGCCGGCGCGCCTGCAGAACGGTCGATGAGATCCTTCGCTGCGCTCAGGATGACGGGCGGGCGTTGCCCGGCCCGTCAGCCGTAGGGATCAGCGGCGTCGCGCATGCCGTCGCCCATGAATTGATAGGCCAGGATCACCAGGATCACCGGCACGACGGGCAGCATCAGCCACCAGTTCACGGCGACCACGTTGATGTCGGTCGCCTCGTTCAAGAGCACGCCCCACGAGGTGATGGGCGGGCGCAGGCCCAAGCCCAGGAAGCTCAACGCCGTCTCCGCCAGGATCATGGAGGGAATTGAAAGCGTGGCCGAGGCGATGAGATGGCTCATGAAGCCGGGCAGCAGATGGCGGCCGATGATGCGGCCGGGCTTGGCGCCCATCATCTGCGCGGCGGCGGCGTAGTCCTCCTCGCGCAAGGACAGGAGCTTGGAGCGCACGGCGCGCCCCAGCCCCGGCCAGTCGAGCAGGGCGAGGATGATGGTGATGCCGAAATAGACCAGCAGCGGCGACCAGGTGACGGGCAGCGCCGCCGACAGCGCCAACCACAACGGCAGGTGCGGGAAGCTCTTGATGATCTCGGTGATGCGCTGGACGACGTTGTCGACCCAGCCGCCGTAGTAGCCGGCGAGCCCGCCCAGGACCAGGGCGAGCGCGAAGGAAAGCGCAATGCCGATGATGCCGATGGTGAGCGAGATGCGCGCGGCATAGACGATGCGGCTGAACATGTCGCGGCCGAGCCGATCGGTGCCCAGCCAGAAGAACTTGCCGTCCTCGGGCGGGCAGACAAAATGGAAGCTGCCCTCGATCAGTCCCCAGAACTCGTAAGGGTCGCCCAGGCAGAAGAAGCGCAGCTTCTGCGGCCTGGTCGTGTCGGGCGTGTAGACGCGCTGCAAGGTCTCCATGTCGCGCGTGGTCTTGAGCGCATAGACGAACGGACCGAGGAACTGGCCCTCGTGCATGACATGGACCTCCTGCGGCGGCGCAAAGATGTAGGCCGAGTGCCGCGTGTGCAGGTCGTAGGGCGCGATGAACTCGCTGATGACCGTGGAGAAATATATGAACGCCAGGAAGACCGCCGAGGCCACGGCCGGCCGATGGCGGCGGAAGCGCCACCACATCAGCTTCCACTGGCCGGCCATGTAGTACTTTTCCTGATCGGCCGTCAGGCGCTCGGCGACGTAGGGATCCCACGGCTCCTTGTTGACGAAATGGTCGGAGCGCGGCCGCGGAGTGGGCGTGGTCTGGTCGGTCATGGCGCTATTTCTCCGACGCGGCGCCGAAGCGGATGCGCGGATCGAGCGCAGCCAGCGCCAGATCAGAGATCAGCATGCCGATGACGGTCAGCGTCGCCACGAACAGCAGGAAGGTGGCGGCAAGGTTGACGTCCTGGGTTTTCAGCGCGCCCAGCAGCATGGGGCCGGTGGTCGGCAGCGACAGCACGACCGAGACGATGACCGAGCCCGAGATGACGTCCGGCAGCAGCCCGCCGATGTCGGCCACGAACGGATTGATGGCGTGGCGCAGCGGATACTTGATGAGGAGGCGCAATGGCGGCAGGCCCTTGGCGCGGCCGGTGACGACGTACTGCTTCTGCAATTCGTCGAGCAGGTTGGCGCGCAGCCGGCGGATCATGCCGGCGGTGCCCGACATGCCGATGACGATCACCGGGATGACGAGATGCTGCAGCACCGACCAGACCTTGCCCCAGGACATCGGCTGGTCGATGTACTCGGGATCCATCAGGCCGCCGATCGACAGGCCGAAATAGACCTTGCCGACATAGAGCAGCACCAGGGCGAGCAGGAAGTTCGGGATCGACAGGCCGACGAAGCCGATGAACGAGGCGACGTAGTCGCCGAGCTTGTACTGGTGGGTCGCGGCATAGACGCCGATCACGAACGACACGATCCAGATGAAGGCGATGGTGGCCGACTCCATGATGAGGGTGAGCGCCATCCGCTCGCCGATCAGGTCGGCCACCGGCACGGTGTCCTGGCAGGAAAGCCCGAAATCCCAGCGGAAGACGCCGGCGACCCATTCGAGGTAGCGCTGCCACAGCGGATCGTTGAGGCCGTAGAGATGACGCAGCTCCTCGGCGCGGCGCAGCGCGTCGGGATCGCCGCGCGACAGCAGCTCGTCGACCTGGGCGGTGACGCAGTCGCCGGGCGGCAGGTCGATGATGAAGTAGACCAGCGCACTGATGATGAACAGTGTCGGGATCATCAGCAGGATGCGTCGGATGATGAAGCGCAGCATGGCTCAGAGCCCTCCCCGCGCGACGCGCACATAGTGCCCGGGCATGGTCTCGGTCCAGAACACCTGGTTGGTCGGATCGTCGCGGAACGGCTCGGGCCAGGCCGACGGATCGGAGGCCTTGCCTTCCATCAGCGCGCCGAGATCGAGGCGCGCGTCGGGATCGGGCATGGGCACCGCCGACAGCAGCGCCTTGGTGTAGGGGTGCAGCGGATTGCGGAACAGCTCGCCGGCCGGCGCCATCTCGACCAGCCGGCCGGCGCACATCACGGCGATGCGGTCGGCGATGTAGTCGACCACCGCGAGATTGTGCGAGATGAACATGTAGGTGAGGCCGAGCTGCTTCTGCAGGTCTTTCAGCAGATTGAGGATCTGCGCCTGGATCGACACGTCGAGCGCCGACACCGGCTCGTCGCAGATCACCATGTCGGGGCGCAGCGCCAGCGCGCGGGCGATGCCGATCCTCTGGCGCTGGCCACCCGAGAAGGAATGCGGATAGCGGCTGAGATGGCGGCGATCGAGCCCGACCATCTCCATCAGCTCGCTCACCATCTCGCGGCGATAGGAGTCGTCGCCGATCTTATGGATGATCAGCGGCTCGACCAGGATGTCGTAGACCGTCATGCGCGGATTGAGCGAGCCGAACGGGTCCTGGAAGATGAACTGCAGCTTGGTGCGGAAGCGGTCGAGGTCGGCGCCTTCCAGCGACAGCACGTCGATCTTGCGGCCCCAGTCGTCGAACACGACGCGCCCAGCTCCATATTGGGCGTCCCCTTCGTTGGGATCGGCCGAGATGCCGCGCATGAGAATCTTGCTGAGCGTGGTCTTGCCGCAGCCCGATTCGCCGACCAGCCCTAGGCACTCGTTGCGTTCGACGTCGAAGCTCACGTCGTTGACGGCGCGCACGGTGCGGGTCGTGCCGCCGCCGGTGAGCTGTTCGAACAAAGTGTCGGCCTTGCGGATCTTGAAGGTCTTGGAGAGGTGGCGGACCTTGAGGATCGGCGCCTTGGCATTGAAGGTCTCGGTCGGCTTGGAGACCGCCTTTTCCTTCAACAGATGGCCCGTGGCCGCGGTGATCTCGCGGATCGGCTGCAGCCGCTCGCCGGGCACCATGTCGAAGCGCGGCACGGCATGCAGCAGCGCCTTGAGATAGGGATGCTGCGGATCGCGGAAGATGTCGTGCAGGTCGCCCGATTCGACGACCTTGCCGCGATACATCACGACGACATCGTCGGCGACGTTGGCGACCACGCCGAGGTCGTGGGTGATCATCAGCAGCGCCATGCCGAGCTCGGCCTGCAGGTCCTTGATGAGGCGCAGGATCTGCGCCTGGATAGTGACGTCGAGCGCCGTCGTCGGCTCGTCGGCGATCAGCAGTGCCGGCCGGCATACCAGCGCCATGGCGATCATGGCGCGCTGGCGAAGGCCGCCCGACAGTTCGAACGGATAGGTGCGCAACGCCCGCTTCGGATCGGGGAAGCCAACCATGCGCAGCATGTCGACGGTCAGCGCCTCGATCTCGGGGCGGCTGAGCTTGCGGCCGGACAGTTGCGCGGCTTCGTTGATCTGGTCGCCGAGCGAATGGATGTTGCTGAAGCCGCCGCCGCCATGCAGCTCGACCGCCTCGCCGATCTGGTCGCCCACCGTGTGCAGGGCCGACAACGAGGTCATCGGCTCCTGGAAGATGATGGAGATGGCGCCGCCGCGGATCGTCCGCATCTCGGGCCCTGCCCGATCGAACTTGGCGATGTCGACCGACTTGGCGTTGAGGCGCGGATCGTTGAACTGGATGGAGCCTGAGGAGATCGTCGCGGTGCGCGGCAGCAGGCCCATGACGGCCTGGCTGCACACCGACTTGCCCGAGCCCGATTCGCCCACCAGCGCCAGCGTGCCGCCGGGCGGCAGGCTGAACGAGACGTGGTCGACGGCGCGCAACGTGCCTTCGTGGACGCCGAAGTCGACGGTCAGGTTCTCGACGCGCAGCAGATCTTTCATACTTTCTCTTCCTGACCCGCTACCGAGATACCCATCGCCTTGAGATTGGCCCGCGTCGTCTCGCTCAACGGCAGGCCCGCCGTCTCGGCGGCGCGCGCCGCACGCTCGACCACATCATGGAAGCCGTCGAGCGAGGAATCGAGCTTGACCGTGCGGCCGCCGGCCGAGCCGATGCTGAGCTGCATCCAGCCGTCGCTGCGATCGCGCTTGGTCGAGAAATAGCTGAGCTTCAGCCGGTCGAGCCGGTTCCATTCCACCAGGGTGCCGGCCGGGCCGTCGGCGCAGAGCGTGTCGGGCCCCAGCACGTAGCGGGTGTGATGGCGCAAGGCGGTGCGCGCCAGAAACACGGCGAACAGCAGGAAGCCCAGCAGCAGGATCAGCGCCAGCCAGCGATTGACGTCGAGCAGAGCCAAGGGCGCTCCGCACAGCAGCACGCCCGCGGTGGCGCGCCCATAGTCGGCCATCAGGGTCTGACGCGGATAGCGCAGATCGGCTGAACTCAACCGCGACCCCCTCCCGTTGCGAACAATTCATGTGCCGGTCGGACGCGAAGTCCGGGCATTTTCAGTGATTTTTGCCACATCGACCTTAGGAAATCCCACGCCCCGCCGTCCATCGCAAGATGGTGACTGAGAACGCCCACAGGCTCGCCGGACGCGCGCGCGCGGGCCAAAGCAGCAACAAGCGCGTGCAGTGCAGCGGCCTCGCCGACAAAGCCGCGGCCGCCCTTCCAGTCGATCAAATCGACATGGGTGTTGACCTCCAAAAGCCCCCTCACCGGATGCGTGCGGCGCCGTGCGCCGAAGGTCGAAAGACCAGCAAAGCCGATCTCCGGCAAGGTCGGCACCAGGGCCGGCGCGATGCGGTTCCAGGGCGGCACCAGCACCGGCAAGGGACGCGCGCCGAACAGCCGTTCGAGCGCCATGCGGCCGGTGCCCAACTCGCCCAACACCAGCATGGCCGGCCGCTCGCTGCCGAGCTCGATCTTCTTGTCGCCCGACGCGGCGTGATCGACGTGTGCATAGCCATGCTGAAGCAGATCGACGCCCGGCTCGCCGGCCAAACGGTCGGCGAGGGCCTGCGTCGCCGTCGCCGGCACGACAGCGAGCGCGACAGGCACGCCGCTGTCACGATGGATCGCCAGCAACCGCTCGAGTGCGGGGCCGACATCGGCAGCGTCGTCATCGCGCCACCACAGCTCGGCCGTGCGGCCGGCCTCAGCCCAGCGCGCCGCTTCGTCCAAAAGGTCCGTCCAGGTGCTCATGTGGCCAACAGGCGATGCAATAGCGCTACCGTCTTCGGACCGCCATCGACGTCGCACGCCGGAAAGCTTTTTAGCGACGGGCCGGCGAGCGCGCGACCGACGGCGTCGGCCAGGCTTTGCGCCGACAGCGTGCCCGGCCGCACCACCGCCACCATGCCGCGCTCGGCCAGGGCCTCAGCGCGGTCCGCCTGCTCGGTCTCGCGATCGCTGGCGAAGGGCACCAGCACGGCGCGGTCGGCGCAGCGCAAGGTCTCGATCACGGTGTTGTAGCCGGCCTGGGAGATCGAGAGCGTGGCGTTGCCGAGCAACGTCGTGAAGTCGGCACGCGCCGGTTCAATGATGATGCCCTTCTCGCCGGCAAGCGCGGCCCGGTCCCGCGCCGGCAGGTTCTCGCCCAACAGCAATCGCCACGGACGGTCGGCCAGCGCCGTCTTCGATCGTGCGGCGGCGGCGGCCTTGAGCAGAGGCGCGCCGACAGCGCCGCCGCCCACCGAGACGACGACCTCATCCTTGCCTTCGGCGCTGTTGTGCATCCCCTGCGCCAAATCGCGCTCCGAGACATAGCCGGTATAGAAGGCGCGCTCCTTGATGCGCGCCCAGCCGGCGAAGCTTCTCTCGAAAGGTACGAGGCCGGGGTCGCCGTGGATCAGCACCGCATCGAACAACCGCTGCAGGATCTGCTCGGTCTCGGCGACCCTTTCGGGCCTGGCGCGGCGCACCACGTCGCGCACCGAGCAGGCGATCAAGGGCGGCTTCGGCAAGCCGCGCGCGGCCTCCAGAAGCGGCAGCAACTCGAAACGCAGCCGTGTGCGGCCAAAGGGAAATTGCTCGGTGAGCACGACATCCGGCGCCTCGGCACGCAGCAGGCCGAGCAGGACGTCGATGCGCTGGCGCTGGAACGCCTCATCGACCGGGCTGCCGTCGAGCCGGGCAAGATCGCGCAGGCTCTCGTCGGCTGCGCGCAACGGCGGCAGCTGGTGGAAGCGCGCACCGCCCAGCACCAGTCCCCCGACCGGCGCGCCACCCGAGACCAGCAGCACGTCGAAGCCGCCGGCTGCCAGCGCACGCGCCAGCACGGCGGCGCGGCGCAGATGGCCGATGCCCAGCAGGTGCTGCACGTAGAAGAAGACACGCCTCATAGCGGCACGTTGAGGCGATCGATCGAGACGCGGCCGTCGACATGGGCCGAGAAGAAATGCAGGCAGCGCCAGTCGAGCTTGTGCGGCGGCCGGCCCATCATGTCCCAGCCCGTGGCCAGCGCCAGCAGGGCGCGGATCGTGGCCTTGTGCGACACCGCGACGACGGGCTGCCCGTTGGCGGCGATCGACGCCGTCCAGCGGCCGATGCGGGCCATGGCGGCGCGCGGCGATTCCCCGCCGGGCGGCTGGAAGTCCAATCCCTTGTTCTCGGCGGTGATGAAGGCGGCGCCGACTTGTTCGCGCAGCTCGGCGATGGTGCGGCCTTCCCAGGTGCCGAAGCTCATCTCACGCAACGCCGCATCGACGATGACCGGCGCTGGGGGCTTGATCAGCTCGGCGGTGCGGCGTGCACGCTGCAATGGGCTGCTGAATCGCTGCCAGCCATCGGCCGGCGATGGCAGGCGCCAGCCGCGGGCATCGGCCTCGCCGGCGGCGTTGAGCGGGGTATCGGTCAGGCCCTGCAGGCGGCGCGCGACGTTCCAGTCGGTACTGGCGTGGCGCAGGACGGCGAACGGCACGCTCATCGCAGCGTCCTCAAGGCGGCAGCCAGGGCACGGGCCGCGGCGCGCTCGTCATGGCGGGCATTTGCGCGCGCGCGCGCGGCCTTGCCGAGCCGTACCCGTTCTTCGGGATCGTCGAGCAGTCGCGCCGTTGCAGCGGCGAAGGCGGCGGCATCGCCGATCGGCGTCAGCACGCCGGTGACGCCGTCGGCGACGACCGCGGGGACGCCGCCGGTGCGGCCGGCGACGACGGGCAGGCCTGCCGCCTGGGCTTCGAGGAAGGCCATGCCGTAGGCTTCGTTGATCGCAGGCCACAGGTAAAGATCGGCCGAGGCATATGTCGCGGGCAATTCGGCGTGTGGCACGGCGCCGGCAAAGCGTACGCGCTCGCCGGCCTCCTTGTCGTTGAGCGGCGCCATCATCGCCTCGACCTTGCCGCGCGCCGGCCCGTCGCCGACGAGCAGCGCGCGCCACGGCCTGTCCTTCAGGTGACCGAGCGCTTCGGCGAGCACGCGATAGGAGTCCAGCTTGTCGCGGGTGCGCATCATGCCGACGCTCAGCAGCAATGGCGGATCGTTGGCCGCGCGCGGCGCGCGATCGAACGGTCGCGTGTCGATGAAGGGCGGCAGCCAGACCTGATGCGCGCCCGGCCGCAGCCGCGCCTTCACACCGGCGACGTCGCGCGGGTTGACCGTCAGCACCAGGTCGGCAGCAGCGAGCGAACGCTCGACGGCGCGATGGCCAAGCCGCGTCGGCCCCTGGGCGCGGCGCGGTGCGTGCGAGGCTTCGACCAGGGCGTAAGGAACGCCCAGCGCCTGGGTCACGATCGGTCCCAACCAGTCGGGCTTGCGGTAGTAGCAGTGGTAGGTGAACCAGAGATCAAAGCGCTCGGGATGGCGCTCCGGCAGGGCGCGCCAGCGCGCGATCAGCCGTTGCGCCTGCGCGCGCATCCGCCTTTCAAGCGCGAGATGATCCTGCGATGCGGGCACGCCCGGCGGGACGCGGCTCAGCGCCGGCATCACCACCGTGTGACCGAGCCGGCGCAGCAGTCGCCGCAGACCGCGCGCCATCTCACGATCGCCCGAGGGGATGGGACTGTCCGGCGATTTCAACGGCGTGTGCAACAGCACGCGCATGGCTACTCCGCTGCCCTTGCCTCCGACAGGATGGCCTCGCGGCGGACGTCCTGATCCAGCGCCGAGGCGATCCAGTCGACGCCGGCGTCGAAGGAGAAGCGCGTGCGCACGGTCTCGGCGGCGCGATGCGCGAACTGCTGGCGCAGGTCGGGATGGCCGATCATGCGCGCCAGGGCGGCCGCCAGGGCTTCCGATGCGCCGGGCGGCACCAGCAGGCCGTTGTCGCCATCCTCGATGAACTCGCCGATCGCGGCGGCGCGCGTCGAGACGATGGCGAGGCCCTGGTGGGCCGCCTCCATCAGCACGTTGGGCAGGCCGTCCTGGTCGCCGTCGGCCGCCTTCTTGCTGGCCAGCACGAACAGGTCGGCGCGCGCGAGGGCGGCGAACACCTGCTTCTGCGGCTGGGCGCCGAGCCAGGTGCAGCGCTCGGCGATGCCGAGCCGCTCGGCCTGTGCCTTCAGCATGTCGCCAAGCTCGCCCGCGCCGATATGCTCGAAGCGCCAGTGCAGCGTCTTGGGCAGCAGGGCCAGCGCGTCCAGAAGATCGCCAAAGCCCTTCTTCTCGACCTTGCGGCCGATCGACAGGATGACCACCGGATCGGCGGCATCGCTGCCGTCGCGCCGCGCCCGCAGGTGCGCCGGCGCCGGCAGATGCGCGAAGTCGAGGCCGTGATAGACGAGCTTCACCTTGTCCGGCCGGGTGCTGAGCGCGCGCAGCCGCTCGGCGCCCATGTTGGTGCAGGTCACCGCCCAGGCACAGTCGGCGAGCTTTTCCGCCGCCTCCCAAGGCTCGCTGGTCCAGATGTCCTTGGCATGCGCCGACACGCTCCACGGCAGGCCGCGCATCAGAGCGGCGTAGCGCGTCACCGACGCGGGCGTATGCAGGAAGTGGGCGTACAGCCGCTCGATGCCGGCCGGCAGCTCGGCCGCCAGCACCTGCGCCTGGCCCCAGCGGCGCAGCCGGTTGGCCGAGGGATCGCGCCGCAGGTCGGCCAGGAAGCGGGCGCGCGCCGTCGCATAGCCGGGCAGGCACCGCGCCTTCAGCCAGCCGGCCCACACGCGGCGCGGATCGTCCTTCAGGTATTCCGGCAGATAGACGACGCGGCCCTGCACGCGATCGTGCACGGGATGACGATGCTTGTCGGTCGGCCGGCGCAGCGACCAGATTTCGAGCGCAACGCCGCGCGCCTCGAGGCCGGCGATCTCCTGGGCGATGAAGGTCTCGGACAAGCGCGGCCAGCCCTTGAGCACGACCGCGACACGCGCGTCGGTTGGCGAAGGCATGAAGGTCCCGGCGATCAGGTCCTGGCACGCGCCGGAGGCACGGCCGGCGACGCGGCGGGCCCGGGCTCACCCCAGATCTCCTCGAGCGGCGCGGGGCCGCGATGAGGATGGGCGAGCTGCTTGGCGACCAGGCGCCAGACATTGGGCAGGCCATCGAGCAGGCCCGGCACGACGACGTCGCTCGGCAGGCCCTGCTGCGGCAACTGCCGCAGGGCCGTCGCCATGGCATGCGGAGCGCGGCCGCGGTCGGCATCGAGCATCTCGATCAAGCCCACATTGCGCGCGGCGCGGGCGCGGATGAACTGCTCCAGGCGCGGCCTGGTGCGCGGCACGATGATCGCCTTCTTGTCGAAGGACAGGATCTCGCAGAAGGTGTTGTAGCCGCCCATCGCCACCACGCCTGCCGCGCGCTGCATCAGGGCGCCGAGGTTGTTGGTGAAGGTGAGGGTGCGGATGTTCCTGAACTTGGCCGAACGCTCCTTGAAGGCTTCGCGCTCGACGGCCGACATGAAGGGCCCGAACACGATCACCGCGCCGTAGGGAATGTGCGGATCGGTTTCATAGGCCGCCAGCACCCAGTCGATCAGGTCGGCGCCGTCGCCGCCGCCGCCCGCGGTGACCAGGATGAAGGGCCCTTTGATCTCTTCCATCTCGTGCGGCACGTCGCTGTGCAACGGCAGGTCGCGGCGCAGATAGCCGGTATAGACCATCTTGTGGCGCACCGACGGCGGCACCTCGATGCCGGTCAGCGGCTTGTTGATCTGCGGCAGGCCGTAGATCCAGATCTCGTCATAGAGATCGCGCAGCGCCGGCACGACGTTCTTGCGCTCCCATTCGGCGGCGAGCGCCGCGGGATCGTCCATGACGTCGCGCAGGCCCAGCACCAGCGGCGTGCCGCGCTCCTTCAGGAGCCTGAGCGCCGGCACGACCTCGCCGCGCAGGCCGGTCGGCTCCTTGTCGACGATGAACAGGTCGGGACGGTAGATGTCGGCGGTGTCGCGGATGATGCGGGTCCGCATCTCCATCGTGTGCTCGACGCCCACCCGCAGGTTGGCCGAGTCGTAGTCGCCATCGATCTGCTTGACCACGCCGGGGATGCGCACGAAGTCGATGCCCGAGCGGAACTCGTAGGAGCCGATCACGGGCGAGCCCGACACGATCAGGACCGAGACGTTGGGATCGGCCGCCACCAGGGCGTTGGCGATGGTTCGGCAACGGCTCACATGGCCGAGGCCGAAGGAGTCGTGGCTGTAGAGCAGCACACGCTTGGACCGGCTTTGAGGCATGCAGGCGTCTCTCTCCCTTGCCGAAGCGCGACCTGCCCCGACCGGTGTCTTCGGCCGGACTATGCCATACTGGGGCAGGCACGCGAACCCCTCTCGCAATGCAAAATATCGAATGTAATCAAGGCACTGATCTAATATAGGAGAGGGGCGCCGCACCTCGGCCGTACCTGGGGGCTTCCACCGCGGATATTGATGCAACGCAATCTGTTCACCTACATCTGGCGACACAGCAGGCCCGAGCAGATCGTCATCCTGGGCCTCGTGGTGCTGGCCCAGGTCTTTTATTTCATGTCGTTGACGGTGCCCAAGTCGGTCATCAACAACGGCATCCAGGGCAACGCCTTCAAGGACAGCAAGACCATCCCGTTCCTGGTATGGGAGCTCGACCTCTCGGCCATCCTGCCCGGCAAGATCATCCGCATCTTCGACGGCTTCCAGGTCGACCAGCTCGGCTACCTGGTGACCATGAGCTTCGTCTTCCTGGGCGCCGTGGTCGTCAACGCCCTGTTCAAGAAGACCATCAACACCCAGAAGGGCCGCATGGGCGAGCGCATGCTGCGCCGCCTGCGCTACGAGCTCTACGATCGCATCCTGCGCTTCCCGCCAGCCCATTTCCGCAAGGTCAAGCAGGCCGAGCTCGCCACCATGATCAAGGACGAGGTCGAGCCGCTCGGCGGCTTCATCGGCGATGCCTTCGTGCAGCCGATGTTCTTGGGCGGCCAGGCGCTGACGGCGATCCTGTTCATCATGCTGCAGAACTGGCTGCTCGGCATCGTCGTCGTCGTCCTGCTGGGCGTGCAGATGGCGATCGTCCCGCGGCTGCGCCGGCCGGTGCTGATACTCGGCCGCCAGCGCCAGATCACGGCGCGCCAGCTCGCCGGCCGCATCGCCGAGACCGCCGACGGCGTGCACGAGATCCATATCCATGGCGCCGCCAACTACGAGCGCGCCGACATCTCCGAGCGCCTGGGCCGCATCTTCAAGATCCGCTTCGACCTCTATCAGAAGAAGTTCGTCGCCAAGTTCTGGAACAACATCCTGTCCCAGGCGACGCCGTTCGCGATTTACCTGGTGGGCGGCTACTTTGCCATCACCGGCCAGATGGACGTCGGCGCCGTGGTCGGCGTGCTGCTGGCCTACAAGGACCTGCCCTCGCCGATCAAGGAGCTGCTCGACTGGGATCAGCAGCGCCAGGACGTGCAGATCAAGTACGAGCAGGTGATCGACCAGTTCCAGCCCGAGGGCATGATGCCCGAGCAACTGCAGGCAATCCCCGACGGCCCGCCGCCACCGCTCGGCCGCGAGCTGGCGCTGGCATCCGTCACCGTCTCGGAGGACGGACGCGTCAAGCAGCTCGACAGCGTGTCGATGGTGCTGCCGACCTGCAGCAAGCTTGCGGTGATCGGCGGCTCGAGCTCGGGCAAGGACGTCTTGGGCCAGGTGCTGGCGCGGCTCACCTTGCCGAGCGGTGGCTCGATCAAGCTCGACGGCAACGATTTCTTCCAGTTGCCCGAGTACGTGCTGGGCGCCCGCACCTCGTATGTCGGCCAGGAGACCTATCTCTTCCCGCTGTCGGTGCGCGACAACCTGCTGTTCGGCCTGAAAATCCGGCCGATCGCGCCGGCCAAGTACGACGACAAGGCCATGGCGGAACGCGAGCAGTTCCGCAAGGAGTCCGAGCGCTCCGGCAACCCGTCGCTCGATCCCAACGCCGACTGGATCGATTACGAGCTCGCCGGCGCCACCGGCCCGGCCGATCTGCTGCCGCGCATGGTCGAAACGCTGAAGCAGGTCGAGCTCGACGAAGACATCTATGCGCTCGGCCTGCGCGGCACGATCGATCAGGCCACCCGGCCCGATCTCACGGAGAGGATCCTGAAGGCGCGCCACGCCATGCACGGCCGCCTGCAGGATCCGAGCTACGCCGGCCTGGTCGAGACCTTCAATGGCGACCGCTACAACCGCAACCTGTCGGTCGCCGAGAACATCCTGTTCGGCACGCCGCTCGGCAAGGACTTCGCCGGCGACAATATCGCGGTCGACCCCTACATGCAGTCGGTGCTGAAATCGACCGGCATCGACCTCGACCTGCAGCGCATGGGCCTCACCATCGCCGAGACCATGGTCGAGCTGTTCTCCGGCCTGTCGCCCGACAATCCGTTGTTCGAGCAGTACAGCTTCATCTCGGCCGACGAACTGCCCAACGTGCGCCTGCTGCTGCAGCGCCTGGGCGGCAAGGGCATCGACGCCGTCCCCGAGGCCGACCGGCCGCGCCTGATGACCTTGCCCTTCCGCTACACCGAGGCACGCCATCGCCTCGGGCTGATCGATGCGGCGATGGAGGAGCGTCTGCTCGCGGCGCGGCACGCCTTCGCCGAGGGCCTGCCCGCGCCGCTGCGCGGCGCCGTCGAGTTCTATGATTTCGAGCGCTACAACAGCGCCGCCACGCTGCAGGACAACATCCTGTTTGGCCGCCTGGTTTACGGCCAGGCGCAGGGCGAGCAGCGCATCGGCACGCTGACCTCCGACGTGCTGAACGAGCTTGGCCTGCACAACTCGGTGATCGAGGTCGGCCTGGAGTTCAATGTCGGCGTCGGCGGCAAGCGCCTCACGGCGACGCAGCGCCAGAAGCTCGGCATCGCCCGCGCCTTGATCAAGCGGCCGCAACTCATGATCGTCAATGAGGCGGTGGCCTCGTTCGACAGCCGCACGCAGGACCGCATTCGCGACAATATCCTGGCGACGGCAAAGAAAGACGACCGCGGCATTGTCTGGATCGCCAATCGGCCCTCGCAGGCGGAGCCGTTCGAGCAGATCGTCGTTATGCAGGGTGGCAGGATCGCCGCCCAGGGCAAGCCGTCCGACCTGGCGGCAAAAGGTGGCCTGTACGCCGAGCTGATGGCGTCGTGAGGGAATTCAGGAGGACGCGATGAACCTCAACGAAGAAGTCGAACTGCTGAAGGGCGTGCCGATCCTGTCCAAGATCGAGCCGGCCAAGCTCAAGCTGCTGGCCTTCACCAGCGAGCGCGTGAACTACGCCGAGGGACAAGAGCTCTGCCACCAAGGCGATCCGGGCGACGCGATGTATGTCATCCTGGGCGGCGTGGCCGACGTACTGATCGACACGCCGAGCGGCCAGATTCGCGTCGCCGAGATGAAGAAAAACGATTTCCTGGGCGAGATCGCCATCCTGTGCGACGTGCCGCGCACCGCCACCATCAAAGCGCGCGAGCCGCTGAACACGCTGAAGATCTCCAAGGACACGTTCTATCGCATGGTCGGCGAGTTCCCGCAGATGGCCATCGAGATCATGCGCGAGCTGGCGCACCGCGTGGAGGACACCAACAAGAAGCTGCGCGAGGCGACGGCGAACAAGGCGGCTTGATCGTCGCGATGAGTCGCCTCGACAGTTTCATCGCGCGCATGCAGGCGCAGCGCGACTGCCTGAATTTCCTGAAGCCCAAGATCGACGCCGTGCCCGGCCCCATCCTCGAAGTCGGCCTGGGCAACGGCCGCACCTACGACCATCTGCGCGATCTCTTTCCCGGCCGCGACATCTACGTCTTCGAACGCAAGGTGGCGGCCCATCCCGACTGCATCCCGCCCGACGACCGGCTGTTCCTGGGCGAGGCGCGCGAGGCGATCCCGAAAGCCGCACAGAAGCTCGGCGCGACGGCGGCCTTGATCCACACCGATCTCGGCACCGGCGATCACGAAGCCAACATGGCGATGGGCAAATGGCTCGGTCCCGCGCTCGACGCGCTGGCGGGACCGGGCGGCTACGTGCTGGCGAACCAGCCGCTCGACGTGGCGCGGTGGACTCGGCTACCGGGTCCGCCGGGCGTGCCGAAGGATCGGTATTTTCTGTATCGAGTCTCTTGATCACCTCCTCCGTCATACGCTGGGCTATCGCATTTGACTGATTTTCCCGTCATCCTGAGCGGAGCCGCCCGAAGGGCGGCGCAGTCGAGGGACCTGTTTTGTCGATGCAGCGACAAAACAGGTCCCTCCACTACGCCTCGCTACGCTCGGCTCCGGTCGGGATGACGGAATTTTGAGTCATATGCGATAGCCCTACGTATGACGGGGGAGGGATATGAGGTCAGCGGCTGATCAGCCGCAGCAGGACCAGCAGCACGACGGCGCCAACCACCGAACCGATGAAGCCGGCCGCTTCGCCGGGGTGATAGAGGCCCAGCACCTGGCCACCGATCGTGGCGATGAACGCGCCGACGATGCCGATCACGATGGTGACGATGATGCCGCGCGGGTTGGGCCCCGGCGTAATGAAGCGGGCCAAGAGACCCACGATCAGACCGATGACCAGGACGCCGATGAAACCGCCGACTGTCATGTGCTTCTCCCTTCAAACCTCGAACGTCGCCATCACCGGCACGTGGTCGGACGCTTGCTTCCAGTCGCGCGTGCCGACGTCGATGCGATGACTCCTGATGGCGCCCGACAGAGCCGGCGAGGCCAGGATATGGTCGAGTCGCCGGCCGCGGTTGGAGGCGCGCCAGTCGTTGTTGCGGTAGCTCCACCACGAATAGAGCTTCTGGTCGTCGGGCACGAAGCGGCGCGGCACGTCGATCCAGTCGAGCGACGCTTTCAGGCGGCCGAACAGCTCGACCTCGACCGGCGTGTGCGACACGATCTTGAGGAGCTGCTTGTGGCTCCACACGTCGTGCTCCAGCGGCGCCACGTTGAGATCGCCGACGGCGATGCGGCGCAGTCCCTTGCGCGCCGACGCCGGCGGCTTGCGGTCGGCGAACCACTGGGCCATCTCGCGGTAGAAATCGAGCTTGTGCGCAAACTTGTCATTGAGGGCGGGGTCGGGAATGTCGCCGCCAGCCGGGATATAGAGGTTGTCGAGCAGGATCGGATCGCCGCCGGTATCCAGCGCGACCTCGATATGCCGGCAATCCTCCTTGCCGCAGCGATGATGGATGTTATTGGCGGTGAACGGCACCTTGGAGAGGATCGCCACGCCGTTGTAGGACTTCATGCCCTGGACCAGCCGGTGCGTGTAGCCCAGGCCCTCGAAGGCCTTGTGCGGGAAGAACTCGTCCGGGCACTTGGTCTCCTGCAGGCACAGGACGTCGGGCTTGCGCAGCCTCAAATAGCGTTTGACGTTATTGATCCTGAGGCGGACCGAATTGATGTTCCAGGTGGCGACGGAAAGGCTCATCGCCCCCAATATAGTCGATCTCGGGACGATCTCGACCCAGGAGACCCGTTATGCAGATGGACGGCGACGAAAGCAGCAACATCGAGGATCGCCGCGGCGACGGCGGCTATTTCGGTGGCGGCGGCGGCGGTTACGGCGGCATGGGCGGCATCCCCATTCCGACGGGCGGCGGAGGCGGCATCTTCAAGGGTGGCCTGGGCTTCGTGGCCTTCATCGTCATCGCCCTGATCTTCGGCGCCGATCCGTTCGCCCTGCTGGGCGGCGGCGGCACCTCGAGCTATGAACCCGCCCCGACCCAAACCAGCCGGACCGCCCCCCGCCAGCAGCCCCAGCAGCCCGCCGGCGATGCCGAGACCCAGTTCGTGTCGCGCGTGCTGAAGAGCACCGAGGACGTCTGGACGTCCGCCTTCCGGGAGCTCGGACGGCAATATCGCGAGCCCAGGCTGGTGCTCTACCGCGACGCCACGCGCACCGAATGCGGTGTCGGCCAGTCGGCGATGGGGCCGTTCTATTGCCCGGCCGACCAGCGGGTCTATCTCGACCTTGCCTTCTTCGACGACCTGGAGCGCCGCTTCCGCGTGCCCGGCCAGTTCCCGCAGGCCTACGTGATCGCCCATGAGATCGGCCATCACGTCCAGAACCTTCTGGGCATCAGCGCCAAGACCGAGCAGATGAAGGAGCGCATGAGCAAGCGCGACGCCAATGCCCTGTCGGTGCGGGTGGAGCTGCAGGCCGACTGCTTTGCCGGCGTCTGGGCGAACCGCGCCGACGCCGCCCGCGGCGGCAAGATGATCGACGATCGCGACGTCGAGCAGGCGCTGGCCGCCGCCTCGGCGATCGGCGACGACCGCCTGCAGCGCCAGTCGCAGGGCCGCGTCGTGCCGGACAGCTTCACCCATGGCAGCAGCGCCCAGCGCATGCGCTGGTTCAAGATCGGGCTGGAGAGCGGCGATCCCCGGAAGTGCGATACGTTCAGCGCGAAGCAGCTCTAAACTCTTCCGGACCGCGCGCGTCCCGCGCGCTCATGAGGCGCGCGAGACGCGCGCGGTCCGGAAGACTAAGACTTGCGGCCGTAAGCCGCCAAGCCGCCAGTGCTCTGCTTCGGCGGATGCGCCCGAATCGCTTCCTCGACCGGCTCGGTGCCCCAGCCGGGGCGTGACGGCATGATGAGATGGCCGTCCTTGAACTCCGGGACATGGGTGAAGAGCTCGTGGTCCCATTCCAGGCGATCGATGTCGGTCTCCATGATGCGCAGGTTCGGCACGCACGCCGCGAAGTGTGCGTTCATCATGGTGCAGAGATGGCCGTAGAAATTGTGCGGCGCGACGTTGACCTCGTGCGCTTCGGCCAGGTTGGCGATCTTCATCGACTGCCAGACGCCGTTCCATGGCGTGTCGATGATCGCCACGTCCATCGACTGCTCGCGGAAGTAGGGCAGGAAATCGCGGATGCCCAGAAGCGTCTCGCAGGAGGAGATGGGGTGCGGGCTCTGGCGTCGGATCAGGCCGAGCGCCTCGGGGCTGTAGCTGTCGATCTCGATCCAGAACATGTCGAGATCGGCGATCGACCGCAGGATTTTTAGATAACCCTCGGTGCTGGCGTTGAAGTTCAGGTCGAGCAGGAGGTCGACGTCGGGACCCGCACCTTCGCGGATCGCCTCGAGATGCATACGGAGATTGCGCAGCACGTGGCGGTCGACGTTGCGCTCGGGATAGGCCGGCGCGCCGAAGCCGGGACGCCAGCCCTTGGGGTTCTTCTTGTCGTTGTCGTAGATGAAGATATTGGTCTTCATCGCCGTAAAGCCCTTTTCACGCACCTCGCGGCCGATCGCCTTCACGCCCTCGAGGTCGTTGATCGCCGGCTTGAAGTAGGTCGGATGATTGATGCGCCAGGTCGCGCAGTGCGACCAGTAGACCCGGATGCGGTCGCGGATCTTGCCGCCCAAAAGCTCGTAGCAGGGCACGCCCAGCGCCTTGGCCTTGGCGTCCAGAAGCGCGTTCTCGATGGCGCCCAGCGCCAGGGCGACGACGCCGCCGGCGGCCGGCCGCGTGATCGAATAGAGCTCCGAGTAGATCCGCTCGTGATCGCCGACCGGCTGGCCGACAACGCGGGCCGAAAGCTTTTCGATGGCGGTGCCTACACCGGGCGCGCCAAAACCTTCGTCGTACTCGCTCCAGCCGACGATGCCGTCCTCGGTCGTGACCTTGACGAAGTAGTAGTTGCGAAAGCCCGCGTCGGCAGCGAGCGTCTCGATCGAGCGGATCTTGGAATTGACCTTCATCGGCATCCTCCTGCTGGCCCTGCGCGCAATGGGGATCCAAGCAGCCTACTTCGGCCGTGCCCATAAGGCAGGAGGGGTTCGTCTTGCCCGACGCCGCTTGTTCCGTCTGGCGATGACCGGCGGGCTCAGACCGGCCGGGGATCGTCGATTGGAACGATCTCGGCCTCAGCCCTTCCGTCGTCAATCTTCAGCAAGGCGAAGCTTGCTGCGGCACCGTCGGCGGGCAAGACAGCGCTGCCGGGGTTGACGATCAGGACGCCGTCCAACTCGGCCACGTTGGCGCGGTGTGTGGATGCGTGGAGGAGGACACGGATTGGACCGCCGAACAAGGCGCGTGCCGTTGCAGTCCATCCGGCCAGGGGCGTAAACGGGTCTGCGTGGCTCGCGAGGCCGTGCTCCGTCGGATCGAAAACACAGCCGATCCGCACCTCACCGACTTGCAAGACCCGAAGCGCGGCCGCGGTCCTGGCGTCCTCCGCATCGTCCCGGCCGCGCACGCCGATCACCGGCGCAAGAGCGGCCAGCCGATCGAGGCCGGCCGTCTCGCCCATGTCTCCCAAGGTAACAATCAGCTCGGCCCTTGAAACCGCGCGGAGGACGGCCGGCGGCCAATCCAAACCCTTGCCGGGATGGATGTGGCAGTCGCCAAGAATGCCGAGCTTGTGCGCGTCGATCATATCCACGGGCGTCATGCCGATAAGTCTAACCGGCGCGTGATGCGACGCTTCTCGAATCTTGCGCTTTCGCGCGCCAGGCTGACGGCGCAAGTCCGTAGGTGCGGGCGAACAGCGTCGAAAAGCTTCCGAGACTGGAAAAGCCGACCAAAAAACACACCTCCGTCACCGGCAGATCGGTCCGGGCGAGAAGCCGCTTGGCCCGGCTCAGTCGAAGATCGCTCATGTAGCGGTGGGGCGTGCGCTTCAGGACTTGGCTGAAGAGACGATGGAAGTGGTGAGGTGAGAGAGCCGCGGCGGCCGCGATGTCCGCGAGCCTCACCGGACGGATCGCGTTGTCGTGGATGTAGTCGACTGCGCGGCCAAGCCTGCGGGTGATCTCGCTTCGGGTCGATGCCCTGGCTGACTTTGGCGCCAAGCCGCAGCGAAGCATGTCGCGTATGGGCAACAGCGCCAGGGCCAAGTCGGCGAAGGCTTCATCCCAGGCAAGTGGCTCCACGTTGTCAGCGGCGCTCAATTTATAAAGCGGATCCAGCCGCCGACAGACTGCAGGCTCGGTTGGATGGACACGCTCGGCGAACTCGATGACGCCGCTTGAAGCCGGCAGAGGATCGCCGAGCAAGGCCTCTTCACTGAGGCTAACGGCACGGACAGCGTCTTCGACGAAACCGGGCCTGAAGAAGGCGCAGAAGGTTTCGACCGGCTCATCGGCCGACAGTTCAAAGTCGTAGACCTGCCCATCGTTCAGGATGACAGCAAAGCCCTCGTCGAGCTGGTGGCGCCCATCCGGCGTGACCCAGACGCCGCGCCCCTTTCGGATGGTTTTCAGCGACAGCCAGCCCTGCAGGCCCGCAATCGCGTACGGTTCCGGCCCACGGTGATGCAGGTTAGGCCCATCCGGTCCGCCCATGATGAAGTTGCCGCGCGCGCTATCGCGCGGAGGGTTCACCACCCAGTCTTTGAACGACGACCGATCAAGCGTGCCCATCGGCAAGACGCCCTGTTAGGCGCTCAGTGGAATACCAGCCCTGATGGGCGTCAATGACGACGTATGACGCCCGGCCAAGGCTCAAACGAGCGTGCAGGTCACCGTGCCGCAGCCCTCGACGAAGCCCGCCAGCGTGTCACCCTTGACCACCGCGGCGACGCCGTCGGGCGTGCCGGTGTAGATCAGGTCGCCAGCAGCCAGGGCGACCAGGCCTGACAGATAGGAGATCGTCTCGGGCACGCTCCAGATCAGCGCGTTGAGGTCGGACTTCTGGCGGGTCTTGCCGTTGACGTCGAGCTGGATGGTGCCCTTCGACGGATGGCCGATCTTCGAGGCCGGGAAGATCTCGCCGATCGGCGCGGACTGGTCGAAGCCCTTGCCCATGTCCCACGGCCGGCCCATGTCCTTGGCCTGGTTCTGCAGGTCGCGGCGGGTCATGTCCAAACCGACGGCGTAGCCGAAGACATGGTCGAGCGCCTTGTCGACCGGAATGTCGGTGCCGCCCGACTTCAGGGCGACGACCAGCTCCATCTCGTGGTGCAGGTTCTTGGTGGCCGAGGGATAGGCGACCTTGGTCGGGTTCGCAGGGTTGGCGCAGATGACGATGGCGTCGGCCGGCTTTGTGAAGAAGAACGGCGGCTCGCGGTCGGGATCATGGCCCATCTCGCGGGCATGGGCGGCATAGTTGCGGCCGACACAGAAGATGCGGCGGACCGGGAACAGGTCGCCGGTCCCGTTGACCGGCACGCCGACCGTCGAGGGCGGCGTCACGACATAGGCCATCGCTTTCTCCCAAAAGAGCGAGCCTTTATGAAGAGAGGTGGAGTTTTAGGCAATGTCCGACCCCCAAATCCTTAGCGTGCAGGCCGATTCCGCCGACACCTCGCTTGGCTGGGCAACGCTGGGCGACAAGCGCTGGCGCTGCACGGTGGGGGCAGGCGGGGTGCGGGAGGACAAGGTCGAGGGCGATGCCGCGACGCCCGCCGGCAGCTTCCCGCTGCGCAGGATTTACTTCCGCAACGACCGGCTGGTGCTGCCCAAGGTCCGGTTGCCGGCGCGATCGATCAACGAGCATGACGGCTGGTGCGACGACCCGCGCTCGCCGACCTACAACCGGCTGGTCCGCATCCCCAACGACTGGAGCCACGAGAAGATGTGGCGCGACGACGGGCTGTACGACCTGGTCGTCGTCGTCGGCTACAACGACGATCCGCCGGAAGGCGAATGGGGCAGCGCGATTTTCCTGCACATTGCGAAGGACGAATATTCGCCGACCCAGGGCTGCGTCGCCTTCAAGCGCGAGGATCTTCTGGAGCTGGTGACGCTGATCGGGCCCGAGACGAAGATCAACGTGCACTCGATCCCGGCCAGCGAGACTACGCCGAAGACGAGCGGCGAGGACGACATGAAGCAATTCGAGGATTTCGACGAACAGGATTGGTGATGGGAGCGCAGGCCTCCGGCCCGCACTTGTTCATCATCTTCCGGACCGCGCGCGTCCCCGCGCGCTCATGATCATGAGGCGCGCGAGACGCGCGCGGTCCGGAAGAACATGAGCGGGCCGGAGGCCCGCGCTCCCTTACCCGACCACCCGCCCGATCGTGCGCGCCGTATAGTCGACCAGCGGGATGATCCGCGCGTAGTTGAGCCGCGTCGGGCCGATGACGCCGATGGCGCCCAGGATGCGCTCCTGCGAATCGCGGAACGGCGCCACCACCATCGAGCAGCCGGTGTTGGCGAACAGCGGACTGTCGGCGCCGATGAAGATCTGCACGCCCGAGGCGGAGTTGGCGAGCTCGAGCAGGCGCGCGAAGCTCTCGCCGCGCTCCAGGGCATCGAACAGAATGCGCACGCGCTCGAGGTCCTCGATGGCGGTGATGTCTTCGAGAAGTCGCGCCTGGCCGCGCACGATCAGCGCGCTGCCCGGCTCGCCGGCCCACGTCGCCATGCCCGATTCGATCACCCGCGCGGTGAGGTCGTTCAGTTCGGCGCGCTTGAGCTTGATATCCTCGAGGATCAGCCGGCGCGCTTCCTCGATGGTGCGGCCGATCAGACGCGCGTTGAGATAGTTGCTGGCTTCGACCAGAGCCGACGGCGGCATGCCGACCGGCGTGTCGATCACGCGGTTCTCGACATGGCCCGACTGGGTGACGGTCACCACCAGCGCGCGGCCGGGGCCGAGATTGACGAACTCGATGTGCTTCAGCGGCTGCTCGGTCTTGGGCGCCATGACGACGCCGGCGCAGCGCGACAGGCCGGACAGCAAGGTGGTCGCCTGCTCGAGCACCTCGGTGACGCTGCGGCCGACGGTGCGGCAGCGCGCCTCGATGCTCTCGCGCTCGTCCTCGGAGAGGTTGCCCACTTCCAGCAGACCGTTGACGAACAGGCGCAGGCCGGCGTCGGTCGGCAGGCGGCCGGCCGAGGTGTGCGGGGCGTAGAGCAGGCCGAGATCCTGCAGGTCGGCCATGATGTTGCGGATGGTGGCGGGCGACAGGGTCTCGGTGAGCTTGCGGGTGAGCGCCCGCGACCCCACCGGCTCGCCGGTCTCGACATAGCCCTCGACGACGTGCCGCAGCACCTCGCGCGCGCGCTCGTTCAGCTCGGCGACCGTCGCCGTCTGTCGCGGGCCCGGCGGGAGGTCGCTCAGCACGCCTCGTACCGGTCCGATCCGATGAATGGCCATGGAAAAAATGTAGGTAGTACAAGGGGTCCGGTCAACGCACGCTCAAGGGATAGCTGGATTTGGCCGGCCTGCGGCGCTACACCGGCCGGCCGCTGTCAGCCCGCTGCCCTTCGTTGCCCTTGCCTTAATTCAGGAGAACTCATGCGCCCTTCCGGCCGCGCCCCCGACCAGCTTCGCCCGGTGTCCCTCGAGCCGGGCTTTTCGCGCCATGCCGAAGGGTCGTGCCTGGTGAAGTTCGGCGACACCCATGTGCTGTGCACCGCCTCTGTCGACGAGCGCGTGCCGCCCTGGATGCGCAACACCGGCAAGGGCTGGGTGACCGCCGAATACGGCATGCTGCCGCGCTCGACTCATACCCGTACCGACCGTGAGGCCGCCCGCGGCAAGCAGTCGGGCCGCACCCAGGAGATCCAGCGCCTGATCGGCCGCTCGATGCGCGCCGTGGTCGACCTCACCGCCATGGGCGAGCGCCAGATCAACATCGACTGCGACGTCCTGCAGGCCGACGGCGGCACGCGCACGGCCGCCATCACCGGCTCGTGGGTGGCGCTGCACTTCGCCTTCGAGCGCCTGATCAAGGAAGGCAAGCTCACGGCCAATCCCATCACCGGGCAGGTCGCGGCCGTGTCGTGCGGCCTGTGGGAGGGCACGGCGGTGCTCGACCTCGACTACCCGGAGGATTCCAAGGCACAGGCCGACGCCAACTTCGTGCTGACCGGCTCGGGCGGCATCGTCGAGGTGCAGGGCACGGCCGAAGACAAGCCGTTCAGCGAGCCGGAGTTCATCGCGCTGCTGGAACTCGCCAAGAAAGGCATTGGCGAGCTGACGCGTCTGCAGCGCCTGGCGATCGGCCCCACTTCCACAAAGTCTCCGTAATGGCGCGTCGCTTCGTCGGTCCCAAGCTGGTTGTGGCCACCCACAATCGTGGCAAGGCTGGCGAGATCCGGACGATGCTGTCCGGCTTCGGCGTCGAGATCGTATCGGCCGCCGACTTGGGCTTGCCGGTGCCCGAAGAGACCGGCACGACGTTCGAGGAAAATGCGACCTTGAAGGCGCTGGCCGCGACGCGTGCCAGCGGCCTGCCGGCGCTGGCCGACGATTCCGGCCTCAGCGTCGCGGCACTCGACGGCCAGCCCGGTCTTTACACAGCCGACTGGGAAGGCCCGACGCGCGACGCCATGGTCGGCATGAGGCGAATCCAGGACGAGCTTGCCAAGCGCAAGGTGCCGGACACCGACGCCGCGCGCGGCGCCACCTTCCATTGCGTGCTGGCGCTGGCCTGGCCTGACGAGCATGTCGAGCTGGTGCACGGCACGCTCGACGGCCGCATCGTCTGGCCGCCGCGCGGCAGCGGTGGCCATGGCTACGATCCCTGCTTCCAGCCCTTTGGACAGAAGGGGGGCGACACGCGCACGACCGCCGAGATGACCGACGCGGAGAAGAACGCCATCAGCCATCGCGGCCGCGCTTTCAGGATGCTCGTGGAGGCATGCTTCAAATGACGGCGCCCAATGGTCCATTGGGCGTTTACGTTCATTGGCCGTTCTGCAAATCGAAGTGTCCCTACTGCGATTTCAATTCCCATGTCCGCGACGGCGTCGACCAGGCGCGCTGGCGCGAGGCGCTGCTGACAGAGCTGGACCGTGCCGCGCGCGAGGCGCCGGGCCGGCGCGTCGAGACGATGTTCTTCGGCGGCGGGACACCATCGCTCATGGAGCCCGAAACCGTCGGCGCGGTGATCGAGCGCGTGAAGGCGTTGTGGGACGCGGCAGCCGACATCGAGATCACCCTCGAGGCCAACCCGACTTCCGTCGAGGCCAGCCGCTTCGCCGCGCTCGCTCAAGCCGGCGTCAATCGCGTGTCGCTGGGCGTGCAGGCGCTCGATGCGGCGTCACTCAGCTTCCTCGGCCGCGAGCATTCCGCCGACGAGGCGGTCGCGGCGATCGCCACGGCGCGCCGGCATTTCGCGCGCTATTCCTTCGACCTGATCTATGCCCGGCCGGGCCAGACCGAGGAGGCCTGGGCGGCCGAGCTCGAGCGGGCGCTGGTGCTGGCCGGCGAGCACCTGTCGCTCTATCAGCTCACCATCGAGCGCGGCACGCGCTTCTTCACCGACCATGCGCGCGGCGCCTTCGCGCTGCCGCCCGAGGACCAGGCGGCGGCGATGTTCGAGCTCACCCAGGCGCGATTGGCGGCCGCGGGCCTGCCCGCCTACGAAATCTCCAACCACGCCGGTCCCGGGGCTGCCTGCCGCCATAATTTGATCTATTGGCGGTATCAGGATTACGTCGGCGTCGGGCCGGGCGCGCATGGCCGGTTCGCCGAGGGGGCGGGCAAGCGCGCCACCCGGCGGGCGAGCGGGCCGGAGGCCTGGCTGGAGGCCGTCGAACGCGAGGGCCACGGAACGGCGGAGACGACCCTGATCGGCGGGCAGGATCTGGTGGAGGAGGCGTTGATGATGGGACTGCGGCTGGCCGAGGGCATCGACCGGGCCGTGTTCGCGTCCATGACCGGCGCCGATCCCGTGGCGGCGCTGGGCGAGCGGCGCCTCGCACCCCTCGTGAAGGCAGGTTACCTCGAAATCGACGCGACGCATCTCAAAGCCACCCCCGCCGGCCGCCAGCGGCTGAACGCGGTGCTGGAGCGGCTGGTCGCATGAGGCTTCTGGCCGTCCTCCTGGCGCTGGTGGCGATGGCCGGCGTGGCGTTGGCCCAGCAGCAACCGCCGCCACAACAGCAGCAGACGCCGCCCAAGCCGCCCGCCAAACCCGCGCCGCCGCCGGCCAAGCCCGCGGCCGTGCCGGCCAAGCCTGCTTCGAAGTTCACGCCGCCCGCCTTCAAGATCACGGTGGCGACCGAGGCCGCCTATCCGCCGTTCAACTATCTCGACCGCAAGGGCATGCCGGCCGGCTTCGAGATGGAGCTGGCGCAGGAGGCCTGCCAGCGCATCAAGGCGGAGTGCGAGTTCGCCGCCTTCAAGTGGGACGACCTGATTCCGGGCCTCATCGACAAGAAGTTCGACGTCATCATGTCGTCGATGGAAGTGACCAGCGAGCGGCGCAAGCGCATGGGCCTGTCGCGCCGCTACTATCTCTCGCCGGGCGCCTTCATCGCCGCCAAGGGCGCGCCGTTCGACGGGCCGCCGTCGCTGCTGCGCAACAAGCGCATCGGCATCCAGAAGGATTCGACCCACGCCGACTGGGCCGACAAGAGCTTCCGCCGCTCGGCCCAGCTGAAACGCTACACCACCACCGCCGAGGCGCTCGATGCGCTGGCCAGGAACGAGATCGACGCGGTGTTCGGCGACAAGGCGCAGCTCTGGCTGTGGAGCCAGAAGCCCGACGGCAAGTGCTGCGAGATCGTCGGCCAGGACATCAAGGACAACCAGACGCTCGGCCTCGGCGTCGCCGCCGGCCTGCGCAAGGAAGACGCCAAGCTGCGCGACGCGCTGAACAAGGCGTTCGGCGAGATGATGACCGACGGGACTTACAAGAAGATCAACGAGAAGTACTTCCCGTTCCCGCTGAATTAGTTGTCGTCATCCTCTTCCGGACCGCGCGCGTCCTCGCGCGCTCATGGGCCGCTCGAAACAGGAATGAAGCATGACCCATAAGGGTTGGCATTCACGAGGCTATCTGCCCCATTTCGACTCAGCCGAAACGATCCAGTTCGTGACATTCCGGCTTTTCGACAGCCTCCCTCGCGCGGTGACTGAGATGCTCACCAAGCAACCTGACAACCTTGCCAAGACTGACGAGAGCCTGGACGGTGGATTGGGTGCGTGCTGGTTGAAGGATCCGACAATCGCGGCGTTGGTAGAGAACGCCATGCTCCACTTCGATGGCGACCGCTATCGTTTACTGGCGTGGTGCATCATGCCCAACCACGTGCATGTGGTCGTCGAACCCATTGAAGGGAACAGGCTGGGAGCCATCGTTCAGGCCTGGAAATCGTTTACAGCACACCAGGCAAACAACGTTCTCCGTCGGAATGGGCCATTCTGGCACAAAGACTACTTCGATAGGTTCATTCGCGACGAAGGCCACCTCGCTCGCACGGTCGACTATGTCGAGAACAATCCGGTGAAGGCTGGATTAGCATCGGCAGCCAACTCATGGTCATGGAGTTCGGCTCGCAGACGCGCATGAGCGCGCGGGGACGCGCGCGGTCCGGAAGACGCTTGATCTGAGACTTCTTCCTAGTGCAGCGCGCGGTCGCGCGAGACGTAGTGGCCGCGCTTCAGTTCCTTGAAGAACTGCGGCACCTGCGGGTGCGACACCGGCTTGCCGGTCTCGTCGGGCAGCAGGTTCTGCTCGGAGACATAGGCCACGTAGGTGGTCTGCGCGTTCTCGGCCAGCAGGTGATAGAAGGGCTGGTCGCGGCGCGGCCGCACCTCCTCGGGAATCGACGACAGCCACTCCTCGGTGTTGGCGAACACCGGGTCGACATCGAAAATGACCCCGCGGAACGGGTAGATGCGATGCTTCACCACCTGGCCAATGGCGAACTTCGCCTTGCGCACGGGCGGCTGGACGATCGCATGAGCAGCTTGGTTTTCGATTTCCATGACAAAAGTATTGCTCCGAACCGGCCGGCAAGCAACGCACACGAACCGGTGAATTGACCGCTACGTGCAAGAAAAGCGTGATAAATCCGCTTGCCAGCCGCTTGTGCAAGAATGCGGCCAAATTTGCAGCCCCCGTCCGGCCACAGGGTGCGCGACCTTGGCCTCGGTTGACGACGGCAGCCGGCGCGTGGACTCTGCGGCCGAGGGAAGGTCGCATTGGCGAATGGTCTAAAAGTCCGTTTTTGGGGCGTGCGAGGCTCGATTTCCTGCTCCGGCGCCGAGTACATGCGCTATGGTGGCAATACGTCGTGCCTTGAGGTGACCGCCGGCGGCCGTCGCCTGATCTTCGACGCCGGCACCGGTATGCGGCCGCTCGGGCTTGAGCTGGCACGCCAGGCGCCGATCGACATCGACATCTACTTCACCCACACCCATCTCGACCACATCATCGGCCTCACCTTCTTCGCGCCGCTGTTCGAGCAGCGCAATTCGGTGCGGCTGTGGGCCGGCCATCTGCAGGGTCCTCATGCCCTCAAGAAAGTGGTGAGCAACCTGATGCAGGCGCCGCTCTATCCGGTGAGCCTGGAGGTCTTCCAGGCGCGCGTCGAGTTCAACGAGTTCAAGAGCGGCGAGGAGCTGGCGTGCGGCGACATGACCATGCGCACGACCTCGCTCAACCATCCCAACGGCGCCACCGGCTATCGCGTCGAGTACGGCGGCAAGTCGATCTGCTACATCACCGACACCGAGCAGCGCGGCGACGGCCTCGACAAGGCCATCGTCGAGTTGTGCCGCGGCGCCGACGTGATGATCTACGATTCGAGCTACACCGATGCCGAATACCCCCGCTACAAGGGCTGGGGCCATTCGACCTGGCAGGAAGGCATGCGGATCGCCGACGCCGCGGGCGTCGGCACGCTGGCCATCTTCCATCATGATCCCAGCCACGACGACGCCTTCATGGACGGCGTGGCGCGCGAGGCGGCGGCGGCGCGTCCCGGCACCGCCGCCAACGGCCTGCCGCGCGCGATTGTCGCCCATGAAGGCCTGACGCTCAGCCCGTGAGCGCGCCAAGCCTTCGCGGCCGCTGGCGACGGCTGAAGCTGGGATTGCCCACCGTGCTCGGCCTGAAGCCGCGCGGCTGGTTCATCCCGCACCGCTATGCACCCCTGCTGCCGCCGCCCGGCGCGCAGCCGCCCTATCCGGCGATCGAGCGGCTGTTCGAGGAAGCGACGGGCACCTTCACCGGCGTGCTCGACGCCGTCGACGCGCATGCCACCCAGCTCGAGAGCCTGAAAAGCCTGTTCGACCAGTCGTGGTTCCCCTCGCTCGATGCGGCCGTGGCCTATTCCCTGGTGCGTGAGCGCAAGCCGCAGCACATCATCGAGGTGGGCTCCGGCCATTCGACGCGCGTTCTGTCCAAGGCGATGGGCGGGCTGGGCGAGATCATCGCCGTCGATCCCGCGCCGCGCGCCGACATCATCGACCTGCCCGGTGTGCGCGTCGTGTCCTCGACCCTGCAGGCGGCACCGGCCGACCTGTTCAACGTGCTGAAGGCCGGCGACGCGCTGTTCATCGATTCCAGCCATATCCTGATGCCGGGCAGCGACGCCGACATCCTGCTGAACCGCGTCCTGCCGGCGGCGCCCGCCGGCACGCTGGTGCACATCCACGACATCTTCCTGCCGTTCGACTATCCGGCGATCTGGGGCTGGCGCGCCTACAACGAGCAGCAGGGCGTGGTGCCCATGCTGACGACCGGCGCCTACCGGCCACTGTTCTCCAGCGCCTGGGCCGAGCGACGCCTGACTGACCGGCTGGCCTCGTCGGTGGTGGCGCGCCTGCCGCGGCCGGACGACGCCCTGCCGGCCAGTCTCTGGCTCGAAAAGCGCTGATGTTCGGCCGCCTGCGCGGCTGGCTGTTTGGCACGAGCGGGGTGGAACGCCTGCCCGAGCGTGTGCGCGAGGCGATCCGCCGGCAGCAGGAGCAGAGCGAGATCCTGATCGGGTGGGCCGAACTGGCGGCAGTCGGCCTGTTGTTCGCCGCCTACGAGACCACCAGCATGGCGACCGGCGTGGTGCAGGAAGACTATTCGTTCGATACCTATGTCTTCGTCCTGTACAGCCTGTTCTCGCTGGGCCGCCTGGTGCTGGCCTATCGCCGGGCCCTGCCGGAATGGCTGCTCTACGTGTCGGTGGTCGTCGACATGGCCCTGTTGCTGGGGCTGATCTACTTCCTGCACTACAAATACGCCCAGACGGCCGTCTTCAACCTGAAGGCGCCGGCAATGCTTTACGTGTTCCTGTTCATTGCGCTGCGAGCGTTGCGCTTCGAAGCGCGCTTCGTGATCTTTGCCGGACTGACGGCGGCGGCGGGATGGCTCGTGCTGATCTTCTACGCGCTGAGCGGCCGCGGCGGACCGCCCAACGAGACCACCGACTTCGTCGAGTACATGACCTCGAACGCCTTCCTGATCCAGGCCGAGGTCGAAAAGCTTTTGGCCATCCTGCTGACCACGGCAGTGCTGGCGATCGCCATCTCGCGCGCCCGTCACTTGCTGGTGCGGTCCGTCAGCGAAGGTGCAGCGGCGCGCGACCTGGCGCGCTTCTTCGATCCCGGCGTCGCCGACCGCATCCGCAGCGCCGCCATGTCGATCAAGGCGGGCGAGGGCGAGCTGCGCGACGTCGCCATCCTGACCGTCGATTTGCGCGGCTTCACGCGGCTCGCGGTCGAGCTTCAGCCCGACGACGTCATGAAGCTCCTGCAGGACTACCAGGGACGGGTCTGCCCCTTGATCGTCTCCAACGGCGGCAGCATCGACAAGTTCCTGGGCGACGGCATCCTCGCCTCGTTCGGCGCGGTGGCGGCCTCGACCACCGCCGCGGCCGACGCCTTGCGCGCCGCCGATGCCGTGCTCGACGCCGCCGACCGCTGGGCGGCCGAGCGCCGGGAGGCCGGGCGGCCGCCGCTCTCGGTCGGACTGGCTGTGGCGTCCGGTCGCGTCGTTTTCGGCGCGGTGGGCGATGGCGAGCGGCTGGAATTCACCGTGATCGGCGACGCTGTAAATTTCGCCGCCAAGCTCGAAAAGCATAATAAAGACGAGAAAACACGGGCTCTGGCCGATGCTCGGACCTACCAATCGGCCGAGCAGCAGGGCTATGTCGCACCTTTGCCACGCGAGCGCCGAGCCGGCCGGCCGGTGGCTGGCGTTGGTGAACCGGTCGATATCGTGGTCTTGGCAAAGTGATGCGGGTTTGGTTGCCTTGCCCTTTCCCCATTCGGAGCCTATGTAATTTGCAACGCTTCAAGAACGGGTTGGCGGAGCGCCATCGTGGGCAATAACTACGACATCATCCTCATCGGGCTGGTCGCAGTCTTCTTGATCTTGCGGCTGCGCTCCGTGCTGGGCAAGCGCACGGGCAATGAGCGTCCGCCGGCGCGCGATCCGTTCACGCCACCGGCCCCGCCGACCGCCACGCCGCGCGTCGGCGATGCGCCGGCCAACCAGGGCAACGACAATGTCGTGCCGCTGCCGACGGCCAATGCGCCGGCGCCGCGGCAGTCGAGCGCCACCAGCGGACCCGGCGGCATCCGCGCCACCGTCATGCCGACCGCCACGGCCGGCGTCGCCGCCATTCGCGCCGCCGATCCCAGCTTTGAGCCAATCGGCTTCACCGCCGGCGGGCGCGCCGCCTTCACCGCCATCGTCGAGGCCTTCGCCAAGGGCGACGCCGCGACCTTGCGGTCGCTCCTCGACGCGCCGACTTTCTCGAGCTTCGAAGCCGCGATCCGCGGCCGCGTCGAACGCAAGGAGAAGGCTGAGACGACGCTGATCGGCTTCGAGGCTTCCGACGTCGCCGCCGCCGAGCTGCAGGGCACCAACGCCAGCGTCACCGTCCGCTTCGTCAGCGAGCAGATCAACGTGCTGCGCAATGCCGACGGCCAGATCATCGACGGCAATCCCAACGAGGTGCAGAAGGTGATTGATCTCTGGACGTTTCGTCGCGACACCAAGTCCAGCGATCCAAACTGGCTGCTGGTCAAGACGGAAAGCGAAGGCTGAGGGAGGCTCATTCGATTATGCGCTGGACCGTCCTGTCCGGCGTCGCGGCTTGGCTTGCCGCGGCCGGTCTGCTGGCTGCTTGTGCCGACGGCACGAGCCCGGCGAACGAGCAGCGTGTCGCGATGGCGCCGATTTCCTTCAATGAGATCGCCGGCTGGGCCGAAGACAAGCATGCCGAGGCGCTGGTCTCGTTCCGCCACTCCTGCCCCAAGCTGACGGCCGGTCCGGACACCAAGATCGCCACCGACGGCGGCTTCAAGACGATCACGCCGGCTGAGTGGAAGAAGATCTGCGATGCGGCCAGCGCCGTGAAGGCGGGCGACGATCGCGCCGCTCGCACCTTCTTCGAGGAGAACTTCCGGCCGCTGGTCGTCCAGGTGCCGGGCCGATTCACCGGTTACTTCGAGCCCGACATGCGCGGCAGCAAGGCGCCGTCGCGGCTGTTCACGGTGCCGGTCTATCGCCGGCCGGCCGATCTCACCGACAAGCCCTACTACACGCGCGCCGAGATCGAGCAGGGCGTCCTCAAGGGCAAGGGCCTGGAGGTCGCCTACGTGCAGGATCCGGTGGCGCTGTTCGAGGTTCAGATCCAGGGCAGCGGCCGCATCCAGCTCGCCGAAGGCGGCGCCATCAATCTCGGCTTCGATGGCTCCAATAACCGGCCTTACACGGCGATCGGCAACGTGCTGATCGAGATGGGCGTGTTCAGCACCAAGGAGCAGGCGACCTGGCCCGCCATCCGCGACTGGCTGAAGCGCCATCCGGCGCAGGCGCGCGACGTGATGCGCAAGAACGAGCGCTACATCTTCTTCAGGGACACGCGCACCCAGGGCGCCGTCGGCGCCGCGGGCGTTCAGCTCACGCCCCAGCGCAGCATGGCCATCGATACCGCCTTCACGCCCTACGGCACGCCGATCTGGATCGACACCGTGCGGCCGGTGGCGCGCAAGCCCGGCGCCACCGAGTCCTATCGCCGGCTGACCATCGCCCAGGACGCCGGCACGGCGATCCAGGGACCGGCCCGCGGCGACGTCTTCTTCGGCGGCGGCGCGCAGGCCGCCGACTGGGCGGGCCGCATGAACGCCGGCGGCCGCGCCATCGTGCTGGTACCGAACAAGGGTTAATGGGAGCGGACCGCCAGGTCCGCGCTCCGGCCTAGCCCGTGCTCACCATCTCCTCCGCCGCCGTCGGCACCTCGGGCCGCCGTCGCGAGAAGATGCTGAGCGCGGCCGGCAGTACCGTCAGGATCAGGACCGGCGCCAGAAGCGTGCCGCCGACCACGACGACGGCCAGCGGCCGCTGGACCTGGCTGCCGATTGCCGTCGAGAACGCCGCCGGGATCAGGCCGACGCAGGCGGCCACGCAGGTCATCAGCACCGGCCGCATCTGCTGCTCACAGGTTTCGCTCAAGGCGCGGGCGCGCTCCATGCCCGATTCGATCAGGCGATTGTAGCAGCCGACCACCATGATGCCGTTCATGGCGGCGATGCCGAACAGGGCGACGAAGCCGATGGCGGCCGAGATGCTGAACGGCATATCAGCCAGGAACAGGCCGAAGATGCCGCCGGTGAGCGCCATCGGGATGGCGCTGCCGGCGATCAGCGTGTCGGTGAGCGAGCCGAAGCTGACATAGAGCAGCAGCAGGATCACGGCGATGGCGATCGGCACGGCGATCGACAATCGCGCGATGGCGCTCTCGAAGTTGGCGAAGTCGCCCGCCCAATCCAGTCGATAGCCGCTCGGCAGCTTGACCTCCTGCTGGACCTTCTGCTGCGCCTCGAGCACGGCACCGCCGAGGTCACGGCCGCGCACCGAGAACTTGACCGGTATGTAGCGCTCCTGCTGCTCGCGGTAGATGTAGAAGGCGCCGGTCGTCAGCCCGACATTGGCGACCTCGGCCAGGGGCACCTGCACGATGGTGCCGTTGGGCCCGGCCGCGCCGATGGCGATGCGCCGCAAGGCCTCGATGTTCTCGCGATAGCGCGGCGCCAGTCGCACCATCATCGGGAAGTGCCGGTCGCTGCCCTCCTCGTAGAGATCACCCGCCGCCTGGCCGCCGACCGCGGCCTGGATGGTGGCGTTGATGTCGCCCGGCGACAGGCCGTAGCGCGCCGCCTTCTGGCGGTCGATGTCGATGCGGATGGTCGGCTGGCCGAGCAGCGGCGGCACCTGGATGTCGGTGATGCCGCGCACCTTCTCCAGCACGCCACGGATCTCGACGGCGATCCGGCGCAAGGTCGCGAGGTCGGGCCCGGTGATCTTGATGGCGTTCTCGGCGTCGATGCCGGAGGCTGCCTCCTGGACGTTGTCCTGGATGTACTGCGAGAAGGCGAAGGTGACGCCTGGGAAGGTCTCGCGCAGCGCGCTGCCCATGTCGGCGATCAGGTCCTCCTTGGAGAGCCCCTTGCGCCAGGTGTCGAAGGGCCTGAGCGGCACGAAGAATTCTACGTTGGAGAAGCCGTCGGGATCGGTGCCGTCGTCGGGCCGGCCGTGCTGGGTGATCACGGTCTCGACCTCGGGGAAGCTTTTGACCAGCCGGCGCATGCGGTTGGCGTAGGCGTTGCCCTCATCGAGCGACACCGAGGGCGGCAGCGCCGCGCGCAGCCAGATGTTGCCCTCCTCGAGCTTGGGCAGGAACTCCAGCCCGACCGTGCTCGCCGCCAGGCCGGCCGAGATCATGACGGCGAGGCCCGCCGTGACCGCGAGCCCGCGTCGCACCAGCACGACGGCGACCACGCGCCGATAGAACCGGCGCAGGCCGCGCACGATGATGGTTTCGGTTTCCGACACCTTCTGCGGCAGCAGAAGCGCCGACAGCGCCGGCGAGACGGTGAAGGTGGCCAAGAGGCCGCCGGACAGGGCGTAGGCGTAGGTCTTGGCCATCGGGCCGAAGATGTGGCCTTCCACGCCCGACAGGGTGAACAGCGGCAGGAAGCCCGCGATGATGATGGTGGCCGAGAAGAAGATCGCCTGCGTGACCTCGCCCGAGGCGTGATAGATCGTGGCGATCTTGGCCGACATGCCGCGCGGCGTCGGCTGGGTGTAGGTCGGCCGACGGCCCGCACTCGCCTCGGCAAGATGGCGGAAGATGTTCTCGACCATGATCACCGTGGCATCGACGATGATGCCGAAGTCGATGGCGCCCATCGACAGGAGGTTCGCCGATTCGCCGCTCAGCACCAGGATGACCACGGCGAACAACAAGGCGAAGGGAATGGTGGCCGACACGATCAGCGCACTGCGCAGGTCGCCCAGGAACAGCCATTGGATGGCGAAGATCAGCAGCACGCCCATCACCATGTTGTGCAGGACGGTGCGGGTGGTGATGTCGACCAGGACACTGCGATCGTAGATGCGCTCGATGCGCACGCCAGGCGGCATCAGGTCGGAGCCGTTGATCCTGTCGACCTCGGCTTCGACCAGGCGCAGGGTCTGCATGGTCTTGGCGCCACGCCGCATCAGCACGATGCCCTGCACGATATCGTCGTCGTCGTCGTGGCCGGCGACACCCAGGCGCGGCTCGTGGCCGACCGAGATGGTGGCGATGTCGGACACCAGCACCGGCGCGCCGTCGCGCACCGTCAGCATGGTGTGGCGGATGTCGTCCATGGTGCGGATCTGGCCGACGCTGCGGATCACTGCCGACTGCGGGCCGAGGTTGATGGTGTTGGCGCCGACGTTGATGTTGGCGCCGGTCAGCGCATCCAGCACCTGCTTCAGCGTGACGCCGTAGGCCAGGAGCTTGTCGAGATCGACGGTGATGTCATAGGTCTTGCTCTTGCCGCCCCAGGTCGTGACGTCGATCACGCCCGGCACCGACTTCAGCCGGCGCAGCAGGATCCAGTCCTGGATGGTCTTCAGGTCGGTGACGGTGAAGCCGGCCGGCCCGACGACGCGATAGCGGAAGATCTCGCCGATCGGGCTGGTCGGCGAAATGATGGGCTGCGCGCCGTTGGGCAACGGCCCGAGCTGCGACAGGCGGTTGATCACCATCTGCGCGGCCTGGGCGTAGCTCAGGTCGTAGGTGAACTGGACCTTTATGTCCGACAGGCCGGTCAGCGAGATGGTGCGGATCGACTTCACGAACGGCAGCCCCGCCATCTGCACTTCGATCGGGATGGTGATGTAACGTTCCATCTCGTCGGACGACTGACCGGGATTCTGGACCACGATGTCGACCAGCGGCGGCACTGGATCGGGATAGGCCTCGATGTTCAGGTTGCTGTAGGCAAACAAGCCACCGGCGATCACCGCCACGCTCAGGATCATCACGAGGATCCGCTGGCGAAGAGCTGCGCCGACAATTGCCTGCATCGTGACCTACTTTGCCGCCGCGGGCTTCGGCGGCCTGCAGACCATGCGCTGTGCCGGGTTGGTCGGCTCGTCGCGGTTCCACCAGCCGCCGCCCAGCGCCTGGAACAGCGCTGCCGTATCCATCAGGCGATTGGCCTGCGCCTGGATGCGCGACAGCAGCGCCTGCTGGAAGGTGAGCTCGGCGATGAGCACGATGACGTAGGTTGTGTCGCCAACGTCCAGCCGGCGCCGCGCAATGGTGAGGCTGGTCGCGGCGGCTTGCTCGGCCGCCACGGTCGCCTTCAGCGCCTGCGCGTCGTGCTCGAGCGCGCGCAAAGTGTCGGCGACGTTGCGGAAGGCGGTGAGAACCGCCGACTGGTATTGCGCCTGCGCCTGCTCGAGCGAGAACTGCGCCGCCCGTTTCTTGGCCTGCAGCGCGCCGCCATCGAGCAAGACCTGCATGAAGCCGGCGCTGGCTATGGCGCTGGCCGGGCCGACGACGGGAGTGAACAGCGAGCCCAGTGTCAGGGACTGCGAGCCCACGGCCGACGACAGGTTGATCTGCGGCAGCTGGGCGGCCACCGCGACGCCGACCTGGGCCGCTGCCGAATGGACGTTGGCCTCGGCGGCGCGGATGTCGGGCCGCTGCTCGACCAACCGTGCCGGCAGGCTGAGCGGCAGATCGGCCGGCAGTTTCAGATCGTTGAGCGCGAAGCTCTCGGGCAGTGCATTGCTGGGCAGGCTGCCGGTCAGGGTGGCGAGCAGGTTGCGTTGCTGGGCCAGCACCTTCTGCAGGGGCGGCAGGGTGGCTTCGGCCTGCGCCAGCGCCGCCTGCTGCGTGGCGACGTCGGCACCGGAGATGGCGCCAATGCCCGCCTGACCCTGCAGGATGCCGAGCGTCTCGCGCTGGGCGGCGACGATGCGCTGGGTCGCCACGACCTGGGCACGCAGCGAAGCTTCGGTGATCGCCGCCACGACCACGTTGGAGGCGAGCGTCAGGTAGGCGGCCTCGAGCAGGAAGCACTGAGCTTCGGTTTGCGCCTCGGCCGATTCGGTGGCGCGCCGCGTGCCGCCCCAGACGTCGAGCGAGTAGGTGATGTTGAGCAGCGCGGTGAACAGGCCGAACACATAGTTGCCGTCGGCCGTCGGCGCCGACAGCACGCTGGGCGCCTGCGTCTGGGCGGCCGTGCCGGCGACACCGACGGTCGGGAACAGGGCAGCCCGTTGGGCACGCGCGGTCTGCTGCGACACCCTGAGTGCCGCGACGGCCGACTTGATGTCGGGGTTGGCCTTGAGCGAACGGTCGATCAGCCCGTTGAGCGGCTGGGACTGGAAGACCGTCCACCACTGGTTTGGGATGTCGAGATCCCGCACCACGCGCTGGGCCTCGCCGCCCGGAACGCCGGCCGACACGAGGTTCAGGGTCCCGCCTTCGTCGGGCAGATAGCGGTCGGTCGGCGGCGGCTCGGGCGTCTTGAAGTCCGGTCCGACCATGCAGGCGCCGAGCGACGCCGTCAGCGCCAGACAGGCGGCAAGGTATAGGCGGGCCATCAGCGCTGCCGAGGATGTCAGTCGCGACGGGCGGCGCGATCGATGAACAGCGTCCCGCTGGTCACGACGGTCTCGCCGACTTGGAGTCCCCTCTTGACCTCGACCAGCCCGTTGCTCGTGTCGCCGACCACGACGGGACGCGACACCACGGTCTTGCTGTCAGGGTTTGCCACCCAGACGCGGGCGCTGGCGCCCTCGTAGACGATCGAATCGGCCGGCACCGCGGGCATCGACCGATCGTCGCCCGAGACGATGCGGAAGGAGACGAACATCTCGGGCTTGAGCTCGAGGCCGGGGTTCCCGACAGCGGCGCGCACCGGCAGGCGACGGGTGTTGGGATCGAGGGCTGGCGCCACATAGTCGAGCCTGGCGCTGAACACCTGGCCGGGAAAGGCGAGCACGGCGACGTGGACCGGGGCGCCCACCTTCATCCTGGGCGCGTCGGACTCGCGCACATTGGCGACCAGCCACACGGTCGACAGGTCGCCGATCGTGTAGACCGGGTCGTTGGCGCCGGCGTTGATGTACTGACCCAGCCCGACCTTGCGCTGGATGACGGTGCCGCCGATCGGCGCCGCCACGACGGTCTCCGCGCCGACGCGATCGCGCTTCTCGAGGTCGGCGATCTCCTCGTCGCTGCGGCCGAGGATGCGGAGCCGATTGCGCACCGCCGCCAGCGTGATCTCGGCAGCGCGCAGGTCGCCCTGCGCCTGCACCAGATCCGACTGCGCCTGCTCGAGGTCCTTGAGCGCACCGCCGCGGATCGCCTGCAGGTCGCGCTGGCGCTTCTCGGCCATCTGCGCCAGCGCCAACCTCGACTTGGCCTTCTCGACGCCCGCGGCCGCGGTCACCAGGTCGTTGTGGCCCTGGACGAACTCGCTCGCCTCGATGGCGAACAGTGGCGCGCCACGCTCGACACGGTCGCCGGGCCTGGCGATCAGGCGGCTGACGCGGCCCGAATAGGGCGAGAATACCGGCGTGGTCGTGTCGTCGTTGATGGCGATCCGGCCGTCGGTCGCCCGCTCCTCGCGGAAGGCCATCGGCTCGACCTTGGCGAACCGGAAGCCCGCCCACTGCGACTCGCTCGGCCGGAAGGCGCCGTCGCTCTCGACCAGGGCCGGCGGCCGCATCAGCGCATTGCCGGGGTTGGTGTTCAGCATCATCCAGCCGCCGACCATGGCGATGCCCGCCACGCCCGCGCCGGCAAACCACAGACGGTGGCGCGGCAGGCGCGCGGTCAGCGAGGATTTGGTTGGGGTACTCATTGGCGTGCGAACTTAGGCAGTCGAGATTACGTAAGCCTGACGCCGAGGCTTCCGGACCTGTGCCGCCACGCCGGAATGCGTTACATCGCACTGACATGGCGCAAGGCACATCGATGCGCATCCTTCTCGTCGAAGACAACGCCGAGCTCGTTTCCCTGGTCGTCAAAGGGCTCGAGCGCAGCGGATTTGCCGCCGACCCGGTCGGGAACGCCGCCGATGCCGGCCGCGCCCTCGCGACGATCCGCTACGCCGCCGTCGTGCTCGACCTGGGCTTGCCGGACGACGATGGGCTATCGTGGCTGCGCGATGTGCGCGCCCGCAGCGATTCGACGCCCGTGCTCGTGCTGACGGCGCGCGACGGCGTCAGCGATCGCGTCACCGGACTGCGGGCCGGCGCCGACGACTACATGGTCAAGCCGTTCGCCCTGGAGGAGCTGGTGGCGAGGCTCCACGCGCTGCTGCGGCGTTCGGACAATCTGCTCGGCCACTGTCTGACCCTGGGCAACGTGGCGCTCGACACGGAAGGCCGGCAGGTGACCGTCAACGGCACTGTCCGGCAATTCTCCAGCCGCGAGACGGCGGTTCTGGAGATCCTCCTGCGGCGTTGCGGCAACGTGGCGCCCAAGCGACTGTTCGAGGATCACCTGTTCGGCCTCAGCGACGAGGTCGGCTCGAACGCCGTCGAGGTCTACATCCACCGCTTGCGCCGCATGCTGGCCGACAGCGGCGCCACGGTTCAGGTCCATACGGTGCGGGGCGTGGGCTACATGCTGGCGGAGGCGAAGGCCGGCTGAAGGGCCTCCGGGGAAGCGCTTGGGGCATCGCTGTCCGAAAAGTCGGGAGCGAGCAGCGTCATGAAGAAGAGCAGCAGCCGCAGCACGGGGCGATAACGGCACCTGGAGGTCCGCGCTCCACATGAGCCGGCTGGAAAGTCGACGGTCCGGAAGAGGATGAGCGCATACCCCCGGCGCGCTAGACTAAGGTATGCGCTCAATGAACGAATGGCCTCCTTGATTAGAATTGTTCTAAACTATATTAAGAAGACGGAACACGATCGGAGGGACCATGGCGACTGAAAGCAAATGCCCGTTCTCGGGCGGCGGGCGAGTTCCGACGAATCGCGACTGGTGGCCGAACCAGCTCAACCTTCAGGTCCTTCACCAGCACTCCGCGCTGTCCGACCCGATGGGCGCGGCCTTCGACTACGCCAAGGAATTCAACGGCCTCGATCTCAACGCCGTGATCAAGGATCTCCACGCCTTGATGACGCAGTCTCAGGATTGGTGGCCGGCCGACTTCGGCCACTATGGGCCGTTCTTCATCCGCATGGCCTGGCACAGCGCCGGGACGTATCGAATTGGCGACGGCCGCGGCGGTGCCGGCGGCGGCCAGCAACGTTTTGCGCCGCTCAACAGCTGGCCCGACAACGCCAACCTGGACAAGGCCCGCCGGCTGCTGTGGCCGATCAAGCAGAAATACGGCGCCAAGATCTCGTGGGCCGACCTCCTCATCCTCACCGGCAACGTTGCCCTCGAATCCATGGGCTTCAAGACGTTCGGCTTCGGCGCCGGGCGCGTGGACACCTGGGAGCCCGAGGCCGACATCTATTGGGGGCCGGAAGGCAAGTGGCTGGCGGACGAGCGCTACAGCGGCGACCGCGAACTTCAAAACCCGCTGGGCGCCGTTCAGATGGGCCTGATCTACGTCAATCCGGAAGGGCCGAACGGCAATCCCGATCCCCTCGCGGCGGCCCGCGACATCCGCGAGACGTTCGCGCGCATGGCGATGGACGACGAGGAGACCGTCGCGCTGATCGCCGGCGGCCACACCTTCGGCAAGACCCATGGCGCCGGCGATGCGGCCCTGGTGGGACCGGAGCCGGAAGCGGCCGGCATCGAGGCGCAGGGCCTCGGCTGGATCAGCAAGTTCGGCACGGGCAAAGGCAAGGACGCGATCACCGGTGGCCCGGAAGTCACCTGGACGCAGACGCCGACGAAGTGGAGCAACCACTTCTTCGACAACCTGTTCAACAATGAATGGGAGCTCACCAAGAGCCCGGCCGGCGCGCACCAGTGGAAGGCGAAGAACGGCAGTGCCTCGATCCCCGACGCCTACGACCCGTCGAAGCGGCACGTGCCGACCATGCTGACCACGGATCTCTCGCTGCGCGTCGACCCTGCCTACGAGAAGATCTCGCGGCGCTTCCACGAGCATCCCGACCAGTTCGCCGACGCCTTCGCCCGCGCCTGGTTCAAGCTGACCCATCGCGACATGGGCCCGCTCGTGCGTTACCTGGGCCCGCTCGTTCCCAAGGAGCACCTGATCTGGCAGGACCCGATCCCGGCCGTCGATCATCCGCCGATCGCCGAGCAGGACATCGCTGCCCTGAAGGCGAAGATCCTCGCCTCCGGCCTCACCGTCTCCGAGCTGGTCTCGGCGGCCTGGGCATCGGCCTCGACCTTCCGCGGCTCCGACAAGCGCGGCGGCGCGAACGGCGCCCGCATCCGCCTGGCGCCGCAAAAGGACTGGGACGTCAACCAGCCGGCCGAGCTTGCGAAGGTGCTGCAGAAACTCGAGGCGATCCAGAAGGAGTTCAACGCCTCGCTGTCGAGCGGCAAGAAGGTCTCGCTCGCTGACGTGATCGTGCTCGCAGGCTCGGCGGCGATCGAGAAGGCCGCCAAGGATGCCGGGCACGACGTGAAGGTGCCCTTCACGCCCGGACGCATGGACGCGTCGCAGGAGCAGACCGACGTCCACTCCTTCGGCCCGCTCGAGCCCATGGCCGACGGGTTCCGCAACTATCTGCGGGGCAAGCCACGTCTGTCGCCTGAGGAGCTGCTGGTGGATCGCGCTCAGCGGCTGACGCTTACAGCGCCCGAGATGACCGCTCTTGTCGGCGGCTTGCGTGTCCTCGGCGCCAATTCCGCCGGGTCCAGGCATGGCGTCTTCACCAAGCGGCCCGGGACGCTGACGAACGACTTCTTCGTCAACCTGCTCGACATGGCCACTGAGTGGAAGCCGGCCGCCGACGGCGTGTTCGAGGGCCGCGACCGCAAGACCGACGCGGTGAAGTGGACAGGCACCCGTGTCGACCTGATCTTCGGCTCGCACTCGCAGTTGCGCGCCTTGGCGGAAGTCTATGCCTCTGCCGACTCGAAGGAGAAGTTCGCACGGGACTTCGTGGCGGCTTGGGCCAAGGTGATGAACCTCGATCGCTTCGACCGCGCCTGACCCGGCGCGGGACCACCCCAGGAGACGGCCAAATGGCCGTCACCCCGGGTGCAATTTTTCTAGAAAGCGCCCGTTGCACCGCATTTTTGCGGCTGCCAATGTGCCCGTCGTGTCAGGATTACCCCCCGAAAGATCACGGTCGCCGCGCCGCGTCGCACTCTTCGTCACCTGCCTGGTCGACCTGTTCCGGCCCTCGGTCGGTTTCGCCGCCGTAAAGCTCCTCGAGGAGGCCGGCTGCACGGTCGAGGTCCCGCCCCTGCAGGTCTGCTGCGGCCAGCCGGCCTACAATTCCGGCGACCGCGCCACGACCCGGGCGATCGCCGCCCAGGTCATCGAGGCCTTCGAAGGCTACGACGCCGTGGTCGCGCCCTCGGGCTCCTGCGGCGGCATGCTGAGCCATCACTATCCGGGCCTGTTCGACGACGACCCGGCGATGAAGACACGGGCCGAGAACCTGGCCGGCCGCAGCTACGAGCTGATGGCGTTCCTGGTCGACGTGCTGGGGGTCACCAAGGTCGCGGCGCGCTACGACGGCGTCGTCACCTATCACGATTCCTGCTCGGGCCTGCGCGAGCTCGGCGTCAGGGACCAGCCGCGGCAGCTGCTTGGCTCGGTGCAGGGCCTCAGCCTGCGCGAGATGAAGTCCCCCGAGGTGTGCTGCGGCTTCGGCGGCACCTTTTGCGTAAAATACCCCGAGATCTCCAATGCCATGGTCGGCGAGAAGTCGTCCGACATCGCCGGCGCCGGCGCCGGCACGCTGCTGGCGGGCGACCTCGGCTGCCTGATGAACATGGCGGGCAAGCTGCAGCGCGAGGGCAGCCCGGTGCAGGTGCGCCATGTCGCCGAGGTGCTGGCCGGCATGGGCGGCATCGCCGCCATCGGCGAGCCCTCCACTCGCGAACCAGGGGCGGGCTGATGGAATCGACCGCCCACGACTTCAAGGACAATGTCGATGCAGCGCTGGCCGATCCCAACCTGCAGGATTCGCTGGCCAAGCTGAAGGTCGGCTTCTCCGAGCGCCGGCGCCAGGCGGCCGAACGCCTGCCCGAGTTCGAGGTGCTGCGCGATAGCGCGCGCGACATCAAGAACCACACCCTGGCGAACCTCGACTTCTACCTGGAAGAGTTCGAGCGCAAGGTCACGGGCCTGGGCGGCCACGTCCATTGGGCGCCGACCGCCGCCGACGCCCGGCAGATCATCACCGATCTCTGCCGCAGCATGAACGCGCGCACCGTGGCCAAGTCGAAGTCGATGGTGTCCGAGGAGATCGGCCTCAACGACCATCTGGAAGCGCTGGGCATCGCCCCGATCGAGACCGATCTCGGGGAATACATCATCCAGCTGCGCCACGAGCCGCCCAGCCACATCATCGCGCCGGCCGTCCATCTCACCAAGGACCAGGTCGCCGACACCTTCCTCGAGGCGCACAGCAAGCTCGGCTTCACCAAGCGGCTGACCGAACGCAACGATCTCGTCGCCGAAGCGCGCTATGTGCTGCGCCAAAAATTCCTCGATGCCGATGTCGGCCTGACCGGCGCCAACTTCCTGGTGGCCGAGACCGGCTCGTCGATGCTGATCACCAACGAGGGCAATGCGGATCTGTCGAACACCTTGCCCAGGATGCACATCGTGCTGGCCAGCATCGAGAAGGTGATCCCGACGCTCGAGGATGCAGCCGTGCTGCTGCGCGTGCTGGCGCGCTCGGCCACGGGGCAGGAATTGTCGGCCTACACCACGCTCAACACCGGACCGAAGCGACCGGGCGACCTCGACGGGCCGGAGCACTATCACGTCGTCATCCTCGACAACGGCCGCTCCTCGGTGCTGGGCACCGAGATGCAGGACATGCTGCGCTGCATCCGCTGCGGCGCCTGCATGAACCATTGCCCGGTCTATGGCGCGATCGGCGGCCATGCCTATGGCTGGGTCTATCCCGGCCCGATCGGCGCGGTGCTGACGCCGCAGCTGCTGGGCGTCGAGGAAGCGTCCAACCTGCCCAACGCCTCGACTTTCTGCGGCCGCTGCGAAAGCGTCTGCCCGGTGCGCATTCCCCTGCCCAAGCTGATGCGCCACTGGCGCGAGCGCGAGTTCGAGCGCCATCTCACGCCAAGGGCGGTGCGCCAGGGCTTGGCGCTGTGGAGCTTCGTTGCCCGCCGGCCGCGGCTCTACAAGAGCCTGACTGGCCTCGCCAACCGCATGCTCGCCTTGTTCGGCCGCGCCGACGGCCGCTACGGAACCCTGCCGCTGGCCAGCGGCTGGACGCGTTTTCGCGACTTCCCGGCACCGCAGCCGGGCGGCACGTTCCATGCTCAGTGGAAGCGGAAAAGACCATGAGCGACGCCCCTAGTCAGGCAAAGAGGGCCGCCATCCTGAACGGCATCCGCCGCGCGCTCCATCGCGGCGAGCTTTCAGGCGCCGAGCGCCAGACGGTCGAAGCCCGGTTGGCCGCGCCGCCGCGCGGCCCCGCGGTGGCGCGCGCCAACCTCCCGCAGCCTGAGAAGGTGGCGTTGTTCTGCCAGTGGGCCGAAGCCAACAACGCCACGGTGGCGCGGGTCGCCGCGGCCGACGTACCGGGCGAGGTCACGAGCTACCTGGCGCGCAACAACCTGCCGGCCGAGGCGGCGATGGCGCCGGGGCCTGCGCTCGACGGTTTCGACTGGGCGAGCCAGAAGATGCTGTCGCTGCGGCGGGGCCGTGGCGAGGCCGCCGACCATGTCTCGATCACCGGCGCCTTCGCCGGCATCGCCGAGACCGGGACCCTGGTGACGGCGTCGGGCCCCGAGCATCCGGTGACGCTCAACCTCCTGCCCGATACCCACATCGTCGTGCTGCGCGAAGGCGACATCGTCGGCGGCTACGAGGACGTCTGGGTTCGCCTGCGCGCGCGCTACGGCAAGGACCGCATGCCGCGCACGGTGAACACCATCACCGGCCCCTCGCGCACCGGCGACATCGAGCAGACGATCGAGCTCGGCGCCCACGGGCCGCGGCGCATGCACATCGTGGTGGTGCGCGAATGAGTGGCGCCGGCGACGCTTCGCCTTCGGAGAGCAAGGCGGAACTGCGCGTCGTCGGCACAAGCGTCACGCATGAGACCGAGGCGCTGCTCGACCGGGTCGCGGCGTCGCTGGGGCGGCGGGCGCCGCGCGTGCTCCAGGTCGGCTCGCGCACGCTGGTTGCGGATCGCAACGTTCGCAATTGGCGCAGCCTGGTGAACAAGCGCTTCGGCAGCCGCGGCCGCTTCGTTGGCCTCGATCTGCTCGAGGGCACGAACGTCGACTGCGTGCTCGATGTCTGCGGGTCTCTGGCCAGCTTGAAAGCCAGCCTGGGCGAGGAGGCCTTCGACCTCGTCCTGTGCTGCCATGTCCTGGAACACACGCGCGATCCCTGGCGGGCGGCGCGCAACATCGAGGCCCTCTTGCGGCCGGGCGGCCTGGTCTTCGTGTCGGCCGCCTGGTCGCAGGCCTTCCACGCCACGCCGGACGATCTATGGCGCTTCTCGGTGCGCGGCCTGATGCGGCTGTTCGACCGGGTGGAGATCGTGTCGGCGTTCTACAGCGGCGGCGACGTCGGCCTGGACGTTGCCTATCGCGTCGTGCGCGACGGCAAGCCCGAGCTCGATCCCCGATCGGGAGCTGTCGAGCAGGGCCTGTTCCAGCTCGTGCTGGACCACGAGGACAACCGCGCCGTGCTGGCCCGCCAGGCCACCGAACGCCTGCCGGTGTCGCGCACCTACATGCCGACCCTGTTCGTCAACATCGTCGGCCGCCTTCCCCCACCCTGACCCTCCCCCATCTGATGGGGGAGGTGGCCGCCAGGCCGGAGGGGGCACATACAGAAAGAGCGGGCTTTCGCCCGCTCTTCCCGTTTGTCGATGTCGGTCTGCGACTAGAAGCGCAGGTCCATACCGAGCAGGAACGCCCAGCTGCTGCCGCTGCTGTTGTTGGTCGGGCCGCCCGCCGTGTACATCATCGCGCCGCCGGTCAGCTTCACGCCCGGTCCGAGCGCGTAGTTGGCACCGATTTCCCACTTGTTGACGGTATTGCTACCGAAGAACAGCGCGGTCGCCGGATTACCGTTGAAGCAGGTGCTGTTGACGCCCGGCACGCCGCCGCAAGTGGTGTTCGTCGCGACGTTGGTGCCCGTCGCGATCGTCGCCGTGTTGCTGTTGCCGTTGCCGTTGCTGTTGTAGAAGCCGGCCCACATGAACGACATCTGCCACGGACCGGTCTCGTACATGATGCCCGCGGTATAGAAGCGGGTGTCGTTGTCCACGCCGGTGAAGTAGTTCGCACCGACGCCGTTGTTGTCCCAGCCGATCGCGCCACCGACGGTGAAGCCGGCGTACCCGAACTGTGCTCCGGCCACCCACTGCTTCCAAGGCGCGAGGTTGGCGCCGGTCGCCATGTTGGCCGCGCCCGCCAGCGGCGAGTAGCCCGGCACGAACGAAGCGTAGGCGAACGCACCGTACACAGCGACGGTGAAGTCACCGAACTTGTTCAGGTAGTTGGCACCGATATCGAACAGGTCCTGCCAGGCGTAGTCAGCCGACGGGCAGTTGCCGATGTTGGTCGCGTTCTGGTAGCCGCAAAGGCCAGCGATGCCGAGCGGGCCAGCAGAGGCCTGGCCGCCGTTCGCAGCGCCGTTCAGCTTGGGCGCGTAGCCGACACCGATCTGCAGGCCCTGGAAGCGCGGCGTGAAGTAGTTGATGCGGTTCACGTCCTGCCAGGTCGGCGTGATCGTGGTCGCCATCGTACGCGCGTACGCCTTGTTGTTGGCCATCATGATCGTGTTGGCCCAGTTGTGGTTGTGCTGGATAGCACCCCAACCGATCAACGCAGACGGCGTGCCGTAGTACATACGGTACGAGGCGGCGTCGCGCGAGCCGAGCTCGGTTCGGCCCCAGTCGCCGAAGGCGAAGATGAAGGCTTCGTCGATCTGCGCGTTGGCAATGCCAGCGCCGCCGGCAGTCCCTGCGCCCGGGTTCCAGGCTTCCAACTCGACCGTCAAACCGACCGACGTACCGTTGTCCAGCTTGGTCTGGCCGATGAAGTGGATTTCGCCTTCCTGCGTGAAGGCAAGTCCCTTGTAGGTGGTGAACGTCCCGTCGAAGGCGTAGGACGAGTTGACGTTACCGGCCAGAGCATAGAAGGTATAATAACCTCCGATGCCCATCTTGATCGGGTCGGCTGCCATGGCCGGGGCGGCCATCACTCCGCCGACGACCAAGGCGGTCGAGCCGAGTAGAAGCTTTTTCATCATTCTCCCTCTCTCATTGATCAGAGACTGGTACGTACCAAAAGGCCTGTCCGACCGGCGGAACACGACCCGCCAATACGGCCGCGCTAATAAAACACTCACGCCAAACGAGGGTCAAGAAATGGACGCGCCAGCGCACGATTCTCCCCGCACCTGTGGCGTCTTTGTCACATTTTAGGCCACTATTCGGCGCTTCCGACCGCCCTTACAGGCTAGTTGTGGGCCTAAGCGACTATTTTTCAGTTGTTATATAAGACTAAAAACAAACGATTATAGTCTTATAATAGGACTGAATGGAATGCGTTATCCCGCCGCTTGTTTTCATCCCGGCCATACGCTTTAGGTGCGGTGCGCCACTGTGATATCCTCGTCAAAAGGCAGGGGAACGCCCGCAATGTCGGTTTCGCCTATTTCCATCCTTCGCTCTGTGTTTTGTGCTGGAGCCCTGTGCGTTGGGCTGGCGGCCTGCGTTGGCGATCCCGACGCCGTCAAGGAAGACCCTCGCCGGCAGGGCACCTCAGGAGACACCAAGCGCCAGATCAACCAGGGCCTGGGCGGCAGGAACCGTGAGGACGGCAGCCTGTTCGGACCAGGCGGCTTGTTGGGCTCCAAGCCCACGCAGAAGGACGACTCCGGCACCGGCGTGGCGGTGAACGCCTACCTGTGGCGTGCCTCGCTCGACACCATCAACTTCATCCCGCTGGTCTCGGCCGATCCGTTCGGCGGGGTCATCATCACCGACTGGTACACGCCGTCCGAGACGCCCAATGAGCGCATGAAGGTCCAGGTCACCATCCTCGACCGCGAATTGCGGGCCGACGGCGTGCGGGTCTCGGTGTTCAAGCAGCAGACCTCGCCCAAGGGCGGCAACTGGGTCGACGCCCAGGTCGATCCGCGCACCAACATCGACATCGAGAACGCCATCCTTACGCGGGCACGCCAGCTTCGCATCGCCGGCGGTCCCTGACGTCATCTCGCAACGCTTGACGATCGGGGCCGCAGCGGGCATCCGCTGCGGCCCCAGTCTTTTCTGGGCTAGACTCGCTTTTTTTGGGATCACACCAGTGTCTTCGGCATCCACTGCCCCCGCAGCACCAGCGCGCTACAACTTCCGCGAAACCGAGGCCAAGTGGCAGAAGGCCTGGGAGGATCGCGAGACCTTCCGCGCCCGCATGGATAAGGCGCGGCCCAAATACTACGTGCTCGAGATGTTCCCCTATCCGTCGGGGCGCATCCATATCGGCCACGTGCGCAACTACACCCAGGGCGACGTGATCGCCCGCTACAAGCGCGCCCGCGGCTTCAACGTGCTGCATCCCATGGGCTGGGACGCCTTCGGCCTGCCGGCCGAGAACGCCGCCATGGAGAACAAGGTCCATCCCAAGATCTGGACCTACAAGAACATCGCCGCCATGAAGAAGCAGCTGAAGTCGATCGGCCTGTCGCTCGACTGGAGCCGCGAGCTGGCGAGCTGCGATCCCAGCTACTACCGCCATCAGCAGAAGATGTTCCTGGACTTCTGGAAGGCGGGCCTGGCTTATCGCAAGGAGGCCTGGGTCAACTGGGATCCCGTCGACAACACCGTGCTGGCCAACGAGCAGGTGATCGAAGGCAAGGGCTGGCGCACCGGCGCGCCGGTCGAGCGGCGCAAGCTCACGCAATGGAACCTCAAGATCACGCACTTTGCCGAAGAGCTGCTGGAGCGTCTGGATACGCTCGACCGCTGGCCGGAGAAGGTGCGCCTGATGCAGGCCAACTGGATCGGCAAGAGCCGCGGTGCGCGCGTCTTCTGGCAGCTGACCGACGCCTCGGGCGCCGATCACGGGAAGCTCGAGATCTTCACGACGCGACCCGACACGCTGTATGGCGCGTCGTTCGCTGCCCTGTCGGCCGAGCATCCTCTGGTCGCCGGTCTGGCGGAGAAGGATCCCGGCCTGCAACACTTCGTCGCCGAATGCCGCAAGACCGGCACGGCGGCGGCCGAGGTCGAGACCGCCGAGAAGATCGGCTACAAGCTGCCGCTGCTCGCCAAGCATCCGCTGATGCCGGGCAAGACGCTGCCGGTCTATGCCGCCAACTTCGTGCTGATGGAGTACGGCACCGGCGCGATCTTCGGCTGTCCCGGCCACGACGAGCGTGACCACGAGTTCGCGACCAAGTACGGCCTGCCGATCATCCCGGTGGTGATGCCCGAGGACGCCGACGCGAAAAGCTTCAGCGTCGCGGCGGAGCCGTTCATCGAGGACGGCGTGATCATCAACTCCGATTTCCTCAATGGCCTCACCGTCGAGGACGCCAAGATCAAGGTCATCGAGCGGCTGGAGGAGATGGGCGTCGGCAAGGGCACGACGCAGTACCGACTGCGCGACTGGCTGGTGTCGCGCCAGCGCTACTGGGGTTGTCCGATCCCGGCCATCCATTGCGAGAAGTGCGGCGTCGTGCCGGTGCCGGAGAAGGACCTGCCGGTCGAGCTGCCCGAGGACGTCGAGTTCGACCGTCCGGGCAATCCGCTCGATCGTCACCCGACCTGGAAGCACGTCGCCTGCCCGACATGCGGCGGCGCGGCGCGGCGCGAGACCGACACTTTCGACACCTTCATCGATTCGAGCTGGTACTTCGACCGGTTCACCTCGCCCAGGCTCGAGACGGCGCCGTTCGATCGCGAGGAGAACCACTACTGGATGCCGGTCGACCAATATATCGGCGGCGTCGAGCACGCGATCCTGCACCTGCTCTATTCGCGCTTCTGGACCCGCGCCATGCGCGAGGTGCAGATGACCAGCCGCGACGAGCCGTTCGACGGCCTGTTCACCCAAGGCATGGTCTGCCACGAGACCTACCGCGCCGCCGACGGCTCCTGGCTGCTGCCGGAGGAGGTCGAGCGCATGGCTGGCGGCAACGTCGTGCGCGCTTCCGACAAGAGCCCGGTCGAGGTCGGCCGTTCCGAGAAGATGTCCAAGTCGAAGAAGAACGTCGTCGACCCGGACCAGATCATCCACGACTACGGCGCCGACACGGCGCGCTGGTTCATGCTGTCGGACAGCCCGCCCGAGCGCGACCTCGAATGGACCGAGGCCGGCGTGACCGGCGCCTGGCGCTTCCAGCAGCGGCTGTTCCGCATCGCCAGCGAGGCACTGGCCGACCTGCCGGCTGCCGGCACGCCCAAGCCCCAGTCCTTCTCCGAGGCGGCGACCGACCTGCGCCGCGCGGCGCACAAGACCATCGCCGGCGTCTCGGCCGACATCGAGGCTTTCCACTTCAACAAGGCGGTGGCGCGGCTCTATGAGCTGGCCAGCGCCATCGATGGCCTGAAGCCCAAGAACGCCGCCGACAAATGGGCCAAGCGCGAGGCGCTGGAGATCTTCGTGCGCCTGACCGGTCCGATGACGCCGCATCTGGCCGAGGAGCTGTGGCAGTCGCTGGGTCACAAGTCGCTGCTGGCCGATTCGCCCTGGCCGCTGGCCGAGGATACGCTCCTGGTCGACGACACGGTGACCGTGGCGGTGCAGCTCAACGGCAAGCTGCGCGGCACGCTGCAATTGGCCAAGGATGTTGCCAAGGACGAGGCGGAGAAGGCGGCTTTGGCGCTGCCCGAACTGGCGCGCGGACTGAACGGCAAGACGCCCAAGCGGGTCATCGTGGTGCCGAACCGGATCGTCAACGTGGTGGTGTAAACCCGCCAAGCCCAAGAGGTTCATCAATGGCTCGAAAACCAAACTACGAATTCGAACGCCGCGAGCGCGATCGGCTCAAGGCCATCAAGGTGGCCGAGAAAGCCCAAGCCAAGAAGGAGGCGCGCGAACGCGCCAGGCTGGAGAATGCTGGGCCGGCGGGCGAGGCTGATCCTGCTGGCGATGCGGAGAAGACCTGACTCACTCGTCGCGAGGACGTTTGTGTGAAGATCGAGCCGCGTCAGGTCGACGCCTTCCTGAAGAAGCCTGATCCCAAGATCCGCGGCGTCGTCATCTACGGCAATGACGACGGGTTGATCGCCGAACGCGCGCTGGCGCTCGCCAAGACCGTGTGCGAGGACCTCAAGGATCCATTCCGTGTCGTCGACATCGGGGGCGATGCCCTGAAGGGCGACCCGGCGCGGCTGGCCGACGAGTTCGGCGCCATGTCGCTGATGGGCGGCCGTCGCGTGATCCGCGTGCGGCCGGCAGGCGAGGAGACCACGGCGGCGCTGGAGAACCTGGTCGAAGCGACTGCCGGCGACGCGCTGATCGTGATCGAAGGCGGCAACCTCACGCCGCGCTCCGGCCTGCGCACGCTGGCCGAGACTGAGGCCTGCCTGGCGGCGCTGCCTTGCTATATGGACAACGAGGCCGCCCTCGAAGGCTTGGTCGAAAGCGCCGCCCGGGCGCAAGGGCTGAGCGTCGATCCCGATGCGCTGGAATGGATCGTCGAGCGGCTGGGCGGCGATCGCGGCCAGAGCCGCAGCGAGATCGACAAGCTCCTGCTCTACAAGCAAGGCGACGGTGCAAAGACCGTCTCGCTCGACGATGCGCTGGCCGTGCTGGGCGACACTGCGGCGATCGGCATCGACGACGTCGTCGCCGCCACCTTCGACGGCGAGCTTGTAGCCCTCGACCGCGCGCTTGATCGCGTGTTCGCCGAAGGCGGCAATCCCGTGCAGCTCGTGCGCGCCTTGCAGCGCCACACCGACCAGCTCCACCTGGTGGCGGGCCACGCGGCGAACGGCGGCAACCTCGAAGGCGCGATGTTCAAGGCGCGCGGCCTGCCGCGCGGCGGCCCGGTGCGCCAGCGCTTCGAGCGCCATGTGCGCGCCTGGCCTCTGGGCCGCCTCAGCTCGGCGCTGCAGGTGATCCTGAGGGCCGAGCAGGAGTGCAAGTCGACGGGCTATCCCGACGAGGCGATCGCGCGCCGGCTGTGCCTGGCGCTGGCGTCGTCGGCACGGTCGGCCCGCCAGCGCCGCTGAACCAGGAGGAAACAATGAAATCCGGACTCGCAGCCTTTCTGGCAGCCGCGCTGTTGCCGGCGCTGGCCGTCGCTCAGACGCCGACGTCGACGGCCGACATCGCCCCGCGCACCGAGCTGCATGCCATCCCGACGATGACGGTGAGCGATTCCGACTTCCTGGCCGGCAAGGACGGCAAGGCCGTGACGGTGGCCGGCCAGCTCCGCGTCGCCCAGGGCACGGGCAAGCTGCCCGTCGTCATCCTGATGCACGGCTCCGGCGGCATGGGTGCGCAGCTCGACACCTGGAGCCGCCTGTTCAACGCCATGGGCGTGTCGACCTTCGCCATCGACGGTTTCACCGGCCGCGGATTGACGTCGGTCAACACCAACCAGGCTGAGCTCGGCCGGCTGAACTTCATCCTCGACATTTACGGCGCGCTCGGCGTCCTTGCCAAACACCCGCGCGTCGATCCGCAGCGCATCGTCCTGATGGGCTTCTCGCGCGGCGGACAGGCCGCCCTCTACGCCAGCCTGACGCGCTTTCACCAGATGTGGAACAAGTCGGGTGCCTCGTTCGCGGCCTACATCCCATTCTATCCGGATTGCGCGACGAGCTACATCGACGACACCGATGTCGCCGCCGCTCCCGTCCGGATCTTCCACGGCATCGCCGACGACTACAACCCGGTGTCCACCTGCAAGGCCTTCCTGGCGCGCCTGAAGAGCGCCGGCCGCGACGTCGAGCTCACCGAATACGCCGACGCCCAGCACGGCTTCGACACGCCACTCGGTCCGCCGGTGGTGATCGCCAAGGGCGCGCAGACGGTGCGCGCCTGCACCATCAAGGAAGGCCCGGCGGGCGTGCTGGTCAACACCGCGACCGGCGCACCCTTCGCCTACACCGACGCCTGCGTGCAGCTCGACCCGCATGTCGGCCGCAACGCCGCCGCGGCCACGGCCGCGCAGGCTGCGGTCGGCGACTTCGTGCGCACGCTGTTCAAGCTGAAGTAGCCGGGGCGCGAAGGCCTCACCCTGAGGAGCGCCCGCAGGGCGCGTCTCGAAGGGTGGGCGACAACGAGACTGTGGCCACCCTTCGAGACGCCGCGCTCCGCGCGGCTCCTCAGGGTGAGGTCCCTACGTGGCTTTTGCTCTAGCCTTTTTTGGAGCTGCCGGTGGTGAGCGGAATGGCGGCCTGATCGGTCAGGACTAGGAAGGTGAAGCTCTCCTCGATGTAGAGCCGCACGCGCTCGAGGTTGTGCTCGAGGTAGCCGATCGAGAAGTCCTGGCCGACCGTGAGCTCGAAGTCGCCGCCGCGCTTGGACAGCGACCAGGCCGCCATCGAGGCCGGCCGCCCAGACGATCTCGCCATCGACCAGGCGCTGGACGTGGCTCAGGATCGGATAACCGCTGTCGGTTCGAGCCGCGAGATCCTTGTAGAGCTGCTCGTTCAGGACCACGGCGAAGGGGCCTTCGATGCCCTCGTCGCGCAGCTTGGTGAGGGCCGCCGACACCGCGCCGGGATAGTCGGCATGGCTGCTGCCGAGCGGCACCGCCGTCGATGCCGCGGCCTCGCAGATGCCGGTGATGTGCGCCGCCTTGTAGCCGTGGAAGATCGCGCGATCTTCGGCGATGGCGATCTGGCGCGCCGCGGCGATCACCGAATCGAGATCGGGATCGCGCGCGCCGCGATCGATGGCGTCGAGCTCGGCGCGGGTCACCTCGAAGGGGATGCGCAGCTCGACCAGCGGCTGGACGCGGCGCAGGCGCGCCTGCACATCCGGTCCGCTGGGCGGCGCGGAGATGGGATCGGCGCGGCCGAGCTCGACGTCGGAATCGTCCCAGCCCAGCGGCCCGCGGAAGTCGACCACGCGACGCCCGGCCAGCATGCCGCGCAGGGTGCGCTTGGCTTCCTTCTCGATCTCCTCCCAGCCGGCTTCGGTGATCGGCGCGCGATCACGGAAAAGATGGTTCTTCATTTGCCGCCCTCCGGCTTGGCCGCTGGCTTTGCTGATCGCAGGCTGCCGATGCCGAGGCTGCCGTCGCTGCTTGGTCCGCCATCATCGGCGTTGGCGGCGCCTTCGTCCATGGTCGCCTCGATGCCGGTGATCGGGCCTTCGGTGAACAGGAAGGTTTTCAGATGCTGCGAGAGAGTGGGATCGCTGCGGCGCAGCCACTCCAGCGCCATCGCCGCGTGCTCCTTCTCCTCGTCGCGATTGTGCTCGAGGATGGCGCGCAGATCGGGATTGCCGGTCGCCTTGGCGCGCTGGTTGTACCAGTCGACCGCCTCCAGCTCCTCCATCAGCGAAACGATGGCGCGGTGCTGGTCGATGACTTCGGGCCCGAGCTTGCTGGCGTCTTCGTGTAGCGCTTCACTCGACATGCGGTCGCCCTCCATCCTCGGGCGAACACTAGTCCGACCGGCTGGAGCGGTAAACGCTGCACAGAGGTTGGAGTTCCCGTCTCGGAACTCAGCCAGGCGCAGCACTACAGGAAAGCTCCCTCGCTGCTCGGAATGACAGGGGGCGGACTTTCAGCGGCGCGTCAGCCGCTCCACCACGGTGTCAAGCTGATCGAAGTCGCGGATCTCCAAGGTCAGGAGACTCTGCTCGCCCAGCCCGCGCAGCTTGAGGTCGGCCTTGAGGCCCAGCGCTTCTTCGATGCGCTTCTCCAGCGCTTTGGTGTCGGCGCTCTTGGCGGTGCTGGCGCCGGCAGTTGCCTTGGACCGTCCATCCTTGGGCTTTGACTTGAGCGCGCCGCCCAGCCGCTCGAGGTCGCGCGCGGTCAGCTTCTCGTCCACCGCGCGCTGTGCCACGGCCAGCGGATCGGGCACGCCGATCAGGGCGCGCGCCTGGCCGGCGGAGAGCTCGCCGCGCCGAATCATTTCCTGCACCGCGCCCGGCAGCTCGAGAAGTCTCACCGTGTTGGCGACATGCGGGCGGCTCTTGCCCACGGTCTTGGCGATGTCCTCCTGGGTCTGCTTGAATTCGTCGGACAGGCGGCGATAGCCCAGCGCCTCGTCGACCGCCGTGAGATCGGCGCGCTGCAGGTTCTCGATCAGGCCGAGCTGCAGGGCGTCCTGGTCGCCCATGGTGCGCACGACCACCGGCACTTCGTGCAGCTGCGCCTTCTGCGCCGCGCGCCAGCGTCGTTCGCCGGCGACGATCTCGTAGGCATCGGCCTGGCCCGCGACCGGCCGCACCAGGATGGGCTGCAGCAGGCCGAATTCCTTCACCGAGTCGACCAGCGCCTCCATGTCCTCGAAGGTGGTGCGCGGCTGCATGCGGCCGGCCTTCAGCTGGCCGATCGGCAAGGTGAGCGGCGCGCGGACGGGCGAAGGCCGCGCCGCCGGTGCGGGCGCTTCCGCTGACGGCGCCGCCGCAGGTGCCGGCGCGACGGTGGCAGCGACTTCATCGTCGCCCAAAAGGGCGGACAGGCCGCGGCCCAGGCCGCGCGGCTTAGGAGGCTGGCTCATGGGTGGCCTCGACGGTTGCGTTGCGCCGGCGGCGGATGAACTCGCTCGCCAGCAGGATGTAGGCCTGCGCGCCGGCGCAGGCATTGTCGTAGATCAGCACCGGCATGCCGTGCGACGGCGCCTCGGCGATGCGCACGTTGCGCGGGATGGTCGTGCCGAACACCAGCTCGCCGAAATGGGCGCGCACGTCGGCTTCGACTTGCTGGCTCAAGGTCATGCGGCGATCGACCATGGTCAGCACGACGCCGGCGATGTACAACTTTGGGTTGAGATTTTTCTTGATCCTCGCCACCGTGTTGGACAGGGCGCCGATGCCCTCCAGCGACAGGAACTCGGCCTGCAGCGGGACCAGGATGGAATCGACGGCGACCAGGGCGTTCAGGGTGACGAGGCCGAGCGAGGGCGGGCAGTCGATCAGGATGGTGGCCCAGCGCTCGCGCGCGTTGGCGTCGGGTGCATTGAGGGCGTCGGCCAGGCGATGCTCGCGCCGTTCGACATCGATCAGCTCGATCTCCGCACCGGCCAGCGAGACCGAGGCCGGCATCACCGACAGGCCAGGGATCTGAGAGGGCCGTACACAGTCGGCCAGCGGCGCGAGGCCGAGCAGGAATTCATACGACCCAGGTGAGCGCTCACTTCTTGCGACGCCCAGCCCCGTCGAGGCATTGCCTTGGGGATCGAGGTCGATCAGCAGCACGGATTCGCCGACGGCCGCCAGCGCCGTGGCGAGGTTAATCGCCGTCGTGGTTTTGCCGACGCCGCCCTTCTGGTTGGCGATCGCGTAGACCTGCGGGGATGTAGGGGCCGATTCGGAGGATGACGGCGTCACGGTCTGTTTTGCTGGTGAGGGGTTGGCAGGGAATATCCCAGTCCTTCATGGCCTCGTTCAATTCCGCCTGCCACCCTTTCCCCTTGTGGAAAAGGCAAATAGCGTTATCGGTCCGGTGGCGAGCCGCCCAGGCGAGCAATTGACTGAGCGGCGCCAAGGCCCTGGCCGTCACGACGTCCGCGTTCGATCCCGGCGCGTCCTCGATGCGGCCGATGACCACCCGCGGCGGCTTCTTCAACCCCATGCGCCGCCCCGCTTCGCCCAAGAACGCGGCCTTGCGGGCATCGGCCTCGATGAGGGTCATATCGAGATCCGGGCGCAGCGCGGCCAGGACCAATCCGGGAAATCCACCGCCACTGCCCAGGTCGGCGAGGCTTTTGGCCTCGGTTGGGACCAAGGGCGCAAGCTGGGCCGAATCGAGGACATGCCGGGTCCAGACGCCCTCGATCGTCGCCTTGCCGACGAGATTGATCGCTTTCTGCCAGCGGACCAGGGTGCTGACCAAGGCGTCGAGCTGATCCGATGTTTCACGTGAAACATCGACCCCGAGCTCCCGCATCTCTCGCAGGAACCGGTCCTGGCCGTCCCAGGTCGGAGTAGCGCCCGCTCAAGCTGCCCTCATTGTCCTCATCCTGAGGCGCGGTCCGCAGGACCTCGTCTCGAAGGATAGGCACGAGCACTGCCTTTGCTGCCCATCCTTCGAGACGAGCGCTTCGCGCCCCCTCAGGATGAGGTGAGTGAGTTTGGACCGATCCTGTTCCAGGCGCCATCTACGCCGCCCGGCGGCGGACGTACTTCAGGAGACCGACGAGAGCGGCAGGGGTAATGCCCGAAATCCGGGCCGCCTGGCCAAGGGTCGCGGGCCGATGGGCCTCGAGTTTCTGACGCACCTCGTTGGAGAGTCCGCCGACCGCGCGGTAATCCAGATCCGCCGGCAGCTCCAGCGCCTCATCCCGACGATAGGCGGCGATGTCCATTCGCTGACGATCGAGATAGCCGTCGTAGCGGGCGTCGATCGCCAGTTGCTCGGCGATATCCGCCGGCACCGATCCAAGCTCCGGCCAGAGGCCGACGAGCCTGTCCCAGCCGACATCGGGATAGGCCAACAGCTCCAGCGCCGACCGGGGCACGCCGTCCTGGTTGATCGCGATGCCGCGCTTGGCCAAGGCCGAGGGGCTGAGCTTCAGGGCCGTCGCCAGACTACGCGCGTCGGCCAGCGCGGAATGTTTCACGTGAAACATCCGCTGGCGCTCGGCCTGGACGCAGCCGATCTCGAGGCCCCGCGGGGTCAATCTCCGGTCGGCATTATCGGCCCGCAGCCACAAGCGGTACTCTGCGCGGGACGTGAACATCCGATAGGGCTCGGTAACGCCCAGGCTGACCAGGTCGTCGATCAGGACACCGAGATAGCCCTCGGCCCGATCGACGACGAATGGCTTGGTCAGCGCTGCATTCAGGCCGGCGATGAGGCCTTGGGCGGCCGCCTCCTCATATCCCGTGGTACCGTTGATCTGCCCAGCCATGTACAGGCCGGGGATCTTACGCGTTTCCAGGGTGGCTTTGAGCTCCCGCGGATCGATGTGGTCGTATTCGATGGCATACCCTGGCCGGCGCATGACTGCGCGCTCCAACCCCGGGATGGTCTGCAACATCTCGAGCTGCACTTCCTCTGGCAGAGAGGTCGAAATGCCATTGGGATAGACGGTGTCGTCGTCCAGCCCTTCCGGCTCCAGGAAGATCTGATGCCGGTCGCGCTGGCCGAAGCGCACGACCTTGTCCTCGATCGACGGACAGTAGCGCGGCCCCACGCTCTCGATCGCGCCCGAGTACATCGGCGCGCGATGGAGGTTGGCGCGGATGATGGCGTGGGTCTCAGGCGTCGTCGCCGTGATGTGGCAGGGGACCTGCGGCGTCGTGATCCGCTCGGTCAGGTACGAGAAGGGCTGCGGCGGCTGATCGCCGTCCTGCCGTTCCAAGCCGGCATAGTCGATGGTGCGACCGTCGAGCCTGGCCGGCGTGCCGGTCTTGAGGCGTCCCAGGGCGAAGCCCAGGCGATGCAATGTATGCGCGAGTAGAGTTGATGGTTCTTCAACCCCGTCGCCGCGCGCGCGCCCGGCGGCAATTCGCGTTTCACCACAGTGAATCAAGCCCCGTAGGAAGGTGCCCGTCGTCAGGATGACGCGGCCGGCGCCGATTTCTGCGCCCGATTCCGTGAGCACGCCGCCACACGCCCCATTTGCATCTATGATGATATCCGCAACCGCATCGGCGCGAATTTCCAGATTGGCCTGCTCGGCCAGCAGCGCCTGCATGGCCTGACGGTAGAGCTTGCGATCGGCCTGGGCGCGCGGCCCGCGCACAGCGGGTCCTTTTGAGAGATTGAGTGTGCGGAACTGGATTCCGGCGCGGTCGATCGCCCGGCCCATGACGCCGTCCAGGGCATCGATCTCGCGCACCAGATGGCCCTTGCCCAGGCCGCCGATGGCGGGATTGCACGACATCTCGCCGATCGTCTCGATGCGATGGGTGAGCAGCACGGTGCGCGCGCCCAGCCGCGCCGCCGCAGCCGCCGCCTCGCAGCCGGCATGGCCGCCGCCCACCACGATCACGTCATAGGGAAACGCCCGCATGGCGGGCCTTTTAGGCGCAGCCTCCGGTCTGGTCCAGATGAACTCGTGTCGTTCACCCGCTGCACCCGTACATCACCCGTGGCGAAAATCTCGATCTCGTTCAGGGTGCAGGAATCCTGGACCAGCCGCCAATAGGCCGCCAGCGGCATATCGAGGAGTTGCAGCAAGAGCACGCGGTTCACGCTGTCGTGGCCGACCAGCACCACCGTCTGCTCGGGGTGGTGCACAGCGCCTCGCGCAGCACGTCGCTCACCCTCGCCATGACATCCTGCAGCGATTCCCTTTGGGAAAGCGCGTGAGCTGCGGCGCCGAGCGCCATTGCCGGTAAGCGTCCGGGCTCTCGGCGCTGACCTCGTCGTGGGTGCGCATCTGCCAGGCGCCGTAGTCGATGTCGCCCAGCCCCTCGCGCACCTCGCCCTTGATGCCGCACGCCGCCGCGATCCTGGCCCCGGTCAACACGCAGCGCTGCAAGGGGCTGGTGAATACCGCAGCGGGCTTCCAGTTGTCGGCGACGCGCCTGGCCAGCGCATCGGCCTCGGCAAGGCCGCGCTCGGTCAGCGCCAGCTCGGCACGGCCGCGAAAGCGTGCGGATTGGATGCCGTCGACATGGCCGTGACGGGTCAGCAGGATCTTGGTCATGCGCCGACTGTAACAGTCGGCGGCAAACCGCCGCTCAGTTTTTCAGGCGCCGGCAGAAGGCGGGGAGGCCGTACCACAGGCCGGCCAACAGCAGCGCCGTCCCGGCGGCGACGATCATGGCCAAGTCCTGTTCCTGCAGGATGAGCCGGGCGATGAGATAGGTGTCGAGACAGACGCCGGCGATCAGCGGCAGCATGGCAACCGTCAGCAAGGTCGATGATAGGTCTACGAACCGTCGCGACACGCAGCCGCGCTCGACCTGCCGATGATAAGCGGCCGGCGTCATCAACAGACCCATGGCCAACGCCATCAGCAGGAAGGCGGCGAGGTGGAGCAGCTGCTCGCCGGCGGATAATTCCTGGAAGCGCTGGTTGAACACGGCGATGAGCTGGAAGCCCAGCACGGCCTGCACGCCGGGCAGCACCATGCGCGCCTCGTCGGTGACGTGGGTGGCTTCTTCCTCGAGCGTCTCGCGATGGACCTGCATCACTTGCCCGCCTTGAAGGCCCTGGCGCCGGCCGTCACCAGCTTGCGCGCCCGCAGAGGCCCGCTGCGCCGCACGACACGCAGCTCCTTGCCATTGAGGCCGGCGTAGTGGGTGAAGAAGGCTTCGATCTCCGGCAACAGACGCGGCCGCAGCTCATCGATGTGTTTCAGCCGCTCATGGGAGTGCGCATGCGTGGCGACGGCGAAGAACCGGTCGTTGCGCTTCCACGGCTTGCGCTTCTCCTTCTGCTCGACCTCCAGCACGCCGATCAGCCGTGCGGTGGCCACGCAGCCCGGCGGCACGGCGGTATCGAGGAACAGCAGCACGTCGAGCGGATCGCCGTCCTCGCCCAAGGTCGACGGGAAGAAACCGAAATCGTAGGGAAAGGCCAGGCCTTCGCCCAACGTCGCGCCCAGGCGCATGACGTCGCGCTCGGCGTCGTACTTGTACTTGTTGCGGCTGGCCTTGGGCGTTTCCAGCACGACGGTCAGGTCGCCGGTCTCCCTGTCGACCAGCGGCAGGCGATCGAGGCGGCGGCCGGCAAGAACGGCCTTGGCCATCGCCGTCTAGTGCCCGTAGCCGCCGATCACCGGCAGGATCTCGCCGGTGATGTAGCTCGAGCAGTGCGGCGAGGCGAGGAACACGAAGGCGGGCGCGATCTCCTCGGGCTGCGCCGGCCGCTTCATCGGCACGTCGGCGCCGAACTCGGCGACCACGCTCGCCTGCTTGTCGGCGGGATTGAACGGCGTCCAAACCGGGCCCGGCGCCACCGCATTGACCCGGATGCCGCGCGGCACGAGGTGGCCCGCGAGCGAGCGCGTGAAGGCATGGATGCCGCCCTTGGTCGTCGAATAGTCGAGCAGGAACTTGGCTCCGCGCAGGCCGGTCACCGAACCGTTGTTGACGATGGCCGAACCCGGCTTCATGTGCGGCACCGCCGCCTGCGCCATGTGGAAGTAGCCGTAGAGGTTGGTCTTCATCGTGCGATCGAACTGATCCTCGTTGAGATCCTCGAACCGCGCGGCGTGGAGCTGGAAGGCGGCGTTGTTGACCAGCACGTCGAGGCCGCCCAGCTCCTTGACGACGCGCGCCACGGCCTCGAAGCAGAAGCTGCGCCTGGCGACATCGCCCGGGATCACCAGGCAGCGACGGCCTTCCGATTCGACGGCACGCCTGGTGATCTCGGCGTCCTCGGGCTCATCGAGATGCACGATGGCGATGTCGGCGCCTTCGCGGGCGAACAGGACGGCCACGGCACGCCCGATGCCGGAATCGCCGCCGGTGATCAGGGCGACCTTGTCCAAAAGCTTGAACGAGCCCTTCCAGAAGGGCGCTTCGTACATCGGCGGCGGATCGAGGCGGGTTTCCAGTCCGGGCTTGCGCTGATGCTGGCGCGGGAAAGGCGGCACGGGATAGGGCCGCGCGCCGGCCTGCATGGCCGTTTCAGCTTCCTGCGGCGGCCGCTGCCGGTCGGCACGCGCCCGGCGGCGCTGCAGCTTGCGATGGTGGACGGCCGTTCGCCGGGCCGTACGGGTGGCCGTCCTTGTCGCCGTCCTGGCTGTCCTGGCGCGCGCCATCGTCATCTCCGCCGTGGGTGGGACATGCCCCGGCAACGTCGCACTTGTGGCCTAGTTCCGGCCGTCACACCCAGTCGCTGAGCACGCGTTCCGTCGTCATCGTCTCGATCTGCTGGCTGTAGCGCTCGCGATAGAGCGTCATGAGGGCGTCGTGGGTCGCGTCGTTGGCGCTGCACAGCGCATCGTCGGGCAGCACGACGTGAAAACCGAGATCGACCGCCGCCATCACCGTGGCCAGGACGCAGACATCGGTCTCGCCGCCGGTGACGATCAGCGTCTCGACCCCGTGGCGGCGCAGCGAATGGGCCAGCCGCGGATGGGCAAAGGCCGAATAGACGGTCTTGTTCAGGACCTTTGCCGGCGGCACCAGCTTGCGCAAAGGCTCGACCAGCTCGAGCAGGTGCGGATCGATGCGATCGCGCGTCATCGACCGCCAGCGCTGGTAATAGTCGCGCCAGGCGCCGCTCGCGTGCTCGGGATCCTGGGGCGGCATGAAGCGCGTGAAGATCGTGCGCTCGGGATGGCGGCCGGCGATCTCCAGCACCCTGGGCAGCACCTTGGGCAGCCACGGCACGAACCATTCCGTCGGCTCGGCGAACAGGCATTGCATGTCGACGGCGATATGGATCGCCGTGCGGTCGAGGGTGCTCATGGTCTTCCGGACCGCGAGCCTCCGGCTCGCTCATGAGCTTGAGCGAGCCAGAGGCTCGCGGTCCGGAAGAGCATGATCACGCCGCCCGTTTGCGCGGCCGCGCCTTCTTACGTGACGCCGCCCGCGGCCGTCGGCCGTGCGCCTCCAGGAAACGGTCGGCCTTGTCGCGCGACGGCCCGCCGCCGCCCTTCAGGCTCTGGCGCAGGGCGTCCATCAGGTCGACCACCTTGTCCTCTTCCTCGGGCTCGGCGCTGCTCACCACATCCTCGCCCTTGGCCTTGCGCTTGATCAGGTCGCGCAGCGCGTCCTCGTAGCGGTCCTTGAACTCGGTGGGATCGAACTCGGCCTCCTGCTGCTCGATGATCTTCTCGGCGATCTGCAGCATCCGCGAATCGGGCTTGGGCAGGTTGCGCTCGAACACCTCGTCGGCCGAGCGGATCTCGTCGTGGGTGCGCAGCGTGGTGAGCAGGATGCCGCCCTCGCGCGGCTCGAGCGCACAGATGCGCTCGCGCTGGTGCATCACCAGGCGGCCCAGCGCCACCTTGCCCTGCTTCTCCATGGCGGTGCGGATCACGGCATAGGCCTCGATGCCGGTCTTGCCGCCGGGCGCCAGGTAGTAGGGCTCGTCCCAGTAGATGCGGTCGATCGACGTGGCGTCGACGAACTCGCCGATGTCGATGACGCGCGTCGATTCGAGGCGCACCGCGTCGAGCTCGTCCTTCTCGAACAGCACATACTTGTTCTTGGAGACGGCGTAGCCCTTCACCAGGTCGGAGCGGTCGACGGCCTTGCCGGTGCCGGCATCGACCGTCTGCATGCGGATGCGGTTGTTGGTCTTGGGATTGATCAGGTTGAAATGCACGTCGGCGGCGCGTTCCGTCGCCGTGTAGAGCGCCACCGGACAGGTCACCAGCGACAGCCGCAGATGTCCCTCCCAGGTCGGGCGCATCGCCCGCTTTTGCGAGCTGCTGCTGCGAGTCTTGCGTCGGGCCTTGGCCATGGTGTCCTCACGATTTCGATTTGAGCGATTTGGATTTGATGAGGCGTTCGATGGCCGCGCGCAGCGGCGTCGCCGATTTGGCATAGGTCGCCCACGGCTTGTTCTTCTTCAGCAGCGCCGGCGCGGTGCGGATGGTGAATTTCGTGGGATCGAGGCCCGCCTTCACCTGCGGCCAGTTGATCGGCATCGACACCGTGGCGCCCGGCGCGGGCGCGCGTCGACAGCGGGGCCACGGCCGTCGCGGTGCGGTCGTTGCGCAGATAGTCGAGGAAGATGCGCCCGCCGCGTTCCTTCTTGGCCATGTTGAGCACGAAGCGGTCGGGCTCGTCCTCCGCGAGCTGCCGGCAGATCTCGCGGGCAAAAGTCTTCGCGCCATCCCAATCCGGACTTTTCCGATCGGAGGTGAGCGGCGTGACGACATGCAGGCCCTTGCCGCCCGTGGTCTTGCAGAAGGTCTTCAGCCCCAGGGCCTCGAGCCTTTTACTGACTTCAAGGGCGGCCTTGATCACCTCGCCGAACTTCACGTCGGGCGCCGGATCGAGATCGAACACCAGGCGACCGGGCAGGTCGGGCTCATCGGGCTGGCAATTCCACGGGTGCAGCTCGGTCGCGCCGAGCTGGGCCACGGCGGCCAGGCCCTCGACGCGATCGATCTGCAGGTAGGGCTTGCGATCGCCGCTCACTTTCACCTGCTCGAGCAGATGGGACGTGCCGGGCGCGGCGTGGCGCTGGAAGAATTTCTGGTCGCCGTCGATGCCGTCGGGCGTGCGCACGATCGAGCAGGGCCGGCCCTTGAGATGCTCGATCATCCAGTCGCCGACCGTCTCGTAGTATTCCGCCAGCTCGAGCTTGGTGACCGGCGGCTTCTCATCGGGCCACAGGGGCTTGTCGGGATTGGAGATCGACACGCCCATGACGATCGCCCGGCCATCGGCCGTTTTGGCACCTGAAGACTTCGCGCGTTTGGCCTTAGGGATTGGCTTGGCCATCTTCGCCTTCTCCGGCTTCACTGCCTGCTCGGCCTCGACCTCCTCGGCCGGCTTGTCGGCACGAAGGCCCTTGAAGGCAGCCTGGCGCACATTGCCGTCGGCGGTCCAGCCGGCGAACTCGATCTCGGCCACCAGCTCGGGCCGCGCCCAATGCATGTTGGCTTCCTTGCGCGGACTGGCGCCGGCTGCGAACGGGCTCTGCTTGCTTTCGACTTCGCGCAGGCGCGGCACCAGCTGGCGCATCACGGCCTCGCCAAAGCCCGTGCCGACGCGGCCGACATGAACCAGCTTCTGGTCCGCGGCCCGTCCGCGATGCACGCCGACCAGCAACGAGCGCAGCCGCTTGCCCTCGCTGGTCCAGCCGCCGATCACCACCTCATGCCCGGCCCGGCACTTGGTCTTGACCCAGCTGCCGGCGCGGCCCGAGCGATAGGGCGCATCGAGCTCCTTGGAGACGATGCCTTCCAGGTGCATGCGGCACGCCGATTCCAGCACCGCGTCGCCAGCCGTCTCGAAATGCTCGACATACTGCAAGCCCGCATGCTTGCCCCTGAGCCCGTCGAGCAACTCCTGCAGGCGCGCCTTGCGATCGCGCAGGGACAGGGCACGCAGATCCTCTCCCTCGGCGAACAGCAGGTCGAAGGCAAAGAAGACCAGCTTCTCCGACTGCCCTTCGGACAAGGCCGCTTGAAGCGCCGAGAAGTCGGGCGCGCCATCGGCATCCAGCGCCACCGCCTCGCCATCGATCATGCAGTCCGGCAACTTCGCCGCCTGCTCCGCGGTCGCCGCGAACTTCTCCGTCCAGTCGAGGCCCTTGCGCGTGCGCAGCCGGGCCTTGCCGTCCTCGACGCGCAGCTGCAGGCGATAGCCGTCGAACTTGACCTCGTGCGCCCATCCCGCCTGCCCCGGCGCCCGCTCGACCAGCTTACAGAGCTGCGGTTCCACGAATGTCGGCATCCTGGAGACCTTGCGCGGCTTCGCTTTGCTTTCTGCAAGGGTCGCCTTGTCGCCGCCCCCCTTCTTGTTGCTTTGCCAGACCGCGCCTGCAGAGCGCCGCTTGCCGGTCATGAACGGTGTCGGCGCCCGTCCCTTGCCGATCGCGATCTCGTCGAGGGTGCGGCCGGAGGCGACAGAGGTCTCATTTTCTTCCAGGACGCCGTCCTCGTCGCCCTCGCGCGCCGCCTCGTCGCGATGCTTGATCAGCAGCCAGTTGCTCTTCTTGCCGCTGCCGCCCCCCTTGCGGCTTTTTTCCCGGTCCCATTTCATGCGCACCAGCACCCAGCTGCCGTGCAGGCGGTCGCCTTCCAGGACGAACTTCAGGTCACCGCGCCGGAGCCCCTCCTGCGGATCGCCGATCGGCCGCCAGTAGCCGCGGTCCCAGAGCTGCACCGTGCCGCCGCCGTACTGGCCTTCGGGGATGGTGCCCTCGAAGTCGCCATAGTCGAGCGGATGATCCTCGGTCTGCACCGCCAGCCGCTTGACCTTGGGATCGAGCGACGGCCCTTTGGTCACCGCCCACGACAGGAAGACACCGTCGAGCTCGAGCCGGAAATCGTAGTGCAGGCGCGTGGCATCGTGCCGCTGAATGACAAAACGTAGTTCCTTGGAGGAGGCAACAGCCTCCTTGCCCGACGGCTCTTCCGTCTGGCTGAAGTCACGCTTGGCGCGATACGTGGTGAGACTGTCTTTGCGCAAAGGATGCAACCTATAGCGTTCGGCCGCGCCCGATACGGCCTAGGAGCCCAATGGGAAACGACACCTGCGGCGAGACGTTGCGCCGGTGACAATCACGTAGGTTGGGCAACGGACCCGACAAGCCCGCCGTTGGTCCACGTATGACCAGCTCCCCTCACTCCATCACCCGGCGCGTGCTGGGCATCGCCTCCATCGTGACGGCGGTGTTCGGCCGCGAACTGCAGGCGCAAACCATGCCCTCTCCCTCTGCAGGGTCGAAGAACGGCCCGTCGAAGGCCAACGTCCGCCTCACCGTCAACGGACAGGCGCACGATCTGGCGCTCGATTTCCGCACCTCGCTGCTCGACGCGCTGCGCGACCATCTCGGCCTCGCCGGCACCAAGAAGGGCTGCGACCACGGCCAGTGCGGCGCCTGCACCGTCCTGGTGAACGGCGTTCGGCTCAATGCCTGCATGTCGCTTGCCGTGGCGCGCGAGGGCGACAGCATCGTCACCATCGAAGGGCTGGCCAGCAACGGCAAGCTGCATCCGCTGCAGGAGGCCTTCGTCAAGCATGACGGCTTCCAGTGCGGCTATTGCACGCCCGGCCAGATCTGCTCGGCGGTCGGCATGCTGGACGAGATCCAGCGCGGCGTGCCGTCGGCCGTCGGCGATCTCGCCACCGCGCCGCAAGCCAATGGCGCCGAGATCCGCGAGCGCATGAGCGGCAACATCTGCCGCTGCTCGGCCTATCCCAACATCGTGGCAGCCATCATGGACGCGCAAGGGAGAGCAGGATGAGAGCTTTCACCTACGAGCGGCCCGACAACGTCGGCGCCGCCATGCAGGCGGCGAGCCAGCCCGGCGCATCGTTCATTGCCGGCGGCACCAACCTGCTCGACTTGATGAAGATCGACGTCGAGCAGCCGACGCATCTCGTCGACATCTCCCGCTTGCCCCTGCGCGAGGTCGCCGAGACGGCCGATGGCGGCCTGCGCATCGGCGCCCTGGTCAGCAATACCGACCTCGCCGCCGACCAGCGGGTGCGCCAGCGCTATCCCGTGCTGGCGATGGCGCTGCTGAACGGTGCCTCGGGCCAGTTGCGAAACCAGGCGACGACCGCGGGCAACCTGCTGCAGCGCACGCGCTGCCCGTACTTTTATGACGTCGCCATGCCCTGCAACAAACGCCAGCCGGGCAGCGGCTGCTCGGCGCTGGCGGGCTTCAACCGCATGCATGCCATCCTGGGCGCGAGCCAGGCCTGCATCGCCGTGCATCCCTCGGACATGGCAGTGGCCATGGCAGCGTTGCACGCGGAGGTCGAAGTGCAGACGCCGGCCGGCCGCAGCCGCAAGATGCCGATCGCCGAGCTGCATCGCCTGCCCGGCCAGAACCCCGAACGCGACACCACCTTGGCGCGCGGCGAGCTGATCACCGCCGTCCTGCTGCCGCCGCCGCCAGTCGGCCGGCAGACCTATCGCAAGGTGCGCGACCGCGCCTCCTACGCCTTCGCCCTGGTCTCGGTGGCGGCCATCGTCGATGCCGGCGGCGGCAAGATCCGCGACGCGCGGCTCGCCCTGGGCGGCGTCGCCCACAAGCCGTGGGTGCCCAAGGACGCCGAACGCGAGCTGGTCGGCGCGCCGGCCGAGGCCGGCAGCTACGACGCGGCCGCGCGCACCGCCCTGCGCGAGGCCCAGCCTCACCCGTACAACGAGTTCAAGGTCCCGCTGGCCGAGCGCCTGGTGGCGCGCACGCTCAGCGAACTGGCGACGGGAGGCTGACATGGCGCAGGTGATTGGCCAGGCCATCGACCGCATCGACGGACGCGCCAAGGTGACGGGCACGGCGGCCTATGCCGCCGACAATCGTGCCGACCGCATGGCATTCGGCTCCATCGTGGGGGCCACCATCGCCCGTGGACGCGTGGCCGGCATCGATGCCAACTCAGCGCAACGCATGCCGGGCGTGCTGCTGGTGATGACGCACGAGAACGCACCCAAGCAGGCGCCGTTCCAGGCCAAGGCCGACGACCGCCACGCCCGACCCAAGCCGCAGCTCGCCAACGACAAGGTCCAGTATTTCGGCCAGCCCGTAGCACTGGTCGTGGCCGAGACGGCAGAGGCTGCGCGCGCCGCAGCCTCCGCGATCGTCGTCACCTACGAGAAGGCCAATGGCGCCTTCGTTCTCGAATCGGCCAGCGGTGCTGCGTACAACCCCGGCAAAGGTCCGACCGGCGCACCGGCCGACAGCATGCTCGGCGACTTCGACAAGGCGTTCGCCGCCGCGTCGGTGAAGCTCGATGCGATCTACAAGACGCCTTACCAGTCGCACGCCATGATGGAGCCGCACGCCAGCCTCGCCTCGTGGCAGGACGGCAAGCTCACTGTCACGAGCGCGCTGCAGCTGGTCGAAAGCGCACACAAGTCGATCGCCGACACGCTGAAGCTCGCACCCGACCAGGTCGAGGTGATCTCCGAGTATGTCGGCGGCGGCTTCGGCGGCAAGCTGCCGGTCTATGGCGACGCCATCCTCGCGGCCCTGGCGGCGCGCGAGCTCAACCGTCCGGTGCGCGTGGCGCTGACGCGCCAGCAGATGTTCCATGTCACGACGCATCGGCCGGCCTCGATCCAGCGCGTCCGCCTGGGCGCCGAACGCGACGGCACGCTCACCGCAATCACCCATCAATCGCTGGCGCAGAGTGCGCGGGCCGATGAGTTCGCCGAACCGATCGTGTTCTCGACGCGGTCCCTCTATGCCGCGCCCAACCGCATGACCAGCCAGCGGATCGCCGCGCTCGACCTGCCGGTGGCCGATTCGATGCGCGCGCCCGGCGAGGCGATCGGGCTTCTGGCGGTCGAGCAGGCGATGGACGAGCTCGCCGTGCGCCTCGACATGGATCCCATCGAGCTCAGGCTGAAGAACGAGCCCAAGGAGGATCCGGAAAGGAAGGTGCCGTTCTCGACGCGCGCCCTGGTGCCCTGCCTCACGGAAGGGGCGAAACGCTTCGGCTGGGACAAGCGCAATGCGCGGCCCGGCCAGGTGCGCGACGGCAACTGGCTTTTAGGCATGGGCGTGGCGGCGGCGATCCGCGGCAACTTCCTGCGCGAGGCCGAGGCCAAGGTGACGATGGAAAGCGAGCGTCACGCCGTCGTCGAGATGGACATGACCGATATCGGCACCGGCTCCTACACGGTGTTCGCCCAGATCGCGGCCGAGGTGCTCGACCTGCCGGTCGAGAACATCAAGGTGAAGCTCGGCCACAGTTCCTATCCCGACACGCCGGGCTCGGGCGGCTCGTTCGGCGCCTCGAGCTGCGGGGCCGCCCTCCACGATGCCTGCACCAAGCTCAAGGCGAGGCTCGCCAAGGGCGATGGCGCCCAGGGCCTGTCGGCGACCGGCTCGGTGAAGCCTGGCGATGAGTACAAGAAGTACTCCCAGTACGCCTACGGCGCGCACTTCGCCGAAGTCGGCGTCGACGGCACGACGGGCGAGGTTCGCCTGCGCCGCATGCTGGGCGTGTTCGCCGCCGGCCGCATCCTGAACCCCAAGACCGCGCACTCGCAGCTGATCGGCGGCATGATCTGGGGCGTCGGCTCGGCGCTCGAGGAAGAGGCCGTGGTCGATCCTCGCATCGGCGCCTTCGTCACCCAGGACCTGGTGCACTATCACGTGCCGGTCCATGCCGACGTGCCGCAAGTCGAGGCTGTCCTGCTCGATGAGCTCGACAAGCACGCCAACGTGCTGGGCTCCAAGGGCGTGGGCGAGCTCGGCATCTGCGGCGCCGGTGCGGCCGTCGCCAACGCCGTCTACAACGCCTGCGGCGCGCGCGTGCGCGACTATCCGATCACCCTCGACAAGGTGCTGCCGGCGCTGATGCGGCGGCAGGGCTAGCTCGAGCACTCTTCCGGACCGCCGGCTTCCAGCCGCGGCGCGCTGGATTCATGAGGAAGACTACTTCCCGATGCAGAAGTCGCGGAAGATGATGTCCAAAAGCTCGTCGATGCGCACCGTGCCGGTGATGCGGCCGAGCGCGCGCATCGCCAGCCGCACATCCTCCGCTGCCAGGGCGATCTCTGACGCCGTGAGCGCCCGCGCCAGCGACGCCTGACACTCGATCAGCGCCTCGCGATGGCGCGCGCGCGTGAGCGGCGGCGCGCCGCTCTCCTGCATCAACGCCTCGGCCGCCTGCTCGATGCGGGCCAAAAGTTCGGGCAGCCCGTCACCCGACAGCGCCGATACCGGGACGACATCGGCATCATCGACCGGCGCGCGATCGATCTTGTTCACGACCACGATATCGCGCGCGCCGTCCCAGCGTTCCGTGCCGGCGACGAGCTTGTCGCGCGCCGATCGCCAATCGCCCGTCGCATCGAGCACCAGCAGGCGCAGGTCGGCGCTGTTGGCGCGCGCCCGGGCCCGCCGCACGCCTTCCTGCTCGATGGCATCGCCCGAGTCGCGCAAGCCGGCCGTGTCGGCCAGCACCACCGGCCAGCCGCCAAGATCGAGATGGACGTCTATGACATCGCGCGTCGTGCCGGCGGTCTCCGACACGATCGCCGCATCACGCCGCGCCAGCAGGTTGAGCAGCGAGGACTTGCCGGCGTTGGGCGGGCCGATGATGGCGATGTGCAAGCCCTCGCGCAGGCGCTCGCCGCGGCGATCGTCGAGGTGGGCCGCGATCTCGGCCTGCAGGCGCGTGATGCCGCCATGGACCTCGTCGGCAATGCCGGCCGGAAGATCTTCGTCGGGAAAATCGATGGCGGCCTCGAGATGCGCCAAAGTGCGCAGGCCGAGCGTGCGCCAATCCTCGTAGAGGCGGTGCAGCGCGCCATCCATCTGCTGCAGCGCCTGGCGGCGCTGCTGGTCGGTCTCGGCGGCGACCAGGTCGGCGATGGCCTCGGCCCTGGTGAGGTCGAGCTTGCCGTTCTCGAAGGCGCGGCGCGTGAACTCGCCGGGCACGGCCATGCGGCAGAAGCCGAGCTTGGCGATGGCCTCCAGCGCGCCGCCGACCACGGCGCGGCCGCCGTGCAGGTGCAGCTCGGCCATGGCCTCGCCGGTCTCGCTGTTGGGCGCTTCGAACCACACGGCCAGGCCGCGGTCGATGGTCTCGCCGCTCATGGGATCGTACAGGCTGCGCACCACCATGTGGCGCGGCTCGGGCAGCGCCGGATCGCGCGCCGAATGCCCGCGCTCGAAGGCGCGCCGCTCGGTGAGGAAGATCAGCGCCTCGGCCGCGCGCGGGCCGCTCAGGCGAATGACCGAGATCGCCCCGGGATGCGCCCGCGACGGCACCGGCGTGCCGAGGGCGTAGATCGTGTCGATATCCATCGGGAGTTAGCTCTCGCGCAGCATATTGACATCTCCGCCATCACAACATATTTGTTGTGTTGATGATACCACCGTTCGACCGTGGTACCGGCAATTTGCCGCCGGGAGTTCATGATGCGACGTGGAACGAGGTCAAGGCTCGGTTTGGCGACACGTCTCGCCGTAAGCAGTTGCTGAGGGGATTGGAGCGGGCGTTGCGACAGCTCGCCACCGCCGGCTGCACTTCCGTACTGCTGGATGGCAGCTTCGTGACGGCCAAAGCTGAACCGAACGACTACGACGGAGCTTGGGAAACCAGAGGTGTTGACCCCGACCTGCTCGACCAAGTCCTGCTCGACTTCAGCAACGCGCGGTCGGCGATGAAGAAAAAGTATGGCGGCGAGATGTTTCCCGCTGGTTCTCCTGCCGCGCCAAGCAAGACCTTCCGCGAGTTCTTCCAGCAGGATCGGGAAGGTCGGCCGAAGGGCATCGTACGCATCGATCCGAGGGACGTCTGATGATCACCAACGATTACCAGTATCGACTGACCAAGGCGGCAGCGGACAAGTTCCGCGCGGCTCTGGCGGAAATCAAACGTGCGCCTCCGCGCGCGGACATCCACCCTCGCCTTCTGAAGGCCGAGCGTGAGGCCATGGAAAGTCAGTTGCAGGATCTGGAAGTCGAATTGGCCGACTATGTGCGCCTCAAGGGAAGTGGAGCCGCTAACATCGCCATTGGCTCCGTGAGTGCCCTGGGCAGAGGCCTTGTGAAGGCGCGCATCGCCGCGGGGCTCAGTCAAAAAGAACTGGCCAACAAGCTGCACCTGAAAGAACAGCAGATTCAACGCTATGAGCAAACCGAGTACGAGACGGCCAGTCTTGGTCGTCTCGCTGATGTTGCTCGCGTACTACATGTGCGAATCGACCATCTCACGGTGGACCCGACGAGTGAATCGGCAAGCAGCTAGCTAAGTACGGCGCGGCTGGCCGGCCGGCGGACGGGTGGTCGGCGTCGGCGTCGCCCCGGGCGGCGGCCGGGCCATCACCTTGTCGGCGATCTTGTCGTACAGCGCCTCGGGGATCAGCCGGCGCTCGACCAGGTCGGACTTGGCCTTGAACGGCCGGGCGCGGATGATGGCGTCGGCGCGCACCTCGCCGATGCCTTCCAGGGTCATGAGATCGTCCCGGCTGGCGCTGTTGATGTCGATGAGAGTGGAGGCAGGCGGCGCAGCAGGGGTCGTTCGTGTTTGCGCCCAGGCCCCTGCAGCGCCCATCAACAGCACGACGCCGACCACAAGAGCGCGACGCCTCATGCGGCAGGCGCCGGCTGAATGCGCCGCGTTATCTCGCGGCCGCGATCGCGTTCGACGACGGCAATGTCATACTGCGCCTGCAAATCCATCCAGAATTGCGGGCGATTGCCGAAGTATCGTCCAAGCCGCACGGCAGTGTCCGCACTGATCGACCGCCGGCCGTTCAGTATGTCGGTGATACGGCCCGATGGCACACAGATGGCGAGCGCGAGCCGGTTGGCACTCAGACCGCGAACGGTGAGCTCGCGCCTCAAAAGCCGTCCTGGATGCGCAATCGAAGCCATTAGATCACGGCAAAAAACGTACTACGCCGCGCGGTAAAGGCAAGACGAACCGAGTGGCATATCACAGAGCGTTGACGGGTTGCCCGTCGGGGCGCCGGTAGTGGCGTTGAAGGCACTTCTGGCACGCGGGCTCGGCTACACAAGGAGTGGCACGATTGCCCGGACGAGCCGCCAGGCTCCCTACACGGTGCGAAAAAACTAAAGCGAAACTCGCTCGCCATAACCGTCGTGCTTGACACTATATGCACTTGAGTTATAGTGGCGGCCTGTCGCGTTGCGTTCCCCCGCGCTGTTGCTCTTTGCATCGTTGATCCGAGACCCACAAGGCTGCTGCGGCTGATACCGCGTGGCCTGTCCGGCCGCTTGCCCTCCGGACGGGCTCGCGACTCCCGCTCTCCGACACAGGCGATTCCCAACATCTAAACTATCGTAACTATCTTAATTCCAACTGATGGGGGCTCGGTTCTCCGCCGACCACAAGCGAGGTCTGCGGAAACCTCGGGAACCTCGGAAACATCTCGCACCGCTGACGGCAGCGCATGCTTCCTCTGGTAGCTTCTCTAGGTCACGACCTCTTCCCATGTCGGTGTCGGCCGAAATGCGAAGGGCACCTTCCAGCGCTGGAAGTTCGTGCGGTCGATCAGCGCCGCCGGCACCATGATCGAGGCCGGAACCGCCTCGCCGCGCAGGTGACGCAAGGCCGCCTGGGCGGCGATGCCGGCGATGTTGAAGGCGCTGAAGTCGACGCTGGCCTGCATGGTGCCGCGCTCGATGTGGTCGATCGCCTCGGGCAGGCCGTTGACGCCGACCACCTTGGCCGTCCGGCCGGCGGCCGCCAACGCCTCCAGCGCGCCGAAGGCCATGACATCGTTCGAGGTCCAGACGCCGTCGATCTCGGCGTGCTCGGCCAGCAGCCGTGCCATCTCCTCGCGCGCCGGCGCCTGCTGGAAATAGCCGACGCCCGAGCCGACCCGCTGTATCGCCGGCGTTTCGGCCAGGGCCCTGCGCAGGCCGACGGTGCGGTCGCGGCTGGTCGGCGCCGCCGGCGTGCCCTCGATCGCGACGATCCGGCCGCTTCCCGCTAGCGCGGCGAACAGGGCTTTGGCGGCCGTATGACCGACGGCAACGTCATCGGAGCCGACGAAGCTCACGACCTTGCCCTCCATGCGATTGATGCAAGTCACGACCGGAATGCCGGCCGCGGCAAAGCGCGCCAGGTCGGGCACCATCTGCCGGTCGTCGACCGGCACGAACACCACGGCGTCGGGCACGGCGGCCAGCGCCTCGCCGACCAGGGTCTTCTGCTGGCCGACATCGTCGGGCGTCTGGGGCACAAAGTGCAGTGTCCGCGCGCCGGCTTCGGCGGCGACCCGGTCGGCGGCGAGGCGAGCGGCGGCATAGGCCGGATTGACGCGGTTCTTGGTGAACACGGCCAGGGTGAAGGGACGGGTCATGGTCCCTATTTTAGGCGAGCCGCAGCCTGTAGTATCGCGTCCCACATGGCCAAACTCTATGATCAGATCTCCGACCGCCGTGCCATCGTGCGCCGGCGCGTGCTGGAGGACGCCTTGGCCACCCTGGTCGAGGACCTGCCGACCGGCGGCGAGCCGCCGCGTCCGGCCGTGCTCGCCCTGCTGCGCGATGCGCTGGCCGTCGGCCGGGCCGAGATCCGCCGCCGCTTCGAGGAGCCCGGGCCGCTGCGCAACGACGGCGACCAGGTGCTGGCCGCCACCTCGTTCCTGATGGACCAGCTGATCCGCGTGATCTTCGATTTCGCCGACCAGCGCATCTATCCCGCCGCCAATCCCAGCGCCGCCGAGCGGCTCAGCGTCGTGGCGACCGGCGGCTACGGCCGCGGCGAGCTGGCGCCGTTGTCGGACATCGATCTGCTGTTCCTGCGGCCCTACAAGCAGACCCCGCGCGGCGAGCAGATCGTCGAGTTCATGCTCTACCTGCTGTGGGACCTGGGCCTCAAGGTCGGCCATGCCACGCGCACCGTCGACGAGAGCCTGCGCTACGGCGAGCGCGACCAGACCATCCGCACCGCGTTGCTCGAGGCGCGCTACGTTTGGGGCGATCGCGAGCTGTTCGACGAGCTGATCAAGGGCTTTGCCCAAAAATTCCTGACCGGGGATGGCCGCGACTTTGTCGAGGCCAAGCTCGCCGAGCGCGACCAGCGCCATCAGCGCATGGGCGATTCACGCTACGTCGTCGAGCCCAACGTCAAGGAGGGCAAGGGCGGGCTGCGCGACCTGCATCTCCTGTTCTGGATCGCCGAGTATCTCTATCGCGTCCATGAGCCCAGCGAACTGGTGGCCAAGGGCGTGCTCACCAAGGAAGAGGCGCGCCACTTCGAGCGCGCCGAGCGCTTCTTCAGCACGGTGCGCTGCCACATCCACTATCTGACCGGCCGCGCCGACGATCGCCTGTCGTTCGAGCTGCAGCGCGAGATCGCCGGGCGCCTGGGCTACCAGGATCGCCCGGGCAGCCGCGGCGTCGAACGCTTCACCAAGCACTACTACCTGCACGCCAAGATCGTCGGCGACCTCACGCGCATCTTCATCGCGGCGCTCGAGGACAGCCGCCGGCGCAAGCCCAAGCTTGCCGCCTTGTGGCAGACCTTGCGCCCGCGCGAGCTCGAGGGCTTTCGCCTGGACGGCGAGCGGCTGGCCGTCGCCGCACCTGACGCCTTCACCAAGGATCCGGTGGCGATCCTGCGCCTGTTCCATGTGGCGCAGGAGAACGACCTCGACATCCATCCCGGGACCTTGCGGCTGATCACCCAGAACATCCGCCTGGTCGATCGGCTGCGCACCGATCCCGAGGCCAACCGGCTGTTCATGGAAATGATGACGTCGCAGCACGATCCGGAGACGACGCTGCGTCGCCTCAACGAGGCCGGCGTGTTCGGCCGCTTCGTGCCCGACTTCGGCCGCGTCGTCGCCCAGACGCAGCACGACATGTATCACACCTACACGGTCGACGAGCACACGATCCGGGCGATCGGCATCCTGTCGCGCATCGAGAACGGCACCTTGAAAGAGGATCATCCGCTGTCGGCCGACGTGGTGCACAAGATCCTGTCGCGGCCGGTGCTCTATCTCGCCGTGCTGCTGCACGACATCGCCAAGGGCCGCGGCGGCGATCACTCGGTGCTGGGCGCTGACGTGGCCCTGCAGGTCGGGCCGCGCCTGGGGCTGAGCGCCGCCGAAACCGAGACCGTGTCGTGGCTGGTCCGCTACCACCTCGCGATGTCGGGCACCGCCTTCCAGCGCGACCTGATGGATCCCAAGACCATCGACACCTTCGCCGCCCTGGTGCAGTCGCCCGAGCGCCTGCGGCTGCTGCTGGTGCTGACGGTCTGCGACATCCGCGCCGTCGGGCCCAACGTGTGGAACGGCTGGAAGGCGGCGCTGCTGCGCCAGCTCTACCACGCCACCGAACAGGTCCTGTCGGGCGGCACGCTGTCGGGCGGTCGCGGCGAGCGCATCAAGCAGATCCAGGGCGAGGTTTCCAGGCGCCTCGCCAGCTGGACCGAGGCCGAGAAGGAAGAGCATTTCGCGCGCGGCTATGCGCCTTACTGGCTGTCGTTCGATCCCGATACGCTCGCCCGCCAGGCCGAGCTGGTGCGCCGCGCCGAGCGCGAGCGCCAGCCGCTGGCCATCGAGCACCGCATCGACGGCGAGCGCTCGGTCACCGAGGTGACGATCTACACGCTCGACACCCACGGCCTGTTCGCCCGTCTCGCCGGCGCCATGGCGATCAGCGGCGCCAACATCGTCGACGCCAAGATCTTCACCCTGGCCAACGGCATGGCGCTCGACACCTTCTGGATCCAGGACCTCGAGGGCAAGCCGTTCGACGGCCCGCAGCGCCTGGCCCGGCTCGCCGCCCGCGTCGAGATCGCGCTCTCCAACCGCCTCGACATCCAGCGCGAGCTCGACAGCCAGCGCGCCTCGTATCCCAAGCGCGATCGCGTCTTCACCGTCGAGCCGCGCGTGCTGATCGACAACAACGCCTCCGACACGTTCACCGTCATCGAGGTCAACGGCCGCGACCGGCCGGGCTTCCTGCACGTGGTGACGCGGGCACTGACGCGCATGAACCTGCAGATCGCCTCGGCTCACATCACCACCTACGGCGAGCGCGCCGTCGACGTGTTCTACGTGAAGGACCTGTTCGGCCTGAAGGTCGTGAACCAGGACAAGCTCAAGCAGGTCGCGGACACGGTCGAGAAATCCATCCGCGACTTCGACACCCGCTTCGAGCCGGTGCCCAAGGCGGCGGAGTAGCTCTTATCGTTCGCCTTCCCAGGGGCGACGTCGGGCACCGTGTCGGACGTATTGGATGATCACTTCGTCCTGACCGATTTCGTACACGATCATGCCGTATTTTGGCGATAGCCCATGTGCTGAAAGGGTCGTCACGGGCGGAGGCAGCGTCGGCCAGCGGGATGGATCGGCAGACCTTGCGCGACTGGGTTCACCGCTACAACCACGAAGGTCTTGGCGGGCTGAGCGACGCCCGGCGCAGCGGCCGTCCACCGGCGCTGTCGGCCGAGCAGATGCAGGACCTGAAGGACGTGGTGCTTGCTGGCCCCGACCTGGCCATCAACGGCGTAACCCGCTGGCGCTGCATCGACCTGTGCGGGGTGATCGCCGAGCGCTACGAGGTCGTGGTGCATGAGCGGACGGTGCGCAAGCTGCTGCGGCTACTGGGACTGACGCGGCTGCAGCCGCGGCCGTATCACCCCAAGAAGGACGCTGCCGCGCAGGAGGCTTTTAAAAAAACTTTGCCGCCCTCGTAACCGCAGCCCTGCCGCGGCAAGCAGCTGGCAAGACGATCGAGATCTGGTTCCAGGATGAAGCCCGCGTCGGCCAGCACGGCGTGTATGATAGTTGCTGACGGGAAAGCGTCGGAAGCTGGATTTGCGCGTCACTGTGCCGATATAGGGCTGTTCGGCAATCAGCGCGGCCACTTGTTCAATGCGAGTCACCAAGCGCGCGGCAGCTCGTGCGTTGTCACGCGCGATATAGCTGAAGATCTCATCGAGGTCGGCCAGCGCGCCACGCGCATATCGGAGCCTCATGCTCCTCGATACTTGTCGAAGAGCCTTTTGGCTTCCTCATCGCTCGCTATGTCGCGATGGGCGGCGCGCTCTTCAATGAGTTTCCACTCCTCATCGGAAATATCGTCGGGCGACAAGCCTTCTTCGACTTGCCGCACGAAGCGAACGACACGTTCCTGGTCTTCCGGCGACCAGGCCAGCACGCGATCGAGGATGTCCTTCAATTGCTGCTTCGTCATGGGTTCACTCTATCATACTCGAGCATGGCGAGAGCAGGGCAGAGGCACCTACTCCGGCTTGAACCCCGACTCCTTCAGAAGCGCCGTGTTCACCTCGACCTCGGTCTTGATGAAGGCGGCAAAGTCCTTGGGTCCGCGCGCCGTCGGGACGATGCCGAGCGACGTGGTCCTTTCGAGGAAGCCCGGGTCCTTGGAGACGTCCGCCATCGCGCTCGCGAGCTTGTCGACGATGGGCTCCGGCGTGTCCTTGGGTGCCCACAGGCCGTACCAGGAGCTGATGTTGAAGTCCTTCAGGCCGACCTCGTCCGAGGTCGGGATGTTGGGCGCAAGCTTGGTGCGCTCCTTCGACGTCACGAACAGGCCGCGCGCCCGGCCCGAGGTGGCGAGCGGCAGGAGCGCCGTCCAGGGATCCATGAAGAGCTGGACATTGCCCGCGACGATGTCGGCGTTGGCGGGCGCCGTGCCCTTGTAGAGGATGGTGTCGAGCGGCAGGCCGGTGCGCTTCAGGAAGGCCAGCGTCGCGATGTGGCCGGCCGAGCCGCCGGACGACAGGGCGAAGAAGTACTTCTTCGGCTCCTTCTTGATCTCCGCCATGGTGCTGGCGTAGTCGGTGCCCGGCACGTTGTTGGCGCACAACAGCACCAGCGGGGCCTCACCGGCCTGGGCGATCGCCCGGAAGTCGGTCACCGGATCGTACGGGCAGGTCGGCATGACCGCCTTGCCCAGCACGAACAGGCTGGCATTGAACAGCAGCGAGTAGCCGTCGGGATCGGCGCGCCGCACCGTCTCGGAGCCCAGCGTGCCCGACGCGCCGCCGATGTTCTGGACGACGATCGGCTGGCCGAGCTTCTCCTGCAGGAACTGGCAGGTGATGCGGCCGAGCCCGTCGGTTCCGCCGCCCGGCGGATAGGGCACGATCACCTTCAACGGCTTGTTGGGAAACGCCTGGCCGAGGGCCGGCGCCGCGAGCAGCGAAGCGCCAGCCGCGCCGACGAGGGTTCTTCTGCGGATCATGGCGTCACCGACACCGACAAGGCGCACGATTTGCCGCCTTCGGCCTCACAAATGGTACGCACGACGCGGCGCGATTTCACATCGCCGCAGCCGACGCCCAGCGCCTTCGATGTATCGAGATGCTGTTTCAAAGTAGTCGTCCCTCCGACACCAATTGGATCGAGAACACCTTCACGATATGCCGATTTCAATTCGACGATGCGTTCCTGGCCGTTCTCCAGCGTGACGGCGACATCGACCTGCAGGTAATCGATTATCTCCGACGAGTTGTTCTCGACCATGAGGCTCGGCACGCAATTGCCGAACACCATCGCATCCTGGCCGCGCGTGACGTCGATGCCATTCGCGGCCAGTGCCGTCGACGCAGCAAAAACCAGACCAACGGCGACGGTAAACCGTCGCCCCGACCGAAGCGAAGCGGAGTGGAGGGGCCTTCTCTCCTCCATCTGCAACGTGCCAGCTGAGGCAAGATCCCTCGACTGCGCGCCTTTGGCGCTTCGCTCGGGATGACGGAGGACCTTCATAGCCATGTCGACCTCCAGCAGTTTGCCTATTCCGTCGCCTGCAGACGCTGCTCGCGGCGCACCGCCAGCATCTGCAGGATCGCCGCCGCCGTCTCCTCGATCGAGCGGCGTGTGACGTCGATGGTCGCCCACTTGCGGCGGGCATAAAGGCGGCGCGCTTCCTGGATCTCGCGCTGCACGGTGTCCATGTCGGTGTAGTCGGTCTCGGTGTTCTGCTGCAGCAGGCGCAGGCGATTGACGCGGATCTGCACCAGCCGCTCGGGATCGGTGATCAGCCCGACGATCAAGGGCCGCTTGGCGTTCTCGAGCGCAGACGGCGGATCGACCAGCGGCACCAGCGGCACGTTGGCCGCGCGCACGCCGCGATTGGCGAGATAGACGCAGGTCGGCGTCTTGGAAGTCCGCGACGGGCCGACCAGGATGACGTCGGCATCCTCCAGATCGTGCGTCGACTGTCCGTCGTCGTGCGCCAGGGTGTAGTGCATGGCGTCGATACGGTCGAAGTAGCCTTCGTCGAGCTGATGCTGGCGACCCGGCCACTGCTCGCTCTTGGAATGGAAGTGCACGGCCAGCACGCTCATCGCCTGGTCGAGCACGCCGACGCAGGGCAATTGCAGGCGCCGGCAGTGATCGCGCACCAGATCGCGCAGCTCGGGATCGACCAGCGTGTAGAGCACGGGGCCGCGGTCGCGTTCGACCGCCTGCATGACCTTGTCCATCTGGCCCTTGGTGCGCACCAGCGACCAGACATGCTCCTGCACGAATACGCCCTCGTATTGCACAAGGCAGGCACGCGCCACGCTCGATACCGTCTCGCCGGTCGAGTCGGACACGAGATGGACATGGAAGTTTCGGTTGGCCACGGTCTTTTCTACCCCACAGCGACCCGGGGAGAAACGCGGGATTGGCGAGGGCAAGGCGGGGACAGCCCGGCCCTTTCACCGGCCGGCGCCGATTCAGGCCACGGACCCTTCGGCCCCATCCATTTCCCATCCCTTGCGGACAGGCTGGGAGGAATACCCTGCGAATCGGGAATCTAGCGGTGAAAGCCCGTCGAATCGGCAGTGGCCGATCCACAGCGGCCTGGGGACGCCTGACCAATAGGGCGCATCCCCATGTGCCACACCCCCTACTACTCCTACTACCTATTATGAATAGAGTAAGAGGAAGCATGAGGGATGAGCAGTGAGCACCGGGAAATTCCTGGAGACGCTGGCCGGAACGCGCTTTGCGACGCCGCCGATCTGGCTGATGCGTCAGGCCGGGCGCTATCTGCCGGAGTATCGCGCGGTCCGGGCGACGACGCGCTCGTTCCTCGAATTCTGCTACACGCCGGACAAGGCCGTCGAGGTCACGCTTGCAGCCGGTGCGCCGCTTCGGGCTCGATGCCGCCATCATCTTCTCCGACATTCTCGTGGTGCCCGATGCGCTCGGCCAGAAGGTCTGGTTCGAGGAGGGCGAAGGTCCCAAGCTCGAGGCGCTGACCGATCCCGCCGACTTCGGCCAGCTCACCCGGGCGCGCCTGCCCGAGAAGCTGGCGCCGGTCTATGAGGCGATCCGCCGGACCCGCGCCGAGTTGCCGCGCGAGACAGCGCTGCTGGGTTTTGCCGGCGCGCCCTTCACGCTCGCCTGCTACATGATCGAGGGCAGCGGCAGCCGCGACTTCGCCAAGGTCAAGGGCTGGGCCTATCGCCATCCCGATTCCTTTGGCCTGCTGATCGATCTTCTGGTCGACGCCGTGGTCGATCATCTCGTCAACCAGATCGACGCCGGCGCCGACGCCGTGCAGCTCTTCGATTCCTGGGCCGGCGTGCTGCCCGAGGAGCAGCTCTTCGGCTGGTCGCTCGAGCCCATGGTGCGCATCGCCCATGCCGTGCATGCGCGCCATCCCAAGACGCCGATCATCGCCTTCCCGCGCGCCGTCGGTCCGGCGACCTTGATGTATCGCCGCAACGATGCCTTTGCCGCGCTGTCGATCGACACCGGCATCGGCGCCCATTGGGCGGCGCGCGAGCTGCAGCCGCATATCTGCCTGCAGGGCAATCTCGATCCGCTGATGCTGGTCGCCGGAGGTCCCGCGCTGGAGCGCGAGGCCACACGCATCCTCGACAAGCTCGGCCACGGTCCCTTCGTCTTCAACTTGGGCCACGGCGTCGTGCCGCAGACGCCGCCCGAACATGTCGCGCAACTGGTCGAGATCGTACGCAACTGGAAGCCGTCCACCACGTGAAGATCGCGATCATCCTGTTCAACCTCGGCGGACCGGATTCGCTGGAGGCAGTGCAGCCCTTCCTGCGTAACCTGTTCGGCGATCCCGCGATCCTGCGCGTACCCGGTTTCATTCGTGGGCCACTGGCAAGCTTCTTGGCCCGCCGCCGAGCCCCGACGGCGCGGGCGATCTACGACAAGATCGGCGGTTCCTCGCCCATCCTCGGCCAGACCGAGGCCCAGGCACGCGCGCTCGAAGAAGCGTTGGGCGGCGAGCACGAGTTTCGCGGCTATGTCTGCATGCGCTACTGGCATCCCATGACCGAGGCGGTCGTGCGCTCGGTTGAGCGCTTCAAGCCCGATCGCATCGTGCTGCTGCCGCTCTATCCGCAGTTCTCGACGGCGACCACGGAATCGTCCTTCAAGGCGTGGAACGACACGGCGAAGTTCAAGGTGCCGACCACGATCGTGAGGGATTATCCGACCGATATGGGTTTCATCGCCGCATCCGTCGCGCTCTTGAAGGAAGGCCTGGAGCAGGTCGGCAACGCGCCGCACCGCGTACTGTTCTCCGCGCACGGCCTGCCCGAGCGCGTGATCAAGGCGGGCGATCCCTATCAAAGCCAGGTCGAGCAGACGGCCAAGGCCATCGCCCATGTGATCGGCGACTTCGACTGGTCGGTCTGCTATCAGAGCCGCGTCGGTCCGTTGAAATGGATCGGTCCCTCGACCGACGCCGAGATCGCGCGCGCCGGCGCCGACAAGGTCGCGGTCGTGCTCTATCCGCTGTCCTTCGTGTCGGAGCATTCCGAGACCCTGGTCGAGCTCGACATCGAGTATCGCCATCTCGCCGACAAGGTCGGCGTGCCGAACTACATCCGCGTGCCCACCGTCGGCACCCATCCGCTGTTCATCGCGGGTCTCGCGAGGCTGGTGCGCGATGCTCTATGAGATCCTGAAGGCATTGCACATCGTGGCCGTCATCGCCTGGATGGCGGGCCTGCTCTACCTGCCGCGCCTCTTCGTCTATCACGCCGACGCCGAGAAGGGTTCTAGGCAAAGCGAGACTTTCAAGGTCATGGAGCGACGCCTCTATCGCGGCATCATGGATCCAGCGATGGGCCTGGTCTGGCTGTTCGGCTTGGCGCTCGCTTGGCAGGGCGATTGGTGGCATGCCGGCTGGTGGCAGGTAAAATTCTCGCTGGTGGTCGGCCTCACCTTTGTGCACCAGCTCTACGGCCGCTGGCGCAAGGACTTCGAGGCGGACAGGAACGCAAGGCCTGCAACGTACTATCGCTGGTGGAACGAGGTCCCGACGGTGCTGATGATCGCCATCGTGTTCCTCGCGGTGCTAAAACCCTTCTGAATCGAGGCACCCATGACCGACTACGTCCCATTCCCGCTGATCGACCTCTCGGGCAGCCCGCGTGAGCGCGGCCGCATGCACGGCAAGGCCGCCGCTGATCGCCTGCGCCGCGGCGCCAGGATGTACGCCGAATCCCTGCTCAAGAGCGGCGTCGACTGGCCCGAGCTCGAGCGCCGCGCCGAGGCGCTGATGCCGTCGATCGAGAAGTTCGATCCGGCCTACATCGAGGAGATGCGCGGCATCGCCGAGGGCGCGAACGAGCCGTTCGCTGCCGTGGTGCTGATGAACGCCCGCACCGAGATGGTGGCCGCGGCACGCCAGGAGCAGGAAGCCAGAAACGCAGCCAGGTGCCGGACGGCTGTACCGCGGCGCTCGCCCTGCCCGAAGCCAGCGCCGACGGCGCGCTGCTGCACGGCCAGAACTGGGACTGGCGCGCCGAGTGCGCCGAGACCGGCGTGCTGCTGCGCATCCATCGCGACGACGGGCCCGACATCCTGACCTTCACCGAAGCCGGCGGCCTCGCCCGCTCGGGCCTGAACTCGGCCGGCATCGGCCTCACGGCCAACGCCCTGCAATGCGACCGCGACTACAAGCGCGGCCCGGGCATCCCGCTGCCCTTCATCCGCCGCAAGGTGCTGGAGAGCGCCACCCTCGCCAATGCGGTGCAGACCATCATGTCGACGCCAAAGCTCGGCTCCAACCACATGGCGATCAGCCACGCGACAGCCTCCGGGGGCGGCGGCGAGGCCTTCGGCTTCGAATGCGCACCCGACGACACGTTCTGGCTGGCGCCCGATCGCGGCCTCTATGTCCACGCCAACCATTGGATCGCCGAGCTCGGCGCGCGCGCAGGTGAAGGACACCGGCCTTGCCGAAACACCCTGCTCTATCTATCGCGACAAGCGCGTGCGCGACCAGCTCAGCCCCAAGCGCGGCGAGCTCTCGCTGGACGATTTCCGCTCGGCCTTCTTCGACGACTGGGGCTCGCCCTGGTCGGTGTGCCGCCCGCCGCGGCTCAACACGCGCGGCGTGAAGACGGCGACCACGGCCATGATCCTGATGCGGCCGGGCGAAGGCTATCTCGAAGCCTGCCCGATGCCCTCGCTCAACAAGCGCTTCACGACCTACAGCCTGACACCCGACCGCACCGCGCAAAGGCAGGCGGCGGACTAGGTTTTGCGACATCCGGCCTTCGTCCTCGCGGCCGCAGCTGTGCTGCTGCTGTCGCCGACGCTGGTGCTGGGCACGCTGATCAGCCACAGCTCACCGCAGAACCTCACTTGGGCAAGCCAGTTCGCCGAGCAGGTCCGCGCCGGCGTGTTTTATCCGCGTTGGATGCCCGAGTCGTTCAATGGCCTGGGCAGTCCTGCCTTCTATTTCTATCCGCCCCTGCCGTTCTGGATCGACGGCGTGGTGAGCATCATCACCGCCAACGCATTGTCGGTGCCCCATCGACTGGCCGTGACCACGATCGTGATCCTGCTCCTGTCCGGGCTCGCGATGCACGCCTGGCTGCTGCGTGTGAGCGGCAAGCGAATGGCGGCCCTGGTCGGCGCCATCGCCTACATGGCCGCCCCCTATCACCTGTTCGACACGTATGCGCGCGGTGCCTTTGCTGAAACGACCGCTTATGCCGTGCTGCCGGTCGTGATGCTGGCGTTGCGCCTCGCCATCGAAAAGGCGCGATGGGGCCCGCCGCTGCTGGCGTCGGCATACGCAGCCCTGCTGCTGTCGCATCTGCCGGCGGCGCTGTTGTGCTCGATCACCGTGATCCCGGCCTATGGGCTGTTCAGCACGCGCTCGCCCGCGGTGCTGCTGCGCTGTGCCGCCGGCGGCGTTTTGGGGATCGGTCTTGCCGCGATCTATCTGTTGCCGGCGGTGGAGCTGCAACCCTGGATCTCGGCCCACGAGCTCTGGACCTCGTTCTATCGCGCCAGCAACTGGTTCGTGATGGCGCCCGAGCGCTGGGTCGATCCCGACACCATGCGCGTGATCGGCTCGATCGTGCTCGCGGCCGCCCTGCTGGCCGCGGGCCTGTGCCTGGCCCTGCTGCGGCTGCCCGACGGCAAGGGGCGGCGCGAGCTGGGCTTCTGGGTGGCGCTCAGCCTCGCCTGCCTGATCCTGATCGCGGGCCTGCTGCCGTGGTTCTGGGATCTGCCGCTGGTCGGCAAGGTGCAGTTCCCCTGGCGCCTGTTGATGGTCGTCGAGTTCGCCTTGCTGACCGCGCTCTGCCTGGCGCCGTTTGGCGAGCTCCGCCGCGTCGTCGTCTATGTCTTCGCAGCCGCGGGCGTCGCCCTAATGCCGGGCGCGGTCCTGATCGTGACCGATGCGCGGGCGCGGGCCGAGTTCGTGTGGCGTACCGGCCAGCTCGACCAGCGCGACGTCAAGGAGTACCAGCCCGCCGGCTACAAGTTCGCCGGGTCGCGGTACGCCGATCTCGGACTGGAGCAGCTCAAGGACACGCCGCTGATCTCCTGCACGCCAGCCGCCGCGACGTGCAGGGCCGACAGCGACGCGTTTGGCGGCCTGCGCATTGCCGTCGCCGCCGATCAGCAGACCACGGTCACGCTGCGCCGCTTCTTCTTCCCGGCCTGGCGGCTCGTTGCCGGGCTGCCGCTCGCCGCCAGCGAGCCCTTGCGCCTGGTTTCCTTCACCGCACCGCCCGGTGAGACGATCACGCGGCTCGAGCGCGGCACTCTGCCGATCGAGCGCTCGGGTCAGGCCATTTCGGGCGTGTCGTTGCTGCTGCTGCTGGCGCTGGTCATACGCAGTTCTGCTCGCAGATGAAGCGCAGCATGCGGATGTCGATGCCATCGTAGGGCACCCACTCACGCCTCTTGTCGAGCGGCTTGAACAGCACTGCGCGCCGGTTCGACCGGAAGAAGCTGTAGAACGCAAACGACGTGCGTTCGCTGCCGTAGTACGGATTGATGATGTCGCGCACATGGTCCGGCGCGGCTGACCACTTGAAGACGACCTGCATTGGCCGCTGCACAGGCGCCGGCTGTACCGTGGGCGCGAAGTTGGGTGCCGGGCCAGGGGCGGCGGTGATCGAGCCCGCGCCGTCGATCACCAGCAGGGACAACTGCAAGCTGCCGATGACGGTGACGATCTGCAGCGGGCCGAGCAGGGCGAGGTCAGGAAGCCGGCGGCGGGGCAAAGTTACTTTCATCGGCCCGCGCACTATACATGATGGATCATGATCCCCATCGACAGCATCGTTGACCTCGCGTCGCGCCTGGTGGCGACGCCTTCCTGCGCCGGCATCGATCCGCCGCAGCCGGTCCTGTCGCTGGTGCAGTCGTGGCTCGCCGAGAATGGCCTCGCGCCGCGCCTGCTCGACGATCCGTCGGGCAAGCCGGTGGCGGTGCTGGTTGAGATCGCCGGCGCCGCACCCGGCCCCGTGCTCTGCCTCGACGCCTGCATCGATACCGCGCCGGCCGGCGATCCCAGGCAATGGAGCGCGCCGCCTTTCTCCGGTGCGGTGCGCGATGGCCGGCTGCTCGGCCGCGGCGCCGCCGATTCCAAGGCGGGCGTCGCCATCCTCGCCCATGTCGCGCGCCATTTTGCCAGGAGCGGCCTGCCGCGCGGCGCGCTGCACGTGCTGTTCGACGCCGACGAGCACACCGGCCGCTTCGGCGGCGTGCGCGCCTATCTCGATGCCGTCGCTCGGCCGCCCGACGCGGCGTCGCTGGGCTATCCCGGCAACGCCGGCGTCGTTGCCGGCAGCCGCGGCTTCCTGCGCGCCCGGCTGCGCTTCGCGGGCGTTGCCGCCCATTCGGGCGATGCCGAGCGCCGCGGCGTCAACGCGCTCACCAAGGCTGCCGCGTTCGCGCTCAAGTTGGCCGATCCGGTCTTTCCTGGCGCGGCCGATGCCGCCTTCCCCTTCGGACCGGCCGCGACGGTGACGCGCATCGAAGGCGGCGAAGGTTTCAGCGTCGTGCCTGATCTCGCGGTTTGCCATGTCGACATCCGGCTTACCCGCACCTTCGATGCCCCTCGGGCCACGCGCTGGCTCGAGGACATCGTGCGTGCCGTCGATGGCCAAACCGGCATCGAGATCGTCGATTCCTGGCCGGCCTATGTCGTGCCGCGCGACGACCGGCTGGTGCGGAGCTTCACCCAGGCCGCGAGCGCCGCGTTCGGCCGGCCGTTCGCCGCCGATGTCTGCGGCCCCTCCAACATCGGCAATCTTTTGGCCGCGCGCGGGGTTCCCACGGTCTGCGCACCGGGCGTCAGCTTCGGCAACATGCATGCTGCCGACGAGTGGGCCGACATCGCCTCGATCGGCCCGGTCTACGCCATGTATTGCGACGCGGTGCTCGGCTTCCTCAGTCGGCCTTGAGGTAGCTGTCCTTCAGCGCGATCTTGCCGTCCTTCAGCTCGTAGAGATCGATGCCGTAGCGGTCGAACGGCTTGCCGGCGTGGTCGATGCCGGTGACGCGGAATGTGCCGAAGAGCTTGTCGCCGGCGCGATGGATGCGCGCCTCCGAGAAGCGCGCCTCGCGATGGGACTGGCTCTTGTCGGCGAAATGCGCGCGCAGGTCGTCCTTGCCCTTCAGGACGCGGCCGCCCGGCGAGCCTCCGGCGTTCAGCCGCCATTCGAAGTCGTCGGTCACGCAGGCCGCGATCTCCTCGACGTCGGCCTTGTTGAAGGCCTTGCCGAAGCGGCGGAACAGGTCGTCGATGGCGTCGGCCATGGTTCTCTCTCCGGACGATCAGGGATGATGGTTGAGCGCCACGGCCACCCAGTCGGCGATCTCGCGCTTGGCCACCGCCATGTCGACGCTGGCGAGCTCATGGCGATGCGCCGTGCCGCCATTGCCGATGATTTCCAGGCTGCGCTTGGCGACGTCGCCATGGAACTGCAGCGCGCGGCCTTCGGGCGCGCCCTTGGGATGCACGGTCAGCGTGAGGACGGGGCCGATGTCGGGCAGTTGGTCGGCGACCGGCGAATATTCCTGCGTCGAGACATTGGCGTCGTGGCCGGCGCTCTTCAGTTCGTTGACGACGCGGTCGAGCTCGGGTCGGATGACGTCGCGGCACTTGACCCAGAAGGCCTGCACAAAAAGGTCCGTGTCGCGATCCATATCCCCTCCGCGATTTTTGATGTGTTTGGCGGGCGCGATCCTAGCATCATGCCGGCGGCGTGTATTCCTTGGGCGCCCACATCAGCGCCAGTGTGCAAGCGCGACGTCGGCGCATGCGCCGACCATATCTCCCTCATCAAATCTTCCCTCTTCATATCTCCCACGGCGGCGGCGTGAACTTCTCGATCAGGAAATTGACGAAGGCCGGCACCTTGGGCGCGAGATGCCGCCGGTGCGGATAGACGGCGTGGATGGCGACGGCCTCCTCGGCCGAGAAGGCGCCGAGCAGCGGCACCAGCGTGCCCTCCCGGATCGCCTGGGCCAAGGTGAGCCTGGTGAGGCGCACGATGCCGACGCCCTGCAAGGCAAGCTGCATCTGCGCCTCGCCCTCGCTGACGGCGACCCGGCCGCGCACGTCGATCTCGACGAGCTGGCCGTCGACCTTGAAGGACCAGCGATTGAGATAGGCATGGTCGCGCGACACGATGCAATTGTGACGGCGCAGGTCCTCGGGCCGCTGCGGCGTGCCGTGGCGCGCGAGGTAGGATGGCGCGGCGCAGATCAGGCGTTTGTCCTCGCCGATCTTGCGCGCCATGAAGCTGGTGTCGGCCAGCCGCCCGATGCGCAGCGCGACGTCGATACCTTCCTCGACCATGTCGATGACACGGTCGGTCGGCAGCAACTCGAACTGCACCAGCGGATGGCGGGCGAGGAATTCCGACAGCACCGGCGCCAGTTGGTGGGTGGCGAAGGCGAGCGACGTCGTCACCCGCAGCACGCCGCTCGGCGTGCTGCTTTGGCCCGCGATCTGGTTCTCCAGGGTCTCGATTTCGCCGACGATGCGCTTGGCGGCGGCATAAAAGACCTCGCCTTCCTGGGTGAGATGCAGCGCCCGGGTCGTGCGCTGTAGCAGCCGCACGCCCAGCCGGGCCTCCAGCCGGGTGATCAGCTTGCTGACCGCCGAGGGGCTGAGCCCGAGCACCGGCGCGGCGGCGGAAAAGCCATTGGAATCAACGACCCGCACGAAGGCGGCCATCTCACTCGCATGATCGATCATTGCGCGAATAATGAACCAAATTCATCAGTGATAGTCAAACAGACGGAATTAACCTTTTGAAGAACATGAATTATGTAACTTTTAACTCTTGGAGGTTTCCATGTTCTCGATCGCCTACCCCAACCATGACGAGCGCCAGGTCTATGCCCAGCGTGCCCAGCGCCTGCGCGCCGCCGCCGTTGCCGGCTTGGTGCGCGAGATCGCCCGCCTGTTCTCCGCCGCCGCCCGTTAGCGGCGACGCGGCCGGCGGCGCGTTTCCGCCGCCGGCAATTTGACGCCGGCGGCCTTCAGCAAAACCCGCGCGGCATCGCCTGCCGCGACGGCGACCTTGGGATCGCCGCGCACCAGCGCGGCCGCGATCGCCCCGTCGGCCAGGATCTGCAGCTGCAGCGCCAGCGTGTCGGGATCGTCGACGCTCAAGCACGCGCCAGCAGGTCGCGGAACCACAAGCGGCGCTGCTCCTTGAAGGCGAAAGCGATCTTGTTCGCCGCATGCGCCGGCTCCTTGAGCTCGGCCACCGCATTGACGAACGGGCAGCCGCGGAACACGCCGGTGGCGAAGGTGCGTTCGAGCCGCTCGAAGTTGCCCAGGATCTGCTGCACCGGCGGCAGGTCGGACGGCGGCGTGGGCCGGAGCCGCCGCGACAGGTAGGCCACGATCAGCTCGTCCTTCGACGGAAAGTAATTGTAGAGCGTGCGCTTGCTGATGCCGATCTCGGCCGCGATCGTGTCGACGCCGACGGCGCGGATGCCCTGGCCGTAGAACAGCCGGTCGGCCGTCTCGAGGATGCGCTCCTGCATGGCTGACCTGTCGTCGGATCGCGTCATGGCTACACAGACCTGTGTACTTTTCTGTTGACCGGCAGAGCGCCCACCCTAAGGTACACAGACCTGTGTAAGCAAGGGTGAGCCATGAGCCTCGTCAAGGAGCTGCGCCCGACCCTGCCGATCCTGATCGGGGCGGCGATCATGTTGAGCCTGAGCGGCGGCATCCGCCAGAGCTTCGGGCTGATCATGCCGCCGCTCACCCGCGACATCGCCGTTAGCGTCGCCGACTTCGCGCTCGCCATGTCGGTGCAGAACCTGGCCTGGGGCTTCCTGCAGCCGGTGGCGGGCGCGCTTGCCGTCCGCGTCGGCTTCCGGCCGGTCATGCTGGGCGGCAGCGTCCTCTACCTGGCGGGCATGCTCACCTTCGCCCTGGCCGAGGGCATGCTGGGCGTGATGCTGGGCGCGGGCCTGCTGATCGGTTTGGCGCTCGCCTGCACCGCCTCGGCCATTGCGCTCGCCGTCGGCTCGCGCGCCGTGCCCAGCCACTGGCGCAGCCTGGTGCTGGGCGCGATCACCGCGTCGGGCTCGCTGGGCGCGTTGCTTTCGGCGCCGCTGGGGCAGTGGCTGGCTGTCGACTTCGGCTGGCGTGCCGGCGTGCTGGGCTTCCTGGTGCTGGCGCTCGGCATGCTGCCGGCCGCCTGGATCGCCGGCCGCGTCGATCGCCTGCCTTTGCCGGCAGGCTCGACCGAGCTGCATCGGGAATCGCCCAAGGCCGCGTTGGCGCGCGCCTTCAGGAGTCCCTCCTTCCTGGTGATGACCGCGGCCTACTTCGTCTGCGGCATGCAGCTCCTGTTCGTCGCCACCCATCTGCCGTCCTACCTTGCGATCTGCGGCATGGATCCGACGCTCGGCGCCCAGGCGCTGGCGGCGATCGGCCTGTTCAACGTGTTCGGCGGCCTGTTCTTCGGCTGGGCCGGCGGTCGCTTGTCCAAGCTCGGCCTTCTGGGCGGCATCTACATCGCCCGCTCCGTCGTGCTGGGCTGGTATTTCGTCCTGCCGCCGACGCCGCTCGGCACGCTCGTCTTCGCCTCGGCGATGGGCTTCTTGTGGCTGGGCGTCGGCCCCCTGGTCGCAGGCTCGGTGGCCGAGATGTTCGGCCTGCGCTGGCAGGCGATGATCCAGGGTGTGGCCTTCATGAGCCACCAGCTCGGCAGCTTTTTAGGCGCCTTCGGTGGCGGGCTACTGTACGAGCGGCTCGGTTCCTACGACCTGGCGTGGCGGCTCGGCGTGGCGATCGGGCTCATCGCCGGCATCGTGCAGGTGAGCTTCGCGCTCCTGCGGCCGCCGCCTCGTCCGGCGACGGCCTGATCGGCTCACATGCCCGTCTTTGAGACTAGCACCGGCTCGGCGCGGTACGCCTGCGGGAACAGCCGCTTGAGATTGTCGACCTTCGGCAGGTCGTGCATGGCGATATAGGGCTGGCGCGGATGGAGCGTCATGTAGTCCTGGTGATAGGCCTCGGCCGGATAGAAGGCCTGGCCGGGCTCGATCGTGGTCACGACCTTGGCGCTGTAGACACGCGCCTGGTCGAGCTGCTCGACATAGGCCTTGGCGACGCGCGCCTGCTCGTCATTCATCGGGAAGATCGTCGACCGGTAGTGCGAGCCGACATCGGGTCCCTGGCGATTGAGCTGCGTGGGATCGTGCACCACCGAGAAATGGATCTGCAGCAGGCGGCCCAGGCTCACCTTGCGCGGGTCGTAGGTGATGCGCACGGCCTCGGCGTGACCGGTCCGGCCCGAGGTGACCTTGTCGTAGCTCGCCGTCGCCTGGGCGCCGCCGGCATAGCCGGATACGGCGCTGGTGACACCGTCGACATGCTGGAACACGCCCTGCACGCCCCAGAAGCAGCCGCCGGCCAGCACCACGACGTCGGTCGCTGCCTGCCCGGCCGGTGCATCGACGGCAGGCGGCGGCACGACGCGCGCACTTTCGGCGGCGGACGGGAAGTAGCCGAGGCTGATGGTCGCGAGCAGCAGCAGCAAACCGCCGGCCGCGAAGCCGGCGATCCGAAGGGGCTGTGAGAGGCGCATCGTTACTTCTCCGCCTGCAGGTACTGGTTGAACGCGTCCTTGTAGTCGGCATGCCAGCGCGACAGTGGCGGCCGGTTCTCGGTGATGTCCTGGGCTGCCCAGAGGATACGGCGATTGTCGACCTCGCGCGTGACCTCGTTGTCGGGGCAGATGATGTAGAAGTCGCCCTTGCCCATGCTCTCGACAAGCATGTCGACGACCTGGTCGGGCGTCCAGGCGCCGGCCGGCTTCTCGCTGCGGCCGCGCGCCGTCATGCCGGTGAATGTCGAGCCCGGGACCAGCAGATGCGCCGAGATGCGGTGGCCCTCCTCGTTGCGCAGGCTGTGGGCCAGCGCCTCGGTCAGCACCTTCACGCCGGCCTTGCTGACATTGTAGGCGGTGTCGCCGGGCGGGCAGGTGATGCCCTGCTTGGAGCCGGTGTTGACGATGGCGCAGGCCGTCTTCTGCGCCAGCATCGCCGGGCTGAAGGTCTGCACGCCGTTGATCACGCCCCACAGATTGACGCCGAGCACGCGCTGCCAGCGCTCGTAGTGATCCCACGGCCCACCGCCCGGCGCGGTGCCGGCGTTGTTCATCAGCACGGCCACGTCGCCGAACGTCGCATAGGCCTTGTCCTTGAGGGCCTGCACGCTCTCGAGCTTGCTGACATCGGTCGGCACGGCGATGACGGCGGCGCGTCCGGCCGGAGCGGCTGCCGCCACCTCGCCGGCGGCCTTCTCGAGCGCCTCGGCCGACAGATCAGCCAGGCAGACTTTTAGTCCCATCGAGGCGAAGCGACGGGCGGCGGCGAGGCCGATGCCGCTGGCGGCTCCGGTGATCACCGCGGCCCGGCCGGCAGCGAGGGCGGGGTGGCTGGGCATCTGACAGCTCCTTCGTACGGTCGGAGGACAGACGATTCTTTCGATACAGTCGACAAACTATGACGTGATCGTTCGTGACCGTGTCGAGCGGGCCCTCCTTCAGATCTGGTCCGGCTTGAACGTCGCCTCCGGCGGCACCTCGGGCTTGCGCCACTTGAAGCGCAGTTCCGACAGCCCGGTGCTCACGACATAGAACACCGGCGTGAAGACCAGGCCGAAGAAGGTGACGCCCAGCATGCCGAAGAACACCGCCGTGCCCAGCGACTGGCGCATCTCGGCGCCGGCGCCGAAGCTCACCACCAGCGGCACCACGCCCAGGATGAAAGCGAGCGAGGTCATGAGGATGGGCCGCAGGCGCGTCTTGGCGGCGCTGACCGCGGCATCGAAGCGGTTCATGCCGGCCTCGTGCGCCTGCTTGGCGAACTCCACGATCAGGATGGCGTTCTTGGCCGCGAGGCCGACCAGCACGACCAGGCCGATCTCGACCAGGATGTTGCGGTCGAGCCCGCGCAGGACGACGCCGGCCATGGCGGCCAGCACGCACATCGGCACGATCAGGATGACGGCAAGCGGCAGCAGCCAGCTCTCGTAGAGCGCGGCCAGCAGCAGGAACACGAACACCACGGCCAGGCCGAACGCCAGGATCGCGGTGTCGCCGGCGAGCTTCTCCTGGAGCGCGATCTCGGTCCATTCGAAGCCGAAGCCCGAGGGCAGGACCTTCTCGGTCAGCCCTTCGATCGCCCGGATGCCCTGGCCCGACGAGAAGCCGGGTTTCAGGGCGACCTGCATCTCGGCCGCGGGATAGAGGTTGTAGCGGGCCACGCGATAGGGGCCGGTCGTGTCGGAGAAGGTGGCGACCGAGCCGATCGGCACCATCTCGCCGCTGGCCGAGCGCGTTTTGAGGTTGCCGACGTCGCGCACCGTGAGGCGATAGGGATCGTCGGCCTGCGCCGTCACGCGATAGGTGCGGCCGAGGATGTTGAAATCGTTGACGTAGCCCGAGCCCATGTAGACCGACAGGGTCTCGAACACGCGCGCGATCGGCACGCCGAGCTGCTCGGCCTTGGTGCGGTCGATCTCGGCCCAGATCTGCGGCGTCTTCGTGCTGAACAGCGTGAAGGCCTGGGTGAGGCCCGGCGTCTGGCCGGCCGCGCCGGCCAGCGCCCAGGTGGCGCCCTCGAGCGCCGGCAGGCCGCGGGCGGCGCGGTCCTGCACGTAGCCCTTGAGGCCGCCGCCGGTGCCGATGCCGGGCACCGAGGGCGGCTCGAGCACGAACACGAAGGCCTCGCGCAGGGAGAACATCTTGCCGCGCAATTCGCCCAGGATCTTGGACACCGGCAGGTCGCGGCGCTGCTCGAACGGTTTCAGGGTGACGAAGATCACGCCGGTGTTGGGCGCGTTGGTGAAGGTGGCGCCGTCGAAGCCGACGAAGGACACGGCGTGCTCGACGCCCGGCGTCGACATGATCATCTCCGATGCCTGGCGCACCAGCTTGTCGGCGCGCTCCAGCGTCGCGCCGGCCGGCAGCTGCATGGCGGCGATCAGGTAGGAGCGGTCGAGCTGCGGCACCAGGCCGGTCGGCGTGTTGACCAGGATGTTGCCGGTCAGCACCAGCAGGCCGCCATAGACGACCAGCACGATGGTCGCCATGCGGATCAGGCGCGCCGTGGCCCGACCATAGAAGTTCGCCAGCCATTCGAAGCCGCGGTTGAACTGGCGGAAGAACCAGTTGAGCGGCCAGGCGATCCGCTCCATCAGCGTCGGCTTGGGCTTCTCGACGTGCGACAGCGCATGGGTCTTGAGCAGCAGGGCCGCCATGGCGGGCGACAGCGTCAGCGACACGAAGGCCGAGATCGCCGTCGAGGCCGCGATGGTGATGGCGAACTGCTTGTAGAACGTGCCCTGCAGGCCGGTGATGAAGGCGGTCGGCAGGAACACCGCGATCAGCACCAGCGAGATGGCGATCAGCGCGCCGCCGACCTCGTCCATGGTCTTGTGCGCCGCCGCCTTGGGCGACATGCCCTGGGTGAGATAGCGCTCGACGTTCTCGACCACGACGATGGCGTCGTCGACGACGATGCCGATCGCCAGCACCAGGCCGAACAGCGACAGCGTGTTGAACGAGACGCCGACGGCGGACATCACGGCGAACGAGCCGATCAGCGACACCGGGATGGCGAGCAGGGGGATGATCGCGGCGCGCCACGTCTGCAGGAACACGATCACCACGATCACGACCAGCAGCAGCGCTTCGAACAGCGTCTCGATCACCGCGTCGACCGAGGCCTGGATGAACTCCGTCGGGTTGTAGACAACCGAGTAGTCGAGGCCGGGCGGGAAGTCCTTCTTCAGCCGCGCCATCGTCGCCTTGACCGCGTTCGAGGTGGCAAGCGCATTGGAGCCGGGGCGCTGGAAGATGCCGAGCGCGGTGGCGTTCTTGTTGTCGAGATAGGCGTTCAGCGTGTAGTCCTGCGCACCCAGCTCGATGCGGGCCACGTCGCGCAGTCTCGTCACCGAGCCGTCGGTCTCGGCGCGCAGCACGATGTTGCCGAACTCCTCGGGCGCCGTCAGGCGGCCCAGCGTCTGCACCGACAGGGTGAAGGCGCCGGGCGACACGGCGGGCGCCTGGTTGATGGCGCCGGCGGCGACCTGCAGGTTGGCCGCGCGCATCGCCAGCATGACCTCGCCGGCCGTCAGGTTGTGGGCGGCGACGCGGGCGGGATCGAGCCACACGCGCATCGAATAGTCGCGCGCGCCGAACACCAGCACGTTGCCGACGCCGTCGATGCGGCCCAGCACGTCCTTCACGTAGAGCGTGGCGTAGTTGGAGATGTATTGCTGGTCGCGGCTGTCGTCGGGCGACGTCATGTGCACGACCATCATCAGGTCGGGCGAGGCCTTGCGCACGACGATGCCGAGCCGCTGCACGTCCTCGGGCAGGCGCGGCTGGGCCACGGCGACGCGGTTCTGCACGTTGACCTGGGCCTGGTCGATGTTGGTGCCCGGCTTGAACACGACGTTGATCGACAGCCGCCCGTCGCCGGTCGACTGCGATTCGATGTAGAGCATGTCGTCGACGCCGTTGATCTCGAGCTCGAGCGGCGTGGCGACGGTCTGGGCGATCACCTCGGCCGAGGCGCCGGGGTAGGTCGCCGTCACGTTGACCGTGGGCGGGGCGATCTCGGGATACTCCGAGACCGGCAGGCCGAACTGGGCAATGCCGCCCACGATCAGGATGATGATCGACAGGACCGAGGCGAAGATCGGCCGGTCGATGAAGAAATGGGAAAAACGCATGGGCTGGGTCGAACTCGGCTAGCTGGGGCTGGTGGCTGTCACCCCGAGCGAAGCGAGGGGCCTTTCGGGAGCAGGAAAGGTCCCTCGCTTCGCTCGGGATGACAGGGAGTCATGTCGCGAGCATTCGTGATTTCGCGCACTAATTGGACTTGGCGTCGGCGGTTTTGATCTCGCCCTTCTGGGGCATCACCTTGGCGCCCGGCCGCACCATCGGATTGGCGAGGCCGTCGAGCACGACGTTGTCGGTGGCCGCCAGGCCCTCGCGCACGACCCGCAGCCCCTCGACCAGCGGTCCCAGGGTCACGGGCTTGGCTTGCACGACGTTGTCCTTGTTGACCGTGAACACGATCTTGCGCGACTGGTCGGAGACGATCGCGGTGTCGGGGATCAGCAGGGCGTCATACTCGCCGCCGAACAGCTGGACGCGGCCGAAGATGCCGGGGGTGAGGAGCTGGTTCTTGTTCTCGACCACGGCGCGCGTGCGCATGGTGCCCGAGCGCGGGCTCAAGGTGTTGTCGACGAAGTCGACCTTGCCGCTGCGCGTCCATTCGCTCTCGTCAGCCAGGCGGATGCGCACCGGATTCACCGAATCGCGCGCCGAGGCCATCGCGCCCGACAGATACAGGCGCGTGTAGCGCAGATAGTCGGACTCCGAGACGTCGAACACGAAGCGGATGGGATCGAGCGTGACGATGGTGGCGAGCAAGGTGGCGCCCTGCTGGCCGCCCTGGATCAGGTTGCCGGCATCGACCTTGCGGTCGGAGATGCGGCCGGCCAGAGGCGCGCGCACGTCGGTCCAGTCGAGGTTGAGCTCGGCGTTGCGCACCGCCGCTTCGGCGCTCTTGAGCTGGGCGCGCGCCACGGCGAGGTTGGCCTTGCGCTGGTCGTACTCGGCGTCGGGAATGTTCCTAGACTTGACCAGCGCCGCGCCGCGCTCGACCTGCAACTCGGCGATGTCGACCTGAGCCTTGTTGCGCGCGACTTCGGCCTCGGCGCTTTCGACGGCGATCTCGAACGGCCGCTTGTCGATGGTGAACAGGAGGTCACCGACATTGACGACCTGGCCGTCGCGGAAATGCAGCTTGTCGATGAAGCCCGAGACGCGGGCGCGCACCTCGACCGAGGCGACCGCCTCGAAGCGGCCGGAGAACTCGTCCCACTGGGTGACCCGCTTGGCCACCGGCGGGGAAATGGTGACGGGCATGGCCGGGGGACCGCCCTGGGCGAAGGCCGCCGATGAAATGACAAAGAAGGCTAGGCCGGCGGCAGCCAGCAGGCGGCGATGTAAGGACAAAAGGGAACTCCCCCGCGAACGTTTTGCGGCGCGGCACATGTGGTCGTAGCAGACGCCGGTTTCAATTCCGTCAGGAGTAACCATAGGAAACATCGTGGCGGGATGAGCCAAATGGATCAAATAAGGAGATATTAGATTCATATGTTGCAAATCAGCCGCTCGGGCGGTAGCTAGGGCCGGTTCTTTCAGGGGAAAGCCCATGACCGTCATCAAACGTCTCCTCGTCGCTGGCGCCCTGTTCGGCGCCTTCGCGTTCACCGCCGCCTCGGCCCAGACGCCCTCGACCCTCGAGGCCGTGAAGAAGCGCGGCCACCTGATCTGCGGCGTCAATGTCGGCCTGGGCGGGTTCTCGCTGCCCGACAGCCAGGGCAAGTGGGCCGGCCTCGATGTCGACATGTGCAATGCCGTCGCCGCGGCCGTCTTTGGCGATGCGACCAAGGCCAAGTACGTGCCGCTGTCGGCCCAGCAGCGCTTCCTCGCCCTGCAGTCGGGCGAGATCGACATGCTGGTGCGCAACTCGACCATCACGCTCGAGCGCGATGCCGGGCTCGGCCTGCAGTATTCCGGCGTCAATTTCTATGACGGCCAAGGCTTCATGGTGTCCAAGAAGCTCGGCGTGAAAGGGGTGGCCGAGCTCAACAGCGCCACCATCTGCGTCGCCCAGGGCACGACCCATGAGTTCAACGTCGCGAGCTGGTTCCGCGGCCGCAACCTCACCTTCAAGCCGGTCGTGTTCGAGAGCCAGGACGTGATGTACGAGGCCTTCTTCGCCGGTCGTTGCGATGCCATCACGCAGGACTCCTCGGCATTGGCTTCGGCGCTGGCCACGCGCGGCCGCCAGGCCGACTACATGATCCTGCCCGAGCTGATCTCCAAGGAGCCGCTGGGGCCCTTCGTGCGCCGCGGCGACGATGTCTGGAACGCGGTCGTGCGCTGGACGCTGTTCGCCATGCTCGAGGCCGAGGAGCGCGGCATCACCACCGCCAATGTCGACGAGCAGCTGAAGTCGACCGATGCGCTGGTCCAGCGCTTCCTCGGTGTTAAGCCCGGCAACGGCAAGGCCCTGCAGCTCGACGAGAAGTGGGCCTACAACATCGTCAAGCTGGTCGGGAACTATGGCGAGAGCTTCGAGCGCAATGTCGGCATGGGCAGCCCGCTCAAGCTCGCGCGCGGGCTGAACGGCCTGTGGACCAAGGGCGGCCTGATGTACCCCATCCCGCTGCGCTGAGGCGCACGGAATGGATCAGAGGGGCCCGCTCAACGCCTCGATCGTCGAGGCGTTCGACCTCCTGCCGCCGCAACTGCAGACGGCCGCGCGCTACATGCTCGACCGTCCCGACGACGTGGCGCTGTTGTCGATGCGCGAGCAGGCGCGTCGCGCCGGCGTGCCGCCCGCCACCATGACGCGGCTGGCCAAGCGGCTCGGCCTCGACGGCTACGACAGCGTGCGCGAGCTCTATGCCGGGGCGGTGCGCGCCGGCACCCTGGGCTTTGCCGGCAAGGCCGGCGTGCAGGTCGAGGTCCAGGCGCTGCACGGCGAACGCGCGCTCGCAGCCGAGATGGCGACGATGTTGTCGCGCCAGATCGCAGCCCTGGCCGAGCCCGCGGCGCTCGATCGGCTGGCCGATGCGGCGAGCCGCCTGGACGAAGCGCGCCGCGTCTATTGCCTCGGCCTGCGCTCGTGCCACGCCGCCGCCTGGCACTTCCACTACATGCTGTCGCTTCTCGGCGACAAGACGGTGATGCTGGACGATGCCGGCGGCACCGGGCTGGACGCCATCCGCGACGCCGGCACGGCCGACGCCCTGCTGGTCGCCAGCGTCGAGCCCTACGCACGTGCCACCATCGAGGGCGCGCGCTATGCGGCGGACCGCGACGTGCCGGTGGTGGCGCTCACCGATTCGGAGGTCTCGCCGCTCGCCCAGATCGCCAACAACACCATCCTGGTGGCGACCGGCAGCCCGTCCTTCTTCCACACGATGACGCCGCTCCTGGCGGTGGCCGAGATCCTGGCCGCCCTGGTCGCCGGCCGCGGCGGCGCCAAGGCGCTGGCCGCCCTGGAGCACACCGAGGCGCAGCTTGCCGCCTTCGGCGTACACCTGCCGCGCCGCAACGGACGCTGATCATGTTCCTTTGCCGGGAGCGCGCCACTCCAGTGGCGCATCTTCTCTCTCATCCAACACCGCATGAGCGGCACTGGAGTGCCGCGCTCCCGGCAATGACATGACCCACATCCTGCACCGCCAGATCGGCGGCACGCTTCCGGTCGCGGCCGGCGGCAGCGGCATCGAGATCGTCGACAGCACCGGCAGGCGCTACATCGATGCCTCGGGTGGTGCGGCGGTGTCGTGCCTGGGCCATGGCCATCCGGCGGTGACCGCGGCGCTGCACGAGCAGCTCGACCGCCTCGCCTATGCCCACACCGGCTTCTTCACCACCGAGGTCGCCGAAAAGCTCGCCGACCGGCTGATCGCCGACGCCCCCCAAGGCATCAGCCATGCCTACCTGGTGAGCGGCGGCTCGGAGGCGATCGAGGCGGCGCTGAAAATGGCGCGGCAGTACTTCATCGAGCGCGGCGAGACCGGGCGGCGCCACGTCATCGCCCGGCGCCAGAGCTATCACGGCAACACGCTGGGCGCGCTGGCGGCCGGCGGCAACGAATGGCGCCGCGCGCCCTTCGCGCCGCTCCTGATCGAGACGCATCACATCGCGCCCTGCTTCGCCTACCGCTTCCAGGAGCCGGGCGAGAGCGAAGAGGATTACGGCCGCCGTGCCGCCGCCGCGCTCGAAGCCAAGATCCTCGAGCTGGGCGACGGCACGGTGATGGCCTTCGTCGCCGAGACCGTGGTCGGCGCCACCGCCGGCGCCGTGCCGCCGGCCACCGGCTACTTCAAGCGCATCCGCGAGATCTGCGATCGCCACGGTGTGCTGCTGATCCTCGACGAGGTGATGTGCGGCATGGGCCGCACCGGCACCTTGCATGCCTGCGAGCAGGAAGGCATCGCACCCGATCTCTTGACCATCGCCAAGGGCCTGGGCGGCGGCTACGAGCCGATCGGCGCCGTGCTGCTCGGGGGGCACATCTACGACTCTTTCGCGAACGGCAGCGGCTTCTTCCAGCACGGCCACACCTACATGGGCCATCCCCTGGCCTGCGCCGCCGGCCTCGCCGTGCAGGAGACGATCCGGCGCGACAACCTTCTGGCCAACGTGCGCGCGCAGGGCGCGCTGCTGCATCGGCGGCTCGGCGAGCGCTTCGGCAATCACCCGCATGTCGGCGACATCCGCGGCCGCGGCCTCTTCCAGGCGATCGAGCTCGTCGAGGAGCGCTCGACCAGGACGCCGTTCGATCCGGCCAGGAAGCTCCATGCGCGGGTCAAGAAGGCCGCCATGGCGCGCGGCCTGATGGTCTATCCCATGGGCGGCACGATCGACGGCACGCAGGGCGACCATGTCCTGCTGGCGCCGCCTTTCATCGTGACTGAAGACCAGATCGGCGAGATCGTCGACTGCCTGGGCAGCGCGCTGGACGACGCTTTGGCTTAGCCGGCGATCCCGGATACGATCGAGCATCGTCGGTGTTACCGCCGTTCCTCGAGGTAGCCCGTGTCCGCAAGATCGATCCTCGTCGCCATTGCTCTGTCGGCCTGGCTGCTGGCGTCGGTCGTGGCCTTTTTCATTGTTGCCTACATGAGCTTCTTCGGCGTGGCTTTCATCGGTCTCGTCATCTGCTATGTCGGCGCCCAGTTCGAGCTCGATGGCGATCGGCCGGTCGGCAGCAGTCTCGCGACCAGCTTCCTCGGCGCGCAACTCAGGGCGCAGCAAGACCTCTCCGCGGAGCAACGCCAATCGGTTCGCCATGAACACTCGCTCGCCATCCAGTCGGCCCGCTTCTTCAAGTTCTTTGGTCTTGGCCTGATGGCGATCGGCCTTTGCGGCGGAGTGTACTATCAGCTCTAGGGCGTGACTCATTGGGGGGACCCACGTGAAGGATCTTGCGGGAAAGACTGCGTTCGTGACGGGCGCCGCCTCAGGCATCGGGTTCGGGATTGCCTCCGCCTTGGCTCAGGCTGGCGTGAAGGTCATGCTTTGCGACATCGAGGAGGCAGCTCTGGCGGCGGCGCTCGAGAAACTGAGGCTGACCAACGCCGACGTCGAAGGCGTGCAGGCCGACATCTCGCTCAAGGGCGAGCTCGCGGCGGCGGCCGAGGCCACTCTCGCGCGCTATGGCAGGGTCCACATCCTGGTCAACAATGCCGGCGTCGGCGGCGGCGGGCCATACGGCATGTGGAGCGAGGCCGCGTGGGACTGGACGCTGGGCGTGAACCTGCGGGCCGTCATCTGGGGCATCGAGATCTTCGGCCCGCTGATCGAGCGGCACGGCGAGGGCGGGCACATCGTCTCGACCGCCTCGATCGCCGGCCTGGTCTCCAACGGGAGCAGCGCCTACAACGTCTCCAAGTACGGCGTGGTCGCGCTGTCGGAGGGCCTGCGGCTCGACCTGGCGCCGCGCCGCATCGGCGTCTCGGTGCTGTGCCCGGGCTTCATCCGCACCCAGATCGTCGATTCGGCCCGCAATCTGCCGGAGCGCTTCGCCGGCAAGGTCGGCCGGCCGCCGGCCACCGGCCCCATAGCCGAGCGCGTCAAATCCATCCGCGACCGCGTCGCCCAAGGCATCGATCCGCTCTATGTCGGCGAGCTGGTCCGCGAAGGCATCGAGAATGACTGGCCCTACATCTTCACCGACAACGAACTCGAGCCGTTCATCGACGCACGCTTTGCCGCCATCAAGGAGGGCTTCAACCGGATTCGCGGACGTATCCCGAGGCGTTGAGCGCGTGCGCTCCAACTCATGAGGCCCTAGTCCGGCAGCACAACGGCGTGCTCTACTCGCGCCCGGAGGAAACAATGAACCCGTCGCGTCGATGGCTTTTCGTGGCCGCGAGCGTCGCCGCATTGTTCGCGGCATATCCGGCCACGGCACAACCGTACCCGTCGCGTCCCGTCACCATGATCGTCCCAGCCTCGGCCGGCGGACCGACCGACGCGATCGCCCGCGTGATGTCCGAGCGCATGACCGCCAATCTCGGCGGCACCGTGCTGGTCGACAACGTCGCTGGCGCCGGCGGCTCGATCGGCGTCGGCAAGGTCGCGCGCTCGGCGGCCGACGGCTATACGCTGGGCATCGGCCAGTGGAGCCACTACGTGCTGAACGGCGCCACCTACGCGCTGCAGTACGACCTGCTCGCCGACTTCGCGCCGGTCGCCCTGATCGTCACTGGCCCGATGCTGATCGTGAGCCGCAAGGACCTGCCGGCCAACGACATGAAGGGCCTGATCGCCTGGCTGAAGGCCAACCCCGACAAGGCGACGGCCGGCACCGGCGGCGTCGGCGCCCCGGGGCACATCTCCGGCATCTTCTTCCAGAAGCTGACCGACACGCGCTTCCAGTTCGTGCCCTACCGCGGCACCGCGCCGGCGATGCGCGATCTTCTGGCCGGCCAGATCGACATCATGCTCGACCAGGCCTCGAACGTGCTGCCGCAGCTGCGCGCCGGCACCATCAAGGCCTTCGCCGTCACGGCCAAGGAGCGGCTGGCGTCGGCGCCCGAGGTGCCGACCGTCGATGAAGCGGGCCTGCCCGGCCTGCATGTCTCGGTGTGGCACGGCCTGTGGGCGCCCAAGGGCACGTCGCCCGACATCATCGCCAAGCTGAACGCGGCCGTCGTGAAGTCGCTCGCCGAGCCCGCCACCAAGGAAAAGCTCGCAGCCCTCGGGCAGGACATCCCGCCCGCCGACCAGCTCACGCCCCAGGCGCTCGGCGCCTGGCAGAAGGCCGAGATCGAGAAATGGTGGCCCATCGTCAAAGCCGCGGGGATCAAGGCCGAATGAAGCTCGGTGTTCTGCAGTTCTTCAGCTGGCCCGGCCGGCGCGGCCCGCTGGAGGAGGTCTACTCCCGCGCGCTCGAGCGCATAGAAATCATGGATCGCACGGGCTTCGACGCCGTGTGGTTGGCGGAGCATCACTTCACCACCTTCAGCGTCTGCCCGTCGGTGCACATGCTGGGCACGCTGGCGGCGGCGCGCACCAAGCGGCTGCGCATCGGCACGGCGGTGTCATTGGCCGCGCTCTATCATCCCCTGCGGCTCGCCGAGGAAGTGGCGCTGCTCGACATGCTGTCGGGCGGCCGCGTCAACTGGGGTGCAGGCCGCGGCTTCGCCCAGTTCGAGTTCAAGCACTTCGGCGTGCCGGCGGAGGAAAGCGCCGAGCGCTTTCGCGAGGCCGTCGAGATCGTGCTCAAGGCCTGGAGCGAGGAGCGCTTCAGCTTCACGGGCACGCACTTCTCCTTCGACGACGTCGAGGTGCTGCCCAAGCCCCTGCAGCGGCCGCTGCCGACCTGGATGGCGGCGACCTCGGAAGGCGCGATCGACTGGGCGGCAAGCCGCGGCTTTTCCATCCTGATGGATCCGCATTCCTCGACGGCCGAGCTCGGCGCCAAGCGCCGCCGCTACACCGAGAAGCTTGCCGAAGCGGGCTTCTCCGATGCCGGCCGCGACATTCCCATGGCGCGCCTGCTCGCGCTCGCGCCGACCAAGGAAGAGGCCCTGGCCGTCGCGCGCCGAGGCGCGCAATGGCTGGTCGATTCCTACGCCGGGCCGCAGCATGGCCATCGCCGGTCCGTGCAGCGGACCTATGACGGCAAGGAACCGACGCAGCACTATGTCGACAGCGTCATCCTGCACGGCACGCCGGCATCGGTCGTCGAACAGATTGCCCGCCTCAAGGAGGAGATCGGGCTCAACTATCTGATGTGCGCGCCGCTCAGCCGCGAGAGCTTCAGGCTGCTAGCCGATGAGGTTCTGCCGCGGCTGTGAACATCGCCTCGGCGATCAGCGTCATGTCGGCGTCGCTGATCTCGATCACGCCCTGGCGCAGCCGGTAGCCCCAGTTCTTCTCCTGGGTGAAGGCGAGCTGCGCCTGAAGGATGGCGATCGGCATTGACCAGGCCTCGTGCCACGCTACCTCGCGCCGGAACGGCTTGAAGCCGAAGCCCATGTCGGCCTGGTAGGGCTTGCTGTTCTTCACCGTGCCGATGGCGGTGAAGGCCTGCAGCCGGTCCTTGTTGCGCTGGGCGTGGCTCGGCGTGTAGGTGCGGTTGGGCGAGTAGTAGACGATGCGGTCGCCCGGCTGGATGCGGCGCAGCGGCGTCGCCTTGCCGTGGTTGACCTGCATGAAGCCCCCGTCGCGCCCGATCTCGACATGCTCGGCGGATGCGACCGCCAACCAGTTCCTGCTCATGGGGTTCTCCTCGATCGTTGGAAGAGGAACATAAGCTTGGCAGCTGTCAGATTATGTCAGCAGTCGATCCGGATACCGGTCTCGAAGGGTAGGCAACATCAAGGCGGGTTGCCTCCCTTCGAGACGCGCCTCGCGAGACGTGCGAGACGCTATTTGTCGCTGGCGTCCTTCGTCAGCTCGCGCTCGCGCCATTCCTTCAGCATGGCCTGGCGGCGGCGCGGGTAGCGCTTCTCGGTCATGTTGAGCACGACGATGCGGTCGGTGCGGAAATGGCGGAAGTCCTCGCGCAGTTCGCACCACGCCACCACCACCCGCACCTTCTCGAAGAAGCTCAAGGCGAACGGCCAGATGGTGCGCTTGCTGTCCGCGCCATTGTTGTCGCGATAGAAAAGACCGATCTTGCGCTCGGTGCGGATGGCCTGGCGGATCTTGGGCAGTTGCGCGTCGCCCGCGGCGATGGGATCGCCCGGCCCGATCAAGAGCCCCGACTCGTCCAGCGTGTCGCGCAGGTCCTTGGGCAGCACGGCGCCGATCTTGGCCAGAACGTTGGCAGCGGCGTCGGCCAGCGCCCGGTCGGCGCGCTGATGCACCCAGCGCGAGCCCAGCACCAACGCCTCGATCTCCTCCTCGCTGAACATCAGGGGCGGCAGCATGAAGCCCGGCCGCAGCACGTAGCCCACGCCCGCCTCGCCATCGATATGCGCGCCCTCGGCCTTCAGAAGCTCGATGTCGCGATAGAGCGTGCGCAGCGACACGCCGGTCGCCTCGGCAAGCGTGGCGCCGCTCACCGGATGGCGATGGCGGCGCAGCACCTGGATGAGATCGAGCAGACGTTGGGCGCGCGACACGCTACCCTCTTACCGGAATCTGCTGTCAGTTTATGGCAGTAGTGCCAAAAGACCAAAAGGCAGGTCATGCGCGTTGCCGTGATCGTCAACCCGGCCGCCCGCAAGGGCGGGGCGGTGGCGCGCTGGCCCGCCATCCAGGCCGAGCTGGCCAAGCGCCTGGGCCCGGTCGAGCCGTTGTTCACCCAAGCGCCGGGGCACGCGACCGAGCTGGCGCGCGACTGCCTTGGCCCGGGGCGTGCGCCGCTTCGTGGCCGTGGGCGGCGACGGCACGGTCAACGAGACCCTGAACGGCCTGCTCGATCCCTCGGGCCGGCTGGTCGCGCCCGACGCCGTGCTCTGCCCGGTGCCGGCCGGCACCGCCAACGAGCTCTGCCGGGCGCTCGGTCACCTGGCGATCGCCGGCAGCGCCTTCGACGCGGCCGCCAGCCCGCGGACCCAGGCCATCGACCTGATGCGCGTGCGCTGCGACGGGCCTCGACGGCCGGCCGGTCGACCGCTTCGGCTACCTGATCGTGGCGCTGGGGCTGGCGGCCACGATCAGCCATCGCACGTCACAGTCGCGCTGGCTGAAGAAGCTGGGCGAGATCGCCTATCTCCTGATGACGCCGGGGTGACCCTGACCTACCGCCAGCGCGAGGTGTCGATCGAGATCGACGGCTTGCCGGCCGGCACCCGCCGGCTGTTCACGGCCATGATCGGCAATACCGAGAATGGCGGCGGCGGCATGAAGCTGCTGCCGGGCGCGCGCTTCGACGACGGTGTGCTCGACCTGATCGACGTGGGCGGCGTCTCCCGGCTCGGCGTGCTTTTAGGCATCCTGCCCAAGCTCTACAGCGGCGCCCATGTCCACCATCCCAAGGTGCGGACGGCCCGCGGCACCTCCTTCCGCTTCGACTCGGCGGGCGTCGAGACCCTGGTCGATCTCGACGGCGAGATGGTGGGCCGCCTGCCGCTGGAGGTCACCGTTCTGCCACAGGCCTTCCGGGTCGGAACGGTCTAGACGGAACCTCCTGACGAGCGCCGCGTTCAGAAGGGCGCAGGGGGAGGCTTTCTTCATGCTCCGTGCGCTGGTTCTGGCCACCTCAGCCCTCCTGGTAGGGCTCGCGTCGCCGGCTTGGGCCGACAAGGACAAGGACAAAGACAAGGGTGGCAAGGGCAAGCACGGCCAAGGCCGCGGCGGCCCGGCCGTCGTCGTCCAACCGGTCCGCGTCGTCGTCCCCGACCACGACCGCGCCATCGTCTACCAGTACTACCGCAACGAATTCTCCGCCGGCCGCTGCCCGCCGGGCCTGGCCAAGAAGGGCAATGGCTGCCTGCCGCCAGGTCAGGCGAAGAAGCAGCAGCAGCTCTGGGTCATCGGCCAGCCCTTGCCGCCCGCGATCGTCTACGAGCGCGTGCCGCCCGCGGTGGTGCAGCAGATGGCCCCGGTGCCGCCGGGCTACGAGTATGTCCGCGTCGACAACGACGTGCTGTTGATGGACATGACCAACCGCATGGTCGCCGACGTCGTCAACGACATCAACGACTACGACAGTCTCGGTCTCGACTGACCGCTCCTCCTGCCGTCAGTGGCGGAAGTGGCGCATGCCGGTGAAGACCATCGCCAGCCCCTTGTCGTCGGCCGCGTCGATCACTTCCTTGTCGCGCATCGAACCCCCCGGCTGGATGATCGCCGTGGCGCCGGCTTCCGCGGCGGCCAAGAGGCCGTCGGCGAAGGGGAAGAAGGCATCGGAGGCAACGACGCTGCCGATCGCCGGGCTTTTAGGCAGCTTGGCCGCCTCGCCCGACTCCGCCGCTCGGATGGCGGCGATGCGCGAGGAATCGCGCCGGTTCATCTGGCCCGCACCGACGCCCACCGTGGCGCCGTCCTTGGCGTAGACGATGGCGTTTGATTTGACGTGCTTGCAGACGGTGAAGGCGAACAACAGGTCGTCGAGTTCCTTCGCCGTCGGCGCGCGCTTGGTCACGACCCTGAGGTCGCCCTTGCCGAGATGGCCGTTGTCGCGGCTCTGCAGCAGGTAGCCGCCGGCCACGCTGCGCATGGTCATGCCGGGCGACAGCGGATCGGGCAGGGTGCCGGCCAGCAGCACGCGCACGTTCTTCCTCCTGGCGAAGATCGCCAGCGCCTCGGGCGTCGCGTCGGGCGCGATCACCACTTCCAGGAAGAGCTTCGACAGATCCTCGGCGGTCCTGGCTTCCAGCGTCGTGTTGACGGCGACGATGCCGCCGAAGATCGACACCGGATCGCAGGCATAGGCCTTCAGGTAGGCGCTGTACTGATCCGCGGCCACGGCCACGCCGCAGGGATTGGCGTGCTTGACCACGACGACGGCCGGCCCCTTGAACTCGGCGACGCATTCATAGGCCGCCTCGGTGTCGCCGATGTTGTTGTAGGAAAGCTCCTTGCCCTGCACGACTCGCGCCGTGGCGACGCCTGGCCGCTGGCTGCCGTCGGAATAGAAAGCGGCCTGCTGATGCGGGTTCTCGCCGTAGCGCAGGGTCTGCACGCGCGCCGCCGTGATGGTGAGCCGCTCCGGGAACGCTTCGCCCTGCTGCTTGGCAAACCAGCTCGCGATCGCGGCGTCATACGACGCGGTCCGCGCATAGGCCTTGGCCGCAAGCTTGCGGCGCAGCGCGAGCGTCGTGGCGCCCTGGTGCGCCCCCAGTTCGGCGATCACCGCGGCGTAGTCGGCCGGATCGACGACGATGGTCACGAAGTCATGGTTCTTGGCCGAGGCGCGGATCAGGGCCGGCCCGCCGATGTCGATGTTCTCCACGCAGGTCGGGAAGTCCGCGCCGCGCGCCACCGTGGCCTCGAAGGGATAGAGGTTCACCACGACGAGATCGATGCCCGCGATCCCGTGGTCGGCCATCGCCTTCTTGTGTCCGGCATCGGTGCGCCGCGCCAGGATGCCGCCATGGATCGTGGGCTGCAGCGTCTTCACCCGGCCGTCCATGATCTCGGGGAAGCCCGTGTGGTCGCTCACCTCGACCACCTTCAGCCCGGCATCGCGCAGCGCCTTGGCCGAGCCGCCGGTCGACAGGATCTCGACCCCGTGCGCCGCGAGCGCCTTGCCCAGTTCGACCAGGCCTTCCTTGTCGGAGACGGAGATCAGCGCCCGCTCGATGCGGGCCAGATCGGGCGTGGGCGACGGGGTATATTGGAGTGCGGCGGACATGGCGGGTCTATAGCCCCATCCAGCGTGCGTTGTAAGGCGCCGCTTTCTAGAATATGGTGCGACATTCTAGAATTCAGCGGACACCATGGGCGTAAGCATCAAAAGCACGGAGGCAGAGCGCAAGTTGCGGCGCGTCTCTCGGCTGCTCGGCAAGAGCATGACAGCGACGGTCATCGAGCTGGCTGACGGCAAGCTCCGGGAAATCGACGCCAAGAAGGATCGCGAGCGGCGGCTGAAGGAGGTCGACGCCATCGTCCGGCGTTTCAATTCCAAACCACCCCTGACGGACAAGAGCGTTGAGGAAATTCTCGGGTACAACGACAAGGGCATGTTCGATTGATTGTCGTCGATAGCTCGGCCCTCATCGCGATTCTTCTCAACGAGCCGGAAAAAGTGGAGTTCGCGGAAGCGATTTTGGCCGCCGACGGTGCTCGGATTGGAGCGCCGAACTACCTCGAAGTCTCCATGGTGGCTGAGTCCCGACAGGGGCAGGCGGGCTGTCGCGATCTCGACCGGTTGGCGCTTTCGCTGCGCCTTGGTGTCGTCGCGTTCGATGCGACACACATTGAAGGAGCCAGAGAGGCGTTTCGTCGTTTTGGCAAAGGGCGCCATCGCGCCGGGCTTAACTTCGGCGATTGCTGCGCCTATGCGTTGGCAAGGTCCCTCGATCTACCGCTGCTGTTCAAAGGCGAAGACTTCATCCTGACGGATATCAAGCGGGCGTCGTAGGCCTTACGCGTCCGCGCCTTCCAGCACCCGCACCTTGAACCCCTCTGCCGACAGCACCGCCACCAGCTCCCGCATATGGTCGCGGCCACGTGTTTCGACCGTGACGTCGAGCTCGGTGCGCTTGGCCACGACGCTGCCGAACAGCCGCTGGTGCTGCACTTCGACGATGTTGCCGCCCGCCTTGCCTATGAGGCCGGAGACGCGGGCGAGCTGGCCGGGCAGGTCGCCGATCATGAGCCGCAGCCGCACGATGCGGCCATCGCGCACCAGGCCGCGCAGCAGCACCGAGGCCAGCAGCCTTGTGTCGATGTTGCCGCCCGACAGCACCAGGCCCACCTTGCGGCCGATGAAATGCTGCGGATGGGCCAGGAGGGCGGCGAGCCCGGCGGCGCCCGCGCCCTCCGCCACCGTCTTCTCGACCTCGAGGAAGAGCGCGATGGCGCGCTCGATCGCGACCTCGTCGACGGTCAGCACTTGGTCGAGCAGGGCGCGGGCGATGGCAAGCGGCGTCTTGCCGATGTCGCGCACGGCGATGCCCTCGGCGATGGTGTCGCCGCCCGCCGTCACCGGCTCGCCGGCGAGCAGCTGGTGCATGGCCGAGTAGCTCGTGGTCTCGACGCCGATCACCTTGATGTCGGGTTTCAGCCCGCGCGCCGCTACGGCACAGCCCGCGATCATGCCGCCGCCGCCCACCGGCGCCACGATCGTGTCGATCTCGGGCGCATCCTGCAGCATCTCGAGCGCAATCGTGCCCTGGCCCGCGATGATGCGCGGATCGTCGTAGGGATGGACGAACACCAGCGTGTGGGCGTCAGCCAGGCGACGGGCCTCGGTGGCCGCCTCGGCGAGCGTGTCGCCGTGCAGGACGACGCGCGCGCCGTGGCCGCGGGTGTGCTCGACCTTGGTGTTGGGCGTGAAGGACGGCATGACGATGGTGGCGGGGATGCCGAGCCGGCCGGCGTGATAGGCCACGCCCTGGGCATGGTTGCCGGCCGACATGGCGATGACGCCGCGCCTCTTCTCCTCGTCGGTGAGCTGCAGCAGCGTGTTCAGCGCTCCGCGCTCCTTGAACGAGGCCGTGAACTGCAGGTTCTCGAACTTCACCCAGACATCGGCCTTGGCGATGCGCGAGAGGGTCTCGCTGCGCAGGCAGGGCGTGTGCACCACCGCGTCGCCGATGCGCGCGGCGGCGTACTCGACGTCCTCCAGCGTGACAGGAAGTGTCGACATCAGGCCGCCAGCCGGCGGTCGATCCAGTCGCGCGTGCGATACCAGGCGCCGATCATGGGCAGGAACCACGGCTCGCCGTTGTAGAGCGCGTGCTCGGGGAACTCGCGGTCGTCGAGCGGGTTTATCGGCTCGTTGCGCCCGCCGGCGATCTTCTTGGCGGTCTGCGTGCCAAGGTAGGTCATCATGGCGACGCCATTGCCGTTGCAGGCCAGCAGGTAGTGCAGGCCCTGGTCCATGCCCATGTGCGGCATGTAATCCAGCGCGAAGGCGACGTTGCCCGTCCAGACGTGGGTGATGCGGATGCCCTTGAGCTGCGGGAAGCGGTCGAGCATGTACTGGTAGAGCACGGGGGCGCTCACTTCCGGCGGCGCCGCGGTGAAGCGGGCGCGCCCGCCGAAGATCAGGTGCTTGCCGTCGGGCGAGGGCCGGTAATAGGTCAGCACGCGCTTGGTGTCGGCAATCGAGCGCAGCTCGGGGATGAGCTTGCTGGCATGCTCGGGCAGCTCTTCGGTGGCGATGATGTGGCTCGCCACCGGCACGACGCGGCGCTTCAGCCGGGGCGTCAGGTCGCCGGTGTAGCCGTTGGTCGCGACCACGACCTCCTTGGCCTCGATCGGCCCCTTGGAGCTCAGCACGCGCCAGCCGTTGGCCGTCTTCTCGATGCGCTCGGCCTCGACATTGGCGCACAGGATGGCGCCGGCGCGGTGTGCGGCTTCCAGCAGGCCCTTGTAGTAGAGCGCGGGATGCAGATGGCCCGAGCGGCGGGCGTACATGCCGCCGAAGTAATAGTCCGAGGCGATGAACTCGCGCTGGCGCTCGCGCGGCACCATCTCGGCGCCGACATCGGCGTACTTGTTGAACATCTCGACCTTGGCCGCCTGCTCGGCATAGTGCTTGGGCGTCCAGGCGCCGACGAAGCGGCCCTGCTTGATGACGCCGCACTCGATCTTCTCGCGGGCGATGATGTCTTCCAGCACCGAGAGCGAATCGGCGCCGGCGCCCAGGAACGCCGCCTTCTTGGCCTCGAACTCCTCGGCCGCCTGGCTCTTGCCGCCCAGGCCCTTGCCCATGTTGACGCCGCCCGAGATCATGCCGCCGTTGCGCGTCGACGCGCCCACGCCGAAGTCGCCGCGCTCCAGCACCACGGCGCCGACGCCGTTGCGGCGCAGCTCGAGCGACGTCGACAGCCCGCCATAGCCCGCACCCACGATCACCACGTCGGTCCTGGCCGGCGGGTCCTGCGACAGGGCGTTGTTGGGGGTCCAGGCTTCCCACCACCAGGGCGCGGCCTTGAAGTCGGGATGGAAGATGTCGTCACGCATGTGTCAGGCCGCGCGCTTCGAGGTAACCGGCTCGATTCTCGCAAGACGCACACCAAGGCGCTGGCGCGCTGTCCATAGGTCGAGATTCTCCTGCATGCGCAAAAAGAGTTCGGCCCGCCCCCCCGTAAGCTGGGCGAATCGCAGGGCCATATCCGCAGAGACCGCGCTACGGCCACGCAGCACTGCATGTAGAGCCTGACGGCTGACGCCCATGCGTCGCGCCGCATCTGTGACGGATAGGCGCGCGTGCTCTTCGATGATCTCACGCATGAGCTCGCCTGGATGCGTAGGCGCTCGCGTCTGATTGCGGACTACAAACTCAGTCATATGCGCCACCGACTAGTGATATTGCTCCAAGTCTACTCTGACGGCCGTTCCTTCGGACCATTCAAACGTGATGCACCACGGTCCATTCACATGGATTGTGTAGCGCTGCGGTTTGCCACGGAGGGAATGGAAGTCGAACCCCGGCTGCCGCAGCTCCTCGAGTGTCGACGCGGAATGCAGGGCGTCCAATCGAACGATAACGCGTCGCTGCAGACTCGGCGCGACCTTTGACGATCGACCGGACTCAAACAGCTCCTTCAGTCCCCTGTGGCGAAAGGTTCCGATCACTTCGCCCGACTGTAAAGCGTTGCTTTACAGTCGGCAAGTCTAGAAGTCCGTCACCTTGCCGTTGAACTGCCAGTCGCCGTAGCGGGTCGGCTCGGGACCGGGCGGTCCGCCGATCTCCTCGACCTTCTTGGGTTTTTCCGGTGCAGCTGGCTTGGCAGGCTCCGGTTTGACCGTCTCGGCCTCGGGTTTCTTGATATCCGGCATGGGTTGGTGTCCTAGCTTGAATTAGGGCGGTGTTCCATTCGGCGCTTGAGCCATAAAAAACATAGCCACACCATCCCAGCCGTTGTCAGACCGAAGCCCGCTGAAGGTTCGGCGACGTGGAGAATCCCTTCCCAGGAGTTGAGCCTCTCCGCTGAGATACCCCGATGCCACGCAACCATGTTCCATGCGAACCACATTAGAAAACCCCAGACCACGCCCCCGAGGAGACCAATGCCCAAGCTGAACAAGAAGAGCCGGAACCCCGATTGCATCCCCCACACGAGAAATCGGCCCAGCCGGTTCATTTTTATTTCGGCTCTGCCACGATCGCTGCCCGTGCTGCGCATCATGGCGCCATGATGCCGTCCCCTGCCTTGATTTGCCACAGTCGCGGACCATCTTTCCGGACATGAACTACTTTCGCACCGCCCTTCTTTTGGCTGCCCTGACCGGCTTCTTCCTGGTCGCGGGCTACCTCCTGGGTGGCCAGTCCGGCCTCATCCTGGCCCTTGTCGTGGCGCTGGGCATGAACGTGTTCGCCTACTGGAACTCGGACAAGATGGTGCTGCGCATGAGCAACGCGCAGGAGATCGGGCCCAACGACGCGCCCGAGCTCTACGGCATCGTGGCTGATCTCGCCCAGCGCGGCGGGCTGCCCATGCCGCGCGTCTACATCATCGACGAGGAGCAGCCCAACGCCTTCGCCACCGGCCGCAATCCCGAGAACGCCGCCGTGGCGGCGACGACCGGCCTGCTGCGCCATCTCAGCCGCGAGGAGATCACCGGCGTGATGGCGCATGAGCTGAGCCACGTCCGCCATCGCGACACGCTGATCATGACCATCGCCGCGACGCTCTCTGGCGCGATCGGCATGCTGGCCAGCTTCGGCGGCCTGATGGGCGGCGGCCGCGACGAGAACGGCCGGCCCTTGATGAACCCGATCGCGGCCATCGCCATGATGATCCTGGCGCCGCTTGCCGCCTCGCTGGTGCAGATGGCGATCAGCCGCAGCCGCGAGTACGAGGCCGACCGCATGGGCGCCGAGATGTCGGGCCAGCCGCTGTGGCTCGCCGCCGCGCTCGCCAAGCTCCATGCCGGCACGCAGCAGATCTCCAACCAGGTGGCCGAGGCCAACCCGGCGACGGCGCACATGTATATCGCCAACCCGCTGTCGGCCGGCGGCCTGCGCGGCCTGTTCTCGACCCATCCGCCGATGGAGGAGCGCATCGCGCGCCTGGAAGCGATGGCCGGCCAGATGCCGGGCTACGCACAGCCGCGCCCGCAGATGTCGCCGAACGGTCCGTGGGCGCAGCCTGCGCCGCAGGCGCCGCGCCGCGGCCCCTGGGGCTGATCTTCTGGACCATGATGCTCCGTCGGAGTAGCTCTACGCCTTCTCGACGATCTTCCAGAAGGAATCCTTCTTCACGACCTTGTCGCCGCGGAAGGTATAGAAGTCGCAGCCCCGCGCCGTGATGCGCTCGCCCGACTTCATGGTGCCGCTTACCGTCCATTGCGAGATGCCCATGTCGCCGTCGACATAGTGGCTGTCGTCGCCGTAATGGACGTCGGGCAGGCCCTCGAAACGGGCGGCCAGTCCTTCCCGCACCGCCTTGGCGCCGACATGGCGACGGCCCCACGGATCGGGTCCGCGCGGCATCTCGAGCACGGCATCGTCGGCGAAGAAGCTCATGATGCGGTCGAGGTCGTGGTCGTTGAAGGCCTGACACAACGCCTTCAGGGTGGCGACGCTGGCGCTCATCTCACTTCCTTTCCTTGGCGGCTTCCGTGAAGGGCAGTGATTCGGTCTGCGCCTTCGGCAGCTCCGGTTCCTCGCCGAGATCGACGTCGAGGATACGCTGGCCGCGCTTGGTGATGCGGTCGGCGGAGATGTCGATCTCGCGCAGGTCCTTCTCGGTCTGGCCGAAATGCGTCTTCAGCCGGTCGACGCGGTCGCCGAGGCGCTTCACATCCTCCATCAGCAATCCGACGGTCTTCTGGATCTCGCCCGCCTGCTCGCGCATGCGCACGTCCTTCAGCACGGCGCGCACGGTGTTGAGCGTGGCCATCATGGTCGTGGGCGACACGATCCAGACGCGCGCGCGGTAGCTCTCCTCGACCAGGCCGGTGAAGTTGGCGTGCAGCTCGGCATAGACCGCTTCGGACGGCAGGAACATCAGCGCCGATTCGGCGGTCTCGCCGGGCACGATGTACTTGTCGCGGATGTCGCCGATGTGCTTGCGGATGGCCTGCTGGAAGGCGCGCTGCGCCACCAGCAGCGCCGGTGCATCGCCCGCCGGCACGGCCCTGAGCAAGCTGTAGCTTTCCAGCGGGAACTTGGCGTCGATGGCGATCGAGCCCGGCGGATTGGGCAGCCGGAGCAGGCAGTCGGCGCGCACGCCCGATGACAGCGTGTACTGGAATTCATAGGCCTGCGGCGGCAGGGCGCTCTGCACCAGGTCGTTGAGCTGGACCTCGCCGAAGGCGCCGCGCGCCTGCTTGTTGGAGAGCACTTCCTGCAGGCTGACGACCTGGGTCGAGAGATCGCCGATCTTCTTCTGCGCCTCGTCGATGCGCACCAGCCGCTCGCGCAGGTCGGTGACGATCTGGCCGGTCGCCTTCTCGGTGCGGTCGAGCCGCTCGCCGACCGCCTTGCTCAGCGCCTGCTCCTGCTCGCGCAGCGAACGCTCGACCCGCTGCACGGTCTCGGCCTGCTGGCTGAGCGCCAGGCTAAGCTGGTGGCGCATCTGTTCGGCCTCGCGGCCGCTGCCCTGGCGCAGCAGGACGGCGGCCAGCGCCACGCCCAGCAGCACGACAATGACGAGAAGGCTGATCGTCAAAAGATCCATTGGCGGCCCTTATAAGCCCTCGGCTCGACAAGCGCACGGACGGCGGCTAATCCATCAACAATGGCGCCCAAACATGATCCCCCAACTCACGATCCTGACGTCTGGCTGTTCGACCTCGACAACACGCTCTATCCGGCGCGCTGCAACCTGTTCGCCCAGATCGACGTGCGCATCGGCCGCTACATCGCCGACCTGCTCAAGGTCGATGCCGAGGAGGCGCGCCGCGTGCAGAAACAGTACTGGCGCGAGCACGGCACCTCGATGCGCGGCATGATGACCCTGCACGGCGTCGATCCCACGCATTTCCTCGATTACGTGCACGACATCGACTACTCGCCGGTCGAGGCCAACCCGGCGCTCGAGGCGTCGCTCAACGCACTGCCCGGCCGCAAGATCATCTTCACCGCGGGCGACGTGCCGCACGCCGAGCGCGTCATGGAGCGGCTGGGCGTGGCCCACCACTTCGAGGCGATCTTCGACATCGCGGCCGGCGACTATTGGCCCAAGCCGCACACGCAGATCTACGAGAAGCTGGTGCTCAAGCACGGCGTCGATCCGACCCGCGCCTGCATGGCCGACGACATTGCCGTCAACCTCAAGCCCGCCGGCGACATGGGCATGCGCACGGTGTGGATCCGCACCGACGAGAGCGTGAAGCGCGCCGCCGATCTCGATCTCAGCCACATCCACCATGAGACCGACGATCTTGCGACCTGGCTCGCCGAGTGGATCGCCGAAAGGAAAGTCCAGAAGTGAAGATCCTGATTTTGGGCGCCGGCGCCGTCGGCGGCTACTGGGGCGCGCGCCTCAGCCAGGCCGGCATCGACGTCACTTTCCTGCTGCGCGAGAAGCGCGCCGAGCTGGTGCGCCGCAACGGCCTGGTGGTGAAGAGTCCCAAGGGCGATGCCGTCGTGCCGGTCAAGGTCGTGACGCGGGGCGACGAGGGCGGCCCCTACGATGTCGTGATTCTGGCCTGCAAGGCCTACGACCTCGACTCGGCCATTGCGTCGATCGCGCCGGCGGTCGGGCCTGAGACGACCATCGTGCCGATGCTGAACGGCCACGCCCATTTCGCCACGCTCGATGGTCGCTTCGGAGCGGCCCGCGTCGCCGGCGGCCTGGCGCGCATCTCGGGCATGCTGGGGCCGAACGGCGAGATCCTGCACAGCGGCGCCTCGGGCGTGTCGTTCGGCGAGCGCGAGGCCACGCCGCCGCGGCCTCAGCTGGTGGCGCTTGCCGAGGCCTGCAAGAAGGCCGGCATCGATGGCGGCATCAACCCCGACATCAACCAGGACCTCTGGGACAAGTGGGTGATGCTGGGCACCATCGCCTCGATGTGTGCGGCCATGCGCGGCACGGTGGGCGACATCGTCGCCGCCGAGGATGGTGCCGCGCTGATGCGCGAGACCCTGGAGGAATGCTGCCGCGTCGCGGCCGCCGCCGGCCACGCGCCCAGCGACAAGGTGCGCGCCGGCATCGAGGCCGGCCTGACGCAAGCGGGCGGAAAGGCCGTCGCCTCGATCCTGGGCGACATGGAGAAGGGCGGAGCGGTCGAGGCCCGTTCGATCGTCGGCGACATGCTGATGCGCGCCCGCAAGGCGGGGCTGGCGGCGCCCAACCTGCGTTTCGCCTACGCCCACCTGCAGGCCTATGAGGCGCGCCGCGCCCGGAGTGGATTGAAATGAAGATTCTGATCCTGGGTGCCGGCGCGATCGGCGGCTATGTCGGCGGGCGCCTGCAGCAGAGCGGCGCCGACGTCACCTTCCTGGTCCGGCCGGCGCGCCGCGAGCGGCTGGAGCGCGATGGCCTGGTGATCAAGAGCACCAAGGGCGACATCACCCAGAAGGTGAAGACGGTTTTGGCTGGCGCCGAGGGCGGGCCGTACGACGTCGTGCTGCTGACCTGCAAGGCCTACGATCTCAACTCGGCGATCGAGGCGATCGCGCCCGCGGTCGGCGCCAACACCACGGTCGTGCCGCTGCTGAACGGCATGCGCCACATCGATGTGCTCGCCGCCAGGTTCGGTGACGCGAAGGTCGTGGGCGGCCTGGCGCGCGTCGGCGTCGCCCTGTCGCCCGAGGGCGCGATCCTGCACACCAGCCCGTTCGCCGCCATCTCCTTCGGCGAGCGCGGGGCCGCGCCCGCGCGCAAGGTGCTGGTCGAGCTCGACGCCGCCATCAAGAAGTCCGGCATCGACGGCGGCGTGCACCAGAACATCGTCCAGGACCTGTGGGACAAGTGGATCATGCTGTGCTCGCTGGCCGCCATGTGCTGCCTGATGCGCGGCACGGCGGGCGACATCATGGAAGCCGAGGAAGGCGAGGCGATCATGCTCGAGACGGTGGGCGAGTGCCGCAAGGTCGCCGCCGCCGCCGGCTGCGATCCCGGCGAGCAGGGCATGGCGATCGTGCGCGGCTTTCTCACGCAGAAGGGCTCGCGCTTCGCCGCCTCCATGCTGCACGATCTCGAGAAGGCCTCCATGGTCGAGGCCGATCACGCCGTCGGCGACATGATCGCGCGCGCAAAGAAGGCCGGCATCGCCACGCCCAACCTGCGCATGGCCTATGCTCATTTGCAGGTCTACCAGGCCCGCCGCGCCCGCGGTGGCATCGGTAAGCCCGCCCTCTGATTGGGTTGACACTGCCGCCTCGGACCCCAATTGTTGGGGTATGAGGACAGCCGCCGCATATTTGTTGGTGGCGCCACGGAACCAACCGGGCGTCCAAGCGTAACCTGAGGTCCGGCCTTGCTGCGCCCGACCTGGGGGCGCACGCTTCGTCCAAGAACGAAGCCCAACCCTCTAAGACAATCGGAGTGCTTATCAGGAGATCGTCCATGCGTGACGTCGTTCGTACCCGCTCGGTTCCCCAGATCATCGTCAGCAATGCCGACTACGAACGGCTGACCGATCTCGCCACCGCGTCGCTCGAACGGTTGCCCGAGGTCGCGAACGAACTTCTGTCGGAAATGGACCGCGCCAAGGTCGTGCAGGACGGCAGCGTGCCGGCCAACGTCGTGCGCATGGGCTCGACCGTGACCTTCAAGTCGGACGACGGCAACACCCGCACCTTCAAGCTCGTCTATCCCGCCGAGGAGAGCCTCGACGAGCACCGCATCTCGGTGATGACGCCGGTCGGTGCCGCGCTGATCGGCCTGGCCGAGGGCCAGTCGATCTCGTGGACGGCGCGCGATGGCCGCAAGCACGAGCTCACCGTCGAGAAGGTGAAGAACTGAACGGGAGCGCGGGCCTCCGGCCCGCTCATAGTCTTCGTCTTCCGGACCGCGCGCGTCCCGCGCGCTCATGATCATGAGGCGCGCGAGACGCGCGCGGTCCGGAAGAACATGAGCATGAGCGGGCCGGAGGCCCGCGCTCCCAGATTACTGAGCCGCCAGCAGCGTGTGACCGCCCTGCGACGCGTTGAACCGGTCGAGCACGTGGCCCGGGCCCTTGGCGTGCTTGACGTAGTCCTTGCCGTCGAACGTCTTGATGCCGTTGCAGAACACGCCGTGCACGCCGGTCGGCCGGCGGATGGTGCGGCGGCCGCCGCCCGGCAGGTCGGCGACGCGCTCGGCCGGGCTGATGCCCACGGTGGCGGGATCGAACAGCAGCATGTCGGCCTGCGCGCCGACGGCCAGGCGCCCGCGGTTGGGGATGCCGTAAAGATCGGCGGGATGGCTGGTCAGGCGGCGGATGCCCTCCTGGATGGTGAAGTCGCCGCGTGCGCGCACCCAGTGCGCCAGGAAGTGCAGGCCAAAGCCCGCGTCGCACATATAGATAAGGTGCGCACCGGCGTCCGACAGCGCCACCACGCCCGCCTCGTGCTTCAAGAGTCGCGCCACGCCCTCGTCGCCGACATTGAGGAAGCGGCCGAGGAACGCGGTCTCGAGGTTCTCGTCGAGGGCGAGGTCGAGCATGACGTCCAGCGGATCGCGATGCTCGGTCTTGGCGATCTCCGCGGCATAGCGGTTGACGTACTTGGCGTTGGCCGGCTTCTGCGCCACGGCCACCATCACGCGGTCCCAGTTGCCCTGGAAGATCATGCCCGGCTTCGGATTCTTGGCATTCTCGCGGAACTTCTCGCGCCACGAATGATCGCGGAACACGACCTTCAGTTGCTCGGGCGAGTAGGCCTTGATCGGGTCGAATGCCGAGTGGCTGTAGAACGGGTAGGCGTTGGCCATCGTGAAGTCGAACGACAGCGGCTGGCAGGGGATCTGGATATAAAGCCCGACGCCGCGGCGGATCGCGGCGGCGGAGTCCTCGAACATCTTGAGCGACCGGTTCGGCTCCTGCTCGTTGTACATCGCCACGCCCGTGCCCTGGAAAAACGGCCGGCCATACTTGGCCGCCATCGGCTCCAGCTCCTGCGGCGTCTTCACGCCCGAGGCGATCTCGACCACGCCCCTGCCGCGCGGCCCCATGGCGCCGACCAGCGCCTCGAGCTCCGACATCGGCGCGATCGTCGACGGCATGGGCACGCCGCCATAGCCCGAATGGTTCAACGAATACGACGCGCCGAGACCGATGGCGCCATGGGCCATGGCGTCGGCCACCATCGCCTTCATCTTGGCCAGCTCCTCGGGCGTCGCGTCCTTGCGCTGCGAGGCATCCTCGCCCATCACCGCGGTGCGGATGGTCGAATGGCCGGCCAGCACGGCCATGTTGGCGTAGGCGCCGCGGCGGCGCAGCATGCCCATGTACTCAGCAAAACTCTCGAAGTCCCAGGCGATGCCCTGGCGCAGGGCATCGAGGTCCATGCCCTCGACCACGGAAAGATTGCGGATGACGAGGTCGCGCACCGCGGGCGGCGCCGGCACGATGCCGAAGCCGCAATTGCCGATCACCGCCGTGGTGACGCCGAGCGACGGCGAGGGCGAGAGCGTGGCATCCCAGGTGACCTGCGCGTCGTAGTGCGTGTGCACATCGACGATGCCGGGCGAGAGCACCAGCCCGTCGGCATCGATCGTCTCGTTGCCCTTGTCGCTCACCGAACCGACGGCGACGATCTTGCCGTCCTTCACCGCGACGTCGGCGCGCTTGGGGTCGTTGCCCAGGCCGTCGACGACGGTGGCGCCGCGGATGACGAGATCGACCATCATTCTCTCCGTCCGTTCTTGAGGGCACCGTAGGCGGCCAGCGCGGCGTGATTCACCAGGTCGCTCACCGTGGCGCCCATCTGCACGATTTGCATCGGCTTTTGCAGGCCGTCGATTACAGGACCTATCACCGTGACGCCGCCCAGTCTCTGCATCAGGCGCGACGATATATGCGCCGAGTGCAGGCCGGGCATGATCAGCACGTTGGCCGGGCCGGTCAGGCGGACGAACGGATAGGTCTCGCGCAAAAGCTCGTAGTCGAGCGCCATGTCGGCCTGCATCTCGCCGTCGTACTCGAAGTCGACCTTCTCGGCGTCGAGCAGCCGGATCGCCTTGCGGATGCGGTCGATGCGCTCGATCTCGCGGCTGCCGAAGTTGGAGAAGGAGAGGAAGGCCACGCGCGGCTCATGGCCCATGGTGCGGGCGTTGCCCACCATCTGCTTGGCGATGGTGGCGAGCTGCTCGGGGCTCGGCGTCTCGTTGATCGAGGTGTCGGCCAGGAACACCGTGCCGTGGCGGGCGACCACGATCGAGTAGCCGATCGGCACCTTGCCGACCTCCTCGTCGATCACGTTCTTGATGTCGCCGTAGCATTCGGGGAAGCGGCGGGTGATGCCGGTCACCATGCCGGCGGCGTCGCCCATCGCCACCATGCTGGCGCCGAACACGTTGCGGCCCTGGTTGACCATGCGCTGCACGTCGCGGCGCAGGTAGCCGTCGCGCTGCAGGCGCTTGTAGATCAGGTCGGTGTAGGGCGCGTTGCGCGTCGACAGCCGCGCATTGTGGATCTCCATGCCGGCCGTGCTGGTGATGCCCAGGCCCTTCATGGTCTCGCGCACCTGCTCCTCGCGGCCGATCAGGATCGGCGTGCCGTAGCCGTTGTCGCGGAACACCACGGCGGCGCGGATGGTGCGTTCCTCCTCGCCCTCGGCGAAGACGATGCGCTGCGGGTTGGCCTTGACCTGCTCGAACAGGCTCTGCAGCCAGTGGCTGGTCGGATCGAGGCGGCCGGCGAGGGCGCGGCGGTATTCCGCCATGTCGGGGATGTTGCGGCGGGCGACGCCCGAATCCATCGCCGCCTGGGCGACCGCGGCCGACACCGTCGAGATCAGGCGCGGATCGAACGGCACCGGCACGACGTACTCCGGCCCGTAGCGCAGCCGGCGTCCCGAATAGGCGCGGTCGACCTCGTCGGGCACGTCCTCGCGCGCCAGCTTGGCCAGCGCCTCGGCCGCCGCCACCTTCATCTCCTCGTTGATGGTGCGGGCCCGCACGTCGAGCGCGCCGCGGAAGATGTAGGGGAAGCCCAGTACGTTGTTGATCTGGTTGGCGTAGTCCGAGCGGCCGGTGGCGATGATGGCATCCTTGCGCACCGAGCGCACATCCTCCGGCGTGATCTCGGGATCGGGATTGGCCATGGCGAAGATGATCGGCTTGTCGGCCATCGATTTGACCATGGCCTTTGTCACCGCGCCCTTGACCGAGAGGCCGAAGAACACGTCGGCGCCCTTCATCGCCTCCTCCAGCGTACGCGCCTTGGTGCGCACGGCGTGGGCGCTCTTCCACTGGTTCATGCCCTCGGTGCGGCCCTGCCACAGCACGCCCTTGGTGTCGCACAGGATGGCGTTCTCGTGCGGCATGCCCATCGCCTTGACGAGCTCGATGCAGGCGATCGACGCGGCGCCCGCGCCGTTCACCACCATCTTGATGTCCTTGATGTTGCGCCCGGTGAGATGCAGCGCATTGATCAGCCCGGCGGCCGAGACGATGGCCGTGCCGTGCTGGTCGTCATGGAAGATCGGGATGTCCATCAGCTCGCGCAGGCGTTGCTCGATGATGAAGCACTCCGGCGCCTTGATGTCCTCGAGGTTGATGCCGCCGAAGGTCGGCCCCAGGAAGCGCACGCAGTTGACGAACTCGTCGACCTCCTTGGTGTTGACCTCGATGTCCATGCAGTCGACGTCGGCGAAGCGTTTGAACAGAACCGCCTTGCCCTCCATCACCGGTTTGCTGGCCAGCGCGCCGATGTCGCCCAGGCCGAGCACGGCGGTGCCGTTGGAGATCACCGCCACCAGGTTGCCGCGCGCGGTGTAGTCGTAGGCGGTGTTGGGATCCTTGGCGATCTCCAGGCAGGGCGCGGCGACGCCCGGCGAGTAGGCGAGTGCGAGATCCCGCTGGGTGACCAGGGGCTTGGTGGCGATGATCTCGATCTTTCCCGGCCGGCCGGTGCGATGCATGACCAGCGAATCGCCGTCCAGATCGCCCATTTCGTTGCTGACCATTGCTTCCGAGCCGCTACTCGCCATTTTGCGTTTACTCCCGATTGAGGGGGCATATTGGCGGCATTCCCCAGAGGGGACCAGCGGTCGATCCCGCGCTGCAGCGCAATCCACCGCCCTTCACTTCTCAGGCAGTCGTCCACATGGGGTCTCGTCGGCGCTATGGTAGACCCGTCGGCAGCCGAGGAATTTTACGTGCCGGACAGCGCTCCACCCGCGATCCCCGCCGATGCCACGCCCATGATGCGCCAGTACCTGGCGATCAAGGCGGCGCATCCCGGCCATCTGGTGTTCTACCGGATGGGTGATTTCTACGAGCTGTTTTTTGATGACGCGGTGAAAGCTTCTGCCGCGCTCGACATCGCCCTGACCAAGCGCGGCCAGCACTTGGGCGAAGACATCAGGATGTGCGGCGTGCCGGTGCACAGCCACGAGGCCTACCTGTCGCGCCTGATCCGCCAGGGCTTCAAGGTCGCGGTCTGCGAGCAGGTCGAGGATCCGGCCGAGGCCAAGAAGCGCGGGGCCAAATCCGTGGTCGAGCGCGCCGTGGTACGGGTGATCACGCCGGGCACGCTGACCGAAGACTCTTTGCTCGATGCGCGCAGCCACAACTACCTCGCCGCCGTCGCCGAGGCGCAGGGCGATCTCGCGCTGGCCTGGCTCGATCTGTCGACCGCCGACTTCGCCGCCCAGCCCTTGGAGGCGGGCCAGCTCGCCGCCGCCCTGGCGCGGCTGGCGCCGGGTGAGCTTTTGGTGCCCGACCGGCTGCTGGCGCGCGAGCCGGTGAAGGCCGCGCTGGAAGAGTGGAATGCCGTCCTGACGCCGTTGCCCTCGGCGCGCTTCGACAGCGACAATGCCCGCAAGCGCCTGCAGTCGGCCTTCAAGGTCGCGGCCCTCGACAGCTTCGGCGCCTTCTCGCGCGCCGAGGTCGCGGCCTGCGGCGCGCTGCTCGACTACCTCGAGCTCACGCAAGCCGGCAAGCTGCCGGCGCTGGCGCCGCCGCATCGCGTGCGCGCCGACGGCACGATGGAGATCGATCCCGCCACGCGCCGCAACCTCGAGCTGGTGCGCGGGCTGGACGGCCGTCGCGACGGCAGCCTTTTGGCCACCATCGACCGCACCCAGACCGGCCCCGGCGCGCGCCTTCTGGCCGAGCGGATTGCCGCTCCCCTGACCGACCGCGCCGAGATCGAGCGCCGCCTCGACCTGGTGCAGCTCTTCGTCGAGCGCCCGGCCGTGCGCGAGCGGGTGCGCGAGGCGCTGCGTCGCACGCCCGACATCGAGCGCGCCCTGCAGCGCCTGTCGGTCGGCCGCGGCGGCCCGCGCGATCTTTTGGCCCTGCGCGATGGTCTCGAGTCGGCCGAGGCGCTGGCGGCGACGCTCAAGGCCGAGCCCGAAGCGCTGGCGCCGCCGCCGGCGCCGCTTGCCGCTATCGTCGTTGCCTGTTCCGACCATCGGCCGCTGATCGACGCACTGGCCGAGGCGCTGGCCGACGAGCCGCCCTTGTTCGCGCGCGATGGCGGCTTCATCCGGCAAGGCTATCGCGCCGAGCTCGACGAGCAGCGCACCTTGCGCGACGACAGCCGCAAGACCGTGGCGGGGCTCGAAGCCAAGTACCGCGCCTCGACCGGCGTGCCGTCGCTGAAGATCCGGCACAACAACATGATCGGCTACCACATCGAGGTGACGGCGACGCACGCCGACAAGCTCGATCTGCCCAAGCTCGGCTTCACGCGCCGCCAGTCGATGGCCAACGCCACGCGCTTCAGCACCGCCGAGCTCGCCGACCTCGAGACCCGCATCGGCCGCGCCGCCGATCGCGCGCTGGCGCTGGAGCTTGCGATCTTCGATGAGCTGGTCGCCAAGGCGATGGCCGTTGCGACCGACGTCGCCGCTGCCGGTCGCGCGCTTGCCAATCTCGATGTCGCCGCTGCCTTGGCCGAGCTTGCCACGGCTGAGAACTACGTGCGCCCGACGCTGAGCGATGAGCCTGCCTTCACCATCGAAGGCGGCCGCCACCCCGTCGTCGAAGCGGCACTGGTGCGGCAAGGCGGTTCGGCCTTCGTGCCCAACGATTGCGATCTCGGCGAGGCGCGCCGGCTGTGGCTGCTGACCGGCCCCAACATGGCCGGCAAGTCGACCTTCCTGCGCCAGAACGCCTTGATCGCCATCATGGCGCAGGCCGGCTCCTTCGTGCCGGCCAAGTCAGCCACGGTCGGCATCGTCGACCGCCTGTTCAGCCGCGTCGGCGCGGCCGACGACCTGGCGCGCGGCCGCTCGACCTTCATGGTCGAGATGGTCGAGACCGCGGCCATCCTCAACCAGGCGACGGCTAAAAGCCTGGTCATCCTGGACGAGATCGGCCGCGGCACGGCGACCTTCGACGGCCTCTCGATCGCCTGGGCGACCCTGGAGCATCTGCACGACATCAACCGCTGCCGCGCGCTCTTCGCCACGCACTTCCATGAGCTGGGCGCGCTCAAGGAGCGGCTGGCGGCGCTGGCGCCCTACACCATGCGCGTCAAGGAATGGCAGAACGAGGTCGTGTTCCTGCACGAGGTGGCGCCGGGCGCGGCCGACCGCTCCTACGGCATCCATGTAGCGCAGCTCGCGGGCCTGCCCGCCGCCGTCGTGGCGCGCGCCGAGCAGGTGCTGGCGGCGCTGGAGAAGGGCGAGCAGTCGGGCGCGGTGACGCGGCTCGCCGACGATCTGCCGTTGTTTGCCGCGGCGCCGACGCGGCCCGCGGGAATCGCAAAGAAACAAGAATCGGAAGTCGAGAAGGCGCTCGGCGACATCAATCCCGACGAGCTCTCGCCGCGCGAGGCTCTGGAGCTGCTCTACAGCCTGCGCCAACGCATCAAGCCTTAACGGAGCGCGGACCTCCAGGTCCGCTCATGAATCATGATGCGGACCTGGAGGTCCGCGCTCCGAAGCTACACCTTGCGCGTACGCAGGCGCAGGCCGGGGAACGGACGGTCTTCCGGCTCCGGCTGCTGCCAGTCGGTGAGCGTGCGGAAGACGGTGGCCAGGCCATAGCCCACGCCCGCCAGCAGCAGGCAGTCGACCAGCCGCTGCAGGCCTGCGACCATCGCCGGAACCCACGGCTTGGCGGGCAGCAGCATCGCGACCAGGCTGAGGCCGAGTCCGGCCAGCAGCGACACCAGGATCGCCCCGCCGATCAGCAGGAAGAGATGCGACTGCACCGGCCGCCCCAGATGGAAGGCCTCGTGCAGCGTGATCGGCTTGTGGGCGGCAAGCGACGGCAGCAGCATCACGAACACCGAGGCCGCCGCGGCGCAGGCCACCGCGTTGAGCTCGATGTAGGGGCAGGGCGCCACCATGATCGCCAGCAGGCAGAACGAGGCGGCAAACGTCAGGAAGCGCACGGCGATGGTCGAGCGGCGCATCTCGTCGACCGCATCGCACGGCGCCGCATCGTCGAGCAGCGCTTCCTTGATCCAGCGGTCGAGGAACATGGCGTAGATCAGCGCGAACAGAAAATCCCAGCCCCAGTGCTGGCGCCAGTCGATGAACTGGCGATGGGCATCGAGCACGTAGGCGACCGCCGCCGCGAGGCCAACGATCGGCAGGGTCATCAGCCAGAAGGTGCCTTGGTGGCGACACCAGAAGCTCAAAGCGGAGAGTGCGGCCATGGGCCAAGTGTACGCCCGCCCGCACGGGGCGCTATCGGCGTGATGTTTCAATTGGTTCTTGCCGCTCATGCCTCTCCCCGTAGGGGGAGAGGAACATGAGTGAAGAACTACAACGTCTTCCTTGCCAGCGCCGCGCCCTCGGCCAGCGCCCTGAGCTTGCCGTAGGCCGTCGCCAAGGTCATCGGCGCCATGCCGCAGTTGGTGCAGGCCTGGATGCGCTCGGGATCGACGAACCTGGTGGCGAGCTTCAGTGTCGCCGCAACTTCCTCCGGCGTCTCGATCTTGTCCGAGGCGACGTCGATGGCGCCCACCAGCACGGTCTTGTTGGGCAGCAGCTTCATGAGCTCGGGCGGCACGTGGCTCTCGCGGCATTCCAGCGAGACCTGCTGGATCGTGCTGCGGTCGATCGCGGGGAAGGTCTTCTCGTACTGCCGCCAGCTCTCGCCCAGCGTCTCCTTCCACTTGATGTTGGCCTCGATGCCGTAGCCGTAGCAGATGTGCACCGCCGTCGTGCACTTCAGCCCCTCGGCCGCCTTCTCCAGTGCCGGCACGCCCCAATCGACGGTCTCGTCGAGATAGACGTTGAAGGCGGGCTCGTCGAACTGCACCACGTCGACGCCCGCTTTCTCGAGGTCGCGGGCTTCCTGGTTCAAAAGCTCGGCGAAGGCGAAGGCCATCTTCACCCGGTCGCCGTAAAAGCCGTCGGCCAGGGTGTCTATCAGGGTCATCGGCCCGGGCAGGGTGAATTTGAGCTTGCGGCTGGTCGCGGCGCGGGCGACGCGCGCCTCGCGCTCGTGCACGAACTTGCGCCGCCTGAGCGCCGAGGTGACGGTCGGGCAATCGGCGTCGTAGCGATTGTTGCGGATGCCCATGCGCACCTTCTTGTCGAAGTCGACGCCGTCGACTTCGGCCAGGAAGCCGTGCACGAAATGCTGCCGCGCCTGCTCGCCGTCGCTCACGATGTCGATGCCGGCCTCTTCCTGGCGGCGAATGGCGAGCGCCGTCGCATCGTCCTTGGCTTCCAGCAGCGGCGCGCCGGTCAGCGTCCACGGCGCCCACAAGACGTTGGGCGTGGCGAGCCACGAGGGCTTGGGCAGGCTTCCGGCCAGCGTCGTCTCGAACATCGTGTTCTTCCTCCCTACCCCCTCCCAGCCTCCCCCACTTTGTGGGGGAGGTGGCCCGAAGGGCCGGAGGGGGAAGCAAACTCCAGCTCCGCGCGGGTCTCCGGCGGCAATACGTGCCCGAACGTCCCGGGCGCGCGCCATTGCAGGGTGCCGAAGGCGCCGCAGCTCTCGCACACCGAACGCCAGGCTCTCGTGCTGGGCCGCACAGGCGGTGCAGCGCCAGGCGCGGTCGGACGGTGCATCGGTGGCGCGGGCCAGCCAATCGTGCACCTTGGCCTGCTCGGCGCCCGAACGCTCCTCGACCTCGGCCATCAGGCGGCAGACGCGCACCGACGGGCTGGTGCCGCCGGCGATCTCGAGATGCCGCCGCGCCTCGCCCCACAGCGCCGCCTCGAGCGAGGCCTGGGCCAGCGCCAGGTGGCTCTCGATGTCGTTCTCGTTGTGTGACACCAGCCGCCGGATGACGCCGATGCGCTTCAATGGATCGCTCTCACCCGACGCTTCGAGGTAGAGCATGGCGAGATCGGGATGCGGCGCCAGCGCCCAGCCGCGCTCCAGCGTCTTCTGCGCGCGCTTTGCATCGCCCGCCTTGATCTGCAGTCCGGCGAAGTGCTGGGTGACCGCGATGCGCTCGGGCGCGAGCGCGAAGGCCTCGCGCGCCAACGCCAGCGCATCGGCGGCATTGTTGTCTCGTTCGGCGGCGCGGCTGCGCTCGACCAGGAGCATCGCCTTCAGCGCGCGGCCCTTGTCGGCGGTCACGACCTTGCGCCGCTGCCCGGTCTCGAGCGTCTCCTGTGCCGCCTTCCACTGGCCGACCTGGGCCTGCATGTCGAACAGCGAATGGACCACCCACGGCGTCTGCGGCTTCAGCCGGAAGGCGCGCTCGGCATAGGCCAGCGCCTTGGATTGATCGCCCTCGCGCAGCGCCTGGCCGATCAGGCCGCGCAGGCCGAGGAAGGCGGTGTGCTCGTCCTCGAGCATGGCGGTGAAGGCGCGGTTGGCGCCGTCGCGGTCGCCCGCGAGCTGGGCCGCCTGCGCCGACAACAGCAGGGTGATCGGCGGCTCGGCCAGGAGCTGCTCGGCCTTGCGGGCGTGCTTCTGCGCTTCGGCGGCATCGCCGGCCGCGACGGCGGCCAACCCTTGAGTCAGCTCGCGATAGCCGCGCTTCTTGCGGCTCTCGCCCCAGCCTTCGAGCAGGGCGAACGGCGCGCCGACGATCCAGCGATAGAGCAGCCAGCCACCGATGCAGAGCCCGATCACCACCACGAGCGCGACCAGCAGCACGCCGACGCTGCTGTCGAGCCGCCAGCCCTGCCATTCGGCGGTGACCGTGCCCGGCCGCTCGGCCAGCCACACGGCCAACAGCATCGCCACGGCGGCGATAGCGAACCAGATGAGGACGCGCAGCGTGGTCATCGGACTGGCGCAGGCTTCGATTGGACGGAGTCATGCTCTTCCGGACCGCGCGCGTCCCGCGCGCTCATGGGAGCGCATTCACATGCGCGTCTGAGCGCGCGGGACGCGCGCGGTCCGGAAGACGATGACGGGAGAAGACGAGCCATAGTCAGCGCGCCGTCCCTAACAGGTTGACGGCATAGGCGGCGAGCTGGTCGAGGCTGCGCTTGGCCGCGAGATGGGCCTCGGCCTTGGCGAGCCATGCCGCCGTCGCCTTGTTGGTCGAGGCCGGCAGCGACTTCACCAGCTCGGCCGCCTTGGCGACGTCGCCGGCATGCAGCGCCTGCTCGGCGCGGGCGAGCTTGGCCTCGGTGGTATCGCCCGGCACGTCGCCGACGCGGCGCAGCGAGACCAGGCCGCGCAGCTTGCCCAAAAGCCGCTCGCCGTAGGAATTGTCGGCCAGGTCCTCGGCCATCGCGGCCTTGGCGACCGCCGGGAACGCCGCTTCGAGCGCGGTGCGCGAGGCCACGCCGGTCTGCGCATGGGGCTGCAGGGCGGCAATGATCTCGGTGAGCTTGGCGTCGCCCTGGACCAGCGGGACAAGAAGATTGAGTTCGGCCGCGAACGGCACGCCGGCATCGATCGAGCCGGCAAGCCGCGCCGCCACGCCGATCACCGCCGACGCGCGCGCCAACACGAGTGCCTTCTGCTCGCCGGTGTTTCTGGCACCGACGGCGTCGCTCAGCGCCTTGGCCTGGTCGCGCTGAGTGGCGACGGCCTGATCGAGAGCGCCCAGCGTGGCGCGCAGTGCCGCGATCTCGCGCGTCAGGACGGCGATCTCCTTTTCGGCCTCGACGTTGCCAGGTGCAGGTGATGGGGCCGGAGCGGGCGCCGGCGCCGCGCCGCTGGCGGCCGGCCGCTGCTCCAGCGCTTCGACGCGGCTCTTCAAGTCGGCGATGGCGGGATCGGGACCGCCAGGTCCCGCCGCCGGCCGCTCGGCTGTCGTCGCCGAGACCGCGCGCAGGCGCTTCTCGAGATCGTCCAGCCGCGCCGCGAGCTCGCGGCGTGCGGTATCGACGGTAGCGGCGGCGACGCTGGTGGCATCGGCGCGCACCGCCTGGAGGTCGATGCCGGACGTCGGTGGGGCCGCCGCGGCGTGGCCGCGCCACAGGTCGCGCGCCTGTTGCGGCCAGAAGGGCAGCGAGATCAATGCACCGGCCAGCACGATCACCGCGGCCAGCACGCCGACCACGAAGGCACCGACCACGCCCAGGCCGCGCCGCACGATCACCGGGGGAGTGGGGACCGGCCGATCGGGGGGCGGCGAGAGGGGTTCGCTTGCATCGCTCATGGTCGCCTGTCCTTGTACAGGGGCTTCGGCCAGTCGGTCGATCTCGTCGAGCACGGCCTGGCGGCTCGGCCGCTCGGCCGCCACGACCGCCTTGAACGGCAGGCCCGCCGCCGGTGCCAGCGCCGCGGGGCTGATGGCAACGGCGGTGACGGAGCGCAAGGCAGCCGTCAGACCCGCGTCGTCGACCATGGTGGCGAACACGGACGCCGCGCGCGGCGAGAAAAAGGTGACGACATCGAGGGCGCGCGCTTCCAGCGCCGCGCGCGCCGAATTGGGCAGCGTGGCCTCCTCGCGCGCGTCGTAGAGCACGAAGCGCTTCACTTCGAAGCCCGCCGGCTCCAGCGCGGCGGCGAGATCGGCTGCGACCTCGCGGCCCGACACGTGCAGCAAGGGACCGTCCTTGGGATCGAGACGCTGGCGCGCCAGTTCGGCGAGGGCGGCGCCATCGCCCGCGGCCGACGTGACGGCGCTGAAGCCCAGCCCCTCGGCCGTGCTGGCCGTGGTGCCGCCCACCGCCAGGATCGGCCGGCCGCGCTGCTCGCTTGCGTCGGCGAGCGCCCGCGCGCCGTTGGCGCTGGTCAGCAGCACGGCCTGACAGGCCGCGAGTGCTGCGGAGAACTCCGCCGGCGGATGCAGGAACTCGAGCCGGAACAATGGCGCAATCACCGGCGTGTGGCCGCGCTCGGCGAGCGCCGTGGCCAGCGCCGTCGCCTCGCGTTCGGGCCGGATGATCAGCACGCGCATGCGCTCTCCGTAGCGGTCACTCGAAGTCGATGCAATCATGCTCTTCCGGACCGCGCGCTGGGTCGCGTCTGACGCGACCTTCCTCGCGCGCTCAGGCTCATGAGCGCGCGAGGACGCGCGCGGTCCAGAAGACTAAAGAAGGATGACGCCCTCGATTGCCAGCAGTTGCCGCTTGGTCGGCAGGCCCTTGCCGCCCGAGAAGCCGCCTTCCTTGCCGCCGCTGCCCAGCACGCGGTGGCAGGGCACGATGATGGGGATGGGGTTGCGCGCGCAGGCCATGCCGACCGGCCGCGGGCCCGAGCCGAGCGCCATCGCCATGCCGCCATAGGTCGCGGTCTGGCCATAGGGGATGTCGCGCATCATCGCCCACACCCGCTTCTGGAAGTCGGTGCCGCGCTGCGCCAGCGGCAGGTCGAAGCGCCTGAGCTTCTTGCCAAAGTAGCGGTCGAGCTGGCGCGCCGCCTCCTTCAGCACCGGACTTTTGGCCTCGTCGCGCGTACGCTCGCCAGGCGAGGCCCAGCGCACGGCGGTCACAGCGTCGTGATCCGCCTCGACGGCGAGGCGGCCGACCGGGCTGTCGACGTAACAAATCGTCATGAACCGAGCGTAGCGTCGGCGGCCGGCTTTTGCCAATGTAGGAGCCAGATGTCTGGGGGAGACAAAGCGAAGGCCCGACGGGTCACACGACGCGCCCTGCTCGGCGGCACGGTCGCCGCGCTCGCGCCAGCGCTGGCGCTCGCCCAGCAGCAACCGGCGCCGCCACGCCGCCAGCAGCAGCAGCCCGCCGATAGCGGCCCGCCGATCGTGGTGTTCGTGCACGGCAACGGCGATTCGAGCGCGCTCTGGATCAACAACATCTGGCGCTTCGAGGCCAACGGCTACAAGCGCAGCCAGCTCTTCGCCGCCGACTTCGCCTATCCCAGCGCACGGCGCGAGGATGCCAAGCCCGAGCTCTTCCGCTCGTCGGCCGAGGAGCAGATGAAGGAGCTGGCGGCCTTCGTGACCCAGGCCTTGAAGGCGACGGGCCGGCGCAAGGTGGCGCTGATCGGCTCCTCGCGGGGCGGCAATGCCATCCGCTCGTTTCTGAAGAACGGCGGCGGCGCGGCGGTCGTCAGCCACGCCGTGCTGTGCGGCACGCCCAACAAGGGCGTCGTCAATTCCGACAGCAGCGTCGGCGCGGTCCAGGTCGGCAGCGAGTTCAACGGCGCCTACACCTTCCTCAAGGAACTCAACGCCGGACCCGACGATCTCATTCCCGGCGTCGCCATGATGGCGATCCGCTCCGACACCAACGACAAGTTCTCGCAGCCCGACGGCCGCTTCATCGGCGCGCCGGGCAAGCCCACGGGCGTGGGCTACGATTCCTCCGAGCTGCGCGGCGCCAGGAACGTCATCCTCGAAGGCCTCGACCATCGCGAGGTGGCCTTCAACAAGCTCGCCTTCGGCGCCATGTTCGAGTTCATCACCGGCAAGCCGGCGGGCAACCTGTTCATCACCCAGGAGCCGTTGCCGGTGCTGAACGGCAAGGTCACCGGCGTCGCCGATGGCGGCGTCTACACCAATCTCGCCGTGGCCGGCGCCGAAGTCGAGATCTTCGAGGTCGACGCCAAGACCGGCGAGCGCAAGACCACCACGCCGGCGCATCGCAAGGTGACCGGCGAGGATGGCGTGTGGGGCCCCTTCATCGGCAAGTCCGACGCCTACTACGAGTTCGTGCTGCGCATGACGGCGCAGCCCATCACCCACACCTACCGCTCGCCGTTCCTGCGTTCGAGCGACGTGGTGCATCTCAGGCCCGCCGCCTTCGCCAAGGGCGACGAGACCGCGGCGGCGGTCGTCACCATGAGCCGGCCCAGAGGCTATTTCGGCGTCGGCCGCGACAAGTTCAGCCTCGACGGCAAGGTGCCGCCCGGCATCAACGACGGCGTGCCCGGCGTCTCGACCGGCAAGCTCGCCTTCGAGCCCGGTCCGCGCACCGTGCTCGCGGTGTTCAACAACGAAACCATCCCGGCGCGCACCTGGCCGATGAAGGACAATCACCTGGTGATCGCCGAGTTCTTGAATTGATTTCATGCTCTTCCGGACCGCGCGCGTCCCCGCGCGCTCATGATTCATGAGCGCGCGGGGACGCGCGCGGTCCGGAAGACGATGACTGACGAAGACATCGCCCGCATCACTGCCGAGCACCTGATATCGACGCCGCTCCGGCCAGCCGACCTGTTGTTCGTGTTCGGCCAGCGCCGCGGCGATAAGCAGATCGCCGAGAAGGCGGTCGAGCTGTGGCAGCGCGGCCTCTTCCGCCACGCCATCGTGAGCGGCGGGCCGACGCAAGGTAACCCACGCACCGAGTGTTCCATCATCAAGGACGGCATGGTGGCGGGTGGCGTGCCGGCCGACCTGATCCTGGAAGAGCATCGCGCCAGCAACACCGGCGAGAACGTGTTGTTCTCGCTGCCGCTCATCGACGCCGCGCTCGGCCGCCACGCCATCCGAAGCGTGATCTGCCTCGGCAAGATCTGCACCGCGCGGCGCTATCCCATGACCCTGCAGCGCCACTGGCCCGAGGTCGCCAAGATGCTGGTGACGGTCAATCCCTACGGCGCGCCGGTCGAGCGCTGGCACACCGACCCGCTGTTTCGTCACCGCGTTCTCACCGAATATGCCAAGATCGCTCCCTATAAAGCGCAGGGCTTCATCGCCGATTGGCCCTAGGAAAACGCGGCGGGGGATGGAAACGTGTCGAGAGTGCTGAGCGTCCTGCTGGCACTGATGGCTGTCGCCTGGACTCAACCGGCGGCCTCCGAGCCGCCCGCGCAGACGGCGTTCCGCGCCGTGCTCCTGAAGTACGACCAGCGCGCCGATGCCGAGACCGATATTGGCCGGTTGCGCACGCTGGCGGCCGAGCGTGCCGGCGAGCTCGCCCAGGTCCTGGGCCAGGGTCTCCCCTTCGACGGCTGGGACCTCATCCTGAGCGGCACCGAATCGACGCCCATGGGCGGCATCTTCGTGCGCCTGCACGATGCCACGCTGAACGCGCCGCGCTCGGTGCGCCCGACCTACTGGAACTCAGGCCCCGGCGCCATCATGCGCCAGGCCGAGATCACGCCGAAGTCGCCGCTGCACGGGCCGCTTGCGCTGCTGAAGCGCGGCGCCCTTGTCGAGGTCTCGGGCAATTTCTTCCCCGGCGACAATGGTGGGCCGTTCTACGAATCGGCGCGCATCAGCTTCCAGGACCTGGAGATCGAGCGCGCCCGCTTCCGCATGCCCTACTTCTCGATACGCATCGAGGAGATCCGCGAGGTCTTTCCCGAGCGTCGCTTCCCGTAGCGATCAGAACATGATGCGCAGCCCCGCCGTCCCGGCGATGCTCTGGCCGCGCCACGACAGCTCGGTGCTGCCGTTCAAGAACAGCGACGTCTGGCTGCCGACGTCGTACTTCACGCCGAGATCGAAGCGCGCCGCGTCGCTCGCGGCCTTGGCGCCGTCGACGGCGAAGCTGGTGCCGGGCAGCACGGCGAAGCCCGCGTTCACGCCGCGGTAGGTGTTGAACTCATGCACCCAGGCCGCGCGCAGCCAGGCGCTGAACGGCCGGCCGCCCAGCTGGGTGGTGGCGTCGAACTGCGCGCCCAGGAAGGTCGGCAGCGAGGTCGTGTTCTGCGCCTGGTAGTTCAGCGCGAACACGCCGGGCTGGCCGGTCGCGGTCACGCTCGATTCGGAGACGGCCGGCGTCCACAGGAACACCGGCTGGAAGGCCGCGAACGGCGTGACGGCGAGCCGCGTGCCCGGCTGCTCGCTGAACTCGAACGGCCGACCGACCTCGAGGCGCGCGGCGAACTGGTTGGCGATCGCTGACGACTTGGCCGTCTCCGTCGTGCCGATGCCCGCGATCGGGCGCGTGGCATTGCCGTCGAAGCGGCTGTAGGCCAGCGCGCCGTTGGCGTAAAAGCCGTTCCAGTCGTGCATGCCGTAGAGGCCGGCATGGAAGCCGGTGGCGCGGCCGTTGGCGCCGGTCGCCCCCACCGAATAGTTGTTGTCGCTCAAGCCCAGCGCCACGCCCAGCACCGTCTGCGGCCCGACCCTGTAGTCGCCGCCGAAGGCGCCGCCGCCGATCGACTGCTGCGCCGCCGGGGCGGCCGTGCCGGGGTCGGTGTTGAGCCACTGCGCGCCGCCGAAGGCGCTGCCCCATGCACTCCAATTGCCGCTCCAGTTGGCGACCGCGCCGCCCGCCTGGCAGGCGTCGGTTGCCGTGCACTCGGCAAGCTCCGCCGTCGCCGTCGATGTCGCCGTTTGGGGCTGCGCCCGGCGCGTGACCGCGCGATTGGCCAGCAGGCTCGCGAACTGGCCGCCGGCGATCACGGCGTTGGACTGGCCGACGCTGGCATTGCTGCCCGACAGGGCCGTCAGCGCATAGCCGATGTTGTTGGCTGTCAGGCTGTACAGGCCCGGCATCGCATTGAGGCCTGAGCCGCTGTTGAAGGCGCCGTCGAGCGCCTGGCCGACGGCGATCTGATTGGTGCCCAGCGCCGGCAGGGTGCCCAGCGACGATTGCAGGTTGAGCGTCACGTTGCTGCCGCCGTAGGCCAGGCTGGCGCTCAGGAAGGCCGGCAGGTTCTCGGTCGACAGCGTGCTGAACGTGCCGGTGAGGCCGCCCGTCGCGGTGACCAGGTTGTAGCTCTTGCTGAAGCCGGTGCCCGGCTGGAACACCGTCTGCATGGTGCCGGCAAGCCGCGCCACGCCGTTGACCACGAGCTGGTCGGCGACACCGTTGGGGGCGACGCGCAGCGACAGCGTGCCCATCGAGGTCTGGGCGAAGGTGCCGCTGATCTGGTGGGTGACGCCGGCGCCGGCCGCGCTGACGCCCATCCAGCCACTGTTCTCGAAGCGGGCAGAGGAGCCCGCGGCGATCGAGACCGCGCCGTTGATCACGCCGGTGTTGAGCACCAGGCTGCCGGATGCCGTCGAATCGGTCTGGATCGCGAAGGTGCCGGGCACCGCGTTGATCGTGCCGTAGTTCAAGAGCGAGCTGAAGCTGCCGCTCATCAACACGCCCGTGCTGCCGGCGCCGCTGACGGCGACCGTGCCGTTGTTGGTGACGACGCCGTAGGTGTTGATGTTGATGCCGACGCTGCCTGCGCCGGTCGTCGTCACCGTGCCGTTGTTGACGATGTCGTCGCCCTGGATGCCCTGCAGCGCCGTCGTGCCCGCCGTGGCGGTCGACAGCGCGCCGTTGTTGGTGATCGGGTTGTAGATGCCGGGAACCGTGGTGATGAAGGCGGAGGTGACGCCGTTCTGGACGTAGACGCCGATCGCGGTGCTGCCGTAGATCGAATTGGCCGAGGTCACGCTGGCGCCCGGCACGGCGAGCGGGATCCAGGTCGCCGCCCCGTTCTCGTCGATATGGATGACCCAGGAGCCGACGACGCCGTTGCCGTCGACCGAATCGGCCACCAGGTTGTAGGTGTTGGCGCGGCCGCCGCCGGTGATGCCCTCGAAATGCGTCACCACGGTGCCCGCGCCGGGTGCGTCGTAGTCGGTGTAGACGCCGGTGTCCTGGTTGAGGATGTAGGCCCGCGACAGGCCGGGCCCGAGGCTCGAGCCGCCGGCGATGCGGTTGCCGTAGACGCCGTAGGCGGTGGTGCTGGTGTAGGGGCCCGGGCGGTTGATGGTCGTCATCGAGCCGCTGGCGATGTTGTAGAGGAAGGCGTTGCCGACGGCGGCGTTGCCGGTGTCCCAGTTGCCGACGAGCTGGTTGCCGAAGGTCGAGTGGCCGATCGTGTTGAAGGCGTTGGCGGCGCCGCGCAGCGTCGTGAGCTGCTGGCCGGGCGCGTTGGCGCCGTCGAAGAGATAGCCGAGATCGCCGCTGCCGTTGGCCGCTGTCTTGTAGCTGCCGGTGCCGCGCATGATGCCGCTGGCCGAGCCGAAGCTCAGCCCGTAGGGCGTGTTGGTGGTGGCGCCGGTGAAGTTGACGGGTGGCGCCGAGGCGTTGGGGTAGGGCGCCGGGGTGAGCGACGGCAAGGTGTAGAGCACGCCGGCGGTGGCGCCGCCGGTACCGATGGTAAAGTCGCCGGTCATGCCGTTGCCGCGAATGCCGGTGACCGTGGTCACCACGCTGCCGGGGTTGCCGAAGGTCGTGTAGTTGAGCGCCTGCGCCAGCGCTGCCGTCGAGACGGAACAGAGAAGCGGCGCAGCCAGCCAGGCCGCCGCGCGAATCCTGCCGATGCCCATTTACTCCCCCCAACGCTACGCGCTCGTTCCAGGCTTCTTTCTTGTTCTCCTTCTACGCGACGCCGCAGCGCGGCGCATCCTGCTTGATCACCTGGCTGAGCTGTATCTGAGGAGAAGTGCTAGGAAACTTGCAGCCTATTGCCGTCGTCCCGGCCGCCGTGAACGTAGCGGAACACGAGGAGGACGGCAGCGCGCGTCACCACACGATGCGCAGCCCGGCGGTGCCGGCGAGGCTCTGGCCGCGGTCGGACAGCTCGACGTTGCCGTTGGCGAACAGCGAGGTCTGGCTGCCGACGGCGTACTTGACGCCGAAGTCGAAGCGGGCGGCGTCGCTGGCGGCGCGCGCACCGTCGACGGTGAACGTGCTGCCCGGCAGCACCGTGAAACCCGCCGTGACGCTGCGGCTGGTCATGAACTCGTGCACCCAGGAAGCCCGGATCCATCCCGTCAGCGGCCGCGAGTTCAGCTCGGTCGTGGCATCGAGCTGCACGCCGAGGAACGTCGGCAGCGAGCCCGTCGACTGCGCCTGGTAGTTGAGCGCAAACACGCCGGGCGAGCCGGTCGCCGTCACGCTCCATTCGTCGATACCCGGCGTCCACAGCACGGCGGGCTGCACGGCGGCGAACGGCGTCAGCCCGAGCGCGCCGCCGTCGAAGCGGGCGACCTCGAAGGGCCGGCCGATCTCGACGCGGCCGGCGAGTTGGCTGGAGACCGCCGACGACCTCGCGGTCTCCGGCGTGCCGATGCCGTTGATCGGGCGGATGGCGCTGCCGTCGAAGCGGCTGTAGGCCAGCGCGGCGTTGACGTAGACGCTCTGCCAGTCGTGCTGGCCATAGAGGCCGACATGCACGCCGGTGGCGCGGCCGTTGGCGCCGGTGGCGCCGACCCAATAGTTGGAACCGCTGAGGCCGACCGCGATGCCTAAGAGCGTCTGCGGGCCGACGCGATAGTCGCCGCCGAAGGCACCGCCGCCGATCGTCTGCTGGGCGGCGTTGCTGCCCGTCACCGGATCGGCGTTGAACCACTGCGCGCCGCCGAATGCCGTGCCCCAGGCGCTCCAGTTGCGCGGTCCATCGGGCGCATCGCACGCCGTCGCGCCCGGCGTGGCGCAGCCGGCGAGCCACGCGCTCTGTTCCTCGGCCCGCCGCGTGGTGGCGCGGTTGGCCAGCAATGCCGCGAACTGCCCGCCGACGGTGATCGCCGTCGATTGGCCGACGCTGGCATTGTCGCCCGACAGCAGTTCCAGCGCCGCCGGCAACTGTCCGCTCGAGAGGCCGAACAGGCCTGGCATGGCGCCAAGCCCGGGCCCGGCGTTGAACGCCGTGTCGAGGGCGCGCGCGACCGACAGCTGGTTGCCGCCGAGTCCCGGCGTAGCCGTCATCGTCGATTGCAGGTTGAGCGTCACGTCGGTCGCGCCATAGCCCAGGCTCGGGCTCAGGAAGCCGGGCAAGCCAACCGAGGTCAGGTTCTGGAACGTGCCATTGAGAGCGCCGGCGGCCGACAGGATGGTGTAGCTGCGCGAGACCGTCCCCGGCGCGAACAGCGCCTGGGTCGTGCCGGCCAGTGTGGCGGTGCCGGTGACGTTGGTGCGGTCCGCCGTCGTCCCGGCGACCTCGACCTGGTAGATGCTGCCGGGTGTGAACGCGAGATTGCCGTTGACCGTGATGGTGCCGATCGAATTGCCGGGCGCCAGCGTGCCCGCCACCAGGGTCGACGGCACGAAGCCGATGCCGCCCAAAATGCCGCCGGGACCGACCAGCACGTCGCTCGAGCGCGTGATGTCGCCGTTCACGTTCAGCCGCCCGCCCACCACGTTGGTCTGGCCGCTGTAGGTCGCCGTGCCGTCGACGGTGAGCGTGCCGTAGCCGTACTTCACCAGGTTGCGGCTGGCATAGGCGCCGTCGGTCAGGAACGAGGCGTCGGGCGCCGAATCGTTGTCGGCCAGACCGAAGCGCAGTTCGAGCGCGGTCGGGAAGTAGGCCGTCACGTCGTACAAGAGCCACGCGCTGCGCCCGAACAGGCTCACCGCCAGCACGTCGGCGAAGGGGTTGTAGCTCATCTGGTTGACGATGGTGTTGGGCAGGCCGACGCCGAAGGCGCGCCAGTTGGCGAGGGCGCCGTTGGCGTCGCTGTCGGCGGCGGCGATCGGGCTCTGGGCATTGGCGACGCTGTTCAGCCCGCCGACCAGCAGCGCCTCGACGCCGTTGCTGGAGACGAACTCGACGCTGGTCGGCCGGATGATGCTGAGCGGCGCGAGGTTGGGCGTCAGGTCGGTGAAGTTGCTGCCGGTATCGACCGTGCCCCATACCCGCGCGGTGTCGGCAGCGAAGAATCGGCTGAAGGCGCGCGCATCGAACACCACCGAGGTCGGCGCCGCGCCGGCGTATTGCGTGAGCTGCGTCAGTGAACCCGCCGCGCCCGTGCTGCTGAGGAATAGCCTGCCGGGGTCGCCGGCAAAGGCCGGCCCCGAACCAGCCAGCACGGCATTGATGTTGTCGTTGGTGCCGTAGGCCAGCGCCGAGATCGGCCCGACCGGGCTGCCCGCCGTCGCGAGGTTGGTGAGCGTCAGCTCCTGGGCCGCGGCGTCCTGATCGACCGTGGTGTAGACGTAGTTGGTGCCGAGCGCGATCATCTGCGGATCGACGCGGTTCAGCACGATCCGGCTCGAGAAGGGCAGCGACTTCACCGGCACCCGCCGCGGCGTCGCCGAGAAGTCGTCCGCGACGATGCCGATCAGGTCGCTCATGTCCTGCCGCGTGCCGAAGGTATAGGACGACAGCACGCGGCCGCTGGCATCGACGATGAGGCGCGTCAGCGGCGCCAGGTTCTGCGACGTCAGGTAGATCGCGCTGCGGCCATCGCTGCGCAGCGTCGTGTCGTTGACCACGGCATTGACGCCGTCGCCGCCGCCGCCGACGGCGCTGTAGCTCGAGCTGCCGGGCACGCTCTGGTAGGCCGAGCCGGTATCCTGCGCCGACATCACCAGCCGGCGGCTGATCGAATCGTAGGCCACGGCATAGGGCTCGCGCAGCGACAGCGCCGGGTTGTTGAGCCCGCGCCACACGCCGATGCCGCTGGGGTTGGTGCGGAAATAGAGCCCGCCGTCGCCGCCCTGGATCAATCGCCCCAGCGCGTCGAACACCAACGTGCGGGCGTCGGCATGCGTCGTCGAACCGTCGCTGGTGCCCTGGTCGGTCAGCGTCTCGGCGACCGACGTGCCGTCGGCCCGCCGCACGATGCGGTAGGCCGTCACGGTGAACGGCCCCTCGGCGATGCGATCGCCGGCGACGTAGACGATGTCGGGGTTCACCGGATCGACGGCGATGGCGAAGTCGGTCGAGGCCTGGCCGCCGAAATTGATCTGCGGCACGGCGAGCGGCAGCCAGCTCGCGCCGCCGTCGCGCGAATGATGGACCTCGACCAGCCTGCCGCTGGTCGGGTTGCCGCTCGAGCTGTCGTAGACGCCGACGGCGATCGATCCGTTGGGGCCGGTCGCCACCCGGGCGATGCGGTTGGCGCCGAGCGACAGGACCGGCGTCCAGTCGGCGCCACCGTTGCTGCTCTTGTAGATGCCGGTGGCGCTGACGGCGGCGTAGAAGACGTTGCGGTCGGCGCCGTCGCCCGCCAGCGACGACACCGGGCCGTTCGCCAGGCCGCGCGTGCCGCTCACCAGGTCGAACGAGCCGCCGCCGTTGACGCTGCGGTAGAGCCCGCCGGCCGCCGCCGCATCGTGCGGCTCGGCCGCCGCCGCCAGCAGCGTGCTGCCGCGCGCCGCCACGCCGACGATGCTCTTGTTGGCGAGTGCCGTCCCGCCCAGCTCGTTCCACGACGTGCCGCCGTTGGTGCTGTAGAGCACGCCGATGCGCTCGCCGCCGCGGCCTTCGACGTTGCCGCCGCCGATCAGGCCGTTGGACGTGATGCCGATGCCGGCGATCAGCGTGCCGCGGCTGGCGTCGGTCGGATCGAAGGCGAGGCTGGCGATCGACAGCGAGCGCTGCTTGTCGCTGAGCGGCGTCCAGCTCGCGCCGCCGTTGCGCGTCACCCAGATGCCGCCGTTGGTGCCGCCGACATACATCGTGTTGGGATCGGTCGGATGCGGCAGCACGGCCTGGATCGCCGCGCCGACCGTGCCGTTGGGCGGCGCGTCGCGGCTCTGGATCTCGCCGGCAGGTCCGATGCTGAGGCCGGGCCCTTGGCTGACGAAGGTCTGGGCAACGGCGACCGGCGTCGCCGTCGCCGAGAGAGCCGCCACCAGAAGCGCGGCGACATGCAGTTTCACGAAGCGGAGATCGGTTCTTGGCCGGGACATGGCGAGCCTGCGCGCTCCGGTCGGGAGGACGGTGGGGTGCCGTTACCTCTCGTATCGATACTTGAAATCGCAGTGGCTGGCGCCCTGCATGATGGTCTGCGTGCGCTCGAGCTTGAGCTTGGGGTCGTAGCCCTCGCAGAACGCGCCGTCGCGGTTGCACGACAGCAGGTGGCCGATCTCGCCCAGCCCCATCGCCTTGTAGGTCTCGGCGTAGCGGCAGCGCACGACGTTGAAGGTGAAGGTCTCGGCGCCCTGCTCCTTGACCTCGATCTCGAGCGCCCCGCCCTTGGTCCATAGCGGCATCACGTCCTGGAACGCCTTCAGCGACGTGCCGCCCGGCGCCGCGGCGGCGAAGGCGCGCGCCTGCTCAATGGCTGAGCGGCGCACCGACTCGGCAATCGTCTTCCTGGCGACCGCCTCGCCGTGGCTCTCCTTCAGGGTGAGGTAGACCTCCTTCAGGATCTCGGCCTCGATCGTGCGCTTCTCCAGCATGGAGAGGCCGTCGGGATGAGGGGCGGGGTGGGCGGACTGGCTCATGGCTGGCTCCCGTAGAAGATTGCGCAGCCTACACCTTGACATCGGAGGCCCGCGATGAAATATGCGCCCATCATGACGCCGTTCGCCCTCCTCCGGTCGCGACGCCGCCGCTCTTCGAAGCGGTGTGAAGACGCGCGCGCGTAACAGACGCGCCGTATCGAAGCCGCTGGAGAGATCAGGCGGCTTCCATCCCTTCCTTCTTCTCCAGTCGGCCCTTCCCCAAGAGACCCAATAGGGCCTAAAAGTTTGCGAGAGAGAAGACCATGACCAGCAGCAACAAGACTAAAATCTTCATCGACGGCCAGCACGGCACCACCGGCCTGCAGATCCTCGACCGGCTGAAGGACCGGCCCGACATCGAGCTGCTCGAGCTGCCGATGGCCGATCGCAAGGATCTCGGCAAGCGCGCCGAGATCGCCAAGTCGGCCGACATCGCCGTGCTCTGCCTGCCCGATGCCGCGGCCAAGGAGCTGGTGGCCGCTCTGGGCGATGCCGACACCGTCGTGATCGATGCCAGCACGGCCCATCGCGTGGCCGACGGCTGGACCTACGGCTTCCCCGAGATGGCCAAGGACCATCGCCAGAAGCTTCTGGCCTCCAACCGCATCTCCAACCCGGGCTGCTATCCGACGGGCGCCATCGCCATCCTGCGGCCGCTGGTCGATGCCGGCATCGTGCGCGCCAACTCCGCGCCCGCGGTGTTCGGCGTCTCGGGCTACACCGGCGGCGGCAAGGAGCTGATCGCCGTCCACGAGCAGCCCGGCGTCGAGCCGTTCGGCCTCTACGGCATGGAGCTCACGCACAAGCACGTGCCGGAGATGAAGAAGTACTCCCATCTCAAGCACGCGCCGCTGTTCGTGCCCTCGGTCGGCCACTACGCCCAGGGCATGCTGGTGATGGTGCCGCTGACGCGCGACATCGTGGCCAGGAAGGTGAGCGCCAAGGACGTGCACGGCGTGCTCGCCGACTACTATGCCGGCGAAACCTTCGTGCCGGTGCGGCCGCTCGCCGACCGCAAGTGGCTGGAGCGCGACCGGTTTCTGCGGGCCGACCGGCTGGTCGACACCAACACCATGGAGCTCGCCGTCTACGGCAACGAGGCCGAGGAGCAGATCCTGGCCGTGGCCTCGCTCGACAACCTCGGCAAGGGCGCCTCGGGCGCGGCGGTGCAGTGCATCAACCTCAAGACCGGCGTCGACGAGACGACCGGGCTCGCGGTGGCGGCTTAGGCGTCTCCCTCCTTCGCTCCTGCGGAAGCAGCGAAGGAGGGTCGGTCTGGATCGACCGGACCCGAGCGTGGAAAGCGCGCCAGGGTGTCCAGCCGGTCGAGGATGGCGTTGACCTACGCGCTGCTGCGTCGGGGTTCGTTTCCGCCAGGAATCGATGAAGCCGTTCGATGTTTGACGTAGCGTTCTGCGAATAGACTACTTGTGCCATTTCGAAAGCGCTTGGGCCGTCGCGACGTCGTTTCCGGTGTTGGCCCCGACATCGACCGCGCCGAAGGCATCGAGGAAGGTCGAGTTGGCGACGACGTTGTATTGATCGGGAGGCACGCACCCGCTCCGTTACGGCTCCGACCGCGAGGCCCAAGCCCCTGGGATTGAAACTTGTCAGCATGAGCCTACCGCAGGCCCACCCCGCCGGACTATGCTCACACGTGCCCACCCGCATTGTCCTGGTCGATGACGACGACCTCTACCGCGAGGTCATGGCGGCCGACCTCGAGGATCGCGGCTATGCGGTCGTGGCCTTCGCCGATGGCGCCGCTTTGCTCGCCGCCGTGCAGGCCGGCCTCGAGGCCGGGGCGGTGCTGATCGACTGGAGCCTGCCGCAGATGTCGGGCCTCGACGTGCTGCGCGCCTTGCGCGCGCAGGGCTGCGGGCTGCCGGTCGCTTTTCTCACCGGGCGGTCCAGCGACGAGCGCGAGGGCCAGGCGATCGAGGCCGGCGCCGTCGACTTCATCGACAAGACCTGCGGCATCGACGTGCTGGTGCAGAAGCTCGGCCGCCTCGTCGGGACTAGCCCGTAGCCAGCCGCTGAACGATCTCGACCAGGATGGCATCGCGAGGATGGCGACGTCGATCGGGGCCTGATCGATCACAAACCGCAGGAGCGCCGGGCAGGCGGCGTCTATGGCGTCTCGCGCCACAGATAGCCGACCTGCGCCACGTTCTCGATCTCCGCAAAGGCTGGGTCGATGGCCAGGAATTTTCGCCGGATCCGCTTCACCAGCGACCGGACATTGGTGTGATGGCCCTGCTCGCCGCTGCCGGCAACGAAGCCGGCATAGTGGGCCGCGTCGTAGAGCGCGCGGTACGTCTGGGGCTCGCCTTTGCGCGAGACCAGCAGCGCCACGATCTTGTATTCCGTGATGGTCAGGTGGACATCGAGCTGCCGCCACAGGGCGCGCGCCGTGGCGGGATGCAGGGCGATGTCGCCGTGACGCTCGGCCTCCAGCGCCGTCGTGCCGGCGGCAGGGGCGAGCACCCGCTGCGCCTCGATGATCACGCGCAGGCGGCGGGCCAGCACCTCCGTCCCGCGCGCCTTGTCGACGAAGTCGACGGCGCCGCGGTCGAGCGCGCGCAGTTCCCGCTCGACGAACGAGTACCCGGTCAGGAAGACGACCGGCAGTCCGATGCCGCGCTCCCTGAGGACGCCCATCAGCTCGAAGCCGGACATCTGCGGCAGGCCCCAGTCGAGCAGCGCGACCTGTGGCGCGATGCCGTTGCCGAGGGCCGCGAGGAAGGACGGCGCATCGGCAAAGCCCGAAACCGCAAACCCCCGGTCGGCCAGGTCCGCCGACAGGGCCTCGCGATAAAGCGCGTCATCGTCGACCAGGACCACGTCGTGCACGTCGTGCATTCCCCTTCAAGACGCGCCCAGAGTCGCATGCCCTTTCGGCGCGTTATGTGCGCTAAGCCACAGATACGTTCAGGAGATCTGTCTTTGCTGGGAGCGCGGCACTGGAGGCGGCGTAAACTCCGCCGTAAGTGCCGCTCATGGTCACCCGACGGTCTCGAACAGCGAGCGATAGACGAGATACATCGACTGCGGCGAAACGCTGTTGTTCGTCAGCGAGACGCACACGTCGTTCAGATAGAACCGGTCGAGGCTCGCCGTTGCCAGGGTCGCGTCGCCACGGGCAGCGCCTTCGTAAGCGGCGCACACCCGGAACATCAGGTCGAAGGCGAAGACCTCGTTGTGATGGCGGCAGAACAGGCTCTGAGCGTCTCGCTCTTTGCTGCCATCGCGGAACTGGCGCACCGGCAAGGCATAGACGAACGGCTTGGCGCGGCGCAGCCAGAAGCAGATGTAGCCGCTGCGCTTGAAGTTGTCGGGTTCGGACGTCGTCTCGAGCGCGCCGTCGATTTCGGTCGCCATACCCGCCAAACCTCTGGTGGCCTGGATGAAAGCGTACGTCAGGCGGCTCTTGTGAAATTCCGCGTTTGCGCCGTGCAGCGCGACGACTCGCTCGGCATGATCGGAGAAGAACTCGATGAAGAAGCGAGCGTCCTCCAGATCGTGGAGGGTCTCGGGACTGATATCATACCGAGCGTTTGGCATGCTGCCTGGTCTTCCGCGCCAGGGAGCGGCAACCGGGACGGCTCGGGGTCAGCGCATGTAAGACGGCGTCTGCAGCGTCTTGTTCTGCTTCTTGGTCAACTTCAGCTTGAGCTTGTTGCGCGGCAGCAGGCCATTTCGCGACCAGGCGTGCCGTTCACCGCGCTTGGCCAGCGCGTCTTCGGTCGTCTCGTTCAGGACGTAGGTTACGCCGACTTCGAGTTTCTTGGGCCGCACAGTGCTTCTCCGCTCAAACGCTCCGTCGGTTGCCGACGAACCGAAGCACCTGCTCCGGTTATCGTCCAGCTTTGGCCAGTCGCGGCTGCGACCTTCGACGGGTTTGGATAAGCCGGAACCTATCGCCCTGCCGGACGGCGCGCCACTGTGGTTTCGTTTCGTTGCCATGCGACCTGCCCGAGGGAAGCAGTCCAAGGAGGTGCATTCCTACTAGATATTGCGTCCCATGACTAGAGTTTCCACGAGTCATTGCCCACCGGGACTGTCGAACAACGGTGCAGGCGCTGGTCGGTGGCGGCCGCGACAGAAAAGAATCCTGCCGCGGAGCGAGACGAATCGATGTTGCGCATCGGCTACTCCGGCAGCCCCGCCAGCACCAGGTGCTCGCCGAACAGCCGCCGCTTGTCGGCATCCTTGAACGCATGCCCGGCCGCGAACTTGGCGGCGCTGAAGCTCGGGTTGACCCGCAGCAGCGCGCAGCCGACCTCATGCGCCTCCTTGAACTGGCCGCTGGCCGCCAGGCTGGCGGCGAGAAAGCGCAGGTTGCCGACGAAGCGCGGATTGAGCGTCATGGCGCGCCGTCCCCACGACGCCGCCTCGGCATAGTCGCCGCCGGCATAGGCCGCGAGCCCGACCAGCCCATAGGAGAAGAAGACATGCGCGTCGTAGGGCGAGAGGCGGAGCCCGATCTCGACGCGGCGGCGCGCCTCGCGCGTCTCGCCGATGTAGCTGAAGGTGGCGCTCGAGCGCGCCCACGCGATCGCGGCACTGGGATTGGCCGCCAGCGCCCGGTCGAACAGCTCGATCGCATGGTCGTAGTCGTGGAACAGCCACGACCGGATATGGCCGCACAACGACAGCGCCAGGGGATCGAAGCGGTCGTACGAGAGCGCCAGCCGGCTCAGCCGCTCGGCTTCCGTGTGGTCGGCCTGCGGATCGGCCGAGGTGCCCTCGTAGAAGCGCTCGCCGTGGCAGGTCGCGGCCAGCGCATAGGCCGCGGCATAGCGCGGATCGAGCGCGATCGCGCGCTCGAACAGCGGCAGCGCCTTCTGCCAGGGCCCAGAGGAGGAGGGGTCGTCCTCGACGCGGTAGAGCAGGTCGAGGCCGCGCAGCACGCACTCGTAGGCGTCGAGGCTCTCGGGATGCTTTCGGATCACGCGCCGGAGCTCGCTCTCCTGCACCTGCGGCGCGATCGTCGCCGCCACCCGGGCCGACAGCTCGTCCTGCAGCTCGAAGAGGTCGGCGGCGGCGCAGGCGAAGCGGTCGGTCCAGATCGCCGTGCCGCTCTCGCAGTCGCAGAGCTCGGCCGACAGGCGCACCTTGTCGCCGGAGCGGTGCACGCTGCCGGTCAGCATGTAGCGCACGGCAAGCTCGCGCCGCACGCGCTGCGGCTCGTGCACCTGGCCGCGATAGCGCAGCACCGAGGCGCGGCTGATCACGATCAGCTCGGGCAGGCACGACAGCGCCGCGATGATGGCTTCGACCAGCCCGTCGGAGAACCACGAGGCGCCGCCGTCCTCGGTCTGGTCGACGAACGGCAGCACGGCGATCGAGGGCCGCCGGCGCTGGAAGCTGTCGACGATCGGCGATGCCCCAGACCCGAGGGGCGCGCCGGGCCCCGTCGCCGCCGCCGTGCAGCCGCGCGGCCCGACGGCATAGGCGTGGATCGGCCGGGTCATGTTGCGCAGCTTGAGCGGCCCCAGCTCCTCGATCGGCTCCTCGAGGCGGCCGGCGATCAGGTCCATCACCGCCGCCGACACCAGCACGCCGCCGATCGGCGCATGCTCCTGCAGGCGCGACACGATGTTGATGCCGTCGCCTAAAAGGTCGGTGCCCTCGACGGTGACCTCGCCCATGTGGATGGCGCAGCGCAGCTCGAGCCGCACCGCCGTGCCCTGCGTGACGGCCGCCTGCGCCACCGCCGCCTGCACGGCCAGTGCGGCGCGCGTGGCGTCGACCGGGCCGATGAACTCGACCAGCAGCCCGTCGCCCAGCGCCTTGAAGATGCGCCCGCCGCCCGCTGTGATCAGCGGATCGATCGCCTGGCGCAGGGCGCGCCACGCGCCCAGCACGCGCTCCTCGTCGGCCTCGACGAGGGCGCTGAAATTGACGACGTCGAACGCCACGACGACGACCAGCCGGCGGCCGCCGTTCGCGGCGTTGCCGGCGGCGCTCGCTTTCGCACACTTGCGAGCCATGCGTGAAAATCCCCGTTTGACGATGGAGCCCTACACCCGAAGCCCACAATCCCTTTGCGCCGGAAGCTTGGCGTCATCGCGACGAACAAGCGTTTCGGGCGCCATCGACGCGAATGCCGCGGGAAGTTGCCGAAACGGCACACCGGCGGAGACGGCTTGCGGCTGAAGGCATTGGCGACAGTTGTTCATGGCGGTTCACCGCTTGAGGGCTTGGGTGTGAGGAGGGCATGCCCTCCGAAGCCTTGGCGTAGGAGGGCAGGCGGAGGGTCGTCCGCCGCGCGCGCGGGGACTGTGAGCTTTCGCACCGTCGCGGGTGACGAAGCCGTGAGAGTCGGCGGGGACCCTGCGAGAAAGCCGGCGTCAGCGGTGGTGCTCAACGCCGTGCTGTTCGCCGTGCCCGCGATCCGCGGAGCCGCTGTACGTCGATCGCCGACTTTTGGATCGGCAACTTCGCCTCCTGTCGTCCAGGCAGGCGAGCTTGGGCGCTTGCTCGCTGGGGCAATGAACCCGGGTCGATGCCACGCGGCGGCGTCCGGCGGCCGCTGAAGATCGGTCTACATCGTGCGGCTGTCGTAGGCCCACTGCAGCAAGGCCTGGCGCTGCCGGGGCCGGCAGAATCGATCGCCCGGCTCGCAGTTCGCCCGGACCTGCGCGGCATGGCGGCGGAAGGCGTTCCAGCGCCCGATCTGTCGCCTGTCCTCGTCCGGCATGCGGCGGCCCATATGGTAGCGGCAGTACCATTGGAACCAGCCCCGCGGGTCGTCGGGATGGATCCAGCCTTTGCGCCGCCATTCCGGGAGCGGCTGGCTGGCATCGACGCCGAAGTAGTTCAGCGAGCAATCGCGCCGAGAGGACGCGAGCTTGGCGCGCTTGAACCAGCTCGCCGGAAACTCCTCGCGACAGTCCGTCATGTACTTGCCGCAGAAGACGCCAAGCTCGAGCATTTCCCTGGGTGTGAGGTCGGGCTTGAACGTGGGATCGAAGCCGCGGCCCACGGGGGCCGAGCGGCGGTAGCGGTAGCCCGTCTGCAGGCGGTCATTGACCAGAACGATCGTGCGCAGCGGAGCCTTCACCATGGCGTGGGACGGTACCACGCCGGCGCCGCGTCCCGCTCCGCCGTCGGACGTGAGGCGGTCTAGCCGCGCCGCCAGTCGGCAAACACCGGCGCGCGCCAGCCGCTTCGGCCGAACGTCTGCCAGGAGCCCTCCGGCTGTGCCAGCCGGTCAGGGCTCAGGCGAGCAGGTCCGGTAGGCCGCCGTCGACCGAGCCCCTGTCGCTGCGGGCGTGCCCGCCGAGGGGCGCGTCGAGGGGCCCGTCAAGGGGCATGTCGAGGGGCGTATCGAAGGCGCGGTACATCCTCTCGAGCAGTCCGCGATCGATGTCGGGCTGAGGATCGGCTTCGCTGTGCTCTTCCGGTTCGGTACTCGCCGCGGATCGCTTGCGCGGCGGGAGGATCCTGCTGGTTTCCGCGATTCTGGCGCGTGCTCGGGCCAGGATCGGCGGCGGCAGCTCCCCGGCGCTGCTGGCCAGGTCCTCCAGCTCGCCCAGCAGGCCCGAAATGCGGGCAATTTGCTGGTCGAGCCTCGCCTGTCCGGCGCGACCGCGCGCCACCGCCTGGTGATGATGGAGCCGCCCCCCCTTGAGCTTGTGGTGCAGCCGAAACTCGATGATCTCCCCTGCCATGACATACCTTCGACGTAATGAGTGAACTGTCGGAGTTTTCATTATATTTGTCGGATCCAGGGGGAGAATCCGGGCCTTCGCCGGGCCGTGATGTTTAGCGACGACCTGTGACAATCTTGTGATCGCACACATTGCTTACCGAAAGCAATCAATCGAGTCGGTTTGTCACATGCCATTGTCTTTTTTAGGAATGCGACGTACGGGGGACGCGCTGGATTCTTCGCCAACCACACCAAAAATCAGGTCTCACCTGCTGTCCGCGCTTCCGCGCGACATCGCCAGCAAGCTGCTGGCCGGCGAGAGGATGCTCAAGCTGCGCGAAGGCCAGACGTTGTTCGAGCGAGGCGACACGGGCGACGGCTGCTATTGGCTGCGCCACGGCGTGCTCGCGGTCTGCGTCGCTTCGGCCACGGGTGAGCAGCGCATTCTCGCCCTCCTGGGGCCGGGTGCGATCGTGGGCGAGCTGGCGATGATCGATGGCCTGCCGAGGTCGGCGAGCGTCCAGGCAGTCAGGGACTGCGAGCTCACCTTCATCAGCCGCTCCGCTTTCACTGACATGCTGCGCCGGCACCCCGAGCTCTACGTCGATATCATGACGACGCTGGCCGCCCGCCTGCGCCATTCCGACGAGGACCTGGCGGCGTCGAGTTTCCTGACGGTGCGCGCGCGCGTGGCCCGCGCGCTGCTCCAGTTCGCCCGCCTGCTCGGCGAGGAGGCGGGACCGGGACAAATCCTGATCCGGCACAGGATAACGCAAGCCGACCTCGCCGCCATGGCGGGCGTGGCGCGTGAAAGCGTCAGCCGCACATGGCGCGAGTGGCATCGCCAGAAGATCGTCGAGGGATCGTCACGCACCGGCTACGTCGTGCGCAAGATCAGCCTCGAGAGGGCGGCGGCGGAGTAGTCCGGCAAATGGAGCCGGCACAGTTGCTGACCTGTCTGCTGCCTTGCACTTACTGCCCGGTCCGGGCGCGCGGCTGGGCTCGCCATTCCCAGGCCGGCACGCAGCGATGGCCGTGCACGCCCGCCTTTTGGCCGACGGCCTCTTGCTCCTCTGGAGCGTAGCGACTGCCGTAAGGCCCGAACGACCAGGCCCATCCGGCCAACACCATCATCGCCTGCAGGTCGTCGTTGCCGGCATGGCATTGAGCGACAGGGGGGCCGCTCGTCGAGTTGGTGTCGATCTGCTTGCAGGTCACGGGGCGCCCGGCGATGAACGCCTCGAGGGCTTTTTTCGCCAGTGGTGCGGGATGCCATTGGCCGTCGTCACAGGTCTGACCCCGATCGGGAGCGTCGATACCGAGCAGCCGCACGAGTTGCGACCCGAACTTCACCGTGTCGCCGTCGACGACCTGGAAGCGTGGCCTCGCGCTCGTCCTGACGGCAGTGTCGTCGTCCGTCTGCGCATGTGCTGGGAAGGCAAGGATGAAGGCCAGAAGGACCAAGCGCGACATCAGCCGTTGTTCCTTATCGCGCGATTTATCGCAAGGGGGGCGTTTTCGTCAATGGAAGGCCTTGCGGCTGAAGGCGTTGGCGGCAGGTCAAGGCGATCCGCCAGGGTCGCCTCGAGGCGGCGCTGGAGGGCTGAACGGCGAGGCCGCCCGGTGGGGCGGTGGCCCGCTCGAACGACGCGGCCTCTTGCGCGGCGCTCAGTGCCCGGTATCGCGACTACCGGACCCCGCAGGCCGACGAGGAGGCTGCCGCCGCCATGGCCGAATGCCAGGCCGGCAATACGGCGCGGGGCATCCTCGTGCTCGAGGCCAAGCTGTCGACGGCCCGGATTCCCCTGCCGCCGCGGACCTGAGCCGGACCCGAAGCAGGGGCGCGCCCGTCGCACGGCGGGCGCGTCAGCCGAAGTCCTTCCACGGCTCTTCCTGCGGTCGTTCCTCAAGCCGCAGGCGTAGCGGCCATCATTGCGGCTCCAGCTTGGCCGCCTCGATTACCTTCTTCCACTTGATCCGTTCGGCAGCTATGTGCTGTGCGAGATCCTCGGTGTTGCCAGGGCGCTCCGAGGCACCGGATTCCCGGATCTTCTGGATGGCCGTCTCAGATTTGATTCCCTTCACGATCTCATCCGAAAGCTTCTTCACAAGCTCAAGCCGCGTGCCTGCAGGAGCCGCGATGTACCACCAGAGCGAGGCCTCGAAATCAGGGTAGCCCCGCTCCGCAATGCTCGGCACATCGGGCGCGGCGAACCATCGCTTCGCCGAGCTCACGCCCAATGCTCGCAACGCCCCTGACTGGACGTGCCTCAGGTAGGGCGGCAGATTGTCCATCGCGACCAGGATGTTACCGGCCAGCAAATCCTTGCTCATCCGTGATCTGCTGCCATACGCCACGTGCCTCAGCCTGATGCCTGCTTGGCTCTGCAGATATTCCATCGCCAGGTGACCGGTTGCGCCTATTCCGGGCGAGCCGTAACTGACTTGGTCGGGTCCCCGTCGTTTGCAGTACTCGACGAACTCCTCGAATGTACTGGCCGGGAAGGTCGGATGCACGACGACGACGTTCGCTAGCTCGGCGACGAGCGCTATGGGCGTGAAACTCCAATCGCAGTCATAAGAGATGTTCTTGTAGAGGTATTGGTTGGTGACGGCGGTACCGACCGTGCCTAGCAGAAGAGTTTGCCCGTCGGGCCGTGCCTTGGCGACGATCTCCGCACTGAGGTTGCCGCCTGCCCCGGTCCAGTTTTCGGTGACAAAGGTCGAGCTCATTGAGTCGTTTAGGATCTGGGCAACAACGCGACCGAGGCCGTCGGCGGTACCACCGGCCGCGAACGGCACCACGATGCGATGGGCCCTGTTGGTGGGATAACTTCCCTTGGCCCAGCCCTGCATTGGGGCAGCGAGGGCGCCGGCTGCAATCGCTGTAGCGATGGCTGTGCGACGACGGATCATCTTGGCCATGTCGTTCCTCCCTCCCTTGAAGGGACCGCGTTGCCGCTGACGACGAGGCCAGGCCGCCGGGTAGGAAGTGCGCGTCGATTCCAAGCCGGTAAGCTGTGGACGAAGGGTCGCTTCACCTCGCGAGAGCAAGCAAAGCAGGCACGATGATTGGTCTGGTCGGCACTGGAGGGGTCATACGACTTGCGCCCAGTGGATTAGTCAGGTGAAGCCCTAACCAAGAAGCTTCTGAAAGGCGTCACCGCGATATGCGTTTCTAGCAACAAGATATGCGGCCTGAATGTGACTTTACGCACACTCGCGCGACGTTGCGGCGGATCGACCCCACATCGTTTGGGTCGCGGTCGCGCGTTCCTTATGTTGGCTTCTGGCCCAATTCGGATACGGGCTTCGCTTCACCCGAAGTGTCTGGACAGGCGCAGCGCCAGAGCGACGAGGGTGCGGACAGGATTGGCCGCCGAGCTGAACGGCATGACCGACATGTCGCAGACGTAGAGATGTTGCGTGCCCGCCACGCGCAGGTCCTGGTCGACGATCGTCCCGAAGTCGAAGGCACCGCTGTGGCTCGATTTGTACGGCATGCGCAGCGTCCCGGCCGCGTGATGAACGGTCCCCCAGCCAAAGCCCTTGCCGCCTTGACCGAACCACACGTCATTCTCCGGACGGGCTGGCTGTCCGCTGATCTGGAACTGCGAGAAGATCTGGTGCGTGACCTCGTTCATCACCGCAAAGATCTGCCCGAAATTCTTGTTCCATCCAGCCAGGGCGGGGAAGCGCGATCCGGCCAGGTGATCCATCCAGCTCAGGTTCCGGAACACGATCTCCGGAACATAGCCAAAAGGCGGAGCAGGTTTGACTTCGTTCGCGTCGTCCAGGCAATTGCCGAAGCTGAACTTGATATCGAGGCGCGACGGACCGGCGCTGGTGTTCGTCGAGAAGCCGCCGGCATCGGGCGCGTTCGGATCGTTGTCCCGCAGGTGCCAGTACTCGTGATTGATGTTCATCTCCACGTTGAACGGATAGCGAACCTCGTTTCCGTCGCGAAGGCCCCGCGAATGGAAAATGATCTTGGCGTGGGAAGTCTTCGGGATCGGAACATTGTCGATGTTCGTGACGAACGTATTGATTTCGGTCGAGGTCGGATGATCGGTGAGCCCGCGTCCGACCTGGGACTTCGCGTGGTCCGGCAACCATGGATACAGGCTCGAGCGACGCAGCAGCTTGGGGCTCTCGATCGAGCCGGCGGCGAGGACGACGGTGACCGCCCTGAACGTCCGGATCTGGCCGCTCAGCGTGTTGCGGGTGACGAGCTCGAAGTGGTCCCCGTGGTTCTGGACGTCCTCGACGTAGCTGTTCAGGGCCACGTGCAGGCCCGGACCGTCGCCATGCTTCACCCCCGGGGTCAACCCCATCTGGTTGATGAGCAGCTCCGCCGTGTTGAACACGCCGGTTGGCTCGGTGAAGAACTGGTCCTTGGGCGTCCCGTCGGGCGCGAGGTAGGGCTGGTGAAGGGCGCGCGGTGTTTCCTGGATGGAAAAATCGTGGGCCAGCGGGCTTTGCCGCAGCTTCGTCACGA
>CAWEIE010000033.1:0-531121 GCA_963809025.1 uncultured Alphaproteobacteria bacterium | reverse complement strand
CCACCTGGAGGGTTTCGACGTTGTGGCGCAGAGTCGAGTTGGTGATCAGATTCGCGGTGACCGTGTTGTCTTCGGAGAGTTGGCCCCGATCGGAGGAGAAGAGCACCCCTTCGCCGTTGCCATCGATGACGTTGCCCTCGATCAGGGTATTGTCTGCGTCGGTGTAGAGCTGGATTGCCCGATCGGCGTTGTCGTAGATCCAGTTGCCACGGATCACGGTGTCGCGGGCGTGTGAGAGATAGATACCGTGATCTTGGTTGGCCGCCGGCAAGCGCCCGCAGTCATGGATTCGGTTGTTCTCGATCACAGTTCCGTTCGGCGGCGGAGCGTCGTAGTAGGAGGCGACCAGGACGCAGATGCCGGTGTGGTGGTTGCTGATGTCGTTGCCGCTCAGGCGTACACCGTCGGCGTAGATCAGTGGCCCGCTTATTGCCTCCGTGTTCCGGCCGTCGAGCACGAGGCCCTCGACCACCGCGCCGTCTGCCTCGACAGCGACGCGCAGGTGGCCGCGAAGGGTTGCCAGCTCACCGGGGTAGCTTCGTAGCGTCACACCCGGCTGGTCGACGACAAAGCCAGCCGCGGAATCGTAGGTGCCGGTACGGAGGCAGCCTATCTCTCCGGGTTGGAGGCTCTCGAGCAAGTGCTCGGCCGAGCGGTAAGGAGTGGATGCGGCCCCGGAGTTGGTATCGGCGCCGTCAGGAGCAGCGATCCGGTCACACCCGCTCGACGCCTTCATCGCCGGCTGAACTCCGAGCACAATGGCCGCGGCGGCGGCGAGGAGGAGAGCGAGCAGGATGAACGTTGCCCTGGGCATCTACCGACGCTCTGACCCGCACCGAAATCGTGTCGCGGTTCCGTGTGAGAGCGCATGCGGCTACCAGAGCTGATCGCCCGCCCGTGCGGCTGCTGCCGCGCCCGGATTCGTGGGGTTCGAAGCCACAGGCACGGGTGGATCGCTGGCGACGCCACGGGTTCCTACGACCCTGATGATCTCCTCGGCCAGGCGGCCGCCGTCGTTGCTGTCGAGCGGTGTCGCGTGGATCCGCAACAGAACCTCGTCGCCGTCGATGCCCTCGAGGACGATGTGGGTCGCCTGGCGCAGGGGCGTAGTGATCTGCTCGTCAAGCAGGGTCTGGACCCGGCTCGGCCCCATCGCCACCGGAAAGCGCGTTCTGACCTCGACCCGGTCCGGCTCGTGGAGGGGCTGGATCGCGGCGGCAAGGATCTCGCGATTCGGGACGACCATACGATCGCCGCCGTTGAGCAAAGTGGTGTGGAGGAGCCCCATCTGCGCGACGACGCCCTCGATCGGCCCCGCGAACATGCCGTTGATGAACCTGACCCGCTCGCCGGCCCGAAACGGGCGCGTCGTCTGCAAGACGAGCCCTGCGATCAGGTTGCCGAGCGTCTGCTGGGCCGCGAGACCGACGATGACCGCCGTGAACGCGCCGCCGGCGGCGAGGGTCGAGGCGTCAAGGCCGGCGACCCTGAGTGCGACCACCGTCACGACCGCGAACGTGAACAAGCGCAAAAGGAAGCCGACCGTGCCCGCCGTACCCGGGTCGAGGCGGCGAAGCAGGGGAGGTCCGAGGCCGCGCCCAAGCGCCCGGGCCAGGAGCCAGCCCAAGATGATCAGGATCACCATCGTCAGGATCCGGGCCGTCAGGTCTGAGCCCGGCAGCAGCTCGCGGCGGTGGGCGAAGGCCACGAGAACCGTGATGATGCCAGCGCTCATCACAACGATCTCACCGAGGTAGAAGCCGGTGCCGTGGCGGTCGAGCTCGGTGCCGAGCCCGACCGCCCGCCACTCGTCCGTCTTCGGCTCGAGTGCGCGCATCGCGCGCTGGGTGGCCTGTTGTCGGCGCTTGCTCACCTGCGACGCCTACCAGTGCGGCGCCGCCTGCACGGAGCTTTGACGCCAGGCGCCAATCGTGAACCCGTGTGCCGAGGCGGATCCCGGCCTAGATTGAGTACGTGGGACGTGGACGCAGCAGCCAAACAACCGCAGCCCCGGCGCGCCGCGGTGAGCTGCAGGCGACCGTCCTCGTTGTCCGTGACCCCGACTACTCGAACGAGACCACAACCGACGGAGACGTCACCGTTGTCGACATCGACCTAGGCGCCAGCTTCGACGGCATCGACAACATGGTCGATGAGCTCGGCCTCGATGAGGCGCGCGAAACCGCCGAGAGCTGGCTCGCCGAAACAGCCCACCTTCCCGCCTCCCATCCCGGCCGAAGCGCAGTCGAGAGCCTGATCGAGGCCGCCGACCTCGGGATCGACACCACCAGCTCGAAGGCCGAGCCGCAGCACCATGCGGACAAACCAACCCTGGTCATCATCCGCGACCCCGACGCCTGCAACGAGTACCACGGAGATCCCGGGCTCGAGGTCGTCGACTTCGACCTCGGAGCGGACTTCGACGGGCCGCAGGGCTTTCAGACTCTCGCCGCTGAAGAGCAGAAGGCAATCTGCGACGAGCAGCGCGCCCGCGTAAGCCATCTCGATCCTGATCACCCGGTCCGCCTCGCACTCGAAGAGCAGCTGATGATCCTGCGCGAGTACTGAGCCTGACGGGCCCTGGGCTCCACCGAGACCTGAGTCCGGCCGCGCGCCTAACGTCGGTTGATGGGAGATCGCGATCGTCCGGCTGCAGCCGTTCACGAGTGCTTCCAGCAGGCCGGCGGGGCTTCCCTTGACCACGCCGCCTGGCTCTTCTTTCTCCATGAACTCTCCGATCCGGCTTGGGAAGGGGCGATGCCTCCGGTGGGACACTCCTGGGAGGAGATCAGCGCCTGTGCCGACGTCACCCTCGGCGAACGGATCGACGCCGGGCTCGCCGCCTGCCGGCAGCAGTGGCCGCGCCAGCTCGATGACGCGTTCCCGCTTGCGCACTTCACCGAACTCGACCCGTCCGCCCTGCGCCAGGCGCTCGAACGCTGCGAGCGCTTCGCCGCCTCGGCTCCCGATCACGGTCCCTTTCATGGACACGTCGACCTGCTCGGTCGCCTTTACATGGTCAGGAGCGGGCACTCGGCCAAGCAGTGGCGCGGCGAGTTTTACACCCCCGGACACGTAGGTCTTGCCTTGACAATGATCGCCTCGATCGAGCCGGGTATGTGGGTCGTCGAACCGGCCTGTGGCAGCGGGCAGATCCTCGCCGCCGCGGTCGCAGCCGTACGTTCAGAGCACGGCTACCTGGCCTCGCAGTCGGTGAGCTACGTTGGCGTCGAGCTGGTACGCGACAGCTCGACGCTGGGCCGGATGCAGATGCTTCTCACCGGCCACGACCCGGACGGGTTTCACATCTTCTGCGGCGATTCCCTTCGACAGAGCGTCGTCGGACGCGATCGCGCCGGGACTCTGCGGGCGATGGAGTTCCATGCTGCGTTGGCCAATCCGCCGTTCGGCACCAAGGTCTCCGCTCCACTCGAGCCCGGCGACCCGCTCGAGGTGCCGTCCGAGCTCCTCGAGCGCCGCCTCCTGGTCGAGCGCGAACGCGGCAAGGCGATGGTCAGCGCGGGGCTCGCCCGGCGCCCCGTCAAATACGCTCGAGGCCTCCTGCCCTAAGGGCGAAAGCCGTTGGCGATCGGCATCCGCCGATCGCGCCCGAAAGCCAGCAGGGTCAGCTTCGGGCCCGGCGGCGCCTGGCGCCGCTTGTGCTCGGCGCGGTTGACGAGGTCGATGATGCGCTCGATCACCGCACGCTCGATCTCGAGCTCAGCGCTGATCTCGTCAATCCCCATCGCTCGCTCCACGTAGCAAGCGAGGATCGGATCGAGGACCTCGTAGGGCGGCAGGGAGTCTGTGTCGCGCTGGTCGGCTCGCAGCTCCGCGCTCGGGGCCCTGGAGCTGATCCGCTCCAGGGCCGGGCTGGTCAGGTCACCGCGCTCGGCCCGCCAACGGGTGAGCTCGAAGACCAGTGTTTTCGGGCAGTCCTTGAGTACGGCAAAGCCGCCGGCCATGTCGCCGTAGAGGGTCGTGTAGCCGACCGCTGTTTCTGACTTGTTGCCGGTCGAGAGCACGAGCCAGCCGAACTTGTTCGACAACGCCATCAGCAGGTTGCCGCGGATCCGAGCCTGGATGTTCTCCTCGGTGACGTCGTCCTTGAGCCCGGTGAAGGCTCCGCTGAGAGTGCTCTGGTAGGCCCTCATCGGCTCGGCGATCTCGAGTTGGTGCAGGTCGGCGCCGCAATCACCCGCCAGCTGGACGGCGTCGCCTTGAGTTGCCGGGGAGGAGTAGGGCGATGGCATGACCACAGCGCTGACCTTGTCTGGCCCGAGGGCATCGCAGGCGATCAGGAGGACGAGGGCGGAATCGATACCGCCGGAGAGACCGAGGACGACACGCTCGAAGCCGCTCTTCGTTACATAGTCGCGCGTCGCCAGGCAAAGCGCCGCGTAGACCTCGCTCAGCGGGTCGGCACCGTCAGGGCCGATCGGAGTGCTGGCGGGTCCCGCATCCAGAGTCGCCGCCGAAAATGGGGTCGATTCGAGCGCCGTGTTGCCGTTGCTGTCGACGAGCAGGCAGTGGCCGTCGAAGACGAGCTCGTCCTGTCCTCCGAGCAGGTTGCAGTAGGCCAGCGTGCAGCCGGCCTCCCGGGCGCGGGTGGCGAGGAGGTCGTGGCGGATCGCCTTCTTGCCACGCTCATAGGGCGAGGCGGAGAGATTGACGACCAACTCTGCGCGGCGGGCGTGCATGGTGCTGATCGGACCGCCGTCGATCCAGATGTCCTCGCAGACGGTGATACCGACGTTGACGCCGGCAATCTCGACCAGGCAATCCTCGTGGCCGCGCGTGAACCAGCGCTTCTCGTCAAAGACGCCGTAGTAGGGCAGAGCCTGCTTGCGAGACACGTACTCGGCTCGCCCACCGCGCAACAGGACGGCGGCGTTGTAGAGCTTGCCGCCGAGGAGCTGCGGCGCCCCGAGAAGGACGGCGATGCTGTCCTTCTGTGTCAGGGCGGCGAGACGCGCGACGGCGGCATGACAGGCGTCGAGAAAGTCACGTCGCAAAAGCAGGTCCTCGGGCGGGTAGCCACAGATGACGAGTTCAGGAAGGACGAGAAGTTCGATCCCGTCCTCGCTCGCCGCGTTGATTGCGCTCGCAATCAACGCCTCGTTGCCCGCGACGTCGCCGACGCTCGGGTTGAGCGGCACCATGCGCAGGCGCAGCGGGCAGAGAACACCTTCGCCGCGGGGCTCGTGGTCGGGGCGGCCGTCGGGAGCGGGGGCGGGGCGGGGGAGCATCGTGGTCTGGTCGTTCATGTCCCGTTCACTGTCCTCCAGCGCGCGCGTGCGCCGGCGCCGTTCATTGCAGGCCTCCGACATCGAAGCGCGCTCGCCACTCGATATCTGCGACGTCCTCCCACATGCCCCGCCGGTTGACGGTCGTCTTGCCCTTGACCACGAAGAAGCGGCGCACCTTCTTGATTGCGCCTTCGCTGCGAGCCTTCACCAGCAGCTCGAGGTTGCTGATCGAAAGCTCGAGCAAAGAGGTGCCGGTTACCTCCTCGAGGACCGTCTTGGCGGCTTGCGTTTGGCCGGCGCTCAGGAGACGCATGACGAGATCGCGCTCGACCTGGAGCTGATCGGCGCGCGACGGACTCATCATCGAAGCCCCTCCATGGTCGCGCGCTCACGAACCTCGGCGCCGGCCTCGCGCATAACAGTGATCGCAGCAGTCTCGTCGCCGGGTTCGACGTTCACGGCGCGGGCCGCCTCGGCGAGGAAGATGGTCTCAAAGCCAGCTTCGACCGCATCGAGGACGGTCGCCTTGACGCAGTAGTCAGTGGCCAGGCCGCCAACCAGAACCCGCTCGATGCCCTGCCCTCGCAGATACTTCGCCAGGCCGGTGTCCTCGAAGGCCGAGTAGGCGTCACGGTCACGCTCAGTGGCCTTGTCGATGACGCGGGTGGCGAGGGCGGCGATTCGCGAGTCCAACGCAGCGCCGCGGCTATCGGCGACGCAGTGGGGAGGCCAGCTACCTCCGGCAGCGGCAAAGCTCGAGTGATCGGCGGGATGCCAGTCTCGTGAGGCAACGATCAGGTCCGCGTCGCGAGCGGCAGCGAGCAGGGGCTCGATGACCTCGTCTCCATCTGGTACCGCGAGCGCGCCGCCGGGGAGGAAGTCGGCTTGGACGTCGACGCAGATCAGGGCAGTGCGAGGTCTGGCTGGCGTGGTCATGGCTTCACTCCTCTAATATTGTCAGATTGACAATATTAGTGTAGTGCAGCAGCAGGACCGGCACCGGCGTTTTGGGTCTCCTTTTGAGCACTTTCGGTGTAACTCGTGACCGGGGATGCAGACTGAGTGACATGGGGAGGGGAAAGCCGAAGAGCGGGGAGGGAGCGGGGCGCCGTGAGCCACGCTCAGACACCCTGAACGCGGAGCCGGTCAGCGCCCAGAGCGAACGCCAGCTGGCTCGCCTACGGGGCCTTCAGCGTTCCGAGCCGACCCTGCTCCTGCTGCGCCAGGATCCGGACACCCAGGAGATCCTCTACAGCGTTCGCTCGCGGTTTGTCCGTGGCAGGCTGACCGCCCCGCGGGCCGGGACGATTTCGCTCAACGGGGAAATGGGACGAGTCGATATCTACGGCTGAATCGCCGTCGCCACGGGGGCCCTGAGACGCTCCCACAACAACAGGCCAAGGACGGTCTTGGCGTCGCGGATCTCGGCCAGTAGCCCGTCGAGGTCCCCGATCGGCCAGCGCACGATCTCAATCCGCTCGCCGGGCTCGGGGGTGGCGGGAATGTGCGCCAAATCCGTGGCCAGGAAGATGGTCACCTGCTCTGAGAGGGTCCCGGGACTCGAGTAGATCCGCCCGAGCTCGTTCCAGTTACCGGCAACCAGGCCGAGCTCCTCAACCAGCTCGCGCCGCGCGCAGTGAAGCGCCCCCTCGCCGGCGACGTCGAGCGTGCCAGCGGCGAGCTCGAGCAAGGAGTCCTCACCAACGGCGGGACGGGGTTGTCGGACCAGGTAGAGATCTTCCTCGTCGTGGGCGACGATGGCAACGGCCCCCGGATGACCGACGATCTCAAAGTCCTGTTCACCGCCGTCGTCGAAGCGAACCCGGCGACGCTCGAGCCGCAGGAAGCCATCGGAGAGCATCTCCGTCGCCACCTGCTTCATCAGCCGATCGCCGCCGCGGCCGGGGAGGAGATCGAGCGAGCGAGATCCTGGAGCGCGGGCGTGCGGGCGAGGGTGAGCTGTCGCGGGGTAGAGGTCTCCTTGTAGATGGCGGGCAGCGCGGCCAGGTTGTTGGCGCAGCGCCGGCGGGCGGCGGCGAGGCCGTCGGCGTCGTCGTTGCGTCGCCGGCCGTCGACAAGCATCGGCTCGAGCAGCGCCTCGGCTCCCGCCGGTGAGCTCTCCCTCGCCAGGCCCAGGGTGAAGTTCTCAGGCCCCGAACGCCACAGCTGATGGCGACCGGGGTCCGTTCGCTTATCCAGTGAGAGCTTCATCACCGCGCCCGGACGGCCGTCGCCGGCGGCGAGCTCCTGAGCAACGATTTTGTAGACGCCGCCGAGGTTGGGAGCGTCGGCGCTGGTACCGAGCATCGTGCCGACGCCATAGGCATCAAGAGGGGCCCCGGATGCGACCAGCTCCGCGATCTTGTACTCGTCGAGATCGTTGGATGCAATCAGACGAGTCTCGGTGAATCCGGTGGCGTCGAGGCGGCTGCGTGCCAGGCGGGAGAGGGCATCGAGGTCTCCCGAGTCGAGGCGCAGCATCTTCGGCGCAATCCCGGTGGCGCGGGCAGCCGCGATTGCGTTTTCGATGCCCCGTGCCGTGTCGTAGGTATCGGGTAGGAGAGTCGTGCCTTCCGGGTAATCGCGCAGGAACTGCTCGAAGGCTTCCTGCTCTCGCTCAGGGCCGAAGCTCTGGATGAAGTGATGAGCCATCGTTCCCGCGGTCGGGATGCCGTAGTCGCGTCCGGCGGCAACAGTAGCCGTGCCCGCGGCGCCCGCCAGGTAGGCAGCGCGCGCCGTGGCCACCGCCGCGCCGAGACCGTGCAGGCGGCGAAGCGAGAAGTCCCAGACCTCGGCGCCGGCGGCGGCGTGAACGATCCGTGCGGTCTTCGAGGCAACCATCGTCTCGTGGTTGACGATCGCCAACAGCGCCGACTCCACCAGACAGGCTTCGAGCCGCGGGGCGCTGACCCGCAAGATCGGGGCCTGAGCCGGCAGCAACGTCCCCTCGGCGACGGCATCGACGGATCCCGTGAAGCGGAGCTCTGACAACCGCTCCAGATAAGCGGGCGAGTAGATCCCGAGCGACTCGAGGTAATCGAGATCCTCACGATCGAAGGCCAGGCGCTCGAGGTAATCGAGAGCTCGCTCGAGGCCGGCGGCGACGAGGAACCCACGCGGCTCCGGCAGGCGGCGAACGAAGAGCTCAAAACTAGCCTGCTCGGCATCCTGCCCGTGAAGCCAGAACGACTGGCCCATGGTCAAGGTGTACTGGTCAGTGAGAAGCGCGTCTGCCGGGGTTGCGGCAATGCTCACCGCGAGCTCCCCGACCGTCTCGTGGCGATTCCCTTGGCCGCGACCCAGCTGGGCTTGCGTGAGCGGAATCGATAGCTTCGTCCGGGCCGACCGGGGCCCTCGGAGACCGTCTTGCCCGTTGGCGTGATCAGGTTGGTGGCCAGCAGATCCCGCGCGAAGTTGCCCGGGTCATATGAGGTGTCGGCAATCGCCTCATAAACGCGCCGAGCCTGACCCATCGTGAACTCGCGCGGAAGCAGGCCGACGGCGACGTTTGAGTACCAGAGTTTCCCGCGCAGGCGCTCTATGCCGTCGCGAATGATCTCTGCGTGGTCAAAGGCAAGCTCGAGATTGTCGAGCCCTGACACAGGCTGCCAGCGCGCCTCACGGCCGCTCTCATCGCTATCGGGCAGCTGCTCGCTCTCAACAAGCGCGAGATAGGCGATCGAGGGCAGCCAGCCGCGTGGGTCGCGGCCCGGGGTGGCGTAGGTGCGCAACTGCTCCAAGTAGACGCGCTGCGGCCCCATACCTGTCTTCTCGGTCAGCTTGCGAAGCGCCGTGGCACCCGGGTCCTCCTGCGGTCCGACGAACCCACCCGGCAGCGCCAGGCGGCCGGCGTCGGGCTCCTGCGAGCGCTCGATCATGAGTACGGCGAGCTCGCTATCGAGCAGGGCAAAGATCACGGGGTCGGCGGTGATCCCGAAGGGTGCCTCGTAGCCGGCGGCGTTCGAGGCTTTCGGGAATCTGAAGGTGGCGTCGTCAGCTGTTCTTTTGGTCATCACGACCATAACTATACGTCGCACTTGCCTTCGCGGCCGGCGTTCTACGATCACAGGCCTCCAAGAGGCAGCCCGACCAGCATTCGCGGGGCCGGGCCCGGCATCGAGGCAAGGTGACCTGAAAGACGCCTGCCGGGGCAGGGACCCAGCTGGAGCCCGCGCACTTCCCCACCGGCGTCGAGGTTGGCAGCCGAATCCGAACCTTCCGTCGCGTGGCGCCCTGCTACGAACGTGTGTTCGTCCGACTCGCCTGACACACTGTTTCCTGTTCGCTATCGCCCTGTCGCGCGGGCGATCGGCGAGCAGAGTGCGACAAGGCAACGTCAGGCCAGTCGGCAATTCGGGGCGACCAAACCCGGCAGTGGGAGCGATTCCCGCGGGCGGGGGAACTGAACCACCCTCTGTGCTGGACAGGAGTCCTTCCGCGCACTAAATACGACCCACCACTCAGCGAGGAAGGAACCCGTGTTGACGACTATCGAGCAGGGACGAGGAGCACCGGACCCCATTCGTCGGGGCCGCAGGCGTCGCAATCGCAGGCCATCAGATAATCAGCCGATCACTTCGGTGGAAATCGGCGCGAGCTCCCCAAGCGAGCCTATATTCGCGAAGGAGATGGGACGAGGTAAGGGAAAGGATCCTGCCGGACAAGCCGTTGGCGTCGGGCTCCGCAATGGGAGCGGAGTCGATGAGCCCTACGTCATGCTGGCTGCACACGAGCAGGGCATGCGCGAATGGATCAACCGCATGCTCGCCGCCTCCGCCCGCAACGAGCGCGGCACCCAGGAGGAGCAGGAGTCGATCAAGTCGCGCGCGCTGACTCCGCTTCGCTCCAACGACGTCGAGCAGCGCAAACTGATCAAGGCCGCACAGGACTGCAAGGCCCTGATCGACGAGCTCGCAGGCCGTGAGGATCGTGAGGCGCGGGCCCTGCGCCAGAAGGCGCTTCAGGTGCGAAACGACGCACAGACCCTGTTCACGCTCTGCCACGCCGGATTCATCGAGCGCGAGGCGGCCAAGTACATCAACCAGATGGAGTCCGAGGGCAAGAACCGCTCAGGAGCGATCGAGCCGCTGCGCCAGGCCGCCAAGATCGGTCTGATGATCGGCATGGACCGTTTTGACCTTTCCTACGCCAACCGGCCGCTCACCTACTGCTCGACCTGGGTCGGCGCCGAGATCCAGACCGAAGCCGAGCATGGCCGCCTGATCCGTCTCAAGTCGAAGTCGCATGATCTCGGCAACAAGATCGAGCAGGCTGTCAAGCAGATCCGCGACAACGAGAACCGCCAGCCGACGGTCACCGAGCTCGCCGATCGCTTCGAGACCAGCCCGGAGAAGGTGATGAGCGTGCTCACGATCGCCGAGCGCCGCCATATGCGTCTCGACGCCCCGATTTCCGGTGACGGTGAGGGCGAGACGACGTTCGGCGCCCTGATCGTTGACCCGGGCCAGCAAGTCGAGGGTCCGGTCACCAATCGCGAGATGGCGAGCAAACTACGTGAAGCGCTCTCCGATCTTGGCGAGAAGTCGCCGTTTCAGCGCCGCGTCGTCGAGCTCTACTTCCAGATGGCCGACAACGAGGAGCTCGAGCAGCGTGAGCTCTTCGATGGCATCTACCGCGACCTTGACACCGGGGTTGCCTACTCGGCCGAGGACGGCGTGATCCGCAATCGCGGCCGCGTCGGGGTCGACGTCGAGTTCCGCAGCCAGAAGGAGCTCAACCAGGCCTTCGAGTCCGGAGAACTAGTCTTCGAGCCCGGAACCCCCGAGTCACACGAACTGGCCCGCATTGTCATGGGCGATTACGACCCGGCGGCGCCGTATGAGCGCTACGTCAGCGCCGCCACCGGCATCCCGCCGACATCGGGCACGGTGCAGGAAGCGCTGAAGAAGGGCCTCACTGATCTCTCGACCAACGACAAGCTGCAGGGCTTCGCGCCCCGCTACCGCGGCGAGAACGAGATCGAGAACTCGGGCAGCGCCGCCGATAAGGTGCGCCACGCTCTCCGCGACATGGGGAAGGTCACCGAAGCCGACTTGCGCAAGCTGCAAAGCATGCGTTCGGTCTCCGGGGGCAAGTCACGCCTGCGGATCGAAGCCGAGAAGGCGGGCCTCGTAGACCCGCAGACCGGGCGGCTCAACAACCGCCATCCCGCCTTCAGCGAGAAGAGCGCGCCAAGCGCCTCGCCAGTCGCGGTCTAGTGGCGTGAACGCGCCAGAGAAGGCCAAGCCACGGCGACCCGGGCCTCACACCGAGCATCATCCACTCGTGCCCGAGAAAACGATCAAGAATGAAACGCCGGAGATCGGCAACACCCGCATCGTCGACATGTTCGGATCCGCCTATGACGTCTACATCGGTGGCCCGCACGATGGCTCGGATCCGCGTTTGCTGGCTCCCGGTCAACTCGGCTTCCTCGGCAATCCGTTCACGAGCGGTTCGCTCGAGGATCGGCTGTCGTGCTTTGAGGCCTACTTCGACGAGCGCACGAGCAGCGATCGCCGCTTCTTGCTCGCCGTGCTCTCGCTCTACGGCAAGCGCCTCGGCTGCATGTGCGAGGACGAGCGTTGCCATGGCGAGCTGATCGTCGCCTGGCTCAATCGCCATCGCGCCATGTATCAGGCCTGGTACGGCGCCCGCACAGCCGTGCGATCACGCTAAAGCGCTGTCACGGCCCTGAGACGGCCTAAATTCGACCACGTGGGACGGGGAAGACAAGCCGCCGGCGCAAAGGGGTTGAGAGTTCGGCGGCGCCACTCATCCGTCACCGTCGTGCCGGCGAGTGCCGAGGACATCGCCACTTTGGTCGAGCTCAAGGCTAGCGTCGTCCGCCGGACCTATGGCCCGCTCTTTGACAGCGCCGAACTCGAGCGCTGGATCGCCGAACACTGCACCTAGGCGCACTTTCGCTATCGCATCGGCCGCTCCGGCTATACCGTGCTCTGTGCTCGTGATGAGCAAGGCCGCATCGTCGCAGTCGCGACGATGCGAAAGCGCGGAGAGCGCGCGGACATGAGCGGGCTCTACGTTCTCGAGCCTGGCCGGGGTATCGGCACCAAGATGGTCCGAGAGCGCGAGCGCATCGCACGTGAACTGGGCTGCACCCGAACGCGAGCCTCCGTCTTTCGCAACAACGAGCCGGCGAAGAGGTTCGTCAGCTCGCGTGGTCTCGATCTCGTTCGTGGATACCGCGAGCCGACCTTTGGTGTCATGGTCGACCACTACGAAGGGTCGCTGCACTAAGCAGCGACCAGCTCGACGCGATCCTTGCCCGGGCCGGAGGCGAACTCGATCACGTAGTCGATCTCATCGGCGTGGCGGAGCTCGCCGACGTGGCTGATGATGAACTGCTGGCGGTAGAACGGCCGCAACGATTCGAGCAGCTCGAGGATACGATCGACGTGTCCGGGGTCTTGTGAGGGCAATGGCTCATCGAAGACCAGGAACCCGACAGGGACGCCGGTGCGCTGGGAGACGAGACGAGTCAAGGCCAATCGCAGGCAGATGTTGGCGCGGATCTGCTCGCCGCCGGAGAGCATTGCCGAGGGCAGCGTGAATCCCTCGCGGGTCTCAACTTCGATCTCATAATCCTCGGAGATCTTGAGCGCCCGGTGGCGCCCCCCGGAAATGCGTTGCAGCATCTCTGATCCGATCTCGCTCAACGCTGGGCGGATCTCATCGGCCAGGCGGCGCTGATAGCCGCGCAACATCGTCTGCAGATGCTCATGCGCGCGCATCCGCTGACGCAACTTCTCGAGCGCTGTGATCTCATGCTCGAAGCCTTCGAGCTCGCCCCGCTGGCGCTCGAGTTCTTTGATTGCGGCTTCCAGGCTCCTCTCAACCTCCGTGCCGGCCCCTTCCAGCAGCGCGAGTTCGCGGCGGCATGAGGTCAGCTTTCCTTCGAGCTCGAGTTTGCGCTCGGTACCTCCCAGCGGGGCGACTCCCAATGCCGAGCGCTGACGGCGAAGCTCAGCGACGCGCTCGCCGATCCCAGGATCGAGGTCCTCATGGGCCTTGGCGATCAGGGACAGCTCAGCGCCGAGACGATCGACGGTCTGCGCCGTCTCGACTCCTTCAGCTTTGAGCGCGTCGAGGTCATTGCTGATTCCGCCTTCACTCTCGATCTCGCCAATCCGCTGGTGTACGCGGCGAAGCCCCTGTTCGGCGTCCTCGAGCGCCTCGAGGTCCGGATAGAGCGCGGAGATCAATTGTCGGCGATCGCTCTTGGCCTCGCGCTCGGCGACGCTCGCGGCGAGGCGATGTTCGAGTTCGGCGACGACGCGTCCGTGCTCCCGTTCGCTTTCGAACCCCCTGAGACAGGCGTAACACTCTCCGGTGTCGCGCAGACGTGTCAGCTGCTCGGCGAGCTCGGCTTCGCGCTCAGCGAGCGCCGATGCCTCGGCCTCGAGGCGCTCAGCTTCGGCACGCAGCGCCCGCGGGTCCAGAGCCTCTGCCTCCGAGCCGGCAGAGGCTGAAACGGCGACTGGCAGGGCCGCTAGCAGCCGCGCGCGAAGCTCCGCCCGTTGTTCTTCGAGGGCTGCCGCCCGTTCACGTTCGCCAGCGTGCTCGAGAGATCGCTGATAGCGGACCAGGAGCTCCTCACGGCGGCCGCTGGCGGATGCATGGGCCTGTTTGATCTCGCCCTCCCTTGAGATCACAGCTTCGGCCTTGCGGCTTCGCGCCAGGAGCTCGTCGGCTCGTTCGAGCTCGCCATCGATCCGCACGCGCTCAGCGACACGCTCTGCATCAGCCTGAAGGGGCTCGAGCTCGCCCTGGATCTTCGCAATCCGCCGCTCGAGCTTGCCCAGCTCAGTCTCATTCTCCTGCGCTTGTTGTCGGCGCGTTTTGAGTTCCTCGGCCGCTTGCGCCATAGAGTGGCGGCGCTGATCAAGGTCGATGCCACCGAGCGACCGTTCGAGCTGGTCGACCTCAGCTTTGGCCCGGCGTAGCCCCGACGAGATCAGATCGGCGGACTTCTCGAGCTCGCGCATGCCGAGCATGCGGTGGATCCGTTCCTTGCGCTCCGCGCCCTTGAGCGAGGTCAGCAGGGCGATCTCGGATTGACGCGCAACGAAGGCGGCGTAGAACTGCTGGAAGCTCATTCCGCCAAGGCGTGCACGGACCAACCGCGCGACCGGCTGAGCTCCTTCAGCGAGCAGCCGCGAGGCGGTCGGGTCCTCGGAGTCCGGTTCGTAGGCCTTCGCCCACGAATGCCCGCGCTCATCGAGGCCGCGTGAGACCACGAGACTCTCGCCGCCCCCGAGATCGAACATCACCCGCACCGACATCGCTTCGCCCTGATGGTCCCGGTTGACCAGTTCAGCCTGGCGCCTCGAACGGGTCGCGTTGGGGCCGTAAAGGGCGAAGCCGATCGCGTCGACGACCAGGGAGCTCTTTCCGGCCCCTGAATCGCCCGTGAGGACGAACATGCCTTCCTCGGGAATGCTGAGCGCCTCGTGCTCGTGACCGAGGAAGTTGTCGAGCTCGATATAGCGCAGCTGCATCAGTCGGACTCCTGGGCCAGGACGGCTTCCCGGGCTTCGCCGACCACGCTCGCTGCCAGGGTCGCAATTTCCTTGCGTAGATCTTCATCGAGATCGGCGCCCGCCTTGTCGACATACTCGATCAGCCCCTGTCCGACGTCGAGAGGCGGGGTAGTGAACTCGACCTCGAGCAGCTCACTCATCTGCCGCGTCCTGGTCGTGGCCTCGAAAAAGAAGCCGCCGCGGTCGCGAAAGAGTTTGTCCCACCGGCCCTTGGCTTCGTGGCGGTCGAGTTCCGCCGAGACGTTGTCGAGGACCACCCTGACCATCGCCCCTTCGCTCTGATCACGATCAAGGAGGCCGCGCACCGTCCGGTCGAGATCCTCAACCGTGAGCGTGGCGCAATCGATCTGGTGCGTGAACATCGGTCGCGGCAGGGCCGGAGCGAGCTCATCTACGTAGACCGAACGCGAGCGCGTGAGCGCATCGTTCTCGAAGTCGTGAAACCAGAATCCTGGCCTCTCGGCGACCTCGCCGAAGTTGCGCCGCTCCGTAGATCCGGCGTAGAAGGCGTTGAGCTCGGGGCGGAGGCGACCGTGGTGGTGGATGTGACCGAGGAGACAGGCGGCAAAGCGAGGGTCAGAGAGCCATTCCTCTGGCACCCGCACCTCGCGTTCGGCCGGCAGTTCCGGGATCCCGTCACCGGGTGCGTAGCCATGTGTCACAAGGACGTTGGCCAGCTCGTTGCTCCATTCGAACGGTTCGATCTCGCCCCTGCCCGCGCCGGCCCGCGAGAGCACCCGAAACGAGACCAGGTGAAGGCGGACTCCATCGACGTCAACGTGGCTTTGATCGAGGTGTAAACCAAGCCCGTGGTGCTGGGCGAGATAGCGCAGAGAGTTGTAGCCGCCGGGAAGCTCGGCCTCGTCGTGATTGCCCCCGATCGCGATCAGGGGGATGCCGGCTTCGGTGATCCGCCGGCAAAAGGTGGCGGCTCCGGATAGAGACGCCGGATAGAGCTGCGTCTGGTGGAGCAGGTCTCCGGCGATCACGGCGACCGCAGGGCCCTCTTCGACTATCCTGTCAGCACAGGTTAGGGCGGCGTGCTCGAAGTCGACGAGGCGCTGATTTCTCCCGTCCTCGGCGCGAGCGTTCAGGAGGTTGAAGCCGAGATGCAGGTCGGCCAGGTGAGCAACGGTCGGCATACGTCGAAAATGCCAGGAGCACAGGACCTTGACCCCAGCATTTGGGCTCCACGCTCCTGCACCACGCCACGATTCGGAGATCTCGGGACCTGAGCGCGGCGCGAAAGGACTGATCTCAGTGAGCGATCAAGCACAGAACCCGGAGCAGAAGGTGCTCCGGGTGATGCTGGTCGACGACCATCCGGCCACCATGTACGGGCTCAGGCTGCTCTTGCGCTCGAGTGAGCGATTTACGGTCTGCGCTACCGCATCGAGCGGTGAGGAGGCTTTGAGCCTGATCCGCGCCAAGGAGCCGGACCTGGTCAGTCTCGACCTCGGCCTCGGCGAGGGCCTCGGCAATTTCGAGCTCTGCAGCGCGATGCGACAGAAGCGGCCCCAGGCGCGGATCGTCGTCTACACCGGCTACTCCTCGGCCGCAATCGCCGCCCAGGCTATGCAGGCTGGGGCGCTTGGCGTGGTTGCCAAAAGCGACGCCTTCAATGAGATCCTCCGTGCTCTCGATCTGGCCGCCCGCGGCAAGCCCTACGTCTCGCCCGCTTACCTCGTTGACAGCGCCAACATCGCAGACTTATCCTCGCGCCAGCGCCAGGTCCTGCAGCTTCTCGCCGATGGACTCAACACGGAGCAGATCGCGACGGCGCTGGGAATCGGAAAGGAAAGCGTGAGGACTCACATCACCGCGCTCTTGCGAAAACTCGACGTCCACGATCGCACCCAGGCGGTCGCGGTCGGACTGCGCAACGCGGTGATCCGCTGAGCGGGTCTCTACGGCCTCGTCAGCGTGCGTCGAGCGGCACGCGGGTAGAGCTCTCCCGCCTCCTGATCACTGACCCCGATCCGCATCTGATAGCGCCCGGGGCCACCGGCCCCGAGCGGTAGCGTGACCTGGAATCGCGGCTGCGGCTTCAGGGTCTTGAGGACCCGGAATTGGCCACGGCGGCCAAACTCGATCTTCAGCTCCTCGAGCCCATCGACGGTGACGCGTCCGCTCAAGAAGAGGCGGTGGCGCTTGGTCCGAACTGACGTGATCGTGACGCCGCGGGCGGCGATCTCGCGCCGACGCGCCTCGGCGGCGATTGTCTCCGGGTTCGCCAGACAGGTGTTGGCCGGTGGCGCCGGAGCATTCAGGGCGACGTCGGCCTCGCCCCCGGGAAGGCCGAGAATGCGCAAGTAGAGGCGGTCGACCTGCTCGGGATCGATTTGCGTGCAGGTCGGCCCGAGCGCTGCGGTCGGAATGTCCTTGAACAAAAGCCGCAACTCAGCACTCGAGCCCAGGTTTCGAACCGAGAACTCGGGTACGTAGGTCCTCCCGGATGCCACCTGGTAGCCGCGGAACTCGCTCGGGCGAAGCCACGAGGGGCGGCCGCCACCCAGATCGATGCTGAGGATCACGGTTACGTCGGCGCGAGCCAGCTCGAGGCTCGAGAACTGGGCGGAGAGCACACTGAGTGATTCGCCGCGCCTGGTGAACTCGGTGTTGTAGGCCTTGGTCAGGCGACCGTTCCAGGGGACGTCCTGGCGCGCCGTCGCCGGCGCTCCCTCGGGCGCGTCAGGCTCCCCGCCGAGAATGGTGGAGCCGACCGCATAGACGACTGCGATGAGCAGGAAACAAACGATCCCGATGACGATCCTCTTGACCACAGGCCCGAGCGTATGTTCTGTTGCCGCTGCGGGAGCGGGTTTTGCCGCCGCCGACTGAAGCTAGTTTGGGGGCCGGTGTCCGCGATCAGCGATCGGCGCGGGGTCCATAGACCTTGATGAAGGCCGACAGATCCGGGTCCGCCGCCGACGTCGAGTTCGCGTGGTAGGACCAGATCAGGTTGGGGAAGCCCTCGTAGCTTGCCCGCAGGCGCCAGGACGCGCCGGCGTCGAAGTCGGCCTGGGTCAGGCCGGCGAAGTGAGCAACGACGTTATAGCCCACGCCCTCGCTGTCGCCAGTCGGAAGCGGTGAGGTGCTGTTGTTGCGCCCCCAGCCGATGTCGGATTCGCGGACGAGATGCCAGTGGCCGCCCTGGCGGTAGTCATCCTTGGCGTTGCCCTTGTCGGCCCCATCGCACTTCGCGAAGTTGCCCTCGGTCGCAGGGAACTTGCCGATGAAAGGGGCTCCCTTGAAATCGGCAGGATCGTAGGCGCGGCGAGAGTCACGCCCGACACCAGGATCATTGAAGCCGTACATGCCGGTTCCCGAACGCTCAAGGCGGTTGTTGGTCAGGGAGCGCGAGAGCGTGCTGACGAAATCATCGGGCTTGGGCTTGGTGTTTGCGCATGCCGACTCGGTCTCGTCGGCCTTCTTCCACTTCCAGTCGACGACCCAGCCCCGGCACTCGTCGCTGCCGGTCTCGTTGCCGGCCCCGGCGTTGTCGACGGGGCGTGTGCTGATCTTGTTGCCGTTGCCCGTGAACAGGCGGACCGAGCCATGGCCAGCCATCGACGGTTGCAGACCCTGCCGGCAGGCGTTGACCTCGATGTTGCCGCTGAGCGTGTTGCGGATTGGCGGGTAGGCGCCGTAGGGTCCGGCGTTGCGCTCATAGAGGGCGATCTGGGTCAGATTGTCCTCGAGGACGTTGGCGGGGCTGCCGGCGAGGTCGAGGATGATCCGGGCCCGCGCCGTCTCCGCGGCGTTGCCGTCGTCATCGGCGGTGAGGAAGTAGCCCTGCGCGAGCTGGTCGGAGCGGTTGACGACGTCGCCCGGGAGGCGGACATAGTCGTTGCCGCACTGCTGGGCGACTGGCTGGTTTTGTGAAGGCTGCATCCCGTAACCCGGGCTCGAGCAGCGCAGGCTCTGCTGGCGCACGCGACCGAAGTCGAACGGGTTCGCGCCCGGGACCGTCGCGCTGACCCAGCGCGACTCCCAATCAAGGCCGCCGGTGATCAGGTCATCCCAGGCGTTGAAGACGACGGGCGGCCCGCCATCTCCACCCATCGGGCAGGAGGTAAGAGAGGAGGGCCAGCCGGTCGATCCGCCGGCAGCGGGCGTCGGCGGATCGGCTACGCAGGGGCTGTTGAGCGTCGGACGCAGCCAGGTCATCGGGAAATCGACTCCGGAGGAAGGGCGGCTGACCTCGTTGAAGACCGTGTCCCCGCTGACCGGGTCGACCCAGGCGGCGGAGCCGATACGGGCCTCCTGCAGGCTTGGATCGATGCCGTTGGTGAGCGCGCGGTCGCCGGGGGCTGGTGAGAGCGGGCTCGGGCGACGCTCGACCAGGTAGCCGCGGCGCTCCGCTCCATAGGAGATGTACTTGCCGTCGTACGTGGTCCCGGCGCGGTTGATCACCGAGCTCGAGAAAGGCATCTGCGGAGTGAAGTGGGTAATGGTGGCGCGGGTGGGGAAGATCGCCTGGAAGGGCTCGAGACCCGCGGTCGGCTCGGCGAGAATCTGCTGGTGGGAGTACTCGCGCGTCTGCAGGGTCTGCTCGGCGTCGAGCGAGGCCCCGAGCATCGGCTCGGAACCCTGATAGGGCATGTTAGGCGGAGGAATGTCGCCGCAGTTCTCGACATCCGGATCGCAGCCACCGCCGCCGCCCGGCTTATCCGGAGGCGGGCCGATCGGGTTCGGCACGAAGGCCTTCAGGAACTGGCCTGCATAGGTGAAGCCGCTGCCGGCCTCGTTGATGATGTTCTCGCGGTGATCGATGGCAACGAACTGGACCACGTAGAAGAGGCCCGGGGCGCCGTCAATCCGATAGCTGAAGCCGTTTGAGCCGCCGGCCGACAGGGGCAGGCGCCACTGGACGTAGATCGCTTCTTTGAGACCCGCCTGCTTGATCCCCCGACCGGTACCGCCACTGGCGCCGAACTCGTCGTCGGGCGGCTTGTTGCCGGGGTTGTTGCCGAAGCCGGGGCGTCCATACTTCTTCGCCAGGTCGTTGACGCCGGCGTTACTCCAGCGGAAGTGGCGCGGGCCGATGTCCGCCCCCTCCCAGTAGCAGTAACCGCCAATGTTCGGGGCGCTGTTGTCGGGCCGAGCGAAGCTTCCGACCCGCTTGCCCTTGAAGGTGCGGTTGCCGTTGCCGCCGCCCTCATAGCGCGAGCGGCAGTTGGAGCGCTCATAGTCGCCGGTGTTGCCGATCATCCCTGCGGAACGGCCAGCGATCGAGAACGAGCCCTGGCCGCGGTCCTGAGTCTGACCGCCGTACCACCAGCGCTGCTGCAGAGCCTGCCCCCAGAAGCCGGCCCGCTCGGAGGAGGGGATCTGTGAGGGCTTGGAGTCGGTCTCAGAGCTACCGAGGCCGACGCGGCGCTCGAAGATGAGTTCGAAGTTGTTGGCCGCCGGGTTCTCGCGCCAGACCTTCATGTTGTATCCGACGGCGATCTCCGGGCTGACCAGGGGCTGCGCCGAGTTCGGGTAGGCGGTGTGAATCTCATACCAAGTGTCGCTCGAGGTGCTCGGGCTCGTCTGAGACTGGTCGTACCAAAGGACGCAGTCGTTGGCGTTGTGGCTTCCGGCGCACGGCTGCGTCAGCAGGTTCGACGCGGCGGTGGCGGTTTCGCCTTCGCGACCCTCAGAGCGGCGCCACTTGTCGAGTTTGCTCGCGATTTCGGCGTTGTAGGGAAGACCGTTGTCGGTGTTGATCAGCTCGGCGTATTCGACGGGCCCGCCTCCTCCGGATCCACCGATCGGATAGCCGGCATTGCTGCTGCCACCACCTCCGCCGATACCCGCGGCCGAGGCGTTCGCGGGCAGGCCGAGAAGGGCCGCGAACAGGAGCGCGGTGGCGACGCTCAGGGAAACGAATAGGGACCTCACCGCCTGAGATTAGGGCCTGTTCAGGCGGGTGGCGGGAATTACCCAAAACCCGATAAACGCGGGCGGTTCTGCGGGTTCGAGGGCGCAAACACGCCAGCTGGAAATCGGGTCAGGTCCGGGCCCCCAAAGGGCCTATGGTGCCCTCGATGGTCAGTGAGTTTTCAAGATCAGCACCGGGTGGTCTTGACCTTGACCCAGCTGCCCTGGCCCTTGGCGGGCTTGACCGGCGCCAGCTTGAACTTCGCGCACACGGAAGCGCTTCCGCTGAGAGCCTCGAGCTTCCACTTGCCACTGGCGAGCTTGACCGTAGTCTTGACCTGGCCGGTTCCAGAGAGGCCCCTCTTGACGTGCTTGGCTCCGCGGGAGAGTTCCAGCAGGAGTCCGTCGCTGACACCGTCCAGGGTCAGGCGCACCTGCTTGCCCTTGCGCTCGACCGTGATCCCGAGCGATGTCGCAGGGGTACCCGGATCGCCGGTCGCGAGCAGGTTCGAGTCTCCGACGTCTCCGGTCAGGCCGCACTTGGCGAGCGCGGCAGCTGGGCAGGCTCCGAGATCGATGATCCACTTGTCGTCGCGTTTGCCAAGGCCAATTGAGTTGATGCTGGCGTCAGCCGTCAGCAGGATCGAGCGGTGTGTTGCGCTCGCCATCCAGAACTCGAACGTCTCCTGCGTGGAGTAGCCGTAGTTACGCACCTCACCGCCATAGCGTGCCCCTTCGGCCATCGGCCAGCCCGCATCGGCGAGTCGATCCGCCGGCGTGCCGAAGGCGTCGTGGCTGTTCTGCCCCGTGGTCACGAGGAAACTGACGTAGCTGTCGGCGGCCGTGTTCAGGATCGCCGAAGCGACCAGTGGCGAGAGGCCGCTGGCGGCGCGCGCATCGTTGATCAGCCCGAGCATGCCGCGCTCGTCATTGTCGAGCGCCGGCTGGTACGGGGCGTAGTTGGGGTCATCCGGCAGCGCGGCCGACGCCAGGGCAGGGGCGGCGAGGACCGCGGCGAGCGCGATCAGACCGCTTAGGAAAGCCATTCGTGCGTAGTTCATACGCCCCATGTAGCAGTGACATGCCCGATTCAGGCCTGCGATCGGTCAAAACAGGGCGACCTTGGCGCGTTTGCGCCCCTTTAGCCTCGCAGATCACGATTCCAGGCACAAGGCCAAGCCAGCCGGACAAAGAGCGCGCACGTGCATCAAGTGCGATGCCCATGGTGCTAACCGCCGCGTGGCACTCAGACGCGCACAACCCGGCCGGGAGCGTCTGTCAACAGCCGCTTCCTGGTGGCCTTTTCGGCGCGTGGAAGGCGACGCCGTTGAGCGTGAAGGTGCCGGAGGCCACCAGCGAGTCCTTCTCCGCCTCCCAGGCGGTGTAGTAGAAGAGTGAGCCGCCGGTCGTCTGCTTTTGGAGGCGCCAGACCGGGACCGTTGTGGGCCCGCCGCTACTCGACAGGGCGCGGAAGGCGATGCCGTCATAACTCCAGGCGCCACTGGCGACCGCGTTATCGCGCTCGGATTCGATAAGCGTGTACAGGAAGCCCCTGTTGTGGAGGCTGTGCAGGCGATAGACGGGTCGTACCCCAGGGACCGCAGCGGCCGCGGACCAGCCGGCGAAGCCAACGCCCTGGCAGACGAAACCCTGCGACTCCGCCGAGGCTCGCTCCTCCTCATACATCGTCCACAGGTGAGTATCGGTGCCCGGCCGGTAAAGCACCCAGACCGGCCGCTCGCTAGATGGGATCGGGAAGTAGTCGCCGTAGGAATCGGGCGGCTCAGGCTGATCCTGAGTCGCGGCTGCGACCGTGCGCAGCGAAATCACGGGACAGAAGCTGGCATCGCAGCCAGGAAGCAGAGGCAGATCGACAGCGGCCCGGGTGACGACGGATGACTGGTATTGCGGTGAGTATTCGATCCCGAACTCGCTCAGGCGCCAGCAAACCAGGGTTCCCGGAAGCTGGTCCTGCGGGTAGGGGTCATAGACGCCGTGATCAGAACCGGCACCTGGGTTGCAGCCTCCCGCGCCCTCCGGCGGCGGCGCCTGGGCCAGCTGGCGGGCGCGGGAGGCTGGCATCCCGATCTCATAGATGCTGATCTGATTGGCGCCGGCGCCGTAGCCGGCGCCCGTCAAACGAACCCGGGGGCCGGCTCCCGAGTCATAGCTGAGGCCGAACGACCCAGGCGCATTGGGAGCGAAGGTCGCGCTCATCACGGCGCTGGCGGCGTTCATCGATGGCCCGGCCATGCAGACGGTGTCAAGAGGCCCGCTACGAGAGCTGCAGGCGAAGCGAAGCTGGGGGCTGGGAGCGCTGCTGGTCTCACCGGTGGCGGTCGCGGCGGCGTAGGCAGCGGCTTGGTTGGCCGAGTAGAGCGTGTTATAGGCGCCGGTGATGTAGGCGATACCCCACAATGTCGTGATCACGATGAAGCCGGTGAAGATCAAGAAGCAAAGCGTTGCCATCGCGATCGCGCCATCCTCCGCAGCCACTCGGGCCCGCAGCTTCCGAATCGCGGCGCTCACAGGTCCTCCAGACTGTTCGAGACCACGAGAGCGTTTCGGTGGACATCGAAGCTCGAGTCGAGACCGAAAGCCTCGAGCAGGATGATGCTCTGCTCATAGGAGGCCTGCACGTAGATGTAGGAGCTCGAGGACTCGGAGCTGCGCTCAACGTTGCAGAGTTGGATCTTCTCCGCCGAGCCTCCAGTGTCGAGCTCGCCGTCGGCGAACAGATGGTCGTCGCGGTTGAAGCTTCCTCCGGGCGGGATGTCGATACTGGTTGCCCGGATCGTGACGTCGCCGGTGCCGAAATAGGAGCGGTCCTCAAGCTCGTCCCGAAGGTTGGCGGGCATGCAGCCGAGCGCGGAGATTTGCAGCGCCCCGCGGTTGACGGTCGCCTGGTTCAGCATCAGCGAGCCAACGATGAGCAGGAAGTTGAACAGCAGCATCAACAGCACGAACCAGAAACCGAAGACGAGCAGGGTCTCAAGTGCGACCTGTCCGTCGTCTCGGCGCCCCAGCCGGCGCAAGCTCCTCACGAGCCCGTCTCCGGATAGAAGGCGAATGACTGCGCGCGCCCGCCGATCTCGATCGATGCCTGGCCCGACTCGTTCGTAAACGAGGGCAGAAGCAGGGCCTGATCTGCTCTCGCAGAGACCACGGCACGCAACACACGGGCGTTGATTGCGTCCTCCTGGTTGCCGCCGCAGTTCTCGGCGCTATAGGCGGCGAAGATCGACGGCGCGCATTCGATGCGCAGCTCATCGAGCCCGGCCTGGGCGTCGGTAGTCGGGGCTGTGCCCGAGCACCCGATCGGCAAATCGTTGTCGCCGGCGGTGCCCATCATCCCGCAGGCGTTCTCGGCGAAGAGATTGCGGGCCACGGACTTGGCCTTCTCCTGGGCGGCGGCAAACGAGCCGCCGACGTCCTGGCCGCGGTAGGTCTCACGGTCATAGATGACTGCCGCGCCCTGAGCGGCGAACTGCGTAGCAGTCTGGATCTTCGACTGGTTGTAGATCGCAACCGAGACGCTCCACATGACAATGAAGAATCCGCCCAGGAGCATGATCGAAAGCAGGGCCTCGAGCGCGACCACGCCGCGTTCACCTGCCAGCCTCCGCCTTAGCTTCGGGTCCTTGAGCACCCGGCGATGGTCCCACCGGCGCCTGAGCGCGGCGAGTCTTTCGCCGTGATCGCCTTCAGCCCTTCGAGAGGGACATCGCCAGTTGATGGGCGCTGATGCTGAGGGCGCTGTAGGTGAGGAGGACGAGCGTCACCCACCACGGAGCGGCGACGATCACCGTGAAGGAAAAAGCGCAAATAACAATGCCGCCGATCAGGATCGGAGCCGGCCAGGCGAGCGCGCGGCGAATGCGCATGCTCTAGGTTCCCGAGCAGCCGGCCAGGGGCCGGGTCGAGCCTTCGATCTCCCCTTCGGTTACCTCCTCGAACTGCTCCGCGGTAACGGTGATGGTGATCTCCTCAGCGACGCCGGAGATCGGGTCGATGTTGTTCTCGGCCAGAGAGGGGAAGCGAAGGACAACGTCGCCGGTCGGGCCCGACGGCGGCACGAAGCCGTCATAGAGCAAGTAGCCGGTGACGGTCTGGCCGCGTTCGATCTCGGCCTGGGCCTCGAGCGCGGTCCCGGGCTCGGGCATGCCCAAAAACGACTGTGAGCCTTCGAACTCGAGCGTCGAGTCGGTCTGTCCAAGCCAGATCTTCGGGCGGCGGTTGGAAACATTCGAGAGCTCGACGCAGGCCCGGGCTCCGGCGCCCGCGGACCACTCCAGGCGGCGAACGGTCAGGCGCAGGTCGGACTCCTCAATGATCACATCGAGGTCAGCTCGATGGGTTGTCGGCTGTGTGAGTTCGGGGACCGACAGCGGACGGGCGTCAGCGACGAGGATCGTCGGAGAGATCGGATACTCGAGCTCTTCGGCGCTTGGGCTCTGGACTCCGTCGGCGTTCCACCACAACAGACCACTGATCTCATAAGACGTCCCGGGCGCTCGCACCTCAGAGGCTGGGAAGGCCAGCTGGATCGGCAGGCCCTCGGTGAGCTCGTTGACGGCATCGGTCAGAGACTCCTCGGTCTGGGGCTTGGTCGGGGGCAAAAAGATCGCCGGCACGAACTGGTAGCCGTACTTGGAGACCGACAACCCCGCACGCTCCTGTGACTCGCCCGTGGCCGGAATGTAGGCCTTGAAGCGAAAAGGAGTTCCGACGTTCGAGACGTAGTTGTCCTTGAGCGTTGCCTGCGCGTCTCGCACCTGGCGCAGGCCGTAGTCGTCGATTGCCTGCTCGAACCAGTTCGGCTTCAGCTTGGCCAGCTTGCCGGGGCCGAAGGCGGGCTGCAGGGCGGGGTCAGGGGGAGGCTCCCGGGTCAAGAAGAGATAGCCGGCAATCGCCAGCACAATCCCGATCGACGCGATCATGGCGAAGAAGCGTCCAGAGACGCCTTCGATCTCGTATCCGCCGAGTTTCACTCAATGACCCTTTCCACGAGACCCAGCATGGTCATCGAGACGCAGCTGACCCGCATCTTTGGCGCCGCCATCGTCAGAGTTTCCGAAGGCGTCGCGCACCGCCTCGAGGACGGTGTGGATGATGAAGCGGACAAAATCGTGGATAGGGTCGGGGTAGAGCATGTAGGCGACGATGAGCAGGGCAATGCCGATCACGCCCGCGATGCTGATGTCTCCCCGTTGGTTGTTCATGAGCCCGAGAGTCGCCTCTGATCGCCGCCTCGGTGCTCTTTTCCGCTGCGGCAGTCTCAGTACTCGAGCGCAACCGCGCCCAGGCGCCAGCGCTCAGCGGCATCGACGGCTTGGAAGGACATCTCGATCGTCACCGACCCTCCGGGCTCGCCAGTGGCAGACGCCGAGTACTCGAAGTTGCCGAGAGCCCGTGCCGATCGCGGCGGGCTCGGGCTGATTGTGATCTCCTCGCCAACCGCGACCTGACGGCCAGCGTAGATCGAGGATGAGGCACCCAAAGTCCGGATCGCCGTGGCGCCGGCGCGCGGGGTCATCCCGAATCGGCGCAGATCGGCGACGGTAAGGGTGCCGGCAGCGACCTCGGCGAGGACATCGCGCGAGGTTGCGTTGATCTGCTCATAAGCGGTGTCGGGGAGGCGGTCCTGGGCCAGGAGCTGCGGATCGACGATCGACGGCTGCTCGGCGAGAGCAAAGGCCGGGCTCGGAAGGCGTTCATAGGCCGGGCTATCAACATCGCCGCCGAAGGAGGTCACGGCCTTGTAGATCGAGAATCCAAGCCCGGCGATCAGCAACGCAACCACGGCGAGAACGAGTGGGGGTACCTGGGAGAGGGTCTTCCGCATCGCCTCGATGCTGCGGCTCCGCAGCGGCACCGAGCGCCTTTTGGGCTTCGCTCGGGGACGAAGTAGCCAGACCGATACCTGCGGTCAGGTGCCTGCCACCCTTTTGGCTTGGTCGATTCGCCATGCGAGCTCGCGGAGTCCCTCGCGCCGCAGGCCTGAATCGACGCCTGCCCAGCCGCCGAATCCCCACAAGATCACGCGGCGATCGTTCCGAAGGACCAGGGCGTGTTCGAGACCGCCAAGTGGGCGGGATACCTCGAGCACGTCAGACGCCGAAAACTCCAAGGCACCTCTCGGGTTGATGACGCGAATCGTGGCGTCGCGAACCACGACGCCGCAGGCTGCCCACCGAGCGACGAACAATACGACGCTCAGGGCGAACATCCAAACGATGACCCCCGCGGCGATGCTGGTTGGCGGAACGTTCTCCGTAACTCCGTCGCTGAGGACAACCGCGCCCAGGAGAAGCGTTCCCCCGATGGCGATCACCGTTAATCCAATACTCCAAACTCTACTTAGGCCTCCTAGGCGTGGGAGTTCCCGGAGATCCCGATATCGCCAACCGAGCTGTACGCGCTGGAGAGCTCAAGGTGTAGGACGGTCGCGATGTTCCGGGGACGCTCATCGTGAGCCTCCCACGCCACCGCTCGCGAAACTCGGGTCGAAGTCTCCGGGAGTCGCTCGCGCCGTTGAGACGCCCAGACAGGTGAGAGCAACGGAGGCTACGACCGTGAAGAAGGCAGCGAAGTGACAGCGGAGCACTCAACGGTTGTGCCATCCGTCGTTTGGCGTCCATCGGTCTTTCGGCCAGCCGAACCTCCGAAACGCTCCGCTTCTACGTCAGCAGGACTCGATCGCGTCGATCATCGGCTCGGCGATCTTCTCGTAGGCGGCCGGGCTGTGGCCGTGGATGTTGTCGGGCGCGAGCAGGCCGGGGTTGTCGACGGCAAACTCGTACCAGTCGAACATCTCGACGTTGTCCGTCGATTCAGCAAAGCCGCGGATCCGCTCGTTGACCTCTGCCGACTTGCCGGGGACGTGAGCGGTCATCACGACCAGGCAACGGTTGCCGGTGACCTTGCGGGCCTCCTTCAGATTCGATTCCAGGGTCGAGAAAGGCTCGAGGTCGTTGCCGCCAACGGCGTAGACGGCGATCTGGTGGGCACCGCTGATCCGCTCCTTCAAAACCGCGAGCGCCTGGGTGGAGTTGCGGCCCCCGTAAGCGTCGACTGTGATCCGGTCGCCGTACTCGTCCTCGAGGAAGGATTGCATGCCAACCGAGAGGCTGTCTCCGACTTCAAGGATGCGGCCGCCGTCAACCTCGCCGCCTCCATCGTCACCTCCGCCGCCTCCACCACCACCGGGGCCGGAGGGGAAGGTGTAAACGACCGGATGCGGATCGATCAGGGTGCCGACGGCGCCCGCCGGCTCGTGGGCCCAGGAGATGTGCAGGTGGGCACCGCAGCCGCCGAAGATGTGCTCGGGATCGCCGTGGCAGGAGGTGCCGTTGTAGCCCACCCAGCGCACCCAGTCCGGCATCTTCGGCAGGACCTGGGGCACGCAAGTGCTGGCACAGCCGAACTCCCAGCCGATAGCCGACGCGCCGGCCTCGGTCGTCGTCTCCCAGGCCTTGCCGGGAGCCGGGACGATGTCGAGTGAGGTGCCGTCGCCGTGTGAGGCGTGACCGGCCTCGCGCGCGGCGGTGACGCGCATGTCGTACTCCTTCAGCAGCCACGTCGCGGCCGGATAGATGCGAGCATCGACCGGCTGCACCGGGTAGCCGGGAAACATCAAGGAGGCGGGCAGGTTCTTGTACTCGCGTGGCTCGGAGAGCTTGATCGTCTTCATTACGTTCGCCGGCCCGCCGGAGCCAATCAGGCTGGCGCTGTCGGGCGGATGCTTCTTGATCTCCTCATACCAGTCGTTGACGACGGCGACGTAGCAGGGGCTCATCGTTCGCTGTGAGTCATAGGCGACGGCCTTGGAAATGGCGTCGTCTTGGGGCTTGCCCTTGTAGGGGTGCTCCTTCGCCGGGCCGCTGCCACCGCCGGGGAGGTCGTTGACGTTGGCCTTGACGCCACCGGTGGAGTAGGGGTTGGAGCCGCCGACGGGGCCCCAGCCACCGGTACCCGACAGCACCTCGACCGTGCCACCGGTGGTGGCGATCGAGTCGGCGTTGACCTGGGCGTTGACGGCAGCGAGCAGGTTGTCGAGCGGTGAGAAGCGGTCATCGAAGCCGTCGACCTTCCAGTAGTCGAAGGTCGGTGGAATGAACTGGACGAGGCCGCCGGCCTCGTTGCCGCCGGAGTTGACGTCGATCACAGTCTGAATCGCGTGTGAGCGACCACCCGACTCCTGGATCACCTGGGCCAGGTTGGCGCGCGCGTTGGCTTCGGCGCGAGGCTTCGGCTCGCCGAAGGCCATCCAAACCGTGGTCAAGTACTTGATCAGCGTCTCATTTGACAATGCCCCCGAGGGGCTGGTCGAAGGAGGGTGGGCCTTACGCCACTTGGCGGAGTCGACGATGATCCACTGCGGCAGGTCGAGCTTCTTGTTGTAGCCGGTCGAGCCGATCCCGGCTTCGGCTTCGAAGCTCGGCAGGTAATAGATCCTCCCGTCGCTTTCTGAGCCCGTGCAGCTGTTCGACGGCGAGCCGGCGTAGTCCCACTCCTTCTTGCCGAAGGCGTCATGGCGGGCGAGCATCGAGGCGGCGGTGTAGGTCGAGTCGACGCCGTCGAAGAAGCTCGCCAGATCGTGTTCTCCGGGCTCTGCCTCGCCGCGCTTCCAGGGCTTCTCGAAGTTCTTGAAGATCTTCGTCGGGTGGCCGGCCTGGTAGCAGCCGACAACGGTGCGCTCGACCTTCGAGGTACCGGCGTCGACCATGTACTTCTCCCAGGCTGATTCGTGCAGGCGGTAAAAGCCCAGGCCCTGCTGGTCATCGCAGTTGGCGCGCCCGAAGCGCGTCCTGGTCGCGTTGACCGCGGCGAGAAGCTCCCAGGGCATGTCGTAGCGCTTGGCCGCCGCCTGCCAGACCGGCACCATCCACTCGGCGCTGGCCGGGATCGGCGAGCCGTCCTCGGTCTCGATCAGGCCTTCGATGCAGTTGACACCGGGGTCGGCCTCTGAGGGGGCGAAGTTCGAGCAGTCGAGGGTCTCGGAGACGTCGTCGCCGATCTCCTCGCGAATGTCCTTGAGGAGCTCTGGGTCGACCTCATCGACCCAGGCCAAGTCGGACTTGCCCAGCCCAGCGAAGCCGATCAGCTTGTCACCGAGGGCAGCGACGGCGCCGCCGCCGGCCGAGAGGACGATCGTCACCATGACGAAGAAGACCGCGAACGGGACGACGATCAGCGCGATCTTCATCCCGAGCGAGGCCTTGGCCATGCGCTTGCCGACTCGCCAGGCGGCGCGCATGCTGACCATTGCATCCTTTGCCCTATGCACTGGGCGAAGCTACGGCCGCCACAGCCGCTTGCTTCATTTTGGGCTTACGCGAGCGGCGGGTTAGATCAGGGGAGAGTGAGGAGCTCGGCGTGGTGATCTGCTCCGGCGGCGTAGAGCCCTTCGCGGGCGGAGTCGACGTCGAGGCTCAGCGGTGGCCACTCGATACCGACATTGTTGAGGTGAAGATGCCCGGCGGCAACGTAGGCGAGGGCCGGTCCTTCATAAAGCGGCGCCTCGAGCGAGGTGCGAAAGAGCCGTGCCCAGACACGGGTTCCGGGAGCGAGGCAGGTCGCCTCGGCTGCGTTCAGTGCTCTCGGGACCTCGGCAACCATGGCCACAACCTAAGGCGCCTGGGCTCGCTGACCTGAGCTTTCATCAGCGAGCCCGATGCGGCGGAGCTAGAACTCGAACGGGCTGTCGGACTCGGGATCCTCATAGCCGGAGGGAGCGGGAGCCTCGGGACCGCCACCGCTTTCGAGCTGGTGGGAGCTGTCGACATAGCCGCGCTGGCCGGATGCCTGATCGAGCTGGGCCTGGCGCTCGCCGTCGGCCAGCTGGGCGCGCTCGCTCATCGTCGTTGTCAGCATCCTGTACTCGAGCTCTGAAGCCATGTTGTGGGCGCTGAACCAGGCGCTTTCCTGACCGACCTGGATCACACCCTCGCCGGCGGCGGCGCTCATCAAGCGCATTACCTCACCGGTCGAGACATTGAAGGCGCGGCGGATGGCCTCCTGCTCGGAGGCCTCCTGCTTGAGCAGGACCTTGATCGTGCAGTTGGCGAGGACTCCCATGCCGACCTTGTTCTCGGACCCGTCGTCATTGAGGACGAAGACGCGCACGTCCTGCGTCATCACGGTCAAGCCGATGCCGTACTTACGCGAGGTCCGCGCCAGGTGTTCGATGAAGTGAGAGGTCTCGGTGTTGTGCATCAGAATTTGCGCCTCGTCGATGTAGAGCAGGCGATGCTGGCCGGACTCGGCCTGCTGCTGGGTGTAGAAGGAGGTGCGGATGAACTCGAGCACCAGGTGCATCGCCAGCGGCAGGTACTCCTGGGGCAGGCGCGAGTAGTCGAAGTTGAGAAAGTGGGAGCGGGCGTTGATCGTCGTGTGGTTGTCGAACAGCGGCGCCAACATGCCGTCGCCGACGAAGCTGGTCATCGCCGCGACCAGCGGCTGCAGGCGCTGCTGGACGAGTTCGTTGTCGTTGACCCGCTGGATTCGCACCAACATCTTGTAGAGATCGGAGAGCCGCGGCATGTGCTCGGCCGTCGCCGCCAGCTGGCCGGAGTGGTCGTCGATCGTGTAGCCCCAGCGCCTGTAGGTCTCCTGTAGGGCGTTGTCGATCAGGTTCTTGGTCACCGCGTCCATCGGCACGCCGCCGTCGGCGGAGCGCATCATCACGCCAATCAGCTCGACGACGAAGGCAATCTTGTTTTGCAGGGCGTTGATCGAGGGGTGGACGGCGTTTGAGAAGTCGAGCGGGTTGATCGTTTCCTTGGAGTCGAGGGAGATCGTGATGTTGTTGCCGCCGACGCCTTCGCACACGCGCCTGTACTCACCGGATGGATCGATGACCATCACCGGGACACCGTGGTAGAGCCAGCGCAGCTGCTCGAGCTTGGCGAAGAAGGACTTACCGGAACCGGTCGCGCCGAGGATCGCCGTGTTCGGCGACTTGACCTCGGGCTGCATGAAGCGGTTGATGATGATCGGCGAGCCGGTGGCGCGGTTTCGGCCCATGAGCACGCCCGAGGCGTGGGAGAGCTCGGAGGAGGAGAAAGGGAACATCGCCATCAGCCCCTGCGTGTGCATCGAGCGCACGGCTTCGACGTCGGCGAGGTTGTTCTGCATCAGCGGGAGCGTCGACTCGAACCCCTGCTTGTGGCGCCAGCGGGCGTTACGCGTCGTCACCGAGGTCAGGCGGCTCTCGAGGTCGTTTGAGACCTTGTCGAGCTCCTTCGAGGAAGTGGCTCGCAGGGTCAGAGCGACCATGATCTGATAGGGCCGGGTGATGTCCTGCTGGATCGCGCGCACGAACTCGCGTGTGTCCTCGAGGCGCGCGACGCGGCGGTGGTCGACCTCGTAGCCGTCCTCCTCCTGCTTTCGGATCGCCGCCTCGTCGCGGGAGATCCGCTGGCGCATCTTCTTCAGGAAGGGCGAGGTCGGCAGCGGCTGCACGTAGATGGCTACGTCGATCGGATGCTCGAAGCGCAAGATCTCGCGCAGCCAGTTGTCCTCGACCTGATGCGGATAGGTGTGGATGAACAGGGTGCGAGTGAACTCGTCACCGATCTTGTAGGCGGTCTCGAAATGCTCGCCCGACTCGGGCTGGACCAGCTTCGAGATCGGCAGCGCCAGACGGTCGAAGATCGCGTAGTGCTTGGGGTCCTCGCGGTTGACGATTTCGACGTCACCGCCGGACTCCGCTTTCGTCTCCTCCTCCTGGAGATCCTGCCAGGTCTTCTTGATATTGAACTTGTCGCGCAGGCTCATCGCTCGCTCGGAGGGTCTACCCGCGCGATCTCCTCGCCGGTGATTCTCGCTTCGATCAGCCGATCGAAGGCGGGACAGGGCCGGTCAGACCGGGCGGCGGCGCCGCCTGGGGGCCGGCGCTACGTGGCACGCGCCCGGGGGCTGAGAAGCCGGTGATCATCGAATCTTCGGATTCGATTCCCGGATGGCGCTGGCGTTCGGAGAGCGAGGGATGAAAGAGTGAATAGAGAAGATGGCGTAGCTCCTCTTCGCCGAGCCTGCGGCCTTCGACACCGATCTGCTGCAGGCGGGCCAACATCGAGTCCGAGCGCCGCTCGAGCTGCTGGCGGGCTGTGGAGACCTCCATGTCCGTCGGGCGCTTCTCGGCAAGCCGCTTCTCCATGTTGCGTGAGAGCACCTTGACCAGCTGGGCGCCGGGGATCTCATCGGCGGTCTTACGCGCTAGTGGACCTGCGATTCCCTTCCACGGAATGACCAGGTAGATCTCGCGCTGAAGGAGCTTCTCCTGCTTGACCGAGTCGACGAAGTGCTGCTGGTGGGCGCGGATCAGTGGCTTCAGCGCCTCTGGCGTGTTCGCGTTGGCCAGCCGCGGCTCGAACTGCTCGACGTACTGGTCGATGTTCAGCGACTTGGAGTGCGAGACGATCTGCAGTGGGAACTCGACGTTCAGCGAGTCAACGAGCGCCCCGAAGGCCAGGGTAAGCGCGCGGCGCTCGATCGGGTCCTTGAGGTCGAAGTTGATCGAGCTCGAACGAATCAGCATCCGGAACGAGCCGTCGTTCATGATCAGAATCGCGCCGCCGCCATCCTCTTCTTCGGGAAGCAGGGCATAGATCGGGACCAGGTCCGAGGTCGATCCGAAGTGCTTGGGAACCTTGTCGGCCACTGAGGGTCACGGTATGTCAGCGCAGCAACACCAGCGCGGCTTTCACCAAGGCGCAGGTCTCCGACCCGCAGCGGGCCTACCTTGGCCGGGTGAGCAGCAAGGACTACGCCTCTCCGTGGACGCGCGGGCGCCGCGTGATCGCCGACCACGACCATTCCTGTTACCTCGATCGTCCTTATCTCAACGACGCGGCGGCGGCAATGGTGCTCGAGCCGACGCCAGCCGTCCTCTTCGCCGGCGACATCCACGGAAGCCTGGGGCAGGTCTCTTGGCTCGCAGCCCGGGCCGAGCGTGCGGGCGCGAACGTGATCCTGCAGGCCGGGGATCTCGGCTACTGGCCGCACACCGACCCTCGGTTCATAGCCAAAGCCGACAAGATCCTTGCTCGCCACCACGTCCATATGGTTGCCATCGACGGTAACCACGAGAATTTTGCCGCCCTTGGCTCAGACCATCCCACCTTCGGACCTTTCCGCGTTCTCGGCCGCCGCATCCTCCATGCTCCGCGCGGCGCCGTCTGGGAGTGGCACGGGCGCCGCATTCTCGCCGTGGGCGGCGCTCCCTCCCAGGATCGGCTTTGGCGTCGCGCTCAGGAGGACAAGGGCAAGAAGGCCCACAAGCGCACCCGCTGGCTTTGGTGGCACGAAGAGGAGATCACCGACGCCGACGTCGATCTCGCATCGGCGGCCGGCAAAGTCGACATCCTGCTCAGCCACGAGTGCCCGGAGTCGGTGCGCCTGCCGGTTGAGCTGAGTGCATCACGGCTGAGCCAGCTCAGCCGCCAGAGGGCCCAGCGCATCATCGCCGCCACTCGCCCGCGGCTGATCGTTCACGGCCACTATCACGCGCGCTACAGCGGTGTCGCCGGAGGCGTCGGCTGGTCAGCGCGCGTAGAGGGTCTCGGGCGCGACGGCATGGGTGAGGCTTCCTGCCTCTGCCTCGATCTGCGCGATCCGATCCCGGCCCCCTAGCGGCGTTTACAGGTGCGGCAGGTCGAAGTCATCATCCTCTTCCCAATCGGCCTCGTCGACGTCGGGAAGATTGCGGCGATCGCGCTTTTCGATGAAGATCCAGCGCCGCTCGCTGAGCATGAAGACGAGCCGGCGAGTCAGGTACTCCTCGAACGTAACGCCGTCACGGGGGACGAGCGCGAGGACGAGGCCTCCGATCAGAAGCCAGGACCACAGCAGCCCTGAGAACAGCCCCGAGATCGGAATGATCGCGGTCGTGAACTTCCAGGCGAAGAACCACAGGCCGGCACCGATCAGGATAGTCAGGGTCTGGCGCAGCGACAGAGCGATCGCGCCGAGAGGCAGGAACGGGTCTTCCTTCTCGTGCTCGGTCGGAAGCCTCGTGTACTGGGAGAACTGCTCGTCGGCCACCGCGCGAAGCTACTTGCGGGTGCGACGGCGACGCTGGTCTTCGTTTACAGGCTTGGCGTCGCCCCCGTCTTCCTCATCATCTTGCCGCTTGTCGACGTCGGGCGCCCCGCCCTCGCTCTTATCCTCGCTGAGGATGTACCAACTGCCGCGCTCCTCCTTGAGCTCGCCGTTGGCGCGCCGATAGTCCGCCTTTACCTTCTCGAGCTCCTCCGGCGTCAGCTGACGGCCGAACTTGGCCACGGCAGCGTGGACCGCCTTCTTGAGACCGGCGCGATAGCGGCGAGCGACGCTCTCGGGAATGCGCCGTCTGAGCGTTTGGGTGTTGGCCGACTGGCGCTCGCGCGGGTGCTCGGCGAGAACCTCCTCTGCCTTTGCGACACCCGCAGTCAAGATCGGCGCCGGGGCGGGGCCGCTCAGGGGGCGTGCCTCGCGCTCGCGGCGATCGATGAGCCGCGTCAACGTGCGGCGCGTACCGGAGGGGCTCGGAACGCTGCCCCTCGGGATCAGAGGCGGCGGCGCTGCGGCGAGTGCCGGGCCCGCCCCCGCAGCTCCCGCGAGCCGCGGCTGCGTGGCGCCGCCTAGAGCAATGCGGTTGAAGGCGAATGCGTCGCCGCCGTGCAGAGCGTAGTCGCGTGTGACCTTGATCGCCCGGTACATCAGATAGAGGGTGAGGACGGCGAGCACAAGCCCGAGCAGGCCCTGGAGAGTCCCGTAAGCGTTAGCCGGGTCGAGGATCAGAGGGTTGATGCTCATGCCCACGCGCAGAATGAATGCGAGCGCGATCGGCAACACGATCACGGCCAACAGCAGGCGCACGTAGAGCTGGAAGCGGCTACGCCAGCTGGGCACGATCAAGGTCAGGGCGGCCAGAGGCGCGAGGATGATCAACCCGATCAGGACGACCTGGCGGACCAGGGCCGTGACCAGGAAGACAAAATAAAAGAGCGTCGACGTGACGCCTACGACCAGCTGGACGAGGCTCTGCCAGATTTCGTTGCCGCCGGCGATCGGCCCCGCCTGCAGGAGGAAGGTGTTGAGCGCTCCGACGGTGGCGGCGTCATCGAGATCGAAGACTGCCTGGACGAGGATGTTTGAGGCACTGATCATCGTGCCGATCGCATAGCCGGCGCCGATGACGACGATCATCGACAACAGCAGCCGTGGAACGAGACGCATGATCTCGTAGCTGGAGCGGGTGTGGCCGCGGACCATGTAGAGGATCGCGGCCGAGATGAAGATCAGCAGGTAGACGCCCGAGAGCAGCCACTGCAGGAAGTTGGCGGCCTGCACGTACCAGACCGCGTCGGCCGTGGGGTTCGTGTTCGAGCTGTCGAAGCCGAGTGGTTCGCCGGCCCGGCAGCCGTCGCGGATGGCGCCGGGCGAGAAGGCGCGGCTCTCCGCGCCCTTCGGCGTGCAGCTCTGCGGCACGGTCCACAGTAGATCGCCGCGCTCGGAGTGCGGCGTCCAGAAGGAGTATTTGAAGGCAAAGGGCTGCAGGTACTCATGACCGGCATTGGCGATCGAAGCCGGCACATAGAGCGCTGAGTCGACGAGGAAGTCCCCCGGGTCGTTGAGCATCGCCGAGAACTCGGGGCCCTCGGGGGCGAGGGGCTGCAGGGCGCAGGCCTCAGGGAGCAGTGAGGTGAGCTCGAGCGGATGCTCAGCCTCGACCGGGATCAGGGTGGCCAGCTGGCGCTGGCGATCGAGCGGGACATCGGAGCCGCTGTCGCCGGGGTTGATCATCCAGCCCGGCGAGGAGGTCGGGTACTGACCATTCGTGCGGGCCCCTTCGAGACGTTCGATCGATCGCGACTCATACGGCGTCCAGACGCCCCGCGCCAAGAGCAGGCGTTCGGCGCGCAGGAAAGCCCTCATGCCCGAGGCCCCGTCGCGGTAGCCGCCATTGGGTGGAGCCCCGGTGGCTTTGCCCTCGAGCTCCCACTCGCCGCGGTAGATCAGGCCCGCGGTCAGGATCAGCTGGCTCATCAGCTCGCGCTCGCGACTCGAGAGCGTGGATCCGTCGGAGAAGGCGCAAACGAAGCCGGCCTGCTCTGAGATCTCGGTGTCGTTGAAGGGGGCGATCTCGGAGCTATAGGCGGTGACGGTCTCGCCACTGGAATCCCAGACGCCGTAATCGGAGCTCTGCGCGGCGGCGATCGACGGGCATGCGCACAGGGCAGTCGCCAACACCAAAAAGAACCTCCGCCGCACAGTCATTGCGCGACGGAGGTTAAGCGTGGCACGACGGTCCACTCAGGTGTTTGGCTCGGGTGATTGAATCAGCTGCGCTGTCCACCGGTGACGCAGTTGGCGTCAACCTTGTTGCCGCCGGCTCCGCCGACGAACTCAACCACAATGAAGGAGATCAGCTGGATCCCGACGAGGATGCCGAGGCCGATAGCGGCGTTCTTCAGGACCTTGAATCCCTTGGAAGGCCAACTGCCGGTTCCGCTGACGACCATCACCGCTCCTGCGGCCATGGCCAGAAGCGCAAGCGCGCCTCCGACGTAGAGCAGGAACTTAGCTGCACCGTCGATGAAATCGACCAGGGCGTCCGCGGCGCCGTTGCCGCAACCGCCAGCCGCGTAAGCGGTGCTGGTGAGGCCGAGGCTGCCGAGAACAGCACCGGCGAGGACACCGGAGGGGTGACGTCGAGCCACCGAAGCCCCGCTCATGGCGCTGGCCTGAACCGAGACGACTCCCTCTAGGGCTGCGTCGCGGATGGTGTCGATGTGCTTTCTCATGCTTGCTCTTTCTTGTTCAGCCGAGCCGCAGCTTGCGCACCGCGTTGGCCAGACCCTCAGCACCGTCAACAACCATCTGCAGGACCGATACGACGTGCCCCGGATAATTGATCAGGTAAAAGAAGGCGGCCAAAGCCAGGAATGCAAGTACTGCTGAACGGACCATTGCTCAGAGAAAGTAGGAGTGGCCTGGCCGACGACCGCGTTTTCGCTTAAGGGACGCCGGCGTCGTGCCTGGCCTCGACGCTGCTGCGACCGCGCCTCACGTTGACCTCGGGCGCGAAGGCCGGGGAGGCCAGCTGGCGATCGCGCTACAACCGCCAGATGAACGCTCCAGCCCTCTACGAGATCTCGGTCAAGGCGCTCGTTCTGCGCGAGGGAAGGGTCCTCGGGCTGAAGCGATACTCCCACCATGGCGACCAGTTTTGGGACGTTCCCGGAGGCCGACTTCAGGCAGGGGACTCACTCGAGCTCGCCCTCCGGCGCGAGCTGCTGCAGGAGCTCGGCTATAGCGGCCCGCTCCGCTCAATGCAGCTGATCGACTCCGGCCTTTGGTCTGAGGACTCCTACCCGGGCCCCGACAAGCTGCTGCTCTACTACCGGGTCGAGCTCGACCCTCAACCGCTGGTCCTCTCCGATGAGCACACCGGCGCCAGCTGGCTTGATCAGGAGGCTCTGGCTCGAGGCGGGGGAGATCCGGCCGTCCGCCTCGAGCCAGAGCTCGAGCGCCTGCTGAGAAGGCTCCTTCGCGCCGAGGCCTGGCGCGCCGAGCTCAGGTCCAGTCGCCGCTGACCTCGTCATAGAGAACCGAGCCGCCGTCGACCTCGTCCGGGTTGAACTCGCTGTCGACGCGCTCGCTGATGCGAACGTGGAGAGCCTGCATGATCTGCTGGCGGCGGTTCTTCTGTGCCGCCTTGATCTCGCGGATCGGGTTGGTGATCAGCTGGCGGCTGCGCCCGATCACCTGCTCGCGGATCTTCACCTGCTCGGGGCTGAGAATGTCGTTCATCGGGGGCAGGCAGCGAGCCGAGAAAGGACCCGAGGGAGCGAGGCCGCCGCCCGGCGCCGGCAGCAGGACGTTGGCGTAGTAGTGGTAGTTGGGGAGCGTGGCGATATCGGACTTTGAGACCAGGTTCGAGGCGCCGGCGACGGCGGAGGCGATCGGCCCGGCGACGTTCGGGTCAGAAGCAAGAGCCCACTTGGCCTTCGTGTTGGCGAGCATCTCCTCGCGGACGTTCTGCGGAAACTGCGTCAGCGACTGGCAGACCGAGATCAGTCCGAGGTCCCACTTTCGCGCCTGGGCGAGGACGGTCGGCACGGAGGAGTCCGGCCCATAGAGAGTTGGGGCCTCATCGACGAAGACGCGGCAGCCGGTTCCCGACTCCTCACGCGTGATCTCGTCCTTGTGGCGCCCCCAGTCGTCCATGGAGGAGAGCAGCCACGGCAAGACCAGCGAGCCGACGAACTCTCCGAGCTCGGCCTGGTAGGAGAAGCTGGCGAGCTTGATGATCACGATCTTTCGCTCGCCGATCAGGCGGCCGAGATTGAGCTTGTTCTGGGCCGAGGAGAAGACGGCCGAGAAGGCGTCAGAGTTGGCCAGCGTCGTGAAGGCGCGGACGATCGGCTGCGAGGCGGCAATCTTCTCCTTGTCGGAGAGGTTGGCGAAGTTGCCGGTATCGAGGTTGAAGTTCTGGGTGACGGCTTCGTTGTCGCAGAACTCGACCACCATCTGGCGGAAGTCCTCCTGGCTGAAGAAGGGGACAACGTCGAGCAGGGTGCACTTCGTATTCGGGTCCTCGAGCACGAGATTGGCGTGACAGAGCGCCGTCACCGCCTGGATCGCGTACTGGATCGCGCGCGGTGCCCCGGAGCCGTCCAGGTTCATGTGGCTTGAGAGCATCTCCTTGATCGATCCGACGGTCGGAGCGATCTGGCGGCGGTCGCGGATGTCGAGTGGGTTGAAGGCAACCGGGAAGTCCTCGTTCGACAGATCGCAGAAGACGACGTCATCGAGGCGCTCCGGGCAGTTGACGATCAGCGAGTTCAGGACCTCGTCGGAGAACTGTCCGTGAGGGTCGACGAGGACGAACGGGTAGTTCGACTTGGCGACGCCGTAGCAGAGGCGGACGAGGAAGACAGAGTTGTGAGTCGGTGTATAGGTGCGCCCGGCAAGGAAGATCCCGTCCTCGGCCTCGACCTGGATGCAGCGCACCGGCACCGAATCGATCGGACGCACGTCGGTGATGTAGCGCGGTCGAACCCGAGCGGATTCGTTCTGAAGGGCCCGCTTTCTCTCGAGACGAAAACACGGACGTGAGGAGGTGAAAGAGAGGGTGAACGAGGGCCCGATATCGCGCCCGTTCAAGCGGGCACGCTTCTGGTTGAGCAATGGGCGTAGACCGAGCGAGAAGCAGAGCTCACGTACCTGTTCGATCAGGACCTTGTTGGTGTTGTAGAAGCGACAGGCTCCGGATTCGACCCCTCCGTCGCTGTCGAGCAGTCCCTCGAGCAGGGCCCAGCGCTGAGCAATCGAGGCGCACATGTAGATCTCGGGGATGTGCTTCGGACCGTCGGGCTTCAAGACCCCGGCCTCGCGCAGGGCAACCTTCAGTTTGAGGATGGAGTAGGTCTTGGCTTTGCTCACCTGTGTCCCGACCTCGCGGACCTCGAAGCCGTCGGCTCGAATGTGCTCGGCGACTTCGGGGTCGGCGCTCGTGATCTGCCCGCTCCAGGAGTGGCCATCCCCGAGCCAGGCGCCGAGCGTGTACGCGGGGACCGGCAGATCTTGCTCGGGGTATTCGACCGGGGCGGGAAGATCGATCGAGTGGTTGACACGCCCATCGGAAGCCCGCACCGAGGCTGCCAGCTCGCGGGTAGTGCGCTCGCGCGGGGCAAGGCGGTGCAGGCCCTGATCGCGCCGCGAATCATGAAGGCGCCGGCGCAGGGCTCCGACCAGCTGGTCGCGATCAAAGGCCGGCAGCGTCGTCCGCTTGATCATCGCCACTTCGCCGTAGGTCTGCTCCATCGTCTCGGCGCGGTGCTCCACCGCGCTCAGACGACAGGTCACGGCCCGGGCCGCGCCCGGCGGCACGCCGGCGGTGATCGCATCGCGCGCGGTGAGCGGCCCGGCGCCGCGTGAGATCTCCTCGACAGCTCCCTCGCAAGCCGCTATTGGAGCGCGTACGTGGGCGCGAGCGCGACTGTCGGAGGCCCTGGTACGAACGTCTCGCGTGACCCAGAGATGCTCAGCGTCGGCGACGATACGCTCGCCGTCGCTGAAGATGACCTCAAAGCAAGGGCGCTCATTCATCACCTCGGTGGCGGCAAGGATCCGCGTCGGTTGCCCATCGGCTCCGAAGACCTCGTCGCCGGCCTCAAGGGCTCCCATCGTCGTCTCGCCGGCGGGCGTCATGATCGGAGTGTCGAGAGCGAGTGCCTTTCCTGACCCGGTGCTTCCGACGATAATCCCGTGCTTGTCGAGCTCGGAATTCCGGATCGCGATGTACTTCTCATCCTCGGAGTCGGGGTTGATGATCCCGATCGGGATCATCCCCGGCGGTGGGTTGTCGGGGTCGGGAACGGTGAGCGGGTTCGGGATCGAGAGCTGCTTGAAGGAGGAGCGGCGGATGCGAATCCCGGTCGGCTGTGTCAGGTCGTCGGGAACATGCGCCATCGCCGCCACTTCCTCGGCGGAGAGAACGATCGGCACGTCATTAGGGCGACGCGTCTTCATCAGCCCGAGCAAGGCGGCGTAGGGATCGACGGGGCGAAAGCCGAGTCGCTGGTGCAGGGTCGAGAAGATCTCGAAGCCAGCGGCGACCTGGTCGACCTGGCGCTCGAGATCTGAGGAGTCATCGGACTTGCCGGCGACACCGAGCCGCAGAGCAACCTCGAAGTGCTCGGAGTCGAGAGCCTTGCGGCTGGCCGCCTTCCAGGCTCCCTTCTCCTCCTCGGAGACCTGCGAGGTCGGCAGTGGCTTCAGATCCTTGCCGCGCTGGGTCGGAGAGGGCGGCGGCGGCGAGCGGTCTCCGTCCTTCTTCATCGCGTAATGGACGAGGTACTGGCCGAAGAACCAGCGCAGCCAGCCGCCGAACTTGGCCTTGCCGTCCTTCTCTTCGGGGTCGACGCCGACCTTGCGGGCCGCGAGCCATGCCTTGGCCTCGCCCTTGAACTCCTGGTCGCGGCGAAGCGAGAAGCGGATGAACCCGACCTGTCCGAACTGGAGATCCGCAAACGCGGCCATGGCGTGAGTGATCTCATCGACGTCGTCGTCGAAGTCCAAAGCCACCGGCAGGGCGTTGGCGCCCTCGAGGAAGCCTTCGCGAACGGCGACGTGGGGCTGGGGGCCTTCGGCGGCGGGGGCATGGGATTCGGGCGCCATAGCTTCGGCCGGTTCGACAGCGAGCGGGTTAGCCTCGGGCTCGAACGCCGGAGCCCGCGTGGGTTGGTCAGCCTCAGCCGCGCTCATTCGATCCTCGGGGCTTCCCTCGGCTGCGGCAAAGAGGTCGGGCGGGGCCGATACTGCTGCGTCCTCCTGCGGACTCATCACCCGCTCCCAGAACCCATCGTCGTCGGCAAGGCCGGTGTCGGTGGGCGCCGGGGCTGACGGCTCGGTCGCGGCCGCCGGTTCGGCAAACAGATCCGAAGCCTCGGAGAGCTCCTCGTCATCGTCGAGGACAAGCAGCCCGTCATCCTCGCCCTCGGAGGTGAGGAAAGGCACCGCCGGCAAGGCCGGATCGATCCCGGCGGGTGGTGCGGGCGCGCGCGGCGCCGCGGCAACGGCGGGTGGCGTCGCGGGTACAGGTACTGGCTCAGGAGCAGGCGCCGGCGGCGCATGCACGGGTGGGGGAGAAGGTGGTGCGGGCTCCGCCGAAGCTTCGGCCTCGGAATCTGAGACCAGCTGGTCGACGAGGCTCTCGAGCGAGCTGGCCGGCGCCGATTCGGCTACCGGCGCCGCTGGGGCGGGGACAGGCCCGGGGGCTTGAGCGTGATCGAGCTCGTCGCTGAGCAGGCGGGCGTCGATCTCTGCCTGCGGGCGATTGATTCGCTCGATCGGCAGCTCGTTGACGGCCTCCGTTTCCGCCTCATGTGCCCGGGGGCGCTTGACCGGCGCCGGAGGCGGCGGCGGGACGGCCTGCTCTGGCGGCGCCGGGACGGCGCGGGAGACGTTCTTTCGACGAGCCACGCGGCGACTGTAAGGCCGGGTGTGCGTGAGGCTCGCCTTTCGTTACCGCAACGGAAAAGCGGGGGCGATGGGTGCGGGGTCATACCTTCGCGCCTGTGAGCTCGCACGACGCCTCACCTGAGGATTCAATCTTCGAACTCGAAGACATGGAGATCACCGACCCCGGTGATCTCGACGAGCTCGTCGGCAGGCTTCCCGAAGACGACTTCTCGGTTATCGAGGTCGACGAGGACCACGTCCGCCCGGCACCCAGCTTCGGCACGCTCGCCGATCCCGGGGCTCCGATCCCGAGCGAGCCATCCTCCGTATTTGATCGCGGTCGCGAGCCGGAACCGGCCGCACCTACGATTGCGCCGGTTCCGGCAATGCCCGCCGAGGTCGACGACGATGCGAAGGGTTCGCGCGGAATCGGCAAGCTGTTCTCGAAGGCCCGGTCTGAGTTCGAGCGCGAGCGCGAGAATCTCGAGGCCGAAGCGGAGGCCGAGACTCCCGAGGCCGAGGCCTCGAGCCCGAGCTCAGAGCCGGCCAAGGGCGGGATCGCCGACCGCCTTCGCGCCGCCGCCGCGAGCCGCAAGGTCAAACTCGACGAAGACGCAGAAGATGCTCCCGAGCCCGCATCCGCGCCGCCTCCTGTCACCGCTGCTCCGGCTCCCGCCGCGCCTGCGCCGGTGCCCGCGCCCGACCCACAGGCTCCCGCGCCTCAACCCGCGCCGGCGATCACTCCCCCGGATGCGCCGGATGCGCCGGCGTTTCCCGATCTTTCCGCTCCCGCCCCGGCCAGCGATCTCGATCAAGGGCTCGGCGCCCACCTTGCCGAGGAGGCCCGCCGCAACCCGCCGTCGATCTCAGCCTCTGCTGATGAGTCGTCCTCGTTCAGCCTTGGCGATGAGGAAACACAAACCCCCCTGCTGGAGCGACTGAAGACGCGCTTCACAATCGCCCGCCGCCAGGCCAAGAACGACGGGCCCGATGGAGCTGAAGGCGCCGGCGTCGACATCTCGACTCCGTATGCGCCGAGCGGGATCGTCGGCCGTCTGCGGGCAAGGCTCGAGGGCGAGGAAGCGGTCGTCTCGGCCGCGGTCTCAGATCGAAAGTCCGGCTTCGATGAGCTGTTGTTGCCGCTCGCAGGGCCCGACATCGTCGCCCTCCAGCGTGAACTCGCAGCCGAAGAGCCGGTTTTCAGCCGCATCGAGCGCCAGCGCGCCGCCGCCGGTATGCGCCACCAACTCGCCTTCTGGCTCGGGCTTGCCGTCCTCGCCGGCTTCTTCCTGATCCCGATGCTCGCCTCCTCGAGCGACTATCTCAGCGACACCCTGCCCACGGTCACCGCCCCCGGCTGGCTCGACACCGCGCCCGGAGGCCTCGTCGATGACGCCAGCTGGCGCTCCTGGGTCGAGGCCGGGCTCTTCGGTCTCGGGCTCGTTCTCCCCTTCTTCGCCCTGTTTGCATGGATCGAAGGCATCCGCCGCTTCCTCACCGCCGCCGGCACCCTCGTCATCGGCGACTTCATCATCGGCGCCCTGGCCATGGTCGCCGCCTTCATCAGCCTGGTCTCACTCGCCCAGGCCGAGGTACTGAGGGCGCTGATCTGGCTGGTTGCCTACGGAGTCGTCGGCTGGTTGTACGGGCGCTGGGAGAGGAGGGGGCTCTCCAGTGGCTAGGTACGTCCGCAACACGAAGACCGACAAGGTCGTACGGATTGAGTTCGGTGCTGAGGAGATGGCCCGCCGGGTTCTCGACGTCGAGCCAGAAGACCTGGCCCAGTGGACGACGCTGATCCCACCGGTGCGCTCGAGTGGCGCCAACGCGATCTACGCGGTCAAGTCGATGGAGGAGATCAAAACGCTGAAGAAGCGCGCCGCGCTCCTGCGCACGCGCATGAACGAGAAGGCTGTCGCCGCGGTCGAAGAGGCGGGGCTGCTCGATGCCTACGCCGAGCTGGCCGAGGATTGCCCGGAGGGAATTACCGCCCACGTCTGGCGCTCCTACGGCCTCGTCGTATTGATGCAGATCAAGTTCCACACCATGCTCGGCCCCGAGGAGCTCGCCGTCCGCGCCAACCTGATTCGCCGTGAGGGCCGCCGCCAGGTCGCCGATGTCGAGATCGCCTCCAAGCACATCCGCCTGCTCAAGGCGCTCGGCTACCTGCGCGAGGAGTCCACTGCCGACGGTGAGAAGCGCTGGAGCCACGAGGGCCTGCCGCAGGCCTGGACCAAGTCGGTCGAGTAGCCGGGCCTATTCAGCGAGCGGATCCGTGATCTCGTCGGCCTCGGCCGCGGTCTCGATCGCCTCTTGCAGCGCCAGCGATGTTCCCTCGTCTGGTCCGTCTTCACTGCGCGGCGTCGGGCGAACCAACTCGACAGCGACGCTGCGAATCTCGCCGTCGGGTTCGCGGTTGACCTCGAGCAGCTGCGGGCGGTAGCGCCGGCCCTCGGCGCCGAACTCCTCGAGCAGGCGCGTGTCGGCCTTCGGTAGCAGACCGAGGATCAGGGTTTTGCCGTGACTGGTCGCGACGGCCAGCCGGTCGTCCTTCTCGATCAGGCGCAGGCGAACGCGGCCGCCGCGCTCGCGTTGTCGGACGAGGACCTCGCGGACGGCATCGCGATCGAGGCGCTTGAGCAGGACGGCGAAGCGCTCCGGGAGATCCGGGACCAGCTCGCGCCAGCTCCGCGAGAGCGCCTGGCGCGCCTTGGTCAGGTCGCCGGCCTCGGCGTGTTCTGAGACGCGCTCGGCCAGCTGGCGAGCCCGCTCCTGCTCGGGATCGAGGAGACGTTCGGGCTGATCGCTCACTTCGCGCCCTCCTTCGGCTTTGTTTCGCCTTCGCCGGCCAGATAGGCGGCCAAGGTGGCCTCGGTCGCGGCGATGTCGTCCATCTCGAAGTCGAGCTTCGGCCGTACCAGCAGATCCACCAGCTCCGCGCTGGCCTTGGCTCCTGTGCGCTCCGCCCAAAAGGCGCCGAAATTAGTCTTGGTCACGGCGATCAGGGCGCGGCGCGGGCGCCGGCGCAGCTCGATTGCCCACTCGAGGTCGGAGTAGCCGAACTGATCGCTGAGGACCGAAATCAGGTCAGCGACGAACTCGGTCTCGCGCAAATAGTTGCGTGTGTAGAGCCCGACGCCGAGCTCCTTGGCCGCGGCTTGGGCGATGATGTCGTCGATGCCGCGGCGCATCAGGTCAGAAAGCTCGGTGGCCAGGCAACGCAGGGCGCAGTAGACGACGTCCTGGTACATGACGTGGTTGCCCTCGTTGACGCCCTGGACCGCGGAAGGGGAGACGAGCATGTGCTGGGACTCGTGAGCGTCGCGCATGACGTGCATGTAGAAGTGAGCGGCGCCACGCTTCATCGCCGGCGGCAGACGCCGCTGCAGGACCGTCTCCCACTGCTCCTGAGTCAAAACGGAGACTCGCAAGCCGCGCGCGCCCGGCGGCCGTGCCAGGTTCTCGACCGCGGCAACGATCCGCCGCAGCTCGGCCTCGTCGGCGAGGTCGAGGTCATCGAGGATGAACAGCGAGTCCTCGGGCTCATCGATCGTTAGCGGGGTGCGGTCGGCCATCGGCGCCAGATTAGGCTCGCGCATCGCCGCCGGAGCGGGCTTCGTCTCGATCGACATTCGCGATCGATTTGCGAGGTCTCGGATCGCAAGCATAAGGCGACCTAGCTTCGCTCGGTGGGACGAGGCAGAGGTCAATCGCAGACGCGGGTCAGCGCCGCACGCCGCGGCGACGTGACGATGCGCGGGAGCTGGGGATCCGAGCACACGGTCACCCCAGGCGTCCTCGACGAGCGCGCGTTCGCCGCTTTCACCGAGGGCCAGTGCCACGCACTGGCCCTGGCCCTCAACGAACAGACGGGATGGACGATCGTCGGGGTTGAGGACGAGGAGCTCGACATCATGCACTTCTGCGTGCGGATGCCGGACGGCCGCCTGTTCGACGTCGCCGGGGCCTTCGAGCCCGAGGAGTACCTGCGCCTGGAGCATGTCGACGGATTCTGTCCCGACCTCGAGTACCTGGTTGACCAGGCTCCGGAGTGGGTCGCCCGGCTCGGCGAGGATCCCGACTGGCGGATCCCCGACGTCGAGACCGCGCGTAGCTTCGTCGCGCCCCTGCTCGAGCGAAGCGATGTGGTCCCTGCACCCGCCGGCGTCTGAGTGGGCACACAGCACAAAGGCGACGCCGGAACTCGCTCGAGCTCCTAACTTCGGCTCGTGGAGATCACGATCACCGAGAGCCAGCTGGCAAAGACCAACAACCAGGTCCTCGTCGCCGGACCGCTTGCCGCCAAGGAGGAGCTCAAAGTCACGGTTCCCGACATCTGCACCACCGGGCATTTCTGGGAGCTGGTCTCCGAGCCCGCCGGTCTGATTAGCAAGGGCAACCCCTACGAGGATGCGGATGCGGTCAAGCCCGGCTCCGCCTTCCTTGCCGATCCCGCGCTCTGCGGCACCGGATCTAGCCTCACTTTCACCTTCCTCGCCGATCAGGCGATCGATGGCGAGCTGGTGCTCTGGCGCGGAATGCCCTGGGCGCGCGGCGAGCCGCAGCGCAAGCTCACCCTGATCTTCCGTGGCTGAGCCCGAGCAGGCCGGCTACTTCTTGCGCTTCTTCGAGCAGATCTTCGCTGCCTTCTTGGGCGGCTTGGCCTTCTTGCCCGCAGCGGTCCCGCGCATCGAAGCGATCGCGTCGCGCAGGGCGATGCCGGAGCCGCGCAGCGTGTTGTCGGCGTCGGCGATGCCGTAGTAGGAGTGGCCCGGGGTTTCCTCGTCGCTGATCCAGGTGTGAACCGAGTAGTGGCTGATCCGGCATCCGGAGTCGGCGACGGCATTGACCATCTTGCGCAGATAGCGGGCTCGGCGAGCGTCATCCTCGGTTGACATGCCGTCCTCGCTGATCTCGATCCGCGCCGCCGCGGCACCGCTCTCATCGAGCATCCGGCGGAACTTGCTGATCAACTCGGCGGCAGCGGCAAAGTTCTTGCCGTAGGGATGAAGGCCGACGTGGGTCAGCTCGCCCGCGAGCCCCGGCTCAGCCGCCAGCGCATCGCGTATATATGTGACGGCGGGGATGCCGCCGCCGCCCTTGCCCGGAGCCACGCCGCCGAAGATGACGTTGGCGTTCGGCTGCTGGGTACGGATCGCGGCCGCCGTGACCCGGTAGAGATAGGCGTAGCGGGCCGCGTTTGGGGCGCCGCCCCAGAATTCCGGCAGATTGGGCTCGTTCCAGATCTCGACGGTCGTAGCGGGCAGGTACTCGAGCTCGGGATGGGCCCGCCAGAACACGCCGTCCTCGCCGTAGCGCTTCATGACCTCAGCGCCGTAGGCGGCGAAGTTGCCGACATTGGCGTCGCTTGGCGGGGCCATCGGGTCGCCGCTCGCCCACCTGGTCCCGTAGGCGAGGACGGGATATAGGCGCAGACCGGCTCGGCTCAGCGCGCTGACGCGGGCGTCGAGATTGGCCCAGGCGTAGTGGTGAAAGGTGAGCAGGGGTGCGTAGGGCTCGATCTCCGACCACAGGGGCGCGTAGCGAGCCTGACCAACACCGAGCCCGGCGACGCCCTCGAGCATCTCGTTGCTTCCCTGAGTGTTCGAGGTCGTCACCGAATGAACGAAGACAGCGTTCAGACCGAAGAAGTCGGCCGGGAGGCTGCCGGCGCGCTTTGCCGAGGCGACGGGGACAAACACGACGATCAGGGCGACGAGCGCGGCAAGGGGGCGGACAAGGCGCGGCATCTACCGACGCTCGGCGCCGCACAGGCGCGATCGAGCCTTTTGGCGTCATGACCTGATCCGGATGGACGCCGGCCGCTCAGCCGAGCTTGTCGAGATGGATCTCAACCAGCTGGCCGAGGTCGACCTCGAGATCCGGGAGCGCGGGCAGCGAAGAAGTGCCGGCCGGGACCTTGGCGACGGTGATGTGGGGCGAGTAGCCGCTCGGATGACGGACAGGCTCGATATCGAAGCGTTGCTCGGCCTCGGCTGCGACGCGCTCTCCTGCGGCAACGAGCTCGTCCGAGTCAAGAACGAGAACGACCGGGACCATGGTGTCTCGATCTCCGGGGTCGAAGCTCTCTATCGCGCCGACTCGGGCGCGGACACCGAGCTCACCCTGATCGGCGACCCACTGCTGAAAGGTCTCGTTACCGAGGCCTTCGCGCGAGTAGAAGGCGGTCACATGAAGCTTCGAGGGGACGGTGAGATCGCTGCCTTCGGGCCACTCCTGTTCGATCATCCAGTCGAAGAGTCGCCTCTTACCCGGGTACTTGATCTCCCAGGCCGGACAGACCCAGGGCTTCTCGGAGCGCAGCGTGGCTTCGGAAAGCTTCACCGTCTGTCGCCCGCGTCCCATGCAGGTGAAGCTACGACTGCCGGAGACGATTCACAGCCTTTTGGAGAGCCAGGCGTCCGCCGGTCATGCCGCCGGTGCCGCTCGAGACACCGGACAGATCCGCTCGAGCCCGGGGCAGCCCTCACAGAAGGGCATGCGGGTCTCCGTCGGCGGCGCGATCTCGGACCCCATCACTTCTTCGACCTGGCCCTGGAGCAAGGCTTCGAGTCGCTCGAGCTCGGGCAGGGTCCAGGACTCCTCGGTCGAGGATCCGCTTCCAAGGTCATAGCTGATCGCGCGCACGCGCTCGGGCGGAGCGGGCTGGCGCAAGACCGCAAGCGCATAGAGCCGGCGTTGCAGGGCGTAGTCCTCGCCGAAGACATCGTCGGCGTCGTCGCCGCTCTTCCAATCGACGACCAGCGACTCGGTGTCGTTCTCGGCGACGAGGTCGATCTGCCCTGTGAGCAGACGGGAGCCGAGCTTGGTTTCGAAACGCCGCTCCGTACTGACCCTCGCCGCGGCTGCGATCTCGGAGCGCAGCGGGCTCGACCACAGGCGCTCGAGCATCTCCGCCGCCCGCTCGCCGTCGGCGCCGTGAAGCCCGGCTTCGGAGAGGAGAGGGGCAAAACCCGGCTTGCCCTCCCGCCAGGCAAGGCGGGCGAGGGTGAGGTGGACGCGAACGCCGAAGATTCTCCGCCCGCCGCCGGCAACGGGCGCCGGCTCGCTCTTGGCATCGGTCATGACCTCGAGCGGCTGCAGGGCAAGCTCATGCTCGAGGTGGCGGCGAAGCGAGCAGCGGCGCCATGCGGCGATCGCACTGTAGGAGATCGTGCCGCCGCTGACGGGCGGCAGTTCGGGCTCGAGCACCGGCAGATCTCCTGCAAGCGTCTCGATGACCGGGCTCAGGGTCGCGGCGCCGTTGGTTGATGCTGTCGGTTCGAGTGCTGCCATGCGGCGCGCTCTGACCAGGCCCAGCTCACCGCCGCCTCGAACCTCAAGATCGACGGCAGTGCCGTCCTCAGGCGGCAGCGGATAGGCGGAGAAGAGGTCCTGGAAGGGCTGTTGGAAGCTGAGACCCCGAAGCGTCTCGTTCCCGGAGGCGACCATGATCAGGTGCTCGCGCGCCCTGGTCAGGGAGACGTAGAGCAGGCGCCAGATCTCGGCTTCGCTTCGCTCGCGCTCGCGCTCGCGCGCTCGCAGCGTGATCGAGTCGCTGAGGCCCTCGCGCCGGCCCGCGGGCGAAGGCAGGCTGACGCCGACGGCGCCGGCCGCATCAATCAGGAACCGCCTCGGAGGCATCCCGTTCCACCTCGAGAGGCGGGCGGCGACAACGAGCTTGAACTCGTCGCCCTTGGCCTGGTGGATGGTCATGACGCGAACCGCCTCGACCTCGTCCGGCAGGCGCGCATCCTGTCCCTCATCGTCCCCGGACTCGCGCTCGGCTTCGAGGCGCTCGGCCAGGGCGCGCGGGTTCGGGCCGTCATAGAGACGTTCGAGGTCACCGATCAGCCACAAGAGCTTCTCGACGTTTCGCCAGCGCGAGCCGGTCTCATCGATCACCTGAATCGCGAGGTCGTAGCGATGGGCCTCGATCGATGTCCGCAGGAGCGCGGCCACGCTGCGGCTGTGGCGGCGGGCGAGGGTGCCCTCGAAGACGCCCCAGAACTCGGGCTCGGCACGGGCGACGTAGTCAGCCAGCTGGGGATAGGCCGGGTCGTCCTCGCGCACGTGGTCGCCACGAAGCTGAGCGAGTTCGCGCAGATCATGGGCGCGCAGTACGCAGATCTCCTCGAGGCGCTCATCAGAGAGGCCGCAGAATGGGCTCGAGAGCACCCGAAGCAGCGCCTCCTCGTCCTCGGGGCGCGCGAGGAGGCGCAGGTAGTGGACGACATCGAGACATTCCTGCTGAGAGAGGAGCCCGCGGCGCTGGATGGCTAGCGCGGGAACGCCGAGAGCGCGGAAAGCCTCGGCGTAGGCCTCGACCTCCTTGTTCGAGCGCACGAGGACGCAGACGTCATGGAGTCCGATCCCGCGGCGCGCGGCCGCAGCAAGGACCTCAGGTGCAACCGTCGCGGCCTCCTGGGCGGCGTTAGGAGCCCGGCGGCCCTGTTCAGAGACCACGAGAAGCTCGACCGCGGCCTGCCTGTCAGGGAGTGGGTCGGCGGCGGCCATCGGCCCAGCCGGGCGCATTGTGATCATGTCGCTGGCGAGGCCCGGGAGCGGCGAGCAGAGGGCGTTGATCGCGTTCAGGACCTCCGGGCGAGAGCGGTAGTTGTCGGCGAGCTCGACCCGGTCTTTGCTCGCGCTGGCTGCGCGGAATGCCTCGACGTCGGCGCCGCGGAACCCGTAGAGCGCCTGGCGAACGTCGCCGACATCGATCACGGGACCGTTGGAGAGCACGGTGAGCAGACGCCGCTGTAGCGGTGAGGTGTCCTGTGCCTCGTCGATGTAGGTGCGCTCGAAGCCATCGAAACTGCGCCCGGTGGCGACGGCGAGCTCCAGTGTCCGTTCGGCAAGATCGTGGAAGTCGAGCGTCTCGCTCGCGCGCTTGGCCTCGGCAAAATCGGCGGCGAAGGCCTCGAGCAGATTGCTGAAGGCCGCGCGCGCGGGTTCGGCGCGGGCATCGATCAATTCCTGCCGGAAGCTGTCGCGAAGCTCGGCGGCCTCGTCGCGAAGATCCAGCAATGAGCGCTTCGAGATCCCCCATACCCCGGTCGAGATCAGCTCGAGGCGCCGATCGGCGATCGCCTGCATGTCGGCCTCAAGTGCCTGAATCTGCTTTGTCGACGTCAGCTCCGGATCCTCGTGAAGGGCCGACATCGCACTCAGGACCCGCTCGCGATCGACGAATCCCGCGCCGGCGAGAGCCAGGCCCGGGGTCGCGCGGCCGATCGAGCGAAGCTGATCATGGGCACGCATGACCTCGTCGCTGAAATCGGGAGAGGCGGGATCGATCACGGCATCGAGGGCGTCGAGTTCGGCGTGATCGAGGGTTCTCAGCGCGTGCTCGAGCGAGCGCCGGCGAAGCGGGCGAAGCTCACGCTCGTCTGCGACGCGGAAGGCGGGGGAGAGGCCGGCCTCGAGCGCGTGCTCGCGTAGGAAGCGAGCACAAAGCGCGTCGATGGTTCCGATCCACATCCCGGAGATGTCGGGGGCCTCGGCACCGGCGATCTTGGCCAGGGCCGCAGAGGAGCGGGCGACCAGGTTCGCGGCGGCGGCACGCGTGAAGGTGCAGACGCAAACCCGCTCCGGGCGAATCTCGTGGACGAGAAGGTCGACGACGACCGCGCCCACCAACGTGGTGGTCTTGCCGGCACCGGCGCCGGCGGCGACAACGCTCGACTTGGTGATCTCGAGCGCGCGGCGCTGTTCGGAGGAGAGATCGAGCGCTTCGGCGACCTGATCGATCGTGAAGGCCGAGCTTGAGGTCAGAGCGGTGCTCACGCCCGGACTCCCGTCTCAGAGAGGAGTCGGTGGCCACACCACTGGGGACAGCGCTCGCCGATCCGTGCCCACTCTCCCGCCTCGATGCCGCGGATTGCCTCTTGGGCACGTCGCAGGGCACGATGGGCCTCGGAAGTCCAGTCGAGCCGCACGCCCTCCGGGGCGATCCCGGCGATCTCGCGTGCCAGCGCCCCTTCGTGGGCGTTCTGGCGGATCGAGACGTAGAGGAACCCGAGCGGGTCTGCGTCGAGCAGCTTCGAGACCATCCACGGATACAGGTAGGGCTGCAGCGTGTTCTTGAAATCGCGCGGCGGAGACCCCGACTTGTAGTCGATCACCAGTGCCTGGAGCTCGACCGCTAACCGGGTCCTGGTGGAGATCGATGCGGTCGACGCGACCACTGAAGACGTAAAGTCTCGATTCCGCCCGAGACCTCGAGCCGCAAGGCCTCCTCACAACGGTGCTCGGTGAAGGGCCACGCCGAAGACCCGTAGCGATCAACGACCCGCTCGAGCTGGCCGCTGAGCAGCTGGCGGTCACGCGCGGTCAGCAGCCCGGCGCCGGGCGCTCGACCAGCTTGGCGTACAGCCTCGCCCCGCTCATAGGGCGCATACAGGGAGCCGAAGAGCTCGGCCAGGACGCTGTGGGAGATGTTGCCGCGGCGCTGGCCCTGGCTCGGCGGCGTCCGCGGGGCCAAGACATGGTCCACGAACCAGCCGTAGGGACAGCGCAGGTAGGCCTCGAGCTCGGTGACCGTGTAAGGGCGTCTCGTCTTCTGGCCGAGCTCGTCTGGGAGCTGGCGCCGCTGGGCCTGGGCGAGCGCGAGCTCGATCTCGGCGTGGGCAGCAGCGCGACGTCGGGCGGCAGCCCGAGCGCGAGGGCGCATTGCCTCCAGATTCTCGCCATGGAGCATGGCTACGTCCTGTCCCTCGGCGTCAAAGGCCCGCCGGCTTTCGAGCCAAAAGCCGGATGCCGTCGCCTCGGACTGGGCAGCGCCACCATGCCGGGAGCGAATGAAGGCGACCTCGGTGCTGATCGCCGCAACCGCGGCAACGAATTGCGGCCTCGCGTCCGAGCTCGCGAGCGCTGGACAGAGCTCGAGTAGGGCCTCCGAGGTGAACGCTGAGCGCTGAGGGGGCGGTGGATACTCGTCCGCGTTCAATCCCAGCAGACAGGCGCGCTCGACTCGCAGCGATGCCAGCTCGGCATAGGAGACGAGGGCAACGCCCTCGCTGCGCCCGCGCGGGGAGCGCAGGCTCTTCGAGCCCTCAATCAACTCGGCGACGTCCCACGGGTCGATTCCGCGCTCGCCGATCGCATAGACCGCGGAGTGCAGCCCGTCGAGCCAAGCCTGCGCGCGACCTACGTCATACGGGGCCCCACCGGCGGCGCTCTCGGGCTCGGCGAGCGAGCGCCCGAGTGTGTAGAGGGCCGAGAGCTCCGCTGCCGGGCCTTTGCGGCGCGCAGCCTCGAGCGCATCGAACTGCTCGGTCGTCAGTCCGAACTGGCCCGCGGCGTCCTCGAACAGGGCATCAGCGGCGTCGCGTTCACCGTAGTCGAGGCGAGCGAGGCGCAAGAGCAGCGTCGCCAGGGCCGAGTCCCGGGTCTCGACCGAGTCTCTGACGAGGAGAGGCACGCCGGCCGCTCCGGCGAGCTGGGCCAGCTCGTGGGCGATTGCCTCTGGGTCGGGGGAGGCGATCACTATTCCAGCCGGGTCGGCTCCAGATTCGATCCAGCCCTTGACGATGTCGATTGCCGCGGCGGCTTCGCTGTCGGCCAGGGCCCAGATCCCGCTGAGGCCCTGCGCCGGTGGCGACCCGTCCTTGTCGAAGAGGACGGCAGCCGGGCCATCTCCGGCGCTCGAGCGGAGCTCGACCTCCTCGACCCCAACTCCGATCTGGGCCGCGATCGAAGGCAAGACAGCTTCGTTTCCAAGCAGGAACGCCTCGACGCGGTTCTGGCGCGCCAGCCCCTTGAGCAGGCCTCCCAGCTGGCGGCTGAGCTCCGGCAGCGGCGGGAAGAGCAGGGTGCGCCCGAGCTCGACGAGTTTCGCGTTGCGAGCGACGTAGGAACGTCGAGCCGCCTGGAGGACTTGACCCTCTTCCTCCATCCTCTCACGCAGCTCGGCCAACGCCCGCTCGACGTCGGTCTGCGGCGCATAGTCGCTGTCGGCCTGCTTTTCGATCTGCTCGAGATGAAGGGCGAGGCTCAGCAGACCGCCCTTCTGCTCGGCCAACGGGGCCAACGGGAGAATTCCTTCGACCTTCGCCGCCAGGACAGGTTCGACCTCAGGGGCCAGCAGTTCGTTCGGCAGGTCGAGGCGCTCCTTGATCGCATCTGCGACCTCAAGCCAGAGGTCCATGAGCGTGAGCACGCGCCCGGCGCCCCAGAGCGTATGCGTGGTCTCCGCCCGCAAAAAGCGCTCGCGGGCAAATGACCCGGGAAGGACCAGGCTCGCCGTCTCATCGCCTCGCCAGCGATCAAGGATCAGCGTCCACATCGCTGAGGCATCCGCGCTCACGAGCAGGTGCAAGCCGCCGGCATCGCTGCCGGTTCTCGGGGCGTCCGGCCTCGAGGCGAGAGTGATCTCCACGTCTGGCACCGTAGGAGGCTGCACAGATGGCAAGCCTGTCTCGCTGCGTGCAAACAAGGGTGGTTTTCCTGCTGCGCGCTTGCCTATCTCACCCGGCCTCGGCTGGCAGGTAACCCGCACCACTGACGCCTGGCGCGAGGCGAAAGCGGGGCATTCCAGCGGGCGGGAGGCGCAGCGTCGACAGATGAAGCGGCTCTACGGGACCGTCCACAGGCTCGGCGACCCACCCTCCGTCCCACCCGCAGACGAGGGCTGGGTGATCGCAACGCTCGTCAGCGCCGGCGTCGTCGCACTCAGCACCGGCGCCGAGCGCCTTCTGGTCATGACCGCGGCCCATCTGCAGGGCCTTTACGCCGGCCAGGAGATGGTCATTCCCGGTGGCCGCGTCCTTCGCCTGCACGCCAATCCCGGCGACGCCGACGGTTACTCCCTTCGCTACGAGCAATCACTCGAGCGCATGCTGGCCGAGCTCGACGAAATCACCGCCGCCGCGCTCTAAAGCGAAGGCTCGAGCTCAGATCCGCAGGCGATCTCGAGCTCGGGCACGCGCACCCAGTCTCCCGATCGTTCCCGGCGCCAGAACTCGATCACGCGAATCATGTCCGAGGTCATTGTCGGGCCGGCGGCGCAACAGCCGTAGTTTGGAGGATCCCCGTAGCTCAGCTCGCCGCGCTCGATTGTTTCGGCCAGAGCGCGGCCACCGCCCCGGAACTGCTGAATGGCGCTGAGGCTGAAGGCGACCGGGAACAGATGCCCGCAGCCCTGGCAGGCGATCTCGGCCAGGGCGACCTCGCCGGCATAGATGTTGGCCACCTCCTCGGTGCTGAAGGCCGTATAGCGTGGCACCGCGGCTTCATCCCACCACCTCGGCTGGCCGAGCTTGTCCGTGATGTCCTGGTAGTGGTGGTTCATGGACTTTAAGGTCGTCTCCGGGGAGCGAGATCTGACTTCCAGCCCAACCTAGGCTTTGTTCCGGCCCCGATCACAGCCTTTGTTGCCCGCACCTAGAACCAGCGCTCCGCCGGCGAGAGAACGTCGTTGACGCTCAAATCCCCCTGTTCGTCTTCGATCTCCTCGTCGCGATGAACGACCAGCTGGCCGGCGAAGTCGTTGCCGGCCTCGGCGTAGCGCAGGGTGAAACGAAGCTCGGGGTAATCGCCAGCAACGGTCCGGATGAGTGGCAGCGGAGGCGACCACGCGGTCAGGAAGCCGTAGACGGCCTGCCCTGGGATCCGCAGGACGGAGCCATCATCGAGCGAAGCGGCGGGATCGGCGATCAGCGCACCTGCGATCTCGCTGGTCTCAAAGATCGCGTCCCACTTCGTTCCCCAGCAGTGAAGGTGCCAGGCGTACCAGTCGAGGCGCTCCGTAGCCACCGGCTCACCAAGATGCTCGAGCGCCAGGAGCTCGAGCAGGCCGATCGGCTGTGTCTCATCGACAGCGCCTCCCTCAGTCCGCCCAGCCGCGCCCGTAGCCCGAGTAACAACAAGAGGCACCCTCTGGAGGTCGGCTTGAAGCGGTGAGCGCTGGCGATCGCCGAGATTCTCGGGCTCGGGAACCAGCTGGGTGAAGGTGAGTGGCGATTCTGCGCTTCGTGCCGCCTCACAGAAAGCTTCCAGGTGGTTGTCAGGGCCGGCGACGACGAGGCGGTTGTGACACCAGTTCGGCATGTATTCAAGGTAAGGCACGATGGCGGCGGGACCTGTACGAAGCCCTTGCCCAAGCCCTTGCCGGCGCGATATCCGAGCGAGCCGCCGCCGATCGCTCTACGTTCTGGCCATGGGAAGAGGGCGGGGCCAGGCGAGCGCAAGCGTTGACGGAGCCGCGTCCCTGCTCTCGGGCAGCCGCCGCCGGTTCCTCTCTTCAGCGTCTGCCCCCATGACCGCCGGCCCACAGCTCGAGGAGCCAAACGTCGTGGCGCACAAGATCGCGGGAGATTTCTGGCCCGACGTTCAGGAACAGACGCTGGTTACGAAGGGCATCTACAACTTCATGTGTACCGGGCATGGCGGCATGGTCGCTGTCATCGGCAGCGCCGACCTGCCGTCGGCCGCAGTGGCCGCGGCGCGGCGTCACAAGCTGATCGAACTGGTCGCGATTGTGAAGCTCGGCAGCGAAACGAAGATTTTCTCATCCGCCACAAGCAGCCGTGAAGATGTCGAGCGACTCGGAGCCGGTGCCAATAGCGAACTCGTCGAGGTCTGGGTCGGCGAGGAGGACTGCGACTGGGCCACGCTCGCAGCCGTCTCCCCGGCTTGTCGCGCCGGCATGCGCGACAAGCTCGGGATCTCCGAGGAGCACGCGACACTCGACGGCGCGCTCGCGTCTTTGGAGCGCTGGAACGAGGACTTCCTCGCCGACATCACCGAAACCTGCCCGGACGTCCTCGCCCAGCTCTAAGGCAAGTCCGTCCCAGGTGAAGGCGGCACGGCCGCCTTACGCTGAGTTCATGGACACCGACCTGCTCCGCATCGTCTCTGGCAAGAACCGCAGCGCCCTGATCTGGGCCGAGCGCGCCCATCGCGGCCAGGAGCGCGCAAGCGACGTTCCCTACCTCCTTCACCCGATCGCGGTTGCGATCACGCTCGCCGGCGCCGGAGCCGACCGCAACGTCGTCTGCGCCGGCTGTCTTCACGACGTGGTCGAGGACACGGACGTCACGATCGAGATGATTAGAGGCGAATTCGGGGATGAGGTGGCCCGCCTCGTCGCGGCCGTGACGAAATCCGGAGAGCTGAAGGGAACACGCCTCGAGGAACAGGCTCCCCTGATCGTGGCCCGCTGTCGCGGCGAGGGTCCCGGAGCCTGCGCGCTCAAGGCCGCGGATCTGCTCACCAACCTGACGGACCTGGTTCACGGCGCCGAGCTCGAGGGCGTCGCCCACTGGCACAGCGTCTTCGGAGCCCAGCGCGCTACCCGCAAGTTGAGCCATTACCTCGACCTGGCCGAGCGCCTCGAGTGCGAGCTCGATCACTACCCGTTGCTGGCCGCCGCTCTCAGAGAACGCTCCGGCGAGCTTCGCGCTTTGCTCGCCACCCACGCATAAACCCGCCGACTCAGGCTTGCCCGGCCGGCACCAGGTCCTGGGGGGTGCAGAGGAAGAGGCCCGCGGCCTCCTCGGCGTCGAGCCCGTCGACAAGCTCAACGTCAACGGGGGCGCGTGTGCCCTCGTCAAGACGAATGAGGATCCGTTCGGCGCTCTCGAAGACGAGCTCGCTCGCATCGAGGACTGTCGCCTCGACCCCGTCGAGGGCCGCGACTTGCTCGATCGTGAATGGATGAGCTAGGAAGGAAGGGTGATCGAGATGGCGCCAGTTGGCGGCGTCGAAACGGAACCTGACTCGCTCGCCTGTCGTCGTCATGTCCATCTGCCGAGGTAAGCACCCCGCACCGCGGCGAAGTGAGTTTTCACGGGTTGGTCCCCGGCAGCCGGGTCCCCCGCTAGGGGGAAACCTCAGTCCGTCTGGGGGAAAGCAGTGCGGGCCTTCGTTCAGCCAGGTCCGAGTAAGGCGCTAGAAGTGCTGCCCATGCTCGCGAGCACCGACCGCCGCCTCGCCCAGCTGGTGTGCCTTGAGCGGCGGCGCCTGCAGGAGGCCGAGTTCGAGTTCACGTCGGCAATCTGCAGGGCGCGGCCCCAGAGCGCCGCCGGCTGGCTCTCAGCAGCGATCCAGGCCGGCTCGCGGGCGATCACCGAGCCACAGGAGCGCGGCGCAAGCGCCGTCGCCCTGCTTGAGGCTCTTCATCTCATCGATCAGCCACTTCGCCCCGATCAGCGTCTTGAGCTCTGGGCCGAAGCGCTTCATGTCCACTTCGAGGTTTGCCAGGAGAGCGGCGAGTTCGATTTCGATAGCCCGCTGCCCAGAGCACTCGAGGCCATGGGCGCTGTGCTTCATCATCTTGATCGCAGCCCCGACCTCGGCCAGATCGAGGCGCGGCGCTGGCTTCGCACTTCCCTACTTTTGGCCTTGACCTTCCTGCTCGCGGGCGAGGACACAGCCACGCCGAGGCGGTGCGACGGTGCGTCGCGCCGATCGCGAAAGCGCACCGGGAGCGGCTTCAGGTTGCGCAGCGGCAGGTAGTCGTCGTCGACCTCGGCATGGACGTTGAAGCCCTCGTCGAACTTGGCGCGCTCGGAGTTGGTGAACGGCCGGTCCGGATGCCAGCTGTAGGTATAGATCCAGCAGGTGACGTCATCGACCGGCACCCAGCACTGGCCATAGTAGATCTCGCCGGGGAAGGCGGTCGGCGTGTAGGCGTGGTTGGGCATCAGGAACTGCGAGATGCGCCAGTAAAGCTCCAGGCCGTCGGTCTTGCGCGCCCCGCCGATCACCAGGCCGGTGTCGTGGCCCATGACCTGGAATTTCGGCCGCGGATCGTTCTGCACCCAGCGGATGCGGTCGTCCGGCTTGGTCTGGTCGGCGATCGCGGCCTTGGCCATGGCGGCGCGGGCAGTGGCGTCGTCCTTGCTCAGCACCATGTGCAGGAAGGAGAAATGCGAGGTGTCGAGCGCGCCCTCGACGCTCTGCACCCAGTTGCAGTCCTGCCACTTCTTGCTGACGTAGCGGCTTGCCGCGGGGACCAGGCCCATCTCGATCTGCGGCAACTCGGGCATGCGATCGCGCGGGCCCATGTAGACCCAGATCATGTCGCCCCATTCGCGCGTCGGGTAGGCGAGCAGCTTGATCGTGTCCTTGTAGGAGGATTCCGGCGGCGATGTCGGCAGGTCGACGCAGTTGCCGTCGACGTCGAACTTCCAGCCATGGAAGGCGCAGCGCAGGCCGCATTCCTCGTTGCGGCCGAAATAGAGATTGGCGCCGCGGTGCGGGCAGTGCGGCTCGACGATGCCGACGCGGCCGTCGGTCGAGCGGAAGGCCAACAGGTCTTCGCCGAGAATCTTGATCTTCCTGGGCGGCCCGTCACGCTCCGGCAGTTCCTCGCTGAGCAGCGCCGGCATCCAGAAGCGGCGCAGCAGCTCGCCCGTCGGCGTGCCCGGGCCGCTGCGGGTCAGGAACTCGTTGTCGGCTTTGCTCAGCATCAGGACGTCGCCTTTTTCAAAGCTTGCTCCAGATCGGCGATGATGTCGTCCACCGTTTCGATCCCTATCGACAGGCGAAGCACGTCGGGGCCGGCGCCGGCGGCGATGCGCTGCTCGTCGGAGAGCTGGCGATGGGTGGTCGAGGCGGGATGGATGATCAGGCTTTTGGCATCGCCGATATTGGCGAGGTGGGAGAACAGCTCGACGCTGTCGACGACCTTGATGCCGACGTCGTAGCCGCCCTTGACGCCGAAGGTGAAGATCGAGCCTGCGCCCTTGGGCAGGTACTTCTTGGCGAGCTGGTGATACTTGTTGTCGGCCAAGCCGGCGTAGTTGACCCAGGCGACCGCCGGGTGCTTGACGAGATATTCCGCGACCGTCTGGGCGTTGGCGCAGTGGCGCTCCATGCGCAGCCCCAGGGTCTCGATGCCCAGCATGGTCAGCCAGGCGTTGAACGGCGCCTGGCTGGGGCCGAGGTCACGCAGGCCGACGGCATGGCTGTGGAAGGTGTAGGCCATGTCGCCGAAGCTCTCGAAGAAATTGAGCCCGTGATAGGCAGGCTCGGGACCGGCAAGGCTCGGGAACTTGCCGCTCTTGGCCCAGTCGAACCTGCCCGAGTTCGACGACCGCGCCGCCCATCGAGGTGCCGGTGCCGCTCAAGAACTTCGTCGTCGAATGCACGATCAGCGTGGCGCCGTAGTCGATCGGCTTGCACAGCCACGGCGTGGCCAGCGTGTTGTCGACCAGCAGCGGCACGCCGGCCGCCTCGGCGATGCGGGCGATCGCCTCGATGTCGCTGATGACGCCGCCCGGATTGGCCAGGCTCTCGATGAAGAAAGCTTTCGTGTTTGGCGTGACGGCGCGCTTGAAATTCTCCGGATCGTCGGCGTCGACGATCTTCGCCGTCCAGCCGAACTTCGGATAGGTGTTGCGCATCTGCTGCAGCGAGCCGCCGTAGAGGCGCGAGGAGGCGACGATCTCCGCGCCGGGCGCCATCAGCGGAAACAGCGCCAACACCTGCGCGGCGTGGCCCGACGACGCGACAGTGCAGCCGCGGCCGCCTTCCAGCGTGGCGAGCCTGGCCTCGAGGGCGGCGTTGGTCGGGTTGGTCAGCCGCGAGTAGATAAAGCCCACGGTCTGCAGGTTGAACAGGGCGGCGGCCTGGTCGGCATCCTCGAACACGTAGGCCGTGGTCTGATAGATCGGCAGCGCCCGAGCGCCCGTCGCCGGATCGGGGGCGGCACCGGCATGCACGGACAGGGTCTCGAAGCCGTAGGTCTTGTCGGTCACATGACGCTCCATGCTGGAAGACAGCTCGCGCGAAGGGTCAAACGCTGCACCTCATTCACCTCCCCGTCATACGGGGGAGGCTGGGAGGGGGAGAGCCACAGTGAAGTCCCGGCGAAAGACGAAGATCATGATCTTCCTCCAAAAGAAGTCTCGAACGGAGCCTTCCCCCTCCCGGCCTCCCCGCATGACGGGGAGGTGATCCTCACCTTATTACTCTTCGCCTTCCTGCAGCCGCTTGATGTCGACGATCCGCAATTGCCGGCGACGGACCTCGACGATGCCGTCGGCTTCCAGGCGATTGAACTCGCGGGTCACGGCTTCACGGTGCGAGCCGATGCGGGCGGCGATCTCGTAGTGCGTGGGCGCAGGCCTGATCACGATGCCGTTGCGGAATTCCTCGCCGTCCTTGGCCAGCCGCAGCAGCTCGCGGCGCACCCGCTCGCGCACGGCAAGCGCGCTCACCTCGAACACGCGCTCTGACATCGACCGGGTCTTCGAGACCAGAAGCCCGATCAGGCGAACGGCGATCTTGCCGTTGCCCTCGAGCATCTTCAGGAACTTCTCCCTGGTCATGCGGGCGACACGACAATCGGTCATCGCCACGACCGACGAGGAGCGGGGCAGGCCGTCCACGGCGGAGAACTCGCCGAAGATCTCGCCCGCCTCGAACTCGTTGAAGATCACCTCGCGGCCGGCCGAGGTGTAGCTGGTCGAACGCACGGTGCCGGACAGGATAAAGAACACATCCGTCGTCTGTTCCTGTTCACCCAGTATCTGAGCTTGTTTCTCGAACGTCCGGATAGTGCACGATGCCGCGACCGCAGCCAGCTCGGCGTCGGACAGGCCCTCGAAGAGGGAGATGGAGCGAAGCGGGGTCTCGTCACTCATGTCGCGCTGCAGCATGACATGGCGGCCAGCCGGTTCAACTCTTTGTAGACACTGCAATTTCGCAAATCGTGTGGCGCAATGTGAGAAATACCACAGAGCGTAACAACCGCTTGGGCAGAATCACTTCATGTGTGTAGCAACAAGCAATGGGGGAATCGACGTGCCGCCTGAGTCAAAGGAGCGTGTCGATCCCATCTTGGAAAACTATCTGCTGGCGCTCGCCGGCGTCGATCAATGCTCCCAGAACGCGGCTGAAACGGTCAGGAGTCGCTTGGCCGTGAACCTGGAGAGGGCCGAACGGGCCTATGCCGACGCGGCCGCCGACGGCCTGGTCGAGGTGTCGGCCGACATGGAAACCGAACTGTGTGCCCTCGAGCGGGGCAACGGGCAATCGCGGCGCCGGCTTCATGGCGGCTCACCGATCACCGATCTGCTGGTCGATCTGGAGCAGGGCACGGACCGGGCGAACCGCATCGTGCGCGCGGCGATCCTGCGACAGGAGAGGAGATGAGAACCATCACCTTGCGCCCTTTTCCCGGCGGTCAGCCCGGCGAGAAGACGATGCATGCCGGGCTGCCGATCCTTACCCGGATGCGGGTCGGTGCGAGCCGGCCATCGCGGCCGACGCGGTAACCCACGATCGAGCGGCTGTCCTGGTTGGCGACGTAGAGGAAGCGCTGGTCGGGATCGAAGGCGAAGAAGCGCGGCGTGCGGCCATGGGTCGGCACCCACTGGCGCGGCGACAGCGTGCCCTTGCTGCGGTCGACGCCGAACACGCCGATGCTGTCGTGGCCGCGATTGGTGACGTAGACATTGCGGCCGGCGCGATCGACGGAGATCTCGGCGCCCGTGCTGTAGCCGGTGAACTCCGACGGCGTGGCCGGGATCGTCTGGAGCGGCGTGAGCGCGCCGCTTCGCCGATCCTGGCGGTAGGTGGTGATCGTCGAATTCGAGCTCGTTGATGACGTAGGCCAGTGCCTTGGCGGGGTGAAAATCGATATGGCGTGGCGCGGCACCCGGCCGCGCCGTCACGCGCGCGACCTCGACCAGGATCTTCCGCCTTGTGTCGAGGCGATAGGCGATGACGGCGTCGGACCCTTTGCACGGCACGTAGAAGAAGCGACCTTGGGCGTCGAGCGGAATGTGGTGCACGCACATGGTGCGCTGCTGGATGCGATGCGGGCCGAGCGTGCCGGTCACGGTGGTGAGGGTGCGATAGGGTAGCAGGCTGCCGTCGTCCGCAAGCGGAAAGACGGCGAGCGAATCGGTGCCGTAGTTGCACACCGCGAGGAAGCGGGCGGTCGCATCGAAGGCGAGATGGACGGGATTGTAACCGCCGGTCGGCTGGCGGTTGAGCGGCGCCAGGTGGCCGGTGCGCGGATCGATGGTAAAGCAGTTGATCTCGCTGCGATCGCCATGAACCGAGTAGAGGCGCGTGCCTTGGGTATTGACGGCGAGGAACGACGGATTCTCAAGACCGCCCAGGTGTTGCAGGTGGGTGAAAGCGCCGGTGCGGCGGTCGACGCGATAGACGTTGATGCCATTGCCTTCGCCGTGCCGCTCGGGCGTCGTGTAGCTGCCGACATAGGCGAGCAGGGGGCGGGCGCGTGTTGGTTTTCTCATCGGACCAGTCGTCAGTGTTGAGTGAGCTCGCAGTGTCACCTTGAGCGAGTGTTCGGGCAATCCGTGTAACCAGCGGAGGATGACATGGCTGACCACAAGAATGTCTACGAGATCGGCCTTGCCATGGCGGGCGCAATCTCGGCCGGCGCTTATTCCGCCGGCGTCGTTGATTTCCTGTTCCAGGCGCTGCACGAGTGGGAGCTCGCCAGGCGAGACGACCCCGGCAAAGTGCCCAACCATTCCGTCTGCATCCGGGCTGCCGCCGGCGCGTCAGCCGGGTCGATCACCGCGGCGTTGGCGGCGGTGGCCGTGGGCGGTGGCTTGCGGCCGCAGAAAGTTGCGGATCTCAAGGACGGCGAGCAGCCATACAAGTGCGTCCTGCCGGCTCTCTACAAGGCATGGGTGACCCTGCCGGACATGGCTTCGCCGAAGCCCGACCCCAACGACCTGCTGGCGAACAACGACCTGAAGGATGGCGCTTCGCCGCAATCGATCCTCAATGCAGGGATTCTCACGGCCCTCACCGGGGAAGCGCTCGGTTTGCCCGACCCCCCGGAGGGAAGCGCGCTTCCTCCAGCCTTCGGCGGCGTCCCGTTGCCCTATCTGCCCGAGCGCCTGCACGTCTATCTCACGCTCTCGAACATGCGTGGCGTGCCGTATTTCGTCGGCTTCGAGGGTGGTGGGGAAATCCGCGGCCATCACATGATGTGCCATGGCGATCGCGCGCACTACATCCTCGAAGGCATCGGCGCCCATGGCGGCGAGAATGCATGGCTGAGCGGAGATAGCGGCGAGCTCCTCAAGATCGCGACCGCGCCCCGTGCTGGCAAGCCGAGCGACAGGGCCTGGGAAATTTACGGTCAGGCCGCGCTGGCGTCGGCGGCGTTCCCGGTGGGTCTCGCCGCGCGTTCCATCGAGACCGACGTCAGCCAGTATGAGACGCGCAAGTGGCCGAGACTTTCGGAGACGGCCAAGAGCTATCCGCCGCGCTGGCCCGACAAGTTGAGGGAGGGCAAGAAATTTTCATTCATGAGTCTCGACGGCGGGCTGATCGACAACGAACCCTTCGAATATGCGCGCCGGGCGATCATGCGCGATGGCGAAGAGCACAAGACCGGCGAAAGCAACGTGAACGGCGCGGTCGTGATGATCGATCCGTTTCCAGAGCCTCCGGCTTTCTCGCTCAAGGATGTCCGTGAGGCGTCGATCTTCGACGTGATGCGCGCGCTGTTCCCGATGTTGAAGAACCAGGCGCGCTTCAAGCCGGATGCACTGGCCACGGCGTTCGACAACAGCAACTACAGCCGATGGATGATCTCTCCTTCGCGAACGGTCGCAGGCACTCGCGGCGAGAAGAACGAGCGCTACGCCATCGCAACGGGCGTGCTGGGCGGTTTCGGCGGCTTCCTCGACGAGTCGTTCCGCGCGCACGACTACCAACTCGGCCGGCGCAACTGCCAGAAGTTCCTACGCGACATCTTTTCCGTCGGCGAGGGGCATCCGTTCGTCAGGGATTGGCCGCCTGGTGTCGCCGACAAATTCGGCAACTACGACAGGGAAGCCAAGAAGGTCTACCACCCGGTAATCCCGCTGCTCGGTACGGCCGCGCTCCCGGTGCCGGGGCCGGACTGGCCGCGCATCGACCAGCCGCGGCTGGCGGAGATCGAGAGGCGCATCAGGCTGCGGGCGACCTACGTCGTGCCGCGCCTCATCGAGAGCAAGAACCGGCACAAGCTCCTGAACATGGCTGCCGCCAAGGCCTGGAGCTGGTACGGCAAGAGCAAGCTCCTGAAAGTCGTGCATCGGGCGATCGAGTCCGACCTGATCCGCCGCGACCAGCTGGACTCGGATAAATCGTACAGCGTCGAAGCGCGCGAAGTGCTGGCTGAGCTGAATGCTCCGGGCTACGACTATCGAACCGTCGCCGGTCTCGACGAGGCTCTCTACCTCAACAAGATGCAGGTCGAGAACGCCCTGAAGGAGCTCGACCAAATTCCGAACCTCTTGTGGTCCGGAGAAGTGAACAACCAGAAATGCTGGGTGCTGAAAGTCCGTCTGCCTGGCTGGTTGGAACGCCACGATCCGTTGCGCGGCGAGCCTCGCATCGGGTGACCGTCTTGCCGGCGCGCGAACCTGGAGGTCCGCGCTCCGGCAAGAAGTCCATTACCGCGGGAGCGGGCCGGTCACGACGACGCCCAGGCCGGGCCTGCGGTCGGTAAGTTCGATCGAGAGGCCGTGCAGGCCGGCAATCGCCTTGACCAGGGCAAGGCCGAGGCCGCTGCCCGAGGTCGAGCGGCTGCGGTCGAGGCGGTAGAAGCGGTCGAACACCTTGCCACGCTCGGACTCGGGAATGCCCGGCCCGTTGTCGCTCACCTCGATGGCAAAGCCGGACGGCCTGCGGTCGAGCGCCAGCGCTACCGTCGAGTCCGCTGGTGTGTGGCGCAGTGCGTTCTCGACCAGGTTCGAGATCATCTGCGCCAGCAGCTGCCGGTCGCCGGTCAAACGCACACCGTCGTCGATCCGGATCTCGAGCTTGTGACCGGAATCCTCGGCCGCGGGCTGGTAGGCCTCGCCGACGCTGCGCGCCAGCGCCGAGAGATCGAGCTCGGCGAAGGCGCTCTTCTGCGCGCCGGCCTCGACCTGGGCGATGCGCAGCAGGGCCGAGAAGGTTTCCAAGAGCTCGTCGGCTTCGACGATCGCGGCCTCGGTCGCGGTGTCGTAGTCGGCCGTGGTCTTGGCGCGCTCGCGCGCATCTTCCAGATGCTGGCGCAGCCGGCCGAGCGGTGTGCGCAAGTCGTGGGCGATGTCGCTCGACACCTGGCGCAGCCCGTCCATGAGCTGTTGGATGCGGCCCAGCATGGCGTTGAGGCTGGCGATGAGCTGGTCGATCTCGTCGTGCGTGCCGCGCACGGGAATGCGCGCCGAGAGATCGCCCTCCATGATGGCGCGGTTGGTGCGCGTGATCGCATCGATGCGGCGCAGGAAGGAATTGGCCAGCACCGCGCCGCCGGCGATGGCGAGCAGCAAGGTGAGACCGCCGGCCCAGGCGAAGGCGCGCACGATGGCGTGCTGCATGTCGGTCAGTCGCGCGGCGTCTTGGGCAACCAGCAGGAACGAGCCGTCGGACAGGGTGAGGCCGAAGCCGGTGAGCTTGGTGCTCTCGCCGTCGGCCTCCGGCGCCGGCGTGTCGGGCTTGGGCACGAAGTCGACGACGCCGTTGACCGGCGGCATGCCGGGCAGGTTGCCGACCACGACCCGGCCGTTGGGCGCCTGCAGCAGGTAGAAGATCGGCCCGCGCGTGCGGAAGTTCATGCGCCGCGCGATCTGCTGGGCGAGGCCGCTCAGCCCGGTGCGGCTATGGACTTCGGCAAGCTGGAAGGCCTCCGAGCGCAGCACCGCCGCCATGTCGTTCTGCATCGCCGCCGTCGCCGTCACGTACACCGTGGCAAACAGGGCGCCGGCGGAGGCGATGAACAGCGCGGCATAAAACAGCGTCAGTCGGAAGCTTGCCGACCGCAGGATGCGGCCGAGCGTGCTACTCGGGGGCACGGATGACATAGCCAGCCCCCCTGACGGTGTGCAGGAGCGGCCGGCCGAAGCCCTTGTCGATCTTGGAACGCAGGCGGCTGATGTGGGTCTCGACGATGTTGGTCTTGGGATCGAAATGGAAGTCCCAGACCTTCTCCAGCAGCATGGTGCGCGTCACTACTTCGCCGGCATGGCGCAGCAGGTACTCCAGGATCTTGAATTCCTGGGCCAGAAGCTCGATGCGCTTGCCGCCGCGGGTCACGGTGCGCGCCAGCAGGTCCATCTCGAGATCGCCGACCGACAATGACGTCGTCGCCACGATCGGCGGCCGCCGCGCCAGTGCACCGACGCGCGCCAGAAGCTCGGCGAAGGCGAAAGGCTTCACGAGATAGTCGTCGCCGCCGGCATCGAAGCCTGCCACGCGATCGTCGATGCCGCCCATGGTGGTGAGGAACAGCACCGGGGTGCGCACATTGGAGGTGCGCGCCGCCTTCACCAGCGACAGGCCGTCCATGCTGGGCAGCATGCGGTCGATGACCATGACGTCGTACTTCTCGCCGGTCGCGAGATAGAGCCCGTCGCGGCCGTTGTCGGCCTGGTCGACGACATGGCCGTGCTCGCGCAGGCCCTTGGCGATGTAGTCGGAGGTCTGCTTGTCGTCTTCGACGAGGAGGATTTTCACGGTTGGCTCGGCCTGCTGTGGACTGATTGTAACAGCGATAAGGCTGTCATCCCGAGCGCAGCGAGGGACCTTTGGGGCGTCCGCCACAGGAAAGGTCCCTCGCTGCGCTCGGGATGACAGTGGTCTGGTGGCAGCATCTGCCTGCAATTCCCCGCAAAAACAACGTTCCACAACTATACAAACATTCAATTTGGCAGCCATCCGGTCGCCATTGGTGGACGCCCATATTCCTCCTGCCAAAGCCCGGACCCTCAAGGAGGTAGCTTCCAAATGACCAAGACCAAGTCCCGCATTCTCACCGCCCTGGCGCTGACGACGGCGCTCACGGCGCCGGTGCTGATTGCCCCGATGTTCACGGCGCCGTCGGCCGTGGCTGCCGCGCCGACCGTGTCGGGCGTGCAGGACTTCTCCGATCTCGCCGCCAAGGTGACCCCGGCGGTGGTGAACGTCGCCGTGACCATGAAGGGCGGCGGCGCCGACGACAGCGACGAGATGCGCATGTCGGACAAGGACAAGGCCGACCAGCAGAAGCAGATGGACGAGTTCATGCAGCGCTTCGCTGAGCGCTTCGGCATGCCGATGCAGCCCGGCCAGCCGGGCAAGCCCGGCGCCAAGCCTCAGCGTCCGGCCCAGAAGGGCCAGGCGGTCGGCACCGGCTTCATCATCGACGAGAAGGGCTGGATCGTCACCAACCATCACGTCGTCGGCAAGGCCGACGAGATCGTGGTCAGCCTGGCGGACGGCCGCAAGCTGCCGGCCAAGCTGATGGGCGGCGACGAGAAGACCGATATCGCCCTGCTCAAGGTCGAGAGCGACAAGCCGCTGCCGTACGTCTCGTTCGGCGACACCGGCAAGGTGCGCGTCGGCCAGGCGGTGATGGCGGTCGGCAACCCGTTCGGCCTGGGCGGCACCGTGACGACCGGCATCGTGTCGGCGCGCGGCCGTGACATCCAGTCCGGTCCGTTCGACGACTACATCCAGACCGACGCCGCCATCAACCGCGGCAACTCGGGCGGCCCGCTGTTCGACATGGAAGGCAAGGTGATCGGCATCAACACCGCCATCTTCTCGCCGTCCGGCGGCAGCGTTGGCCTCGGCTTCGCCATCCCGGCGAACCTGGCCCAGCCGGTGGTTGACCAGCTCAAGGTCAACGGTCGGGTCGAGCGCGGTCTGCTCGGCGTGCAGATCCAGCCGCTGAACGAGGAGCTGGCCAAGAGCATGTCGCTCGGCAGCGAGAAGGGCGCCCTGGTGGCGCAGGTCTCGCCGGACAGTGCTGCGATGGCGGCGGGCATCCTGTCGGGTGACGTGATCATGAGCGTCGACGGCAAGAACGTCGACACGATCAAGGACCTGACCCGCATGATCTCGGGCATGAAGCCCGGCACGTCGGTGAAGCTCGGCGTGTGGCGCGACGGAAAGGACCTGACCGTCTCGGCCAAGATCGGCGGCGACCAGAAGGACGAGGCGAAGGCGGTCAAGGCCAGCGCCGACAAGTCCGACGGCAAGCAGGCCGACAAGAAGGCCGAGCCGATGTCCTACGGCGTGTCGCTGGCGCCGATCTCCAAGGAGGCGCGCCAGGGCCTGAAGCTCGACGACTCGGTCAAGGGCGTGCTGATCGCCGCGGTCGAGGCGGGCAGCCCGGCCGACGACATCGGCCTCAAGCAGGGCGACGTCCTGCAGCAGGTTGGCAAGGAGGCAGTCGACAGCCCGCAGATGGCTGCCGAGAAGCTCAAGGAAGCGAAGAAGGCCGGTAAGCCGGTCCTGATGAAAGTGTATCGGGAGGGGATGACCAGGTTCGTCGCTATCTCTCCCCGGGCGGCGTAGCTGATCCTCTCGAGAAAGCCGGCGGTGGCCCCACCATCGCCGGCTTTTTTCTACCTTCATTTTTCTTCTTAGCAGCAATCTTCAGGAGGGGGGCGCATCCGACCTGCGGTCAACGCGGCGGATGCTTCGCGGAGGGGGACGGGGTCCGCGGCTCACGCGTACGTGGGGCCGCGGGCCTCTTCTTGTTTTTGCGGAGCTCATGATCTTCAGGACCGCGCGCATCCTGCGCGCTCATGAGCATGAGGCGCGCGAGAAGGTCGCGTCAGACGCGACCCAGCGCGCGGTCCGGAAGATCATGAGAGCGCCGGCATCACTTCCTTCGCCAAAAGCTCGATCGAGCGCGTCGATTCCTCGAACGACAGGTCGCCGAACGCCAGCCGGCACAGGCAGTAGTTGATGCCGGCGATCTCGTTGTCGCGCTTCAGCCGGTCGCGCACGGTCGACGCTGACCCCGCGATGATGTATCCGCCCTCCAGCGCCGGCTCGAACTCGGCCGGGATCATCTGGCGCGGCAGGCCGACGCCATGGGCGCGCCACAGATGGAGCAGCGCGTCGTACCACAGGGCGAAGGCGCGCTTGGCGGCACTCTGCGCCTCGCGGTCGGTGTCGCCGACCACGACATGGCGGCTGAGCCCGATCAGCGGCAGGTCCTTCTCGTCGTGGCCGAGCGCCTTCCAGGCCGCGCGATAGCGGGCAGAGAACTGGCCGACGCCGTCGGCCCGCATGCCGACCACGGTGTTGCAGGCCTGCTTGGCCAGCCGATCAGCGCTCTCCAGTGAATTGGCGCCGTACCACAGCGGCGGATGCGGCCGCTGCACCGGCTGCATCTCCATCGGCACGTCCTTGAAGGTGAAGTACTTGCCTTCGTGGCTCAGCCGCTTCTCGGTGAGTCCCTTCATGATCACCTGCATGGCCTCGGCGAAGCGCTCGGGGCCCGTGGCGGGATCGACGCCGTAATAGCCCACCTCGTAGGGCGAGATGCCGCGGCCGATGCCGAGCTCCAGCCGCCCGCCGCTCATCTGGTCGAGCATGCAGATCTCGTCGATCAGCCGGAGCGGGTGATAGAGGTTGACGGTATAGACCAGCGGCCCGAAGCGCAGCCGCTTGGTGCGCTGGGCCACGGCGGCCAGGAACACGCTGGGCGAGGGCGCCATGCCGAGTGGTGTCGCATGGTGCTCGGCCAGGTGATAGCCATAAAAGCCCGCGCGCTCGTAGAGCTCGATCAGCCTGAGCCGCTCGTCGAACTGCCGGCCGAGATCGGCGCCGGCGCGGTCCATGTGATCGAAGACACCGAATTTCATGCGTTTCCCCTTTTCGGCGGATGCTACAAGTTCTGCATGAAGAAGTATCTCTGCCTCGGCTGCGGCTTTTCCTATGACGAGGCGCGCGGCCTGCCCGAGCATGGTATCGCACCCGGCACGCGATGGGCCGACATTCCAGACGACTGGGTCTGTCCGGACTGCGGAACGCCCAAGGCGGGCTTCGAGATGGTCGAGATTCCCTACTGGTCCGAAGCGAGGCCGGCATGAGCGTGCGCTTCATCCTGCGCGCTGGCGAGCGCGGTTACTCCTACCTGCCGTCGACCGGGCCCAATGCCAGCTACGTCGCCGGCCATCCCGACGGCGTGATCACCCGCCATTCCAGCTTCAATTTCCACGAGTACCAGTCCGGCATCCCGGGCATGGGCGTCATGAAGGTGTTCGGCGACGAGACCTTCACGCCGGGTGGCACCGGCTACAACATGCATCCGCACCACAACTTCATCATCATGGCCTTCGTGGCAAGCGGCGCGCTCACCCACATCAACACGATCGGCAAGGTCGATGAGCTGCGCGAGGACGACTACTACGTGTTCTCGGCCGGCTCAGGTGGCAAGCACAGCGAGCTCAACATCGGCGAGCAGGACCTCCATGTCGTTTATGTCTGGGTGCTGCCTGGGCAGCTCCTGGCGCCACCGTCCTACCGGCGTGGCCGTTTCGATCGCGCGGCGGGCGCCAACCGCATCACCTGCCTCGTCGGCGACGAACAGGGCGCGTTGCCGATCGGCCAGACCATCAAGGTTTCGCGGCTGCTGAGCGACGCCGACCAGACGCACGTCTATCGGCCGGCGAAGGTAAACGGCGTCTACGCCTTCGTCCTGGAAGGCGACGTGGAGATCGCCGATGCCATCCTGACGCGTCGCGACAGTCTCGCCCTCGAGGGCGAGGACAAGCTCGAGATCAAGGTCCGCACCGCCGGCACGGACATTCTGCTGGTGGAAACGAAACTCTGACGCGCTCGTTCACAAGCGCCGCACGGCCATCCGCGCGAAGACGTGCCATTTGGAGTTTTCCACGAAGACCCGCAGGTAGATCTGCTCAGGCTTCGATCCCGATTGATGCTCCAGCAGCAGCTGCGTCGGCTTGTCGGTTTCGTAGAAGGCTTCGAACAGGCTGGGGACGAGGTTGGCCGTGCTCGGGCTGCCGATGCAGATGACGCTGGGATCGCTGTTGGGCAGCCCCCGCATACTCGCCGGATCGACGACGGCATCAGGATCAAAGCGGCGAAGCCGGCAATATCCCGCCGACGCCGGTGAGCGCGTCACGATCGTCTCCGGCGGGTCGTCCTTGGTGAAGTAGGCGACCGCGGAAAGACCGGAAACATGGTAGGCGCCCGGCGCCAACGTCACGATTCCCGTCGTGAAATCGCACTGGATGGCGCTGCCCTTGTGGACGTCGGTGTCGGTGAAAACGCGCCGGTTCCAGCCGGGCGTGGCCGGCTTGGAGACAGGCGAGAGCTCGGTGAAGACCGCGTAGTCGGCCGGTGAGGACATTGCTAGAGCGCCCTCTTCTTGCTGCTGATGACGCCGCTTGCGATGCCGTGCCATTCGATGGTGCCGCTCAGCCGCGAGTGCTCGATCTTGGGGCAGCGGTTCATCACGACCTTTAGCCCGGCTTTCTCGGCGCGTTCGGCAGCCGCGTCGTTGCGCACGCCGAGCTGCATCCAGACCACCTTGGCGCCGTGACTGATCGCGGCGTCGGTGATCGGGCCGGCGGCCTCGGAATTGCGGAAAATGTCGACCATGTCGGCCTTCAGCGGCAGCTCGTCGAGCGAGCCGTAGACCTTCTGGCCCATGATGTCCTGGCCGGCGGCGGCGGGATTGACCGGAAGGATCTTGTAGCCGCGATCCAGCAGATACTTCATTGCAAAATAGCTCGGACGATTCCAGTTGGCCGAGGCGCCGACCATTGCGATGGTCTTGGTATCGCGCAGGATCCGGCGCAGGTAGGCGTCGTCGTAGCGGTCGTGATTCACGGCGGACATGAGGGGATTATACATGGCGCAGCCGATGCTGTTCGAACCGATTTCCATCCGCGACGTGACCTTGAAGAACCGCGTCGTCGTGGCGCCCATGCACCAGTATTCGGCCGTCAAGGGCTTTGCCACCGACTGGCATCTGATGAATGCCGGCCGCTATGCGGCGGGCGGGGCGGGCCTGGTGATCATGGAATTGACCAAGGTCGAGCGGCGCGGCTGCGGCACCGTGGGCGATCTCGGCATCTGGGACGACGCCTTCATCCCCGGTCTCAAGCGCTGCGTCGAATTCATCCGCCAGCACAATTCGGTGCCCGGCATCCAGCTCGGCCATTCCGGCCGCAAGGCGCGGCGTTTCCGGCCGTGGGAAGGCGGGGCGCCGCTCACACTCCAGCCCGAGATCGACGACTGGGAGCAGTGGGAGCTGGTGTCGTCGAGCGCCAAGAATGCGCCGGAGACCGATCCGACGCCGCGCGCGCTGACGCGGGACGAGATTCCGCAAGTGATCGAACGCTGGGGCCAGGCGGCGCGGCGCGCGCACGAGGCGGGCTTCGACGTGCTCGATGTCCACGCCGCGCACGGTTACCTGATCCATCAGTTCCTCTCGCCGTTCTCCAACCTGCGCAACGACGACTATGGCGGCAGCGAGCTCAACCGCATGCGCTTCTGCGTCGAAGTCGTGGAATGCGTGCGCACCTACTGGCCGGCCAGCAAGCCTCTGTTCGTGCGTTTTTCGGTCGAGGACGACGCCGGCTGGGGGCCCGACCAGAGCGTGGCCCTGGCCAAGATCCTGAAGCCCAAGGGCGTCGACGTGATCGACTGCAGCTCGGGCGGCATGCGAGGCTCGCCGGTGGTGAGCGCGGGCCCGGTGACCTACGGCTATCAGGTGCCCTATGCCGAGCGACTGAGGAAGGACGCCGACATCCTGAGCATGGCGGTCGGCCTGATTGTGCACGCCGACCAGGCCGAGCAGATCCTGCAAGAGGGCAGGGCTGACCTGATCGCGCTCGCCCGCGAGCTTTTGTACAACCCCAACTGGCCGATGGACGCGGCACAGAAGCTGGGTGTCGACCGCCAGTTCGGCTCGGTGCCGCCGGCGCAGGCCTACTGGCTCGCCAAGCGCGCGCAGTCGGTGAAGAGCGTCGTGCCGTCGACCTTCATGAAGGGCATGAACGTCGAGTGACCTGATGTTGTCATCGGCAATGCAGGCAATGATTGTCGCCGGGGAAAAAGGGAGCGTTTAGCATTCCGCTCTAGCGAGTGGAGTTCCATGCCAACGATATCAAATTCGACGTTCCTCGACCTGACGAGTTACGGCACGACGACAGCGACAACAGTCGAGGCGGCCTATTCCGTTAAGGGAAGGCCGGCCTCCCAGGACATCAACGTTGCCTTCATCCTGCCGCGCGCCAACGATCCCTCGGCGCTGCTCTCCAGCGATTGGGCGACCAGGCAGACGACGCTGCAGGCGCTCAAGGACGACGGCACCCTGTGGTCGACCTACGGCGCCATGGCCAGCGACTTCAACAACGCCCGATCGATCCTGTCGGGCTACGGCACGATCATCGGCAGCCCGACCGGTGCGACCGATGGCTACGTCACCTCGCAGGAATCACGCACAATCTGGGTGACGCTGTCGCCCAACGGATTCGCATCGCTGTTCGGCACCAGCGCCTACCAGGCCGGCGACCTCTACTACTGGAACGGCAATCTGTCGGTGCCCAATGGCCTCAACGTCGCGGGCCTGTGGTTCGACACCGCTCCGTGGTTCGGTACGCCGCCGGCGGCCTCGGATCTCTCCGATGGCGCCCGGGCCGTCATCCATGAAGGGCCGCAGAGCATCGGCAACTACCTGTCGACGATCTCTCAGATGTCGAACTATTTCCCCGGCGCCATCGCCAGGGATTTCTACAACTTTCCGCTGGCGGGCAAGGACGTTCCAACCACCACGGTCGGCCTGATCGAGCCGGGCATCGGCGATGCCATGCCGAGCGCCAGCCCGACCTTCCTGCAGGGACTGAACGCCTATCGGCATGCCGCCGGAATCTCGACACCGGGCGAGTACTATGTCGTGGGCAACGTCGCCGGGCAGAGCTACACCGGGGGCAACAACGGCGAGCGATCGCTCGACGTCGGCGTCATCGCCTCGGCCGCGCCCGGCAGCAAGATCGGGCTCTATCCCGGCTCCGGCTTCAACGCGCCGTCGCATGCCAACGTGTTCACCTCCTACCAGACGGCGTTCTGGGACACGATGAACAACCCGACGGTCCTGTCGTCGTCCTTCTCGATCTTCCCGCAGACCAATCCGTCATCGGTCTTCCATAACGCCGTCAAGGAGCTGTTCATCGACGGCGCGCTGCGCGGCGTGACGATGGTGCAGGCCAACAACGATTTCGGCTCGAGCTGGGACGTCGCCACCGGCCTTGCCAACCAGGTCATCAATTCGAGCTCGCCCTTCATGCTGCTGGTCGGCGGCACGTCGCTCACGACCATCGCCGCGGCGCCTATCGATCCGACGATCGCCAGCGACCCGTCGGGGGCGGCGTCGCTCTACGGGCTTGCGATGTCGGGTGACGTGGCGTCGCTCTGGCGACTGGTCGAGGGCGGCCTGACGAAGCTGCCGAGTGCCGCGAGCGGGACGGAGGCAAGCCAGAACACCTTCCTCGAAGCGGTGTGGAACTCCTGGGTGATCACCAACGGCCAGCGCACGCCGAAGCTCGGCGCCAGCGACGGCGGCGTCGACACCACCCAGCCGACACCCTGGTACCAGACCGCCTTCGGCCTGGCGCCGACCAGCGCCAACCCGGGCCATGCCACCGGGCGCGGGGCGCCCGACGTCTCGGCCGATTCCGGCGGCAACATGTTCTATGCCGCGCCGAATGGCGACTTTTCCAAGATCGGGGAGGACGATGGGACCAGCGCCGCCACGCCGCTGTGGGCCTCGCTGATGGCCCAGGTCGACACGATCTTCGCCGACCAGGGCCTGCCGCATCTGGGCTTCGCCAACGATCTCCTCTACATCGCGGGCGCCATCGCGCCGGGGTCGTTCAACGACATCACCTTCGGCAACAACGTCACGTCCTACATCGACGGCGCGTTGCCCGGCGGAGCGACCGTCATCGATACCGACGGCAATCCCATCACGCTTACCGGCTACGGCTATTTCGCGGGCCCCGGTTACGACCTGACGACGGGACTGGGCTCGCCCAACGGCGTGCTGCTGTCACGCGCGATGACGGCGATCGCCCATTCGCAGATGTCGTACAGCTCGAGCCCGGACATGCTCGATGCCGCTGGCGCCGGTTGGACGAGCGGCGCCGACCAGAGCCTGATGTTCCAGGCCATGTCGGCCTCGGCGGCGACGGTGGGCGTCGATATCGGCACGGCGAACCTCGGTTTCTCGAGCCTGGCGTCCGGTACCTACGCCTGGACGAGCCGGCTGGCGCAGCAGGTGCTGCAGTCCGACTTCGATCCACACCTGGTGCGCCTTTTCGACAAGCAGGGGCAGGGTTGGGTCGGCCAATCCCTCGTCGAGGCGGGCGAACAGCTGTCGGTGTCGATCAACGCCCAGTCGACCGTGGCGCTCCAGGCGTCGCTGACCAGCCCGTTCGACTTCGCCGACTTCACCTCGGCCGGCGGCGCGGTGCGCGTGGCGCGCCCGGTGGCCGTCGCCGAGACGGCCGGCGCGGCCGACGACACGGTCGCGATCGTGCGCGTGCGCCAGAACGGCGAGGACAGCCTGTCGCTTACCTTCTATCGCGTCGACGATCTTGCCGGCACCATCGACGGCCTGAGCGCCGGCCATACGGGCTACGCCGCGGCGGCGCAAGCCCGCGCCTATCAGCTCACCAGCGGCGGCACGTCGCTCGGCGGCCCGGGCTACGGCAATTTCGGCCAGTCCGGTCTGACGAACGTCGATGCCGGCGATTTCATCGCCATGAAGCTCACGGACAACACCACTGGCGCCCACTACTGGGCCTTCGCCCATGCCAACGAGAGCGTGGCCGGCCAGAATGTCGGCCATCTGTGGAACTACGGGCTGAACACCTGGGGCTGGGAAGACACGTTCGGCGGCGGCGATCGCGACTTCAACGACCTGATCGTCCAGCTCGACTTCACCAGCGCCTCGGGCCACGGCTGGCTGGTCTGACTCTTCCGGACCGCCGGCTGGAAGCCGGCTCATGGTGGAGCGCGGACCTCCAGGTCCGCATCATGATCAAGCGCGCATGTGAATGCGCGTAAGCGGACCTGGAGGTCCGCGCTCCGAAGAGCATGAGCCGGCTGGAAGCCGGCGGTCCGGAAGATCATGACGCGCTGCCGGCGTCAGCCCATCTTCGTTACCTGGCGCTCGGCGTGCTTCCTGAGGAGATGGGCGCCCCACATCAGCGCGGCGGTCAGCACGATCGTCAGCGTCGAGACGGCGGCGATGGTGGGGTCGATGGCGAAGCGCAGGTCGTCCCACATGCGCCGCGGCAGGGTGACGGCGCCCGAGCCCGAGATGAAGAGGGCGACGATCAGCTCGTCGAAGGAGTGGATGAAGGCGAACAGCGCGCCGACCAGCACGCCCGGCCGGATCAGCGGCAGCGTCACCTGGAAGAAGGCGGCGCGCGGCGTGGCGCCGAGGCTGAGGGCGGCGTGGCCGAGCCGCGGGTCGATGCCGGCGAGGCTCGCGCTGACGCTGGTCACGACGAACGGCACGGAGAGGCAGGTATGGGCCAGGATGAGGCCGACCGGCGAGCCGACCAGGCCGTAGCGCGAGAAGGCGTAGTAGATGCCGATCGCCACGACGATGCCCGGCACGATCAGCGGCGAAAGCACCAGGCCCGCCACGACGACGCGCAGCGCCTTGGGCAGGCGGGCGATGCCCAGCGCGGCCAGCGTGCCCAGCACCGTCGACAGCACGACGACGACGGCCGCGACCCAGATGCTGAGCCAGGTCGGCCGCAGCCAATCGGCGCTGCTGAAGTAGGCTTCGTACCATTTCAGGCCGAAGGCAGGCGGTGGAAAGGTGAGATAGGTCGCCGACGAGAACGACACCACCATCACCACCACGATGGGCAGGACGAGGAACAGCAGGATCAGGCCGACGACGGTGGTCGGCAGGGCGCGTGCGCCCATCATGCGCATACTCGTCATCGCACGTTCATCCGGAAGGCGTTGCCGACGCCCGGCAGGCGATAGCAGATGCCGATCAGCGCCAGCGACGTCGCCAGCAGCACGGCCGACAGGGTCGCGGCGTAGGCCCAGTTGAGATGGTCGACCTGCTGGGCGATCAGCATCGAGAGCGTGATTTCGCGTGGGCCGCCGACCATGGCCGGCGTGATGTAGAAGCCCAGCGCCAGCACGAAGACCAGCAATACACCTGCGGCGACACCCGGCATCGAAAGCGGCAGCGTGACCTGCATAAAAGTCCGCCATGGCGGCGCGCCCAGGCCCGACGAGGCGCGCAGCAGCGAGGGGTCGATCTGGCGCAGCGCATTGGCGATCGGCAGGATCATGTAGGGCAGCAGGATGTGGGTCATCGCGATCTGCGTGGCGAGCGGCGTGTTGAGGATGCGCAGCGGCCGCTCGAGCAGGCCTGCCGCGGTCAGCGCCTCGTTGATCAGGCCGTGCCGGCCCATCAGCACCATCCAGGCGTAGCTGCGCACCAGGACGCTGGTCCAGAAGGGCAGCAGGATCAGGATCAGGATGATCGGCGCCCAGCGCGGCGCGCGCACCAGGGCAAGCGCCACCGGGTAGGCCATGAAGAGCGTCGCCAGGGTGACGATCAGCGAGGTGTAGAAGGTGTTGGTGAACGTCTTCAGGAACACGACGTCGTCGGGCAGGGCGGTGTAGTTCGCCACCGACCACACCGGATCGGAGACGCTGCGCATCAGCATCGCCACCACCGGCAGGGCGTAGAAGGCGAGCATGAAGACGACCAGCGGCGCCACCAGCAGCAGCGGGGTCAAGTTCGGACCGCGGGCCAGGTCGCGTCTGACGCGACCCGGCCCGCGGTCCGTATGGATGACCGCCTCAGACAAGGATCGTATCCGCGACCGACCACGCGATCTCGGCCCGCTCGCCAACGGCGCGCCGGCGGATCGCGGCGCTCGACGGCTCCTTCAGCACCATGGCGTTGTCGCCGGCCTGCAGCATGTAGCGGCAGCGCTCGCCCGCGAACACCGCCTCGGTCACCGTCACGTTCAGCCGGTTCTGCGCGATCGCCGGGTTCGAGGCCGTGTCGGCGAAGCGCAGGCGTTCCGGCCGCGTCGTCAGCATCACCTTCTCGCCGGCCGCAGGCCGGGCGGGTGACAAGGCGCGAATGATCGCGCCTTCGCATTCGGCCACGACGACGTCATCCTCGATGCCGCGCACGATCGCGGGCAGGAAGTTCGACTCGCCGATGAAGCCCGCGACGAAGCGGCTGGTCGGCCGGTCGTAGAGGTCCTCGGGCCGTCCGACCTGCGCCACCTTGCCGTCGTTCATGACGGCGATGCGGTCGGACATGGTGAGCGCTTCTTCCTGGTCGTGCGTCACGTAGATGAAGGTGATGCCGAGATCGGCGTGCAGGCGCCGCATTTCCAGCTGCAGGTTCTCGCGCAACTGCTTGTCGAGCGCGCCCAGCGGCTCGTCCATCAAGCAGCAGTCGCGGCTTGAAGACGACCGCACGCGCCACCGCCACACGCTGCTGCTGGCCGCCCGAGAGCTGGCGCGGATAGCGGCTGCCGTAGCCCGGCAGATGGACGAGGTCGAGCGCCTCGGCGACCAGCTTCGCGCGCTCGGCCTTGGGTACCCCGCGCTGCTTCAGCGGAAAGCCGATATTGTCCGCCACCGTCAGGTGCGGAAACAGCGCGTAGTTCTGGAACACCATGCCGATGTTGCGGCGGTAGGGCGGCATGGCGACCACCGACTTTGCATCGATGGCGATGTCGCCCGCGGTCGGCGTCTCGAAGCCCGCGATCATCATCAGGGTCGTGGTCTTGCCCGACCCGCTGGGGCCGAGCAGGGTCAGAAACTCGCCCGAGTGGATGTCGAGCGAGACGCCGTCGACCGCATTGGTGCGGTCGAAGCGTTTCTCGAGCTCGGTCAGCAGCACCGAGGCGCCGCGGCCGGAGCCGGTCATGGCGCTCAGCTCAGCAGCCATTTGTTGAAGCGGGTGATCACGGTGTCGCGGTTGTCGATCCACCAGTCGTAATCGTAGTTGATGAGCTGCGACTTGATCTCGGGTGCGCTCGGCAGCACCGCCAGCCGCGCCGGCGGGATGTACTCGTTCGACCCGTTGTTGACCGAGCCGTAGGGGATGGCGTACGCGATGCGCGCCTGCGGGATCGCCATGGTCGAGTAGGCCGCGAACTTCATGGCGTTCACCTTGTTCTTGGCGCCCTTGGGAATGCCCCAGGCGTCGCGCTTCAGCAGGCCCTGGCTCCAGCTGATCGCCGCCGGCACGCCCGCCGCCTGAAGCGCCTCCATGCGGCCGTTCCACACGGACGTCATGGTGACCTCGCGGTCGGTCAGGAGCTGGATGGGGATGGCACCGGTGTCCCACCACTTGACGATGCTCTTCTTGATCTTGTCGTAGCTCGCGAAGCCCTTGTCGATGTCGAGCGGATAGAGCTTGTCGGCCGGCACGCCCGCCGCCATCAGGGCGAATTCGAGCTCGGGCCAGCTGCCGCCGCTGGTGCCGATCAGGGCGCGGTCGCCGGGGAACTTCTTGGTGTCCCAGAAGTCGGCCCAGCCCTTCGGCACGGCCCCCTTGGTCTGGTCGCTGCGATAGGCCAGCACCTGCGCCCACACCAGCATCTCGAGGCCATACTCGAAGCGATAGGCGGGGTCGACATTGGGATCGATGATGTCGTAGTCGATCTTCTCGAAGTAGTCGCCGCTCTTCTGCAGGTTCATGATCGAGCCGCGGCTGAGCTGGGCCATGTCCCATTCGACGTTGCCGGTCTCGACCATCGCCTTGACCTTGGTCGGGTTGGAGCCGGGGAAGGCGCGCACCTTGATGCCCGAGATCTTCTCGAACGGCTCGTAGTAGGCCTTGATCTGTGCATCGTTCATGGTGCCGCCGAAGCCCGCGATGCGCACCTCGCCCGAGCCCTTCAGGATGTCGGGGATGGTCGTCTGCTCGGGCCACGCGGCTTGCGCGAGACTTGGCCGGATAAACGGCGCGGCAAGGCCGGCGCCGAGAAGGCCCAGGGTCGCGCGGCGACCGAAGCGGGTCGAACGATGCTTGCTCATGATGCCTGCCTGCCTTGTCGTTGGTTGATCAGTACGCCAGAAGATTGTCGCGGAAGTGCTTGTGCTCGTACGCCTTGCGCATCAGGCCGCGGTCCTGCAGGGCGGGGATCAGCCCGTCCTCGATCTCCGCCAGGGTGCGGCGGTTCACGTTGGGCATCGAGAACAGGTAGCCGTCGCCGCCGACCTCCTCCATGACCTCGCCCATGCGCGCGGCGACGGAGTCGGGCGTGCCGACAAGCTCGACCGACAGGTCGACGGCGTTGAAGCTCGCCATGGTCTCGCGGATCGACCGGCCGTTGGCCATCTTGCGGAACTGTTCGAGGTTGGCCTGATGGCCGTTGGTCGTGACGTGGTCGGGCAGGGGCTTGTCGAGATCGAACTTGCCGAAGTCGATGTTGGTCACCTTGCCGAAATGCGCCAGCCGCTCGTCGATCTTCTCGAAGGCGATGGCCTCGCGCTTCTTCTTGCGCTCCTTTGCCTCTTCCATGGTCTCGCCGAGGATCGGATTGATCAGGAACAGCACCTTGCAGTCCGCCGGCTTGCGGCCCTGCGCGACCATGTGCTTGTGCACGTCCTCGCGATAGGCCTTCATCGCCTCGATGCCCTTGGCGTGCACGACGATGGTGTCGGCGTGGGCGGCGGCGAACTTGCGGCCGCGCGGCGAGCCGCCGGCCTGGGCGATCACCGGCTGGCCCTGCGGCGCCGGCCCCGAGTTCAAGCGGGCCGCGCGTGCTGAAGTACTTGCCCTGGTAATTGACGGCATGGACCTTGGTGGGATCGACCAGCACGCCCGACTTGCGGTCGGCGATGAGCGCGCCCGGCTCCCACGAGCCCCACAGGCCGCGGCACGACTTCCATGTATTCGTCGGCCATGTCGTAGCGCAGGTCGTGGTCGGGCATGCCCTGCATGCCGAAATTCATAGCCGCAAAGTCCGAGCTGCCGGTGACGGCGTTCCAGCCGATGCGCCCGCCCGACACCTGGTCGAGCGTCGCCACCAGGCGGGCCAGCAGGTAGGGGTGGTAGGCATATGTTCCGAAAGTCGGAACGATGCCGATGCGCGAGGTCACCTGGGTCATCAGCGCCGCCACCACCGAGGGATCCTGGCGCGGCACGGCGATGGCGTTCTTGAGGTAGATATCGGTCGAACCGCCGAAGCTTTCGCCGACGTACGATGAATCTTCGAGCAGGATGTAGTCGAAGCAGGCGCGCTCCAGCGTACGCGCCATGTTCAGGAACAGCTCGGGCTCCATCCAGTTCTGTGCCGATATGGCCCGTCCAGGCTTCGCCCCAGGCCTGCGCGCTCGACCCTTGGAGAAACCACGCGAGATGAAACGGTGTGCCGGCCACGATTCAGGCTCCCTAAAAAGAGTGACTGCGCATGCGATGCGACAGGCAAATAGTGTGCCGAGGGGCGAAAGGGCGGTCCACTCGCGCTGGCGCGCGAGTTGCTTTAGGATTGGGTCAGCATCACGAACCCGGTTACGGAGAACCGCGATGAACGCGCCGCCGCAAGTCAACCGTCCCAACATGACCGACGCCGAATGGCAGACGCGCTGCGACCTCGCCGCGCTCTACCGCATCACCGACTTCTACGGCTGGACCGACACCATCGACACCCACATGACGGTGCGCATCCCGGGCGAGCCCAAGTGCTTCCTGATCAACAACTACGGCGATTTGTTCCACGAGATCACCGCGTCGAGCCTGGTGAAGATGGACATCGACGGCAACGTCTACTCCGACGAAGGCAAGTTCAACGCCGCGGGCTTCACCATCCATAGCGGCGTCTACAAGGCCCGGCCCGACGCCAACTGCGTCATGCACACCCACACCCGCGCCGGTGCCGGCGTCTCGGTGCTGAAGCAGGGCCTGCGGCCGATCACCCAGGACGCGCTCTCGGTCTACGACGACCTCGTCTATCACGAGTACGGCATGCCGACCTCGCAGGAGGAATGCGACTCGCTGGGCGTTAGCTGCCAGCACGGCATGTCGGTGGTGCTGCGCAACCACGGCCTGCTTACCGTCGGCGCCACCATCCCGGGCGCGCTGCGCCGCATGTACATGCTCGAGCGCGCCTGCGAGGTCGAGGTCATCGCCCGCGGACTCGACGAAGAGCCCGCGCCGATCGATCCCGACGTCATCCGGCAATACGGCGAGCGTGCCAAGCAGCAGCGCGCCAATCCGGAATACGGCATGACCTACTGGAAGGCGGCCTTGCGCCAGATCGAGGGCAAGGGCATCGACTGGCGGCAGTGAGGCCTAGCGCGGTCGTCTGCTGAAAGAGCGAGGCCACCGGCGTCGTGCGCGTAGCACGGCCAGGACAACGATCAGGTCGTCAGTCACTTCATAAGCCACGATGAAGGGCGCGACGACGAGTTCTCTGGTGCCAGCAACGCGGCCCCGTCGCCCGAGGCGGGGATGCAGCAACAACGACCCGATACGTTCGTCGATGCGTGCTGCCACACGCTGTGCCGTTACTGGATCCTGGCCGCGAATGTAGGTGATGATTTCATCGAGTTCCGTCAGGGCTCGAATGGACCAGACAAGTTCTCGCACTTTCAAGTCGGTGTTCGGCGCCGACCTCTGGGCTTGGGCAGGGCCTGCGGTGTTCCGCGTGAGCGAATCCACGCCATCGCCTGTTCGTGCGGGACGACACGTGCATTCGGATGTCTCGCCTCTTCGAGCGCTTTGCGAATGTGGTCTATTTCGCTCTCATCCTGATCCATGAGGCGCCGAAGCGCGTCGGCAGTCAGGTCGCTGCGGCTGCGTTTCGTCGTTCGAGCCAGTGAATCCAATCGTTCCTTGAGTTCGGCCGGGACGCTGATCTTGATATTGACGTTGTCCATCTACCGCCCCTTCCACTCCGGCTTGGGCTTCTTGCCCGCGAAGGCGTCGATGCCGGCCTGTGCGTCCTCGCGCTGGATGGCGCCGGCCATGAAGTCGGTGGCGTAGGCGTAGGCCTGCTCGAGATCCATCGCCATGTGCGCATGGAACATCGCCTTGCCCGCGGCGATCTGCTGCGGCGGCTGGTTGGCGATGTGCTGGGCGAACGCCATGGTTTCGGCATCGAGCTTGTCGGGCGGGGCGATGCGGCTCACCAGGCCGTCGCGCAGTGCGGTCGCCGCGTCGATCGGCTGGCCGGTGAACAACATGTCGAGCGCGCGCTTCGGTCCGACGTTGCGGCCGACCGCCACCGAGGGCGTGCCGCAGAACAGGCCGTTGTTGATGCCCGAGGTCGCGAAGGTGGCGTCCGTGGAGGCGACGGCGAGGTCGCAGGCGGCCACGAGCTGGCAGCCCGCCGCCGTGGCCAGGGCATGGACCTTGGCGATCACCGGCTGGGGCAGGCGCTTGATCGACATCATCATGGCCGAGCAGCGCGTCAGAAGGTCGTGGTGGAAGGCGTAGTCGCGCGTCGAGGTCACTTCCTTGAGGTCATGGCCGGTCGAGAAAGCGCGGCCGGTGGCCTCGACGACGACACAGCGGATCTCCTTGTCCTTGGCCAGCCTGTCGAATTCCGCCTGCAGCGCGTCTATAAGCTCGCCTGACAGGGCGTTCATGGCGTGCGGGCGGTTCAGCGTCAGGACGGCGACGCGGCCCTCGTCGCGGCGCAGCAGGACCGGTTCGTTGGAGGCGGTGCTCATGGGGATATTCTACGGCAACGGAGGAGGGGCGTCATGCCGGCGATGACGCCCGAGGAGTTGCACAGGTTCCTGAATGAGCACTTCCCGCAGGCCGCCCATCTCGACCTCCGGATCGAGCATCTCGACGACACCACCATCCGTGTGCGCCTGCCGACCAAGGAGCAGCACCTGCGGCCCGGCGGCACGATCTCGGGCCCGACCCTGGTCTGGCTGGCCGATCTTTCGTTCTACCTGCTGATCATGGGCCGGCTGGGGCCGGTCGCGGCGGCGGTGACGACCAACCTCAACATCAACTTCATGCGCAAGCCTGAGCCCGCCGACCTTATAGGGGAGGGCCGGCTGATGAAGCTCGGCCGCGCGCTGGCGGTCGGCGATTTCACGATCAGGAGCGACGGCAGCGACGAGCCCGTGGCCCACGCCACGCTCACCTACTCGTTGCCTCGTTGATTTATGGGAGCGCGCACCTCCGGTCCGCTCATGATCATGATGCGGACCGGAGGTCCGCGCTCCCACGTGAGCCGGCCGGAGGCCGGCGGTCCGGAAGAGAATCAGCCGCGTCGGGTCGGCACCACGGCGATGTCGACCGAGGGACGCAGCTCGGCGCAGACCTTCAGGACCTCGTGAATGTTGTTCGACAGGAACTTGTCGAACGGCGTCTGGCCCTTGCCGGCGCTTTCGTCGATCGCCGGGAAGGCCTGCTGCTTCAGGATATAGTCGAAGCGCGCCGCCCACTTGCGGGCGCCGAGCCGCGCCGTGGTCGAGCAGTTGTCGACCATGTACGACACGCCCTTGTAGTCCATGTAGGGGTTGAGCGAGTCGACCGCCTCGATGATCGATTCGTTGGCGATCTCCGAGTAAGGATGGCCATGGTCCTTCAGCAGGTCGACCTGGGCCATCATGCAGGCCATGTAGACGCCGGCCGTCTCCGGATTGAGCGGCGCGTAGTTGCGCTCGGTGTTGGCGCGGACCTTCTCGCCCACCACCCACATGTCGGTGCTGTCGATCTTGCCCATCGGATAGGTGCCGTGGCGGCGAGTCGCCTGGATGACCGAGCGCACCTCGTTGCCCGAGGCGACGTCGTCGTAGATCTCTTCCAGGATCTCGCGGCAGGGATGGTAGGCGGCGTTGTAGGCCTTGCGGAACGCCGCCTTCTCCTTGTCGTCGAGCTCGTCGTAGACGGCTTTCAGGCCCGAGCGCGAGATCGTCTTGCTGATCGGCCCGGTGATCGACTCCGAGGTGTTGAGATAGGCGTCGTCCTTGCCCATGCCGTTGCCGACGTAACGGGCATAGAGGCTCTCGGCGATGCCGTGCACGGCGCCAAGCAGGATGCCGCGCTCGCCGAAGATGTCGGAGCGATACTCCGACTCCAGCGTCGTCTCGAAGGTGTAGGGCGAGCCCAGCGCCACCGACCAGCCCAGCGCATAGTCGGTCGCCTTGCCGTTCACGTCCTGGTGGACGGCGAAGCTCGCATTGATGCCGGCACCATTGACCTCGCGGCCCTGCTCGTAGAGCCGGCGCACCGACGGGCCCATGCCCTTGGGGCAGACGGCGACGACGTTGATGTTCTTGGGGAAGTCCTCGCCCTGCGCCTGCAGGTGCGACAACAGGAAGCCGTGGCTGAGGCCGAGCGTCGAGCCGGGACGGAAGGCGGCGAAGATCTGCTTATAGTTCTCGGCGAAGGCGGCGTCGGAGATCAGCAGCAGCGACATGTCGCTCTCGCGGATCACGTCGTACATCTCGCCCAGGGTGCCGTCCTTCTTACTGAAGCCCACGGCCTCGGCCTCCTTCATCGAGGAGGAGCCTTCGCGCAGGCCGACCTTGACCTTGATGCCGGTGCCCTGAAGGGACTTACGCAGGTTCTGCGCCTGGGCCGGGCCCTGCGAGGACCAGCCGATGACGCCGATCTGCTTGATGCCGTCGAACGCCTTGGGCAGCAGCGGGAAGAGGTTGCGGCCGCCGGCGACGATGGTCTCCTCCCGGTCGGCCATCTTGACGGTGCGGGTCTGGAAAATCTTGGAGGAGAAAGCCATCGGTCCGAATCCTTGATATTGCTGGCGCTGCACGATGTCGGCGGCCTCTATGGCGCGCGGAGCGCCCGCTGCCAAGGGAAATCCGTCTGTGGTATTATGATACCGCGACCATAAGTGCTTGAATCAATTATATTATCCCTCTCGATTTGACAGGTGCGGCCTTTCTCTCCATAAGCGCCCGCTCACGGAAGAAAGATTCATGAAAACCTTCAATCTCAAGACTGCCGACGTGCAGAAGAAGTGGGTGCTGATCGACGCCGACGGGCTGGTCCTGGGCCGCCTCGCCTCGATCATCGCCATGCGCCTGCGCGGCAAGCACAAGCCGACCTTCACCCCGCACATCGATTGCGGCGACAACATCGTCGTCATCAACGCCGAGAAGGTGCGCCTCACCGGCCGCAAGGCCGAGCGCGAAGTCTTCTACTGGCACACCGGCCATCCCGGCGGCATCAAGGGCGAGACCCTGGGCAAGCGCCTGGAAGGCCGCTTCCCCGAGCGCGTCATCGTCAAGGCCGTCGAGCGCATGATCACCCGCGGACCGCTCGGCCGCGCGCAGATGAAGAACCTGCGCGTCTACAAGGGCCCCAATCACGAGCAGGAGGCCCAGCAGCCCGAGAAGCTCGACGTCGCCGCACTGAACCGCAAGAATTCGAGGGTTGGCTGATATGGCTACCGAACTTTCATCGTTTGCCGAACTGAAGAAGGCGCCGATGGCGCCGGTTCAGACGCCCGCCGCCATTCGCGAGAAGGAAGTCGACGCGCAGGGTCGCGCCTACGCCACCGGCCGGCGCAAGAACGCCGTCGCCCGCGTGTGGGTCAAGCCCGGCACCGGCAAGATCACGGTCAACGGCCGCGACCAGACGGTCTACTTCGCCCGCCCGACCCAGCAGATGGTCATCCAGCAGCCGTTCGACGTGACGCAGCGCCGCGAGCAGTTCGATGTGGTCGCCACCGTCTCGGGCGGCGGCCTGTCGGGCCAGGCCGGTGCGGTGCGCCACGGCATTTCCCAGGCCCTCGCCAAGTTCGAGCCCGGCCTGCGCGGCGCCATGAAGGCCGCCGGCTTCCTCACCCGCGACAGCCGCGTGGTCGAGCGCAAGAAGTACGGCCGCGCCGGTGCGCGCCGCCGCTTCCAGTTCTCCAAGCGCTAAGCGCAAACGAATCGAGGAAGAAGGGCGCCGCGAGGCGCCCTTCTTTTGTGCGATGGATCTATTGGCGTGGAGACTGCGCGACACCCGACGTCGGGGGCGGCGCGTCGAACTTCTTGTCCTTCAGCAGCTCTTCCATGGCCGCGACGCCCTCGGCGGCATGACCGTTGGCGCAGTCGATGCCGGCGCCGATACGCGTGTGATTGCGCGCACCGTCGGAATTCTCGCTGCGGCTCGCGCCATAGCGGTCGTACATCGAGATGAGCTGGTTGCAGCGCGCCTTGAGGTCGGCGTCGCTGGGCGCGGTGGCGGCATTCTGCGCGATGGCGGAACTCATCATTCCCGCGGTCGCGACGGCGGCAAGAGCGAAGGTCGAACGAAAGAACACAGAACGCATTTCGTTACTCGCAGAAGTCATGATCTCGAAACGCCGGACCATGGTCGGCTCTACGAGGAAGTGGGCACGCGGTTGCGCGATGCTGATGCCGTCTTGGAAATTTCATACGCGCGAGTGCGTCGCTTGCCGTCGCGAAACCGCCGTCACACTCCTGTCATTCCGTGGAGTTCAATGTCATGTCCGGCCTGATCGTTCCTCACAGAGGCTTCGTCCCGAAGATCGCGCGCTCGGCTTTCATCGCGCCCAACGCAACTTTGGTGGGCGACGTCGAAATCGGCGGGAACGCCAGCATCTGGTTCGGCGTGATCCTGCGCGGCGACGGGCCGGGCATCCGCATCGGCGAGAATTCGAACCTGCAGGACGGCACCGTCGTGCATGTTGCCGCGCGCGGGCTGATGACGGTGGTCGGCCGCAACGTCACGGTCGGTCACAAGGCGTTGCTTCATGCGTGCGAAGTGCAGGATGGCGCCTTCATCGGCATGAATTCGACGGTGCTCGACGGCGCCGTCGTCGAGAGCGAGGCCATGGTCGCGGCCGGCGCCCTCGTGGCACCCGGCAAGATCGTGCGCCGCGGCGAATTGTGGGCCGGCAACCCGGCCAGGAAGCTGCGCGACCTGACCGAGAAGGACTTCGCGGACTTCAAGCGGGTCGTGGCGGGCTACGTCACCCTGTCGCGCACTTACATGCCGGACGAAGCTGCTGAGGCTGCCGACTAGACCGGCGGTGGCGCTCAACCGAGCGCCCTGCTGCCGGTCGACCTCGTGCTGCGCGATTCAGGCACGCCACCGCGCCGGCCGGGCAGTGGCGGATCGGCGGTCAGGCCGGCGATGGCGAGCGTGCGCTGGCAGACGAAATCTTGTGGCAGGACCATGAGGGGATTGTTCGCGCCACTCAGCGTCAAGGAAGAGACGACCTTCCGGCGGATCGGTTTCGGCATCGAAGGCGAGCTTGATCTGGCCCTTGTCCGGCGGCTGCTGCATCTCGAGCTGATCGAATGGAGCGGCACCAACTGGCGCCTGACGTCGCTCGGCCGAAGCCGCTACGAGCTGCTGGTTCGCGAGCCGAACAGCGTGAAGCCCGCCGCCTAGTCTAGGCTAGCACCTCGCAACCGGGCGAAAACTGCTGTAGGTCTCGTTACGAACTTGCTGTCATCCCGAGCGCCCGCGCCGGGTGACAGCTCTGCCTTCGGCAAAGGTCGGGACGAGATGAAGACTTACACGATCGCCGCGATTCCCGGCGACGGCATCGGCACCGAGGTCGTCTCGGCGGGTGTCGAGGTGCTGCAGGCGTTGGCCAAGCGCGACGGCCGCTTCGCCTTCAAGGTCGACCACTTCGATTGGGGCGGCGAATACTACAAGAAGCACGGCCGCATGATGCCGGCGGACGGCCGCGACCTCATCAGGAAGCACGACGCCATCCTGTTCGGCTCGGCGGGCCATCCCGACATTCCCGACCACATCACGCTGTGGGGCCTGCGGCTCGCCATCTGCCAGCCCTTCGACCAGTACGCCAACGTGCGGCCGACGCGCGTGCTGCCCGGCATCACCTCGCCGCTGCGCCACGTGAACGACAAGGAGCTCGACTGGGTGATCGTGCGCGAGAACTCGGAAGGCGAGTATGCCGGCGTCGGCGGGCGCGTTCATCAGGGCTCGCCGCTCGAGGCTGCCACCGACGTCGCCATGTTCACGCGGCCCGGCGTCGAGCGCATCATGCGCTTTGCTTTCAAGCTGGCGCGGTCGCGACCGCGCAAGCTGCTCACCGTCGTCACCAAGTCCAACGCCCAGCGCCACGCCATGGTGATGTGGGACGAGATCGCCGTCGAGATCGCAGCCGAGTTCCCCGACGTCACCTGGGACAAGATGCTGGTCGATGCCATGACCATGCGCATGGTGATCAAGCCGCAGTCGATCGACACCGTGGTGGCGACCAACCTGCACGCCGACATCCTGTCCGACCTTGCCGCGGCCCTTGCTGGCTCGCTCGGCATCGCGCCCACGGCCAACCTCAATCCCGAGCGTACGTTCCCTTCGATGTTCGAGCCGATCCACGGCTCGGCCTTCGACATCATGGGCAAGGGCATCGCCAATCCCGTCGGCACCTTCTGGTCGGCCGTCATGATGCTCGACCATCTCGGCGAGGCCGCAGCCGGCGCCCGCCTCATGCGGGCGATCGAACGCGTCACCGCCGACAAGCGCTGCCACACGCCCGATCTCGGCGGCACGGCGCGGACGACCGACGTCACCGCCGCGGTCATCGGAGCGATCGAGGGCGCCAACGACTGACTTCCCGTCATCCCGAGCGGAGTCGGCCCGAAGGGCGGTGTAGTCAGGGGACCCCGTCTTGCAGGCGCATCCACAAAACAGGTCTCTCCACTGCGCCGCGCTGCGCGCGGCTCCGGTCGGGATGACGATATTTGTTGCCGTATGCTGCCGCCTACGCGGGCGTGGTATGCATCGCCCTTGCCTTGCCAAGCGGGACCATTGATGAACGCCCTCAACCATATCCGGCAGCTCGACTACACGGTCATCTACGCGCGCGACTTCGCGGCCATGCGGCACTTCTACGAGAAGGTGATGGAGTTTCCTGTCATCAACGTGCTGAGCGAGCGCTGGATCGAATTCGGCCTCGGGTCAAACCGACTGGCGCTCACGGTCTACGGCGGGCGGTTCAAGGATGTGGCCCCGCCTGCGGGTAATCTTTCGCTGCAGCTGGCCTTTCGCGTGCCGCCGCCCGAGGTCGCCAAGTGCGCGGAACTCCTGGAGAGCAGGGGAGTCGAGATGATCCTGCCGGTGACCGACCAGCCGTTCGGCCATCGCACGGTGTTCTTCCGCGATCCCGACGGCAACGTCCTGGAGATCTACGCCGAGATATGAGGGGAGCGCTGTCATGCCCAAGATCGAAACCGCCCTGACCCGTTCGCTCGGCATCACCCATCCGATCCTGCTGGCGCCGATGGGCTCGGCGGCTGGCGGCAAGCTCGCCGCCGCCGTCACCAACGCGGGCGGCCTCGGCCTGATCGGCTCGGGCTACGCCGACGCCGCCACCGTCTCCCGCGAGCTTTTGGCCGCCGGCAACGCCCGGGTCGGCGTGGGCTTCATCACCTGGGCGCTCGATGCCAAGCCGGAGGCCCTGCGCGCCGCGCTCGATGCCAAGCCGGCGGCGGTCATGCTGTCGTTCGGTGATCCCGAACCCTACGTGGCGCAGATCCGCGATGCCGGTGCCAAGACCATCTGCCAGGTGCAGACGCTTGGCGAGGCCGAGCAGGCCGTCCGCCTCGGCGTCGACGTGATCATCGCCCAGGGCCGCGACGCCGGCGGTCACTCGGGAACGACGCGCGGCACCATGGGCTTCGTGCCGGCCGTGGTCGATATTGCCGGCTCGATCCCGGTGGTCGCCGCCGGCGGCATCGCCGATGGCCGCGGCCTGGCGGCGGTGCTGAGCCTGGGCGGCTCGGGCGTGTCGATGGGCACCCGCTTCACGGCGACCCGCGAATCGCTGTGGGACGACGCCATGAAGTCCCGCGTGATCGCCTCAGGCGGCGATCAGACGGCGCAGACGCGGGTGTTCGACATCGTCCGCGGCGCGCCGTGGCCGGCGCAGTATCCGGGACGGGCGCTGAGGAATGATTTCTATCAGCGCTGGCACGGCAACGAGGAGCAGCTTCAGGCTGAGCGGGCCGACGCGGAGAAGAGCTACCTCGCCACCAAGCCCGACGATTTCTCGGCGCGCGTCATATGGGCCGGCGAGGGCGTCGATCTGGTGAAGGACCTGCCGTCCGCCACCGAGCTCATCGAACGCATCGTCGACGAAGCTGCGTCGGTGCTGACGCGCGGCGCGGCGCTGGTTCGTTGATACATCCGAATGGGCGTCAGAGCCTATTCGGCTGCTTTTGCCTGTACCCTCGATCCCGTCGGGGTTCGGGACGGACGTGTCGTGTTCAATATTGCCGGCAACAAGTACCGCGTCGTCGTCTGGATCAACTATCCGTATCGGGTTGTATACATCCGGTTCATCGGAACGCACCGGCAATACGATACCATCGATGCCCAAACGATCTGAGAGCTACGACATGGACATTCAACCAATCAAGACTGCGCGCGATTATCGCCGAGTCCTCAAGGAGATCGAAGGGCTCATGACGGCGAAACGTGGCACGCCGGAAGGTGATCGTCTCGATGTGCTGGTTACCCTGGTCGAGGCATGGGAAGCCAGGCACTACCCTCTCGACCTTCCCGATCCGGTTTCTGCGCTCAGGTACCATATGGAGCAAAAAAGGCCTGGCACCGCGGGATCTCATCCCCTTCGTCGGCAGCCGCAATCGGGTGTATGAGGTGCTTAATCACAAACGGCCGCTGACACTCAAGATGGTCTGGCGGCTCCATACGGGACTTGGCATTCCCGCCGAATCTCTGATCAAGCAGCGGCGCGATCGAGCTGCTTGATCTCCGGCAAAGCGGAGTGGCGGCGGGCCTATCGAAGGGAAGCTGGACGTCGAATGCTCAGCTGGGCGGATTTTGGCGTAGACGCCCCACATCTCGAAGCGTTCGGCCGCCGCAGGCTCGAGCGGCGCATCGCCTATCTCGCCACGATCCGCGCCGATGGATCGCCGCGCGTCCACCCTGTGTCTCCCTTCATCGGCGGCGGCTGTCTCGCCGTCTATATGGAACCGACGTCATTGAAGGTCGCTGATCTTCGGCGCGATGCGCGCTATGCCCTGCACTGTGGCGTCGAGGACAACGAAGGCGGGGAGGGTGAGTTCTACGTGACCGGGCGCACTGAGGAGATCACCGACGCGCTCCGGCGCGCCGCGGCTGTTGGTTGGGCCGAGGCTGCCGGCTTCAAGTCGGCCGAACGGCACGTCTTTTTCGAGTTCAAGCTCGGTCAGGTCCTGTCCACGACCTACGACGACAAGGGCTCCAAGCGCGAGCGCTGGCGAGCCGGGTCGAACGGCCATTCGCGTTGAACGAAGTCGGCATAGCGACGCGCCATTGCGACCGGTAGAAGCGGCGGATGCGTCGCGTGATGACGAGCAGGCCGGCATCGACGCGGGGCACCGGCCGGAACATCGCGGCCGGAATGCGCCGCGCCAGATGCATCTCCCACCACGGCGCCCAGGCCGTCGAGACCAGCGTCACAGGCGGCACGGCGGCGCGTTTGACCGCCACTTCCCACTGCACGATGACATCGGCGCGGCGCATGGGGAGCGCTGGATCATCCAGCAGGCGGTGAAGGATGTCGGTCGTCCTGGCGAACGGCAGCGATCCGAAGATGCGGAATGGCTCGCGCGGCAGGGTGACGGCTAGGAAATCGCGCTCGATGACGCGAACGCCGTGATCACGCAGTCGTTTCGCCCAGGCAGGATCCGGCTCGACGGCGATCACCCGCAGCGCGCGGCGCGCGAGCGCGCGCGTCATCGCCCCCGAACCGGCGCCTATCTCGAGGACAAGCTCGCCCGGAGCGAACGCCGCCTGGTCGACAATCTGGTCGGCAGTCGCGGAATCAAGAAAGTTCTGGCCGAGCTGGCGCCGCCGCCAGTCTCGGTCTGTCCGCCGCCGGGCGGACACGGAAGAACACCATCGTCGTCATGGTTGGAAGTGTAGCACCGTCGCGCGTCACGCGAAATGTCATGACCTTGCAGCGGGGCGACGGGTGTGGCGGGAGTTAGCCACGTTACCTGCATCTCAAAGGAAGGTTCAATGGTAGAGCACTCCCTTGGTAAGGGAGAGGTCGACAGGTTCAATCCTATCCGGCAGCGCCCCGTTCGCTATCGCGCAACGCGATTTCACAACGAGCTTGCACGCATCCAATGTCGCGGCGTCCTTGGCCGCCGGGCTGCTTCGCCCTGGCGAGCACTCGCCCGACGATGTCATACAGATGTATCGCAAGATCTTGGCCAAGCTCCGAGCGACCGGCGGCCTGTAGTTCATGCCTTGGGGCATCGAAATCGGCCCGCTGGCCAGCATTGTCGCCGCAATCGCCGCTGTAACGTCGGCGTGTATCGCCTGGAATCTTCTCCGCCGCCAAGCACGCGAGGAATTGCCACTGGTGACTGCTACTTTGAAGCCCCATGCCCTCAATTGGTGGGAAGTGGAAGTGTCGGTGACCAACCGCTCCGCAGTCGGATGGCAGATTGCTCAGGCGATTGTTCTCAAGTCGCGCGGCGCAAAAATCATGTGCGAGAGGGCTCTTCGACGTCCTTCGCCAGATGCTCCTTGGGAACCGGCGATCATACCGCTTCCAGATCCCGGTACCCTTACGAACAAGACCGAAATCGCAATCGGTCTCCGACGAGCTGGTACGAAGGGCGATGACCCCGGGATCTGGCGATCATCACTCCGAGCCCCTGCTCCTGTATGCACCGGCCTCCAAACGCCCAATGACGTTGTCGATGCGCCTAAACCTGGTTTCAAGCGCTGCGGCCCAACGCGAAATAAAGATCGCAATTAGGAGAACAGTTCCTGCCTAAACCAAACGTGCTTGACATGTTTCATTCGTCGTCTCGGACCAATTTGTGGAATGGTGCCCAGGGCGGGATCGAACCACGACACTGCGATTTTCAGTCCCCTGCTTTCGTAACAAAACGAAGGCGCTCAGAATACGATGTCACCGGCGAAATGGCAGCGGCTGACATGGCCCGGCGTGATCTCACGTAGCGCCGGCGCTTCGACCTTGCAGCGCGCCTGGGCATGGCGGCAGCGCGGGTGGAAGTAGCAGCCTGACGGTGGGTTGGCGGGGCTCGGCACCTCGCCGACCAGGATGCCGTCGCCCGACTTCACGCGCGGATCGGCTGCCGGCACGGCGCGCATCAACGCCGCCGTGTAGGGATGCAGCGGCTGGCGGAAGATGGCGTCGGTCGGTGCCAGCTCGACGAGCTGGCCGACATACATCACGGCGATGCGGTCGGAGATGTGGCGCACCACCGAGAGGTCGTGGGCAACGAACAGGAACGTGAGCTTCAGCCGCGCCTGCAGCTCGAGCAGCAGGTTCAGGACCTGCGCCTGGATCGAGACGTCGAGGGCGGAGACGGGCTCGTCGGCCACCACCAGCCGCGGGTTGGTGGCGAGTGCCCGGGCGATGCCGATGCGCTGGCGCTGGCCGCCCGAAAAAGCGTGCGGGAAGCGGTGCATGAATTCCGGGCGCAGGCCGACCAGCCTCAGAAGCTCGGCGACGCGGTCGGCGCGCTCGCGGCGGTTCTTCATGCCGTTGACCAGCAGGGGCTCGCCGACATTGTCGAGCAGGTTCATGCGTGGATTGAGCGAGCCGAACGGGTCCTGGAAGATCATCTGGATCTCGGCGCGCAGCGGCAGCAGCTCGGCCGGCGGCAGGCTCGCGAGATCGACGACCTTCCCCGAGCGCGTGCGGTAGAGGATCTGGCCGCCGGTCGGATCGATGGCGCGCAGGATGCAGCGCGAGGCCGTGGTCTTGCCGCAGCCGCTCTCGCCCACCAGGCCCAGCGTCTCGCCCTCCTTGACGGTGAAGTCGACGCCGTCGACGGCGCGCACATGGCCCACGGTGCGCTGCAGGAAGCCCCGCGTGATGGGGAAGAACTTTTGCAGGCCGCGGACGTCGAGCAGCGGCGGCGGGTCATCGGTCGTGGCGTCGCTCATGGCTCGTCCGCCTCCTCGTGATGCAGGAAGCAGCTCGCGAGCTGGCTGGTGCCGACCGGCATCAGGCGCGGCACTGCCGCCGAGCAGCGCGGCATGACGTCGGGGCAGCGCGGATGGAACGGGCAGCCGGGCGGCCGGTTGAAGGGATGGGGCAGGGCGCCGCTGATCACCGGCAGGGCCACGCGCGTCTGGCCGTAGAGGCTCGGGATCGAGCGCAGCAGGGCCCGCGTGTAGGGATGCTTGGGCGCGTGGAAGATGTCGTCGACCGGCCCTTCCTCCATGACGCGGCCGAGATACATGACCACGACATAGCTCGCCATCTGGGCGATCACGCCGAGATCGTGGGTGATGAAGATGATGGCGGTGTTGTAGCGCGCCTGCAGGTCGCGCAGGAGCGCCAGCACCTGGGCCTGGGTGGTGACGTCGATCGCCGTCGTCGGCTCGTCGGCGATCAGCAGCCGAGGCTTGCAGCTGAGCGCCATGGCGATCATGGCGCGCTGGCGCAGGCCGCCCGAGAGCTGCCAGGAATAGGTGTCGATCCTCTGTTCGGGCATTGAGATGCCGACGTCGCGGAACAGGCCGACCGTGATGTCGCGCGCCTCGCGGCGGCTGAGCTTGCGGTCGGGTTGCCAGCGATGGCTGTGCAGCAGGATCGCCTCGACGATCTGGTCGCCCACCGTGTGCACGGGGCTGAAGGCCGCCATCGGCTCCTGCGGGATCAGCGCGATCTCGCCGCCACGGATGTCGCGCATCTCCGCCCCGCGCGGCGGCAACTGCGCGAGATCGACGACGCCGCTGTCGCGGCGGAAGTGGATCTCGCCCTTGGTGATGCGGCCCGGCCGCTCGACGAGCTGCAGGATCGCCCGCATGGTGACGCTCTTGCCGCAGCCCGATTCGCCCACCACGCCCAGCACCTGGCCTGGCATGACGTCGAAGCTGGTGCCGTCGACGGCGCGCACCAGGCCTTCGTCTAGGGCGAAGGAGACGCGGAGGTCACGCACGGAGAGGAGAGGCTGGGCGGCGGTGCTCACGGCAATCTCAATGGCTGTACGGGTCGGCGGCATCGCGCAGGCCGTCGCCGACGAGGTTGAAGGCGAGCACGGCCACGATGACGACCAGGCCGGGGATCAGCAGCCACGGCGCCAGCGCCAGCGTCTGGATGTTCTGCGCCTCCTGCAGCAGCACGCCCCAGCTGATCGCCGGCGGCCGGATGCCGAGGCCGAGGAAGGAGAGCGACGTCTCGTTGATGATCATCACCGGGATGGCGAGCGAGCTGGTCGCGATGATGTGGCTCAGGAACGTCGGCACCATGTGGCGCAGGATGATGCGCATACGCGAGCAGCCGGCGAGCCGGGCCGCCAGCACGAAATCCTCCTCGCGCAGGGCGAGGAAGCGGCCGCGCACCTCGCGGCCCAACGTGGTCCAGCCGACCAGGGACAGGATCACGGTGATGGCGAAGAAGATCTGGATCGGCGTCCAGTCGCGCGGCAGCGCGGCCGACAGCGCCAGCCAGATCGGGATGGTGGGGACCGATTGCAGCAGCTCGATCAGGCGCTGGATCACCGAATCGGTCTTGCCGCCGACATAGCCCGAGATGCCGCCCAGCACGACGCCCAGGATGACGCTCAGCGCCACCGCCACCAGGCCGACCGTCATCGAGGTCTGGGTGCCGTGCATGATGCGCGACCACTGATCACGGCCGAGCCGATCGGAGCCCAGGAGGAAGATGCGCTGATTGGGATCCGTCGGCACGATCAGGTGGCGGTTGGTCTCGAACAGGCCGAAGATCTTCCACTTGTAGCCGGTGCCGAAGAAGGCGACCGGCACCTTCTTCTTGGCGTCGGTCGTCCACTCCATGCGCAAGGTCGTGGGGTTGCGCTTGCCGACGATGGCCGGGACCCAGGGCGAGAAAGAGCCGTCGTCGAACAGGTGCACCGTCTGCACCGGGATGAAGGCCTGCCGCGCGTCGGTGCGTTCGGGGTCCTGGGTCGAGAAGAAGTCCGGCACCAGGACGATCAAGTACATGAAGATCAGCAGCACCGCGCTCGCCATCGCGAGGTGATGGCGCCGGAAGCGCCACCACACGAGCTTCCAGTTGGAGGCGACGGCAATCCGGTCCTCGGCCTCCTTGCCGACGGTGATGTCTGCGGTGGTCATGGGAGCGCGGGCCTCCGGCCCGCATCATGATCATGAGCGGGCCGGAGGCCCGCGCTCCCAAGATGAGCGACCATCCTCATCCCGCCACCCGGATGCGCGGGTCGACCAGCGCGAGGAGGATGTCGGACAGCAGCGTGCCGACGATGGTGAGGAAGGAGTAGATCAGCAAAATGCCGCCCGCGAGGTACATGTCCTGGTTGACCAGCGCGCGCAGGAGCAGCGGGCCGATGTTGGGCAGGTTCATGACCGTGGCCACGATCAGGCTGCCCGAAAACAGCATCGGCAGGTACCACCCGATGGTGCTGATCAGCGGATTGAAGGCAAGCCGCACGGGATAGCGCAGCACCAGGCGCCATTCCTTCATGCCCTTGGCACGCGCCGTCACGACGTAGGGCTTGTTGAGCTCGTCCAGAAGGTTGGCGCGCATGATGCGGCTCAATCGGGCGGTGCCGGCGATGCCCAGCACCAGGGCGGGCAGCCACAGATGGGCCAGGAGATCCCACAGCTTGGCCCAGCTCCACGGCGCCTCGGCGTATTCGGGCGAATAGAGGCCGGTGACGCTGACGTCGAGATAGGCGAAGGCCACCCACATCAGGATCAGCGCCAGCATGAAGTTGGGCGTGGCGACGCCGACATAGTTGACGACGGTGAGGATGTGGTCGCCGATCGAGCGCGGATGCGTCGCCGAATAGATGCCGGCCGGGATGGCGATCGCCCAGGTCAGGAAGAAGGAGAAGAGGGCAAGGGCGAGCGTGAGGCCGATCTGCTCGCCGATAAGGTCGGCGTTGGGCCGCTGGTATTCCAGCGACAGGCCGAAATTGCCGTGCAGCAGATGCTGCACCCACAGGAAGTATTGCACGACCATCGGCTGGTCGAGCCCGTACTGGGCGCGCCACGCCTCGATCTGCTCCTGCGAGATCGACGAGCCCGACGAGGCGAGCGTGGCGACATACGCCGTCAGGAAGTCGCCCGGCGGCGCCTGGATGATGACGAAGATGACGAAGGAGTAGATCACCATCAGCAGCGGCAGGAGCGCCAGCCGCTGCAGGATGTAACGGGTCATGTTCGGCCCTTCCTCCCCAGCGAAGCTGGGGAGGTGTCGCCGTCATACGGTGACGGAGGGGTCAAAGGCCCCATCATTTGACTCATGACCCCTCCGTCCGCTGCGCGGACACCTCCCCGCGCGAAGCGCGGGGAGGGACACTCACTACTTGGTAAAATAGAACTGCTCGGTCCGCGCATTGCCCGGGCTGCGCAAGGGCCAGTCGTTGCCCAACGTCGTCGGCACGTTGCGGAACTTGGTGTTGGTCACCACCACGCCCTGCACCATGGGCGTGAGCCCGACGGTGCCGATCTCGTAGAGGTTCTCGGCCCAGATGCGATAGAGCTCCTGGGAGAGTTTCACCTGCTCCTCGGGCCCGACGGTGCGCGCCTTGTCGACGATCTCGACGATGCGCTTCACCTCCGGCGGCGGCTCCATGCCTTCCTTGCCGCCGGTCGCGTACCAGCGCCGCCACAGCGGCCCGATGGTCAGGATCGGCGCGTTGCGCGGGTCGGCCTTGGCGTTGCCGGTGTAGGGGAAGGCGCTGGTGTCCTCGTTCCACACCTCGGCCATCAGCTCGTTGTTCTCGTTCATCTTGAAGTGCAGCGCCCGCTCGCGGATCTGCACGATTGTCTTGATGCCGACGGCCTCCCAGTCCTTGGAGACCAGCAGCGCCACGTCCGGCCAGGCGCCGAACGCCGGCACGACGCTGATCTCGATGGTCGCGGGCTTGCCGCTCGGCAGCAGGCGGATGCCGTTGGCGTCCTTCTTGTTGAGGCCGATGCCGTCGAGCATCTTGTTGGCCTGGTCGCGGTTGAACTCGGTGTACTTCTGCGCCCATTCGGCCCCGGGGAAGTAGGGATGCCACGGCGCCGGCACGCCCTGGCGCGCCTCGCCCAGCCCTAAAAACACGCTCTCCTTGATCTGGTCGCGGTTGATGGCGAGCGACAGGGCCTTGCGGAAGTCCTTCTCGGCCATCACCTTGCCCATCTCCGGATCGGCCGTGTAGGTCGAGTTGATGGCGATCACGGCATCGGCGCCGCCGAAGGTCGGCCAGGCGATGACGCGATACTTCCCGGTCTTCTCCTGATCCTTGAGCACCGGGTAGTTGGTCATGTTGATGTGGCGCTCCTGCATGTCGAAGTTGCCGGCGATGGCGGCAAGGTTGAGCGCCTGGGCGTCGGCGAAGTAGGTGAAGCGCACCTCGTCGAGATAGGGCAGCTGGTTGCCCGCCGAATTGACGCCGACGTAGTAGGGATTGCGCTTCAGCGTGAACACCGGATCGCTGGCGCGGCTCGACGGCACCCAGGCCGCCATGGTCGGCCGCTCCGGATTCTCCGGCGGTGCGTTGCGGTTGGCGAACAGCTCGGTCCAGGTCTTGAAGCCCGCGGCTTGCGCCGCCTTGTCGATGTCCGCCTTGGGCGTGTGCGCCGGATGGAACTTCTTGAGGTAGTGCCCCGGCAGGAACATCGCGAAGGTGCGGTCGGCGCCGTCCTGGTTGGCGACCGCCGTCAGGAACAGCGTCGCCGGTGCCGCGTAGGTGAAGCGCACCGTGTTGTCGTCGACCTTCTCGACCTTGGCCGGCGTGCCGTCGGCGTTCCTGATCCAGCCCGGCAGGGTGGGCGTCAGCTCCTTGTTGAGCAGCACGTCGTTGTACCAGAACAGGATGTCGTCGGCGCCGAAAGGCTGGCCGTCGGACCACTTGGAGCCCTTGCGCAGCTTGATGGTCCAGGTCTTGAAGTCGGCCGAGGGCGTGGCGCTCTCGGCGACCTTGGGCTCGATCTTGGCGCCGTCGGGCGAGAAGCGGAACAGCGCGTCGTAGACCACGCGCACGTAGTTGTTGGCGTCGGCCGGGCCGAGGAACGCGCGGCGCCACGTGCCGCCATACTCGCCGACCTTCTCGACCGTCGGCACGACCAGCGGCGTCTCGGGCAGCCGGGCATCGACGGCCGGCAGCTTGCCCGCCTTCACCTGCTCTGCGAGCGCGGGCGCTTCCTTGTACTTGCCCTGCGCGAGGGCCGCGTCGCCGAGCGCCAACAGGCTGGCGCCGGCCGCCAATGCGGCGAGTGTTCGCCGATGGAAAGTGCGGATCATGGGCGTTCCTCGATTTATGGTCTGTCTTTATTTCCCCGTGTCGGGAGCCTCATTCGGCGGCCCGGACGAGTCAAGACATTGACGTCTTCGACCTTCGACTTACGTGCGGGCCGATGCCGTGATGGCGGCAATTCACGTCGCGCGACTACTGCACGCGATCGCCTCCCTGAGTTGAGCCGGCGATGTTGCCAAAGGTGCGTTGCCGCTAATAAGTTGCACGTCCCCTCACGCGGGCGAATCGCCCAATCGAAAGATCAGATGGCGCTGGTCACATCCCATCTCCAGCTCATACCTCTCGATCTTAACTCCGAGCATGGGCGCGGGCTGCGCGAGGCGGCCCGTCGTTCGGCTGGCGACTGGATCATTTCGGCGTATAAGCGATTCGAACGCATGTTCGTGCTGAGGTCACCAAGCGCACCAGGCTTGGCGTTCGTCGGCGCGCAGGCCTCGGCATATCCGTTCTATGTCACTGACCCTTCGCCGGCCCGCCTGAGTGCAGGTGGCACCGGGCTGTCGCTGGCTGAGGCATTGACCTCTTGCCTGGGTGAAGGGCTGGAATTCCTCTCGCAGCTTGAACGAGAGGGGGATGTAACGCACACCGGCACCGCGAACGACGTCGGCGGATTGCTCGATGCCGATCTCGCCACTTGGTTGGCCGACTACCAGCCCGACCTGCGGCGCACATCCAGCCGAACCGTGGATTGGCTCATTGCGACCAATGGCGACGGATCCCGCAATACGCTTGTTCCAGCAGACATTTGCCTGCGACGCAGCGACAAGCGCCGGGCGTTGCCCCTGCGCGGGCCTCTCAGCACTGGGTGCGCGGCAGGTCGCTCCAGGGAGCAAGCCGCTGCCCGGGCGATCCTCGAGGTTGTCGAGCGCGACGCTGTTTCGCTCTGGTGGCGGGGCGGCCGCCGGGGGCGACCGGTGTCGCCGAGCGGGGCGATCGCAAGCGAGGCTGGCGAGTTGCTTGCGACATTGCGTGCGGGACAAGCCGGCCGGGTCGTCTGGCTGCTCGACATTACCACCGAGTTCCGGATACCGACCTTTGCGGCCCTTTCGGCCGACGGCGAGGGACGGCAGCTCGCTTGTGGCTTTGCGGCCCGGGCGACCGCCTGTGAAGCTGCGCGTGCCGCGATCCTCGAAATGGCCCAGGTCGAGACGGCGTTTGCCCTCATAGAGTCGAAGTTGGCAGAGGGAGGGCCTGCGGCACTGGACGAAGTCGACCGGCGCCACCTGCGTCGCGGCGCGCTGGACGTCAGGGCGTGCAGTCTGCTCCATCCGGATGGCCAGCCGGCGGACTGGCCGCAGGGCGAACCACATGAAAGTGCGGTCCTCGAAGGTCTGTTGCAGCGCCTGCAGGAACGTGGCGGCGACGTATGGTTGGCCGATCTTACGCGCTCCGATCTTGGCATATCCGCCGTCCGTGCATTTATTCCAACGCTGCAACCCTTTCCGTCGAGTTACCGAAGCTCTAGACTTCTCTCTGTGGTGGCAGTTAGCGGGGGGCCTAACCAGCATGCGAAAAGCATTGAAATCATGTAGTGCCGGAAAGGTGCTTGCCTAGCGAAATGACCGCCAGGGGACGTCACAGCGGTCGTCGCGAGCTTGCGGCGCGTCGGCTCGACATCACAACTGTCGGCAAGTTTTCGCTAAGTGTCGGCGGCACGCCGCTGCGCATCGTCAGCCGCAAAGCAAACGCTCTGATCGGATACCTTGCGATCAACGAGACTTCCGAGGAGAGCCGTGAACGTCTTGTTGGGCTGCTTTGGAGCGAGACGCCCGAGGACAACGCCCGAGCGTCACTGCGCCAGATCCTTCACGAGATCCGCGGAGCCTTTCATGCGTTCGGCTTCGAAGGGCTGAGAGCCGAGAAACGCCTCATTGCCCTCGACCGCGATCGGGTGAGCGTGGATCTGCACGACATCATTGGCATGACGAACGCCAGGCAGATCCACCCGCGCTTCGGTGAAGTGTCGCGCCTGCCGGAGAAGTTGTTGGCCGAGTTCGAGGAAGTCGATCCCGGCCTTTCGCATCTGGCTGCTCGCCAAACGGCAGGCTCTGCAAGACCGGCTGATCCAAAGCCTTCGAGGCGGCGCTGCGGTCTTCCACGGAATCCTCGCAACGCCAGGAGGACTTTGCGCAGGCAATCATGTCCCTGGACCCGACCCATGAAGAGGCCTGCCGCGCGATCATTCGCGTGCGCACGAAGCGTGGAGACTTCGGTGGTGCCCTGCGTCTCTATAAGTCGCTGTGGGATTTGTTGGAGGAGGAATTCGACGTCGAACCTTCCCCTGAAACCCAGAATCTGATCGTCGAGGTCCGTCGACAGTCGTCGGTGCCGGCGGACGCTGCAGTGGTCAACGTGGCATTGCTCGAACGCCCGGCCGAACCGGTTCCACCGGCGCGAGATCTGATTCTAAGCATCGGTGCCTTCGATGCCGCCGCGACGAGGCCAGACCAACGCTACATCGTGAGCGGTTTCCGGCACGAGCTGGTCGCGAGCCTGGTGCGCTTCCGCGAATGGCGGGTTCGCGACGATCCGCAGACGGCGACAGCGGCCGACGAGGGCACCCTCGAATACCGGATCGACGCCAGCGCGATGACGACGCCTAGCGATATCCGTCTGATCCTGACGCTGCGGGAGGTACACAGCGGCGTTTACGTGTGGAGCGACCACTATCGAATCACCCTGTCGAACTGGTTCGAGGCGCAACAGGCGATCGTGCGCCGGATCGCCGTCGGCCTGAACATCCATCTTTCGGCGAGCAGGCTCAGCCGCCTGTCCGAAGGGCCCGGCATTGCTCCACATGTTTTCGACCGCTGGCTGCGGGCGCAGGAGATGATCAACAAGTTCAGTCCACGCGTGTGGGCTCAGGCTGCCGACATCTTTCGCGCGACGATCTCTGACATGCCGAACTTTTCGCCGGCCTACAGCAGCCTGGTGCAGATGAACAACAGCGTTCATTTCGTCCACCCGGGCGTCTTCCGCGTACGGGACCGCGAACGCGAGACCATGGAGCTTGCGCGCCAGGCGATCCAGCTCGATCCGATCGACTCGCGTGCCCAGCTGGCGGCGGGCTGGGCTTACGCCTTGGCCGGTAATTTCTCGAACGCCGAGATGCATGTGAGCCTGGCGATCGAGCTCAACGAGAACGACCCGTGGACCATGGTCTCCACCGCGCTGTTCCACGCCTTCACGGCCAAGGTCGGAAAGGCGCGCGACCTGCTCACGAACGTCGCCCGTCTCGTCGTCAGCCCGGCGTCGATACACTGGGTTTACGCCTCGACTGCCTTCTATCTCTGCGGCGATTACAGCGCATGCATATCCGCCAGCCGCCAGTCGGGAGACGCCGTGTGGAGCAACGTCGCATGGCGCGCCGCGGCGCAGGCCCAGCTTGGCCTGATCCCCGAGGCGCGAGCGGAGTTGCGGCGCTTCATCGACGGTTTGCGGCCACAATGGCAGGGCGAGGAACCGGCAACGGAGCAGAACATGTTCCGCTGGCTGCTTCACCTCTACCCCATCCAGCACAAGGCCGATTGGGAGCGCTTGCGCGCCGGCCTCGCGAGCGCAGGCGCTCCCGTCGAGGGGACCGGCCACGGCATCTGGTGACCGGTCGGCCGCGATCACTGGCAAAGGCGGATGACGTAATCCCCGGTGCGCTGGGAATGAAAATCCAGCATCTCTTCCTTCGGGATCTGCAGATCCGTGTGATAGCGAGCATTGTAGAATGGTGGGATGGGATAGGGGCCACCGGCCTTCAGGGCCTCTTCGGATTCCTTGATCAGGTCGCCCGGTGGCAAGCGGAGCACGAAGACGTTCTTGGGTTTCTGGACGACATGGAGGTCGTTGACGTAGGGCGGCATCATCATGCCGACGTTGGCGGCGGCGCACTGTGCGAGCAGCTCGGCCAGATTGGCCGGCGGCGTCACCTCGTTTTTTGCCCACTTCTTGATGAGCCGTCCCCAGGCGATGTAGTCGCCGACGTCCGGGCGATTTTCGATAGGCATCTTTCTCTCCTGCTGCTGTGGGTCATGAAGGACCCGTGTTGGCCGTCGAGCGGCCTAAAGGAAACGCGGTTTGGCGTCGGCGAGCCCGTTCTGGTTCGCCACGAACTGGACGAGGTCGGCCATCGTGTCGAGAGACGGGAAGGGCAACTCCTCGACGGTGGTGCCGAAGACGTTTTCGTGCAGATAGCGCAGCTGCGCTTTCAGCGAGTTGACGCCCGGTGGAGCGATGGGATCGGCGTTCAGGATGCCGAAAATGACCGCCGCAGTGATGACCGATCCGAGAGGACCCAGCCGCAATCCGCGGCTGTCGGGGTCGTTCATCGCCTCGAACATGAGGAAGAACGGCAGCGGAGGCTCCTCCGCCAGGGCGGTCAGTTCGTCGTCATTCATCTTGAGACAGCCATCCAGGCAGGTTTCGGCGAGCCAGGTCTGCAGAGCACCTTTCCGATAGACGGGATCGGCCAGCTTTGCCTCCTGGAAGATCTTGGCCAGTTCAGGTTCCAATGCGTTGGAAGCGAGCCGGGTCATCATGGCCGGCGCTGACCACAAGCCGGCCAGTGCCGCCGACATCATGTCGCGATATGCAAGGCCGGGCTTCTCCATGCTATCGAAACCCGCGAACAGCGGCGCGACTTGCGTCTGCTGGTCGTAGCGCGGGCGCAGGCGCGAGCTCAGGTTGAGCTCTTCGAGATTCTTCGGGTCGATGTCGAAGAAGTTCGACCAAGCCACTGCCCAGAACTCGGGAAGCGGCATGCTTATGTCCCTGTTGGCCGAGTTTTCCAGCAGGACCTGGTTGAGGTCGAACTCGTGGCGTTCGTTGAACTTGTAGCGCGGACGCAGCATCGCATGGCACACGCGCAGGGCGCCATGCGTGAGTTCGAGCGGAATCCTTCCGTCGAAGTCGAAGACTTCCGGAGGGTTCGCCCCCACATAGAGCTTGTAGACAGCGCTGTGGAGCAGCCGCTTCATGACGTCATGACGCAAGATGTGCCGGTAGATCAGGGTCGTCGCCATGCGCGCGAAGTAGTAGCGGTCAATCGCTGCCTCCGGCGCGTTGTCGGCGTAGTTCTTGACGGGTACGGTGTTGGCCCATTTCACCAGCCCGTTGTGCAGGAGATGGAAGACGACTGTGAGCTGGGACAGGATGGCATGATCGTCATTGCGGTTGTCTCCGACGATGACATCCGGCAGCGGCATCCGCCCGACCGTTTTGGACGAGGTGCTGGCGTCGCCGTCGGGCGGTGGCGGCTCCGCGACGCGTTTGCTGACGTTCGCTGTCGCCGTCGATAGATCGACCCTGGCCAGATCACGAAATGGGCAAGAGAAAGCCTTCTCGGTATTGAGGGGGCCGAGCCGAAGGTAGGACTTCGACGCGTCGCCGCCCACCGGGCCCGCTTCGTAGAGCAGCGGTGATGCCTCCGGTCCGCCATCGTAGACTGCCTCGAGCCGCAGCATCGCCGTGCGGATGTTGTTGAGGGCGATACGGCCGTCGTCAGTCCGCGCCAGCGAGCTCGTGCTTTGCACGATGTCGTGGGCGACCAGCTGCATCAGATAGGTGTAGCCCGAAGGGATGTTCGGGTTGTCGCGTGGATCGACGTTCTTGCGGCCAGCTTTATCGACCTCGCTATGCGCCGGCGGCTTGGTGTCCGCGCGGGGGCCTTCGAGCGCAAAAGCGAGCTTCTTCATGGCCGTGCGAAGCTGTTTCTGCAGGTCGGGCGTGTGGTCGATCGGCTTCCCTCTGTAACGGAAGACCTTCTCGTTGGTGGGCTCCTCGAAGAAGTTCCGAAAGCCCTTGCCAATCAACTTCCTGACATCGCTTGCACCCGGTCCGCCGATCGGATGATTGACGTGCACGTTCAGCGGTTTGCCGGCGCCTAAGTTGAAGTGGACGCCGAAGTTGCTGTTGCCGCCGGCACCGGCGGGCGCGGAGTTGCCGCGCACCGCCAGGGCGATGGATATCGCGCCATGCTTCTTCATCTGCTCCCCCATGTGTGACCCCCAGCAGCAAGATGATAGCTGTCGAGCGTTATTGCATCGTTATTTTCGATTTGGTTGCATCGTTCGCCGAGATTTACGCTTAGCTAACGCTGCGATAACACTGAACGGCGCCTTCTGTCCGCTGCCGGCGCCTTCGACCGGAAAGTGATGGGCAGGGGAACGATCGATGGCCGTTTACGAGTTGCATAGCGGGAAGGACGCAATCCTGTTCTGGAATGAGGTGGCGCTCGAGGCTCACAGGCGCGACTTCACCTTCACCGACGCCAACGGCGAGGACGAGACCGATGCCGCCGTCGACCGCCAGGGCTTGCATCCGGAGCATGTCGGCATGCCTGCCTCCTCGCGCATCTTCGCCATGGTGCACCTCGCGATCTATGATGCTTGGCATGCGCTGTCGCCGACCGCCGGCACGGCCTATTCCAATGACCGCGAGCCCCCGCCGAATGCGGCATCGGCCGATGCCGCGGTCGCGGGCGCAGCGGTGGCGGTCCTGTCAGGCCTCTATGTGCGGCAGGGCGACTTGGTCGAAAGCAAATGCAGAGAGCATCTCGCGATGCTGAGCGATGCCGGCGTGGCGGCAGCCGCGGTGGCGGCCGGCTACCAGCACGGGCGGGTGATCGGACTTGCAACGCTCGAGGAACGGGCCACCGACGACGCTGCAGCTGAGGGCTGCCACACGCCCGGCCCGGCGCCCGGTCTTTCCCGTCCGGATCCATTTGAACCCATGCCGCCGCACACCGCGGCATGGTGTGGGGTTGGGCCGTTCGGCATCGATACCTTGGCCGTGTTGTGCAATGCCATCGCCCCTCCCTGGGCTGTCGCCGAGCTCGGCGGCTTTCTGTCGACCGCAGCCTATCGCCGGGATCTCGCTGAGGTTGCAAGCCTTGGCTCGGCCGCGTCGACCTCGGAGCGTAGCGTCGAGCAGACGGTCATCGGTCTTTTCTGGGCCTATGACGGCTCGCGCGACATCGGCACTGCGCCCCGGCTCTACAACCAATGCGTCCGCGCCATATCGGCAACGTGCGGCCTGCAGCCCGCCCAGAACGCACTGCTGTTCGCGCTGGTCAACATGGCCATGGCGGACGCCAGCATCGCCGCTTGGTCCGGCAAGTTCCGCTTTCGCGTCTGGCGCCCGGTCCATGGGATACGCGAGGCCGCTACAGGCTGGGGCCTCTCCGACGTACCTGGCGATGCCGCCGGCGTCGGCGAGCCGACTACCGGCGACATCGGTGAGTGGCTGGCGCGCACGAAGACCCATGCAACGACACATGTGGCCAAAGGTTGGCACGCCGATCCCTTTTGGCGGCCACTCGGCATGGCCAGGACCAACGCCCTGGACCAGCGTTATCGCACGCCGTCCTCACCGGCCTATCCGTCGGGGCATTCGGCACTGGGCGCGGCCTGTTTCGACATCGTCTTTCGTTTCCTGCGGTTGATCGGAATGACGCCGTCCGCCGCCCGCGAGCTCCGCTTCACTGTCGTGTCGGATGAGTTCAGCGGAAAGGCGAGGGATGCGGCGGGTTACCTGCGGCCACGCCACACGCGGACGCTCACGCTCGGCCAGGCGGTTCGCGAGAACGCCCTGGCGCGGCTTTATCTCGGCGTGAATTGGCGCGCGGCCCTCGTCGAGGGCGTGCGCCTCGGCTTCTCGGTGGCGTCGGAGCTCGCTTCCGCGGGCCGCGGACCGGCGGCGAGCCTCATCGGGAGTTCAGCGGTCGATGCCCTCTTACCGACACCGAGCCTCGGGCGCTGACGGACGAGAGTTAACCATCACAGGGAGATTGACATGACGTACTTCATCGATTCGAAACGACGGCGAACTTCAGTGTGGATCCTACCGCTGCTGCTCGGAGCGACGGCTTGCTCGCCGTATAGCTTCTCCAGCGAGGTCGCGTCCATTAGCAACGGCGTCGACAAGATGGCGGAGTCCTTTTCTTCGGGCTACGAAGGTCTCGCCGGTGACCTTGCCACGACGAAGCAAGTCGAAATGGCCGCCAAGCGGCAGAGGATACTGCTCTCCGGCGCCTGCGACGATGAAGTCAATGCACGTCGCAGCAATACGGCCGTGTGCGGGCTTTACATCGTGGGCACGCCGACCCCGGAACTGACGGACCTTCAGCTGACGCAGGCACAGACGATGAGGTCCGTGCGGGTCCTGAAGAAATATGCCAACGCTCTGGCCGCTGTAACCAACGCCGCCGATCGGACGGCGTACGATGCGGCAGTCGGACAACTGGCAGGGGCCGTAGCCACCGTAAGCGCATCGGCCAACCTGGCGGCTCCGGGAGCCGGCATGATCGCGCCCGCCGCAGTCAACGTCTTCGGTTGGGTCGTTGGCACGGCTCTCGACCAGCAGCGCTATGACAGTCTCCGGACGGCCGTCAACCAAGTCGGCAAGCCACTTCCCGACGAGGCGAATCCCAATCCTCGTTCGCCGATCCGGATCGTGACGGGCACCCTGGGTATGGGGCTGAGCGAGCTCACCAACGCTCGCATCGGCGCGCTTTCCCGCGAGGCCGGCATCCTGGCCATCGGGCTCAGCAGTCTCCCGCTGAGCGACGAGGCCTATCGCAAGCAGCTGGCTGAAGCTTGGGCGGCCGCAGCGACGGCCGAGGCGTTGCGACGCTCCGACCCGCAAGGCGCCGCCGCGGACCTGGCGGATGCGCACGACAAGCTCGTCGAGGCCGTAAGCGACCCGGGCCGAAGCTACGGCAGCCTTCTCAAGGCGGTCGGCGAGTTCGGCGAAAAGATCTCGGCCCTCCACACGGCGATGACCACCGCCAGCAATTCGTCAACGACCAGCAAGAAGGGACAGTAAGCCATGGTTGCAGTCTCCGACATCGCCGCCGCGAAGGCGGATTGCATCGCGAAGATCAACGAGATGATCAATGCCGCCAGGCAGCTTCAGACGACCGCCACCGATGCCGATCGTATGAAGCTGGAGGACGTGATCAACGAGTTGAAGAAGATGCGCGAGAAAATACGTGTGCAGGATTACGTCGCCGCTCTGAATAGCGCGGCGATGCAGAACGCTTTAGCCGTCATCAACGGCGCAGCGACGGATATGAACACCGTGGCGCAGAACATGAAGACCGTAGCCCAGATCCTGGCGAACCTCGCCGCCTTCCTCGGCGCGGCGGGCGCGGTCCTGCCGGTCCTGAGGGGAGAAGCCTAGAAGACAGTGATGAGTGGCGGGACATCGTTGGGGCGATGTCCCGTCGCCGCGCAAGATGCGCCACAACACACCCGACAACCTCGAGAAGACCATGAGCCTAAATGCCATCCTGGACATCACGATCGGCCTGATGACGATGTACCTGGTCCTCAGCTTGGTCTGCACCAGCATCAACGAGTTCATCGCATCGCTCTTCAAGCTGCGCGCGGCGAATCTGCGCGATGCGCTGCAGAACTTGATCAACGATCCCGCCCTACGCGCCAAGTTCAGCAGCCACGGCCTCATTGCCGGCGCCAAGAAGAGCCAAGCCGCGGATCCGTCCTACATTTCCGGCCCGACCTTCGCGCTCGCCCTGCTCGATAGCCTGACCCCAGCCGGTCAAGTGACAGCTTTTGCCGACGCCAAGGCGGCGGCCGAGGCGTTGCCGCCGAGTAATGCCCGCGATGTGATCCTGGCCAACATCGCGTTGGCCAATGGCAAGATGGAAGACTTGCGGCAGGGCCTCGCAAAGAGCTTCGACCGGGCGATGGATCGCGTGAGCGGGGCCTACACGCGGCAGATCAAATTGATATCGCTGCTCGTTGGCATCGGCCTCGCGGCGGCCCTCAATGCCGAATTCCATCGCCGTGGCCAAGGCGCTGTGGACCGACAAGCCCCGGGCTCAGATGCTCGAGGTGGCCAGGGAGGCGCTGACCAAAGGCGTCGATGAGAAGTCGATCCTGGGCGACGGCGCGATGGACGCTGCCGCCATCGCCAAGAAATACGGCGACGTCATCAGCAAGGTCGAGCAAGCCTCCGGTGCGCTGCGTCCGCTTCCCGTCGGCTGGGATTTCGCAGCTCCGACGCCGACCTTCTGGCAAGGCAGCCTGAAAGTGTTGGGCTTGGTGCTCACTGGTCTGGCGCTGATGTTCGGTGCGCCGTTCTGGTTCGACGTGTTGTCCAAGTTCATGAACTTGCGCTTCACCGGCGCCAAGCCGGCGAAGACGGCAAGCTGAGCAACCAAGGAGCTTGAGATGGCAAAACACACCGGTGACGCCGCCACAATGCCGAGCTTGAACAGCCTCAAGGCGATCGACCTCGAGCAGAGTCGCGATGTGCTGGAGCAGATCGCTCTCATCAATCAGGCAGTGGAAAGGTTCGACCCGTCGTCCGCGGCGCGTGCGCACCTTCTCGCAACGCGCGATCGCCTGGCTAGTCTTCTGGCAGCCGGCAGGGAAGGGGCACTCCTGCTTCGTAGGGAGACGGCAACCGTTCGTGAGCCCAGCGGGCCTTCGTGGGTTCCTCGATTTCCCGGCAGTAGGTCGCCGGAGGACTGCACTGAGCCTTTCAGGTCGAACCTCAAAGCGTTCCTGGCGGCCCTGGCTCATACCGGCGCCCAACTCGACATTGCCGCCACCTACCGTCCCCCCGAGCGAGCCTACCTCATGCATTGGTCATGGAGGATCGCCAGGAACCTAGTCGATCCGCGAGCTGCCGACCTCATGCCTGGCGTCGATATCGACTGGGTGCATCGCACGGCCGCCGGCGACGCCGACATTCCCAAGTCGCGATCTGCGGCGAGCCAGATGGTCAGCCGCTACGGTCTCGTCGTACAGCCCGCCTTGATCAGCCGGCACACCGAGCGGCGCGCCGTCGATATGGACATCTCATGGACCGCATCGCTTTCCATTCGCAACGCCGATGGCACTGTGAGCCAAATCTCGACGGAACCGCGTTCCGGGATGAATGATCAGTTGATCCGCGTCGGAAAGGGCTACGGCGTCATCAAGGCCCAGTTCGCGGACGATCCTCCGCACTGGTCGGCAGACGGGCATTGAGGTCCACCGGAGGCGACGCGCTATCGAAAGAGGCCGGGCAAAGCCGAGCCGCCGGGGACGTCTGGCCCGCCTCATGAGCGGGCGAGAAGGCCCTTCCTCCCGTCAATCGATCGTGCGCACCTTCACGTAGCTGCCCGGCGCGTCCTCGATCGCGGGCAGGCCGCCGGCGCCCGGCACGCGCGCCGGGACCTTCGGGCCGGACTTGGCCGACAGCCACTTGTCCCAGTCGTGCCACCACGAGCCCGGGATACTCCTGCGCGCCCGCCCGCCATTCGTCGAGCGTCGGCGGGTTCTTCGCCGTCTCGTTCAGCCAGTGCTGGTACTTCTTGTTGCGCGGCGGGTTGACCACGCCCGCGATATGGCCCGAGCCGCCAGCATGAAGCGCACCGGCCCGCTGAAGATCTGCGTCGCCTTGTAGACCGACTTGGCGGGCGCGATGTGGTCGTCCTTGCCGGCCTGCAGGTAGACCGGGATCGTGATCTTGCGCAGGTCGATCGGCACGTTGTCGATGCACGAGCCCGCCCGGCTTCACCAGCAGGTTCTTCTGGTACATGTTGCGCAGGTAGTAGCTGTGCATCGCCGCCGGCATGCGCGTGGCGTCGGCGTTCCAGAACAGCAGGTCGAAGGGGAAGGGGTCCTTGCCCATCAGGTAGTTGTTCACGACGAACGACCAGATCAGGTCGTTGGCGCGCAGCATGTTGAAGGTCGTGGCCATCTCGGAGCCTTCGAGATAGCCCTTCTTGCTCATCATCTCCTCGACGCTGGCGAGCTGGTCCTCGTCGATGAACACGCCGAGCTCGCCCGGCTCGGTGAAGTCGACCTGGGCGGTGAAGAAGGTGCAGGCCGCGATCCGGTCGTCGCCGCGCGCCGCCATGTAGGCCAGCGTCGTCGCCAGCAGCGTGCCGCCGATGCAGTAGCCGATCGCCGTGACCTTCTTCTCGCCGGTCGCCTGCTCGATGGCGTCGAGCGCCGCGAGCGGCCCGAGCTTCATGTAGTCCTCGAACACCAGGCTGGTCAGCTGCTCGTCGGGATTGACCCACGAGACCACGAACACCGTGTAGCCCTGCTCGGTCGCCCACTTGATGAACGAGTTCTCGGGCTTGAGATCGAGGATGTAGAACTTGTTGATCCACGGCGGCACGATCAGCAGCGGCGACTTGATAGACCTGCTCGGTCGCCGGCGCGTACTGGAGGAGCTGGATCAGCTCGTTCTGGAAGACGACCTTGCCCGGCGAGGTGGCGACGTTGTCGCCGACCTTGAAGGCCTTCATGTCGGTCTGGCGGATGGCGAGCTTGCCCTTGCCGCGCTCGAGATCGGTCAGCAGGTTCTGCAGGCCCTTCAGCAGGTTCTCGCCCTTGCTCTCGACCGTCGCCTTCACGACCTGCGGATTGGTCATGGCGAAGTTGGAGGGCGACATCGCGTCGATGAACTGGCGCGTATAGAAGTCGACCTTCTTCGCGGTCTTGTCGTCGACGCCTTCGACCTCCTTCACGGTCTGCTGCAGCCAGCGCGCCGTCAGCAGGTAGGACTGCTTGAGATAGTCGAAGACGACCTCGTCCTTCCACGCCGGATCGGCGAAGCGCTTGTCGCCCTTGGCAGGCTCGGCCATCGGCTCGGCCGGCTGGCCCATCATGCGCTGGGCCGTGACCTGCCACAGCTTCATGTACTGCTGCCACAGCTCCATCTGCGCCTGCACCAGCCGGTTGGGATCGGCCAGCATCTTGGCGGTGAAGTCCATGAAGGTCTGGGTGAGGCGCAGCGGATCGGCGGGCTGGGGGCCATCGGCCTTGTACTTCACCGCGAAGTCCTGCAGCAGCTTCTGGCTGCGCTCGGCAATGTCCTTGAAGGCGTCCTTCATCCGCTCGGACTCGGCGGCCGACAGTCCTGGAACGGCAGTTGGGGTCGGCTGCTCTGACATGCGTTTCCCCTTCTAGATCGTTGGCTTTGCAGCGTTTCTTGCGATACTTTCAGCGTCCCGGTACCATACCTAGTGTCGATCGTCCCAGGCTGCCAGCACCTTTCTAGGTAGGCTGCGACAACAGACGGGTCAATTTTACTCTCGGCCTCGGCTAGACAGCATCGACGGCTGGGTTCGAGCAAGGATAGGGCGGTAATGCGCAAAGGGCAGGATAGGACGGGCAGGAGCTGGCTGGGCTTGCTTGGCGTGTCCAGCTTCGCGCTGCTGACCGGCTGCGGCTGGTTCGGCGGCGGTGGCCCGCCGCCCGGCAGCGCCAAGCTGCGTCCCGGCGCCGACCGCCAGATCCAGGCGAGCAGCGCGTTGCCGTCAGCCAATGGCCAGCAATACGAGCAGGGCATTTCGGCCGCCGACGAGACGCGCGGACAGCTGCCGCAGATCGGCGCCATCGTCAAAGGAACCGGCGGACAGAAGGCGCAACGCGAGAAGGCGGACAAGGAATCGGCTGAGCGCGACGCCAAGGCTCGCGAGGCGCGCGTCGAGCGTGAAGCCGCCGAGAAGGAGGCAAGGGCCAAGGAGAAGGAGTCCAAGGCCGAGCCGCGCAGTGGGCCCGCCACCGGAATGCCCGGCAAGCCGGCCGCCGCCGAACCCGGCAATCCCGATGGCGTGACGAAGGTGACACCGGCGCCGGCATCCGGACCACGGTCCGATTCGGCGTCGCCTCAGACAGCGCCGGCATCCGGACCACGGTCCGATTCGGCGTCGCCTCAGACAGCGGCGCCCTTCGCCGCAACGCCCGCCGTCGCCACGGCCGACTCGATGCCTGCTGTCACGCGCGCTGCGATGACCAGTGCGCCGGCCGCGCCGCCGCCGCCGCCGTCAGCGCCTGAACCGCCGCCGGTGGCCGCAGCGCCGGCACCGCCGCCGGTGGCCGCAGCGCCGGCACCGCCGCCGGTCGCCGCAATGCCGCCACCGCCGCCTGCACCGACGCCACCGCCGCCTCCGGCCGTCGTTGCCGCGCCGACGCGATCTGCCGATCCGAACAAGGCGTTCGTGCCGCCGCCCGGCTGGACGCCGCCGGGGCAGCCCGAGCCCGTCGTCACGACGGCCGCTGCAGCACCAGCGCAGCCCGCGCCTCCGCCTGCACCTGTTGCGGTTGCTGCGCCACCGCAGCCTCTGCCTCAGCTCACGCCTGCGCCGGCACCTCCGCCGATTGCTGCTCCCGCGCCGCCGCCGCCACCGGCTGTCGCCGCCGCGCCGGCGCGGCCTGCCGATCCGAACAAGGCCTTCGTGCCGCCAGCGGGCTGGACGCCACCGGGGCGGGCTGAGCCCGTCGTGACGACGGCCGCTGCTGCGCCGCCTGCACCCGCGCCTCCGCCTGCACCTGTCGCTGCTGCTGCGCCACCGCAGCCTGCGCCTCAGGTCACGCCTCCGCCTGCGCCGGCACCTCCGCCGATTGCTGCTCCCGCGCCGTCGCCGCCGCCGCCAGCCGTTGCCACCACGCCGCCGCCGGTTGCGGCGCCCGCGCGTCCGGCAGATCGGAACAAGGCGTTCGTGCCACCGCCGGGTTGGGCGCCTCCGGGTCAAAGCGCGGCGCCGGTCGCTACCGCCGAGGTCGCGCCTGCTGCGTCACCCGCGCCGCCGCCGGCGCCACCGGTGACCACGATGGCGTCGCCGCCGCCACCGCCACCTGCTGCACCGACGCGCTCCGCCGATCCAAGCAAGGCCTTCGTGCCGCCGCCCGGTTGGACGCCGCCAGGGCAGGCCGAACCTGCCGTCAGCGTGGCCGCTGCCGCGCCTCCGCCGCCGGCGCCAGCACCGATCGCTACTCCAACACCGCCGCCGGCACCGACTCCCGCGCCGGCTGCGCCGGTGCGCACGGCCGATCCCAACAAGGCCTTCGTGCCACCGCCGGGCTGGAGTCCGCCTGGATCGGCCATCCCGCCGCCGGCGCCCGCCGCTCAGCCGGCGGGAACTTCGGCCGATCTGGCTGCCGCCCAGATGGCGGCGATGGCCGCGCCATCGGCACCTGCCGTGCAGCAACCCGCCATGCCGCCGCCGGCTACCCCTTCACGCGGCAACCAGCAGGTCGCCGTGATCCAGTTCGGCGCGGGCTCTGCAGGCCTCACCGGCAACGACTTCGCCATCCTGCAGAGGGTGGCGGAGATGCAGAGGAACAATCGCGCGACCGTGCGGATCGTCGCGCACGCGCAGCAGGACGCCGCGGGCTCATCGGCCGACCAGGTCGCGCGCGCCAACTATGAAGTCTCGCGCCAGCGCGCGCTCGCCGTCGCCAACCAGCTCGTGCGGCTGGGCGTGCCGGCCAACCGCATCGTCGCCGAGGCGGCCTCGGACGCCGAGCCCGCCTTCGAAACCAGCTCCGCCCGCGGCATCGCCGCCAACCGCCGCGCCGAGATCTTCGTCGATTTCTAGCGCGAGAATTTAGGCCCTTTGGGGAACAAGCAGATGGACGATTCCGAATTCCACCGGCTGAAGCGCCTGCCGCCCTACGTGTTCGCGGAAGTGAACGCCATGAAGGCGCGCGGCCGCGCCGCCGGCCAGGACGTGATCGATCTCGGCATGGGCAATCCCGACCTGCCGACCGCGCCGCACATCGTCGCCAAGCTCGCCGAGGCCGCCGGCAATCCGCGCGCGCACGGCTACTCCGCTTCGCGCGGCATCCCCGGCCTGCGCAAGGCGCAGGCGGCCTACTACGCGCGCCGCTTCGGCGTCGAGCTCGATCCCGAGAGCGAGATCATCGTCACCCTGGGCTCGAAGGAGGGCCTCGCCAACCTCGCGCAGGCCATCACCTCGCCGGGCGACATCGTGCTGGTGCCCAACCCGAGCTATCCGATCCATCCCTACGGCTTCATCATCGCCGGCGGCTCGGTGCGCCACATCCCGGTGCCGGGCAGCACCTCGCTGGATGAGTTCATGCCCGCCCTCGAGCGCGCGGTGCGCCACACGGTGCCCAAGCCGATCGCGCTGGTGCTGAACTATCCGTCGAACCCGACGGCGCAGGTGGTCGATCTCGACTTCTATGCGGCGATCGTCGATTTCTGCAAACGCCAGGGCATCTGGATCCTGAGCGATCTCGCCTATGCCGAGATCTATTTCGACGGCGTGCCGCCACCGTCGGTGCTGCAGGTGCCGGGCGCGCGCGACATCGCCGTCGAGTTCACCTCGATGAGCAAGACCTACTCGATGGCGGGCTGGCGCATCGGCTTCGCCGCCGGCAACAAGACGCTGATCCACTCGCTGACGCGCATCAAGTCGTACCTCGACTACGGCGCCTTCACGCCGATCCAGGTGGCGGCAACGGCGGCGCTGAACGGCCCGCAGGACTGCATCGTCGAGGCGCGCAACACCTATAAGGAACGCCGCGACGTGCTGATCGAAGGCCTGAGCGCCGCGGGCTGGAACCTGGCCGCGCCGTCGGCCAGCATGTTCGCCTGGGCGCCGATCCCCAAGGAATTCGCCGAGCTGGGCTCGCTCGCCTTCTCCAAGCTGCTGCTGACCCAGGCCAATGTCGCGGTCTCGCCGGGCATCGGTTTCGGCGAGCATGGCGATGCCCATGTCCGCATCGCCCTGGTCGAGAACAAGCACCGCATCCGCCAGGCCATCCGCAACATCCGCCAGGTGATGGCAGATCCCGGCCGCGCCATCGACCTCTACCTGCGCGGCGTGGGTGACAACGTCACGCCATTGAAAGCTCGCGCCTGAGCGAAACCTGGCGTATCAGGCGGCCCATGAAAGCTCCTCTCAGAATCGGCATCGCCGGCCTCGGCACCGTTGGCGCAGGCGTCGTCAAACTTTTGGCCGAGCACGGCCGGCTCCTGTCGCTGCGCGGCGGGCGGCCGCTCAAGGTCGTTGCCGTCAGCGCACGACGCAAAGCGCGCAAGCGCGACATCGACGTCGTCGCGCGTGCGCTGGGAGAGCGATCCCATGGCGCTCGCCACCGCGCCCGACATCGACGTCGTCGTCGAGCTCATCGGCGGCTCCGGCGGCGTGGCGCGTCGTCTCGTGCAGACGGCGCTGCGCTCGGGCAAGCACGTGGTCACCGCCAACAAGGCGCTGCTCGCCATGCATGGCACCGAGCTTGCGACCTTGGCCGAGAAGAAGGGCCGCATCCTGTCGTTCGAGGCGGCGGTCGCGGGCGGCATCCCGATCATCAAGGCATTGCGCGAGGGCCTGGTCGGCAATCGCGTGGGGCGCCTCTACGGCATCCTCAACGGCACCTGCAACTACATCCTGACCACGATGCGCGAGACCGGCCGCGACTTCGACGCCGTGCTGGCCGAGGCGCAGGCGGCGGGCTATGCCGAGGCCGATCCCAGCTTCGACGTCGACGGCATCGATGCCGCGCACAAGCTCGCCGTGCTGACCGGCGCCGCGTTCGGCGCCAAGGTCAATTTCGCCGGCGTGCATATCGAAGGCATCCGCCACGTCAGCGCCATGGACATCCAGTTCGCCGAGGAGCTGGGCTTCCGCATCAAGCTGCTGGGCCTGGCACGCGAGACGCGTTACGGCATCGAGCAGCGCGTGCATCCCTGCATGGTGCCGCTGGCCGCGCCGATCGCCCATATCGAGGGCGTGTTCAACGCCGTCGTCGTCGAGGGCGATTTCGTCGGCACCACCATGTTCCAGGGCCGCGGCGCGGGGCAGGGGCCGACCGCTTCGGCCGTCGTCGCCGACCTGGTCGACGTGGCGCGCGGCCGCGAGATGCCGGCCTTCGTCGTGCCGGCGGATCGGCTCTCCGACAAGAAGGTCTCGCCGATGGATCGGCACCAGGGCGCCTACTACATTCGCCTGATGGTGCAGGACCGGCCGGGCGTGATTTCGGCGGTGTCGGGTGCGCTCGCAAAGGAACGCATCTCGCTCGAATCGATGCTGCAGCGCGGCCGCTCGCAGTCGGGCGAAGTGCCCGTCGTGCTGACGACTCACGAGACGGAAGAGGCGGCGATGCGGCGTGCCCTGAGCCGCATCGCCAAGCTGGGCGCGGTGGCGGAAGAACCCTGCGTCATCAGGATCGAAGCATTTCAGTAGACGGCGCTGAAGAGACGCCGACGGAGGAGACGATGGCCAACGACGTGAAACTGGACCGCAATCTTGCGTTGGAAGTAGTGCGCGTCACCGAGGCGGCCGCACTTGCCGCCTCCAAGCTGATGGGCCGCGGCGACGAGAAGAAGGCCGACCAGGCCGCGGTCGACGCCATGCGCACGTCGCTCAACTCGCTGGCCATCGACGGCACCGTCGTGATCGGCGAGGGCGAGCGCGACGAGGCGCCCATGCTCTATATCGGCGAGAAGGTCGGGCTGGCCCAGGCCGGCGCGCCCCAGATCGACATCGCGCTCGATCCGCTCGAGGGCACCACCATCACCGCCAAGGGCCTGCCCAATGCGCTGGCCGTCATCGCCATGGCCGAGCACGGCGGCTTCCTCAATGCGCCCGACGTCTACATGGACAAGATCGCCGTCGGCGGCGGCCTGCCCGAGGGCATCGTCGATCTCGACAAGACGCCGGCGCAGAACCTCTCGGACCTCGCCAAGGCCAAGAAGGCCGACGTCGCCGACCTCGTGGTCTGCATCCTCGACCGGCCGCGCCACGCCGAATTGATCGCCAAGGTGCGCGAGGCGGGCGCCCGCATCATGCTGATCGGCGACGGCGACGTGTCGGGCGTGATCGCCACCTCGACCGGCGATTCGGGCATCGACATCTACATGGGCTCGGGCGGCGCGCCGGAAGGCGTTTTAGCAGCGGCGGCGCTTGCGCGCCATCGGCGGCCAGATCCAGGGCCGCTTGCTGTTCCGCAACGACGACGAGAAGGCCAGGGCCCGCAAGTGGGGCATCACCGACCTCAACCGCAAATACTCGATGCTCGACATGGCCAAGGGCGACGTGATGTTCGCCGCCACCGGCGTCACCTCGGGCTCGATGCTGAAGGGCGTGCGCCGCTTCGGCAACGGGGCGGAGACGCATTCCATCGTCATGCGCTCGAAGACCGGCACGGTGCGCTGGGTGTCGGCGCATCACAATTTCACGATCAAGACTGGCCTGCCGAGCTGGGCTTGATCATCATGTCGGCATGCGGGCCGGATTTGCTGCCTGTGTGCTGACCGCCTTGGCCGCCACCGCAGCGGCGGCCGAGGACGGCTGTCGCAAGTTCGACTGGCCGGTCAACCGCGAGGTCGAGCTGTTCGGGGAGGGCTTCTTCGCCGACGTCGAAAGCGGGTCGGCGCTGCCCAAGGACGGCGTCTTCTCGATGCTGCTGCGGCCGGTCGCGCAGGTGATCTACACCGTGCCGCCCGAGCGCGGCCGCGACGACGGCTATGGCGGCGTCGTCGCGCTCGAATGGATCGCCGCCGGCCGCTACCAGATCACGCTGTCGGGCGATGCCTGGGTCGATGCGGTGCAGAACGACAGGCGCCTGCCGATGCTCGCCTCGACCAGCCGCGACGACTGCCCGGGCATCCGCAAGAGCGTGCAGTTCGAGATCGACAGCCTGCCGCTCACGCTGCAGTTCGGCGGCGCCATGGTGCGGCGGCTCAACGTCTCGGTCCTGCGCGTGCGCGAGAAGTACGGCATCGACGGCTGGCGGCGGTAGTCGACCCCTCCTCGCCAGCTTGTGCTCTGTCGCACGAGCAATCACGTCGTCGCCGTTGCCCAGGCTTGACACTTACAAGAACTACAGTTATATTCACGGCTACCCGCCCGCCAGGCGGCGTCGCTCTATGCATCGTTCATCCGAATTCCATCGCGCACGGCAGACACCGTGCCGGTCTGTCCGGCTGCCCGGCCGGACAGACCCGGCAGGGGCCGCCAGCCTTTCCTGCGTTCGAAAACCAATAGCGAAACTTCCGTAACTATCCGAATTCGCCAGCGAACCCCATTCATAGTGGGTCGGCGTCTGAGGCAACGCTACGACCTCTGTCGGAAATACCGGGAATGCCGCAAAATCCTCGCGCCGATGGCGGCATTGCAGGCACTCGGCTCTCAACGCGCTGCGCCAAGGAACGCGCATTGTCGTTTCTGTCGCTGTTCAGGCGACAGTGTCCGGCCGCCGCCGGTGCCGGAAGCAACAGACGCATCAATGGCTTGCCAGGATTTCCCGAGAAGCGCAGCGAACGCGATCCCGTTCGCCGTTCAACTCGGCGGATCGCACTGCCTGCGATGCATGCGCTGCCACGCCGGGAGAAAAGCCTTTCGTGCGCTTTGGAAATTGCGGCGCATCCTGCTTCGGTCGCTCGCAACTTTGGCAATCGCATCCATTGTTCAAGTGCGTGAACGCGGGCATTTGAGAAGCATCGAAAGTCCATGGAGACAGCAATGTCCCAAGCCTCTGTTCCGAGCATGCTCTGTCGACGCGGCGTCCGCTGCATGAGCTGTCGGCTCTTCTGAGCCGACCCACTTAGTCGCCGATTTCAAGAGTAAGCACCGGCCGCCCCGCAAGGAGCGCAGGCCCGGAGGAGCGGAGCCATGTCCGAACGCATCCTGACCAAACGTCGTCTTCTTGCCGTCGCCTCGGCGCTGCCCGTCCTGTCGGCCTTCGCGTCGGCGCGGGCGCAGGGCCCACAAGACGTCGTCCTCACCAACGTCTCCTACGATCCGACGCGCGAGCTCTACAAGGCGATCAACGAGGCCTTCGCCAGGCAGTGGCAGGCCAGCACCGGCCAGAAGGTGACGGTGCGCGCGAGCCACGGCGGCTCGGGCAAGCAGGCGCGCTCGGTGATCGACGGGCTGGAGGCCGATGTCGTGACCTTGGCGCTGGCCGGCGACATCGACGCCATCGCCCGCGAATCGAAGCGCCTGCCGGAGAACTGGCAGTCGCGTCTGCCGAACAATTCCTCGCCCTACACCTCGACCATCGTGTTCGTGGTGCGCAAGGGCAATCCGAAGGCCATCAAGGACTGGCCCGATCTCGCCAAGCCAGGGCGTCTCCGTCGTCACGCCCAATCCCAAGACCTCCGGCGGCGCGCGCTGGAACTATCTCGCGGCCTGGGCCTACGAGCTCGACCGCACGCAAAAGGATAAGCAGGGGGGCGACCAGGCGGCGGCGCGCAAGTTCGTCGAGGCGATCTATCGCAACGTGCCGGTCCTCGATTCGGGCGCGCGCGGCTCGACCACGACCTTCGCCCAGCGCGCCGTCGGCGACGTCGCGATCTCCTGGGAGAACGAGGCCTTCCTGATCCTGCAGGAGTTCGGCGCCGACAAGTTCGAGATCGTGGTGCCGCCGTTCTCGATCCTGGCCGAGCCGCCGGTCGCCCTGGTCGACGCCATCGTCGACAAGCGCGGCACGCGCAAGGTGGCGCAGGCCTATCTCGATTTCCTCTACTCGCCGGCGGCGCAGAAGATCATCGCCCGCAACTTCTACCGCCCCTCCAGGCCCGATGCGGCCGATCCCGCCGACCTGGCGCGCTTCCCCAAGATCAAGCTGGTGACCATCGACCAGGTCTTCGGCGGCTGGGGCAAGGCGCAGGGCGAGCATTTCGCCGACGGCGGCGCTGTTCGACCAGATCTACAGGCCGTCGGGCAAGCCGGTGGTGCGATGAGCGACGCCGCCCTCAGCGGCTGGCTGCCACGGGTTCGCAAGCCGAGCGCGATGCCCGGCTTCGGCCTGACGCTGGGCTTCACCGTCAGTTACCTGTCGCTGATCGTGCTGATCCCGCTGGCCGTGCTGGTGGCGCGCGCCGGCACGCTCGGCCTCGACGGCATCTGGCGCGTCGCCACGACGCCGCGCGTGCTGGCGGCCCTCGAAGTGAGCTTCTTCATCTCGGCCGCCGCGGCGCTGGTCAACGCCGTGTTCGGCGTCATCGTCGCCTGGGTGCTGGTGCGCTACGAATTTCCCGGCAAGCGCCTGCTCGACGCGGCGGTCGACCTGCCGTTCGCGCTGCCGACGGCGGTCGCCGGCATCGCCCTTGCCGCGCTCTATGCCGACGAACGGCTGGATCGGCAGCCTGTTCGCGCCATGGGGCATCAAGATCGCCTTCACGCCGCTCGGCATCCTGGTCGCCCTGGTCTTCATCGGCCTGCCCTTCGTCGTGCGCACGGTGCAGCCGGTGCTGCAGGACTTCGACCGCGAGGTCGAGGAAGCCTCGGCGACGCTGGGCGCCACGCGGCGCCAGACCGTGTTCCGCGTCGTGCTGCCCGCACTCACGCCGGCGCTGCTGACCGGCGTGGCGCTGGCCTTCGCCCGCGCCGTCGGCGAGTACGGCTCGGTGATCTTCATCGCCGGCAACATGCCCTTCGTGTCCGAGATCGCGCCGCTGCTCATCGTCACCAAGCTCGAGGAGTTCGACTACGCCGGCGCCGCGGCGATCGCCACGGTGATGCTGGCGATCTCCTTCCTGGCGCTGCTCGCCATCAACGGCCTGCAGGCCTTCAGCCGCCGGCGGTTCGGCCATGCGTAGCGGCGCCTTGAGCGAGGGCAGCGGCAGTGCGCTGGACGCTGATCGCGCTCGCGGTCGGCTTCCTCGCGCTGTTCCTGGTGCTGCCGCTGCTCGCGGTGTTCTCCGAAGCTTTCAGGCGCGGCATCGATGCGTTCCTCGACCGCCTTCGCGGAGCCCGACACGCAGGCCGCGATCGGCTCACGCTGCTGGTCGCCGCCATCGCCGTACCGCTCAACCTCGTCTTCGGCGTCGCCGCGGCCTGGGCGATCGCCAAGTTCGAGTTCCCCGGCAAGAGCGTGCTGGTCAGCCTGATCGACCTGCCGTTCTCGGTCTCGCCGGTCGTCGCCGGCCTGGTCTACGTCCTGCTGTTCGGCGCCAAGGGCCTTTTGGGTCCGCTGATGGACGACTGGCAGTTCAAGATCATCTTCGCCGTGCCCGGCATCGTGCTGGCGACGATCTTCGTCACCTTCCCCTTCATCGCCCGCGAGCTGATCCCGCTGATGCAGGAGCAGGGCACGGCGGAAGAGGAGGCGGCGCTGACGCTGGGCGCCTCGGGCTGGCGCACCTTCCTCACCGTCACCTTGCCCAACGTGCGCTGGGCGCTGCTCTACGGCGTGCTGCTCTGCAACGCACGCGCCATGGGCGAATTCGGCGCGGTCTCGGTCGTGTCCGGCCATATCCGCGGATTGACCAACACCATGCCGCTCCACGTGGAGATCCTTTACAATGAGTACAACTTCGTCGCTGCTTTCGCCGTCGCCTCGCTTCTGGCGGGACTCGCCCTCGTCACCCTGGGCGCCAAGTCCGTCCTCGAATGGCGATACGGCGACGGCCTCGCCCGCGCCCGACCGCCACTGACGGGCCGGCCGCGGTCGCCATCCGCGCCGAGGGTCTCACCAAGTCCTTCGACGGCACGGTAGCGATCGAGCACGTCGACCTCGACGTTCGGCCGGGCGAGCTTCTGGCGCTGCTCGGCCCTTCGGGCTCCGGCAAGACGACCTTTCTGCGGCTGATCGCGGGTCTCGAGGCGCCGACCGCCGGGCGCATCCTGTTCGGCGAGGAGGACGCCACCGGGCTTGCCGTGCGCGACCGACGTGTCGGCTTCGTGTTCCAGCACTACGCGCTGTTCCGCCATCTCACCGTGGCGGAGAACATCGCCTACGGTCTTAGCGGTCCGTCCGCGCCGCACGCGGCCCGCCGACAGGGAGATCCGCCGCCGTGTCGCCGATCTTCTCGACCTGGTGCAACTGCGCGGCCTCGACAAGCGCTATCCGGCCCAGCTCTCCGGTGGCCAGCGCCAGCGCGTGGCGCTCGCCCGAGCGCTCGCGGTCGAGCCGCGCGTGCTGCTGCTCGACGAGCCGTTCGGCGCGCTCGACGCCAAGGTGCGCCGCGACCTGCGGCGCTGGCTGCGCGAGGTGCACGACCGCACCGGCCACACCACGCTGTTCGTGACCCACGATCAGGAGGAGGCGCTCGAGCTCGCCGACCGCGTCGCCATCTTCAACCGTGGCGCCATCGAGCAGATCGGCACGCCGGACGACGTCCTGGACCATCCGGCCACGGCGTTCGTCGCGGGCTTCGTCGGCGAGGCGGTGCGTCTGCCGGTTGATGCCGCCGGCTCATGGATCCGCATCGGCCCGCATCAGGTGCGAACGCCGGAGGACAACGTCGCGGGACCGGCCGAGCTGTTCGTGCGGCCGCGCGATCTTGTCATTGCCAAGCCGGGAACCGGCGCGATCCCGGCGCGGGTGATCGGCGTGCGCCGCTCCGGAACGTCGCGCCGCGCCGAGCTGTCGCTGGCCGACGACCTGCCGACGGTCGAGATCGAGCTGCCGGACGGCCGCACCGCCCGGCGCGGCGACGTGCTGCCGGTCGTGCTCGCGACCGTGCGTCTCTTCACGTCGCGCTAGGAGGGGACGATGCCCATCCCGACAGACCTCGTCCTCGACCTGCAGCGCCGCCTCGGCTACGCGCCACCCGAGCGCATCCTGTCGACGGCCCTGCGCGAGGTCTTTCCAGGGCGGATTGCCGTCGTCTCATCGTTCGGAGCGGAATCGGCGGTGCTGCTGCATCTCGTCGCCACCATCGATCCCACGACGCCCGTCCTGTTCGTCGATACCGGCCGGCATTTCCCCGAGACGCTCGACTATCGCGATCGATTGGCTGCCCATCTCGGCCTCCGGGGCGTGCGCAGCGTCGGACCCACGGCGCAGGAGGTAGCGCGGCTCGATGCCGACCTCAGCCGCGCCACCTGGGATCCCGACGGCTGCTGCGCCTTCCGCAAGGTGGCGCCATTGCAGCGTGCACTGGCGGGCTACGACGCCTGGATCAGCGGTCGCAAGCGCTTCCAGGCGTCGACGCGCTTCGACCTGCCGGTATTCGAGGCCGACGACAGCCACGTCAAGGTCAACCCCTTGGCCAGCTGGAGTGCGGCCGACATCTCGACCTATGTCGCAGAGCATCGCCTGCCGCCGCATCCGCTGGTGGCGCAAGGCTATCCCTCGATCAGCTGCGCGCCCTGCACGTCGATCGTGGCCTCAGGCGAGGATCCGCGCGCCGGCCGCTGGCGCGGACTCGAGAAGACCGAATGCGGCATCCACCGACCCACCCCCTCGACGGAAAAGCAGAGCAGCCCATGAACCCGCCAGTCGCCGCCGCCCGAGCGGCCAACAAGAAACAGCCGATCTTCTCGCCGGGCCTCTCGCCACATCTGCAGCGGCTGGAGGACGAGGCGATCCACATCCTGCGCGAGGTCGTGGCCGAGTTTCGCCGGCCGGTGATGCTCTACTCGGTGGGCAAGGATTCCAGCGTCATGCTGCACCTGGCGCGAAAGGCCTTCTTTCCGGCGCCCCCGCCGTTTCCCTTCCTGCACATCGCCTCGGGCTGGGATTTCCGCGCCTTGGTCGAGCATCGCGACCGGATGGCCGAGCAATACGGGCTTGAGCTTCTTGTGCATGCCAACGAGGAGGCCGCGCGCGGCGGGGTCAATCCCTTCGAGACCGAGACCGGCGAATACTCGCGGCTGATGCTGACGGATGCCCTCAAGGAAGCGCTCGACAACCACGGCTTCGATGCGGCCTTCGGCGGCGGCCGCCGCGACGAGGAGAAGGCGCGCGCCAAGGAGCGCATCTTCTCGCTCCGTTCGGCCGGCCACGTCTGGGACCCGCGCAACCAGCGGCCCGAGCTGTGGCGCCTGTTCAACACCCGGCTCGCCGGCGGCGACACGATGCGCGTCTTCCCCCTGTCGAACTGGACCGAGCTCGATGTCTGGACCTACATCCAGGCCGAATCGATCCCGATCGTGCCGCTCTATCTCGCCGCCGAGCGCTGGGTGGTCGAACGCGGCGGCAACCTGATCGCCGTCGACGACGAGCGCATGCGCTTCCTCGACGGCGAGACCACGGTGAAGCGCCAGGTGCGTTTTCGCACGCTGGGCTGCTGGCCGCTGACCGGCGCCATCGCCTCGGTGGCGGCGGATGTCGATGGCGTGATCGCCGAGCTGCTCGACGCGCGCTCGTCGGAGCGCCAAGGCCGCCTGGTCGACGGCGCCCTGCAGGCTTCCATGGAACGCAAGAAGAGGGAGGGATATTTCTGATGCCCGACACGCTGGCACCGCCGGCCAACGACGCCCTGCCACTCGCGATCCGCAGCGAATTGCGCTTCCTCACCTGCGGCTCGGTCGATGATGGCAAGTCGACCCTGATCGGTCGGCTGATCAGCGACGCGGCGGGCCTGCATGACGACCAGATCGCCTCGCTGCGCGACGATTCGCGGCGCTTCGGCACGACCGAGGACGAGTTCGACTTCGCCCTGCTGCTCGACGGCCTGGAAGCCGAGCGCGAGCAGGGAATCACCATCGACGTCGCCTACCGCTTCTTCTCGACGGCGAGGCGGGCCTTCGTCGTCGCCGACACGCCGGGCCATCAGCAATATACGCGCAACATGGCGACCGGCGCCTCCAATGCCGAGCTCGCCATCCTGCTGGTCGACGCGCGCAAGGGCCTGGTCGAGCAGACGCGCCGCCATGCCGCCATCGTCTCCTTGCTCGGCATCCGCCACGTCGTGCTGGCGGTGAACAAGATCGACCTTGTCGAGTTCTCCGAGGCGCGCTTTCGCGAGATCGAGGCGGCGTTCGCAGCTTTTGCCGCACCGCTTGCCTTCCATTCCGTCGTGGCCATTCCGCTGTCGGCGCGGCTGGGCGACAACGTCGCCGTCCGCAGCGGGCGCACGCCCTGGTATGGGGGACCAGCATTGCTGGCCCATCTCGAGACGGTCGAGACCGACCTCGACGCTGTCGAGGCGCCGCTGCGCTTTCCGGTGCAGTGGGTCAATCGCCCCGACGGCGAGTTCCGCGGCTTTTCGGGCACCGTGGCATCCGGGCGCGTCGCGGTGGGCGATCCGATCGTCGTGTCGGGCTCCGGCCGCAGCAGCAGCGTGGCGCGCATCGTGAGCTTCGACGGCGACTTGTCGTCGGCTGCCGCCGGCCGTTCGGTGACGCTGACGCTGGCCGACGAGGTCGACGTGATCCGTGGCGACGTGCTGGCCGATTCCCGGCATCGGCCGGCGGTCGCACGCCGTTTTACCGCCGACCTGGTGTGGATGGACGAGACCGCTGCGACGCCGGGCAAGCGCTTTCTGCTCAAGATCGGCACGGCCACGGTGCCCGCCACGCTCAGCCGCATTGCCGACACGCTCGACGTCGAATCGCTGACCCGCGCGCCGGCGACCTCCCTGGTGCTCAACGCCATCGGCCGCGTCGAGATCGAGGCGGCCCAGGCCGTAGCCTTCGACGCCTATGCCGAGAACCGGCAGACCGGCGCTTTCATCCTGATCGACCGGTCGACGCTGCGCACGGCGGCTGCGGGCATGGTGGTCGAGAGCGCCGACACCGGCCGCCACGTGCATCGACATGCCGAGACCGTGACGCCTGCAGTGCGCGCTGAGGCCAAGGGGCAGCAGCCGTTGGTCGTGTGGCTGACCGGCCTGCCGGGCTCGGGCAAGTCGACGATCGCCAACATCGTCGAGAGCAAGCTTTTGGCGCTCGGCCGCGAGACCATGCTGCTCGACGGCGACAACTTGCGACAGGGCCTGAACGCCGATCTCGGCTTCGATGCTGCCGGTCGCTCGGAGAATGTCCGCCGCGTGGGCGAGGTCGCCAAGCTGATGACCGATGCCGGCCTGATCGCCATTGTCGCCCTGGTCTCGCCCTTCCGCGCCGACCGCAGGCGCGCCGCCGCGCTCCTGCCCGAAGGACGCTTTGTCGAGATCTTCGTCGATACGCCCATCGAGATCTGCCGGCGCCGCGATCCCAAGGGACTGTACGAGAAGGCCGATCGCGGCAAGGTGCTGAACCTCACCGGGCGCGACCAGCCCTATGAGGTGCCGGAGGCGCCCGACCTGGTGCTGCGCACGGTGGAGCTGACGGCGGAGCAGGCGGCCGACCGGATCGTCGAGCTGGTCATGAATCGCGCAGATTGCGGAACGTCACCGAATAACGCAGCGCGCTGACCGGCGGGATGCTGTGCTCCCATTCGGTCCGGGCGGCGCCGCGGAGGACATATGCCGATCGCGGCATCACGTCGAGCGAGCGGCGTTGCCAACCGTCGCGCCGCCGCCGGCGGAATCGCAGAAGGCAGGGTGCGAGGAACGAGATTGCGACCACGTCCTGGAATTCCGGCTTGTCGCGATGCCAGCCGATCGGCGCTCCGGGCGCATATTCGGTGACCAGGACCTGCTGCAGGCTTTCCGCTGCGAGTCCGCCCACCTGCGCCGCGCGTTCGCGCAACGGCAGAAGGAACTCGGGCAACTGGGCCGATGGACGAATCTGCCGTCCGGCATAGTCGTAGCGCCAGCCGAACGAGACGACCCGCCGTCGCCCCTGAAAGCCGTGGAATTCGAAGGGGGCGAAGGGCAGCAGGGCCAGATGGTCGACGACGTGCCGTTCCTCTTCGGCCGAGAGGACCTCTTCGCGATAGACGAAGCCTTCGGGCATCGCCTGCTCGCCAGGAAACAAGTCGGCTTGTCGTTGCGCGGTGGCCACGGCGGTCAACAAGCCGAAGCGCTTTAGGGTTGCTTCTGGCCGGCGGCCGCCATCACGGCGTCGGTATCGGTCAGCCAGACCAGCGGCTGCGCCTTCAGCGCCTCGAGCACGCGGCGGAAGGAGGCGGCGCCGGACGGCGTGCCGATGACGAAAGGATGCACGCCGATCGCCACCACGGTGGCGGGCCGCTCGGGATCGCGGCCGGCCTCGCGCGCCAGCTCGCTCACGTAGTCGATCCACAGGCGCTCGAGATCGACCGATTCCTTCAGGCGCGACAGGTACTGGCCCATGTCCACGGTCTGCGCGGGGTAGGGGATCATGACCAGCGGCCCGCCCGAGGTCATGAGCCGCGTCAGCACGTCGGTGTCCATGCCGTCGAGCGAATATTTGATGCCCTCGGCGGCGGTGGCCGCGTAGGTGTCGACGTTGGGGAACACGCTGGGGCTCGACCAGCCGCGCGAGCGCACGCCGGTGCTCTTCTCGATCATGTCGAGCACGCGCTTGATGTAGGCCTTCTGTGCGTCCATGCCTTTGTCGAGCGGCAGCATCTCGGTCGAGTTGTTGATGCCGTGGGCGACGATCGATGCCTTGGGCACCGAGGCCCGGAACTGCTTCCAGATCTCGGGATGCTGCTCGGGGAACTGGGCGTTGAGCGCGATGCTGAGCGGCACGCCCTGTTCCTTGAACAGGCGGCCGGCGCGCGGCACGCCCCATTCGATGGCGTACTGCCGGAACGACTCGTCGACCACGTCGGGATTGCGCGCCGTCATGTCGGGGCGGAAGTTCGGACCCTGGCCCTTGCCCCAGACCTCGACGTAGAGGACGAAGCAGACCGCGACTTTCTTGCCGTCCGGCCAGGCCTTGACCGGCATCGCCTCACGCGGGGCGCCGGTGATCCAGTCCTTGGTTGTCTGGCCGTATGAGGGGGAGGCCCAAGCGATCAGGCCGAGCAGGGAGAACAGAAGAGCGGCAGCGCGCATGGCGCCAACCAATAGCACGTTATTTGAGCTTGTGCGCATGCTCGGCCAACCGGCCGGTCCATCGGCGCTGCTTGCCGATGCTGGGCAGGCCCACCGAGCCGCACTGCTCGCAGCGGAAGCGGGCGCCGGCGATGCGCCGGTTACGCAGCCCGGGGGCATTGCCGTCGATCGTGCGGCTGTGCCCGCAGTTGGAGCAGGTGACCTCGATGGCCAGCTCGTCGCGGGCGAGGTCGCCGAAGGTCGTGCGGGAGGTCGCCAGGGCCATTTGCTCTCAAATGGGATGCCGGTCCGCGCACGGCAACTGGGACGATTCGCGGAGGGTGACGCGGCGTGGCTGCAGACAGGTTTTCGCTTCTTGCCGGCATTGCGTCCGACCGGTGGCGGGAGATGGATGCCGATCCGCGGTTCACGTTCGTGTCGGACCGCTTGCCGGCCTTGCTTGGCCTTCCGCAACTTCGAGACCACGGTCATCGATGCCTCCGGTGCCTCGCGCCCGGTGATGATCAGCGGCACGCCGAAGTTCGCCGCCGACGGCACCTTCGAAGGCTATGTCGGCGTCGGCCATGACATGCCTACTCGCACGTGACCGCGGCGCGCCTGGAGGAGAGCGAAGCGCGGTTCCGCTACCTGTTCATGCATTCACCCATGCCGATGTGGGTCTATGCGACGGACTGGGGGCATATCCTCGAGGTCAACGATGCAGCCGTCGTCGCTTAAGGCTATCCGCGCGAGGAGTTCCGTTCGCCGGCGTAAGGGGCGGGCGAGCTAGGACCCGTCATCCGGCTTCGGCCGGTCGGTCAGCAGGCGGCTCACGTCTTCGGCGGCCGTGTCGGTGTTCCATTTGACGGGCCTTTCGAGCCCGGCATAGCGCTGCAGGCCGAGCTCGGTCAGGCGCAGGGCGCCGTCGGCCTCCTCGATGAGGGCAAGCTGCTCCAGCCGCCGGATATGCTGCTCCGGCAAGTGGTCTCGCCGGCCGAAGCCCAGCGCCACGCGGCGAAGCGTGATCTCTTCGTGTGGGCTGAGCGGTGCGAGAATCCCACGCATGCCTTTCCTGTGGCGGTCAGGGGCCGACCATGCCGGGATCGCCCGCTCCGCAGAACATGAACGCGTCAGGGCGTCTCACGTTCCTTGGCTTGGTCTTCGATCCAGTTTCGCGCCTGCCGGGGGGTCTCGAACAGCTTGATCGGCCGCTTGGCCGACGCCAGTGCTCCAAGCAGGCGGGCGAAAACCGTGGTCTGCTCGGCCGTGGCGACGAGCGCCAGGGCGCCCATCATGCCGTGCTCATGGTAGGAGCGGATCCTGGCACACAGCGAAAGCAATTCGTCGGGCGACAGGCTCGGGGTGGCGTCGCGGCCATCGAACAGCTTGCGATAGGACATCGCCTTCGCGCCCTCCATCGCCTCCAGGAGGTCGATGGCGTCGCCGATCGTCACATCACCCTCAGCTACTCCTGTGAACAGTCGCGCCTTCGAGTTGATCGTCCAGTACAGGGGCATCAGGCCTGCCGGCTCAAAGTCGTCTTCGGATGGGCGCGCATTGCCTCGGCATATTATCTGCGGGGCCCGGCACGTCCACATCGGTGGAACGACAGTCGCTGCAATAAGTCGTCTTCACGGCACGTGCGAGGCGACGGTCCCGCTGTCCACAGCGAAGTAGGCTAAGGTGCCGCATGTCTTCGGAGTTCCGCGCCGCGCGTGCAGCCTTCCTCGGCATCGAGCGCTCGCTCACCGGCCGGCGGTGGGCGGCTCGGCTGGCCGACGAGCGGATGGCGCTCGCCATGGCGCAGCGCCATGGCCTGCCCGACGCGATCTGCCGCTTGCTGGCAGCGCGCGAGGTCGATCTCGAAGGCGTGCCGGATTTCCTCGAGCCGACCCTGCGCAAGTTCCTGCCCGATCCCTCGCATCTCAAGGACATGGACGCCGCCGTCGCGCGCGTCGTGCGCGCGGTCCGCGAGGGCGAGAAGATCGTGGTGTTCGGCGACTACGACGTCGATGGTGCGACCTCGTCGGCGCTGCTGGCGCGCTTCTTCCGGGCGGTCGGCGGCAACGTCGCCGTCTACATTCCCGACCGGCGCAAGGAAGGCTACGGCCCCAATACGCCGGCGCTGCTCGGCATCAAGGAGCAGGGTGCCGCGGTCGTGATCACGGTCGACTGCGGCATCACCGCCTTCGAGCCGCTGGCCGAGGCGAGGCGCGTGGGCCTCGACCTGATCGTCATCGACCATCACATGGCGGAGATCGCGCTGCCGCAGGCGGTGGCGGTGGTCGATCCCAATCGCCTGGACGATAGCAGCCCGCACAAGCAGATGGCGGCGGTGGGCGTGGCTTTCCTGCTGGCGGTCGGTGTCAATCGCGCCCTGCGCGAGGCGGGCTGGTACGGCGCAGGCCGCACCGAGCCGGACTTGCGCCAGTGGCTCGACCTCGTCGCCTTGGGGACTGTGTGCGATGTCGTCCCGCTGACCGGCGTCAACCGGGCGCTGGTGCGCCAGGGCCTGCGGGTGATGGCCGACCGCAGCAACATCGGCCTGGCCGCGCTGGCCGACGTGGCGCGCCTGCGCGAGCCGCCGGGCGCCTATCATCTCGGCTTCATGCTGGGCCCGCGCGTCAATGCCGGCGGCCGCGTCGGACAGGCCGATCTCGGCGCGCGGCTGCTGGCCAGCGACAATCCGGAGGAAGTCGGCGCACTGGCGCTCAGGCTGGACGAGTTCAACGCGGAGCGCCGCGCCATCGAACGCGAGGTGCTGGACCAGGCGATCACGCGCATCGAGGGCCTCTACGGCCCCGACCGCAAGGGACTGCCGTCGGCGCTCGTGGTGGAAAGCGAAGGCTGGCATGTCGGGGTGATCGGCATCGTCGCGAGCCGACTGGTCGAACGCTACGGCCGGCCGGCCTTCGTCATCGGCATGGATGGCGAGCTCGGCAAGGGATCGGGCCGCTCGGTCAAGGGCGTCGATCTCGGCGCGGCGGTGATCGCCGCGCGGCAGGCGGGCCTGCTGGTGAACGGCGGCGGGCACGCCATGGCTGCCGGCCTCACCGTGGCCAAGGACACGCTGGCCGATCTCGCGAAGTTCCTCGACGAAAGGATCGCGCCGCAGCTCGGCGTGGCGCCCGCCATGCGCGAGCTCGGCATCGACGCCGCCCTGGCGCCGGGCGCGGCGACGCAGGAGCTGGTCGGCATGATCGAGCGGGCAGGGCCGTTCGGCGCCGGCAACGCCCTGCCGCGCTTCGCGCTCACCTCGGTGCGCGTCAACCACGCGCAGCCGGTGGGCGAGGGCCATGTGCGCTGCTCGCTGGTCGGCGCCGAGCGCGGCCGCATCGAGGCCATCGCCTTTCGCGCCAGCCAGACGGCGCTCGGCCCGGCGCTGCTCGACCCGGCACGGCCCGTGCTGCATGTCGCGGGCGCACTGCGCATCGACCGCTATGGCGGCCGCGACAGTGTGCGCCTGCAGATCGACGACGCCGCCCCGGCGGCGGGCTCAGTGCTGGCTTGATTTGCCGGCCGCGAGCCGCTACATGCTGCCGCTCTTTGGCCCTTTGTCCCCTTCGTCTAGAGGCCTAGGACACCGCCCTTTCACGGCGGCGACACGGGTTCGAATCCCGTAGGGGACGCCAACGATTTCAGGCACTTAGGGCCAGAGCCGAAAGACTTCTAACAAAATTCTAACATGCGATCGCGTCGCGCTTTTGCGACGTCGACTCTTCATGTGTGACGCGATCACGACGTCGGCTTCGTCGCGCTTGTCGATCCCGGATTCGGCCAGCGTCTGCGGCATATGGTCGGGTTTTTCTGACAACCCGACCATGGCGACCGGCCGGCGTCGGCTTCGCCTTGCGGACGCAGACCCGCGCGGTGGAGCTTGGGGACCATCTAGCAATCGTAACCTGCTGGCTCGGATCGATGTAGGGACTTAGCCCAAAGTAGTACCGCAATGTAACGACGGTTCAGGTCTTGCAAAAGGCGTTACGCTTCCAAAAACAGGAAGGAACGCCGTGGATCATATTCAAGAGAGGCGGCCTTGGGCATGGCCAGACCTGCTCTCGCTGGCAATGACCTTGTTCGGCTTGCTGTTGCTCGCGTACGCCGCGCTTTCAGTGTGGTGATGCAGGAGTGAGAGGAGCATCGATGGCTCACATCGACTGGATCAAGCAGAGGGCTTGGCGCTTTGGTAAAGCGGAGACCAGCCCAAACGCTTGGTATTATTGCATGCCGTGGGTGCTGGTGGCCGCAGCGGCCGTGGTGCTGCTCATCTATCTGACAGCCATCCTCTCTGCTGTCGTCACATTCCTCTACCGCCACATTATCGAGGCCCCTTTCGAACGGCTGGTGGTTCGGCGCCGCTAGGTGCCCAAGCCGACTCACACTCGGCTTAATTGATCGGACGCTTCGTGCTTGTCGTTGATCGGAACGGGGGAGCAGCACGCACTATCGGATGGTCGAAGCTCGCGCGACTGTTGGGGCCTTCTTGTCTGGAGCGGACTTGGTATCCGCTGCGGGAGCATATGGCGCCTGCATCGGTGGCCACCTGTGTGACGAGAGGGCGTGCCGAGGGAGCGCTGTGCGTGCCCCAGGTGCGCGCGTGATCATCTCTGTGCGCGAGGGCCGGTGCGCTCTCTCCATCGCGTCCTCTGAGGTAACTCCTTAGGCCCGTGTACCAATCCGGCACGGCCACCTATGACAAGCTCATGTCACGGTATCTGCAAGTCAGCGACAAGGGCAAACCGAAACGTCCCGCCGCAGCGGTCGACATCGCTGCCCGTTACCTCGTCTACAAGATTTTCGACGCCATCAGCGGGACGCCGGAAACGTGGCGGCCGTTACGTGACATTGAGGAGAAGGTAGAAACCTTGGCGCGGGCTGTGGAGCGCGGTTGGGTTGTGGTGCTTGAGCACCAACAAGAAGGCCGGCCTGCGGTGCGGGTCGTTGCGCTTACTGATGAAGGACGTCGGATGGCTCGCAGGAGCCTTCATTAGACTTGCCCCTTGGATGGGGCTCGCTCACCGAAACGGGGAAAACCATGGAAACAGCAGAAGAGTGCTACAGGCACGCGATTCAGTGCGATCATCTGGCCAAGTTCGCGCTCTCGTACGCAGACCGCGACGTAATGCTGGCCGCAGCCGTCAATTGGCGAAAGCTTGCTGGAAGTCACGAAGAAGCCGAGCAGACCGCGAAGCCGGAATAGCAGCGGTCCGCACTATTGGACGACCGTGTTCCCCAATGCTCGGCGATCGCAGCGGCGATCCCGAGAAAGCGCGGCCACCGGGAGGATACATCGACAGACCTAACGCGCGGATACAAGCGCCGAAGGGTCCGACATTGCGGGGAATCACTGGCCCAGGTGCCTTTCCGGTCGGCGTGATGAAGACCTGAGGCGGACCGCCCCGCCGCATGTCCCCCCACGACCTTGACCGGACCCCACGGACTTTGACGGAGGCCTGATCGGCCCGGGCGAGGGCAGGCGTGCCTCTCGTGAGGATGAAGGGAGACTACCACGTGCGGAAATGGGTGAGCTGCAGGAACTGCCGCAGCCCGACCGACGTGGCGAGGCGAATCGACGGCAGATTGTCCTCGTTCACCTGATAGCGTGCGACCAGCTTGCGGCGCTGCAGTTCGGCCAGCGCCGTTCGCACCACGCGAGCGGCGAAGCCTTGGCCACGATGCGGCATCGGCGTCACGATGCCTCCGATCTCCCAGATCTGTCGATGGTTCTCGAAGGCGATGCACACCGAGCGAGGCTCTGCATCATGTTCCAGAACGCAGACAAAGGCGCGGTCTGACGCCAGCAGGGGAAGCAGCCAGTCCCTCGGATGTCCCTGGCTTTCGAACAGACGAAGCGCACCGTCGGATGCCGACGTCGAGACCGAGACCTGGCTATTGGCGACAAAGATCGCATGCTCGTTGCCGGTGAAGGAGAGGAAGCTCGTGGCCCGGCTGATCGGAAAGCGTTCACCGACGACGTTGCGATCGTCATCGCTGGCGAGCTTGAACACGGCATTGCCGCAGGCCGGCACGGCGCTGAGCAGCCGTCGCGTCAGGCGAGGATGGTCGCTCGATATGAGCGCGGCGTATGCCGCCTGCGGATAGGTCTCTCGATCGTAGGTGCTTCCGGTCGTATCCAGGAGAACCAGTGTCGCCGTATCCGGTCCATCGGAAACCTGCGCGACTGAAACGTGCTCGGGAAACGCTTCGATGTGTTTCAGGAGGACGACGTTGCGCAATGGCTGATGTTCCAGCCGACGCACGACCTCGACCAGGTTGTCTGTTTCGGTCGCCATCTATGCACGTACCAGATGCTAGAGCGGAATGCGTGTTGTAGGGGGCATGATGGGTCCAGCTGATTCCAGTTGGACCCATCATGCTCTAGCGCGCTCGCGACCGCCCGCCCACCAGCAGGATGAGCGGAATCGCCATCGCCGAGGCGAGCGTGTAGAGGCCGAAGGCGTTGATGTAGCCCAGCATCGCCGCCTGCCGGCCGATCTCCTTGGAGAGCTTGGCCAGCCCCACGACCGTCTCGGTGTCCCAGGCGCCCGTCACCCAGGGCAGCAGCAGCGATCGGTTGAAGGGGTTCACCATCTCGACCAGGCGGCTGTAGTTGGCGCTCGAGGCACGCACCACCTCGGCGACGCAGATCGAGATGAAGAAGCTCGAGCCGATGTTGCGCAGCAGGTGGTAGACGGCGGTGCCCTCGGCGAGATTGGCCGAGCTGGTGGTGGCGAAGGTGGCGAGCGTCAGCGGCACCCAGATGACGCCGATGGCGATGCCCTGCACCAGGCTGTTGGCCATCAGCGTGGCGGCGTCGACATTGAGGTCGAGCGCCATCAGCCAGAGGCCCGAGATCACCTGCAGGGCGAAGCCGCCGATGAGGCCGATGCGCGGGTCCATGCGGCCGACGAAGATCGCCAGGAAGAAGCCGATGGTGGCGCCGACTCCGCGCGCGGCAATGATCTCGCCGATCAGCATGTCGGGAAAGCCGGCATGCTGCTGCAGCAGGGGCGGCAGCAGCACCATGGGCGTGAAGTTCAGCATGCCGTAGATCATCACCAGCACAAGCCCGAGCGAGTAGTTGCGATCGCGCAGCAGGCCGAGATTGAGGAACGGCCGCTGCGCCGTCAGGCTGTGGGCGATGAAGATCCAGAAGGCGAGGATGGCGACGAAGGTCTCGACCAGGATCTCGCCCGACTCGAACCAGTCGAGGCGCTGGCCGCGCGACAGCACGAGCTGCACGCAGGCGATGGCGACGGAGAGCGACAGGAAGCCGGTCCAGTCGAGCGCCACACGACCGGTGGGACGGTCGGCCGGCAGGGTGAGGCGCAGCCCGATGAAGGAGATCAGGCCGACCGGCACGATCATGTAGAACGCCCAGCGCCAGCTGTAGACTTCCGACAACAGGCCGCCGAGCGTCGGCCCGATCACCGGTCCGATGACGACGGCCATGCCAAAGATCGAGGTCACCAGGCCCTGCTGCCGCTTGGGAAAGGCGTCGAGCAGGATGGTCTGCGACAGAGGGATCACCGGCGCGCCCAAGGCGCCCTGCAGCACGCGCCACAGGATCAGCGTCTCGAGCGAATTGGCCGCACCGCACATGAAGGTCGTGGCCGTGAACAGCAGCACCGACCAGGTCATGGTCTCGCGCCGGCCGAAGCGGGCGGCGAGCCAGCCCGTCATCGGCGTCATCACGGCGGTGGCCAGGATGTTGAAGGTCATCGCCCAGGCGATCTCGTCCTGGGTGGCCGACATGGTGCCCTGCATCTGCGGCAGCAGCGTCGAGGCGATCAGCAGGGTGGTGGCGTAAAGCGTCGAACCCATCACCACCATGATGAGGATGAGGACCCGGCGGCCGACCGAGAAGGTTTCGGCCGGGCTGGTGGGTTCGGCCTGGGTTGCTGGGGAGCTGGCGGAGGCACTTGAAGTCATAGCCAAGTCTATTGTAGCCTAGGCAACAATTATGAGCCACCCCGCTTCCGGGCCCGAAGACGACGGCTATATCGGCTACATGCTGTCGGACGTGGCGCGCCTGATCCGCACCGTGTTCGACCGGCGGGTGCGCGACATGGGGCTGACGCGTGGCCAATGGCTGGTGCTGACCAGGGTCTACCGCCGGCCGGGCGTCAGCCAGACAGAGCTCGCCGACATGCTGGAGATCGACCGCGCCAGCGCCGGCCGCATGATCGACCGCATGGAGAAGAACGGCTGGGTCGAGCGTCGGCCGGACAACGGCGACCGGCGCATCAACCGCCTGCATCTGACGGCGGATGCCCGCAAGGTCCACACCGTCATGTGGGCAATCGCCGAATCGACGGTCGACGATGCGCTGGCGCCCCTGTCGGCCGACGAGCGCGCGCAATATGCCGAGCTCACCGCCAAGGTGAAGGGCCGGCTTCAGGCGTTGGCCGGAGCCGCGCCATGAGGCGCGGTCAGGCCGGGCTGCGGCTCATCCTGCTGGTCGCCGTGCCGCTGGTGGCGGTGGCGGGCGGCGTGTTCTGGTGGCTGTCGGGCGGACGCTATGTCAGCACCGACAATGCCTATGTGAAGGCGCACATCGTGCAGATCGCGCCGGAAATCTCAGGGCAGGTGCGCCGCGTGCTGGTGCACGACCATCAGGAGGTCCGCGCCGGCGAGCCGCTGATGACCATCGAAGCGCGGCCCTTCAAGCTCGCGCTCGACAGCGCCGAAGCCGAGCTCGACGCCGCGCGCAGCCAGGTCGAGACGCTGCGCGGCACCTGGCGTGAGGTGGTGGCCGAGCTGGCAGACGCCGGGGCGCGTGCCGACTACTTCAAGCGCCAGTGGCAGCGCCAGGAAGAACTCGCGACCAAAGGAGTGACCTCGGCGTCCAAGCGAGAGGAAGCGCAGAACGACGCGCGCGCCGCCGCCGACCGCGTCAACTCGGTGCGCGAGAAGCTGCAGCGAGTCCTGGTGGTGCTGAACGGCGATCCGCAGATGCCGGCCGAGGAGCATCACCTGGTGCGCGACAAGACGGCGGCTCGGGAGCGTGCAGCGCTCGATCTGGCGCGCACCACCATCCGTGCGCCGGTCGACGGCGTGGTGGTGAACATGCGCGCGCAGCAGGGCGAGCAGGTCAAGGCCGCGGCGCCGCTGTTCGTGCTGGTGGTGGTGAGCCGGCCGTGGGTCGAGGCCAACTTCAAGGAGACCGAGCTGACGCACGTGCGGGTCGGCCAGAAGGCCAAGGTGGTGCTCGACACCTATCCCGACGTGACCTGGGAGGCCGTGGTCGAGAGTCTCAGCCCGGCGACGGGCGCGGAGTTCGCCGTGCTGCCGCCGCAGAATGCCTCGGGCAACTGGGTCAAGGTCGTGCAGCGCCTGCCCGTGAAGCTGCGCTTGTCGCCGCAGGCCGGCGAGCCGTCGTTGCGCGCCGGCATGACCGCGACGGTCAGGATCGACACCGGCCGCGAGCGCACGGTGTCGTCGTCGGTCGGCCAGATGCTGGGCGGCCGCAACGCCGACGCGGCGACGGTGGAGAAGTAGGGTCCGCTGTCATCCCGAGCGCAGCGAGGGACCTTAATGGCCATGAGCAAAGGTCCCTCGCTGCGCTCGGGATGACAGTCTTGCCTGCAACGAGCGTCATGCGTCCTAAAGATTGACGCTGGCTGCCGTGTCCCAGTCGACGAAATCCTTGAACGGCAGGAAGCTGCCGTCGTCGACGCCGATCTCGGCGGCGATCAGGGCATTGAGCTTGGTGTTCATGGACGCGATCAGGTCGCGGTTGGCGTCGAAGTCGTAGGCGAGGTTTATGACCTCGTCGGGATCGTTACGCAGGTCGTAGAGCTCGAGATCGTTCTTGGCGCGCAGATCGTCCAGTGTCGTGGGCGTGTTGAAGGCGCGGAAGGGGAAGTAGCGCGTGAAGCGATAGCGCTCGTCGGTGATCGAGCGGATGGCGACGCGCAGCGACCAATCGATCGGGAAGAGCTCGATCGCCCGGAGATGGTCAGCCTTGGCGATCTGCTTGTTGTGCAGTGTTTCGTAGAGGAACTTGGTGAAGCCCGGGTCGTGCACCATGAGCTGGCTGTAGCAGAACAGCACGCCGCCGCGTGCCTGGGAGAAGGCCGGATTGACCGGCTGTCGCAGCAGCGGCGTCAGGTCCTTGCCTTTCATGCGCGCCATGGTGTCGACCACGGGCGCCGTCGACTTGCTGGTCATGGCGACGATGGTCGGGACGATGTCGAGATGCGACGTCGTCTCGCGGCAGCGCTGCGGCCCCGGGAAGGCGGGATGCACGATCACCATCGGAACGTGGTTCTGCTGGCTGTAGGCCGTCGTACCCTTGCCGGAGAGGCCGCCGTGGGAGCCCAGAAGCTCGCCGTGGTCAGAGGTGAAGATCACGATGGTCTTGTCGGTGAGGCCGAGCCGGTCGAGCTGATCGAGGATCTGGACGACCTGCTGGTCGACGTCGCGGATGGCAGTTGAAGTAGTAATCCTGGCGCTTGCGCACCCGCCACTCGTCGTTGGGAATCAGCCCTGTCAGGTAGCCGTTGGCCTCGTGATAGAGGCGATGCGCGGCCACGCGGCCCGGCGCATCGAGCGGTTGCTGCCAGGTGTTCTGCACCGGAACACTGTTCCATTCGTTCTGGTAGAGCGTGTCGGCGGGCACACCGGCGATCTTGAGCTGGGCGTCCTTGGCCTGCACCGGTTGGCCGGGCAGGTCGGTGTTGAGCCACATCACATCGTGTGGATTGACGAGATTGACCGCGAGGTACCAGGGCTGCTTGCGGTCGGTCATCGGCCGGCCCTTGGCCTTCAGCCATTGCGCGGCCTGTGCCGAAGTAATGGCATCGTAGTGGTAGCCGCCGAGCGCGCCCTCGATGTAATCGCCGGTGCCGGTGTAGTCGTAGAAGCCGTAGTCCTTGTCCATCGTCGATTCGAACAGCGCCTTGATGTCGTCGGGTTGGTTCTCGACGGCCATCGCGGCATTGAGATGCCACTTGCCCTTGTAGGCGGTGTAGTAGCCGAGCTTGCGCAGGATCTTGCCGATGGTCGGCAGCTTGGGATCCAGGCTCTTCATGTAAGGCACGCCGGCATTGTCGAAGATGCCGTTATGCGGCATGTGCAGGCCGGTATAGATCACCGCGCGCGAGGCCGAGCACATGTCCGCCGCGATGTGATGGTTCTCGAAGAAGGTGCCGGTGCGGCGCAGGCGTTCATGGCCGGGCACGGGGAAGGGCCACGAGTAGCCCATGTACTGTTCCTGGTCGGTCAGGACGAACAGGATGTTGTAGCCGCCGTCGCTGGAGCCCGGCGCGTCGGCCGAAGGAAAGCGCGATTCGCTGCCGCCGGTGATGCTGGGCGCCTGGGCGTGAACGACATCGCCGGCGACCGCCGTGCCGGCGAGTGCCGCACCGGTCTTGAGGAACTGTCGTCGCGAAGAACGGGGCCTGGTCATCGTTACGCCTCATGACAGGGCAGGGGTCGCATGGGTTTTCCCAACGACCGCGCGGTGACGCAACCGGCGATTTGGCGTCGCGGTCAACTCTTCCGGTATTCTGGCCAACGACGCAGCTCGCTCGCGGGAGCACACGCGCCACGCAGCATTGCCGTCGAGAAAGGAAAAACCATGGAACATTCGATCAGGCATCCGAGGCGAGCGGCCCTGACGGCCACGCTCGTGGCGTGCGCTACGGCTGCTGGAGCGCTGTCCGCCCCGCCCACGCGCGCCGAACGACAAGGTCAGCGCTACGGCACCGAGCGCCCAGGGCTGGCTCGTGAAATCCTATAGGCAAATCGAACGCCCTGCCGCATCGGCGATTGGCGCGGACGAGCAGGCTGCGCTGAAGGCCATGGTCGCCAAGCGCAAGCCTGAGGACAACGCGCGCTTCCAGTGGTGGGCCGCCGGTGGTGCCGTCTACCGCTGGAACGAGATGATCCTCGACGAGATGCAGCTCGGCTTCGTCACGTTGCCGTTGTCCGTCCGCCATCTCGCCCTGTTCCGCGCCGCTCTGGACGATGCCGTCGCCGCAGCCTGGCACTATAAGGGGGCTACCGCCCGGCTGGGCGTTGTCGTCGTGCATGGTGCGCTCAAGGCCAGCGGCTCGAGGCCGGCGTCGCCGTCGGCCTTTGCCGCCGCTGCCGCGATGCTGGCTTACTTGTTTCCGGCACGCGCCGCCGAGTTCGCGGCCAAGGCCGAGGAAGACAGACCTATGCCGCGTGGCTGACTTCCCATCCTTTGCAGGCGAGGAGAATCGTCTTGGGGATCGGCTTCTCGCCATTGGAATAATAGGCAACCATGCGACGCGACAGGCCGAGTGCATCGGCTGCCTTCGCGAGCGACAAGCCGTGCCTCAGGCGCCATTCCAGGAAGATGCGGGCATCCTCATGTCCCGTCGCTGATAGCGTCTCCAGCCAAAGAGTATCGGCGCCCAATTCCACACCGGACGGCCATTCCAGGGAATGACCCCACTCGCCAATATGAACGCGCGCGAATTCGGATGGCTCGCGTAGCGCGCGCAGCTTCCTGTCACGCAGCATTGGGTGGAGATCCACGTCGGCTCGGGTGCCGTCGGACCATCTCAAGGACAGCGTCGTTGGCGGCTTTGCCTTGGCCCTGGCCGCAACGATGGTGCGCATCTTGTCGCTTGAACTCACCCGTTCAACTCCCGCCACGTGGCCATCAACTCGTCTTGGTGCCGACGCGCCCACTCTCGCGCTGCGCCGAGAATCCTCGCCGAACTGTCCCAACGATCAATTCCAAGCGTTCGATGCCCACCGAGGCTCGAAAGCCTGGACCTTCGATGTGAAAATGCGGAATGCCGTGGTCGCGTCCGTAGACGGCAATTCGCCATGCCGCCCCTCGGTAAAGCGTTACCACAATGCCTCCACTAGTGCAATGGTTGCACTAGCTTCTGTCGTTTACCCGCAAGCCACCGAGTAGATGTGCTGGACCTCGCCTGGCAGCGGCATCGCCTGCCAGGTCTTGCCGGCATCCTTGGTGCCGAACACCTCGCCGTCGTAGCGGGCGCCGATATAGACCTGGGCGGGATCGCTGTGGTGCAGGCCGATCGACATGATCGTGCCGTGCACCTGGACCTTGTCGAAGCGCTGCCAGCTCTCGCCGCCGTCGGCACTGCGATAGAGGCCGCCGTCGTGGCTGGCGGCGGCGACGCTCAGGGCGGCGTAGAGCGTGTTGGGCTCGGTCGGCGAAGCCTTCACATCGCGGCCGTAGGTGGTGGGCGAGAAGCGGCCGACCTCCATGTCCTGCCAGCTCTTGCCGCCGTCGCGGGTGCGGAACAGGCCCATGCGCAGCGCCACGACCGGCGAATCGGGGTCGGCGGCGTTGATGGTCACGGCATGGCCGTCGAGCATGCCCTCGGCCGTGGTGTCGCTCACGATCTTGCTCTTGAGATGTGGCCGCTCGGAAAGCTTGATCAGGCCCTCGCTGCAATCCTGCCAGGTCTCGCCGCCGTCGGTGCTGCGCATCACGCCGTTGATTTCCAGCGCGGCGTAGATCTCGTCGGGCTTCTTGGGATTCTGGGCGAAGCGCATGACGCGGGAGGCGAACGGCCCCTTGCAGTGGGTGCCGATCACCGGCGTCGCGAGCTTTTTCCAGTTCGCGCCGCCGTCGTCGCTGCGATAGACGTCGATCGGCGAGGCGCCGGCGAAGATGCGCGCGGGCTCGCGGCTGTCGACCATGAAGCACCAGACCTGCCTCTTGGCATCGGGAAAGCCGGTGCGCCGGAAGGTGGCGCCGCGGTCGGTGCTGCGCCACACGCCGTCGTTGGTGCCGGCGAACACGGTCTCGGGATCCTTGGGATGCACGAAGACCGTGTAGGCTTCCACGGTGCCGAGTACGTGCTGCCAGTCGCCGCCCGACGCGGGGCGGCGGAAGACGCCGACCTTGCCGGGATGGTCCGGTTTGCCGAAGTAGCCTGCGACACCGACGTAGACGTGGCTCTGGTCAGCCATGGCTGTCTCCTTGCTTCAGTTCTTCTTGATCATCGGGCATTCGCCCTGGTCGAGCGGGCGGAAGGCCTCCTCGGCCGACATTTTGGTCACGAGCTTGTAGTAGTCCCAGGGACCCTTGGACTCCGACGGCTTCTTGACCTCGAACAGGTACATGTCGTGCATCTTGCGGCCGTCCTGGCGGATGTAGCTCAGGCCGAAGATCGGATCGTCCCACTTGATCTCCTTGAGCTTGGCCATCACCTGGTCGCTGTTGTCGGTGTTGGCGGCCTTGACGGCATTGAGGTACTGCAGCGCGGCCGAATAGAAGCCGGCCTGGATGCTGGTCGGCATCTTCCCGTTATGCTTGGCAGCGAAACGCTTGGAGAAGGCGCGGGTCTTGTCGTTGAGGTCCCAGTAGAAAGCCTCGGTCAGGTTCAAGCCCTGGGCGCGCTCCAGGCCGAGCGAGTGCACGTCGGACACGAACACCAGGAGGCCGGCGAGCTTCTGGCCGCCCTTGACGATGCCGAATTCCGACGCCTGCTTGATCGAGTTGATGGTGTCGCCGCCGGCATTGGCCAGGCCGATGACCTGCGCCTTGGAGGCCTGGGCCTGCAGCAGGAATGACGAGAAGTCGTTGGTGTTGATCGGATGGCGGACCTCGCCCAGCACCTTGCCGCCGTTCTTGGTGACGACGTTGGCGACGTCGCGCTGCAGGGCATAGCCGAAGGCGTAGTCGGCGGTGAGGAAGAACCAGCTCTTGCCACCCGCCTTGACCACCGCCGAGCCCGTGCCGTTGGCGAGCGCGAAAGTGTCGTAGACCCAGTGCACCGTGTAGGGGTTGCAGAGCTTGCCGGTGATGTCCGACGAGGCCGGATCGGTGGCGAGGTAGATCTTCTTCTTGTCATTGGCCACACGCGAGGTGGCGATCGACGAGGACGAAGCACCGGACCCCAGGATCGCGTCGACCCCCTCGGTGTCGTACCAGCGGCCGGAGATGGTGGCGGCCACGTCGGCCTTGTTCTGCACGTCGGCCTGCACCATCTCGATCTTCTTGCCGCCGATCGAACCGCCGAAATCCTCGATCGCCATCTGCACGGCGATCACCGCACCGGGGCCGTTGATGTCGGAGTAGAGGCTCGACATGTCGGTGAGCACACCCAGCTTCACCGTGCCATCGGCCAGTTGTTGCGCCGACGCAGGTGCGGCCATGGCCGCGACCGCAAGAGCTGCCACGCAGAACACACGCTTCATAAAGGTCCCCTCCCAGGGCTTTGTTGTTGAGCTAAGCCTACCAAGGTGCTGCCATGGCCAACAAGGCAAACGGAGGAAGTGAAGGACATGATCGAGAAGATTCTGGACATCCCGACCAAGGATGGCGCGATCGAAACCTTCGTTTGCCATCCGGAACGGGGAGGGCCCTATCCGCCGGTGCTGTTCCTGATGGATGCGCCGGGCATCCGCGAGGAGCTCTACGACATGGCGCGGCGGCTGGCGACGGTGGGTTACTACGTGCTGCTGCCCAACCTCTACTACCGCGCTGGCAAGGACACGAAATATGGGCCCGACGTCCTGGACAAGGGCAGCGCCGAGCAGGCCCGCATGCGGGCGGTGCGCACCAAGATGACGATTCCGCCGGTCATGGACGACGTCGCCGCCCTGATCGCCTTCGCCGATTCGCAGAAGGAATCGAAGAAGGGACCGGTCGGCACCCATGGCTACTGCATGAGCGGGCCGTATTCGCTGGCCGCGGCGGCGCGCTATCCCGACCGCATCGCCGCGGCCGCCTCGTTCTATGGCACATGGCTGGTGAGCGACGCGGTCGAGAGCCCGCATCTCACCTTGGGCAAGGCCAAGGGCGAACTCTACATCTCCTGCGCCGAACACGACGAGCTCGCGCCGCCGGACATGGTCAAGGAGCTGAAGAAGCTGTTCGATGCGTCAGGCGCGGCGGGCGAGCTCGAAGTCCATCCAGGCGTCCACCACGGCTTCGCCTTCCCGGAACGCTGGTGCTACGACAAGCCCGCCGCCGAGCGCCACTGGGAGCGCCTGATCGCGCTCTACCGACGCCGGCTGGGATGATGCACTGAAGTTGATGCAGGAGCTGTCATCCCGAGCGGAGCGAGGGACCTTTAAGGCCACAGAAAAGACGTCTCGTCGCACTAGTCTCCGGCGGCGAGGGAGCCTGATGCACGCCTACTACGTCTACATCCTGACGAACGTTAAGCGGAACGTCATGTACGTGGGCGTCACCAACAATCTTGAAACCCGGCTTGCCGATCATGTTGACGGGAGAGGCGGATCCTTTACGCGCAAATACCGTCTCAACACACTGGTCCATGTCGAAGAGTTTCAGTTCGTCGACGAAGCCATCACCCGCGAGAAGCAAATCAAAGGATGGCGCCGAGATAAAAAAGGACGCTCTGGTGACGGCATCCAATCCGACATGGGCGGACCTTGCCGATCCGGGCGCAGTGAAAGGTCCCTCGCTACGCTCGGGATGACAGTTTTGCCGTCATCGACGTTCGTGCGCCCCTCGGTTGACGGCTACGGCGCGGCGTTCGGCTTGAACTTCTGCACGCGCTTTCCGTTGTCGACTTCGCCTGTATAGATGTTGCCCTTGGAATCGACGGCGATGCTGTGCACCCAGTGGAAGTGGCCGGCATTGCGGCCCGAGCGGCCGAAGCTGCCGACGACCTTGCCGTCGCTGCGCTGCAGGATGCGCAGAAGATTGTTCTCGCCATCGATGTTGAACAACCAGGTCTGGTTGGCATCGGGCCAGAAGTTCAGGTCCCACACCGCGCCGGCGCCGAGCGTGCTCTTGTCGTAGAACCACTCGGTGACGAAGGTGCCGTCCTTCTTGAACACCTGGATGCGGTTGTTGGTGCGGTCGCAGACATAGACGTGGCCGTCGCGCGACGGCTTGGCGCAGTGCACCGGGTTGGCGAACTGCTGCGAGGGCGGTGCGGCCGGATCGTAGGCCGGCTGCTTGTCGTCGTTGGGCTTGTTGCCGTAGGCGCCCCAGTGCCGCTTGTAGGCGCCGGTCTCCGATTCGAACACGATGACGCGACGGTTGCCGTAGCCGTCGGCGACGAAGACCTCCTTGGCGTCAGTATCGACCTGGATGTCGGCCGGCCGGCCGAGCAGGGTGGTGTCGTTGCTGCCGCCGGTCGGGCCGAGCTTGCCGATGGTCAGCACCGGCTTGCCGTCCTTGGTGTACTTGAAGATGGCGCTGTCGTTGGCCGCGTTGCCGGCGATCCACACGAAGCCCGCCTTGTCGACATGGATGCCATGCTCGTTGGCGACCCACGGCGTGGTCTCCGGGAAACCCCAGCCCTGGATGAAATTGCCGTCGGCATCGAACTCCATGACCGACGGCGCCGGCGCGCAGCATTTGTTGCGCGGCGGCTTCAAGGTCGCGCCTTTCTCATCGTCGGTCAGCGAGCGGGGTCGCTGCAGCAGCCAGACATGGTCGTCGGGCCCGACCGCGACGCTTGCCACCTGGCCCAGCAGCCAGTTGTTGGGCAGAGGCTTGGGCCAGAACGGGTCGACCTGGAACTGCGGCGGGTCGGCGGCGACGGAGGATGAGGAGAACGCGACAGCACTCATCAGGGCGATCAACGCGCCCCACACGCCACGCTTCATCGTTTCCTCCGTCGTTCTTGTCGTTACGCCGCTTTCGCCTTGCCCTTGTTCGCCTGCCAGCCGCTCAGGATGTCGCGGGCATGGTTCTGCTTGGGATCCATGTCGCGTTCCATGCCCGGGACCTTGGCCGTCAGCTCGATGACGTAGCCGTTGGGATCGCGGAAGTAGATCGAGCGGATGAACTTGTGGTCGCTGACGCCGCGCACCTCGTGGCCGTCGGCCTTGCCCTTGGCGAACATCTTGTCGAGCGCGTCGGGCTCGACCTCGAGCGCGATGTGCAGGTCGAAGTCGTGCTGCTCCTTGAACTCGAACGGCATGTCGGGCGCCTCGAAGAAGGCGAGGCACGAGCCGTCGTCGAGCTGGAAGAAGGAGTGCAGCACGCCTGCGCCGGTCTTGCGGCCGGTCTGGGTCGTCTCGATCTTGAAGGCGTTGACCAGCGGCAGGCCGAGGAAGTCCTCGTAGAACTTCCGGGTCTCCTCCGAATCGCGGCAGCGATAGGCGTTGTGGTGCAGACCCTTGATCATCGCGTTCTCCTCAATCAGGTGATGGCCTGCCAAGGCTGCCCCTTGGTCGAGGCGCAGAAGCCGGTGAAGGTTTCGTAGACCTTGGCGTAGTTCGGCCCGGCCTTGAAGGTGTCGAGCCAGCGCTTGATGTTGGGATAGGCCGAGAAATCGCAATGGACAAGCTCGCCCGCCGTGGTGATGGCGGCGCCGAAATAGTCCGCGACCGTGAGCTGGTTACCGCACAGGTACTTGTTGTTCGGTCCGATGAAATGGTCGTTCAGGATCTGCAGCCAGATCTTCGACTTCTCCTTGCCGTAGGCGACCACGGCCTCCTGCACCTTGGCATCCTCGCGCTTGAGGTGCGGGAAAAGCTGCGGATAGATCAGGCCATAGCCCCAGTCGCGGTAGAAGTTGGAGTTGAACCAGTCCATGACCTCGTTCACGCGGGCGCGCTGCTTGAGGTCCTTGGGGTAGGCCGGCGAATCGATCTTCTCGGCGAGATAGCGCAGGATCGCGGCACTTTCGGTCAGCCGGAAGTCGCCGTCCTCGAGCATCGGGATCAGATGGTTGGGATTGATCTTGCTGTAGGCCGGCTCGTAGTGCTGGCCCTTCAGGATATCGACCACTTCCATGTCGCACTTGATGTTGTTGTCGGCGATGAACTGCATCACCGGACGGCTCGTCGTCGATACGGGGTGCATGTAGAGCTTCATCGTTTCCTCCCTTGGATTTCGCAAAGGTCCCTCGCTGCGCTCGGGATGACAACGCTTTCTTCATCACGGTTTTGCGACAGGGATTGCCTGCGTGACTGGTTACCGTTCTGTAACTTTCTGTCGTGGGCAAAAGGCGCCCCGCCTGACGAAAGGGTAGCGAAGCGTACCACCGAGGCTTGCTCTACAATCCGCCGCGATAAGGGTCAGGGAGGTAGAGATGTTGAGACGTGGCGTGCTTGCGGCGACGGCTGCAGCCTGGGTGTTGCCGGCGGCCGCGCAGGAGTTCCCATCCAAGCCGATCCGCGTCATCGCGCCGTTCGGCCCGGGCACGGCGACCGACACCGTGGCGCGCGTGATCGCCAACGAGCTCGGCAAGCTCACCGGCCAGTCGGTGGTGGTCGAGAACAAGCCCGGCGCCGAAGGCCAGATCGGCGCGCAAGCGGCGGCCCAGGCCGCGCCCGACGGTTACACGCTGTTCATCACCACCCAAACCACGCAGGCGATGAACCAGCACATCTACAAGTCGCTGATGTACGATCCGCTGAAGAGCTTCACCCCGGTGTGCGGCCTGACCCTGGGCGCGCAGGTCGTGATGGTGAAGAACGAGCTGCCGGTGAAGACGCTGGCCGAGTTCATCGCGCTCGCCAGGAAGGAGCCGGGCAAGCTCTCGTTCGGCAGCGGCAACGGCTCCAGCCGCGGCGGTGCCGAGCTGTTCCGTGTCATGGCCAAGATCGACCTTTTGGGCGTGCCCTACAAAACCCAGCCGCAGGCCGTCACCGACCTGATGGGCGGGCGGATCGACATCATTTTCTCCGATTTCACGGCCGGATTGCCGGCGGTGCTCGACGGCCGCGCGCGCGGCATCGCGGTGACCAGCAAGAAGCCGATCCCCGGGCTGGAGCAATTCCCGACCGTCGATTCGACGATCCCGGGCTTCGAGATGTGGGCCTGGACGGGGGCCTATGTGCCGGCCGGCACGCCGCGGCCCATCGTCGAAAAGCTGAACGCGCTGATTCGCGAGGCGATGAAGTCGGAGGGCTATCTCAACCTGACGCGCACGACCTACGGCATCCCGTTCCCCGGCACGCCGGAGGAGCTGGCGACCTTCCAGGCCAGCGAGACGAAGAAGTGGGGCGAGATCGTCACCGTCGCGGGGATGAAGGAGCCTTAAGCTCTGGCGCGAGTACGCGCACCCTGTCATCCCGAGCGCAGCGAGGGACCTTTGCTGGCCAGTAAAGGTCCCTCACTTCGTTCGGGATGACAGCATTGTTGCACCGCGAACCGGCGTCGCAATCTGCCAGACAGCAGATACCAGCACACAAGCAGCCACGGCCCAGAACGCCGCGCGATAGCTTACGGTCGAGGCGATCAGCGCGAACAGGGGCGGGCCGAACACCGCGCCTGAGAAGGCGAGCGCCGTCTGCACCGCCGCCACGGCCGCCGTCTCGCCGGGCGGCGAGAGATGGGCGAACTCGGCCTGCGATGTGCCGTTCCAGCTGATGACGACCGAGCCGTAGCCGACGACGACCAGGGCGATCAGCCAGAAGGGCGTGTCGGCCTCCAAAAGGCCGATCGCGACGCAGCCCAGCGTCATGGCGATGCCCGTCCAGCCCAGCACCACCATGCGCGGGATGCGGTCACCGATCGCGCCGCTCACCAGCCGCATGGCCGTGCCGGCGAGCTGCGAGATCGACAGGAGGAGGCCGGCGCGGGCGATGCTGAGATCGCAATGCTCGAAGAGATAGGTGACCAGGTAGAAGGTGAAGGTGTGCTGGGCGATGACATAGACGAAGGCCGACCAGCCGAGCACGCGCAGCTGGGCGTGGCCCAGCACGAAGCGGATCGAGCGCCAGATGCCGATCGACGGCGCGCCGGCGGTAACCACGACATCGATGCGCGAGCGCAACAGTTCGACGATCAGGATCGCCGCGAGGGCCAACGCGGCGGCAACCAGGCTGGCACCGCGCCAACCGAAATGGACCAGCAGGAAAGGGAAGACGACGCCGGCGAGGGCGAAGCCGATGGGGACGCCGGTCTGCTTGATCGAGAAGACGATGCCGAACCATTGGCGTGGCACGCGCTGGGCCAGCACATGCGCCGAGGCGGGATTGATCGGCCCTTGCGCGGCGCCGATGAAGGCCACGGCGATCACGGTCGCCGCGACCAGCGCCAGGGCGTTGAAGGCAAGCCCGATGGCGGCCATCAGCAGGGCGAACTGGCAGATGCGCACGGCGCCCAGTCGTACGATCGGTCCGGCCGCGAACAGCGCCAGCACGGCGGCGACGGCGTAGATGATGGCGGTGAAGATGCCGACCAGCTTGGGGTCGATCGCGAGGTCCTTCGCGACCGCCGGCATCATGACGCCGAGCGCCAGCACGCAGAGCGAGACCATCGCCTGGATGGCCAGCATGGTGGCCACCGGGACAATGGCGCTCTTCAAGTGTACGCCTCACCCTGAGGAGGGCGCGCAGCGCCCGTCTCGAAGGGTCGGAACGAGCACCGTGCCTGTTGCCCACCCTTCGAGACGGCCCTGCGGGCCTCCTCAGGGTGAGGTGGGTGGTGCATTGACCTACATCCCGTAGAGGTCGGCCTTGTTCAGCACCGTGTTGCGCAGGATGCGGATCGAGGCGACGTCGACCATGACGCCGTCGACGTTGATGGCGCCCAGGCCCTGCGCCTCGGCCTCGGCATAGGCCTTCTCGAGCTTGCGCGCCCGCGCCACGTCCTCGGGCTTGGGCGAGTAGATCTCCAGCGCATGCTCGATCTGCGAGGGATGGATCGCCCACTTGCCGACGCAGCCCAGGATCATCGAGCGCTTGCACTCCTCGCGATAGGACTCGGAATTGCGGAAGTCGGCGAACGGGCCGTCGACCGGGTCGATGCCGGCGGCGCGGCAGGCCATCACCAAGCGGAAGCGGGCATAGTGCCAGAGGTCGCCCGGGTAACCGTCGTTGGTGCCGACGTTCTTGTTGGTGACGCCCATCGAGGCCGAGAAGTCGCCCATGCCGAACACCAGGCATTCGAGCCGCGGCGTCGACTTGGCGATGGCGTCGACGTTCTGCATGCCCTCGACTTCCTCGATGAGGGCTTCCAGGCCGATTCGGTTCTTGAGCTTCAGCTTCTTCTCGAGCTGGTGCAGCAGCTTGTCGGCGAACAGCACGTCGGCCGGCGTCATCACCTTCGTCATCATGATGGTGTCGAGATGCTCGCCCGCGCCTTCGACCACTTCGATGATGTCCTCGAAGGCATATTCGGTGGTGAGGTCGTTGATGCGCACGCAGCGCGTCTTGCCTTTCCAGTTCAGCGTCTTCAGCGCCTGGACGATCTTCTTGCGCGCATCGCGCTTCTGGCTGGGGGCGACGGCGTCCTCGAGGTCGAGGAAGACATGGTCGGCCTTCGACTCCGACGCCTTCTGCATCATCTTCTCGCTCGAGCCGGGCGTGGAAAGCTGCACGCGGCGGGCGCGGCGCGGACGGTCGGTCATGTCATGTCTCCTCAGGCAACGATCTTTTCGGCCCGAAGACGCGCAATATCCGCGCCAGCGAGGCCGAGACGGGTCAGATACTCATCGGTGTGCTCGCCCAGCAAGGGGGCGCGATGGCGCACGCGGCCGGGCGTCTCGCTCATCTTGATGGCGACGCCCGCGACCTTCATGTCGCCGTCGAGGCCCGGGTGGGGCACGGACACGACCATGTCACGGGCGGCGAAGTGCGGGTTGGCGAAGACGTCGCGCACGTCGTTGACCGGCGCGAACGGCACCTGGCCGCCGAGATGGGCCAGAAGCTCGAGCTTGGTGCGCTGGCTGGTGAAGGCCGACACCGCGGCGATGATCTCGTCCTGGTGGGCACGGCGGTCCTGGACGGTGGCGAGGCGCGGGTCGGTGCCCATCTCCGGCCGGCCGATCAGGCGGCAGAGGATCGGAAAGTGCGTGTCGGCGTGGGCGGCAATGGTGACGTGACCGTCGCTGGCGGGGAACATGCCGAACGGGCAAAGCAGGGGATGGTGGTTGCCCTCCGGCACCGGCACGCCGCCGGTGAAGGCATGCTGATGCACGATGCGCTCGCACATCGACAGGATGGCGTCGACCATGCCGACATCGACGAACTGGCCGCGACCGGTCTTGTGGGCGCGCAGGATGGCGCTGACGATGCCGACCGCACACATGGTGGCGGGCATCAGGTCGCCGATGCCGGGGCCAACCTTCATCGGCGTGTCCTTGTCCGGCCCGGTGATCGCCATGACGCCGCCGAAGGCCTGGGCCACGACGTCGTAGGCCGGCCAGTCGGTATAGGGACTGCGGCCCGTGCGCCAGTCGCCGAAGCCGCGGATGGTGGCGTAGACCAGCTTGGGGAAGCGCTCGTGCAGGGTCTCGTAGCCGAGGCCGAGGCGATCCATGACGCCGCCGCGATAGTTCTCGACCACGGCATCGGCGCCGTCACACAGCCGCATCACCAGCTCACGGCCCTCGGGCTGCTTAAGGTCGATGGCGATCGACTTCTTGTTGCGGTTGATCGAAGCGAAGTAACCGCCGAATGAGCGCTGCTTGTCGTCGTCGTGGTAGGGCCCGATGATGCGCGTGTGGTCGCCGTCGAGCGGCTCGACCTTGATGATCTCCGCTCCCTGATCGGCCAGCAGCATGGTGCAGAAGGGGCCGGCCAACATCTGCGTGAGATCGACGATGCGCACGCCGTCGAGGGCTCCGAGGACGCTCATTGCCGGGAGCGCGCCACTCCAGTGGCGCATCTTCTCATGATTCGGACCGCGGGCGTCCCGCCCGCCTCATGATCATGAGCGGGCCAGAGGCCCGCGGTCCGAACATGAGCGCCACTGGAGTGGCGCGCTCCCGGCAAAGACTTGATCACTTCTCACCCCAATGGCTGCGCCGCTTGATCAGAACCGTGCGCTCGCCTTCGAAGATGTGCTTGTCGTCCTGGTTCACGCCGTAGTGCTTGAAGCGCACGATGCCGGCGTCGGGCTGCTTGGCGTCGCTGGTCTCCAGCACCTCGCTGTAACAATAGAGCGTGTCGCCGTGATAGAGCGGACCCTTCAGCCGGATCTTGTCCATGCCGAGCTCCATCAGCGCGTTCTCGGCGGTGTCCTCGGCGGCGAGCCCGATGCACATCGAGATGGTGACGCCGCCGAAGCCCAGCCGCTGGCCATAGTTCGTGCCCTTGGTCAGGTGCTCGTTGAAGTGCGCCTCGGCCGTGTTCATGGTCACGTTGGTGATCCAGACCTGCTCCATCGGCTCGACGGTCTTGCCGCGCGCATGTTTCAGCACGTCGCCGACCTTGAAGTCCTCGAAGTAGTTGGCCTTGCCGGTGAGGGAGGAGACCTTCATCAGTTCCTCCCGCGGCCGAGCAGCCGGTCGGAGATGATGCGCTTCTGGATTTCCGAGGTGCCCTCGAAGATCTTGGTGAGCCTGGCATCGCGCCAGTGGCGCTCGACCGCATGCAACGTGGTGTAGCCCGCACCGCCATGGATCTGGATGCCCTCGCTGCACACGCGCTCGGCCATCTCCGAGGCGAACAGCTTCACCATCGAGGCTTCCTTGTCGCAGCGCTGGCCGGTGTCGATCTGCTCGCAGACGAAGTAGTTGAGCTGGCGCGCCGCCTCGATCTGGGTCGCCATCTCGGCGATCTTGAAACGGATCGCCTGGAAGTCGGAGATCGGGCGCTCGAACTGCCGGCGTTCGTTGGCGTACTTGATCGAATCGTCCAATGCGCCCTGGGCCAGGCCAATGGCGCGAGCGGCGGTGTGGGCGCGCGCCGTCTCCAGGCCCGAGGTGGCGTAGTAGAAGGCATGGCCTTCCTCGCCGATCATGTCGGCGGCTTCGACGCGGAAGTTGTCGAAGGCGAGCTCGTAGGTCTTCCAGCCGAAATAGCCGATCTTGGGGATCGGTGCACCGCTGCAACCCTTGGGCAGCGTGCCGCGCTTCTTCTCGACCATGAACATGGACAGCCCCATGTGCCGCTTGCCGGCCGGCGCATCGGAGGTGCGGGCGATGATGATTAAAAAGTCGGCGCCGTCGGCGAAGGTACACCAGTACTTGTTGCCGCTGATCAGGTAGCCGGTGCCGTCCTTCCTGGCGCGGCAGGAGATGTTGGAGATATCGGAGCCGGCGTTGGGCTCGGACATGGAGAAGGCGCCCAGAAACTCGCCCTTGGCCATGCGGGGCAGATAGCGGGCGCGTTGCTCCTCGCTCATCATCTGGGCGCCGATCAGGAGGTTGCCGCGGGCGATCAGCGAGGCGACGCTCATCCAGCCGCGCGACAGTTCCTCGGTGACCAGGCAGTACTCGAAGCAGCCCAGCCCCAGGCCGCCATACTGCTCGGGGATCAGGATGCCGAAGTAGCCGAGCTCGGCCATCTTGTCCCTGAGGTCCATAGGGATGTCGCCCTTCTCGGGATCGAGCTTGTTGGCGACGGGCAGGACCTCGTTGAGGGTGAATTCGCGCGCCTGCTCCTGGATCATGCGGCGCTCTTCGGTGATGTACGGCATTTAGGCGTTCCTGAGACGGACGAGGTTGGTGCGCTTGAAGTCGATGGCGAGCTCTTCGCGCTGGTTGAAGCCCTTGGTGTGCCAGGTGACGATCCCGAAGCCCTTGTGGGAGTCCGAGACACGCCGGTCCAGTACCTGCGACTCGGCCCTGAGCGAATCGCCGGGATAGACAGGCCGGTGATAGGTGAGCTCGTTGACGCCCAGGAACGGCCCGCCGCCTTCGCTCAGGTCCTCGACGGTGAGTCCGAACACCGTGGTGAAGACCAACAGTGGGTTGGCGACGATGCCGGGATGGCCGTGCGCCTTGGCATACTCGGCGTTGAAGTAGTGCGGGTTGAAATGCAGCGTCAGGGTCGAGAAGAGAGTGCTCTCCGACTCGGTGACGGTGCGGCCCCAATGGTGCTTGAACACACGCCCGGGCTCGAAGTCCTCATAGCGGTTCCCTTTCGGGACCAGGCGGGCCCGCGTCCTGAAATCCTCTGCCATTCCGTCTCCTCATGCTCTTCCGGACCGCCGGCTTCCAGCCGGCTCATGATCATGAGCCGGCTGGAAGCCGGCGGTCCGGAAGATTCGATCACCTAGCTCTTGGTCGAAGCGCGTGCCAGCTCGCCCACGTCGCTCAGGCTGTCGAGGCGCTCGACGGCGTCGTACAGGCGGCTCGTGCCGTACGCACCCAGCACCGGCGTCACCAGGCTCTCGAACTTGGTCTCGATTGCCTTGCGCTGCTTCTTGACGTCAGCCCACGGGATGCCCGAATCGTGGCTCGCCTCGATGGTCGTGCCGTCGTCGAGCTGGATTGCCATCTCGGCCAGCGAATGTTCCCAATTGGGCCTGAACTCGATCGACACCTTGTCGCGCAGCGCCTTCATGCGCGGCTCCTGGGTGATCGCATCGCTGTAGGAATCGAGCGCGGCCGTATCGACGCCGTTCAGCGCCATCGCCACGGTCTGGCGCAGCGAGAACTTGGCCTCCAGGCCGGTCGTCGGATGGGGGATGTTGCAGACCTTGTCGGCGCCGGCGTCGATCCTGAGCAGGATCTTCTTCACGCGCTCGGGCGGGAAGTTGCTCTTCAGCCGGATCTCCTTGGCGCATTCGATGGGCGCATGCGTGAGGTAGCAGGCGGCGTGGTACTTGAAGAGGTTGTTGCGCAGGTGCCAGCCCTGCGGCGGCTCGCCGAGCGCGGCGTCGGTGTTCAGGTGGTCGCTCTGCGAGGACGCGAAGCCCTGATCGCATTCCAATGAATCGCCCCGCGCCGTGAATCCCTTGGCGGCGAGGCGCGCGGCGCGCAGGCCGTGCTCGGAGGCGGTGCCGGCGTGCAGCGGCTTGCACATGGTGCCGAAGTTGGATTTCAGACCGGCCGCCTGGGTGGCGGCGATACCGAAAGCGACGGCGAGCTGCTTGTCGCTCAGCCCGAGCATGCGGCCGGCGGCGGCCGTGGCCGAGAACGAGCCGACCGTGCCGGTGACGTGGAAGCCCTTCTGGTAGTGGCTGGGCGACACCAGGCGGCCGACGCGGCCCGAGGTCTCGTAGCCCGCGACGAAGCTCTCGATGAACAGCCGGCCCGACGCCTTGGTCTGTTCGCCCAGCGCCAGCAGGGCAGGGACCACGGTGACGGTCGGATGGCCGCCCATGGAGAAATTGACGTCGTCGTAGTCGAGCGCGTGGCTCGCAGCACCGTTGATCAGGGTCGCGGTCGAGGGCAGCACCTTCTCACCTCGACCGACCAGCGACGCCTGGCCCCTGGCGCCATCCTCCAGCGCCTCGCGCACCAGGATGTCGGTCAGCTCCTCCTGCGCGCCGGGCACGGTGACGGCGAACCAGTCGAGCAGGCACTGTTTGGTGCGCTCGACCAGATCTTCCGGCAGATCGTTCCAGGCCAGGACGGCGGCGCGACGGGCGATTTCAGCAGTGACGGGGACGGCGGCCATGGGTGCCTCCTGAATATTCGTGTGCCGAAGTGTCGGACACCGGGCGCGGCGTTGTCTACAGGTGCGACGCGCGCCTCGAAATTGCTGCCGCAAGGCGGTGCGAGCAGGCGGTCAGGGGCTCCTTGTGAAGGTCCTGGGCATGAGCGTCGTGGGCGACGTCGCACTTCGCAGGCACTCGGAGCCGCTGCCGTCGTCGATCGTGAGCTTGCCGGCATCGATCGAATACCGGCAGGTCTTGTAGTGCGAACCGTTGTCCTGGCGAATGTCGACCTTGCCCTTGGTGCTGAGCGACCACTTGATCCGCAGGACGGTTCGCGGCGGACCCGCGTCATAGACGAAGTCGAACACCCCGTTGTCCTTGAATTCGATCGTATGGCGGGAGCCGTCATCGGGCGTCCACAGGCCCACCAGTGCCTTACGGTCCTCCTCCGTCGCCGGCCAGCAGCCCAACAGACTGGTCCCGATCGACGCTATCAGGATCGTGCGGCTGATTTTCATGCGCCCCGCCTCCGCGCAACGACATGGAAGATGTGCCAGTGCTTGGCGTTGCCCCGTGGCGTGACGCCGTCGGCTTCCTCCTCCTCGAACATCTCGAGCGCGAGGCCGTCAAGCATGGTCATGGCTTCGTCGCGGCTGACGAATGTCATGCCTGGCCGCCCGACCCATGAATCGCGGGGGCCATACCACTGGCCACTGAAGCGGCCCCCTTCAGGCAAGGCCTCACGGATGCGCTGCCATAGCGACTGGAATGCAGCGGGCTCGCAAAGCGGCATGGCGAAACTGGAATTGACCAGGCTGAGCCCGATGGGCAATGGCACTTCCTCGAAGCGCGCCTGGATCGGGGTGAGGTCGTGGCCCGGCGGCAAGGGCCGTGCCTCCAGCTGCTTCAAAGCCTCGGGCTCGTTGTCGATGGCGACGACCCGCCAGCCACGATGCAGCATCTCAATCACATCGCGGCCGTCGCCGCAGCCGAGATCGATGGCAAGCGAGCCCGCTGCGCCGGGACCAAACCGGTCGAGGGCTGTGATCAACGTGCGGCGCGGCGGCCGCTCGCGCAGCTTCTCATAATAGGCCGCCCAGCTTGCAGATTTATCTTCCGTCATGCGCTCGTTCGCAGTGTGTCGCGCTTGTCGCCCGTTTCATCGTGTGATCGTATGCCCTCCAAACAATAATGAAGTCACGTCCAGGGAGGAACTGATGAAGGGGTTGGCAGGGCTCGCGATCGTCGCAGCGCTCGCCTTTGCGCCGGCGGCGCATGCGGATATCAAGGCTCTCGAAGAGGCCGCCAAGAAGGAAGGCGAGCTCACCTGGTACGTCGCCCACTACACGTCGGAAGGTGCGGAGGACCTGGGCCGCGGCTTCACCGAGATGACCGGCGTGAAGGTGAACGTGGTGCGCACCACGGCGCAGGTCGCCTACCAGCGCCTGCTGCAGGACCTCAAGAACAACCAGACGATCTGCGATGTCTTCTCCTCGACCGACGTCGGCCACTACGTGCGGCTGGCGGCCGAGGGCCGCTTCGAGAAATACACGCCGGAGACCGAATCCAAGATCCTTCCGGCTTTCCGCAACTTCGATCCGGCCGGCTTCTATCACACGACCTCGGCCGGCCTGGTCGTGCTCACTTACAACTCCACAAAGGTGAAGGCCGAGGAAGCGCCCAAGCAGTGGCAGGACCTTCTGGACATCAAGTGGAAGGGCAAGGTCTCGATCGGCCATCCCGGCTTCTCGGGCTATGTCGGCACCTGGGTGCTGACGATGAAGAACCTCTACAGCTGGAGCTATTTCGACAAGCTCGAGAAGAACAAGCCGCAGATCGGCCGCTCGATCAACGACACGGTGACGGCGCTCAATGCCGGCGAACGTCAGGTGGCGGCGGGCGCCGACGGCTCGACCCTGTTCAGCGCCTCGCGCGGCAATCCGCTCGCGGTGTCCTATCCGACGGACGGCTCGGTGCTGATCATCGCGCCGTCGGCGATCATGAAAGGCACCAAGCATCCCAACGCCGCCAAGCTCTTCATGGAATATCTCTATTCGGTCGAGGCGGCGAAGATCAACGCCAAGCACTTCGCCATCCCGCTCCGCCCGGAGGTGCCATCGCCGCCGGGCGCCAAGCCGGTCAGCGAGCTCAAGACCATCCGGCCGACCGTGGCCGAGATCGACAAGGGCGTCCCCGAGGTGATCGAGCAGTGGCGCGACACGTTCGGGAACTAGGCAGGTAGATGATCGACAATCGCTGTCATCCTGAGCGTAGCGAAGGATCTCATGCCGGTTGCAAGCGGCGATGAGGTCCTTCGCTTCGCTCAGGACGACGTGAAGCCATGACCGTCGCGGCACCGGCTCTCGCGACTCCTGACGCGCCACGGCGTGCCTTCTTCTTCGATTCGACGTGGCTGATCTGGATCGCGATCATCGCGGTCCTGCTGTTCCTGGTGGTGAGCCCGTTCATCTACCTGGTGGTCACCAGCTTCACGGCCGAAAAGACCGGCGAGTTCACCTTCGCCAACTACGCCGCCGCCTATGGCCGGGCGCGCTACGTCGATGCGCTGATGAATTCGCTGAAGCTCGGCGGCGCGGCGGCATTGCTGGCCGGCGTCTTCGCCGTGCCGCTCGCCTGGGCGGTGGCGCGTACCGACATGCCGGGCCGCGGCTTCACCCGGGTGATGGTGCTGGCGACCTTCATCACGCCGCCCTACACCGGCGCCGTGGCGTGGATCCTGCTGGCCGGTCCCAACGCCGGCTGGCTCAACCGCTTCTTCACGATGGTGACCGGCGCCGAGGCGGGACCGTTCAACATCTACAGCTTCACCGGCCTCGCCGTCGTCATCGCGCTCTACTCGTTCCCCTACATCTTCATCTTCACCACGGCGGCGCTCGAGCTGGTATCGTCGGAGATGGAGGATGCAGCCAACATCCTGGGAGCGGGGCCATGGCGCACCATGTGGCGGGTCACCCTGCCGCTTGCGCTTCCGGCGATCCTGGGTGGGCTGATCATCTGCTTTCTCGAGGCGATCGCGCTGTTCGGCTCGCCGGCCATGATCGCCATCCCGGCGCGCTTCAATGTCGTGACGACGCAGCTCTTCCAGTTCTTCGGCAATCCGGTGCGGGTCGAGGTGGCTGCCGCCTATGCCATGCCGCTGCTCGGAGTCACCATCCTGCTGATCCTGATCCAGCGCCTGATGACGCGGCGCAAGGGCTTCGTGGCGCTGACCGGCAAGGGCGGCGAACGGCGGCCCATCCTGCTGGGACGGTGGCGCTGGGCGATGTTCGGCTATGCCATGTTCGTGGCGGCCCTGGCGGTGTTCCTGCCTTACCTGTTCCTGATCCAGGCGGCCTTCGCCAAGGCCTGGGGACGCGGCTTCGGGCTGGAGAACATCTCACTCAGGAACTTCCATTTCGTGCTGTTCGAACACGCCACCGCCGCCAAGTCGGTGATCAACAGCTTCGTCTATGCCGGAATCAGCGCCACGGCGGCGGTGATCCTGACCTTGGGCGTGGCCTACATCGTGACGCGCCGGCTGGTGCCGTTCGGCGGCATCCTCGGCTTCCTTTGCGTGGCGCCGTTCGTGATTCCGGGCGTCGTGCTGGCGATCGGCTTCTACGCGGCCTACGCGCCGCCACCCCTTGCTCTCTACGGAACGGCGCTGATCCTGATCCTGGCCTTCACCACGCGCTTCCTGCCCATCGGCTTCGTCAATGCCAGTGCGGCCATGCGCGCCCTCAATCCCGAGATGGAAGAGGCGGTGCGCGTGCTGGGCGGCAGCCGACTGACGGCGCTGCGCCGGGTGGTGGCGCCGTTGCTCAAGCGCAGCCTGCTCGGCGCCTGGCTGCTGATCTTCATCCCGGCGACACGCGAGCTTTCCGCCGCGATCTTCCTGTACGGTCCCAATACCAAGGTGGCGTCGGTCATGATCTTCGACATGAGCGAGGAAGGCAATTTCGAGTACCTCGCCGCTCTGGCCCTGATCCTGCAGGTGCTGACCCTGCCGCTCCTGTGGATCGGCCAGAAGGCCCTGGGCCGCGACTTCATGCTAAGGCGTAACGCGACATGAGCAAGCTCGTCCTCCGGAACATCTCCCGTCGCTACGGGGCGGTCGAAGCTGTCGCCGACTTCTCGCTGGAGCTGGTGCCGGGCGAATTCGTGTCGCTGCTCGGTCCGTCGGGCTGCGGCAAGACCACGACCTTGCGCATGATCGCGGGCTTCATGCCGCCCTCGACCGGCTCGATCGAGATGGACGGCCAGCAGATCTCCTCGCCGGGCAGCGTCGTGCCGCCTGAACGGCGGCGCATGTCGATGATCTTCCAGAGCTACGCCATCTGGCCGAACATGACCGTGGGCGAGAATGTCGGCTTCGGCCTGCAGGTGCGCAGGCTCAGCCGCGCCGAGATCGACCGCAAGGTCGACGCCATCCTCGATGTCGTGCAGATGCGCAACCTCAAGGCCCGTTATCCGGCCGAGCTGTCGGGCGGCCAGCAGCAGCGGGTGGCGCTGGCCCGCGCCATCGTCGTCGAGCCCGAGGTGCTGCTGCTCGACGAGCCGCTCTCCAACCTCGACGCCAACCTGCGCGAGGAGATGCGCTTCGAGATCCGCCGCCTGCACGACGAGTTCAAGATCACGACGGTCTACGTGACCCACGACCAGTCAGAGGCCATGGTGACCTCCGACCGCATCGTGGTGATGAACAAGGGCCGCATCGAACAGATCGACGCGCCGCACGTGCTTTATGCCCGGCCGAAAAGCCGGTTCGTCGCGGGCTTCATCGGCCGCACCAACTTCCTGGAAGGCAAGCGCCGGGGCGGCGACGTCGGTTTCGACGGTTTCGCGGCCGCCGCCAACCGCCTCGAAGGCGCCAACGGTACCGGCGGCCTGCTCTATTCACTGCGGCCGCAGGCCATCGGACTCACGGGTCAGAAGCCCAACGGGGCGAACCTGGCGATCGAGGCGGAGATCGCTGCGCGCTCCTATCTCGGCGAATACTGGGACTATCAGGTCCGGCCAGTGGGTGCGGCCAAGCCGCTTCGTGTCTCGACGGGACCCAACGTGGTCTTCGAGATCGGCAGCCGCGTCTGGCTGGAGATCGACCCGGCAGCCATGGTCCGCGTCGACTAGCTAGCGGCTGTCAGCGCGCAACCCGGAAGCCGATGTTGCTGGCGGCGCTGTCGGGCGTGTTGCCGTGGCGGGCTGCGACCCGGTAGCGATTGCAGTAGCTGTCGTCGCAGAGAAAGGAGCCGCCGCGCATGGACCGCTGGCCGGTCGGCCGCTCGAAGCGTGGATCGGCAGCCGCCGTCTCGCGGTGATAGGCAGGGCTGTACCAGTCGGCGCACCATTCCCAGACGTTGCCGCAGCAGTTGAACAGGCCGAGACCATTGGCCTCGGCGCTGCGGGCCGCGATGGGACCCGGCGTCCAGCCATCGGCAGGGGCGGCCGGAAACGTGCCGCGCCAGACATTGCAGCGCGGCGTGCCGTCGCCCCCGAGCAGGTCGTCGCCCCAGGCGAAGCGCCGGCCTTCGAGCCCGCCGCGCGCTGCGCATTCCCATTCCGCTTCGCTCGGCAGGCGCAGCCCGGCCCAATCGCAATAGGCCTGCGCGTCGTTCCAGGAGACATGGACGACGGGATGATCGAGGCGGTCGCGGACGTCCGAACCCGGGCCCTCGGGGCGCTGCCAGCAGGCATCGGCCATCGGCAGCCACCAGGGCAGGCCGCGCACGATCTGTCGCGCCGACTGCCGCAGGGCCGCCGGCGCTTGCAGATAGAAGACGAACGACGAACCGCCCTGTTCGGCGTCCGTGACATAACGGGTCGCCCGTACGAAGTCGGCGAACTCCCGGTTGGTGACGGTGGCCGGTGCGATGGCGTAGGCGCCGAGCGTCACGTGCCGTGCGGGGCCTTCGCCGTCGCCCGGCACGGCATCGGCCGAGTCGTTGCCCATGACGAAGCCGCGTGCGCCGATCGCGATGAGCTCCGGAGCAGCAAGCGGCGCGGCCGCTCCGAGTGCACGCGAGGCAGGACGGTCCGCGGCGCCGCCGCGTTCCCTGCTTTCGGGTGTGCAGCACGAGGGCATGGCAGGATGCCTACTTCTCCCAGAAGGCGCGCGTGACGCCCTGGCTCGCCATCAGCTTCACGATCTTCTCACGGTCGAGCACCCCGCAGCGCTTGGCCCACGCCTCGTACTGCCGCGCCATGTCGGCGACACGCTCGGGATGCCGGGCCGCGAGGTCGTGCAGTTCGGTTCGGTCGGCCTCCATGTCGTAGAGCTCCCATGGCCCGGGATAGTTGCGCACCAGCTTCCATTTGCCGATGCGCACCGCGGCGTTGCCTTCGTGCTCCCAGAACATCGGTGGCCGGTCGGCGATGTCGCGCGCGAAGGCCGGTGCCAAGGACTTGCCTTCGAGCGGCTCGATTTTCTGTCCGTCCCACGCGTTGGGGTAGGGCGTGCCGCTCACATCGAGGATCGTCGCCATGATGTCGGGCAGGTAGCCCGGCGTGTGGCGGATCTGGTCCTTGTCCTTGATGCCCGCCGGCCAATGGACGATCAGCGGCGTCGAGATGCCGCCCTCGTGGATCCAGTGCTTGTAGAGGCGAAACGGCGTGTTCGACAGGTTGGCCCAGGCCGGACCGTAGCTCTGGTAGGTGTTCTCCGGTCCTGGCATGCGGGTGGGGTCGTTGCCGAAGTGCACGGGCTCGCCGCTGCGCGTGTGCGACTTCGCGATCATGAGCTTGTGCACCAGCTCGTCGACTGTGACGTCCTCGGGGATGTCCTCGGCGCAGGCGCCGTTGTCGGCGAGGAAGATCAGCAGCGTGTTGTCGAGCTGGCCGTTCTTCTCCAGCGCGGCGATGATGCGGCCGATCCCCTGGTCCATGCGGTCGATCTGGGCGGCATAGACCTCCATGCAGCGCAGCAGCCAGGCCTTGTGCTCGGCGTCGGTCCACTCCGGCTGCGTCGGATCGCGGTCGGTGAGCTTCCAGGAATTCTTGAGGATGCCCCATTCGACCAGCTTGCCGAGCCGCTCCTCGCGCAGCCTGTCCCAGCCCTTGTCGAAGCGGCCCTTGTACTTGGCGATGTCCTCGTCGTGGGCGTGCAGCGGCCAATGCGGCGCCGTGTAAGCCACGTAGGTGAAGAAGGGCGTCTCGGGCTGCTTGCCGCAGTGCTCGTCGATGTAGGCCACGGCCTGGTCGCTGATGGCATCAGTGTAGAAGAACGACTGATTTTCCTTGGCCTCGTGCTCGATGTTGTCGTTGCCGCGCGTGAGCGTATTGGGATCGTAGAAGCTGCCGGCGCCGATGATGGTGCCGAAGAATTCGTCGAAGCCGCGCTGCAGCGGCCAGGTGTCGGTCGCCTTGGTCAGGCTGCTGGCGACGTGCCACTTGCCGCTCATGTAGGACTTGTAGCCGCTCGCCTTGAGCGCCTGCGGAATGGTGACGCAGCGCTTGTTGAGGTTGCCGGCATAGCCCTCGGGCCCCGAATCGTAGGTCAGGATGCCGACACCGGTCTGGTGCGGATGCAGGCCGGTCATCATCGAGGCACGTGACGGGCTGCAGCGTGCGGTGTTGTAGAACTGCGAGAAGCGCAGTCCCTGGCGCGCCAGCCGGTCGAGGTTGGGCGTCTCGATCTCGCCGCCATAGCAGCCGAGGTCGGAATAGCCCATATCGTCGTTCAGGATCAGCACGACGTTCGGCTTGTTCTTTGCCATTGCATTCATCCCTTGTTGTCGTCCGCCGTTCACAGCCGCTGGCCATCCTTGGGGTCGAACAGGTGCGCGGCCTCGGGCGCGAAGCCCACGAAGACGTTGTCGCCGTCGGCCGCCGCAGGCAGCCGATCGGTCTTGAGCTTCAGCATCTGGCCCGCCATCGACAGGCTGACGATCGACAGGCTGACGATCGACAGGCTGACGATGGCGCTGTCGCCGAGATCTTCTATGCGCTCGACGTGCGCCGGCAGGCCGGAGGAGGCAAGGCGAAGATCGCTCGGCCGGACACCCAGCACGACGTCGCGCCGATCGGCAGCGACTTGCGCCACTGGCAGAGTGTGGCCGGCCACGGTGACGGCGTTGGCCTGCCACGTGCCCGGCAGCAGGTTCATCTGCGGCGTGCCGACGAAGCCCGCCACCGCCATCGTGCGCGGCCGGGCGTAGACCTCGCGCGGCGTGCCGACCTGGGCGATGCGGCCGTCCATGAACACGGCAATCCGGTCGGCGAGCGTCATCGCTTCTTCCTGGTCGTGCGTTACATAGACCGTGGTGATGCCGAGGCCGCGCTGCAGCGCATGCAGCTCGAGCCGGGTCTCGAGCCTGAGCTTGGCGTCGAGGTTCGACAATGGCTCGTCGAGCAGGAAGAGGTTGGGGCGGCGCACGATGGCGCGCGCGAGCGCGACGCGCTGTTGCTGTCCGCCCGACAGCTGGCCCGGCCGGCGGGCGAGCAGGTGGCCGATATTGACGCGGCCGGCCGCCTCGGCGACCTGGCGCTCGATCTCCGCCGGCTTGATGCCGACCATCTTCAGCGGAAAGCCGATGTTCTCCGCCACCGTCATGTGCGGGTAGAGCGCGTAGCTCTGGAACACCATGGCGACGTCGCGCTCGCCGGGCTCGCGATGGGTGACGTCCTGGCCGTCCATCAGGACGCGTCCGCCGCTCACCGATTCCAGCCCGGCCAGGATCCGCAAGGTCGTCGTCTTGCCCGAGCCCGACGGGCCCAGCAGCACGAAGAACTCGCCCGGCTCGATCGCAAGGTCGATGCCGTGCAGCACGGTGGTGGCGCCGTGCCGCTTGATCACGCCGTCGAGGCGCACGCTGCCCGTCGTGTTGCTCTTGCCGTTCATCGCCGCCCGCCGCCCTTGACGGCACCGACCGTCAGGCCCTTCACGATGTGACGCTGGGCGAAGATGCCGATCAGGATCACCGGCGCCATCGCCAGCATGGCGGCCGCGGCCAGCCGCGACCATTGCGTCTGCTCGACGGAGATGAAGTTGAACATGGCGACGGTCACCGGGCGGACCTGGTTGCCGCCCAGCACGACGGCGAACATGAATTCGTTCCAGGCATTGAGAAACACGAAGATCGCCGTGACCGCGAGCCCGCCGCGGACCTGCGGCAGGATCACGTACCACAGCGTACGCAGCCGGCCGGCGCGGTCGAGCAGGGCGGCTTCCTCCATCTCGAGCGGCACGTCCTCGAAGTAAGAGACGCTGAGCCAGATGGCGAAAGGCAGCGAGAAGGTGAGGTAGATCGCCGTCAGCCCGCCGTAGGTGTCGAGCGCGCCGATCTTCTGCAGCGCCAGATAGTAGGGGATGATCAGGCCGACCGGCGGCAGCATCTGCGTCGCCAGCACGTAGAAGCCGGAAGCGCGCTTCGCCGGATAGCGCAGCCGCGCCATGGCGTAGGCGGCCGGCACGGCGAAGACCATCGTCAAGGCGGTGGCGGCCACTGATACGACGATGCTCGACCACAGGTTGGGCAGGATCGACGAGGAGCCGAAGATCACCTCGCGGTAGTTGTCGAGCGTCGGCTTGAAGATCCAGACCGGCGGATAGGCGAGCACGTCGCGCTCGGTCTTGAACGAGGTCAGCAGCCCCCAGATGACCGGGAACGCCCAGATCGAGAGACCGACGCCGGCGAAGGCGGCGAGCAGCAGGCGGCGCACCGTCGCGCGGGTCATGCGCGCGCCCGCCGCAGCCGGAACATGAACCAGGAGATGGCGAGCGTGATCGACAGCAGCACGACCGCGAGCGACGCGCCGTAGCCCAGGTTCAGCTCGGTGAAGGAGGTGCGATAGGCGTAGAGGTTCAGGATCTCGGTGGCGGAACCCGGGCCGCCCCCGGTCGCCGCAAAGATCGCGGCGAAGGCCGACAGCGCCGTCATCAGGCGCATGATCACGACCATGACGATAGCCGGCCGGATCAGCGGCAAGGTGATGTGGATGAAGGTCCGCCAGGCGCTGGCGCGGTCGAGGCGCGCGGCCTCATAGACGTCGGGCGGCAGGGTCGCCAGCGTTGCCAGCAGCACCAGGAAGGCGAACGGCGTCCATTGCCAGGTATGGATGGCGATCACCGAGATCAGCGCGAGCTGCGGGTCGCCCAGCCAGTTGTAGCTGCCGAGCCCCAACGCGCGGGTCACGAGATCGACGATGCCGAAGTCGGGCGCCAGCACCAGCGTGCGCCAGAACAGGCCCACGACGACAGGCGCGAGCACGATCGGCAGGATCGCGGCGATGCGCAGCAGCCCCTGGCCTCGCGGGAACTGCATCACCAGCAAGGCGAGCGACAGGCCGACCAAGACCTGGAGGATCACGGTGGAGCCGGTGTAAATGAAAGTCAGCAGCAGCGAGTTCCAGAAGCGCGGATCGTCGCCCATCTTGAGGTAGTTGCCGAGGCCGGCGAAGCCGCTCATCCAGGGCATGCCGAGGTCGATGCGCTGCAGGCTGGTCCACACCAGATAGATGAGCGGCGCCGTCGTCGTGAGGAGCAACAACACGAGCGCCGGGCCGAGCAGCGAGAGCGCGAACCGACGCTCGCGGCTCTCCAGTGTCGGCAAGCCGCGCGGTGAGGGGATGGCTGCCGCCATCACCCTTTCATGATCTGCTGGATGCGGGCCTGCGCCTCGTCGAGCGCCTCCTTCGGCTTCTTCTGGCCGACCAGCGCCGACTGGATGGCGGTGGCCATGGTGTCGCCGATGGCGGGCCACTGCGGCACGCGCGGACGCCAGTCGACGTCGGTGTCGTGCTCGAGCAATTCGAGGGCCGCCGGGATGAAGTTGTCGCCGGCATCCTTCATGGCAGCGGCGAACTCGGGCGAGCGCCATTGCGACATGCGGTTGATGCCCGAGCGCTTGGCCGGTCCGGCGAACTTCCACGAGGTGCGTGCCTGCGTCTCCGCCGAGGTCGCCCAGGCGATGAACAGCCAGGTCGCCTTCTTGCCGCGCTCCGACAGCGCGGCATTGACCGGGAAGCCCCAGTTCCACAGCGAGCTGACGCGCTTGCCGCTCGGACCCTTGGGCCAGCGCGCATAGGCGATCTTGCCCACCACCTTGGACTTCTCGGGATTGTTGATGACGGCGGCCGAGGAGTGCGCGTCGATGTAGGTCGCGACCGTGCCCTGGGAGAAGGCATCGGCGATGTCGGGCCAGTTCCAGTTGCGCACCGCCGGCGGCGCGTACTTGCCGAGCACGTCGACATACCAGGTGAGGGCGGTGACGGCCTCGGGCGAGTTGACGACGATGTCCTTGCCCTTCATCCAGCTGCCACCGAAGCCGCGCAGCAGCGACGGATAGATGTACATGTTCTGGCCAGCGCCAGCGAAGCCGCGCAACGCCAGGCCAAAGATTCGCGCATCGGTGTCGGTCAGGGCCTTGGCATTGGCGACGAGTTGGTCGTAGCCGTCGGCGGCCTTGAGACCCTTCGCCTCGTACAGATCCTTGCGGTAGACCTGCAGCGTCACCTCGCCGTCATAGGGAATGCCGTAGGGCTTGCCGTCGATCGAATCGGCGTCGCGCCAGGCCTTGATGATGTCGTCGTACTTGAACCAGGCCGGATCGGTGAGGGCAGCGTCGCCGAGATACTTGTCGAGCGGCTCGACCCATTTGTTCGCGACGTAGAGCGCGTAGTACATCGGGTCGGCGGCGTGCGTGGCATATGTCGCCGTCTTCGACGACAGATCCAGCATCGCCTTCTGCCGGATCTGGCCCGGCGGAACCTTCTCGAAGCGCAGCTTGATGCCCGTCAGCGCCTCGAACTGCGGCTGCAGGCTGATCAGGTTCTCGAAGTAGGAGGCGGGAATCACCGCCACGGTGATCTGCTCGCCCTCGGCCTGCTTCCAGTTCACCTTGGCCGACTGGTAGGGCGCGAGATCCTCCGTCTGGGCCGACGCGGCAGTGAACAGGCCAGGGGCGACCGTCACCGCCAGGCCGGCGGCCCCGGCGTGACGCAGGACATCCCGGCGATGGATATTCTTGCTCATCGTTTCCTCCAGACGGCTGTTTTTTATCGCGAATGTATTCGATTACATGAAAGGCTAGCAGCGATATGATACAATGTGCAAGCGCTTCCCGGTTGATTGTTCTCAACGATATGTAATCGAGTTCTCCAGTCGAGATGCCAATTGCCCTTCCCGGCGACGAAGTCGCCTCCCGTGTCGGCCATCGCGCCAGCGCCAAGGATGTCGCGCGGCTCGCCGGCGTTTCGACCGCCACTGTTTCTCGGGTGATCAATTCGGCCGACCAGGTCGATGCCGAGACGCAGGCGCGCGTGCGCGATGCCATGGCGAAGCTGCGTTACGTCCCGCATGGGGCGGCGCGCGCCTTGCGCAGCGACAAGAGCCGCATGATCGGCGCCATCGTGCCGTCCTTCGGCTACGCCCTCTATGCGCGCACGACCAGCGCGCTGCAGGCGGTGCTCGACGGCGCCGGCTACTCGCTGGTGCTGGCCGAGCACCACTACGACCTCGGCAACGAGCTGCGCATTACCGAGCAGCTGCTGGGACGCGGCGTCGATGCCTTCGTATTCGTCGGGTTGCATCACGATCCGGGGCTGTTCGCGCTGCTGGAGCACCACGGACGGCCCTATGTCCTGACTTGGGGCGTCGATCCGATGCGCCAGCATCCCAGCATCGGCTTCGACAATCGCGCCGCCACCTTCGCGATGACGCGCCACCTGATCGGCCTCGGTCACCGGCGCATCGGCCTCTTGAGCGCCGTCCCGGAGGGCAACGACCGGGCGACCGAGCGCGGGGCGGGCATGCGCGCGGCGCTCGCCGAGGCCGGCCTGGCGCTCGACGATCGCCACGTCGCGTTCGGGCCGATCGATCTTGCCGCCGCCGCGGGCATGATGCGGCGCTTGCTCGCCGTCGAGCCGCGGCCGACCGCCATCGTGGCCACAAACGACGTGTTCGCGGTCGGTGCCATGATGGCGTGCCGCGAGGCGGGCGTGTGCATTCCTGACGACCTCTCGATCACCGGGGTCGACAACACCGACCTCGGCATGACGCAGACGCCGCCGCTTACCAGCATCCGCACGCCGATCATCGAGGTCGGACGGGCGGCCGCGGAGCAGGTGATCGCCCGACTCGAGGGCAGGCCGTTCGAGGCTTTCCAGAAGCTGCCGTTCGAGCTTGTAACGCGGGGCAGCACGGCGGCGCCGAAAGCAGGCTGAAACAACCAGCGAAACGCGGCCGGCGGGACGCTGGAGGTCGATCGGTTGGCCATGTTACGGATAGGGCCCATCGTCCCAACCCGTCGAGTGAGGCCCATGACCGCCGGACCGCTTTCCCGATTCACCGTCCTCGACCTGACGCGGGTGCGTGCCGGCCCGACAGCCGTGCGCTACCTCGCCGACTGGGGCGCCAACTGCATCAAGGTCGAGATGCCTCCCGGCGCCGGTGACATGGACATGGGCGGGCCGCGCCACGGACCCGACTTCCAGAACCTGCATCGCAACAAACGCTCGATCACGCTCAACCTCAAGGAGCCGGACGGCCTGGCCGTCTTCATGAAGCTGGTCGAGAAGGCCGACGTGGTGGTCGAGAACTACCGCGCCGACGTGAAGTTCCGCCTCGGCATCGACTACGAAAGCCTGAAGAAGGTGAACCCGCGCATCATCCTGGGCTCGATCTCGGGCTTCGGCCAGGACGGCCCCTATGCCGAGCGCGCGGGCTTCGACCAGATCGCCCAGGGCATGGGCGGCATCATGTGGGTCACCGGCATGCCGGGCGGCGGCCCGGTGCGCGCCGGCATCGCCGTGGCCGACGTCGGCGCGGGACTGCACTGCGCCATCGGCATCCTGACGGCGCTGCTCGAGCGCGAAGTGTCGGGCCAGGGCCAGTGGATTTCGACGTCGCTGCTGCAGGCCATGATCTCGATGTGCGACTTCCAGGCGGCGCGCTGGACCATCGCCAAGGACGTGCCGGGCCAGGCCGGCAATAACCATCCGACCTCGATCCCGACCGGCGTGTTCAAGACCAAGGACGGCTACGTCAATATCGCCGCGTCCGGCGGTCACATCTACAAGCGCTTCTGCGAGGCCATCAATGCGCCGGAGCTGATGACCGACGAGAAGTTCTCGACCGACAAGGCGCGCGCCAAGAACCGCGACGTGCTGAACGCCGAGATCGACAAACGCGTGGCGACCTACGGCAGCGCCGAGCTGGTCGAGAAGCTCAACAAGGCGGGCGTGCCGGCGGGGCCCATCTACAAGATGGACGAGATGTTCGACGATCCGCAGGTCAAGCACCTGAAGATGGCGCATCCGGTCAACTCGCCCAAGCTCGGCCCGATCGAGCTGATCGGCCAGGCCATCAACATGAGCCGCACGCCCTTCGAGATGCGCACGGCCACGCCCGAGCAGGGCGAGCACACCGACGCCGTGCTGAAGGAAGCGGGCTACGACGCCGCGGCGATCGCGAGCTTCAAGCAACGCGGCGTGATCTAGGAGGCCATCATGATCAGTCCTACTCCCAACATGATCGCCGAGAAGGTGGGCCCGGTCGGCAAGCTCATCTTCAACAAGCCGGCCAAGCGCAACGCCACCTCGTCGGACATGTGGGAGGCGATCCCGGTCATCGTCGACGAGTTCGAGAAGGATCCGGCGATCCGCGTCGTGGTCGTGACGGGGGCAGGGGACCAGGCCTTTGTGTCGGGTGCCGACATCTCGGAGTTCGAGAAAGCGCGCTCGACGCCCGAGCAGGTCGCCTACTACGACAAGATCGGCGAGATCGCCAATGCGCGCCTGTCGAAGTGCTCAAAGCCCACGATCGCGCGCATCCGCGGCTTCTGCGTCGGCGGCGGCGTGGCGGTGTCGCTGACCTGCGATATCCGCATCGCCTCGGACAACTGCAAGTTCGGCGTGCCGGCGGCCCGGCTCGGGCTCGGCTATCGCGCGGCCGGCATCAAGACCCTGATGGACGTGGTCGGTCCGGCTAATGCCAAGGAGATCTTCTTCACCGGCCGCATGTTCAGCGCCCAGGAGGCGCTGGGCATGGGCCTGATCAACCGCGTCGTGCCGGACGCCGAGCTCGACGCCTATGTCGACGACTATTGCAAGCGCATCGGCGAGAATGCGCCGCTCACCATGCACGCTGCCAAGCGCACCATCGAGGAACTGACGCGCCTCGACGGCAAGCCGGATTTCGCGCGGACGGCAGCGCTGGTGAAGGAGTGCTTTGCCTCCGAGGACTATGTCGAAGGCCGTACGGCCTTCATGGAAAAGCGCCGACCGCAGTTCAAGGGACGCTGAGGAGGAACCATGCCGTTCGCGACCATTCGTCTTGTCGGGGGTCGTTCGCAGGAACAAAAGGACGAGATCTCCAAGCGCGTTGTCGACGCGATCAGCGACGTATTGCAGCTGCCCAAGGACGACATCTGGGTCGTTTTTGAAGACGTCCCGGCCGGGGATTGGTATGTCGGCAGCACGGCGGTCGCCGAGCTTCGCAAGAAGGCGCACAAATGAGCTTGGTTGGCGCTCCAAGAGGGAGAGAGGTCATGGCCGTTCTCAGCCGCGAGCAGATCGACGCCTTCTGGCGCGACGGCTATCTCATGGTCGACGATGCGGTGACGCCCAAGCAGCTCGCCGCGCTCAAGGCGGAGATCGCCGACTGGGTCGAGCAGAGCCGAGCGCATGCCGCGCCGTTCGGACCGCCGACCATCGACGGCCGGCCGCGCTTCGACATGGGTGGCGAGCACAGCGCCGACAAGCCGGCGCTCCGCCGCATCAACAACCCGTCGGACATTTCCGAGGCCTATCGCGAGGTCATGCTCGACGCGCGCACGGTCGACATGGTGGCCGACCTGATCGGGCCCGACGTCAAGTTCCACCATTGCAAGATCAACCTGAAGCTCTCGGGCGCCAAGACCGAGGTCTCCTATCATCAGGACTTCGCCTACACGCCGCACACCAATTCCGACATCGTGACGGCGCTGCTGTTCCTCGACGACATCGATGAGAGCAATGGCTGCCTCACCGTCGTGCCGGGCTCGCACAAGGGGCCGATGCTGTCGCTGTTCGACGGCGAACGCTTCACCGGCGGCGTCGCCGCCGACGCCGAGCAGCAGGCGCTGGCCAAGTCGGTGCCGTGCCTCGGCAAGGCGGGCAGCGTCTGCCTTATGCACACCAAGCTGTTGCACGGCTCGGCGGCCAACGGGGCCGACAAGGCGCGCGGCCTCTATATCTGCGTCTACACCGCGGCCGACGCCGTGCCGATCGCGCGCAATCCCATGCCGAGCCCGAACGAAGGCCGGATCGTGCGCGGCCAGGAAGCCCGGTTTGCGCGGCTGACCGAAGGCCTGGTCGAATTGCCCAAGCAGCCCAAGTCGGCGTCGTTCTTCACCGTGCTGGGCCAGGATTCCAAGCAGGCAGCCGAGTGAACGATCCGCTTCCGGCCGTCGCCGAAGCGTCGGCGGCCGGAGAGACCGCCGAACTCTTTGCCGATATCCGCGCCACGGTGGGGGTGCGCGTGGTCAACCTGGTCTGGCGCCACCTCGCCACCCTCGACGGAGCACTACCCTGGGCATGGCGGGCGGTGAAGCCGCTGTACCTTCAAGGCATGGCCGACCGCACCGTCGTCGATTTTCGCCGCGACATGGCCTTGCCGAAGCTCAGCTCGCTGGCAGGGCCGGAACCGGCCACCGTCGATGCCGTCCTGGCGAGCTACGATCACTCCAACACCGTCAATCTCTTCGCCCTTGGCGGCCTGGTCGCGCGGCTGCGCGGCGATGTTGCGGGGGAAGGCACGCCGGAGCAGGGGCCTCGCCTGCCTGCGCCCGACGTCGATCTGCCGCGGCTTGCTTCCGAAGCCGATGTGTCGCCCGAGACCTGGCAGCGTGTGCTGCGGCTCAACCGCTTCGGTGATCGGCCCGAGCCCCTGATCCTCGCCAGCATGTATCGCCATCTCGCCCATGCGCCGGACTTCCTGCAGCGGCTGGAAGCCGTGCTGACGGCGGCACGGGACGACGGCTCGCTCGACCAGGCCATCCTGGCCAATCGGCGGTCCGCCTATCAAAGGGCGCGTGTGCTGGGCCGTGCGATCGCGGCCGATCGGCCGGCCCTGGCCGAGCAGATCGAAGCCTCGGTGTCGGCCTTCGTCGAGCATGCCATCGGCAAGATGGTGACGATCTGCCGGGCGATCCGGGTAGCGCGAGGGGCAGTGTCATCCTGAGCGGCCAATTGCTACGGTCGGGCCAAAAACCGGAGGAAACATGCTGCTCGGCCTCGATCCCTTGCTGGGCCCAGACCTGCTGCACGCCCTGGCCGCGATGGGCCATGGCGATCGGATCGTGCTGGTCGACGCCAACTATCCCGCCTCGCGCGGGCGCCGCCTGATCCATCTGCCGGGTCTTTCGACTCCGCGCGTCCTGCAGGCCGTGCTGTCGGTGTTTCCGATCGACACCTTCATCGCCGACCCGTGCGCCGTGATGCAGGTCGTGGGCGAGCCCGGTGCGCTGCCGCCGGTGGTCGTCGAAATGAATGCGGCGCTGGCCAAGCACGGCGCCAAGCAGGCGGCGAGCCTCGAGCGCAATGCCTTCTACGCGGCTGCCGAGAGCGCCTACGCCATCGTGCAGACCGGTGAGCGCCGCTTCTATGGCAACATCCTGCTCACCAAGGGCGTCGTTGCACCGGAGAAACAGCCATGACCGACTACACTCCTCCGGGCCCGCTCGGCGCCGGCAGCGCACCCTTGGGCAATCTCGGCACGGTCGTGCCTGAAGAGGACGCCGTCGCCTGCCTGGCCGCAGCCTGGGACGTCGGCATTCGCCACTACGACACCGCGCCTCACTACGGCGCCGGATTGGCGGAACACCGGTTGGGCAATGCGTTGCGCGGCCGCCCGCGCGACGCCTATACGCTCTCCACAAAAGTGGGCCGATTGCTTCATGCCGCACCGGACACGCGGGAGATGAGCCAAGGCTTTGCACAGGCATTGCCCTTCCGCCGCACCTTCGACTACACCGCCGCCGGCACGATCCGCTCCCTGGAGGACAGCCACCAGCGCCTGGGGCTCAATCGCTTCGACATCGTCTACATCCACGACTGCGCCGAGGATTGGCACGGTGCCGCCTTCAAGGACCGGTTTGCCGAGGCAATGGCCGGCGCGGCCAAGGTTCTCACCGCCATGCGCGACCGCGGCGAGATCCGGGGCTGGGGCATGGGGCTCAATCTGGTCGAACCCGCGCTCGCCTGCCTCGAGACCGAACAGCCGGACGTCTTCCTGATCGCCGGACGCTACACGCTGCTCGACCATACCGCGCTCCAACGGCTGTTTCCGGCCTGCGCCGCCAAGGGCGTGAAGGTCGTGCTGGGCGGGCCTTACAATTCCGGCCTGCTGGCGGGCGGCACCACCTTCAACTATGTGCCTGCAAAACCCGACATGGTGGCTCGCGCCGACGCCATCCGCGCCATCTGCGAACGCCACGGCACCGACATCAGGGCCGCGGCGCTGCAGTTTTGCGCCGCCCATCCGGTCGTGGCCGCCGTCATACCCGGCCCGCGCACCGCCACCGAAGTGCAGCAGAACGCCGCCCTCATGCGGGCCGAGATTCCCGGCGCGCTGTGGCTCGAGCTGCGCCGTGCCAGGCTGTTGCCGGAGAACGCCCCGACACCGGAAAGATGATCCGCGTCGACGCTCACCATCACGTCTGGACCGTGGCGCGCGGCGATTACCGCTGGCTGTCGCCTGACCTGTCGATCGCCCGCGACTACGGGCTGGACGATCTGCGTCCCTTGTTGGGTGACATCATCGCGACAGTGCTGGTGCAGGCCGCCGACACCGAGGCTGAGACGGCCTTCATGCTGGATGTCGCCCGCGGCTCGGCAGGCCTTGTGCGTGGCGTGGTCGGCTGGACGGACCTCGCTTCGCCCGACGCACCGGGTCGTATCGCCGAGCTTGCCGCCGACCCGTTGCTGAAAGGCCTCCGGCCGATGCTGCAGGATATCGACGACACCGCCTGGATCCTGCTTCCCGGCGTGCAGCCGGCGCTCGCCGCCATGGCGCGCCACGGCCTGCGCTTCGACGCCCTGCTCAAGCCGCGCCACCTTCCTGTCATCGGCGAGCTTGCCCGGCGCCACCCCGATCTGCCGGTCGTGATCGATCACGCCGCCAAACCGGACATCGCCAACGGCAGCCTGAGACCCTGGGCCGACCACATGGCGCGACTGGCCCGTGAGACGCCCTGGTGCTGCAAGGTGTCGGGCTTGGTCACCGAAGCGCGGGCGGACTGGCAAATCGACGATCTGCGACCTTATGTCGATCACCTGCTCGCGACGTTCGGACCGGATCGCCTGATGTGGGGCAGCGACTGGCCGGTCGTCACGCTGGCGAGCAACTATCAGCGCTGGCGCGAGGCGGCGGCGACGCTGCTGCCCGCCGACACGCATGATGCCGTGTTCGGCGGCACTGCCATCTGCTTCTATGACCTGACCGCCTGAAGACCTACTCTGCGGCCGACTTGCGCGTCGTCCGTCGTCAGCCATTCGTGCATGGCCGCTTCCATGGTCATGAACACCGCACCGCCTTCCATCAGCTTCTGGATCAGGCGCTCCAGCATCATCATGCGATGGCCGCGGCCGATGACATGCGGGTGGAAGGTGTAGGTGAGGATGCCGAAGTCGGGCTGAACGCGCGTCATGTAGGTATAGTCGTCGACGAAATTTTCCAGCACGTTCGTTGCATTCATCAGTCCGGCCTGGATCGAGCCGTTGGGATTGCGCATGTATTCGAAGTGCGGGTAGTCGTCGAGCGACCAGCTGATGGGCATCTCGACCAGCGACGTCTCGCGGCCGCGCACGAACGGCGCCTTGAGTTCGGCGACGTCGCCCTGGCGGGCGAAGTAGCAGTTGTAATCATGGCCCATCAGTGAGCTGTCGTACTGGATGCCGTGCTTCTGCAGCAGCTCGATCGAATGCGGGGAGAGGTCCCAGGCCGGCGAGCGATAGCCGCGCGCCAGCTTGCCGCTGATGCGCTTGATCGATTCATTGCCGCGCACGATTTCCTCCTCTTCCTCCTCGCGCGACAGCGAGGCGGGCAGGCGATGCGTCCAGCCGTGATGGGCAAGCTCGTGTCCCGCCTCGACGTAGGGCGTGACGGCCTGCGGCGTGCTGTCGATCGTGTGGCCGGGCGTGAAGAACGTCGCCTTGATGCCGTAGCGCTCCAGCAGCGAGACCAGCCGCGGGATGACCACCACGTCGTACTCGCCGCGCGATATGGCCGTCGGCGTCGTCTGCCCGCGGGCGATGAAGCCTGAAAGATGGTCGTGATCGAAGGTGAGGCAGACGATGTGGCGTGACATGCGATTCTCCTGATGCTTGGGCGATCATACTGCTAAAATTCGGCGGCCGGACGCGGGGAGTTGGCCATGATCTTGGATTGGATCGGCAAGGCGATCACGACGATCGGTGCGTTCTTCGCCTCCGACGCGTTCATATTCGCCCTGCTCTGGCTGATCGTTCCCTATATTGTCGCCTGGGGCGCGCTGCTGCGCAGCCATCGCCCGTGGTCGTCTCCCGGCTGGGTGCTGAGCCCGTTGATCGTGGCGCTTGCCGCCCTCGCGCTCCTGGCGGTGCTGTCGCCAGGCCAGCCGGTCGCGGTGTGGCGTGCCTGGCCGCAGCAACTGCCGTGGCTGTTGCTTGCCTACGCCGTGTTGGCCTGTGCCGGGCCCGCACGCCTCGCCTGGCGGACACGCAGTTGCGTGAAGCGCGTGCGACAGATCGTGACCAGGCCCGCGGACGGGCCGCAGCCCTTCGAGGTCGACCCGCCACCCCTCGGACCGCCACCCGCCGCGGTCGGCACGGGCCGCCGTATCGTCATCTTCTGCGACGGCACCAGCAATCGACCCGACCAGCTCAGCGAAGGCATCGCCGCGCCGACCAACGTCTTCCGTCTGTTCTCCAACCTCGAGAAGAGCGAGTCGCAGACCGGCTGGTACGACGCAGGCGTGGGAACCGAGACGTCGTCGGAGTCCCTTGCCGGCAAGACGCTCGGCGCCATCGCCAAGATGATCGGCTGGGTGAAGGCCACGCCGTTCTTCGGTGCGTTCGTGAAGTTCCGCACCCTCATCGAGGCCGGCTTCGGCGTCGGCATCACCGAAAACATCGTGCAAGCCTATGACGAGATCGCCCGCCGGTACCGGCCGGGCGATCGCATCTACCTGATCGGCTTTTCGCGCGGCGCCTACACGGCGCGCTGCGTCGCCGGCGTGATCCGCCGTTGCGGCCTGCTGCGCGCCGAGAATGTCCGCTACTCGGCCGACGTCGTGCGGCTGTTCCGCATGCGGCGGGAGACGGACAAGAACGTCCCCATTCACCGGAGCTACGTACATGCGCAGCTTCCGCCCGTGGAGTTCCTCGGCCTCTTCGACACCGTGGGCTCGCTCGGCGTGCCGATGTGGGGTTGGTGGTTCAACGCGCTGAAATTCTTCCGCAACAGTCCGCTGTCGACCGATCCCTCGCCGATCTGTGTCAACGTCTACCATGCGATGGCGATGGACGAGCAGCGCGCCCAGTTCTTCCCGACGCCGTTCGACAAGACGCTTCCAGCGGGCGCGTGGACCGCCACTCTGAAGGAAGTCTGGTTCCGCGGCGCTCATTGCGACGTGGGCGGCGGCTATGCCGATCCGGGACTGTCGGACATCGCCCTGGAGTGGATGCTGGGTGCCTGCATGGCGCATGGACTGGTCTTCCAGCGGGGGCTGCTGGCATCGTTGCGGCCCGATCCGCTGGCCCGCCTGCACGACGAGCTGCAGCGCCAGCCGGCCTGGCGCCTGCTCGGCTCGTGGCCGCGCTGGCATCCGGCGGCAAATTCGCTCCATCCCAGCGTGACGGTGCGCGCCAAGGCAATCGCAGGCCTGGGACGTCACGACATGACGTGGGTCGGGTACCAGCCGGAGTCCTTCGCAGCGGGCGCCCAGCGGGAATGGGACCGGACCGGCTTGATCCTCATGGGTGGGGGCGAGCGCTATCGCCTGACCTGGCAGTCGGGCGAATGGCGTGACGAGGAGTGCCCGCCGTGCGGCCCGTCGGGACAGCCGGGCACCGAGTTCCTTCGCTGGCTCTTCCGCTTCCGTCGCCGTCTGCCGGCCGAGAACTACATGACGCTTTGCATCACCCTGGCGGGTCCGCGCGCCTGGCCGCTGCGCGAAGGCGGGCTGATGCGCCTTGCCCACTATCTGTTCGTTCGCGATCCCTGGGAACTGCGCCAGCAGATTGCCCCGGTCGGCCGCGATCTCAAGGACCGCGGCGACAGCGTCGTGATCCAGAACAACGGCGCCGACTGTCTCCTCCATCTCTTCGCCAACGATGCCTGGATGACCGCGGCCAACAACTCGGGCGGCCTCGAGATGACGGTCCAGCGTCTGCCCGCTGATGAGCCCGCTCAAGGTCCTGTGTGGACCTTCGCGTCGAGGAGGAGCAAGGGCGGGCGCGAGTGGATCCCGGCCAATACCGAGCAGTGGCGCTGGAGTCGAAGCGCATAGCGAATGCGAGGCGGCCAGCGGCTGGTTGCCTTGACCGTCCCGAGCCTGCATGATGCCGGCAATTATAAGCAAAGTGAGGCAGAGTTTAGGGAGGGTTCATGGCGGGGTCGTCTGCCCGGCGCGTGGCTGCGCAAGAGGGCGACAATCAGCTCGTGGTCGAGGGCGTATCCAAGCGTTTCGGCGGCGTCGTCGCTGTGCAGGATGTGTCACTTGAAGTGCCGCGTGGCGCGATCGTATCCATCATCGGGCCCAACGGCGCAGGCAAGACCTCTCTCCTGAACATGATCTCGGGCTTCTACAAGCCCGACACCGGCCGCGTCATGCTCGAAGGCCGGGACATCACCCAGAAGAAACCGAGCGACATCGCAGCGCTCGGCATCGCCCGCACCTTCCAGAACATCGCATTGTTCAGCGGCTTGACCGTGCTCGACAACCTGATGCTCGGCCGCCACGTGCGCATGAAGGCGGGTGTGATCGCCTCCGTGATCTACTGGGGCATGGCCCAGAAGGAAGACATCGCCCATCGCGAAGCCTGCGAGGAGATCATCGATTTCCTGAAGCTCCAGGACCTGCGCAAGCAGCCGACCGCCGCGCTGGCCTACGGCCTGCGCAAGCGCGTCGAGCTCGGCCGCGCGCTGGCGGTCGAGCCCAGCGTGCTGCTGCTCGACGAGCCGATGGGCGGCATGAACCAGGACGAGAAGGAGGACATGGCGCGCTACATCCTGGACGTGAACCAGGAGCGCGGCGTCACCGTCGTGCTGATCGAGCACGACATGGGCGTGGTCATGGACATCTCCGACCACGTCGTCGTGCTCGATCGCGGCCGGCGCATCGCCGCCGGCACGCCGGAGGAGGTCCAGCGCGATCCCGCCGTCATCCAGGCCTATCTCGGCACCAGCAGGAGTGAACGCGCATGAGTCTGGTCGATCAGGCCGCGACATCGACGCTGCCCAAGCTGCTGCAGCGCAATGCCGCGCAGGACCCAAAGGGGCCGGGCATCCGCGAGAAAGACTCGCGGCGTCTGGCAGACGCTGACCTGGACCGGCTACCGCGACCAGATGCGCGACCTCGCCCTCGGGCTGGCCGCGATCGGGTTCAAGCGCGGCGACAAGCTCTCCGTGGTCGGCGACAACCGTCCGCAGCTCTACATTGCCCAGCTTTCGGCCCAGGTCCTGGGCGGCATCTCCGTGCCGGTCTACCAGGATTCGATCGCCTCGGAGCTGGTCTACGTGCTGAATCACGCCGAGACGTCGATCATCATCGCCGAGGACCAGGAGCAGGTCGACAAGGCGCTGTCGCTCAAGGACAAGCTGCCGAAGCTGCGCTGGATCATCTACGACGATCCGCGCGGCCTGTCGTTCTATGACGACCCCGTCCTGCGCTCCTACGACAGCGTGCTGGAGGAGGGGCGGAAGTTCGGAGCGGCCAATCCCGGCTTCTACGACGCCGAGCTGGCCAAGGGCGGCGCCGACGACATGGCGATGATCGCCTACACCTCGGGCACGACCGGCACTCCCAAGGGCGCGATGCTCAGCCATCGCAACATGATCGCCACCGCCGAGGCGTTCATCGAGGTGAATGAAGTCAAGGTGGGCGACAACTGGCTGTCGTACCTGCCGATGGCCTGGGTCGGCGACGCTGCCTTCACGCTCGGCATGGCGCTGGTTGCCCGGCTGACGGCGAACTGCCCCGAGAATCCCGAGACCGTGCAGCGCGACCTGCGCGAGCTTGGCCCCGACGCCATGCTGGCGCCGCCGCGCATCTGGGAGAACATGCTGACCCTGATGCAGATCAAGGGCAGCGACGCCTCGCCGATGAAGCGCCGCGTGTTCGAGCATTTCCGCGGACTGGCCGAGCGCTGCGAGCTGAAGCGCAGCGACGGCAAGCCCTTGTCGCTCGGCGACCGCGTCGGCCTGGCTCTGGGCGAGATCTTCGTCTACGGACCTGTCCGCGACCAGCTCGGCCTGCGCAAGGCGCGCTGGTGCTACACCGGCGGCGCGCCGCTGGGGCCCGACACCTATCGCTTCTTCCGCTCCTTCGGCATCAACCTCAAGCAGGTCTACGGCGCCACCGAGGCGTCGGCGCTGATCGCCTGCCAGGCCGACGCCGAGGCCAATCCCAACACCGTGGGCCGGCCGATCCCGCGCGTCGAGATCAAGATCGACGATCGCGGCGAGGTGCTGCTGAAGGGCTCCAACGTCTTCAAGGGCTACTTCAAGCAGGACGAGGCGACGCGCGACACCGTCACGTCGGACGGCTGGCTGAAGACCGGCGATGCCGGCTTCTTCGACAAGCAGGGCCACCTGGTCATCATCGACCGCGCCAAGGACGTGGGTAAGCTTTCCGACGGCTCGGCTTTCGCGCCGCAATTCATCGAGAACAAGCTGAAGTTCAGCCCGTTCATCCGCGAGGCGGTGGCGTTCGGCGACCAGCGGCCGTTCGTCGTCGCCATGATCGCCATCGACATGCAGACCGTCGGCACCTGGGCCGAGAAGCAGGGGCTCGCCTACACGAGCTTCATGGACCTCAGCACCAAGCCCGAGGTCGCCGTCATGATCGGCGAGGCGATCGCCAAGGCCAATGCGACGTTGCCCGACGTGCAGCAGGTCAAGCGCTACCTGCTGCTGAACAAGGAGCTCGACGCCGACGACGCGGAGATGACGCGCACCCGCAAGGTCCGCCGCCGTTTCGTCGCCGAGAAGTACGCCAGCGTCATCGACGCCTTCTACGGCGGTGCGTCGTCGGCCGACGTCACCATGGAGATCACCTTCGAGGACGGCCGCAAGTCGACGCTGAGCTCGACCATCGCCATCCACGGCAACGCAGCCGCCGAGCCGGCACGGAAGGCCGCATGATCTTGACTCATCGGAGCGCGGGCCTCCGGCCCGCTCATGAATGCGGGCCAGAGGCCCGCGCTCCCAGAGGAGCGTACTGAGCATGTCCGAAGACCTCGAATTCCTCTTCGCCCTCGTGCTCAGCGGCGCCTCGATCGGGCTGATGTACTCGCTGATCGCGCTGGGCTTCGTGCTGGTCTACAAGGCGACCGACGCCATCAACTTCGCCCAGGGCGAGTTCGTCATGCTGGCCGGCATGGTCGTGGTGACCGTCCTCGGGGCGCAGGCGCCGTTGATCGCCGCCATCGTCGTCGTGCTGCTGGTCATGATCGGCTTCGGCTTCGGCCTGGAGAAGGTCGTGCTGCGGCCGTTGCTCGGCCGGCCCGTGGTGGCCGTCATCATGGCGACCATCGGCGTTGCCGCCTTGCTGCGCGGCTGGGGCCCGCTGGTGCTGGGCATCGAGACCCGCAACCTGCCGCTGCCGATCGGCGACGAGCCGATCACCATCGGTCCGGCAAGCCTGCCGCCGATCCAGGTGCTGGGCGCGGTGGTGGCGCTGCTGTTCTTCGTGGCCTTCAACTGGTTCTTCAAGAAGAGCCGCATGGGCGTGGCCATGCGCGCCGTCGCCGACAACCAGCAGGTCGCGCAGGCCATGGGCATCAACGTCGAGCGCTATTTCGCGATCGCCTGGGCGATGGCCGGCATCGTCTCGGCGCTGGGCGGCGTGGTGTGGGGCAGCATGCTGGGCGTCGACGTCCAGCTCGCCCTGGTCGGCCTGAAAGTCTTCCCGGTGGTGATCCTGGGCGGCCTCGATTCGATCGGCGGTGCGCTGATCGGCGGGCTGATCATCGGCATCGTCGAGAGCCTGGCGGCAGGCTACCTCGATCCTTACGTCGGCGGTGGCACCAAGGACTTCGCGCCTTACGTCCTGATGATCCTGGTCCTCATGATCAGGCCCTACGGCATCTTCGGCCGTCGTCAGATCGAGCGCGTGTAAGACCATGTTCCATCGCGAATCCGGAGTCTTCAAGACGACCTACGCCGCCGACATGGCGCTCTATCCGCTGCCGATCGCCAAATGGACCATTGTCGCGCTGGCGGCGATCTTCGTGCTGATCATCCCGATGATGGTCCACGAATACTACCTGTCGATCCTGAACCTGATCTTCATCGCCATCGTCGGCGCTCTCGGGCTCAACATCCTGGTCGGCTACACCGGCCAGATCTCGATCGGCCACGGCGCCTTCATGTCGGTCGGCGCCTATACCGCGGCCAACCTCGCGGTGAAGCTCGGCCTGCCGTTCTGGCTGACCCTGCCGGCGGGCGGCCTGATGGCGGCGTTGATCGGCGTCGTCGTCGGCATGCCGAGCCTGCGCATCAAGGGCCTCTACCTCGCGATCGCGACCTTGGCCGGCCAGCTCATCATCGAATGGACCATCAACCGCGTGCCGGCCATCTCGGGCGGCGCCCAGGCCTCGATCGAGGTGGCGCGGCCCAGCCTGTTCGGCTTCGTCTTCAACACCCAGGGCAGCCTCTACTTCTTCCTGCTGTTCTTCGCGGTGATCGCCATCGTGGCGACGCTCAACCTGGTGCGCAGCCGCATAGGCCGGGCCTTCGTGGCGGTGCGCGACCAGGATATCGCCGCCGAGATCATCGGCATCAACATCTACCGCTACAAGCTCCTGGCCTTCGCCATCTCGTCGTTCTACGCCGGCGTCTGCGGCGTGCTCTACACCTACTATTTCGGCATCGCCAACTACGAGCAGTTCCAGCTCATCGTCTCGATCGACTACCTGGCCATGATCATCATCGGCGGGCTCGGCTCGGTGCTGGGATCGATCTTCGGCGCCATCTTCGTCACACTTCTGCCCATTGTGATCCGCATCCTCATGGAGAATGTGGGCGGGCTGTTCTTCAGCGCGGCGGAGATGGCCAACGTCCTCTCCGGGCTGCGGCTGGGGGTGTTCGGGGCGCTGATCATCTTCTTTCTGATCGTCGAGCCCGAGGGGCTCAATCGACTGTGGAGGAATATCCGGAGCTATTTCCGGGTTTGGCCCTTCTCCTATTAGGGGCGGGGCATGGCTGCAAAGGGAGGAACCCATGACGAGGTTCGGTAAAGTGTGGCTGGGACTTGCGGCAACGACCGCGGCCCTGGCGTTGGGCGCGGGCCAGGCCTTAGCCCAGAAGGAGCTCGTGTTCGGTCTGCAATGCGACCGCACCGGGCCGACGGCGAACGTCGGGACTGTGCTGTGCCCCGGCTACCAGGACTACATCGCCCTGGTGAACAGCAAGGGCGGTGTCGAGGGCTTCAAGATCAAGGTCCTCGAGATCGACAACGAGTACAAGGTGCCGCCGGCCATCGAGGCGCACGAGCGCTTCAAGAAGGAAGGCGCGGTGCTGGAAGGCCTCTACGGCACGCCGCAGACCGCGGCGCTGAACAAGAAGCTGGAAGAGGACAAGATCCTCGGCACGTCGCCCGGCTTCGGCACGGCGTCGGCCGCCGACGGCAAGCGCTACCCCTACACGTTCCCGATCGCGGCCAGCTACTGGTCGCAGGCCGGTGCGGCGGTGGCCTTCGCCAAGGAGCAGCTGAAGGCACCTCAAGGGCAAGAAGATCGCCTACGTCTACTACGACAATCCGGCCGGCAAGGAGGCGACTGCCCATCATCGAGGACCTCGCCAAGACCGAGGGCTTCGAGCTGCGCAGCTTCGCGGTGCCCGCTCCCGGCCTCGAGATGGGCGCGCAGGTGCTCGACATCACCGGCCGCTTCAAGCCGGACTTCATCATCACCCACCTGTTCGGGCGCGCGCCGTCGGTCTCCATCAAGGAGCTGAAGGGCAAGGGCTTCCCGCTCAGCAAGGTGGTGGCGTTCGTATGGGGCAGCTCCGAGGCCGACATCATCGCGGCGGGCGGCATGGGCGTGGCCGAAGGCTACAACACCATCCAGTTCGCGGGCGTCGGCAAGGACTTCCCGGTGATCAAGGAGATCGAGGCCATGTACAAGGCGCAGGGCAAGACCCCGCCCAAGGAAATGGACTCGACGGTGCTCTACAACCGCGGCGTGCTGATCGCGGCGCTGCATGTCGAGGCGGCGCGCAACGCCATCAAGGCCAAGGGCGGCGCGGCGCCGACCTCGGAAGAGGTCAAGAAGGGCATGGAGTCGATCAAGGGCTTCACCCTGGGTGGCCTGGTCCCGCCGATGGAACTCACCACGGCCGACCATGAGGGCGGCGGCTGGGTCCAGATCTGGACGGTCAAGGGCGGCAAGCTCGTCAAGACCAAGGACTGGTTCCAGGGCTATCGCCCGGTGATCCTGAAGCATCTCGCGGCCGACGCCGCGAAGTCGTAACGCACGAGGGGCGGGCGGCGAGCGATCGCCGCCCGATCCGCTATGTCCTGCGCACTCTGTCATCCTGAGCGCAGCGAAGGATCTCATGGCGATTGCCACCGGCGTGCCGGTTCGACTTCCATGAGGTCCTTCGCTCCGCTCACGACGACAGGAACCTGAACGGGCTTGTCATGTTGGCCATCAACAACATCGAGGTCGTCTACGACCGCGTCATCCTCGTGCTGAAAGGCGTGTCGATCGACGTCGGCGACGGCCAGATCACGACCCTGCTGGGCGCCAACGGCGCGGGCAAGACGACGACCCTCAAGGCGATTTCCGGCGTGCTGCGCTCCGAGCGTGGCGAGGTCACCAAGGGCACCGTGCAGCTCCGCGACCGGCGCATCGACGGCATGCGGGCGCACGACGTGACGCGGCTCGGCCTCGTCCAGGTGTTCGAGGGAAGGCGGGTGTTCGAGAACCTGACCGCCGAGGAGAACCTGATCGCCGGCGGCCACGTCCAGACGGCCGGCGTGGTGAAGCAGGGTATCGATCTCGTCTATTCCTATTTCCCGAGGCTCAAGGAGCGTCGACACCAGGTGTCGGGCTACCTGTCGGGCGGCGAGCAGCAGATGCTGGCGATCGGCCGCGCGCTGATGAGCCAGCCCAAGGTCGTGTTGCTCGACGAGCCGTCGCTCGGCCTCGCCCCCATGCTGGTCGAGGAGATCTTCGGCATCGTCAGCCGCCTCGTTAAGCAGGAGAAGCTCTCGGTCCTGCTGGTCGAGCAGAACGCCACCATGGCACTGGCCGTGGCCGACCACGGCTACGTCATGGAGAACGGCCGCATCGTGCTGGAAGGGCCGGCCGCCAAGCTGCGCGACAATTCCGACATCAAGGAATTTTACCTCGGGCTGAACGAAGGCGGGGCGCGCAAGTCGTACCGCGATACGAAGCACTACAAGCGGCGCAAGCGCTGGCTGTCTTAGCTGGGGGCGCGCCACTCCAGTGGCGCGTCATGCTCTTTTGGACCGCGCGCGTCCCCGCGCGCTCATGATCATGAGCGCGCGGGGACGCGCGCGGTCCGGAAGACTATGAGAAGACGCGCCACTGGAGTGGCGCGCCCCCGGCGAGGAGCGCTACGCTGGCGTCATGCGTTCCGCCTTGGCGTTCCTGTTCGCAATCCTCATCGCCCTGCCGGCGGCAGGCCAGACTCAGCTCGCCCAGCAATGCGCGGCGTTCGGCGAGGCCCAGTACCGCAAGCTCAGCCCGTCGATCGACCGCATCACGGCGCTCGACTTCCCGCCGCCGGCGCTCGAACGGATCGAGACCAAGGCGGGATCGCAGGCCGTCAACGCGGCGCTGACGCTGCGCGGCAAGCTTACCTTTCGCCAGGGCCCGCCCTTCGAGACGCACTTCGTCTGCCTGCTCGACGCCCAGCGCCGGCCGCTCTTCTTCTACGCCCTGCCGGCATTGGCGACACGCGGCGCTCCGACGCCCGTGACCCGCGGCGGAACGCCTGCTCCCGCGCCGCCGACCGCCGACACGCCGACCCTGCCGCTCGGCCAGGCGCCCTTGAGCGCGCCCGAGCCGGCGCGCCCGGCCTTGCCGGCAAGCGCCGTCCGGCTGCGCGGGCTGGTGCGCGACGTGGGCGGCCGTCTGCAGCTGCTGCCGTGCGACGGCGCGCCGCTCACCCTGGAGGACCGCACGCCGGAGCAGGAACTCACCCGCGCGCTGCGCGAGCTGACGACGGGCAAGGAGGGGCGTCCGATGTTCGTCGAGCTGTACGGCAGCCGCGAGGTCGGGCTGGGGGCGGGCATCGCCGGCTTGGAACTGCGCCGGGCCGCGGTCGAAACTGCCGGCTGCCGCGAGCGCTTCGACCATCGCGAATGGATCGCCACGGGCAGCGAGCCTTCGTGGCGGCTCGAAGTGACGTCGCGCGACCTGGTCATCGGCCTGCTGGGCGGGCCACCGACTCAGCGCGTGCCCCATGGCGGCCCCCAGAGGCAGGATGGCACGATCATCTACACGTCGACCGAGGGACCCGAGCCTATGATCCTGATCGACGAGCGGCGCTGCATCGATCCGCAATCGGGCTCGTTGTTCGCCTACTCAGTCCAGATCAGGAGCGAGGGGCGCACCATGGTCGGCTGCGCGGCGCACAATCCCGGCATGCCGGCACCCTGAGAAGAGGACGAGGAGGGGACATGGACGACATCGAACGCCTGAAGGAAGCGATCGGCTCGGCCAGGCGCATCGTGGCCTTCACCGGTGCGGGCATTTCCACCGAATCCGGCATTCCCGACTTCCGCTCGCCGGGCGGCATCTGGACGAAATACAAGCCGATCTACTTCGACGACTTCATGGCGTCGGAGGAGATGCGCCGCGAGTCCTGGCGGCGCAAGTTCGCCACCGACGAGACCATGCTCAAGGCCGAGCCCAACGCCGGCCATCGGGCGCTCGCCAAGCTGGTCGAGCAGGGGCGCATGACCGCGATCATCACCCAGAACGTCGATGGCCTGCACCAGCGCTCGGGCGTGCCCGATTCCAGGATCATCGAGCTGCACGGCAATACGACCTACGCAAGCTGCCTCGATTGCGGCCATCGCCACGAGCTCGACCCGATCAGGCAGGCCTTCCTCGGGACCGGCAAGCTGCCCCTGTGCGAGAAGTGCGACGGCGTCGTGAAGACGGCGACCATTTCCTTCGGCCAGGCCATGCCGGAGATCCAGATGGCGCGCGCCCAGGACGAGACGATGAATTGCGACCTCTTCATCGTGCTCGGGAGCTCTTTGGTGGTCTATCCGGCGGCCGGCTTCCCGCGCATCGCCAAGCGCAAGGGGGCGCGGCTGGTGATCGTCAATCGCGACGCCACCGACCAGGACGACGACGCCGATCTGGTGATCCGCGCCGAAATAGGGCCGACCATGAGCAAAGCTGTTGGCGTCAACTGACCGTCGTCATTGCGGCACGAGTGTGGACGCGGTTTAATCGCCCTCGCTGTCAGGGAGGGCGAGGATGAAGATCAATCGCAGGAGCGCATTGCTCGGCGGTCTGGGCACGGCGCTGGCGGGCTCGCAGGCATTTGCGCAGGACATAACGTTCTTTCGCATCGGCACCGGCGGCACGGCCGGCACCTATTTCCCGATCGGCGGCCTGATCGCCAATGCCATCTCCAACCCGCCGGGTTCGCGCACCTGCGCCGACGGCGGTTCGTGCGGCGTGCCGGGCGTCGTGGCGACGGCCGTGGCCTCCAACGGCTCGGTCGCCAATGTGAACGCCATCAACAGCGGCTCCATGCAGTCAGGCTTCACCCAGTCCGACGTGGCCTACTGGGCCTACAACGCCAGCGGCATCTACGAGGGCCGGACCAAGGTCGACACGCTGCGCGCCATCGCCAACCTCTATCCCGAGAGCTTCCACCTCGTCGCGCGCAAGGGCTCCGGCATCAAGTCGATCAAGGACCTCAAGGGCAAGCGCATGTCGCTCGACGAGCCCGGCTCGGGCACGCTGGTCGACGCGCGCCTGATCCTCGCCGCCTACGGCATGACCGAGAAGGACGTGAAGGCCGAGTATCTCAAGCCGCAGCAATCGGCCGACAAGCTGAAGGACGGCGCGCTTGATGCCTTCTTCAGCGTCTCAGGCTGGCCGCAGGGCGCCATCGCCGAGCTGGCCGCGACCACCGGCATCGACCTCGTGCCGATCGACGGGCCGGAGGCCGAGAACCTGATCAAGCAGTTCAGCTTCTTCGCCGCCGACGAGATCCCCGACGGCGCCTACAAGGGCGTCGCCGGCGTGAAGACGGTGAGCGTCAACGCCATCTGGGCGACCTCGAGCAAGCAGGCCGATCAGCTGATCTACAACATCACTGCGGCGCTCTGGAACCCGAGCACGCGCAAGCTGCTCGACTCCGGCCATGCCAAGGGCAAGGCGATCAAGCTCGAGACGGCGATCGTGGGGCTCGGCATCCCGCTGCATGCGGGAGCGGAGAAGTTTTATAAGGAAAAAGGCCTCATCAAGTAGAAGGCCTGCCTCCCCTGCGCGGAACCCGCGCAGGGGAGGTGCCCGCGAAGCGGGCGGAGGGGTCATGAACCACAGGACGTCGTGGCTCATGACCCCTCCGTCGCCGTATGACGGCGACACCTCCTCTTCGCGGAGTCCGCGAAGGGGAGGCAGATAGAGGGGAAGGGGTTTGAGTCTACAAGTCGACCACGACAAGGCGGCGAAGCTCGAGCGCGAGTTCGACGCCGAGATGCGCTTTCGTCCGCTCGGCATCAGCGGCACCTGGATCGTCGGTGGCCTGCTGCTGTCGCTGTCGTTCTTCCATTTCTATACGGCGGGCTTCGGCCTGCTGCGCGAGCAGACACATCGCGGCATCCACATGGCGCTGGTGCTGGGCCTGATCTTCCTGGTCTTCGCCGCCAACCGCAAAGCCCTGCCGTCGACCGGCCCGGCCTGGTGGCGGCCGGGCGGCGTGCCGATCTACGATTGGGCGCTGTTCGCTGCCGCCGTCGTCTCCTCGCTCTACCTGCCGTGGATCTTCCACGACATCGCCTTCAAGACCGGCAATCCCGACACGATCGACGTCGTGATGGGCACCGTTCTGACCTTGGTGGTGATCGAGGCGACACGCCGCACCATGGGCTGGGCGCTGGTGGTGATCACGCTGGGCTTCGTCGTCTACGCCTTCGCCGGCCCGTGGATGCCTGGCATGCTGGTCCATCCCGGCACGACCTGGTCGCAGCTTGCCGACCATCTCTATCTCACCAGCCAGGGCATCTACGGCGTGCCGATCGGCGTGGTGGCGACCTATGTGTTCCACTTCGTGCTGTTCGGCGTGGTCGCCATGCGCATCGGGCTGGGACGGCTGTTCCTGGCCCTGGCCATGGCGGTGGCCGGACGCTTCGCCGGCGGCCCGGCCAAGGTCGCGATCTTCGGCTCCGCCCTGTTCGGCATGATCTCGGGCTCGTCGGTCGCCAATGCCGTGACCGTGGGCTCGCTCACCATCCCGATGATGAAGCGCCTGGGTTACCGGCCGCACTTCGCCGCCGGCGTTGAGGCCACGGCCAGCACCGGCGGCCAGATCACGCCGCCGGTCATGGGGGCGGCGGCCTTCCTCATGGTCGAGTTCCTGGAGACGCCCTACCAGACCATCATCATCGCCGCGACCGTGCCGGCCTTCCTGCATTTCTTCGGCGTCTTCATCCAGGTCCACTTCGAGGCCAAGCGGGTGGGGCTGCGCGGTTTGCGGCCGGATGAGATGCCGGATTGGCGGGCCGTGGTGCGGCAGGATTGGGTGACCCTGATTCCGCTCGCCGCCTTGATCTGGAAGATCTTCGACGGCTCGACGCCGTATCTGGCAGCGTTCTGGGGCATCTATCTCTGCATCATCGTCGGCCTGATGCGCTCGACCAAGCCGCGCCTGCCGATCGTCGAGATCGTGCTGGTCGTGGCCTGGGCCCTGCTGTTGAGCGTCGGCCGCCAGGTGCTGCCGGGCGACGTCGGCGACTGGTTCAACGAGATCACCTTCGGCCTGTTCGTGCTGCTCTGCATCGCGCTGTGGCGCATGAACCCCGCGCCGGCGATCCATTGGCGCGAGCTGCTCGATGCCTTCACCGTCGGCGCCAAGTACGCCCTGGCGGTCGGCGCGGCGGCTGCCGCCATCGGGATCATCATCGGCGTGGTGACGCTCACCGGCACGGCACTGAAGTTCGCCACCATCATCGTCAACGTGGCCAACGACGCCACGATGCTGGTCGAGGCCTGGCTGCCGTTCGACAAGCTCACCCTGATCAAGTTCTTCACGCTGGTCATGACGGCGGTGGTCTGCATCCTGATGGGCTGCGGCGTGCCGACGACGGCGACCTACATCATCATGGTGACCATCGCGGCGCCTGCGCTCGGCCTCCTGGGCGTGGCGCCGATCGTGGCGCACTTCTTCGTCTTCTATTACGGCGTGCTGGCCGACGTCACACCGCCGGTGGCCGTGGCGGCCTACGCGGCGGCGAGCATGGCCGGCGCCGACCCGTTCCGCACGGGCAACACCGCCTTCCGTCTGGCGCTCGCCAAGGCGCTGGTGCCGTTCGTGTTCGTCTTCGCGCCGTCGCTCCTGATCATGGTGCCGGGCTTCACCTGGACGGAGTTCGCGCTGGCTTTCGCCGGGTGCCTCGTCAGCATCACCTTCCTGGGCGCCGCCTTGTCGGCCTACCTGCTGGCGCCGATGGCGATATGGGAACGCATCTGGCTCGCGGTCGCGGCCCTGCCGGCGATGGCGACTGGCGCTGCGCCATTGGCTGTTGGCATTGTGCTTGCGCTCCCGGTATTCGTCTCCCAAGTGGTGCGGTATCGGAGACGGGCACATGCGGCTTCAGGGTAAGGTCTGCGTCGTCACGGCGGCGGGGCAGGGGATCGGCGCGGCGACCGCCCGCGCCTTCGCCAAGGAGGGCGCGACGGTCTGGGCGACCGACGTCGACGCCGGCAAGCTCTCGGCGCTGAACGGCGTCGACGGCATCCGCACCCACAAGCTCGACGTCCTCGACAAGGCCGCCATCGGCGCCCTGGCCGAGCAGACCGGCGCGGCCGACGTGCTGTTCAACTGTGCAGGCTTCGTCCATCACGGCGCTGTGCTCGACGCCACCGACGAGCAGTGGGCCTTCGCCTTCGACCTCAACGTCCGCAGCATGTTCTGGGCCATCCAGGCCTTCCTGCCGGGCATGGTCGAAAAGGGCGGCGGATCGATCGTCAACATGTCCTCGGCCGCCTCGTCGGTGAAGGGCGCGGCGTTGCGCTGCATCTACGGGACGACCAAGGCCGCCGTCATCGGCCTCACCAAGTCGGTGGCGGTCGACTATGTCGCCAAGGGCGTGCGCTGCAACGCGATCTGCCCCGGCACCGTCCAGACGCCCTCGCTCGATGAGCGCATCGCCTCGCTGGGCGGCGGGCCGGACGCCCGGAAGTTCTTCCTGCAGCGCCAGCCCACCGGCCGCTTCGGCTCGGCCGACGAGATCGCCGCCCTGGCCGTCTACCTGGCCAGCGACGAGGCGTCCTTCACCACCGGCACGGTCAACGTGATTGACGGTGGCTGGAGCGTCTGACCGTGGATATTGCCGCCATCACCGCCCTGGCCCCGGTCATTCCGGTGCTGACCATCGAGCGGCAGGCCGACGCCGTGCCGCTTGCCCGGGCCTTGGTAAAGGGCGGCCTGCCGGTCCTGGAGATCACTCTTCGCACTGCAACAGCCATGGCGGCCCTCGAAGCCATCGTCCGGGACGTGCCCGACGCCGTGGTGGGGGCGGGAACGGTCCTGGAAGCTGCCCAGGTCGAGCAGATTCAGAGGCTGGGAGCAAAGTTCGCCGTCAGTCCAGGCTGCACTCCCAGCCTTGTCGCGGCAACCAGAGCGGCCGGCCTGCCGTTCCTGCCCGGTGTGCAAACGGTATCGGAGGCGATGGCCTTGGCCGAGCAGGGATACCGGGTCCTCAAGTTCTTCCCCACCGATGCGGCAGGCGGACTAACCTGGCTGAAGGCCGTGGGCGCGCCCTTGGCCGGCCAGCGCTTCTGCCCGACCGGCGGGATCGGCGCCGATACCGCCCAGGCCTACCTGTCCCTGCCCAACGTCGCCTGCATCGGCGGCTCGTGGGTGGCCCCGCGCCAGGCATTGGATGCCCAGGATTGGACACAGATCGAGCGGCTGGCCGCCGCAGCGTCCCAATACAAACGGTCTAGCGTCGCGCGCGGAAAGGTGCTTCAAAGGTGATGCAAGGGGCGGTTTTCATGAAGAAATTGGCGATTGCGGTGACCACGCTGTTGGCCGTTGTTGGCGCCGCGAGAGCCGATTCGGTCCTGGTTCTCAACTCCGAGGAAGCGTCCTACAGCATCCTGAGCCGCAGCACGCGGACGGAACTGGCGCGCCTGCCGGTCGGTCGAGAGCCGCATCATCTGATCGCCACGCCCGACGGCAAGGAAGTGCTGATCGGCTCGACGGCGACCAACGAATTGCTGGGCCTAGATACCAAGACCGGCGAACGGCGCCGCGTCGTCAGCAATATCATCGATCCTTATCAGTTGGGCTTCAGCGGCGACGGCAAGTGGTTCGTCACCGTTGCCTACCGGCTCGACCATGTCGACATCTTCCATACCGACGGCTTCAGGCTCGCCGGCCGCATCTTCATCGACGGGTTGCCGAGCCACATGGCGTTCGACGCTGATTCCAAGACCGTCTTCGTCTCGCTGCAACAGAGCGGCCGGCTCGCGGCCTTCGACCTCGCGACGCAGACGCTGAAGTGGAACGTTCCCGTCGGCAACACGCCGGCCGGTGTTCTCATGTTGCCTGACGACAAACGCGTCCTGGTGGCATTGACCGGCGAAGACGGCGTCGTGGTCGTCGATCCCAAGGACGGCAAGGTCACGGGCCGCCTGCAGACCGGCAAGGGCGCACACAATTTCTGGCCCAAGGGCGATGGCCGTCACTGGTTCCTGAGCAACCGCGTCGAGGGCACCGTCTCGATGATCGACACGCAGGACATGAGGGTCGCGGGCAGCATCAAGGTGCCGGGCGGTCCTGACTGCATGGACATCACCGCTGACGGCAAGGAGCTGTGGGTGACGCAGCGCTTCCTGCGCCGTGTCGCCGTCGTCGACCTCGAGCAGATGAAAGTGGTCGCCAGCATTCCCGTCGGCAAGTCGCCGCATGGCGTGTACATGTTGAAGTCGGGACCGGCCGCACCGGGATCGCCTCTGAGTCCGGCCGGCGGACCACTGCGCGCGGTGTCGACGGGCTCCGGCACGACACGATAGGCCGGCTGCGCCAATGGGCGAGCTTACCGATCTCTGGGTTGGCGTTCAGAACTGGCTGTTCGAGACCTTCGTCGGGCCGGTGATCTTCTGGCTCGGCCAGATGGCCTGGTATGAGCCGGCCTACAATTCCGTCGAATTCTTCATGCTGGGCATCGTGCAGATCGCGGTGATCGCCGTCGGCATGCGCTTCTTCGAGCGCCGCTGGCCGCTCGAGAAGAAGGGCGAGGACGGCCTCATCCGCGTCGACCGCGTGTACACCGTGCTCAACAAGCTCGGCATCATCCCGTTCGCCATCTTCGTCATCACCTATCCGATCTCCCAGGAGATCGAGCTGCTGATGCGCAGCTGGGGGCTGGCACCACCGCGACTGGAACGGCTGTTGCCCTGGCTGGGCGACAACGTGCTGGCCTCGTTCCTGGTCTACTTCGTGCTCTACGATTTCGCGGCCTACTGGCTGCACCGCGCCCAGCACGCCATTCCCTGGTGGTGGGCCTTGCACAGCCTGCATCACAGCCAGCGCCGCATGACCGTGTGGTCCGACGACCGCAACCATGTGCTCGACGACCTCCTGATCACGCTCGCCCTGGTGCTGTTCTCCCAGCTCGTCGGCGTGCAGCCGGGCGAATACGTCACCATCCTCATGGTCGGCCGCCTGATCGAGAGCTGGAGCCACGCCAACGTCGACATGAGCTTTGGCAAGGTCGGCGAGCGGCTGATCGTGGGGCCGCGCTTCCACCGCCTGCACCATGCGCGGGCCAATCCCGACGAGCGCCATATCCACGATCACAATTTCGCGCCGGTGTTCCCGATCTGGGACATCCTGTTCGGCACGGCGATCTATGACGGCAAGCACCGTCCGACGGGAGTCGACGATCCCCGAGTCGATGCCGACAACGGCCGCGGCTGGATCGTCCAGCAGGTGACGGTGTTCGGCCGCTTTCTGCGAGCGGTCACCCCGCGCTTCCTGCGCGCGCCAGTTCGGCCTGGACTTCGGCCGCCCGCGGAATAGGCGTCACCGCGCCGTAACCCTTGGTCGAGAGCGCCGCGGCGACATTGGCATAACGCGCCGCCGCCTTGAGATCGTCGCCCGCCAGCAGGCGAGCCAGGAACGAGCCGTCGAACGTGTCGCCGGCGCCGGTCGCATCGACCGCCTCGACATGATGGCCGGGCACGCGGAACCGCTCCCTGGGCGTGGCGATCAGGCAACCCTCGGCCGACATTTTCAGCGCGACCATGGGCGCACCGAGCTTGAGATAGTGATCGACGATGGCGTCCGGCTCCTTGAGGCCGGTGAGCTGTTGGGAATCGTCGAGGCTGGGCAGCAGGACGTCGCAGCGTGCCACCGTGGCGTCGATGGTCGCCCGCGCGACGTCGAGGTCCCACAGCCGCAGGCGGAGGTTGGTGTCGTAGGAGACCTTCACCCCGGCGGCGCGTGCCGCCGAAACGGCGGCGTTGCAGGTTTTGCGCGCGCTGTCACTGATCGCCTGGCCGATGGCCGACAGGTGGAAGTAGCGGGCGCCGGCGATGTAGTCGGCCGGCAGCGTCTCGGGCATCATCAGCGAGGCGGCGGAATTCTTGCGCAGGTAGTCGAACTTGTGGCCGGCCGGGCCGTGGGTGACGAAGCTGACACCGGTCGGCGCCGTGGGATGGCGGCTCACGCGCGACGCATCCAGGCCCTCGGACTGCCAGAGTTCCAGGAAGGCATCGCCCATCCAGTCCTGGCCGAGGCTGGTGATGTAGCCGGCCGAGCTGCCCTGGCGGACGGCGGCAATGGCGACGTTCTGCGAATCGCCGCCGAAACCCTGTAGCCAGGTGCGGCCATCGCCTTCACGAGGCCGGTTGAATTCGATCAGCGGCTCGCCGATGGAAACGAGAGCGGGGGAGGTGGACATGACGCTCCAGGTTTCCCATGGTGCGTCCCAGCACTCAACTCCGATCACCCAGCTCCGATGAATGGAGGATGCAATGGCTGAGCAAGACGCCAAGCCCAGCGGGCCCGATCTGAGCCAAGGTGTTGCCTTCACCGACCTCGCCGACGGCGGCATGCTGCTTGGCCATGTCGGCGACGAGCAGGTGCTGCTGGCACGGACCGGCGCCGAGCTGTTCGCTGTCGGCGCGTCTTGCAGCCACTATCACGGTCCGCTCGCCGAAGGATTGCTGGTCGGCGACACCGTGCGCTGCCCCTGGCATCACGCCTGCTTCAGCCTGCGCACCGGCGAGGCGCTGGCCGCGCCGGCCATCAGTGCGATCGACTGCTGGTCGGTCGAGCAGCGCGACGGCAAGGTCTTCGTCAAGGAGAAGCGGGCTGTGCCGGCGAAGCCTGCTCCCAAGCTGAGCGGCAAGGCGCCGGACAAGATCGTGATTGTGGGTGGCGGCGCGGCGGGCTTCGCGGCGGCCGAGATGCTGCGGCGCGAGCAGTACAAGGGCAGCATCGTCATGCTGAGCAACGACGATGCCGCGCCCGTCGATCGTCCGAATCTTTCCAAGGACTATCTCGCTGGCAATGCGCCCGAGGAATGGGTCCCGTTGCGTGGCGACGACTTCTACAAGGACAACGGCATCGACCTGCGCCTCGAGGCCAACGTCGCGAGCATCGATGCCCGTGCGCACGAGGTGGCGCTGGCGGACGGCAGCAAGGTCGCCTACGACCGCCTGCTGCTGGCGACCGGTGCCGAGCCGGTGCGCCTGTCCATTCCCGGCGCGGGGCCGTCACAGGTCCGCACACTGCGCAGCCTCGCCGACAGCCGGGCAATCATCGAGCAGGCCAAGGCAGCCAAGCGTGCCCTGGTGATTGGCGCGAGCTTCATCGGCCTGGAGGTCGCCGCGTCGCTCCGCCATCGCGGCCTTGAGGTCCATGTCGTGGCGCCGGAGAAGCGGCCGATGGAACGCATCCTGGGACCGGGAATGGGCGACTTCGTGCGCGCCTTGCATGAGGAGCACGGCGTCGTCTTCCACCTCGAGGACACGGTGGCCGGCATCGACGGCAGGAAGGCCTTGCTGAAGAGCGGCGGCACGCTGGAAGCGGATCTCGTGGTCATGGGGGTCGGCGTGCGGCCGCGCCTGGAGCTGGCGGAGAAGGCGGGTCTCAAGATCGATCGCGGCTTGGCCGTCGACGCCTTCCTGGCAACCAGCGCGCCGGACATCTTCGCCGCGGGCGACATCGCGCGCTGGCCCGACCGGCACAGCGGGCAGGCCATTCGCGTCGAGCATTGGGTGGTGGCCGAACGACAAGGGCAGGTCGCGGCCCTGAACATGCTCGGGCTGCGCCAGAAGTTCGACGCCGTGCCGTTCTTCTGGAGCCAGCACTACGATGTGCCGATCAATTATGTCGGCCACGCCGAGAAGTGGGACGAGCTTGTGGTCGACGGCGACATCGCCGGCCGGGACTGCCTGGTGCGCTACAAGCTCGGCGGCCGCACGCTGGCCGCGGCGTCGATCTACCGCGACGTCGCAAGCCTCCAGGAAGAGGTCGCGATGGAGCGGGCGACGGCCTAGCTGTCATTCCAGGCTCCGGTGTCATCCCGAGCGTAGCGAGGGACCTTTAGGAACCAGGAAAGGTCCCTCGCTACGCTCGGGATGACAGAGTGCGCGAGCCAGCGCTAGTCTCCAGCCAAACAAATCGGAGGAACGAGGGATGGCCGACAAGAAGGGCGCCAACGGCAAGCAACGCAGGCTGCGCAGCCGGGATTGGTTCGATGCGCCGGGCGATCCGACCATGGCGGCGCTCTATCTCGAGCGCTACCTGAACTTCGGACTGACGTTGGCCGAGCTTCACAGCAACCGACCGATCATCGGCATCGCCCAGACCGGCAGCGATCTCTCGCCCTGTAACCGTCATCATCTGCAGCTCGCCGAGCGGGTGCGCGACGGCATCCGCGACTCCGGGGGCATCCCGATTGAGTTTCCCGTCCATCCCATCCAGGAAACCGGCAAGCGGCCGACGGCGGCGCTCGATCGCAACCTCGCCTATCTCAGCCTGGTCGAGAGCCTGTACGGCTATTTCTTCGACGGCGTCGTGCTGACCACGGGCTGCGACAAGACTACGCCCGCCATGATCATGGGCGCCTGCACCGTCAACATTCCCGCCATCGTGCTGTCGGGCGGTCCGATGCTCGACGGCCATTTCGCCGGCGGGCTGGCGGGCTCGGGCACCATCGTGTGGTACGCCCGCCAGGAGCTGGCCGCGGGCCGCATCGACCTGAAGCAGTTCGTTGAAATGGTGGCCTCGAGTGCGCCGAGCGTCGGGCACTGCAACACCATGGGCACGGCACTGTCGATGAACAGCATGGCCGAGGCGCTCGGCCTGTCCCTGACTGGCTGCGCGGCGATCCCGGGGCCGTACCGGGAGCGCGGCCAGATGGCCTACGAGACCGGCAAGCGCATCGTCGACATGGTGTGGGACGACCTGAAGCCGTCCGACATCCTGACGCGCAAGGCGTTCGAGAACGCCATCGTGGCGGCGAGCGCGCTCGGCGCCTCGACCAATTGCCCGCCGCACGTCAACGCCATCGCCCGCCATATCGGCGTCAAGCTCGACAACGCCGATTGGGACAAGATCGGCTACGACATTCCGCTGCTGGTCAACTGCATGCCGGCCGGCAAGTATCTCGGCGAGGCGTTCCATCGCGCAGGCGGCGTGCCGACGGTGATGGCCGAGCTCCTCAACCGGAAAAAGGGCCACGGCGATGCGCTCACCGTGACCGGCAAGACCATGGCCGAGAACGTCGCCAAGGCGAAGCCGGCCGACGGCGACGTCATCAAGAGCTACGACAAGCCGATGCTGGGCCAGGCGGGCTTCGCCGTCCTGTCGGGCAACCTGTTCGAACTCGGCGATCATGAAGACCTCCGTGATCTCGGACGAGTTCCGCAAGAAGTACCTGGAGCGCAAAGGCGACGAGGATGCCTTCGAAGGCACGGCGATCGTGTTCGAAGGGCCGGAGGACTATCACCATCGCATCAACGATCCGGCCCTGCCGATCGACGAGAACAGCATCCTGTTCATCCGCAACGTCGGCCCGGTCGGCTATCCCGGTGCGGCCGAGGTGGTGAACATGCTGCCGCCCGACCGGCTGGTGAAGGGCGGCGTGCTGCTATTGCCCTGCGTCGGCGACGGCCGGCAGAGCGGCACGTCGGCGAGCCCGTCGATCCTCAACGCCTCGCCCGAAGCCGCTGTCGGCGGCGGGCTGGCGCTGCTCAAGACGGGCGACAAGGTGCGTGTCGATATCGGCAAGCGGCGCGCCGACATCCTGATTTCGGAAAAGGAACTCGCCGAGCGCAAGGCGGCCTGGAAGCCGCACGTCAAGGAGAGCCAGACGCCGTGGCAGGAGCTGCAGCGCAAGTTCGTCGGCCAGCTCGCCAGCGGCGCCTGCCTCGACTTCGCGGTCAACTATCAGAGGATCGTCGAGACCAAGGGCGTGCCCCGGCACTCGCATTAGTCGCTGTGGGCGCGCCACTGGAGTGGCGCGCGCCAGCCTAACGAAACAGCCGCTGCTCGACGGAGATCGGCAGGTCGGAGCGCGGGATCAGGAGGATCGCCCACGGTGACGTCGGCTGGCCGACCGGACGGGTCGCGGGCGGCGGGGGAGGTGCCAAGTTGGCGCCCGTGCCGGACGGCGCAAAGCCTGCCCCGGCACCACCCGCGAAGCCGCTCGGCGCGCTGGGCGCGATGGCGACCGGCCGCGGCGAGGAGGGGGCGGGTGCGCGCTGGGCCATCATGAACTCGGCCGGCATGCGCTCTTCGAAGACGACGACGATGCGGTCGCGCCGGCGGCTGGTCGACAGGATGTTGACCGAATAGCCCTCGCTGGCGCGGCGGCCGAGGAAGATGCCGACGGCATTCATGCGGCCGGGCTCGAACACGTCGGGCGCCGGACTACCGACGCGACCCCACAGGCTGCGCCATTCGGTGATCGTGCCGGCGACGACCTGTTCGGGCTGACGGGTGATCGCCGTCGCGCCCTGCCAATGGCGCCCCTCGATCGTCTGCGAGGCGGCATTGCCGGCCGGCAGCAGCAGGGCGCCGGCGCCGAACACGCCATACGACAGGAGCCGCCGACGCGGCAGATAACCAACGGTAAGGGGAACTGTCTTAGCGTTCAATCGCACAACAGATCTCGGGAACTCGGGCTGGACAAAGTGAGTGTCCGAAATGACCACTACACTTTGGCTCAATTGAGGCTGGCACTGGCCATGTTCGCGCGGCCTTCGCATCAATCGTGGCCGGATGTGGCTTTCGTGCAACACACGCGGCGATCGCGGCCGCTACACGGGCTTTCCGTGGCGGCCGACGCCGGCCGCGAAGCGCCGCGCCCCGGCCTCGGTCTCGCCGGTCGCGACCGTGGCGATGCCGAGGCGGAATTCGTTCAGGGTCGCCTGGTCCCAATCGAGCGACCACTGCTCGAGGGCCGAGCGCCGGTCGTTGCGCAGGGCAGCCTGCGGCAGGCGTGCAAGTTCGTGCGCCAGGCGCAGCGATTCGGCGAGCGCCTGGCCGGGCTCGACGAGACGGTTGGCAAGGCCGATCCGCTCGGCTTCCTCGCCCGACACGCCGCGGCCGGTCAGGATCATGTCCATCGCCCGGCTCTGGCCGATCAGGCGAGGCAGCCGGATGGTGCCGAGATCCATGAGCGGCACGCCGAAGCGTCGACAGTACACGCCGAACGTGGCATCGCGCGCCGCCACCCTGAGATCGCACCACAGCGCGAGCTCCAGGCCACCTGCGACCGCGTGGCCTTCGACCGCGGCGATCACCGGCTTGCCGAGCATGAACCGCGTCGGGCCCATCGGCCCGTCACCGCTTTCCAGGCGATGGCCGCGATGGCCGGCTGCCGTCTGCTTGAGATCGTAGCCGGCGCAGAACGTGCCCTCAGCGCCCGTCAGGATCGCGACGTGCTGCGAGGCATCGGCATCGAAGCGGCGGAACGCTTGGGCGAGCGCGGCGGCGGTCGGCGGATTGACGGCGTTGCGCGCCGCCGGGCGGTCGATCGTGACGATCGTCACGGGACCGTCGACGTCGCAACGGACTGTCGGAAGATCAGGCATGGCACGATGATCGTGTCGCGGGCCGACGGCCGACAAATGAATTGAACGGGCCGATCGTTGAACCGTCTTCATCGATCGCGTCGTTGCCGTGACAGGCTGTCCGGCGGCAGGCACAATCCGGCCATGGCTGCACGCTCCGCCGCCGTCTCGCCGCCCCGGATCCTGCGGGCGGCCGAGCCGATGCCCGCCGCGACACGACTGAGACCGGCATTGTTGCTGTCGCTGCAGGCGTTCGATGCAGCGGTGCGGCTTGGCAGCTTCAAGGACGCGGCCGAAGCGCTGCACATCACGCCGTCGGCCATCAGCCATCGCATCCGCAATCTGGAGAAGGCGATGGGCGACACGCTGTTCAGCCGGGCGCATCGCGCCGTCGAGGTGACGCCGACAGGCCAGCGCCTCGCGATAGCGACAGGCCGCGCGTTCGGCGAGTTGATGCGGGCCACGACGCCGCTTGCGGGCAGCGAGGCCAATCGCCGGCTGCGGCTCAGCATCTCCTCGACCTTCGTCACGGCCTGGCTGGTCCCGCGCATCGCCGGCTTCATGGCGAGCCATCCCGAGATCGAGCTCTCGATCGAGAACTCCAACCGGCTGCTCGACCTGGAGAACGAACCGTTCGATGCCGGGATACGCGCCGGCGACGGCAACTGGCCGGGGCTGGTCGCGCAGCATCTCATGGACCTGCATGTCACGCCGGTGGCGACACCGGCCTTGGTGCGGCAGCTCAGGCTGCGCCAACCGTCGGACATCGCGCGGGCACCGATGATCCACGTCGTGTCCTTCCCGCTCGCCTGGCCGATGTGGTTGCGCCAGGCTGGGATGAGTGCCGCCAAGGCCAAGCAGGCGATCTGGGTCGACAGCTTCGAATCGGCGCTACAGCTCGCCGAGCACGGTGCGGGTGTGGCGCTGGGGCTGGTGCCCCTGTTCGCCGAGCGTGAGCGTCTCGGCACCGTCTGCCGACCCATCCCGATGAGCCATTCCACGGGCGGCTACTGGCTGGTGCACCGCCCGCAGGAGACGGGCAATCCTGCCTTGCGGGTCTTCAAGCGCTGGCTGCGCAGCGAGCTGGCGAAGGACGGTTGAACGCAATTCATCCCAGGGCGGCGCGGTTTCTTTCGTCGCCCGGTTGGGCGGGCGTATGCTTGCGGCATGAAAACGGCAATGGACGACCAGTCGGTGGCGCAGCGCGTCCTCGACCATATCGCCAACGGCACGACCGATGTCGGCGAGGAGGTCTGGCGCGAGCCGGTCGCCAACTACCAGTCGAAGGAAAGGCTGGCCGCGGAGATCGAGCGCGTGCTGCGACGCTCGCCGACGCCGTTCTGCCCGGCGGCGGCGCTGCCCGAGGTCGGCTCCTACATCGCGCGCGACGCGGCGGGCACGCCGGTCGTCGTGGCGCGCGGCGTCGACGGCAAGGTGCGCGCGTTCCGCAACGCCTGCCGTCATCGCGGCATGCAGGTGGCGAGCGATTCGGGCTGCACGCGCGCCTTCGTCTGCCGTTATCACGGCTGGACCTACAATCTGGAAGGCCGGCTGCGTCACATCCCGCATGAGGCGGGATTTCCCGGCTTCGACAAGGAGGCGCACCCGCTGGTGCCGATGACGGCGAGCGAGCGCTTCGGCCTGGTGTTCGTCACCCAGGATGAGCCGGCGCTGGGCGACGATTCGCTGGGCGGCTTGGACAAGCTGATCTCACCCGAACAGCGCCTGTTCGCGACCGCCGAGCGCGAGTTCGAGGTCAACTGGAAGATCCTGCTGGAAGGCTTCATCGAGGGCTACCACATCAAGTCGACGCATCCCGAAAGCTTCCTGCCCTACGGCTTCGACAATCTGAATGTCATCGACCTGTTCGGCAGCCACAGCCGCGTCACCTATCCGTTCCAGCGCATCAAGAAGCTCGCCAAGATGGCCCCGGCCGAGCGCCGGGTCGAAGGCCTGCTGACCTACGTCTACCACCTGTTCCCCAACGTGCTGATCACGGTGCTGTCGCGCCACAGCAACGTGGTGATCCTGGAGCCGCTTGGCGTGGATCGCACGCGGCAGATCACCTACACGCTGACCAACGGCGGCGGCGACGATCCCGCCGCCCTGGCCGAGGCCAAGCGCGACGCGGACTTCGTCGGCAACACCGGCGCGCAGGAAGATCGCGCGGTCGTGCAGGCGATCCAGCGCGGGCTCGGCAGCCGCGCCAACGACGCCTTCACCTTCGGCCACTACGAAAGCGCCATCGTCCACTTCCACAAGACGCTGACGGCGGCGCTTTCATAAAGGAGCGCGGGCCTCCGGCCCGCTCATGAATGCGGGCCGGAGGCCCGCGCTCCCATCAACTCCGCTTCGCCCGGTCCGCCGCGTTGGTCGACTGGATCTGCTCGCGGATGCGGCGCCAGTCGTCGTCGCTGTAGGCCATCATGTTGGAGAAGGTACCGTTGCCCATGATGCCCATGGCGCCGTCGATGGCGATGACCTCGCCGTTGATGTACTCGACCTCGTCGCTCATCAGGAACGCCGCCATGTTGGCGAGCTCGGCAGGACGGCCGACGCGGCCCAGCGGATTGCGCACCTTGTAGCGGTCGTCGTCGCCTTCCTTCATGGGATTGAGCCGTGCCCAGGCGCCCTCGGTGGGGAAAGGGCCGGGCGCGATGGCGTTCAGCCGGATGCCGTGGCGGCCCCATTCGACGGCGAGGCTCTGGGTCATCACGGCGACGCCCGCCTTGGACATGGCCGAGGGCACGACGAACGGGCTGCCGGTCCACACCCAAGTCGTCAGGATGCTGAGCACGCTCGCCTTGCGCTTCTCGGCGATCCAGCGCTTGCCGCAGGCATTGGTCGTGTAGAACGTGCCGTGCAGAACGATGTTGGCGATGGCATCGAAGGCCCGGGGGCTGAGGTCCTTGGTCTGGGAAATGAAGTTTCCGGCAGCATTGTTGACCAATCCGTCCAGCGGGCCGGCCGCCCAGATGCGGTCGACCATCTCCTCGACCGCCGTGGCGACCCGGATGTCGACCGTATGGGTCTCGACCCGCCGGCCAGGGTGCTTGTCCATGACCTGCTTGGCGGTCTCCTCCAGGACGCTGCCGCGACGGCCGCAGATCACGCAATCGGCCCCCAGCTCGACGAACTTCTCCATCATGATACGACCGAGGCCCGTGCCGCCGCCGGTGACGAGGAAGCGCTTTCCTTTGAACAGATCGGCCCGAAACATCAAACGCTCCGCTGGTTCCCCTGATTGCACTGACAATGTCGTCTAACCATTCCAGACAGTCCCTTACAAGAACTGTTGCACCGCCGGGTTTGGGTGCTTAGGATTTCTGAATAACAACATGGGATCGTTGAAATGACGACCCAACAGGGAGAGACGGGCGGGGACGTCGGTACGGTTGAGCTGCGTGGTAAGGTCAAGTGGTTCAACGCCGTCAAGGGATATGGGTTCTTAGCCCTCGACGCCGATAACAGCGACGCGTTCCTGCATGTAACGACACTGCGCCAAGCCGGGCATGAAGATCTCAAGCCCGGCGCGACGGTGACTTGCGCCGGCGTGCGCGGCCCCAAGGGCTGGCAGGTCATGAAGGTGCTCGACGTCGATTCGTCGACGGCGGTAGCGACGGTGCCCAAGGCGCCGCCGGTGCCCGACGGCATCGCCATGGGCGACTACATCGCCGCGTTGGTCAAATGGTACAACAACGAACGCGGTTACGGCTTCGTCACACGCGAAGCCGCCGACGGCGACATCTTCGTTCATGCCGCGGTGCTGCGCCGCCACGGCATGGAATCGCTCGCGCCCGGCCAGAAGGTGATGATCCGCATCGCCGAAGGCCAGAAAGGGCTGCAGGTCGTCGAGATCAGGGCGGCTTAACTCATTCTCTTCCGGACCGCGCGCGTCCTCGCGCGCTCATGAGGCGCGCGAGGACGCGCGCGGTCCGGAAGAAGAAGAGGCTACTTGATCTCGCGCAGGTAGCTGTCGAGCGGCGGCGCCTGCTTGATCAGGCCGCGCTTCACCAGGAAGTCGGCGAAGGCCGTATAGCGGGCGCGGTCGAGCGCGGTCGGATCGGCCGCCAGCAGAGGCAGCGTGTCCTTCCAGGCGAGCTTGTTCAGCTCGCTGTCGAGTTCCTTGCCCGACTTGGAAAAGATGCCCCACGCCTCGTCCGGATTGGCTTTCAGCCAAGTCGTCGCCTCGGCGATGGCGGTCAGAAGCTTCTTGGTGCGCGCCACGTCGACCGTCTCGCGCTTGGCGAGCAGGACCAGCTCGTCGTAGGTCGGCACGCCGTTCTTCTCGACCTCCCACAGGCGGCCCTTGGCCTTGTGCAGGGCGAGGTCGTTCAGCTCGAAATTGCGGAAAGCGCCGATCACGCCGTCGACCTGCTTGCTCATCAGCGCCGTGGTCAGCGCGAAGTTGATGTTGATCAGGGTGACGTCCTTCAGGGTCAGCCCGGCCTTCTCGAGGATGGCGCCCAGGAGTGCCTCCTCGAAGCCCGCGATCGAGTAGCCGATCTTGCGGCCCTTGAAGTCGGCGATCGACTTCACCGGCCCGTCCTCGAGCGCCACCAACGAATTGAGTGGCTGGGCGACCAGCACGCCGACGCGGACCAGCGGCAGGCCTTCGGCCACCAGCATCTGCAGCGTCGGCTGGTAGGACACGGCGTACTCGGCCTGTCCCGCCGCCACCAGCTTGGGCGGCGCATTGGGATCGGCTGGCGCGATCAGCTCGACGTCGAGCCCGTGCTTGGTGAAGATGCCGCGCTGCTTGGCGATCACCAGCGCGGCGTGGTCGGGATTGACGAACCAGTCGAGCAGCAGGCGGACCTTGTCCTGCGCTGCGGCGGGCAGCGCCCCACCTGTGATTGCGCTCACCAGCGCGAGCGCTGTGAGCAGCCGAATAAGAAGTCGCATCGTCATTCTCCTTGCGATTGCCAGGGTACGAACACGCGCGCCGCCCAGTCGGTCGCGTAGTAGAGCGCGAGGCCGAGCAGGCAGAGCACGACGAGGGCGGCGAAGGCGAGTGCGGTCTGCCCGCGCGCCAGGGACAGCGTCATGAGGTAGCCGAGGCCGGCGCTGGCGCCGACCCATTCGCCGATCACCGCGCCGATCGGCGCCACGGCAGCGGCGATGCGCGCGCCCGAGGCGAAGGCGGGGAGCGCGGCCGGCAGCCGGATCTGCAGCAGAACGGCGCGCGGGCTCGCATCCATGGTGCGGGCGAGATCGAGCCAGCCCTCGTTGGTGCGCCGCAGTCCGTCATAGAGGGCGCTGACCACAGGGAAGAAGATCACCAGGGCCGCCATCGCCACCTTCGAGGCCATGCCGTAGCCGAGCCAAAGCACGAGCAGCGGCGCGATGGCGATCACCGGGATCGCCTGTGAGACGATCACCAGCGGCAGCGCCCAACGCCGCCAGCCGGCCGAGGCGGCGAACACGATGGCAAGAGCAGCGCCAAGGATCAGACCGAGCACCAGCCCGAGGACCATCTCGGCGGCGGTCCAGGCGGCTTCGGCGAGCAGGAGATCGGAACGCCCGACCAGCACCGCGAGCACGCGCGACGGCGGCGGCAGGATGTAGGGCGGCACGCCGGTCGCCCAGACCAGCGCTTCCCAACCCAACAGCAGACCGATGGCGGTGATCAGCGGCCTCATGGCGCGAGGCCCCTCAGCTCGGCGACGAGACGCGCGTGCAGGCCGAGCAGGTTGGGATCGGCCGAATCGCGCGGCACGACGCCAGCCGGCTCGATCGCTGGACCGGCGATGAACGGCGTGCCCGACAGGACCCGGATTTGGTGGCCGACGCGCAGCGCTTCCAACGGATCGTGAGTGACCAGCACGGCGGTGCGGCCGGCCAGCAGACGCGCAGCGAGATCCTGCAACTCCAGCCGGGTCACGGCATCGAGATGGGCGAACGGCTCATCCATCAGCACGACCGGCCGGTCCTCGCACAGCGTGCGGGCGAGTGCCGCGCGCTGGCGCATGCCGCCGGACAGGCGCGCCGGGCGGTCGTCGAGCCGATCGGCCAGACCGACCTCGGCCAGCAGCCCACGGGCCCGCTCCTCCGCAGTGGCCAGAGCCGCGCGATCGCCGCGCAGGCGATAGCCGAGCAGGACATTGTCGAGAACCGAAAGCCAGGGCAGCAGCAGATCGGACTGGGCCATGTAGGCGACCGGCTGAGCGCGCGGGGCCGCCGGCAGCAGGCCGGCCAGCCAGCGCAGCAGGGAAGTCTTGCCGACTCCCGAACGGCCCAGCAGGCAGGTCGTGCGGCCGGCCGGGAATTCCAGGGTCAGGTCGCGGGCAACCAGGCGATCGCCGAAGGCGATGCGCGCATCGCGCACGAGAAGGGGAGGAGCAGCCGACAAGTACGTCACCAGTCCCTACGCCGGTACTAACCGGATCAGGTTGCCGGGGTCGTTCTTGCGAACCTCTCAGCCCAGAATGGGCTCCCCCCGGTGAACCCGGGCACTATGGAAAGGCGGGGACTGTCACGCAAGTGTCTTGAGTTTGACGAAATCGCCGTGCACCCGGTATTTCATGGCCATGGCATCCATCGGTTCCGGAACGCGGCTTGGCCGCCGCCTCTTGCTTGCTGCTCCTGCCGCGCTGATGGCCGGGGCGGCACTGGCGCAGAGTTCCGAGATCACCTTCAAGAAGTCGTCGCTGGTCGTCGTGACGGCCAGCCGCGAGATCAAGTTCGAGGTCGAGCTGGCGCTGAACGACGCCGAGCGTTCGCGCGGACTGATGTACCGCGAGAAGCTCGGACCCTATGACGGCATGCTGTTCGACTTCTACCAGGACGCGCCGGTCAGCTTCTGGATGAAGAACACGCTGATCCCGCTCGACATGGTGTTCATCGCCAGCGACGGCACGATCAAGCACGTCCACGCCAACGCCGTGCCACTGTCGACCGAGGCCGTTCCCAGCCAGTTCCCCGTGCGCGCCGTGCTCGAGATCAACGGCGGCAGCGCGCGTCTGCTCGGCATCAAGCCCGGCGACAAGGTCAAGCACGCGATCTTCGGCAACGCATAAGGGAGCGCGGGCCTCCGGCCCGCTCATGGTCATGGTCTTCCGGACCGCGCGCGTCCTCGCGCGCTCATGTCTTCATCTTCTGGACCGCGAGCCTCCGGCTCGCTCATGAGCGCGCGAGGACGCGCGCGGTGCAAAAGAGCATGAGCGGGCCGGAGGCCCGCGCTCCCATTAGCGCTTCAACGCGCAGGTCATGCCGTCGCCGACGGCGAACAGCGTGAGGTCGACGCGCTCGTCCTTCCTGAGCTTGGCGTTGAGCGCACGGATCGCCTCGGTGTCGGCGCCCTTGTCGGCGAGGTCGGCGACCGATCCGCCCCAGATGACGTTGTCGATCAGCAGCAGCCCGCCGCGGCGCACCAGTTTCAGGCAGCGCTCGTAGTAGGCGTCGTAGTTCGTCTTGTCGGCATCGATGAAGGCAAGGTCGAGCTGGCCGCCAAGACCCTGGGCCAGCAGCCAGTCGAGTGTCTTGAGTGCCGGGGCGACGGTGAGCTCGATGCGGCTCTCCAGCCCGGCCTCCTTCCAGTAGCGCTTGCCGATCCGGGTCCACTCCTCGCTGACATCGCAGCACCAGAGCTTGCCGTCGTCCGGCAGGGCTTCGGCGATGCACAGCGCCGAATACCCGGTGAAGGTGCCGACCTCGACCGCGCGCCGCACACCGATGGCGCGGGCCAGCAGGCCGATCTGCTGACCCTGGTGCGCCGAGATCTGCATGCCCGCGCCCGGCATCTTGGCCGTCTCCTCGCGCAGCCGGCGCTTCAGCGGGCTGTCGCGCAGCCAGTTGCCGTCGACATAGTCGGCGAGCGCGCCGTCGATTTTGGGCCAGCTCTTCACTGAAGCCTGACGGCGTACTTCTTGAGGTCATCGAGCGAGACGACGTGCAGGGTCACGGCGTGGGTGGCCTCCAGCACGACCTGCGGCGGCGCGCCGGCATCCAGCGCCTCCTTCCAACGACTGGCGCACAGGCACCAGCGGTCGCCGGCCTTCAGGCCAGCGAAGCCGTACTGCGGCATCGGCGTCGAGAGGTCGTTGCCCTGGGCCTTGGAGAAGGCCAGGAATTCGGCCGTTAGGACCACACAGACGGTGTGCAGGCCGAGATCCTCGCGTCCGGTATTGCAGCAGCCGTCGCGATAGAACCCGGTGACGGGATCGAGCGAACAGGGTTGCAGGGCGCCGCCCAGGACGTTGATCGATGGGGCGCGGCCCGGCCGGCCCTGCTCGGGTGTCTGATCGAACATGACCTTACAGTAGCATCCGGAAATTGCGCTTTCGAGCGGTCCCGGGCGCTGGTAGAAAGCCCGCGCCTATATGTCGTCGTGGCGGGGCGTAGCGCAGTCTGGTAGCGCGTCTGCCTTGGGCGCAGAAGGTCGTCGGTTCGAATCCGGCCGCCCCGACCACGCCGCCGCGGTTGTCCAGTTCTGGGGGAGTCTCGAGGTTCATGCAGGTTCGCATCTACAAGCCGGCCAGGACGGCGATGCAATCAGGCCAGCGCAACACCAAGGAATGGCTGCTCGAGAGCGAGCCCAGGCCCAAGGAGATCGATCCGTTGATGGGCTGGACCAGCTCGCGTGACACCATGCAGCAGGTGAAGCTCTACTTCGCCACCCTGGAGGAGGCGACGGCCTACGCCAAGAAGGAAGGGTGGGGCTACACCGTCGAGCTGCCGCATGCACGGCACGTCAGGCCCAAGGCCTACGCCGACAATTTCGCCTACAACCGCATCGGTCGCTGGACGCATTGAACGCGGCAGGCGGATGTCAGCGCTTGCCGGCCATGGCTCGCTGATAGGCGGCGTCGAAAGCACGCACGATTTCGGCGTCGAGGTCGGCGAGCTTGAGGTATTGCTGGCGTGCCGTCTCGCGCAGTTCCTTCCACATCTCGGGAGGGACGGAGACACGGCCGGTGCTCCAATCCTCGATGGTGCGGGGTTGCTGCTTCAGGGCAGCGGCCATCGGGCCCTGCCAGGACGGACCCCAGATGGTCTGTCCGATTTTGGTGATCGTGGCTTGGTCGCTCATGGGCTCGGTCATATCGGGGCAATGGGGCATGGTCGAGGCGGGGATGGTATGGTGTTTGCAGGCGCCCGTAGCTCAGGGGATTAGAGCAACCGCCTTCTAAGCGGTAGGTCGCTGGTTCGAATCCAGCCGGGCGCGCCATTTCCTGTACGCTCCGTGCCGATCCGGACGTTGACGGGGCTGGTTGGGAATCGCCGTTGCTGGCGGGGAAACCGCTGAAGAGGTTGGGAAACGTGTGGTCGGGCCGGGAACCCTCGACTACCGATCGAATGCTGTGATCGGGACGCCGGTGGGATTGTCGCCCACTACGGGGCCAATCCATTGCTCAAAGATGCCCTTCAGGCGCTCGATACGCCCGCGGTCGGCCATGAATTCGCGGAAGCCGACCGGCGATGTGTTGATGTATTCGAGCGGGTGCTTCCAGCCCGGAGCCGGCGCGACATCGAGCCGGGATGGCCACTGCGGAACGGCATTCTGCGCTTCCTCCGACAGCAAATGGCTGATGTAGAGCTTGGCGGCAGCGGGATGTCTTGCGGCTTTGAGGATGGCGGCGGTCTGATACCAGGATTGGAAAAAGTCTTCGCGCGGCAGGATGAACCGGATCGCGCTGCCGGCCTCTGGCTTCAGATAGTAGAACGACGTGAACGTCGCCGCCTTCTTGCCGGCGGCCACGACTTCGAGTGGCGCCTGCGTCCCGCGCACCCATTGGGGATTCTGCTTCAGCAGCCCATCCAGCCAGGACCAGCCGTGCTTCTTGATGATCTGCTCGAAGTGGTAGAGGACCGCGTCGTCGTCGTGCGGATAGGTCAGCACGATTCGATCCTTCAGATCGGGGCGCAGATAGTCCGTCGCCTCCCGCGGAGCACTTGCTTCTGGAATCTGCGCCGTGTCCACGACATTACTGAAGCCGTAGGCGAGGATCGGGTAGTAATATCCATCAGGGTCGCGCAAATCGGCCGGAAGGGCTTCGAAGCCTGGGGCCTTGAATGGCTGCAGCCAGCCCTGTGCCTTCCAGTGCGGAAAATCCTGCAGCGTCTGCAGATGCACGACGTCGGCGCGCACGTCGCCTCGTAAGTGCTGCTGATCGATCCGGGCGTCGTGATATTTGCTGAGGTCCACGGTCACGCGAATATCGACGTCGGGGAAGCGCTTTGAGAACCCGGTCGTGTAGATGCCGGCCTGCGACGGAGCATCACCCCCGGCATAGACAACCAGTCCGCCACCCTCAGCCTTCGCTAGTTGATGGAGTTCGTCGAGTGACTGCATCTTGCTCATGCCCAAAACCCTCATGCCGAGTCCGCAAATCTGCGTCTGCTGGTCGCCCGGAGGCGCTGAGCCTAGTTGACGGCCCTCGCGGCCTCAGCGATTAGCGCTGACACGTCGGCGGGCTTGGAGGCAAGGGATGCGTGGCTGGCCTCCAGCGTTATGACCTTTCGAGCCTTCATCCGGCTCGACATCATCTCCTGGTTCTCAGGGTGGATCATATGATCCTGACTGGAAATCTGATACCAGCATGGCTTCTTCTTCCAGGCTGGCGCCTTGATGGTGTCGCCGAACGTATTGGCGATCGGCGCCTTCTGGGTAACGGCCATGACAAGAGCCTCGTCGGCGCTCAGGTCCTGGCAGAAACTCTCGTGAAATTTTTCGGGCTTTATCCAAAGATACCCATCGCTGTCGGGTGCGAGATTGGCAAAGGCAGCGGGCGGTTTGGCTTGGCTGATGCTGCCGGGGCTTTCGCCGGCGTCCGGCGCGAACGCTGCAATGTAAACAAGCCCGACGACACTCGGCATATCACCCATTTGAGTGATCACGGCGCCGCCGTAAGAATGTCCGACCAAAATTACTGGACCATCCTGCTGCGACACCATCTTGCGGGTGCGCTCCGCATCGTCGGCCAGCGACGTCAGAGGCATTTCAACCGCAAGCAAGTTTGCGTGACCCTCACGCGCAAGAGCCGTAATAGCCTTGCTCCAGTGTGCCGCGCCGCCCCAGAAGCCGTGCACCAGAAGGATAGCTGGTTGGGATGCCATGCCGAAGTCTCCTTCCACGAAAGTGAAGTGCAGATTTCCAAGTCAAAGCGGGCACCGAACTCCGCAAAGGGAATCTTGCGCGCCCGAGATGCTGAATACAATCGTCGGCCGGCACGGGACCGTCCGCTTTCCACCGTTTGCCGACCTTCTGCCTCCCCCGTCGCGGATTAACAAAGGTCATGCTTTTCGCTGATCGTTGCGGGGCTGTGGACGTCATAAGCGGCGTCTGACGGACCTTCACCTTGTCAGCACACCGGAGGAGCGAGCGCTACCGAGCAATCAGTCGTAGCAGCGCCCTTCCTCAGAAATTTAGATCCTCAGGAATTGAAGCGAGAGAATCGCAGTCGATCTGCACTACTAGTAAATTGCAATCGCTGTGCATTTTCGCAGATTTGCAAATAATTATCACTTCGGCATTGAACCATGATAATGACTCGCATTCGCCGCATTCGAGCCGGCGGGCGTTTCAAGGGAGTAGTGAAGTGACGCGTACGGTTCCCGCGACGACGGCAATGGTCGGATTGCTCTTCGCCTCTGGTGCCCTGGCCCAGCAGCCGACCGATCAGAACGCACAAGGTCCCAGCCCGACGCCCCCACCGCCGGACCAGAATCCCGCCGCGCCGACCACGGCGCCGGCCACCATGCAGCCCGTCACCGTCACCGGCTCGCGCCCCAGCGAGGACTTCCAGACCACGCGCGGGTCGATCTTCCGCATGGGGGCCGAGAACCTGATGGACGTGCCGCAGCAGGTGATCGTCATCAACCGCGCGCTGATGAACTCGCAGGCCGCGACGACGCTCGACCAGGCGGTGCGCAACGTGCCGGGTGTCACCATCGGCTCGGCCGAGGGCGGCACGATCGGCAACAACATCAACCTCAACGGCTTCAACGCGCGCACCGACGTCTACCTCGACGCCATGCGCGACCGCGGCCAGTATTATCGCGACACGTTCGCCCTCGAGGCGATCGAGGTCCTGATGGGTCCGTCCTCGATGCTGTTCGGCCGCGGCTCGACCGGCGGTGTCATCAACCAGGTGACCAAGAAGCCCGGACTGAAGCAGGCGACCGAGCTCAGCGGCCAGGTGACGACCAACGGCCTCATCCGCACCACCGCCGACGTCAACACGCCGTTCGGCGAGAGCAACGCGGCGCGCGTCAACGGCATGTTCCAGTGGGGCAAGGCCTCGACGATCGACAACACCAACGTCCTGGACTTCGGCTTGGCGCCATCGGTCAAGCTCGGCATCGGCACGCCGACCGAGATCACGCTCGGCGCCATCCTGCAGCACCGCAAGGACAACATTAACTATGGCGTGCCGCCGCTCAACGGCTTCCCGATCAATGTGCCGCGCAACGTCAATTACGGCCTGTCCGACGACTTCACCGAGCAGGACGTCATCCAGCTCAACGCCACGGTCGACCACAAGTTCAGCGGCGACCTGCGCTTCCGCAACCAGAGCGAATTCCTGTGGGTGAACACCTCGGTCCGCCAGACCTCGGGCGGCTTTGTCGGCACCCTTGGTCCGAATCTCGGCTTCGTCCAGGCAGCCACCACCCCACTCAACACGCCCCAGAGCGGCGCACCATTGAACCAGCTCTACATCCGCCAGCTCAGCCGCGACCGAAACATCAACGACATCACGCTCCAGAACCAGAGCGAGTTCGAGGCCAAGTTCCTGACGGGACCGGTCGGCCATCTGCTGCTGATGGGGCTCGATCTCAACTACGAGCAGTACACCAACAAGACGACGACGCGAACCGGCTCGTGCAACAACGTCCCCCTGGTGGCCGGCTCGGTAGGCTGTACGCCCGCCGGCTTCACCGTTGGCGTCGGCACGCCGGGCAACGTGCCTTCGCTTCCGGGCAACTACCAGTCGTCCCAGGCGTGGGGGCTTGGCGCGTATTTCAACGACACGATCCAGGTCATGCCGTGGCTGAAGCTGGTCGGTGGCCTGCGCTGGGACGTCTACTCGGCGCAGTTCGGCAACTCGATCAACTCGGCCAACACGGTCGGCAACACCGCGGTGCCCTACCAGTTCCAGACCGACTACTTCACCAGCGTCCGCGCCGGCGCGATCTTCGAGCCGACGAAGGAGCAGTCCTACTACGTCTCGTACAGCACCTCGTTCAACCCGTCGCTCGAGCAGCTCACCTCGACGACCGGCTCGCAGTCGCTGCCGCCGGAGAACAACGAAGGCTACGAGGCCGGCGTCAAGTACGAGTTCATGAACGGCAACCTGTCGCTGAACGGCGCGCTGTTCCAGATCACCAAGTACAACGCGCGCAGCCAGAACGCCGACGGCACCTTTACGCCGACCGGCACGGTGCGCGTGCAGGGCGCGCGCGTCGGCGCTGCCGGCCGCATCACGCCGGAATGGCAGGTGTTCGCCGGCTACGCCTACCTCAACGCCCGCATCATCCAGGGGCTGCAGTTCCAGAACGGCATCGGCAACACCACGGGCAACGTGCCGCTCAACACGCCCAAGGACTCGGGCAACATCTGGACGACCTACACCATCAAGGACACCTACGAGATCGGCGGCGGCATGTTCTATGTCGGCCAGCGCTACGCCAACAACCAGAACACCGTGCAGGTGCCGGAGTATTTCCGCTTCGACCTGACGGCCGCCTACAAGCAGCCGACCTGGGAGCTCCGCGCCAACGTCTTCAACCTGTTCAACACGATGTACTACGACTCGCTGATGGCCTCGGACGGCGGCCGCGCCGTGCCGGGCTCGGGCACGACGGGCCTGCTCACCTTTACCTACCGCATGTGAGCGAGGCGGGCGGCCGATCATGCTGGTCTGCATTCCCAACGTTCTCGACGCCGGCCAGCTCGTCAGCCTGCGCGCGCGGCTCGACGGGGCCAACGAAGCGTGGGTCGACGGGCGCGTCACCGCGGGCTACCAGGGCGCGCCCGTCAAGTTCAACCAGCAGATCGACGAGAGCTCGGACGTGGCCCTGGCCTGCCAGCGCATCGTCGTCGGCGCGCTCGAAACCAATCCGCTGTTCATCAGCGCCGTGCTGCCCAACGTCATCTACCCGCCGATGTTCAACCGCTACGGCCAGGGCATGAAGTTCGGCGCCCATGTCGACGGCAGCGTGCGCATCCATCCGCACAACGGCGCCAAGCTGCGCACCGACGTGTCGGCGACGCTGTTCCTCACCAACCCCGACGAGTACGAGGGCGGCGAGCTCGAGGTCGAGGACACCTACGGGCGTCACAGCGTAAAGCTGCCGGCCGGCAGCATGGTCGTCTATCCCGCAACCAGCCTGCACCAGGTGACGCCGATCACCAGAGGCGTGCGCACGTCGTGCTTCTTCTGGGTGCAGAGCCTGATCCGCGACGAGACCCAGCGCGGCGTGCTCTACCAGATGGACGAGGCCATCCAGCGCCTCAACCAGACCAACGCCGACGAGCTCGCGCGACGAGCGTTGATCGGCTGCTATCACAACCTCGTCAGGATCTGGAGCGAGACCTGATGGCTGATGCCGCCGCCACCGCCCTGCCGAGCAACCGCGTGAACCGCAGGCTCGCCTTCGTGCGCTGGGTGCGCCGCACGCACGGCTGGTTCGGCCTGTGGGGTGCGTTGCTCGGCCTGATGGCCGGCACGAGCGGCATCTGGCTCAACCATCGCAGCGTCATGAAGCTGGAATTGCCCGACCAGCTGCAGACGAACACACAGCTCGCCATTCCCGATCCGCGGCCGGAGACGGCCAACGCCATGGCCGGCTGGCTGCAGCAGACGCTCAAGGTCGATCGCCCGGCGACCAACGTGCGGGTCGAGCGTTCGCGGCCTGTTCCGTGGGCCGAACGCGGCGGCCCCGAGAGGACCGGGGAGGGCCGGCCGCCGATGCAGCCCGAGCGCTGGACCTTCGTCTTCGGCGGCCCCAACAAGGTGATGCAGGTCGAGTACTGGGTCGGCAATCGCTCGGCCGGCGTGCGCACCACGCAGAACGGCTTCATCGCCACGCTCACCAACCTGCACAAGGGCACGACCATGCCGGCGCCCTGGATCCTGCTGATCGACACGCTGGCCGGCGCCATGATCTTCCTGTCGATCAGCGGCGTCATTCTGTGGTGGGAGACCCACCGCCGGCGACTTGCAGGCATAGTGATCTTTGGTGTTTCTGTGGCGGTGACGGTGGCACTTGCGATGTCGCCGCTGCAGTGGTGAGTAGGCGGCCGTGAGCCAGGAAACCCCTCTGATGCCCCTTCTGGAGGCGGAGGTCGGACCCTCCAGGGAGCCGCTGACGCCCATGGTCAAGCGGGCGCTGCTGGCGCTGGTCATCTTCTTCCATGTCGGCGGCGGCTGGGCGCTGACCCAGGTCGAGCCCACGAAGCTGATCGTGGGCGACATCTCGCCCATGGAAGTGCGCATGGTGCCGGCCGAGCAGGCGGCCGAGCCCGAGATCGAGAATGCCGAACCGCCGCCGCCGGTCGAGATCAAGCCGCCCGACCTGGCGGCGATCGTCGATCCGCCGCCGGACGACCTGCCGCCGCCGGAATTCCCGATCGCCAAGATCGACATCCCGCCGCCGGAGGAGCCGCCGCCGCCGATCATCCCGCCGCTCGAGAAGAAGCCGGACCCCAAGCCCGAGCAGCCCAAGCCGGTGCAACGCAGGCCGCCGGCGCCGGTGCCTCAGGCGCCCGTCGACAGCCAGCCGCAGCAGGCGGCGCCGGCTCCCGCGGCCGCGCCGCGCGTCGTGTCGGCCTCGCAGCTTGGCTTCCTGGTGCCGCCCAACACGCTCTATCCCGCGCGCGCGCGCAAGGCGGGCGAGCAGGGGACGGTCATGGTGCGCGTGTTCGTCGATGTCGCAGGCCGGCCCACGCAGGTCACGCTGGAAACGTCGTCGGGCCATCCGGCGCTCGACGAGGCGGCATTGAGTTCCGTGCGCGGCGCGCAGTTCCGGCCTTATTCCGAAGGCGGGGTCGCGAAGACCGTATGGGTGCGCGTGCCAATCAACTTTGTGCTGCAGTAGGAGTTAGGTCATGGGTGACACATCCGCCCTGGGCTTCGGCCATTTCATCGCGCAGTCCGACATCGTCGCCAGGGTGCTGCTGGCGGTGCTGGTGATCATGTCGGCGATCTCGTGGTACCTGATCGTCTACAAGGGCATCAGCCAGGTCGTGCGCCAGAAGCGCAGCCAGAAATTCCTGACCTTCTTCTGGAGCGCCACCTCGCTCGAGGCGGTGCAGAACGAACTGAGCGTGCATGGCGTGCACGAGCCGTTCGGGCATCTCGCGGCGCACGCCATGCATGCCCAGGCGCATCACGCCAAGTTCGGCGCCGCCAAGCTCGAGGAGGCGGGCTCCGAGCAGGAGTTCCTGACCCGCACCATCAAGAAGGTGCTCGACGAGGAGACGACGGCACTCGAGAACGGCCTCACCATGCTCGCCACCATCGGCGCCACGGCGCCGTTCGTCGGCCTGTTCGGCACGGTGTGGGGCGTCTATCACGCGCTGGTGGCGATCGGCATGTCGGGCTCGGGCATGCTCGACAAGGTCGCGGGGCCCGTGGGCGAGGCGCTGATCATGACCGGCATCGGCCTTGCCGTCGCTCTGCCCGCGGTCATGGGCTACAACTGGCTGACCCGCTCCAATCGCGTGCTCACCACCAAGCTCGACGCCTTCGCCTTCGAGCTGCTCAACTTCCTGCTGATCGGCCGCACGCTGCAGGCCCAGGGCCGCGGCGGCCGGCCCGGCAACGTGCCGCTTGCTGCCGTGAATTACTAGGCGAGGAGAGGACCCATGGCTTTCGGAAGCTTCGACCGCAAGACCTCGTCGCAGCCCATGGCCGAGATCAACATGGTGCCGTTGATCGACGTCGTGCTGGTGCTGCTGGTGATCTTCATCGTGACGGCGCCGCTTTTGACCAACGTGGTCAAGCTCGACCTGCCCAAGGCGACCTCGGCGGCCGACATCCAGAAGCCGGAGAAGGTCGAGTTCGCCATCGACGCCAACGGCGGGCTTTTCTGGAAGGGCGAGCGCATCACCCGCGAGGACGCGATCGCCAGATTCGCCGCGGAGGGAGCCAAGCGGCCGCAGCCCGAGGTCTACCTGCGCGCCGACCAGAACGTGCCCTACCGCTACGTCGCCGAGACCCTGGCCGACGCCTCCAAGGGCGGCCTGTCCAAGGTCGCCTTCGTCAGCGAACCGGCGCGCTAGTCTTGGGAACTCATGATTCGGACCGCGGGCGTCCCGCCCGCTCATATGGAGCGCGGACCTCCAGGTCCGCTCATAAGCATGATGCGGACCTGGAGGTCCGCGCTCCGAAGATCATGAGCGGGCGGGTAGGTCGCGGTAGACCGAGATCCAGCCCGCGGTCCGAATCATGAGCGTGCCGTCCACACCGCCAGCTCGTAGCCGTCGGGATCGGCGAAGTGGAAGCGGCGGCCACCGGGGAAATCGTAGGGCGCTTTGACGATGCGACCGCCCGCCGCTTCGATGCGGCGCTGGATGTCTAAAAGGTCGTTGGCGTAGAGGATGACGAGCGGACCGCCGGCGCCGCGAGCCCTGCCGGCGCCCGCGAAGCCGCCGGTCAGCCGGCCATCGCGGAACTCGCAGTAGTCCGGGCCGTAGTCCTTGAACGTCCAGCCGAAGACGTCGCCATAGAATTTCTTGGCGCGCGCCACATCGGCCACGTCGAATTCCACGTAGTCGATACGTCGGTCGTTCCCGCTATTGTCCGTCGCCATGGTCGCTCCTCGTCGAAAGGGGAGGAACGATCCTCTCTGATAACCGTGCGGGCGTCTTGACCGAAGTTGTGACCTTCGATGGATGCCAGCAGTGCTGTCAATTGTGCTTCGCGAGCTCCAGCCGGCCGATCTGGTTGCGATGGACCTCGTCGGGACCGTCGACCAGCCGGAGCGTGCGGGCCGAGGCGTAGGCCTTGGCCAGGCCGAAGTCGCCCGAGACGCCGGCCGCGCCATGTGCCTGGATCGCCATGTCGACGACGCTCGACAGCATCTTGGGGACGGCGACCTTGATCATGGCGATCTCGGCCCGCGCCACCTTGTTGCCGACCGTGTCCATCATGTAGGCGGCCTTGAGCACCAGGAGCCGTGCCTGCTCGATCATGATGCGCGCCTCGGCGATGCGCTCCAACGTCACGGTCTGCTCGGCAATCGGCTTGCCGAAGGCCACGCGCGACTTCACGCGCTTGCACATGTCTTCCAGCGCCCGTTCCGCCGAGCCGATCGCGCGCATGCAATGGTGGATGCGGCCCGGTCCCAGGCGGCCCTGGGCGATCTCGAAGCCACGGCCTTCGCCCAAAAGAATGTTCGAGCGTGGCACGCGGACATTGTCGAACGTCACCTCGGCATGGCCGTGCGGGGCGTCGTCGTAGCCGAACACCGAAAGCGGCCGCACCACCTTCACGCCCGGCGCGTCCATCGGCACCAGCACCATCGACTGCTGGCGATGGCGGTCGGGATTGGCGGGATCGGTCTTGCCCATGAAGATCGCAATCTTGCAGCGCGGATCGGGCGCACCCGTCGTCCACCATTTGCGGCCGTTGATCACGTAGTGATCGCCGTCGCGCAGGATGGTGCTTTCGATGTTGGTGGCATCTGACGAGGCGACGGCGGGCTCGGTCATGGCGAAGCACGAGCGGATCTCGCCCGCCAGCAGCGGCTTCAGCCACTGCTCCTTCTGGGCCTCGTCGCCGTAGAGCTCCAGGGTCTCCATGTTGCCGGTATCGGGCGCCGAGCAGTTGAACACTTCCGAGGCCATCGGCGCGCGGCCCATGATCTCGCACAATGGCGCGTACTCGAGGTTGCTGAGGCCCGCGCCGCGCGGCGAATGCGGCAGGAAGAGGTTCCACAGGCCTTCCAGCTTGGCCTTCTTCTTGAGATCCTCCATCAGCGCCGTCGGCTGCCAGCGATCACCGGTCTCGATCTCGCGGGCGTGCCGCGCCTCGTTGGGATAGATGTGCCGGTCCATGAAACCCCGGAGCTTGTCCTGCAGGCCCGCGACCTTGTCGGAGTAGGCGAATTCCATGGCATGCCTCCTGATGTTGCGCGGACATCGTTAAGGCCCCGCACCGCATCAGGAAATTGAATAGATTTCATGATATCACATGCACATGACTAATCTATCGCGCGTCGATCTCAACCTCCTGGTCGTGCTCGACGCGATCGTCGCCGAAGGCGGCGTCAGCCGGGCCGCCGAGCGGCTCAACCTCACACAGCCGGCGGTCAGCCACGCGCTGGCGCGACTGCGCGAGCTGTTCGACGATCCGCTGTTCGTCCGCGAAGGCCGCAACCTGGCGCCGACGGCGCTCACCAAAGGCCTGGTCGAGCCGCTGCGCCAGTCGCTGCAGGCCCTCGGTACGCTGATCGAGCAGGGCGAGAGCTTCGACCCGGCACTGAGCGAAACCGGCTTCACGGTGTCGATGCGTGATCCGATGGAAGTGCTGATCCTGCCGCGGCTGATGAAGCGCTTCGCACGTGCAGCGCCGCGCATCGGCCTGCGCACGGTGCAGGTCCGTCGACGCAGCCTCGAGACCGGCCTGGCCGACGGCACGCTCGATGCGGCGCTCGATGTCGCCTTGCCGCTGTCGGAGCGCATCCATCGCCAGCGCGTGAGTTCCGACCGCTTCGTGGTCGCCGCCCGCAAGGCCCATCCGCGGGTGCGGCCGGGCTTCACCCTGGCGACGTACCTGGCCGAGAAGCACGTCATGGTGACGTCGCGCCGCCGCGGGCCGGGCGCCGAAGACATCGAGCTCGGCCAGCACGGCCAGCGCCGCCATGTCAGCCTGCGCTGCCGCAACTACCTTGCGGCCTTCCGCGTGGTGGCCGAGAGCGATCTCGTGCTCACCATGCCGGCGCGCTACGCCCCGCTGCTCGCGGCAGGATCGGCGGCGGTGCGGGCATTGGCCATGCCGCTTCGCATGCCGACGCTCGATCTCTTCCTCTATTGGCACGACCGCGTCGACGACGATCCGGCCAATCGCTGGCTGCGCACCGAGCTCGTCGAGGCGCTGGGCAAGACCGCCCGCTTGGGCAAGACTGCGCGCCCTTGAGAATCGCCCGGAGTTTTTCGCGTGTCCCTCGATGCCAGGCCGACTGTCGCTCAGCCCGACGACGATCCCTATCTCTGGCTGGAAGACATCGAGGGCGAACGCGCGCTTGCCTGGGTCGCGGCCGAGAACGATCGCACGCTGACGACCTTCGGCGGCGCGCAACTCGCTGCCGACCGCGACACGCTGGCGGCGATCCTCGACCGGCCCGACAAGCTCCCCTTTGTCGCGCGGCGCGGACCGTGGCTCTACAATTTCTGGCTCGACGCCAAGAATCCGCGCGGCCTGTGGCGGCGCACCACGCTCGCGAGCTTTCGCCTCGACCAGCCGGCCTGGGAGATCCTGCTCGATATCGACGCCCTGGCCGCGGCGGAAGGCGAGGACTGGATCTGGGGCGGTGCGGCGACGCGGCCCGGCACGCATGACCGCGCGATCCTGCGCCTCTCGCGCGGTGGCAGCGACGCCGTGGTGCTGCGCGAGTTCGACCTTGCGAGCCGAACCTTCGTGAAGGACGGCTTCGTGCTCGCGGAAGCGAAGGGCTGGGTGAGCTGGCTCGATCCCGACACGCTGCTGCTTGGCAGCGCCTGGGGTGGCGACGTCACGACGTCGGGCTATGCGCGGACGGTGCGCCTGTGGCGCCGCGGCAGCGATGCTGCGCAAGCGCCGGTTCTCTTCGAAGTGCCGCGCGAGAGCATGTCGGCGGGCGCGGCCGTCGATCTCGAGCACGAGTCGAAGCTCGTCTGGTATGTCGAGCATGTCGGCTTCTTCGACATCCATCGCTGGATGGCGGACGGCGAGGGCGGCAACCGGGTGAAGCTCGACATGCCGACCGACGCCCAGATGAACAGCCATCGCGGCTGGATGACGATCAAGCCGCGCAAGGCCTGGACGGCGGGCGGCAGGACCTGGCGCGCCGACAGCCTGCTCGGCATCCGGCTCGACGCGTTCATGGCGGGCAACCGTGATTTCGCCGTTCTCTTCGAGCCGGCTGGGCGGCGGGTGCTGCAGGGCTTCTTCTGGAGTGCCGGTCGACTGGTGCTGTCGATCCTCGACAACCTGCAGCCGGTGTTCGAGGTCCTCACGCCGGCTGCCGACGGTTGGGCGCGGCAAGGCCTGACCGGCCTGCCGGCGATCGGCGTGGTCGACATGTCGCCGCTCGACGTCGAACCATCGGAAAGCAACGGCGACCTTGTCGCGACGGTGCAGGATCCGCTGACGCCGCATTCCCTCATGCTGCTCGCGGAGGGCCCCAACGAGAGCAGGGGCCCGGTCCTGCTCAAGCGATCGTCGCCGGCATTCTCGCCGGAAGGTCTTGTGGTGACGCGCCACGAGGCGATCTCGATCGACGGCGAGCGCATTCCCTATACTCAGACCGGTCCGGCCGGCGAGACCGGCGATGCGCCGGTTCATCTCACCGGCTATGGCGGCTTCCGGCTGCCGAGCATGCCCTACTACAACGCGAGCATCGGCAAGATGTGGCTGGAGCGGGGCGGCACCAGCGTCATCGCCAACATCCGGGGCGGTGGCGAATTCGGTACGCCGTGGCACGACGCCGGCCGCGGCGCCGGCAAGCGGCTGACGCACGACGACTTCGCCGCCGTGGCGGCCGACCTGGTGCGCCGCGGCGTGACGCGGCCGGATCGCATCGCCGCCGAGGGCGGATCGAACGGCGGCATCCTGATCACCAACATGCTGACGCGCTATCCCGAGCGCTTCGGCGCCCTGTTCTGCACCATCCCGCTGATCGACATGCGCCGCTATTCGAAGCTCCTGGCCGGGGCGAGCTGGATCGCCGAGTACGGCGATCCCGACAAGCCGGAGGAGTGGGCGTGGCTGAAGACCTACTCGGCCTATCATCAGGCCAAGCCCGGCCAGGCCTATCCGCCGATCCTGATCGCCACGACGCGCCGCGACGATCGCGTGCATCCGGGGCACGCCCGCAAGATGACCGCCAAGCTCTGCGCCATGGGCTACGACCAGGTCTATTTCTACGAGCCCGCAGCCGGCGGCCACGGCTACGGCAAGGACAACAAGGAACGTGCCGCCTTCTCGGCGCTGGGCTACACGTTCCTCAAGCAGAAGATCGGCTGGTCGCAAGCCTCTTGGCCAGCATGATGTCCGGCCGACCCGACCCGTTCACGTCGGGCAGCAAACCGACGATCTCATAGCCATGCCGGCGATAGAAGGTGAGGGCGTGGCCGCGCGCCGTCGCCTCTGTCGCCGCGACGTGGCTCACCACATTCGGCCAGAGGTCGCGGCCGAACAGGCTCGTGCCGCCATAGTCGTCGTCGCTGCCGAGGAAGAGCGTCAGCACGCCCTCGCCGCGGGCGCGAGCCTCGAGTGCCGCCAGCAGCGCCGAGCCGATGCCGCGGCGCTGGCGGTCCGGCGTAACGACCAGGGGATGGACTTCCCAGCCATGGCTATAAGTCCGGATCGCGCCGATCCAGCCGACCAGCCGCTCGCCTTCCAGGGCGGCATGCCCGAGCCAGTCGCTGTCGGCGCAGCGCAGTGCCACCTCGGCTTCGGCCTCGCCGGGTGCGTTGTAGGCTGAAGGCAGATGGGCCAACGCCCTGCGCAGGATCGTGGCCGCGTCGGCGTGCCGGGCCGGAGCGAGGGCGCCGAAGTCGACGATCTTCATTCAGCTCCGCGCGCCTGCCAAGGTGACGGTCGCGGCCCCGGCACCGATCAGCAGTCCACCGCCCACCTTGTTGACCACGCCGATGGCACGTGGATTGGCGACGAAGCCGCGGGCACGGGCGGCGACCAGCGCGTAGCCGAAGGCATTGGCGAAGGCCAGCACCAGGAACGTCGTCTCGAACACCATCATCTGGGTGAGGAAGTCGGCCTTTGGATCGAGGAAGGCCGGCAGGAAGGCGACGAAGAAGGTGATGCTCTTGGGATTGAGCGCCGTCACCAGCCAGGCGTGGCCCAGCATCTTGGCGGCCGACACCGCGTCGGTGCGAGGCGCTGCGTCCAAGGTCCCGCCGGCGCGCCACAGCCTTATGCCGAGATAGACGAGGTAGGCGGCGCCCACCCACTTCAGGATCGTGAACAGCGTGGCGGAGGTAGCGAGCAGGGCGCCGAGGCCCAGCATCGACAGCGTCATGGCGGTGAAGTCGCCCAGCGCCACGCCCACGGTCATGGGCAGCACGGTGCGCCAGCCCTGGCCCAGGGCATAGGAGACGACCAGCAGCACGGTCGGCCCCGGAATGATCAGCAGCACCGCCGAGGCGGCGGTGAAGGCAGCCCAGCTTTCGAACGTCATGCAATCCTCCGGTTACGCCGGAGGATCAAGCCACAGGTGTTCGCGAAGGTCAGCCGGCTTTTCCAATCTTGCTGATGGAAAGATAAACAGCCACCTGATCTTTACAATGGAAAGTCTTCGCTTGGTTGCTTGACACTCCGCTTGGTGCGTGAGGGGATGGCCCATGGCGCGGGCAAAGACGGCAAAACCCTACCATCACGGTGAATTGCGCGAGGCGCTGGTCAGCGCCGGCCGCAAGCTGCTGGAAGAAAAGGGCGTGCGCGGCTTCACCCTGCGCGAATGCGCTCGCCGTGCGTCGGTCTCGCATGCAGCACCTGCCCATCACTTCGCCTCGATCGACGATCTCCTGGCCGAGATCGCGACCCGCGGCTATCACGAGCTCGCCGCGGCGATGTCGGCCGAGGCGCGCCGATCAGGTGCCGACGCGGCGGCACGGCTGGTCGGCCAGGGCGTGGGCTACATGGCCTTCGGTGCGGCCAACCCGGTGCTGTTCCAGCTCATGTTCAGCCGCGAGGCCAACCGCTTCGAGGCGCCGGAACTGGCCGAGGCCGCCAGGTCCGCCTACCATCTGCACCGCGAGGCGGTCGAAGCCGTCATTCCCCAGGCCTCGGGCGACGTGAAGGAGCGCATGGTCGACTTCGCCTGGGCATCCGTGCACGGCTTCATCACCCTGGTCCTGGAAGGCCAGCTCGGCGAGAAGGATTCATCGCGCGCGCTCAAGGCCCGTGGCCTGGCGGCGCTGTCGGCCATGGTCGAGGCGGTCGTCCGCGCCGGCGGCGAGCCTGGCTAGGCCACCCTACGCTGCGGGGCAGCTTCGGATGGCTTGAGCTAGCGGTCCACCCAAGTCCTCCGAAGCTCCGCAGGAGCGAAGGGGGGCTAGGCGAGGTCGATCCGAAACAGCAGCGCCTCAACGCCGCCGTAGACCGGATCCTTGCGGAAGCGATTCACGAATACGCCGCCATTGTTGGTGATGACCTTCTGCGACGGCACATTGGCCACGTCGGCAGTCAGCTCGACATAGGCGAGCCCCTCCTTGCGGGCCTCCGGCAGCAGCAGCGCCAGAGCGCGGGTGGCGTAGCCGCGGCCGCGCTTCCACGGCACCACGGCGTAGCCGATATGGCCGAGGCAAGTCGGCGGCAGGGCCTCCGTGCCGGGCTGCCAGCGCAAGTTGATCGAGCCGCAGAAGCCGTCATCCCAGATCCAGCGCCGATAGCCTGGCAGGCGTGCCACCTGCGAGCCGTCGGGCAGGGTGATGGGACCGGCCTTGGCCTCGCGGTCGTCGAGCAAGGCCACGAAGGCCGCTGGATCGGCGTCGATGTGCTCCAGCTCCTCCAGCGCGGTCTTCTCCGGCTGGATATTGTCCGGCGACCAGCTGCGCCGGAGCGCGTCGGCGTAGGCGTCGAGATGCGCCAGGGAGGGGACAAGGAGCTGCAACGGACTATCCTCGGCAATCGCCGGCTGCTGTAGCATGACCGGCCATGAGTTCCAGCCCTGTCCTCGTCCTCGACATCGACGGCGTCGTCTCGCTCGCCCAGCCGGGCTCGGCCACGCCCTGGTACGCCAGCCTGCAGGCCGACTGGGGCTTCGACCATGACGAGATGGCGCGCGATTTCTTCCGCCGCGATTTCCTCGATGTGCTGCGCGGCCGGCTCGACCTGTACGTCGCCCTGCACGGCTGGCTGGAAACCAAGGGCATGGCCGACCGGCTGGAGGAGTTCGTGGCCTACTGGTTCGCCAAGGACGCCGTCATCGACCGCGAGGTGCTGGCGATGGCCGACGCCTGGCGGCAGCGCACCGGCGGCCGCTGCTTCACCGCGTCCAACCAGGAGCACCATCGCATCGCCTACCTGCGCGACGAGGCCGGGCTCGGACCGCACTTCGACGAGATCATCTACTCGGCCGGCCTCGGCGTCTGCAAGCCCGACCGCGTGTTCTTCACCAATGCCCAGGCGCGCATGGGCGTGACGGCGGCGCAATCGATCTTGTTCGTCGATGACGCAGCGGCCAACGTCGACGGCGCCCGCGCCTGCGGCTGGCGGGCGATGCTCTACCGCGGCCCGGAGAGCCTGAAGCGGGCATTGGAGAGCTGGGGTTGAGCCCGGCGGAGGGACGTATGCAGCGCCGGCTCGCGGCCGTTCTCGCGGCGGATGTCGTTGGCTACAGTCGACTGATGGGCGAGGACGAGGAAGGCACCGTGCGCAGTCTGAAAGAGCACCGGCAGGCGGTGCTTGCGCCCGAGATTGCCGGTCATCGTGGCCGCATCGTCAATACGGCAGGCGACGGGCTGTTGGCCGAGTTCGCCAGCGTCGTGGATGCCGTCGATTGCGCCTGTGCGATCCAGGCCAGGATTGCCGCGCGCAACGCCGACGTGGAGATGGGGCGGCGGCTGGAGTTCCGCATCGGCATCAATCTCGGCGACGTCATCATCGACGGCGACGACATCCTGGGCGACGGCGTCAATATCGCAGCCCGGCTGGAGGCGATTGCCCAACCCGGCGGCATATGTGTCAGCGCCGTGGTGCGCGACCAGGTGATGGAAAAGCGGACGCTCGACTTCCAGGATCTCGGCGAACGGACCGTCAAGAACATCGCACGGCCGCTACGGGTCTATCGGCTGGCCGTGGGTGCGACGGGATCGGCAGCGCCCGCAGCGCCGCCGCTGCCCGACCGGCCATCGATCGCCGTCATGCCCTTTGCGAACATGACCGGCGATGCCGGCCAGGACTACTTCGCCGACGGCATCGTCGAGGACATCATCACCGCGCTTTCCCGGTTCAAGGAATTCTTCGTCATCGCCCGCAATTCCACGTTCGTCTACAAGGGCCGCGCGGTCGACATCCAGCAAGCTGCCCGCGAGCTCGGTGTTCGCTACGTGCTCGAAGGCAGCGTGCGCCGCGGCGGAAACAAGGTCCGCATTTCCGGGCAGCTGATCGAAGCCGCAACGCGCAGCAACTTGTGGGCGAACCGGTTCGACGGGACGATCGATGACGTCTTCGACTTGCAGGACCGCATCACCGAGAACGTCGTTGCAGCTCTTGCGCCGACATTGCACCAGGCGGAGATCGAGCGCGCGCGCAGCAAGCCTGCGACGAACCTGGATGCCTACGATTACCTGCTGCGGGCCGTGCCGATGGTGGTCGCCAATGCTGCCGAAGAAGCGGCGACGGCGATCGAGCTGCTGTCGGAGGCACTGCGTCGAAGCCCAACCTACGCGCGCGCCCATGCCTACATCGCCATGGCCTACGCCCAGATCTACCGCAGCGCCGTCGGGCCTGCGCGCGACGAGCTTCAGGCGAACGCCATCGCCCACGCCCGTCAAGCCGTGCAACTGGCCGCAGAGGACAGTGTCGCACTCGCCCATGCCGGGTTCGTTCTGCTGGTCACGGCACGGGACGTCGCGGCCGCGCGCGCGGCCCTCGACCGGGCAGTGACACTCAATCCGAATCAGATGACGGCATTTGCATACCGCGCGCTTGTCCTGGCCATGGCCGGCGTGCCCGAGCCCGCGATCGAGGATGCCACCCGCGCCCTGCGCCTGAGCCCGCTCGATCCTGCGAGCTACCAGCCCCAGATGGCGCTGGCGATTTCCCACATATGGCTTCGCCAATACGACGAGGCGGTCGCCTGGGCGCACAAGGCCATCGAAGGCGCGCCACCCCGTTACCCTATGAGCTACGCCTGGCTGATCGTCGCCGAAGCCGCGCGCGGCGGCATCGCCGAAGCGCAACGTGCGCTGGAACGCCTGGAGGAGATCATCCCCGGGTTCGAGCCGGCAACGCTTGGCAGGCTGTTCGAAATCTTCCCTGACCCGTTGCGCAGCCATTCGCTCGGGACCTTGCGCGCTGCCGGCCTGGTCCCGCCTGCGGCGTAGGTCGCAACGGCATCAAGTCCGCCGCAGCTTCACCCAGATGATCGCGTGCAGGACCATCCACATCGGCACCAGCACCGTGGGCACGAACGACAAGGGCAGGCGCGTCATGGCCTCCGAGCCCGGATCTGGGAAAATCTGGAATATCGAGCCCGGCGCCGACATCACGCCGAGCACGATCGCGACCACCAGGTCGAGCATGGCGAAGGCATTCCACAGATGCAGCACGACCTTGTTTCGCGCAGGGTCGCGGGCGAGCCAGATCAGCGGCAGCGCCACGACGCCGCTGATGATGTCGCCCCAGCCGGCCGACTGAGGGAACGGGCCCGACATCCGGCCCTCGGCCGCCACCAGCACGAACAGCACGGCGAACACGCGCCCGACATTCAAGCCGACGAGAAGCGGCAGCGGCAGGCCGAGCATCGCTTTGCGCGCGCCCGGCCAGGCCGTGGCGACGACGGCGGCGGTGAGGGGGGCCACCACGAAGAGACCCATGATGGGGAAGGGTCTTGCGAGGGCGGCCCAGCCGGCGGCGGTCCCCGCGGTGGCGATGCCGACCCACAGGCCGAGCAGGGCCGCCATGACGATCTTGGTTCCGCGCGAGACGTCGAGGAAAGCCAGCAGGGTGCTGATGACGAAGATGATCAGCGCCAGCGGTGGCGACGGTTCCCAGGAAGTCGAGCATGCAGGGTCCTCCGTTCGGTGCGCGAAGGGTCGTATGCAGCAAAAGATGTTCAACATCATTTTTAGCCTGTCACTATTTGGTTCCGCTGTGACGGAGGGCGACATGCCGTATTCGGCCGAGCACAAGCTGCAGACGCGTCAACGCATCCTCGAAAGCGCGCGCCGCCTGTTCAACAGCAAGGGTTTCGCCCAGGTCTCGATCGGCGAGATCATGGAGAATGCCGGCCTGACCCACGGCGGCTTCTATCGGCATTTCAAGGACAAGGACGAGCTCTACGCCGAGGCCGTGCGCTGGTTCCTGTGCGAGGAGGCGCCCAAGCCGTGGCGACGGCCGCGACGCAATGCGCACAAATTGCGCGCAGAGCGAATTGTCGACGCCTACTTCTCGCGCGACCATTTCGACGACAGTGAGAGCTGTTGCCCGCTGGTCAGCCTGCCGTCCGACGTTACACGCGGCGGAGAGGGAGTGAAGGCGGCTTACCAGGACGTGCTGGAGAAGCTGCTCGAACTGTTGCAGGCCGACCTTGCCGGCCCGCAGGCGCGTGAACGCGCTCTTTCCGTGACAGCACTGTGCGTCGGCGGCCTCGTCGCCGCGCGCAGCGTGGCGGATCCGGGTCTGGCGCAAGAGCTGCGCCAGGCCGCCTACCGACAGGCGCAAACTATGCTAAAAGCCCGCCCATGCTGATGTTCGACATACCGTTTGGCACGACAGACTGGGAAGGCGTGGAGCGCACAGAGCACGCCGGCGAGACCGGCAAGGCCTACTGGCGCACCCGCACCTTCAGCAACATCCGGGTACGCATGGTGGAATACACGCCGGGCTATCTGGCCGACCACTGGTGCCAGAAGGGCCATGTGCTGCTGGTGCTCGACGGCGAACTGCACACCGATCTGGCCGACGGCCGCACCGTGATCCTGAAGAAGGGCCAAAGCTACCAGGTCGCCGACGGCGATCTCGCGCATCGCTCGCACACTGAAAACGGCGCCAAGCTTTTCATCGTGGACTAGGGGGCAGACCATCCGCTGCGGGATGAATCAATAGGAGGACCCGGGAAGACGTCGGAGACTTTCAGTATCTCCAATCCAGACTGCTGTACCGCTCACATAGGCCGCCGCCCAGGAAAAGGCGCTTACCCTGCGCCCGCCCGTCGTGCTGACGACGGCGTTTGCCCCCAATTTTTTGGCTTCTGCCGCGAGCAGCGGGTACAGGCTTTGGGCACTATCATAACCGGCTTGATAGTCTGCCTTCACCGTGCCGAGGACTTTGTACTCGACCCCGGCTGGAACCGCTGCCTGCGAAACAAGAACAGGACCTGTCGATGCGCCAGCAGGTGGCGCCGATACTGCCGTCGAGGACGAAGACGCACAGCCGGCGCCGAATATCAATATCCCAAGCATGAAGAGATAGCTCATACGCACGATGGTAGATCCCATTTTGATGCAACCTCACCATGAACCAGTCGACCGCAGAAAAGAAGTGGCTCGGCGCTGGAATGTCTCCTGGCGGGGGAGAGGAACATGAGGTCATGGCTCGCCACCATCGCCACCACGGCGGAGTGTTCGTGAAGCAGTCGCCGGGGTCGACCGCCGCGTATTCCGCTGCGTGCACCTAATGAACGGGAAATGTGTGCGCCCCACGGGTGGGTGCCTGCTACTCTTGCCCCGAAGTGTCGCAGCCGACAGGGCGAAAGGGCCCAAGACACCGAACGATTTCGAACTCGTGAAACTCTTCATAGTGGACTGACATGGCAGACAAGATCGGATTTATAGGCGTCGGCACCATGGGCGAGCCGATGTGCCGCAACCTCGCCCGCAAGAGCGGGCTGGACGTGCTGGCCGCCGACCGCGACGAGGCGCCCCTCAAGCGCCTGGCCACCGATGGCGTCAGGAGCGCCTCGATCGACGAGATCGCCGCCGAATGCCGGACCATCATGCTCTCCCTGCCGGGCGGCAAGGAGGTCGAGCAGATTTGTCTGGGCGAGGGCGGTCTGATCTCCAAGGCCAAGCTCGGCTGGACGGTGATCGACCTCAGTACGTCGCCCATAAGCCTGGCGCGGCGGCTCTATGCCGAGTTCGAGGGCCGCGCCTCGGCCTTTGCCGACGCGCCGGTGGCGCGCACGCGGCAGGCCGCGATCGACGGCACGCTGTCGATCATGGTCGGCGGCACCAAGGAGTGCTTCGCCCGCATCGAGCCGCTGCTGCGCTGCATGGCGAGCGAGGTGACCTATTGCGGCGAGGCCGGCAGCGGCCAGGCGGTCAAGATCCTGAACAACATGATCCTGTTCCAGACCGGTGTGGCGCTCGCCGAGGCGCTCACCATCGCCCGCGCTCACGGCGTCGACGGCAAGGTACTGTTCGAGACCCTGACCAAGGGCTCTGCCGATTCCTTCGCGCTGCGCAACCACGGCATGAAGGCGATGCTGCCGGACGTCTTCCCCGAGCGCGCCTTCTCGGTGGAATACGCGCTCAAGGACCTGTCGTATGCCATCCAGATGGCCGAAGAGCGTGGCGTGCCGGCGCTCGGTGCCGACGTCGTGCGCGAGCTGATGGAACGCGCCGCCGAGCTCGGCCACGGCAAGGAATACTGGCCGGTGATCTTGAAGGCGATCGAGGACGCGACCAAGAAGTAGTTGGAGCGCGGACCTCCAGGTCCGCGCTCCGAATTGAAGAGGGAGAATGATTTCATGGCGCGCATCGCTGTGGGTGGATTCCAGCACGAGACCAATACCTTCGCGCCGCAGCAGGCGACCTGGGAGGAGTTCGTGCGCGCCGACGCCTGGCCGCCCTTGCTGCGCGGGCCGGAGATGATCGCCGCCGTCGAGGGCTTCAACATCCCGATCGCGGGCGCCGTAAAGCGTCTGGCCGAGCTCGGCCACGAGATCGTGCCGCTGGCCTGGGCGGCGGCGGCGCCGGCTTCCTACGTCACGGAGGACGCCTACGAGAAAATGTGGGCGCTGTTCGACGAGGACCTGAAGAAGCTCGGACCGTTCGACGCTATCTATCTCGACCTGCACGGCGCCATGGTCGCGGAGAACACCGAGGACGGCGAAGGCGAGCTGTTGAAGCGCATCCGCACGATCGTCGGCGGCGCCATGCCGATCGTGGCGAGCCTCGACTATCACGCCAACCTCACGCCCGACATGGCGAGCCTCGCGACGGCGCTGGTCGGCTATCGCACCTATCCGCACATCGACATGGCGGTGACCGGCAGGCGGGCCGTCGAGCTCCTGGATCGCCTGCTCAAGGAGAAGCGGCCGGTCTATCGGGCCTATCGCCAGCTTGATTTCCTGATCCCGCTGGTCTGGCAGTGCACCTTCATCGAGCCGGCCAAGAGCATCTTCGATCTTGTCGGCGAGCTCGAGGCCGGCGAGAAGAGCCACAACCAGGGCATCGTCAGCGTCACCCACACGCCGGGCTTCCCGCCGGCCGACATCGCCCAGTGCGGGCCGGCGCTGGTGGTCTACGGCCACGACAAGGAAGCCGTCGAAGCGGCCGCCGACAAGCTTGCCCAGACCGTCAAGGCGCAGGAGAGGGCGTTCGCCGGCGAGCTGCTCGATCCCGACGCCGCGGCGCTGCGCGCCATCGAGCTTTCGAGGAATGCGAAGAAGCCGATCGTGCTCGCCGACGTGCAGGACAATCCCGGCGCCGGCGGCACCTCGGACACGGTCGGGCTGCTGGCCGCCCTGATGCGGCACAAGGCCAAGGGCGCGGTGATCGGCATGATCGTCGACGGGGAGGCCGCCAAGGAGGCCGTCGCCACCGGCGAGGGCAAGATCATGCATCGCGGCATCGGCGCGGTCGTGGGCTACGCCGGCGAAAAGCCGGTCGTGGCCGACTGGCGCGTGGTCAAGGTCGGCGACGGCAAGTTCACCGGCACCGGCCCGTTCTACGGAGGCGCGAAGTTCCAGATCGGCCCGATGGCGCTGGTGACCGACGAGGCGAGCGGCGTGTCCGCCGTGCTTGCCTCGAAGCGCATCCAGGCGGCCGACCAGGAGATGTTCCGCCACGTCGGCGTCGAGCCCGCGAAAGTGCCGATCCTCGGTCTCAAATCGACGGTGCATTTCCGCGCCGACTTCCAGCCGATTGCGGAGACGATCCTCGTGGTGCAATCGCCCGGCGCGCACATCACCGATCCGATGGAGATGCCCTACAAGCACCTGCGCAAGGGCATCAAGCTCAAGCCGATGGGACCGGTGTGGAACGGCGCGTAGGTCTGCGTTCTTCCGGCACAGCGCGCATCCTGCGCGCTCATGATCATGAGCGCGCAGGATGCGCGCGGTCCGGAAGACTACTGAGCGAAACGCCGGCCGCAGCGCCCATACCATCGGCACCGTCGTCAGTGCGATGCAGGACACGATGCTGAGCGCTATCGGCAGGCCCAGGGCATCGCCGACGAATCCCGAGATCAGCGGCCCGGTCGCCCCTGCCACCGAGCCGCCGGTATAGAAGATCGCGAAAGCGTGCGTGCGCTTCTCGGGACTGACGAACTCGGGCACCGTGCCATAGAGCACCGACGACGTGCCGTTCAGCATCAGGCCGACGGCCGGCAGCAGCATCAGCGCGAGCGGCAGCGACAGCGGCAACAGCAGGAGGATCAGCACGGTCGTCGCCACCTCGGTCAGGATAACCGAGGCCACGACGCCCAGCTTCTCGCCGACCCAGCCCATCACCAGCTTGCCCGCGGCGCCGCCCGCGAACAGCAGCGAGAGGCCAAGACCGATGGTCGGGATGTCGGCGCCTTTGTCGCGCAGGAGGAACGGCAAAAAGATCAGGAAGCCGGTGCGCACCAGGTCGTCGGCAATGTGGATGGAGAACAACAGCCAGTAGGCCCACGGTCGGTCCTGTCCGGCCGTTGCCTTGGCCTCGTCGCCCTTGTTGTGCAACGGCACGGGCTTCAGCGTTCCGAGGATGATGCCGGCGCCCAGGACGGCGATCGCGGCGATGACGATCAGCGCCTGCTGCCAGCCCAGGGAAGCGACGATCAAGGCGAAGAACGCCGGCAGCAGCACCTTGCCGACGTCGCCAGTGAAATTGTAGGTGCCGAGCGCGGTTCGCGAGCGCAGGCCGGAGTAAGCGGCCGACACCAGGCTGGAGCCGATCGGATGCTGCGTGCTGCCGCCCAGTCCTGCGAGCAGAAGCCCGATGACCACGCCGTAGAGCGAGCCGGTGAGGCCTGCGAGGCCATAGCCGACAGCAATCAATGCCGTGCCGATCGCCAGCACCTTCACGCCGCCAAAGCGCACGGCGAGCTTGCCCGACGGGATCTGTCCCACCGCCATCGCGCCGGAGTAGACAGTCTTGAAGGCGCCGATGGCTGCGTAGCTCAGGCCGAACTGGGCCTGCAGCAGCGGATAGAGGACGTTCAGAAGATCGGTGAAACCGTCGTGCAGCGCATGCGCGCCGCCGCACACGGTGAGCGTCCGGCGGGGCGAAACGGAGGGAGTGACGGTGACTGTCATCTCCCTGTCACAATACTACCGACCGGGCATCGCCCTGAACCAAAAACCGATCTGCTGCTGAAAATCGTTTTCGGCGAAGGTCGAGTCGGTGATCACGGAGGGCTTGCCGTTGCGCGGATAGCGCACACTTGCAAGCCGTGTGAACTTGGTGTCGCTGAGATGCAGAAGCAGCACGTCGCCCTGGCGGCGCATGAAGATCAGGTCGTGGATCTTGCGGATGTTGGTCAGGCTCACCACGAAGCGGCTCTCGCCTTCCTCCTGCGCGATCTGGCGCACCGGGATGTCGCGGCCCTCGTTGGTGATGTCCATCAGCGCCAGCGCCTCGGGCGCCATCATGTTGTCCTTGCCGCTCTTCTGGATCCACAGCACCAGCCGGTCGCCGCGCGGCGACAGCGTATAGCGGGGCTGGCTCTGGTTCTGTCCGAAAAGGCCCGACGTCGTGCACGCGCCGACGGGCAGGGTGAGGGCGGCGAGGAGGAGGGCTCGTCGCGCCAGTACGCTCTTGTCGTTGTTCAACCTTGATCCTTCCCGATCTTGTCCATATCGATCATCACCGGAGCGATGGTCTCGAGTGCGCCGTCGCGGATGGCGCGGAAGAAGCAGTTGTGGCGTCCGGTATGGCAGGCCACGCCCTTCTGGTCGACCAGGACCAGCAGCGTGTCTCCGTCGCAGTCGATCCGGAGATCGACCAGGGTCTGGATGTGGCCCGACGTATCGCCCTTGCGCCACGGCGCCTTGCGCGAGCGCGACCAGTAGCAGACGCGGCCCGTGCGCATTGTCTCGGCGACGGCGTCGCGATCCATCCAGGCCATCATCAGGACTTCGCCCGAATCGTGCTGCTGGGCGATGGCCGGAACCAGGCCCTGGGCGTCGAACTGGATGGCCTCGACCGCCTTGTCGATGGCGGCCGGCAGATAGGTGGTGGGGACAACGCTGGACATGCTGCTGGACATGAGGGGGGCGTGCCTTGGCCTGCGGAGGGAACGGGGCGTATAGTCGGCCGACACCAGCTTGGCAAATCGGGAACCGCGTGAAGAAGACCGCCAAAGCCTCGGCGCACGGCCACGACCACAAGCACTGCATCGAGGACGCCGTCGCGGCGGCCGAGAAGCTGTGTGCCGATAAAGACCTGCGCTTCACGCCGTTGCGCCGCCGCGTGCTCGAGCTCGTCTGGTCGAGCCACAAGCCGGTCGGCGCCTATGCGCTGCTCGACGGCTTACGCAACGAGGAGCTGGGCTCGGCTCCGCCGACGGTCTACCGCGCGCTCGACTTCCTGATCGACAATGGCCTGATCCACCGTATCGAGCGCATGAACGCCTTCGTCGGCTGCAGCCATCCCGGCGAGGCGCATCGTGGCTTCTTCCTCATTTGCGGCGACTGCGGCAATGCCGAGGAACTGCACAGCGAAGGCCTGGCCGACACGATCGCCTCGAGCGCCAATCGCCGCGGCTTTGCGGCCCGCGACATGACCCTGGAAGTGATGGGTACCTGCGCGGAGTGCCGGAAGTCATAGACGTTCATAAGCGGACCGCGGGCGTCTCGCCCGCTCATGGGAGCGCGGACCTCCAGGTCCGCATCATGAGCATGAGCGGACCTGGAGGTCCGCGCTCCGAAGAGCATGAGCGGGCGAGACGCCCGCGGTCCGAATCATGAGGTATCCCCTAAACATCCACCATCAGGCTCCATTCCTCATGACGACAATCTACAAAATCGTTGCTGCCGACCTGTGGCAGGCAGCGGAAGACAGCGGCGTCTTTGCTGGCGCCGGAATAGACTTGAACGATGGTTTCATCCATCTGTCCACGGGCGCGCAGGCACGACGGACAGCCCAGCTGTATTTTGCCGGCCAGGACAATCTCGTGCTCGTGGCGGCTGACGGGGAGAGCCTTGGGAGAACGCTGAAGTATGAGCCTTCACGTGATGGCGATCTGTTTCCGCATCTCTACGGGTCTCTACCGCTGACAGCGGTGCTGTCGGTGCGGCCGCTACCTCTCGGTGCAGACGGCAATCACATCTTTCCTGAGGACATCGACTGAGACATCGTCCCGGGGGACGGCGCGCGTTGGGAGTGACAGCATGGCCGAGCAGGTGTTCCACAAGGATTTCAAGTCGATGCCCTGGTGGTGGGAATGGTGGCATCCCAACACCGAGCTGTCGCAGGACCCGCCGCGCAAGACCGACGTGCTGGTGGTGGGGGCGGGCTATGGCGGCCTGTCGACGGCGCTCGAGCTGGCGCGGTCGGGCGTCGAGGTGACGGTGCTCGAGCGCGGCGCCTTCGGCGACGGCGCCAGCACGCGCAACGGCGGCGGGGTCAGCGGCGGCACGACGCTGGGCAAGGGCTTCTCCGGCAAGGGCGTGCGCAGCGATCCGGAGGAATGGAAGAAGGTGATGTCGCGCATGCTGAGCGACGCTGCCGATTCGCTGGCTCAGGTCGAGACGGTGATCCAGCGCGAAGGCATCGAGTGCTACTGGCGCATGAACGGCCGCTTCAGCGGCGCCTTCACGCCCAAGCACTACGCGGAGCAGGCAGCCAAGGTCGGGACCTACAATTCCAATGCCGGCCTCGGCACCTACATGGTGCCGCGTGAACAGCAACGGGAGGAGATCGCGTCTGACTACTACTATGGCGGCATGGTGGTGGAACGCACCGGCCAGCTTCACCCGGCGCTGTACTACGGCGGCCTTCTCAAGGCCACGCACAAGGCGGGCGCGCGCCTGTGCGCTGAGTGCGACGCCGAGAAGATCGAGCGCAAAGCCGGCGGCTTCACCGTGCTGACGAACAAGGGTCCGATCGAGGCGCGCGAAGTGGTGATCGCCACCAACGGCTACACGGGTGACGTAACGCCGACGCTGAAGCGCCGGCTGGTGCCGGTCGCCAGCCACATCATCGCGACCGAGGAGCTGCCGGAGGACCTGGTCAAGAGCCTGATCCCGAAGGGCCGTGTCGTCAGCGATACCAAGCGCGTGCTCTGCTATTACCGGCGCTCGCCCGACGACAAGCGCGTGATCTTCGGCGGCCGGGCGCGCTTCACCCAGGTCACGCCCGAGGTGAGCGCGCCGGTGCTGCACAGCTACATGCTGGAGCGCTGGCCTCAGCTCAAGGGGACCAAGGTCACGCATGCCTGGACGGGCAACGTCGCCTTCGCCTTCGATTTCCTGCCGCACATGGGCCAGGAGCAAGGCATGCACTACCTCATGGCCTGCAACGGCTCCGGCGTCGCCATGATGTCCTACCTGGGCTACCAGACGGCGCGGAAGATCGCCGGCGGCTCGAACGCACCGATCAACGCCTTCGACGGCCAGGATTTCCCGACCGTGCCGTTCTACAGCGGCAACCCCTGGTTCCTGCCCATGGTCGGCGCCTGGTACCGCACCCGCGACTGGTGGGATCGTCTGACGGCCTGACCGTCAGGTGTTATGCGCCCGGTTCAGTCGCTCGAAGCCCTCGGCGAGGTCGGTCTTGAGATCCTCGACGTCCTCCAGGCCGATGTGCACGCGCAGGAGGTGCTTGCCCTTGGGCCACGGCACGGCGGTGCGGTACTGGTCGGGATGGGCCGGGATCAGCAGGCTTTCGTAGCCGCCCCAGCTCGCGCCCATGCCGAAGATGTCCATGCCGTCGAGCATGGCGGCAAGCGCGTTGCGGCTATAGCCATCGCGCAGGGTGAAGGAGAACAGGCCGGACGCGCCCTTGAACTGGCGCTTCCAGTTGTCGTGGCCCGGGCAGTCGGGCAGGGCCGGGTGCAGCACCTTGTCGACCTCGGGCCGGCCCTTCAGCCAATGAGCCATCTCGACGCCGCTCTTCTCGTGATGACGCAGGCGCACCGCCATGGTGCGCAAGCCCCTCAAGGCGAGGTAGCAGTCGTCGGGCGCGGCGTGGAAGCCGAAGCTCTGGCACGCCGTCTTGGCCGTCTCGAACATCTGGCGTGTGGCGCAGGAGATGATGCCCATCATCGCGTCCGAGTGGCCGACGATGTACTTGGTGCCGGCATGGATCGACAGATCGCAGCCATGGTCGAACGGCTTGAAGTAGAGCGGCGTCGCCCAGGTATTGTCGATCATCACGACGGCGCCGTGCTTCTTGGCGACCGCGGCGATGGCGTCGACGTCCTGCACCTCGAAGGTCTGCGAGCCCGGCGCCTCGAGATAGACGACCTTGGTGTTGGGCTGGATCAGCTTCTCGATGTCCTTGCCGATCATCGGATCGAAGAATGTCGTCTCGACGCCGAAGTTCTTGAGCGTGGTATTGGCGAAGCGCCGCGCCGGGCCGTAGGCGTTGTCGGTCAGCAGCATGTGGTCGCCGGTCTTCAGGAAGCCCACGATCGCGCCGGTGACGGCGGCGAGGCCCGACTGCACGGCGATCGAGCGATGCGCGCCTTCGATGGCGGCGACCGCGTCCTCCAATGCCTTCTGGGTCGGCGTGCCGTTGCGGCCGTAGCCGAAGCCTTCGAACGGCACGCGGTTCTCGAACTTCTCCATGGTCGGGGAGAGGATCGTCGAGGCGTGGTAGACGGGCGGATTGACGATGCCGAAGTTGTTCGCGGGATCGCGGCCGGCGACGGCCAGAACGGTGTCGGGTCTGGTATAAGTTTTCTTTGAGGTCATGAATCTCACTATGGCACAGCCCTTACTTCGGCGGCCAGCGATAGACCTCCGGCCACAGCACGCGCGGATCGCGTAATTCCTTGCTTTCGCTGCGCACCGGGCGAAACCCTGCCTTGCGGTAGGTGTCGAGCGCCTTGGGATGGTCGAGCGTGTTGGTGTTGAGGTCGATCCGCACGATGCCGCGGGCGAAGGCGCGCTCGATGGCGCGGTCGAGCAGCCACGGGCCGATACGCCGGCCGATGTAGGGGAGCGTCAGGCCGAAGAAGGCGAGCTCGTCGTCGCCCAGCTCGAAGTAGCCGACCAGGTCGCCGTCGTGGCGGGCGACATGCAGTTCGTGATCCGGCTGGTCGAGCAGCGTCTGCAGAGCGGCGTCCGACAGCAGCCGGCGCTCGTACCACAGCCAGGGACGGCCGATGCGGTCGTAGAGCTCGCGATAGAATGCAGCCGTCGGCGTCCGGACGTGCTCGATCGATACGTCGATCTCCGGAGCGCGGCCGCGCTCGGTCCAGTCGGCGCGCACCATCTCGAGGTGCGTGATGGTGATCGGCAGCCGACCGTCGGCGCGCGGCGGTGGCTGGTGGGCGAACAGATCAGGCGCTGCGGGCATGGCAATGGGACATGTGCATCAGCAAGCGATTGTCGTCGAGGCAATAAAAAAGGCGGCTCTCGCCGCCACAAACCTACGTTTGTTTTGCCAACTCAGTTACGCGGAACGATCTGCAGTTGACGAATCTGCCGTACCACGAACGTCTTGTGGTCGGCGCAGGTGATCTCGACGCTGCTCATCAGCGGGCTGAGATCGCGGATCTGTGCATGTGCCGGCATCTGGCAAGGCAAGTCGCCGTTCTCGACGAGCGCCTTCCAGCCCGGAGGCACGATCTGCATGTAGAAGTCCATGATCGGCATTTGCTCGATCAGGTAATGCCCGTCGTTGGCATGCGCCGGCACCAGTGCCGTCGTCAACGCAAGGCCACTCACAATCAAACGTTTCATCTAGTCCTCACTTGTTACACCCACCGGAAGTGGTGGGCGCACGGAGGATATACTACCGACCGGGCGGGGACAATTCGGAGGAAGCTCAGGGACCGGTGACGATCGGCGTGTCGGCACGGCCGCCCCATTCGGTCCAGGAACCGTCGTAGACAGCCGTTTCCGGCGCGCCCGTCAGGTAGAGGCCAAGGGCCACGACGCAGGCGGTGACGCCCGAGCCGCAGCTCGCCGTCACCTTCTTCGACGGGTCGATGCCCGAGGCGGCGATGCGGGCGGCGAGCTTGTCGGCCGGCAGCATGGTGCCGGTCTTGGGGTCGAGCAGCTCGTTGTAGGGCAGGTTGTAGGCGCCCGGCATGTGGCCGACGCGCAGGCCGGCGCGCGGCTCCGGCACCTCGCCGCGGAAGCGGTTGGCGGCGCGTGCATCGACGATCTGCTCGCGCTTGCTGTCGATCAGGCCGAACACATCGTCGACCGAGCGCACCAGCGTGTTGTTCAGCCGCGCGGTGAAGTGACGGTCGCGCGGCGGCGTCGGATCGTCGGTGACGGGCCGGCCCTCGGCCATCCACTTGGGCAGGCCGCCATCCAGCACCGCGACGTCCCTGTGACCCATGGTGCGGAACATCCACCACACGCGGCAGGCGCCGGTCATGGGCGTGGTGTCGTAGACGACGATCTTGCTGCCGTCGCCCAGGCCGAGCTTGCGCACGCGCGAGGAGAATTTTTCCGGTGAGGGCAGCATGTGCGGCAGCGGGCTCGACGTGTCGGCGATCTCATCGATGTCGAAGAACACCGCGCCGGGAATGTGCTGGTTGGCGTACTCGGCCTTGGGATCGCGCTTGGCCGCCGGCAGGTAGAACGAGCCATCGACGACGCGGATGTCCGGCGCGTCGAGGCGGGCGGCGAGCCAATCGGCCGAGACCAGGGCGTCAGGCCTTGCGTATTCCATTCTTCGTTTCCTCTTTCAGTGGAGCGCGGACCTTCAGGTCCGCTCATAATTCATGAAGCGGACCTGGAGGTCCGCGCTCCGTTGATCCTACGGCAGGGCAATGATGAACCGCCGGTTCATCTTCCCCTTGTTCTCGATCTTGGTGCATTCGACGCGGCCGATCTCGCCGGTGCGCGCGACGTGCGTGCCGCCGCAGGCCTGCAGGTCAACATCCTCGATGGCGAGCAGCCGCACGCGGCCCGCACCCATCGGCGGGCGCACGCTCATGGTCTTCACCAGCTCGGGCCGTGCGTTGAGCTCCTCGTCGGTCACCCATTGCGGTGTCACCGGCCGGTCGACGGCGAGAATCTTGTTGATCTCCTCGGTCACCCATTCCTTGGTCGGCACGTCGCCTTCCAGGTTGAAGTCGAGCCGGCTCTTGTCGGCGTTGACCTGTCCGCCGGTGACGTTGCCCTTGATCACCGCCGACATGACGTGCAGCGCGGTGTGCATGCGCATGTGGCGATAGCGGCGGTCCCAGTCGAGGATCACCTGCACCTTGGCGCCGACTGCCGGCCGCGGCGCGTCGGGCGCCAGAACGTGCAGCACGTCGCCGCCGTCAGCCTTCACCGCATCGACGATCTTGGCCTCGCCGCCGTCCCAGCGCAGCATGCCGCTGTCGCCGGGCTGACCGCCGCCGGTAGGATAGAAAATGGTGCGGTCCAGCCGCACGCCGCGTTCTTCCACGGCAGTCACCGTGGCGTCGGCGTCCTTGAGATAGGCGTCCTGTCGGAAGAGTTCTTCGACCATGGCAGGGGATTTAGGCCCTCGCCAGCCGCGCCGCAACTTCCCGCGCCGTCGGCATCGACGGGGCGGCGCCGAGCCGCTCGACGGAACAGGCGGCCGCTGCGCTGGCATAGCGCGCCGCCTCGACCGGCGTGGCGCCGTTGGCCATGCGCGCGGCGAGGGCGCCGACGAAGCAGTCGCCGGCGCCGGTCGTGTCCACGACCTTGGCCTTGAAGGCAGGGATGGCGGTGGCGCCGTCGGCCGTGACGACCACCGCGCCGCGCCCGCCCAGCGTCGCCACGACGGCGCGTGGGCCTTTCGCCCGCAGCTTCTCGCAGGCGGCGACAACATGGCGCAACGCGCTGGCGGCGCGCAGCGGCGTCCGCGTGGCCTGCGACAGCTCGATTTCGTTCAGGACGGCGACATCGACCCGCTTCAAGAGGTTGTCGGGGAAGGGCAGGAAGGGCGCCAGGTTCAGCACCGTGCGCGCACCAGCGGCATGGGCGCGCGTCAGGATCGCCCGGGTCTCGGCGATCGGTGTCTCGAATTGCGCGACCCAGACTTCGTCGGCGCGCGGCTCCTGCCTGACCATTTGCGCCCTGAAGTGAAGGTTGGCACCCGACGCCACGGTGATGGCGTTGTCCTTGCCGGCGACCTGGATGATCGCGACGCCGGTCGCGGGTCCGTCGATTTCACGCACGCCCGAGCTGTCGACGTCGCAGTCCGCTAGGAAGCCGCGCAGGCTGTTGGCGAAGGCGTCGTTGCCGACCGACCCGAGCATCGCCGTGGGAACGCCAAGGCGAGCCGCGGCGACTGCCTGATTGAGCCCCTTGCCGCCGGGCAGGAACGACACCGTGGCACCCAAAAGGGTCTCACCGGTCGCGGGCCGTCGCGCGCTCTGCACGACGACGTCCATGTTCAGGCTGCCGCAGACCACGACTCTGCTCATGTAACCAACGCCTTGGCGGAGAATTTCGCATCGCGCCATGCTTCGGTTGCCAGCACGTCATGCAATGCCGCGGCCGCGTCGGCGACCTCGCGAAAGCTGAGATAGAGCGGTGCGAAGCCGAAGCGCATGATGTCGGGCGCGCGGAAGTCGCCGATGATGCCGCGCTCGATCAGCGCCTGGACCACGGGATAGGCCTGCTCGTGGGCGATCGCCACCTGGCTGCCGCGGCCATCGTCGCGCGGCGTGATGATGCGGGCGCCGAAATCGCGGCAGATCGGCTCGACGAGCTCCATGAAGAAGCCCGTCAGGGCAAGGCTCTTGGCGCGGATGACCGCGACATCGATGTCGTCCAGCACATCGAGAGCAGCCTTCAGCGCGCGCAGCGACAGGATGGGCTGGGTGCCGCACAGCAGGCGGCGGATGCCGGCGGCCGGCCGATAGCCGCTCTCCATGGCGAAGGGAGCCGCGTGCGCCCACCAGCCGGACAGCGGCTGGGCGAGGCCCTCGTGGTGACGCTGGTTGGCGAAGATGAAGGCCGGCGCGCCGGGACCGCCGTTCAGGTACTTGTAGGTGCAGCCGATGGCAAAATCGACGCCGAGCGCGTCAAGCTCGATCGGCACCACGCCGGCGCTGTGGCAGAGGTCCCAGAGGACAAGGGCGCCCATTCGATGCGCTCGGCTGGTCAGGTGAGCCATGTCGCGTAACGCGCCGGTGCGATAGTCGACATGGTTGATCAGCACGACGGCCGTCCGCTCGTCGATCATGGCGGCGAGGTCGGCGCTGTCGGCTGCCAGGCGAAGCTCCGAGCCCGGGCGCGATGCCACAACGCCCTCGGCGATGTAGAGGTCGGTGGGAAAGCTGTCGCGCTCGGCCAGGATGACGTGACGCTCGGGCCGCAGCGCGAGGGCGGCATGCAGCGCCTTGAAGATGTTGATCGAGGTCGTGTCCGTCACCACGGTCTGGCCGGCGTCGGCGCCGATCAATCGGCCGATGCGGTCGCCCAGCGTTTCGGTGAGCGACCACCAGCCGGCCGCGTTCCAGCTGCGGATCAGGCCGTCGCCCCATTCCTGTCGCGCGGCCTGCTCGAGCTCGGCGAAGGCCGCCTTGGGCGGCGGTCCCAGCGAATTGCCGTCGAGATAGATGACGCCGGCCGGCAGCTGGAACAGCTCGCGCTTGTCGCGCAGCGGATCGGCGAGGTCGAGCGCCTTGGCCTTGCTCGCGCCAGCCGACATCGCCGCCTACTTCATCCAGGACGGCAGGGGCAGGTTCTTCTCGCGCAGGAAGGCCGGATTGAAGAGCTTGGACTGATAGCGCTGGCCGCCGTCGGCCAGGATGGTGACCACGGTCTTGCCCGGGCCGAGATCGCGCGCGAGCCGCATGGCGCCCACGATGTTGATGGCGGTCGAGCCGCCGAGCACGAGCCCTTCGTGCTGGATCAGGTCGTACAGGATCGGGAAAGCCTCTTCGTCGGTGATCTGGTAGGCCATGTCGATCGGCGTGCCTTCGAGGTTGGCGGTGACGCGGCCATTGGCAATGCCTTCGGTGATCGAATTGCCCTCGGCCTTGAGCTCGCCCTTGACGAACCAGTTGTAGAGCGCCGAGCCCATCGGATCGGCGAGCGCGATCTTGACGTTGGGATTGCGCTCCTTGAGCGCGCGCGCGACGCCGCCCAGGGTCCCGCCAGTGCCGACCGAGCAGGTGAAGCCGTCGACTTTGCCCTCGGTCTGGTCCCAGATCTCCGGGCCGGTCGTGCGATAGTGGCCGTCGCGGTTGGCGACATTGTCGAACTGGTTGGCCCAGATCGCGCCGTTCGGCTCGGTCTTGGCCAGCTCCTCGGCGAGCGTGCCGGAGTAGCGCACGTAGTTGCCGGGATTGGCGTAGGGCAGGGCCGGCACCAGGCGCAGGTCGGCGCCGCACAGCCGCAGCATGTCCTTCTTCTCCTGGCTCTGCGTCTCGGGCATCACGATGACCGAGCGATAGCCGCGCGCATTGGCGACCAGCGCGATGCCGATGCCGGTGTTGCCGGCCGTGCCCTCGACGATCACGCCGCCGGGCCGCAGCTTTCCCTTCTTCTCGGCGTCCTCGATGATGGCCAGCGCCGCGCGGTCCTTGACCGATCCGCCGGGATTGAGGAACTCGGCCTTGCCGTAGATGTTGCAGCCCGTCGCTTCGGACGCGGCGATCAACTTGATCAGCGGCGTGTTGCCGATGCTATCGATGAAACCCGACCGGACGTCCATGACATGCTCGCTCTTCTGACCCTGAGCTTCCCTGGCGGACCGTATCGCGCCGGTCGTATTAACGCCAGCGCGCGCGCACCTTCTCGCGGTGCAGCGCCAGCCACTGCAGGGCGATCACGGCGATGGCGTTGTCGATCTCGCCATGCTCCAGCATGGTGCGCACTTCTGCGAAGGGCAGGACTTTCACCAGAATATTCTCGCCTTCGGATTCCAGACCGAAAATTCCACCGGCGTTGGTCGCGTCGACGTGGCCCAGCAGGATCACGCAGCATTCCGAGCAGGCACCGGGGCTGAGGATCACATCGTGGATCGGGATCGTTTCGCGGATCTCGAGCGAGGCTTCCTCGACCGCCTCGCGGCGGGCCAGGTCCTCCGCCGATTCGCCGTCCTCGATGATCCCGGCGACGATCTCCCAGGTGAAGGGGTGGCGGCCGGCGACATAGGAGCCGGCGCGGAACTGGCGGATCAGCACGACCTCGTCGCGCTGCGGATCGTAGGGCAGAACGGCGGCGGCGGCACCGCGCTCGAATACCTCGCGTTTGAGGACGGCGCTGTGGCCGCCCTGGTAGAGGCCGTGGCGGAACTGATAGCGGCTGACGCGGAAGCGGCCCTGATAGGCCACGACATGGTCGACCAGTTCGACCGTTTCATTGGGCAGGGCGCGCGGCGGCATATCGGCTCCGGATGCAGAACAAGAGGTACTTCAGCCGTCGTCTAAAATTCCCACGGGGAAACGAGATCTAGCCCCGTCATCTTGAAGTCCGCCAAATTGCGAGTTGCAAGGCGCCCGCCATTTATCCGAGCGATCGCAGCGATCATGCCGTCGGGAGCGGACATCGCCACGCCTTGCCGCGTTGCATCACCCATAAGATCGCCGTAGGCAAGGGCAGCCTCCTCCGTTAGGCCGAAGATGCGATCGGCAAAACGATGGCGCCAAAGCAAGAGCCCTTGCTCGAGCCGTCGCGCGCGCTGGCCGGGCTGAATCTTGCGAATACCGAAGGCAATTTCCGCGATCGTGACTGTGGGAAGAGCAAGCTCGGCATCGTAGCGAGCAAGCCAGGCGATCACTGCTCGATCTGGGGATTTACGAAGAGTCTCCGATACGACGTTGGTATCGAGAAAAATCAAAGATCCGGTCCCGAATGAGGACGTCGCTTTTCGCGAATGACGGCTTCCAAATCTATGTCCGTGCCGTACTTCATGGCCAAGCGTGCATAGAATGTCTCGGGCGGCTCCCGTCCCGATTGACGGAGCTCATAGGCTTCAAGTGCGCGCTCGACGACATCGGCAATCGACCGCTTTTCTCGGCGCGCAAGCCTATGAGCAAGATCGCGCGCTTTGGCGCTGCGGACAGAAAGCTGTGGTTCAGCCATGGCCTCAATCTCGTGGAAATGCTGAAGATATATAGGATTTCTCACCTTAGCCATCAAGATGGCATGTGATGGCTTGGTAGCTGGCTTGCCGGCGGCCTTGTTCGACGTGCTGACTTTGAATGGGAAATGCGTGGCTTGCGCATCTATCGCGACACGAGCGCGGCCGCTGCCGCGTGGGGGGAATGGTGGGGGAATGAAAAAAATAACGCCCGGAAAACCCGTATTTATTGGGCTTTCCGGGCCTTATTGGCTCCGGGGGCCGGATTCGAACCGGCGACCGATCGGTTAACAGCCGATTGCTCTACCGCTGAGCTACCCCGGATCAAGAGCCTCGCCGGTGCGGTGGACCGGGCGCGAAGGCGCGGTGTTTTGACAGAGCGTCCCCCACCATGCAAGGCCCGCGACGTCGCGCAAGCTGTGGAGGCCTGGGCCGGAATCGAACCGGCATACGCGGATTTGCAGTCCGCTGCATCACCACTCTGCCACCAGGCCGCACGAGGAGCGGCGGCTGCTATACCCACGCCGTGCAGCAAGGGCAAGCGGCCGCGACCCCGAGACCTTTGACGCTATTGTGCGCAACCGCCTATATAACGCGCCATATCTAGAGGGCAGGGGATGACGGACTTCGCGCTCGCACGCCGCAACATGGTCGAAGGCCAGCTCCGGCCCAACCGCGTGACCAACAGCCAGTTGCTGGCGGTGATCGGCGCCCTGCCGCGCGAAAAATTCCTGCCCGACGGGCTGCGCTCGGTGGCCTATTCCGACGAGGACGTGCCGCTGGGCAATGGCCGCTTCCTGATGGAGCCCATGGTGTTGGCGCGCCTGATCCAGACGCTGCAGCCGCGCGAGACCGACCGCGCCCTGGTGGTGGCGTCCGGCCGCGGCTATGGCGCGGCACTATTGGCACGGCTCGTGAAGTCCGTGGTCGCCATCGAGAGCGATGCCGCCCTGGCCGCCGCCGCCGAGCGTACGGCGACGGAGCTGGGCCTCGCCGGCGTCGAGCAGAAGGTCGGTCCGCTGGAGGCGGGCGCCGCCGCCTCGGGCCCCTACGACGTCATCCTGATCGAAGGCTCCGTCCGGCAGGTGCCGCCGGCAATCCTCGAGCAGCTTGTGGATGGCGGACGCATGGCGACCATCGTCGCCGGCCCGCCGGGCGCGCTGGGCAGCGCCCAACTCTTCGTCAAGGAGGGCGGGGTGACCTCGGGACGGCCGCTTTTCGACGCCGGAACGCCCCCGCTGCCGGGATTCGCGCCGCCGCCACGCTTCACGTTCTGATCGCCGCCGTTGGTCAGTTCTAGGACTAGGAAATCGAAACTGACCGGTGTTAGGCTATCGGCCACAAATGAGGGTTCTTGAATGCGTATCCGGCCCAGCTTGAGGCTCGCGCGCGCAGCAGCAGCGTGCGTCGTCGCGGCCGGGTTGGGGGCCGCTTCGAATGCCTGGTCGCAGAGCCTGATCGAGGCCTTGTCGACCACGTACAACAGCAATCCCGACCTGCTGGCCAGCCGGGCGATCCTGCGGCAGACCGACGAATCGCTCGCCCAGGCCGTCTCCAACTGGCGGCCGAGGGTCACGCTTTCGCTCGAGTACAACAAGGTCGAGCAGGATTCGTATCCGATCCGGACGGCGCCGTCCTTCTTCATCCTGAACGGCAAGTTCACGACCTTGACGGTGACCCAGCCGATCTTCCGCGGCGGCAAGACCATCGCGGAGACCAAGACGGCGCAGGCCAACATCCAGGCCCAGCGCGCGGCACTTGCCGACACCGAGCAGAACGTGCTGCTGGCGGCCGTCGACGTCGTACGCCGACCTGGTGCAGAACATCGCCATCGCCGATGCCCGCCGCAACAACGTGCGCGTGCTGATCCAGCAGTTGGACGCCACGCGCGAGCGCTTCCGCGTCGGCGAGCTGACCATCACCGACGTCTCGCAGGCCGAGGCGCGCCTGGAAGGCGCCCGTGCCGACCTGGTGCAGGCCGAGACGCAGGTGCGTATCGCCGAGGCGGCGTTCCAGCGCACCATCGGCCAGCGGCCGGGCCGGCTCGGCGAGATGCCGCTGATCGGCGGCCTGCCGGTGAGCGAGGAGGAGGCGATCTCGCTCGCCATGGACATGGGCCCGCGCGCCGTGTCGGCGCAGTATCGGATCTCGGCCGCGAACTACAGCGTCAACACCGCCGTCGGCGACCTGCTGCCCCAGGTCAACCTGGTCGGCGTCATCCAGCGCAGTTCGACCTGCAGGTCCCGACCGACCGCTACTACACCTACGGCGTGCGCCTGCAGGCGACGGTGCCGATCTACCAGAACGGCAGCGAATGGTCGCGCATCCGCCAGGCCAAGGAGCTGGTCGCCCAGCGCCGCAACGAACTCGACAGCGCGCGCCGCACGCAGGCGGAGAACGTGATCCGCGCCTGGCGCCAGCTCGATTCGTCGCGCTCGCGCGTCACCTCGTTCGAGGCGCAGGTGCGCGCCAACGAAGTGGCGTTGAACGGCGTGCGCCAGGAAGCGCTGGTCGGTTCGCGCACCACGCTCGACGTGTTGAACGCCGAGCAGGAATTGCTCAACGCCCAGGTCAGCCTGGTGCAGGCGCGGCGCGACGTGCAGGTCTCGTACTACGGCGTGCTGGCCGGCATCGGCCGGCTCACGGCGCGCAGCATGGCCTTGCCGGTCGAGTATTACGACGAAGAGCGCTATTATAACGAGGTGGGCTCCCGCTGGATCGGCTGGGGGACCGCCGGCGAGACGCAGGGCCCGCCGCCGGCGCCAGCCCCGACGACCACGACCAGCGGTGGCTTCGGGAGCAAGTAATGACTGACCCCAAGAGCGCCAACGACCCGTCGATGGATGACATCCTGGCGTCGATCCGGAAGATCATTTCCGACGACGAGGCGCGCGCTCAGGTCAACAGCCAGCAGGCGGCCGCTCAATCCGGCGGCCGCTCCGCGGTGACGCCGCCGATGGAACCCAAGCTGCACGCCGCCGGCCGTGACGACGTGCTGCTGCTCACCGACCTTATTGAAGAGCCCAAGTCGGACACCGTGCCGCCGCCGATCCCGCTGCCGCGCATCGATCCGGTGCGCGCCGCCGAGATGCCGCAGCCCTCGATCGAGCCGGCCCGGCCCGCCGATTCCACGCTGGTCGGCGGCGGGACTGCCGGCAGCACCGCCTCGGCCTTCGCCCGCCTGAACCGGGCCGTCCAGGACAGCGTGCCGCCGCCGGCCGCTGCCGATCCGGGCCCGGTCGTTGCCAGCGGCAAGACGGTCGAGGAACTGGTCAAGGAGACCTTGCGGCCGATGCTCAAGGAATGGCTCGACCAGAACCTGCCGCAAGTCGTCGAACGCTATGTCGAAAGGGAGATCGTCCGGCTGACCCGCCGCTAGCTCCCCAGGCGCCCCGAGGAACCCAACGCCACGGCGCCATCCGTGGCGTTTTTCGTTATAAGGCAGAGAAATGCTCGACAAGACCTACGACCCCAAGGAGATCGAAGCCCGCCTCTACCCGGAGTGGGAGCAGAGCGGCGCTTTTCGTGCGCACCCGGAATCACCGAAGACGCCGTACTGCATCGTCATCCCGCCGCCCAACGTCACGGGCAGCCTGCACATGGGCCACGCCCTCGACAACACGTTGCAGGACGTGCTGATCCGCTGGCGGCGCATGAAGGGCGACGACGTGCTGTGGCAGCCCGGCACCGACCATGCCGGCATCGCGACCCAGATGGTCGTGGTGCGCAACCTCGAGCAGGAGGGCATCGGGCTGGCCGTCGAGGGCGCTACAGCGGGCGACGCCAACAAGAAGCTGCTCAATCGCGACGAGTTCCTCGCGCGGGTCTGGGAGTGGAAGACCCATTCGGGCGGCACCATCATCAACCAGCTGCGCCGGCTCGGCGCCTCGTGCGACTGGAGCCGCGAGCGCTTCACCATGGACGAGGGCCTGTCGGCCGCTGTCCTGAAAGTGTTCGTCGACCTCTACAAGGCCGGGCTGATCTACAAGGACAACCGGCTGGTCAACTGGGACCCCAAGATGCTGACCGCGATCTCCGACCTCGAGGTCGAATTGCGCGAGGTGAGGGGCCATCTCTGGTACTTCAAGTACCCGATCGAGGGCAGCGACGAGCACATCGTCGTGGCCACGACGCGGCCCGAGACCATGCTGGGCGACACCGGCGTCGCGGTGCATCCCGACGATCCCAAGTGGAAGCATCTGATCGGCAAGCACGCCATCCTGCCGTTGGTCGGCCGGCGCATCGCGATCGTGGCCGACGAGTATTCCGACCCGGAGAAGGGCTCCGGCGCGGTCAAGATCACGCCGGCCCACGACTTCAACGACTTCGAGGTCGGCCGCCGCCACAAGCTCGAGGCCATCAGCATCTTCGACAAGTTCGCGCGGCTGAACGACAAGGCGCCGGAAGCCTATCGCGGCATGGATCGCTTCGAGGCGCGCAAGAAGGTCGTGGCCGACATGGAGGCGCTGGGCCTCGTGGAGAAGATCGAGCCGCACACCCACACGGTGCCCTACGGCGATCGCGGCGGCGTGCCGGTCGAACCCTTCCTGAGCGAACAATGGTACGCCGATGCCAAGAAGCTCGCCGAGCAGCCGATCGCAGCCGCGCGCGACGGCCGCGTGATCTTCGTGCCCGAGCGCGGGCGCGAGGAGTTCTTCCGCTGGATGGAGAACATCCAGCCGTGGAGCATCTCGCGCCAGCTCTGGTGGGGCCACCAGATCCCGGCTTGGTACGGCCCGGACAAGAAGATCTTCGTGGCGATGTCGGAGGCCGAGGCGAAGGCCGAGGCGCGCATGCACTACGGCAAGGACGTGCCCCTGGAGCGCGATCCAGACGTGCTCGACACTTGGTTCAGCTCGGCGCTGTGGCCGTTCTCGACCTTGGGCTGGCCCGAGGAGACCAAGGCGCTCACGAAGTACTACCCGACCAACGTGCTGGTGACCGGCTGGGACATCCTGTTCTTCTGGGTCGCCCGCATGATGATGATGGGCATGTACTACATGAAGGATGTGCCTTTCCGTACCGTCTATCTGCACGGCCTGGTGACGGACGAGAAGGGCCAGAAGATGTCCAAGTCCAAGGGCAACGCCATGGATCCCTTGGAGCTCATAGACAAGTACGGCGCCGACGCCTTGCGCTTCACCATGACGTCGCTTGCCGCCAACAACGCCGGCCGCCTGCGTCTCGCGCCGGCGCGCGTCGAGGGCTCGCGCAACTTCGCCACCAAGTTCTGGAACGCCACGCGCTTTGCCGAGATGAACGGCGCGGCCCTGCCCAAGGACTTCGATCCGGCGACGACGAAGCTCACCATCAACAAATGGGTGCTGGGCGAGCTTGCCCGCGCCAATGCCACGATCGATGCCGCCATCGCCGGATTCCGGCTGAACGAGGCGGCAGCCGCGCTCTACGAGTTCATCTGGGGCATCGTCTGCGACTGGTACGTCGAGCTCTCCAAGCCCGTCCTGCAGGGCGAGGACGGCCCGGCCAAGGACGAGACGCGCGCCGTCACCGCCTTCGTGATCGCCGAGACCGCCAAGCTCCTGCATCCGGTGATGCCCTTCATCACCGAGGAGCTGTGGGACAAGCTCGGCCATCGCAGCCTGCACGGCATGCTGATCGGCCAGCCCTGGCCGCAGCCCGCGCCGACCGACGCCGCCGCCGACGCCGAGATCGGCTGGCTGGTGAAGCTGATCTCCGACATCCGCTCCGCCCGCTCCGAGCTCAACGTGCCGGCCGGCGCCAAGCTGAAACTCCTGGTCGTCGGCGCCGACGACACCACCAAGCAGCGCATCGCCACGCACCGCGCCGCCCTCGAGCGGCTGGCGCGCATCGAGGGCATCGAGGCCGCGACGGCGGCACCCAAGGCCGCGTTGCAGATCGTGGTCGGCGAGGCGACCTATGCCCTGCCGGTGGGCGACGTCATCGACCTCAAGGCCGAGAGCGCGCGGCTGCAGAAGGAGATCAAGAAGCTGGGCGACGAGATCGCCAAGATCGACGCCAAGCTCGGCAACGCCGCCTTCGTCTCGCGCGCGCCCGAGGAGGTCGTCGAGGAGCAGCGCGAGCGCCGCCAGCAGGCCGAGCAGACCCGCGCCCGCCTCAGCGCGGCGCTGGAACGACTGCGGGCGTGACCGGCGCCGTCCTGCGGCCGCTTGAGCCCACGGACGCCGACGCGTTGCACGTCGTCTTCACCGAGCCGGGCGTGCGGCAATACCTGTTCGACGACATCCTGCTGACGCGCGAGGAGACGCAAGCGCACGTCGCGGCGGCGCTGACGCACGACGCCTGGGTCGTCGAGCTGGACGGGCTGGTCGCGGGTTTTGCCTCGCTGCGCCCGGTCGGCCAGGACCGCGAGTTGACGATCGCGATCAGCGAACGCTGCTGGGGCAGGGGTGTCGCCTTCGACGCGGCCCGCGCCGCCATGCGTCACGGCTTCGTGGTGCTGAAGCTCGATCGCATCCTGGCCGGCGTCGACCTGCCGAACCAGCGCTCGCACCGCCTGATGGCGCGGCTGGGTTTCGCACCGACCGGCGAGACCGACGGGCCGAAATACCGCGCCAGGACCTACGAAGTGCTGCGGCCTTCAGCGTAGCGGCTTGGTCCACCAGTTCGAGGCGATGGTGAGGTCCGAGCGGCGCAGCATCTCGGTCTTGGCGAGGTCGCGGTCGGCCCCGACCACGACGATCTGCACGCCGCCATGCTCGTGGATCAGGGTCGTGGCGTGCGACAGCAGCGCCTCGCCGACGCTCAGCCAGAGATGCGGTTCGGCCACGCAGAAATCGTCGATCAGCCAGGTGTCGCCGCCGGGATCGAAGACCGGCGGGTTGCGGTACTTGGCTGCGATCAGGAAGCCTTCCAGCCGGCTGCCCTCGACGGCGACCAGGAAGAACGTGTCGGGCTCAGCCAGCAGCCGGGTGAAGAACTTTTCCGTTGCCGCCGCCGAGTTCGCCGCCTTGCGCCAGAAGGTCGGCTGATGCTTCTGGAGCTGGCGGCGGGTTCGCTCCACCAGCTCGACGGCCGCCTCGATATCCGTGGTCTCAGCCTTGCGGACGTCCAAGGGCCATCACCGCCGCTATGACGCCTTGCGCAGGTCCGGCACGTAGGGCCGGCTGGCGAAGTGCTCCTGGTTGTCGGCGCTCGCGAAGCGCAGGCCGGCATGGCGCAGTGCCTCGTCGTCGACGGCCTCGAGCGGCACGAAGTAGCGGTCGTCGGTCTTGATGATGGTGTCGTTGTCGACGCGGTTGTAGCAGATCAGCAGCGTCCAGCGCCGGTTGGCCGAGCGGTTGGCGTCGGAGCGGTGGATGGCGTTGCAGTGGAAGATCAGCGCATCGCCCTTGTCGAGCTCGCAATACTCGACCGGGCATTGCTCCAGGATATGCGGCATGCGCTTGGGATCGACCTCGTTCTGGGTCGGCGACAAGGGCGTGTGGTCGATGCGGCCGAGCCGGTGCGAGCCCGTCGCGATCTGCAGGCAGCCGTTCTCGCGCGTGGTCTTGTCGAGCGCGATCATCACCGACAGAAGGTCGGGCCTGAGGCAGCCGTTGTAGTACCAGTAGCCGTAATCCTGGTGCCATTCCCAGGCGCCGCCGACCTCGGGCTCCTTGGCCGTGAGCTTGGACTGGTAGTGGTAGACCGGCCCGCCCAGCAGCGCCGCCGACGTGTCGACCATGCGCCGGCAGCGTGCCGCCAGCCCATAGACGCTGTCGCCGGCGCGGTTCCACAGCGCAATGCGCGTCGAGCGGCCCTCGCCGTCGCGCCGGTCGAGGATGCTGGAGCGCACGGCAGGATCCTCCTCCATGGCGCGCGTCAGCAGGTCGATCTCGTCGGGCGCGAACAGCCCGCGCGCGTAGGTGAAGCCTTTCTCGTTGAACTCAGCCGCCTGGGCGGCGTTCAGCATATTCGGCATGGCTCGTTCCCCGATTCCGTACGACCAGCTTATCCTACCTTGTCGAAGGATTCACGGGGGCGGCGTGAAGGCGCAAACCAAGGGCTCGCACGACTTTCAGCACCGTGCCGAGCTCCGGATTGCCGTCTGGCGACAACGCCCGATAAAGGCTTTCTCTTCCAACGCCAGCCTCTCGTGCAAGTTGGCTCATGCCCTTGGCGCGGGCGATGTTGCCGAGTGCTTCGGCGATGACCCGATGGTCGCCGTCTTCCAGCGCAGCCTCGAGGTAAGCGGCAACGTCACGCGGATCTTTGAGTAACGCGGCATTGTCATACCGAGTTGTCCGGATCTTCCTGCGAGCCATGTCATACTCCTAAAGGTCGCGAGCCAATGCCAAGGCTCGCTGCATGTCGCGATCCTGAGTCCGTTTGTTGCCTCCGGCCAAGAGGATGACGACATCATCCCCTTTTCGCTTGAAGTACACGCGATATCCCGGACCGTGGTCGATACGAAGTTCGCTGACGCCGCTGCCGACGGGTTTCACGTCGCCGGCCAGCCCAAGCGCCAGTCGATCCAGGCGCACCTGAATGCGGGCACGTGCCTGTCGATCACGCAAGCTACCGAGCCACTTGGCAAAGAAAGACGTCTGGCGTAACTCAGCCACCCGTCAGTTGTATCTTATAAGATACAGCCGTGCAAGCCTACAGGCCTACACCGGCTGGAAGACGTTTCGCCCGTTTCGTTCGCCTACAGTCACTCGACGGCCAAGCTGCTCCCGGGTTGACATGTCGGCCAGCAGGGCAGGGTCGTTGCTCGCCATGGCGACGAAGCGATCGCCCGAGTCGTCGAGGCGGCCGAAGATATAGGCTTTCTCCGGCGCGGCCTTGCCGTAGGCCACGCAGTACGTCTCCACCGTGCCTGTGCCGGCCGGCGTCGTGTTCACGCGCTGCTTCGGTCGCGCGTCCAGCTCAGCCTGGAACTTCTTCGGATCCTCGCGCCGCCACGGGCCCCTGGTCGGCTCCGTGGAGTAGAGGCCGGCGGAGTGCTTGGTGAGGTAGTTGCCGTTGGCCGTCACCATGCCGAAGGAGCCGGGCCGTTTGCGCACCACGTTCATCATCTCGGCGATCGAGTGGGTGACGTAGTTGTTGCCCGGGCCGCCGAAGAACGGGAGCCCACCGGTGACGCTGATCGGGCGCGGATCGTCGTCCGCCAGGCCGATCTCCTTCATCGCCACCTCGACCGCCGAGGGGAAGCAGCTGTAGAGGTCGAAGGCCGCGACGTCGGCCACGCTCTTGCCCGCCATGTCGAGCGCGATGCGCGCGCAGCCCCTGATCGCGGGCGAGGCGTCGAGCCGCTCGCGCTCGGACACGACCCAGGTGTCGGTGCCGTCGGCGCAGCCGTGCAGGAACACCCAGCGCTCCTGCGGGATGCCCCATTCGCGCGCCTTTTCCACCGAGGTCATCAGCACGGCGGCGGCCTGGTCGATGATGGCGTTGGAATTCATCAGCCGCGGGTAGGGGAAGCAGATCCAGCGGTTGTCGCCCGCGATCGTCGCCAGCCGCTCGGCGCTAAAACCCTCGCGGCGCGTCGCCAATGGATTGGTCTTGGCGACGGCGGCCAGGCGCTCGAACAGGCGGCCCATGGCCGCCATGTGGCTCGTCACGTCGCGCTTCAGGCCGCCGCGGATGGCGTTCTCCAGCAGGGGATAGAAGTGGATGGCGGCACGCAGCTCGTGGCGGGCCTCCTCGTCGGAGAAGCCGAAGCGGTTGTCGCCGATGCGCGCCGGCTCGCCGCCGGGATCCTCGGTGTGGTCGATCTTGAGGCCCGCCTTGCGCGCGTTCTGGGTCGAGCGCAGCAGCTCCGCGCCGCACACCAGGGCGAGCTCGGTCTCGCCGTTCGCGATCTCCTCGGCGAAGCGGTTGACCAGGTACTGGGGCATGTTGCCCCCGGAGTGCGTGTAGAGGAGCTGGCGCGGCGCGGCAGCGAGCCGGTTGGCGACCGCCTTGGGCGGATTGCTGCAGCGGCCGAACGGTGAGGCGAAGCGCGGGCTGACGTCGGGAAAGAATTCCAGCACGGCGACGGTATCGATCTTGCGGCCAAGGGCGGCGCCGCCGATTGCGGCACCCGTGTCGGCCAGAGCGATGCCGGCCGCTTCGCCGCAGAAGGCGACGTTCGAGCGTTCGCTGGAGGGCTTGCCGGTCGTGTCGGTGATCTGGCCGCACCCGACGAGGATGGGCGTACGCGGATCGATCGTCACTTGGCCGTTACTCATGCACGAGCGCCTTGACCTCGGCCTCGCTCAGGCCGGCCTCTTGCAGGACGCTCTTGGTATGCTCGCCGAGGTCGGCGACCTTGGGCCCGCTCTGCACGGGCGAGCCGGAGAAGCGGAAGGGCGGCGCCGGCGATTTGTAGGAACCCGCACTGTCCTCGATGGTGCAGAGCGAGCCGCGATGCTCGACCTGCGGGTCCTTCAGCGCCTCGGTGACCGTGAGATAGGGCGAGCAGGGCACGCCGTGCTTCTCCAGCGCGGCCACGCACTCCGTGACCGTCAGGGTCCTCGACCACGCCTCGAACTCGTCGACGAACTTGTCCCAGTTCATGCGCCGGTCGGCATACTTCTCGAAGCGCGGATCGGTCAGCCAGTCGCGCCGGCCGGCCGCCGTCGCCATGTCCTGGAAGGTGCGCTCGCTCGCCGTCGCCAGCATGACGTAGCCGTCCTTGGCCTCGACCGGTCCGTACATCGGCCGCGACGGCATCTCGAAGTCGAACTGCGCGCGGTTGACCTCGCCCAAAAGCATGCCGACCAGGGCCTCGAACATCGACACGTCGACCATCTGGCCCTTGCCGGTGACATGGCGCTGGTGCAGCGCGGCCAGAATGCCGCCCACCGCATAGGCGCCGCTCGCATAGTCGGCGACGAAGATGCCGCAATTGTCCGGCCGCTGGCGGCCCTGCTGGTAGAACAGGTGCGCCATGTCGTAGCCGGTCGAGGCGTGGATGACCGGTGCATAGGCCGGCCGTCCGGCGGCGGGTCCGGTCTGGCCGTAACCGGAGATGGCGCCGTAGATGATCCTGGGGTTGATCTTGGCGAGCTCGGGGTAGTCGAGCCCCAGCCGCTTCATCACGCCCGGCCGGTAATTCTCGACCACGATGTCCGCCGTCTTCACCAGCGCCTTCACCGCCGCGATCGCCTCGGGCTTCTTGAGGTCGAGCACGATGCAGCGCTTGCCGGCATTGAGCTGGCCGAACATGGTGCCCGCGCCATTGCGCTGCACCGGCCGGCTGCGCATCAGCTCGCCCTCGGGCGCCTCGACCTTGATCACGTCGGCGCCCATGTCGGCCAGCAGGCGCGTGCAATGCGGCCCGGCGATCGTGGTCGAGAAATCGAGGACGCGCACGCCGTGCAGGGGGCGAGGAGTTGCTTCCGTCATTTCAATCACCCGTCGGTCATCGGCCAATGAGAATGAGCACGACGCCGCCGATCACCAGGACGCTGCCCAGCCATTCACCGGCCGACGGCCGCTCCTTGAGCACCAGGTGCGAGGCGATGAACGTGAAGACCAGCTCGATCTGGCCGACCGCACGCACCAGGGCGGCGTTCTCCAGGGTCATGGCCAGCGCCCAGCCGGCCGAGCCCAGCACGCTGAAGATGCCGACCCAGATCGACGAGCGCCAGTTGACCCACACCTTGCCGAGCTGCGGCCGGTCGCGGCGCGCGAGATAGATTCCCATCAGCACGACCTGGATGGTGTTCATGCAGGCCAGCACGGTGATGCCGCGCACCCAGAAGTCGCCGTCGGGAATGAGCTTGGAGGCTTCGCGGATGGTGCCGGCGGCGATGGCGAAGATCGCGCCCGAGAGCATGCCGTAGAGCGCGCCCTTGTGCGTGAGGTCGGCAAGCACGCTGCGGACATTGGCGAACGAACCGCGCACGCTCAGGATCGCCACGCCGCCCAGGCAGACCAGGATCCCCATCCACGCCAGCAGGTGCAGCGGCTCATGGGAGATGTAGGTGGCGAACAGCGCCACCCACACCGTCTCGGTCTTGGAATAGACCGTGCCGACAGCATAGTTGCGCAGCGAGAAGGCGTGGATCATCAGCGACGTCGCCACGATCTGGGCAATGCCCGCGATGGTGACCAGGCCGAGGAAGGCGAGGGTGATGGTCGGCACCTGCCGGCCGGTGCCGAACACCAGGAAGGCCAAGGCCCCCAGCGCCAGCGGCGCGCCGTAGAGGTAGCGGACGAAGTTGGCGCCATCGACGCTCAGCACGCCACGTATCTTCTGCTGCATCGTCGTGCGGATGTTCTGACACAACGCAGCGAAGATGGTGATCGGTATCCAGAGCGGCACGGTTCCTCCGGTCGCCAGTCTAGGGGAATTAACAGGTGTGCGTCTGCCGCCTTAATTTCGCGGATCGAGTGCGACGGCCATGAGCACTTCATCGTAGTAGCGGCCGTCCTGCTTCAACGCGTGGACTTCATGTCCATAGGCGACAAACCCGCAGCTGCGATAGAGCCTCTGCGCCGTTTCGTTCTCTTTGACGACGCTCAACTGCACCAGTTCGACGCGTTCGCGCGCGTGAGCGAGAACCGCTTCGACGAGGGGTTTGGCGACGCCGGTGCCGCGCGCGCTGGCGCGAACGTACATGCCCCACAGGAAGCCCTTGTGCGCCCGCTTGGCGCCGACCTGCGTGCGGTAGCCGGCCATGCCCAAAAGATCGGTGCCGCGGAATGCCCCGAACACGTCCGACTTCGCCAGCACCTCTTCGAATTGCGCCAGCGACTGCGAGCACTCCTGCTCGAAGCTGCTGCCGAAAGCCTCCGGGGCCTGTTGAAGCGCTTCCAGCCGGATCTCCCGGAACAGCGGCGCGTCAGCTGGCATCAGGCGGTGGACCTGGGGTTGGGGTCTATCTGTCATGGTCCAAACTCTATGAATCGGCTGTGACCCTGAGTAAAGTCCGGGCCGCTCAGGGCCGAGTGCAGGGAGGAACGAAACAATGTCGCGAAAAGCGATAGGACGGCGAAGCGTCGTCACGGCGGCGCTCGCAACACCATTGCTCTCGTCGCGCGGCTGGACGCAGGGCGCCTGGCCGACCAAGCCCATCCGCATCGTCGTGCCCTTCAATCCGGGTGGCGCGATCGATGCCCTGGTGCGCGTCATCGCCGAGGGGCTGACGGCCAAGCTCGGCCAACAGGTCCTGGTCGATCCCAAGCCCGGCGCCAACACCATCGTCGGCGCCGAGATCGTCGCCAGGGCAGCGCCCGACGGCTACACCTTCCTGATCACCACCAACTCGACCCACACCAACAACCCGTCGCTCTACGCCAAGCTGCCGTTCGATCCGGCCAAGGACCTGATCCCGGTGTCGCTGGTGTCGCTCGGCACTATCCTGGCCGTCGTCAAGGCCGACGCGCCGTACAGCGACCTGCGCGGCATGGCCAAGTGGGTGAAGGAGCTGGGCCGGCCCGCCACCTACGGCAGCTGGGGCATCGGCTCGAGCGGCCATCTCTACGGCCTGATGTTCGAGCAGGCGTTGGGCGGCCACTATAGCCACGTGCCTTATCGCGGCGACGTGCCGGCGATCCAGGACGTCGGCAACGGCACGCTCGACATCACCTGGGCGAGCCCGACCAGCGCCAAGCCGCAGATCGAGGCCCGCCGCGTCAAGCCGCTGGCCGTCGCAGGATCCAAGCGCTCGGCCTCGATGCCCGAACTGCCGACCTTCGCCGAGCAGCTGATCGCGGGCTTCGACCTCAGCCTGTTCGTCGCGGCCTATGCGCCGGCCGGCACGCCGGCCGATATCGTCGACCGCATGTCGCGCGAGATCAAAGCCGTGGTCAGTGAGCCCGCGGTCGCCGAGAAGCTGGTGGCCCAGGGCCAGACCCCGGTCGGCTCGACGCCCAAGGAGCTGGCCGACATGCTGGCGCGCGAGACGCCGATCTGGGCCGAGCTGATCCGCCAATCGGGCGCCAAGGTGGAGTAGCCATGAGCCTCAGCGACAGCCATTCCGCCTACTCGCGCAAGACGCCGAGCTACAACGCCAAGCTGACCGAGGTCGGCCGCGGCACGCCGATGGGCGAGCTTCTGCGCCGCTACTGGCATCCCGTCGGCGTGAGTGCCGACGCCGGCGCCACGCCACGGCCGGTGAAGGTTTTAGGCGAGGAGCTGATCCTGTTCCGCGACGGCGAGGGACGACCGGGCCTCGTCTATCCGCGTTGCTGCCATCGCGGCACGACGCTGTACTACGGCAAGATCGAGGAGCGCGGCATCCGCTGCTGCTACCACGGCTGGCTGTTCGACGTCGAAGGCCGTTGCCTGGAGATGCCGTGCGAGCCCAACCCGACCGGCCCGCAGTGCCAGCGCGTGCGCCAGCCCTGGTATCCGGTCGAGGAGCGCTATGGCCTGGTCTTCGCCTATCTCGGGCCGCCGGAGAAGAAGCCGGTGCTGCCGCGCTACGAGTGCCTGGAGGTGATGGGACCCGGCGAGTTCGTCGAGGCCGACGATTCCAGCATCGGCAGCGGCGGCATCGTCATCGCGCCCTGCAACTGGCTGCAGCATTTCGAGAACGTGGTCGATCCCTACCATGTGCCGATCCTGCACGGCACGTTCTCGGGCCCGCAGTTCGTCGAGCAGATGGCGACATTCCCCAAGGTGAAGTTCGAGTACGGCCCGCGCGGCGTGAAGGCGACGTCGATCCGGCCGGGTCCCAACGGCAAGCGCTTTCGCCGCATCACCGAGGCTGTGGTGCCGACCCTGCGCCTGGTCGCCAACCCGCGCGTGGCGCAGTACGGCATGGTCGAATCGATCGGCTGGACCTTGCCGATCGACGACACGCACTACCGCATCTACGTCGCCGGCCGGGTGAAGGAGAAGGGCGAGCTCGCCAAGTTCAAGTCGCGCTACAACGGCAAGACCTGGGCCGAGCTCTCCCCCGAGGAGCACCAGAAGTTCCCGGGCGACACCGAGGCGCAGGTTGGCCAAGGCGCCATCACCTTCCATTCGGAGGAGCACCTGATGTCGTCCGACCAGGGCGTGTCGATGCTGCGCAACCTGCTGCGAAACCAGGTCGACATCGTCGCCAAGGGCGGCGACCCGGTCGGCGTGGCCTTCGACGAGGAGGGTGCCTACGTGAAGTTCGACGCTGGGCAGTTCCTGGACGACTGACTCTCGCCGGACCTACGCGCATTCACATGCGCGATAGGGCCTCCAGGCCCGCTCATGAATCATGCTCTTCCGGACCGCGCGCGTCCCCGCGCGCTCATGATCATGAGGCGCGCGGGGACGCGCGCGGTCCGGAAGACGCTAGAGATCAGCCCCCACCGCATCCGCCAGCGTCGCAAAGCCATCGCGTGCCAGCAGCACCGCCAGCTCATCCTTGATGCGCCGGATCAGCGGCGGCCCCTCATAGACCATCGCCGAATAGAGCTGCACCAGGGTCGCGCCGGCGCGGATCTTGGCATAGGCATCGGCGCCCGAGGCAATGCCGCCGCAGCCGACCAGCGGGAACTGCTTCTCGGCGCGTTGAGCCGTGCGGCGCAGCGCCTCGGTCGACAACGTCATCAGCGGCGGACCGGACAGGCCACCGACTTCACCGCGCCGTGGTGAGCGCAACGTCGATGGCCGCGACAGCGTCGTGTTGCCGATGATGATGCCGTCCATCCGAAGGTCGCGACAAACGGCGACGATGTCGTCGAGGTCGTCGTCGGTGGCGTCAGGCGCGATCTTGACCAAGAGCGGCACTGGCTTGGCAGCGATGGCGTCCTGCACGCGCTTCAACAGGTCGGCGAGCTGCGTGCGGCCCTGGAGGTTGCGCAGGCCCGGCGTGTTGGGCGACGAGACGTTGCAGACGAGATAGTCGGCATATTGCGCCAGTGCCTTGCAGCCGATGACATAGTCGGCGGCGCGATCGGTGCTGTCCTTGTTGGCGCCGACATTGACGCCGATGAAGCCGCGCCGGGGACGTGCCGCGAGCCGCGAGCGCACGGCATCCAGCCCCTGGCCTGGAAAGCCCAGCCGGTTGATGACGCCGCGATCCTCGGGCAAGCGGAACAGGCGGGGACGGGGATTGCCCTCCTGCGGCCGCGGCGTGACGCTGCCGATCTCGACCAGCCCGAAGCCGATATCGAGCAGGGGGTCGGGGACCTCGGCGTTCTTGTCGAAGCCCGCGGCGAGCCCGATCGGGTTGGCCAGGGTGCGGCCCCACACCTTGACGGCGAGCGACGCCGCGTCGGCTCGCCGGTCAGCCGGCAGCAGGCCGGTCTTCAGGGCGCGCAGTGCCAGACCGTGCGCAGCCTCGGCGTCGAGGCGCGACAGGAAGAGGTCGGCGAACTGATACCAGGCAGCCATGGCCGTCTGGTTAGCAGAGGAACCCTGTGGAGCGCTCAAGCTCTTCCGGACCGCCGGCTTCCAGCCGGCTCATGCCTCTTCGGAGCGCGGACCTCCAGGTCCGCTCATGACTTGAGCGGACCTGGAGGTCCGCGCTCCGCCATGAACCGGCTGGACCTGCCTGCGCGAAGCCGAAGCGGCTTCGCTTCGGCGAAGGCAGGAGCCGGCGGTCCGGAAGACTCAGGCCTTGCCGTAGACCGGCATCACCACGCCGGAGTTGATCGTCTCCGACAGGCTGCAGTGGGCCACGATCAGCTCGGCGATGGCCGTGGGCTTGACCCAGGTATCGTGCTTGGCCGTGGGCATGTCCTTGCGGTTGGCCGGCGTGTCGAGGGTCGACGGGGCGAGCGCGATGGCCGAGATGTCGTCGTTTTTCAGCTCCTCCGCCAGCGCCACGGTGAAGGCGGCGACCGCGGCCTTGGAGGCCGTGTAGGCCGTCATGTTGGCGCCCTGGCGCGGATTGAGGGCGGGGCGGGCGGCAATGTTGACGATGTGGCCGCCCCTCTTGACGCCATCTGGGCCGCCCTTGCGGAAGTTGGCGACGGCGGCGCGGCAGCTCAGCGCGCACGAAACCACGTTCATCGAGAGCTGCTGCTGCAGGACCTTGAGCGGGCTGTCGGCGATCGGTGCATAGGCGAAGCCGCCGGCGATGTTCACCACGGCATGCAGCGGCGGCAGCCTGGCGTAGAAGCCGTCGACCGAGGCCTCGTTCGACAGGTCGATGCTGGGAACGACCTCGATCTGCTGGCTGTCGGGCAGGTGGCCGGTTGGCGGCGTGCTCTCGATCGCCGGGATATGGCAGGTGGCGCCCGCCTCGATGAAGGCCTTCACCACGGCCGAACCCAGCGCGCCGGTTCCGCCGGTGACCACGACATGCCGATCCTTGAGCGACTGCATTTCCACTCCTCAATCTGGGAGGAGGAGTGGAAAGCAGACCAGGGCCGGTAATCAAGCCTCAAGTTTCTTCCGGACCGCCGGCTTCCAGCCGGCTCATGCGGAGCGCGGACCTCCAGGTCCGCTCATCCTCATGATGCGGACCTGGAGGTCCGCGCTCCGAAGAGCATGAGCCGGCTGGAAGCCGGCGGTCCGGAAGAGCATGAGCGGGCCGGAGGCCCGCGCTCCCAGTTATCGCCGATCGCTGCCGCCGACCTGCGGGCGCAGGGCGGGCGAATCGCTCCAGACGACCTGGAAGAGCTGGCGGAACAGCTCGGCGATGCGCGGGTCGTTGGGGGCGGTCGCCGGTGTCCAGGCGGTCGTCTCGGACAGGACCTGGTCGTTTCGGCAATAGACGGCGAAGACGTAGAAGAAGCCCGGACGGTTCTGCTTGAAGCGCGGCGGGATGCCGGCGCAGACCGAATTCGAGCCATAGTCGTTGGCGGGATCGAAGGTCAGGACCAGCCGGTAGTAGGGGCGAGGCCGTTCGGGCGGATCCTGGTAGGTGAAGGTCAGCGCCGGCCGCGGCTTGGCGGCCTGCATCATCGGCAGCAGGTCCTGTGCCACGGTGCCGGGATCGACGGCGGGAAAGGCGGTGCCGTACAGGATGACCTGGAAGTTCCGCCCGTCGGCCGCGGCAAAGAATTCGCGGTAGTCATATTGAGGGGCGTAGTAGGTGCCGCCGATCACGCCGGCCCAGGCGGCGGCCGGCAAGGCGGCAAGACCGAGCAGGGCGGAGGCGATCTTGGTCTTCAGGCACATCGGGCGTTCTCCTCGCGACACATCATACACGATGATGGGCAAGACTGCCGCTCCGCTCACGTCACAAAGTCGCGCGCAAATCCTTAGTTTTGCCTCAGACGTCGAGATCGCGGGCGAACTTCGCATGCTCCTGGATGAAGGCGTAGCGCTTCTCCGGCTTGCGGCCCATCAGGTTCTCGACCAGGGTTCTCGTATCCATCGCCTGGCGTCGCGCCTCGGTATCGGGCGCATGGGGCACGTCGACCTTGAGCAGCGTGCGCTTGCTCACGTCCATCGTCGTCTCGCGCAGGTGGACCGACTGCATCTCGCCCAGCCCCTTGAAGCGCGTGATCTCGACCTTGGCGCCGCCGAAGACGTCGCGGATCAGCTCGTCCTTGTGCTTCTCGTCGCGGGCATATTCGGTCTTGCCGCCCCGGCTGATGCGGAAGAGCGGCGGCTGGGCGAGGAACAGATGGCCGTTCTCGATCATCTTCGGCATCTCGCGATAGAAGAACGTCATCAGCAGCGAGGCGATGTGGGCGCCGTCGACGTCGGCGTCGGTCATGATGATGACCCGCTCGTAGCGCAGCCGGTCGTCGTTGTAGTGATCGCCCGTGCCGCAGCCCAGCGCCTGGATGAGGTCCTGGATCTCCTGGTTCTCGCGCAGCTTCTCGGCCGTGGCGCTGGCCACGTTCAGGATCTTGCCGCGCAACGGCAGGATCGCCTGGGTCTCGCGGTTGCGCGCGGCCTTGGCCGAGCCGCCCGCCGAATCGCCCTCGACCAGGAAGATCTCGGTGCCCTCGGCCGAGCTGTTGCTGCAGTCGGCGAGCTTGCCGGGCAGTCTGAGCTTGCGCGTCGCCGTCTTGCGCTGCTGCTCGCGGTCCTGGCGGCGGCGCAGCCGCTCCTCGGCCTTGCCGACGACGTGCTCGAGCAGGACGTTGCCCGCTTCCTTGTCGCCGGTCAGCCAGTGCTCGAAATTGTCGCCGACGATGGTTTCGACCAGCTTGTTGGCCTCGACGCTGACCAGCTTCTCCTTGGTCTGGCCCTGGAACTGCGGCTGCTCGACGAACACCGAGACCAGCGCCGCCGCGCCTTCGATCACGTCGTCGGCGGTGATGATCGAGCCCTTGCGGTTGCCGGTGAGCTCGGCATAGCGCTTCAGGCCGCGCACCAGGGCGCTGCGGAAGCCCGACTCGTGCGTGCCGCCCTCGGCCGTCGGCACGGTGTTGCAGTAGGAGCGGACGAAGCCTTCCTCGTCGCCCGGCCACCACACCGCCCATTCGACCTTGCCGCCGGCCGTGCCGTTGGTCTCGCTCTTGGCCTCGCCGGCGAAGGGCTGCGGCACGATCGTCGCGCGCTCGCCGATCTCCGACGTCACGTAGTCCTTCAGGCCGCCCGGGAAGTGGAACGATTCCTCCTCGGGGATCGCGTCACCCTTTGGCAACAGGCTCTTGGCGCATTTCCAGCGGATTTCGACGCCCCGGAACAGGTAGGCCTTGGAGCGCGCCATGCGATAGAGGCGCTCGGGCACGAAGGCCTGCTTGCCGAAGATCTGCGGATCGGGATGGAAGGTCACCGTCGTGCCGCGCCGGTTGGGGGCCGGGCCGGCCGACTTCAGCTTGGTCACAGCCTTGCCGCGGGAGAAGGTCTGCACCCAGGCCTGGCGGTCGCGCGCCACGTCGACGATCAGCTCGTCGCTCAGGGCATTCACCACCGAGACACCGACACCGTGCAGGCCGCCCGAGGTCGCGTAGACCTTGCTGTCGAACTTGCCGCCGGAGTGCAGCGTCGTGAGGATGACCTCCAGCGCCGACTTGTTCTTGAACTTGGGGTGCGGATCGACCGGGATACCGCGCCCATTGTCGCGGATCAGGATGCGGTTGCCCTCGAGCACTTCGAGATAGATCGTGTCGGCGTGGCCGGCGACGGCCTCGTCCATGGAATTGTCGAGCACCTCGGCCACGAGATGATGCATGGCCCGTTCATCGGTGCCGCCGATATACATGCCGGGGCGCTTGCGGACGGGTTCCAACCCTTCCAGCACCTCGATGTGACGGGCCGTGTAGGAAGTGTCCTTGGTCGCGGCGCGCTTGCCGCCCGCCCGATCGAAAAGATCGCCGTTCTTTGCCATGCTTCTTGTCTTTCCTCGGCCGCGCGAGGGGATCGCTGGTTGGCCGGTATCTCATTGATATGGTAGGAAAACCGCGAAAAATCAACAACCGCTTGTCATCCCGAGCGTAGCGAGGGACCTTTCCTGGGGCCTGAAAGGCCCCTCGCTACGCTCGGGGTGACAGCTTTCATGGACCTCCTAATGCCCGACCACCGCCGCGACCCGATCGTCAGGACCGTGCCGCACCCCTCCGACATGAACGGCAATGGCGACATCTTCGGCGGCTGGGTGCTGTCGCAGATGGACACGGCGGGCGGCGCTCTCGCCGGCCGCGTCGCCAAGGGCCGGGTCGCCACCGTGGCCATCACCGCCATGACCTTCGTCGAGCCGATCAAGGTGGGCGACTGGGTGTCGATCTACGGCGAGGTCTCCAAGGTCGGGCGCACCTCGATCACCATCGCGCTCGAGACCGTGGTGCAGCGCCGCCACGAGAGCACCGAGCGCCGCGTGACGCACGGCACCTTCGTGTTCGTTGCGATCGACGATGACGGCAAGCCGCGGCCGGTACCGCAGGCTGCATCGCCGGTGTTGACCGCATGAAGTCCATGGAGCGCAATTCGTTTCTCCAAAGTCACCTCACCCTGAGGAGGCGCGTAGCGCCGTCTCGAATGCGCGCGGTAAGCCGCGCGTGGGTGGGCGACGGCAAGGCCGGTTGCCCGCCCTTCGAGACGCATCGCTTCGCGATGCTCCTCAGGGTGACGTGGATTTGGCTCATCCTTGCGGCGCTGTTGCTGACGCCTTCGCTCGCCCAGGCGCACCCACACCTGTGGGTCCAGCAGGTGGTGCGCGCCGTCGCCAAGGACGGCAAGTACACCCATGTCGAGATCGAATGGCGTTTCGATCCGTTCTCCAGCGAGATCGAGATCCCGCTGATCGACGAGAACAAGGACGGCAAGTTCTCCGCCCGCGAGATCAAGGCGCTGGAAGGCGACATGATGCCGGAGCTGAAGAACTACGGCTTCCTGACCTGGCTCAATGTCGGCGCCAAGGACGTGCGGCCGGCCAAGGCGCCGGCCTTCGTCGCGCGCATCGACGATCCGGCAAGCTTCACCTTGCCCGACTGGGACCGCTCGGCCGGCGACAAGTCAGGCATGCCGATGCCCGAGAACAAGCGCGCCAGCCAGCCGCCAGAATCGCTGAAGGGGCCGCGTCCCACCGGACCGCGCAACCTGGTCTACGTCATGCGCTTCGAGCTGCCGCAGCCCACCAAGGTCTTCTCGATCACGACCTTCGATCCCGACGACTTCATCAGGATCGAGGTCAACAAGGACCAGATCCCGGCCGGCTGCGCACTGGCCAAGAGCGCCAACTACAAGGCCGAGTTCGTGCGCGGCTATCCCGTCTTCGCCGACACCGTGACATGTCAGCTCCCGTGAAGGAGGCGGCCGCGAAGGGCGCAATCCTGCGCTCGCCGTTCCTGTGGATCGGCGTGCTGCTGCTGCTGGCGATCGTGGGCGCGCTGGTGTTCAGCGACAGCGTCGCCGACCTGGCGCGCTTCTCGGCCGAGTACCAGCGGCGCATCCAGCAGACGCTGTCGGGGTCGTTGCGCGACATCAAGACGGGCTCCGGCTCGCTGGCGTTGTGGACTCTGGCCACCGTCTGCTTTGGCTACGGTGTCGTGCACACGTTGGGGCCGGGCCACGGCAAGGCCGTGGTGGTGGCCTACTTCCTCGACAGCGCGCGGCCGCGCGCCTGGATCGAAGGCATCTTCGCCGGCGCCTGGATCGCCTTCACGCACACGCTGGCGGCCCTGCTGCTGGCCGGCGCGCTGAAGCTTTTGGGCACGGTCGGCCTGCTGGGCGCGCTGCGCGAGGTGCGCAACGTCGAGATGGTCTCGTACCTGCTGATCCTGGCGATCGGCATCTGGCGGCTGTGGGCCGGCATCACCGGCCGCGTGCACGAGCATCATCACGGCGACAGCCACGGACATGACCATGATCATGATCATCATCATCACCACGATCACGGCCATCACCATCACGATACCAGGCAGCGCACGCTCGCCGGGTGGCTGCTGCTGACGGCGGCCGGCATCGCGCCCTGTGCCGGCGCCCTGGTCGTGATCCTGCTCTCGATCGCGCTGGACGTCGTGTGGGCGGGTGTCGTCGGCGTCATCGCCATCGCCTTCGGCATGGCGATCACGCTCTCGGCGATCGGCCTTGCCTCCATGGTGGCGCACCGGCTGATCATCGCCGACGGCCGCAGCCAGGAGATCGGCCGGTTCACGGCGATCGCCGCCTCGCTGATCGTGATCGCCACCGCCGGCACGCTGCTGCTCGGTTCGCTCGAGCGCTTCTTCCGCTGACATGGCCGACGCCGAGGGCACGGCCACCAAGCGGGTGAGCGTGTCGCGCCCTATGCTGGGGGTGCTGTACATGTGCGCGGCCTGCGCGCTGTTTCCGATCATGAACGGCTTCGTGAAGCTTCTGGCCGTCACCTACGAGCCGACGCAGATCGTCTGGTTCCGCATCGTCGTCCATCTCGGGCTGGTGGCGCTGGTCTTCACGCCGCGCATGGGCCTCGATCTCTTCCGCACCCAGCGCATCGGGCTGCAATTCCTGAGCTCGGTCATGATGCTGCTGTCGACGCTGTTCTTCTTCTCCGCCGTGAAGTTCATGGGCGTCGCCGAGGCGATCGCGGTGAGCTTCGTGGCGCCGCTCGCCGTCGTGCTGCTGGCCTGGCCGGTGCTCGGCGAGCGCATCACGGCGATGCGCATCGTCGCGGTCGTCCTGGGCTTTGCCGGGGTGCTGGTCGTGATCCGGCCGGGAAGCTCGGTGTTTCAATGGGCGTCGGTGCTGCTGCTGGGCAGTGCGCTCTGCTACGCGAGCTACCAGGTCATCATCCGACGCCTGGCGGGCATCGATCATCCCGCGACCTCGATCTTCTACAGCGTGCTTCTGGGCTCCATCGTGATGTCGGCGGCGATGCCGTTCATCTGGACGTGGCCCAGGAGCTGGACCGACTGGCTGCTGCTGCTGTCGCTGGGCGCGCTGGGCGGCGTTGGCCACTACTGCGTGGCGCGCGCGCTCACCTATGCCTCGGCCAACCTGATCGCGCCGCTCAACTACACCCAGATGATCGGCTCGGTCATCGTGGGCTACCTGATGTTCGCCGAGGTGCCCGATGCCTACACATGGCTCGGTACGGTGCTGATCATCGGGGCAGGGCTGCTGGTCACGCTGCAGACGAGACGGGCGAGCTAGCAGCGGATTACACTCGCTGTCATCCCGAGCGCAGCGAGGGACCTTTGAGGCAACGGGAAAGGTCCCTCGCTGCGCTCGGGATGACATTTGCCGGAGGAAACAAATGCCGTATCTCGTCGCCGCCGACCTGCCCACCGTTCCCGCCGGTCAGCGCTTCCGCGCAATGCTGGAACGGCCCGGCATCCTGCAGATGCCCGGCACGCACAACGGCATGGCGGCCCTGCAGGCCAAGGCCGCGGGCTTCGACGTCCTCTATCTCTCGGGCGCGGGCATGACCGCGTCGATGGGCCTGCCCGACCTTGGCGTCATCACGGTCGACGAGGTCTGCTTCTTCATCCGCCAGGTCACGCGCTCGTCGGGCCTGCCGGTGCTGGTCGACGGCGACACGGGCTACGGCGAGGCCCTGAACGTCATGCACATGGTGCGAGCCTTCGAGGATGCCGGCGCCGGCGCCGTCCACATCGAGGACCAGATTCTCCCGAAGAAGTGCGGACACCTCAACAACAAGAAGCTCGCCGACCCGCACGAGATGGCGGCCAAGGTGGCGGCCGCCGCCAAGGCGCGCCGGCACCTGTTCATCGTCGCCCGCACCGATGGTGCGGCGAGCGAGGGCATCGACGGCGCCGTGGCGCGCGCCAAGCGCTATGTCGAGGCGGGCGCCGACGCGATCTTCCCCGAGGCGCTGAACAACGCCGAGATGTTCCGCGCCTTCGCCAAGGCCATGCCCGGCGTGAAGCTTCTGGCCAACATGACCGAGTTCGGTCAGACGCCGTTCTTCACCGCGAGCGAATTCGAGGCCATGGGCTACAAGATGGTGATCTGGCCGGTCTCGGCGCTGCGCGTCGCCAACAAGGCGCAGGAGAAGCTCTACCGCGCCCTGAAGCGCGACGGCGGCACGCAGAACATGCTCGGCGAGATGCAGACGCGGGCCGAGCTCTACCAGACGATCGGCTACCACCAGTACGAAGCGCTTGATGCTTCGATCGTCGAGACCATCGTGCCGCAGGGCATGCCGCAGCGGTAGCTCAGCCCGGAATGGAAGGAATCACGCTGCGTGGATCGTCTTATGGCACAAACGTCAATCGCGACATTGTCCAGGCGCTGGGATTTGAGAATGCCAGACTTCTCGAACCGATACACAGACCTGAGGTTCAGAAGTTGATCACGGTCTTGAGGCCGAGGACTAGGATGTTGACGTTTTGGGAGATCGCGCCGGGACGGTACACGTACTGGATGTTCGGCCGGATGGTGAGGCCCGGGACCGGCACCAAGCCGTATTGGAGCTCGAAGACGTATTCAGAGTACCTCACCACGCTCGGCTGCAGGCCGAGCCCGCTCAGCGTGTTCTGCGCGCCGATCAGGCGCGGGTTGACTTGCGTCGTGCCGGCGGCAAAGGCGATCTGGTCATGCGGGCGCGAGGCGAACGGGCCGGTGTAGATCAATCCGCCCGCGACTTGCAGCCAGGTCGCCGACGTCTGCTCGTCCGCGATCGAGAAGTTCGCAAAGGCGTTCAGCCCGCCCTTCGGGTCGAGGGACGCGTTGCGCGTGAGCTGCTGCGCGAAGTTCAAGTAGAAACCATAGAGTCCCGTGTACTGGTTCGCCGGCAGGCCGGTCGTTGCGGGGACGCTGCCGCTGACGTCGCTGACCACGTCGCTCAGCGTCGCCGTCGAATACCAGGCGCCGATCTTGTAGCTGCCGGGCAGGCGGCCACCATCGAACTTGGGCAGCCAGGCAATCTCGAAGGGAATGAGCACACCATCCGAATCCGAGTACCAGACCGGCCACAGCTTGTTTTCGTAGGTGAGATAAGACCCGTTCACGTCGTAGATGCCGGCCTGGACATAGCCGAACTCGGGGACGTTGAGCTTGACGATCGCGCCCCACTGGCTGATCGGCCAGTTGTAAATATAGTTACCGACGATGTTGCCGGGCTGAGAGCCGCAGAAAGTCAGGTTCTGGAAGTCGCAGGAAAAGGCCGCAAAGGCATCGCCCATGGCGACGCGGCCCCAGCGGACGGTCAGCAAATCGTCGAAGAAACGATGCTCAAGGAAGAGCTGCGTAAGGCGGACGGTCTGGCCGCGGCCCCACACCTCCTGGACGAGCGAGATCGTGTCGAGATGGGCATCGTCTACGAGGTTGCGTCCGAAGCGCGACGTGTAAGTCACCTGCATCTTCGTCTTCGGCAGGGTGATCAGCTTCTCGAGATCGAAGGTGGCGCCGAACAACGCCTGGCCGGTGAAGCTACCGATCGATTGGCTGCCGCCGGCGGCGTTGTAGGCGACCTCGCCGACGAAGCCGACCTGAAGGTCCACGCCTTTTTCGTAGAGACGCGTGCGTGCACCTCCCCAGTTTCCCAGCAGCCATGGCTCCGAAGGCGCCGTCGGACCGACCGGCGTCTCGGCGTAAGCGGCGGCGCAGGACAGCAGCGCGGCGATCAACGCAATTAATTTTGCTGCTCGCAACACGTTTCCCCCTTTGGCCTTTGCCATCCGCACACACGCCCCAAAGTGCTGTAGGCGATGACACTCCGCGCATCAGCCGAGGCCTCCGAGTCTGCCTGCGTAGTTCATTTAGCCCATGTCGTAGCAAATTTCGAGGATTTGATCGGGGCTTCTCGGGAAGGGCCGGGACGATCCCGATGCCCGCTCGTCGCGCTTACACGCGGCGGGGAGACGTTGGCATCGGTGAGCAGCGTCCAGCCCCCGCCGAGTTGCGCCGGGCCGGGTCCAGGTCGTCATGCGGGCATGTGCGGCGGCTCGATCCTGACGGCGATGGTCTGATTACCTTAACTTGCACCTGAAAAGCCGGCCTTGACGCCATCCGATGTGAGAAATCGCACAGGCATCAATGCGCGATCTTGGGTATTTTGGTTTCCTGGAAGGGGCAATGAGGGAGAGTGGCCATGATGTCTGTCTGCCGGCTTATTCTGGCTTTAGCCACAGCTATCCTGGTCGGGCCATTCGTTGCAGACGCTGCCCGTGCGCAGAGCCCGTCTCTCACGCAGAAAGTAAACGCCTATGTCGGGTGCATCAATCGTCTCTCGGAGCGATCCTACGACTCGCGGGCGCGTTATTTCAGCTGGGTCGGCAAGGAAGGTCCGACCGGCAAGGAGCGGATCATCTATGGCACCTACACGATTTACGACACGTCCGGCTGCAAGAAGAGCGTTGACGAGGCAAACGCCGTCGAGCCGCATCTTCCCGAGCTCGAAGCTGCTGCGTCGGCCTATGTGAAGGCCGTGGTGGCGCTTGAACCTCTGCTGAAGGAGGCGGACGACTATTACGACCAGGAAAACTACAAAGACGACAGGATGGCCAAGGGCAAAGCCCTGCATCCTCGCCTGGTGGCCGCCTGGGATGCATTCGCGGTCGCTGATCAGACGCTGCGCGCCGGCCTCGATGTGCTCCAGGACAAGCGCGCCGTTGAAAGGCTGGCCGAGATCGAGAGCGCCGAGGGCCGCAAGGAGCGCTATCACATCGAGGCTCTGATGATACGCGCCAAGCGCGTCATGCGGACGGAAAGTGGCGCCCCGCCCGATCTCGCCAAGATCACGGATGCCGTCAGCGACTACGAGGCCATGGTCAAGGCAACCGAGGAATATGCCGCTGGCAACAAGGGCAGCAAGATCGGCTCGAGCTTCATCAGTGCCGCCAAGGAATTCCTGACGACAGCGAAGCAGCTGATGCGGCGTGTACGGGACAAGGTGCCCTACAGCAGCGGCGACCAGATGATGCTCAATTCCGGCGGCGCATGGATGGTCCAGGGCTCGCCGGCGCGCCTCATGCGCGACTACAATCAGCTTGTCAGCAGCTACAATAGCGGCGCGAAGTTCTGACTGCAGCACCGCGCGCCGTCCCGCCAAAGGCAGATCCCTGCTGGTCGTTACCTACGCGCTCAGGAGAGTCACTCGGTGGCATACCTGGGGCGCTGGCCGGCTTTTCTTGGGAGCGGCTATTCTCGCCAGTCCCACTAACGAATCAGGCTTCCAACACTAGAAAGCAGCTCGGCCAGCTTCAGGTCACTGAGCGCAGGTGTCGACTCGGGCTGGCTGCTCAACACACTTGGCTGTGGCACCGCCGCAAGCCTGCGCCATTGCTCCGCCATTTCCAGCAACAAGCGCTCGGTCGAAGGCAAGCCGCTTTGCCCCGCAAAGCGCTTACATTGAGCCGCCATCTCCAGGCATTGCCGACGAGTCCACATGTAACACCCAGGCTCACAATCGATGCTGCGGGATTGCGGTGACGCGGCCATGGCCGCGCGACCCTCAGGTCAAGCGCGGCCGGTCGGGTGGTCTGTACCGGCCCGCCTGTTCACTGCCGAGCAGCGTCTCATTGTCCTGATTGACGGAAACCAACTTCGTGCAGAAGCACGATTCCCCCGCGCCATTCAGGCGCGCTCCAACGTCGTCAGCCATCAAAGACTCCCACACACAGCGCCGGTCTTGCTGAAGCAGTACCCCTACCGCTTACATCCAACGCTTCCCACACACATATGCTCTATACGACAAGTGCTGAGTAATTGTCATGCCAATCAGATTTTTTTTGTGGCGAGATGTCGCGGCGTGTAGACTTCTTGTCTTCACAACCGGCTTTGCAACATATGCAGAATCGCATGGCCTAAAGTTTTCGCTCCAGCACTACGGCGTTCAGATATGCGCTTTTGGTCCTTCACTGGGCTTGTCCAGCCCCGAATGGCCCGGCTCCCAACCGGGCCTTCTTTGTTTGGGGCTTCCTGGCAGATTGATTCGCGCGTTGCTGGCGCACAGCGCCCTTTCCCGGGCGTGGGAAGCGCGTCTTGAGGGTACGGCAATTGTCGTGCCTGTTCGACTTCCACCTCCGGTAGCCGAGGCTGTCGATGCTTGGGCGGAGGCGGTTGGCCTGAACCGATCCGAGCTGCGCGCGGCGCGCAAAGCGCGTACGACGATGTGCCGAAAATTTAAGCAGACGTGCATTTTAGAGATGGTGCCCAGGGTGGAATCGAACCACCGACACCGCGATTTTCAGTCACCTGCTTTCTCGAAGGTGTCGGCGAAGGGTTCAGTCCGACAACGGCGCACGACTTGCTCACATATTTCGCCGTTCCTTCCGCAACGTCGGCAAGCCGACGCCGGCGGCGTCGAAGCCGCCATCCACCGCCAGCACCTGGCCGGTGATATAGCCAGCCTGGTCGCTGCACAGGAAACAGATCGCATTGGCGAGCTCCGTCTCCAGGCCGTAGCGATTGAGCGGAGTGTGGTCGTGATAGTCGGCGCGGATCGCCGGCGTGTGCACGGCCTTGGCCATCGCCGTATCGACCGGGCCCGGCGCCACCGCATTGACGCGGATGCCGTACTCGCCGAGCTCGGCCGCCTGCTGCTTGGTGAGATGCGCCAAACCCGCCTTGCTGGTGCCGTAGGCGACGCGCAGCGTCGAGGCGCGCAGGCCCGAGATCGAGGTGATGTTGACGATGGCGCCGCCACCCTGGTCGCGCATGATCGGCGCCACCGCCTGGGTCATCAGGAAGGGACCGGTCAGGTTGACCGCGAGCACGCGCTGCCATTCCTCCAGCGTCACGTCGAGCATCGGCTTGAACACGGCGATGCCGGCATTGTTGACCAGGGCATCGATGCGGCTGAACCGCCGTTGGGTCTGCTCCACAGCAGCCCGAACTGCGCGCGCATCCGAGACATCGGCTTCGAGCGCCGGCCGCCGTTCTCGGCGACGGTGGCCACAGCGCCGGGCCTGCCGGCGACGGTGAGGTCGATCGGCCGGTCGTCGTCCGAGCTGCCGATCGACGTGCAGATCATCGGGCCACTTCTCGAGGACCGCACGACACTCACCTTTGCCCGGCTCGTGGAACGGGAAGTCGGAGGTTTCGTGCCGCCCCACGTAGGCTTGACGGAAAATACTGTAGTTATATACTGGGCATATGTCCAGTATTTGGAAGTCCATTCACGACGGAGCAGGCCCGCTACGAATAGGGGGTGAACCTTTCGGCCAACACCACGCGCTCTGCCGGAAATACCGGGAATGCCGGAAAGTACCCCAAGTCGCTAGCAGTGCATGCTCAGAGACCCAAGGCCGACAGGTCCGGTGCGCGCCGGTGGAAGTCCGTGGCGTCCTGGAAGGCTTTGCCCAGGCGCAGCACGTCGCGTTCGGCGAACGGCTTGCCGACGATCTGCACGCCGATCGGCAGGCCGCCGGACTGGCCGGCCGGCATGGCGAGGCCGCACAGGCCGAGATAGTTCGCCGGCCGCGTCAGGAAGCCGGGAATGGGCGAGGTCTCGTCGACTTCCGCCACGGGGATCGCAGGAATGGCCATGGTCGGCATCAGGATCGCGTCGTAGACCGAGAACCAGTCGTTGAAGAAGCGCCGCCGCTGCTCGAGGATCCGCATCTCCTCGGGATAGGAGCCCGCTGCGAAGCTTTTGGCAGCCTGGGCGCGCGCCCGGACGCCGGGGCCGATCGCCTTGTCCATGTCTTCGATGTAATCGCGATGCAGCGCATAGGCCTCCGACGCGATGATCGTGCCCGCCGGCCGCGACAGGTCGAAGTACCAGTCGGGCAGGCGCACGGCTTCGACGGCGGCGCCGAGGCTTTCGAAGGTCCGGCCGGCCGACTGCCAGGCCTTGATCACGTCGGCATGCATGAAGCCGGGAAGCTGCTTGGTGTCGGGCATCGCGATGCGCATGCCTTCGATCGAGCCGGGCTTGGTCGCCGCGGTGAAATCTTCGAGCGGCTGGCCGAACGTCGTCGGATCGCGCGCGTCGGGAGCGGCCAGCGCATTGAGGAGGAGGGCGCAGTCCTCGACGCTGCGCGCCATCGGGCCGATCGAATCGAGCGTCCAGCTCAAGAGCATGGTGCCCGACAGCCCGATGCGGCCGAACGTGACTTTCAGGCCGACCAGGCCGTTGAACGCCGAGGGGATGCGCACGGAGCCGCCGGTGTCGCTGCCGATGCCGGCCGGCGTGAGGCGTGCGGCGACGGCGACGCCGGTGCCGCTCGACGAGCCGCCGGGCACGCGATGGGTCTGCAGGTCCCAGGGATTCCACGGCGCGCCCATCAGCGGGTTGGTGCCCCAGCCGCCGAAAGCGAACTCGACCATGTGCAGCTTGCCGAGCGGCACCATGCCGGCCGCGGTCAGCCGCTCGACCGTGTTGGAGGTCTCGGTGGCGACGCGCTTCTCGAACATCTTGGAGCCGCCGGTGCCGATGCGGCCGGCGATGTCGCACAGATCCTTGTAGGCGATGGGCAGGCCGTGCAGCGGCCCGAGCGGAAAGCCGCCGGCGCGCGCCTTGTCGGCGCCGTCGGCCATCGCCTTGGCCTCCTTGGCATAGACCTCGGTGAAGGCATGCAGCTTGTCGTTCGCCTTGGCGATGCGGCCGAGCAGGGCGTCGACGATGTCGCGTGAGGAGAACTTCTTCGCGGCCAGGCCGGCCGAGAGTTCGCTGAGCGTGAGTTCATGAAGCTGCATTGCGACTACGACTCCCTTTCTTTTCGTCTCATGCTCTTCCGGACCGCGCGCGTCCCGCGCGCTCATGATCATGAGGCGCGCGAGACGCGCGCGGTCCGGAAGAACATGACACTTGCATCAATACGTCGCCCGGCCGCCCGACAAATCGAACGTCGCACCGGTGGCAAAAGTGCAAAGGTCCGATGCAAGCCAGGCGACCATCTCGGCCACTTCCTCGACCTCGCCGAAGCGGTTCATCGGGATCTTGCTCAGCATGTACTGGATGTGCTGCTCGGTCATCTGGCTGAACAGCTCGGTCTTGACCACGGCCGGCGCCACGCAGTTCACCAGCACGCCGGTCGTCGCCAGTTCCTTGCCAAGCGATTTGGTGAGGCCGATGACACCGGCCTTCGACGCGGAGTAGGCCGAGGCGTTGGGATTGCCTTCCTTGCCGGCCACCGAGGCGATGTTGACGATGCGGCCGCGCCCGCGCATCGCCATGCCGCCGGCGACCGCGCGATTGCACAGGAAGACTCCTGTCAGGTTGATGTCGATCACCTGCTTCCAGGCGTCGACCGGGTAGCTCACGACCGTCGTGTTGGGCCCGGTGATGCCGGCGCTGGCGACCAGGATGTCGGGCGGGCTGAGCTGGTCCTCGGTGGCGGCGAGCGCCTGGTGGACCGATTCTTCGCTGGTGACGTCGACCTCGACGGCGATGGTGTTGCCCAGCGACGCGGCAGACTGCTTGGCCCGGTCGATGTCGCGATCCCACAGCGCCACGCGGCCGCCGCCGCTCGCGATCTTGGCCGCGCAGGCAAGGCCGATGCCGCGTGCGCCGCCGGTCACGATGGCCGTGCGATCCTTGAACAACTCCGCCTGCATGGCTGCCTCCAAATCCTTGAATTATCTCGCGATTCCTACCATATCGAGCCCCAACCCCATCCGCTACACTGACGCATGTCCACTCCTGTACCGCCGTCCATCGACGCCACCCTCGATCTGCTGAAGGGCGGCGACTATATTGCCGACCGCAGCCTCGCCACCGTCCTCTATCTGGCGCTGAAGCTCGGCCGCCCGCTGTTCTGCGAAGGCGAGGCGGGGGTGGGCAAGACCGAGATCGCCAAGGTCCTTGCCGCGACCTTGAATCGGCCGCTGATCCGCCTGCAGTGCTACGAGGGCCTCGACGTCAATTCCGCGGTCTACGAGTGGAACTACTCGCGGCAGATGATCGAGATCCGGCTCGCCGAGGCGCAGGGCGTGCACGACCGCGGCCAGCTCGCGTCCGACATTTTCGACGAGCGGTTCCTGATCCGCCGGCCGCTGCTCGAGGCGCTGAGCCCGCATCCCGAAGGCGCGCCGATCCTGCTGATCGACGAGCTCGACCGCACCGACGAGCCGTTCGAAGCCTATCTGCTGGAAGTGCTGTCCGACTTCCAGGTGACGATCCCCGAGCTCGGCACCGTCAAGGCGGCGCAGACGCCGATCGTCATTATTACTTCCAACCGGACTCGTGAAATCCACGACGCGCTGAAGCGGCGCTGCTTCTATCACTGGGTCGACTATCCCGACCTCAAGCGCGAGCTCGAGATCCTCAGGGTCAAGGCGCCGGGCGCCAGCGAGCGCCTGTCGCGCCAGGTCGTGGGCTTCGTCCAGGAGCTGCGCAAGCTCGACCTGTTCAAGGCGCCGGGCGTCGCCGAATCGATCGACTGGGCGACCGCCCTGTCGGAGCTGAACGCGCTCGACCTCGACCCCAAGACCATCAACGACACGCTTGGCGTCTTGCTGAAGTACCAGGACGACATCCAGCGCCTGCAAGGCTCGGAAGCCGCCGAGATCCTGCGCAAAGTGAAGTCCGACATCGCGGCGCAGCCGCTGGGATGAGCATGAGACGGAGAAATCATATTCTTCCGGACCGCGCGCGTCCCCGCGCGCTCATGATCATGAGGCGCGCGAGACGCGCGCGGTCCGGAAGAATATGATGGACGCTCTCCCCGAATCCCCCGCGACCCCCGAGCGCCGCCACGGCATGCTCGCCAACAACATCGTCCACTTCGCCCGCACGCTGCGCACGGCCGGCCTGCGCGTCGGTCCGGGCCAGGTGCTGCGCGCCGTCGAGGCGGTCGAGGCGGCCGGCCTCAAGAAGCGCGACGACTTCTACTGGACGCTGCACTCGGTGTTCGTGAACCGCCGCGACCAGCGCGAGATCTTCGACCAGGCCTTCCACGTCTATTGGCGCAACCCGCGGCTGCTCGAAAAGATGATGGAGATGCTGCTGCCGTCGGTCGGCGTGCCGGCCGATCCCGACGACAAGAAGCAGCTCAGCCGCCGCCTGCAGGACGCCTTGCAGCCCGGCCGCGGCGAGGCGCCGAAGGAGGAGGGCGAGCCGCCCGAGGTCGAGATCGAGGCCACCTTCACCGTCTCCGACCGCGAGGTCCTGCAGCACCGCGACTTCGAGCAGATGTCGCAGGCCGAGATCGACGAGGCGCTGCGCGCCATCTCGCGGCTCCGCCTGCCGGTGCCGCTGCGCCGCACGCGGCGCTACCAGCCGGCCCGTCGCGGCCCGCGCGTCGACTTCCGCGCCTCGCTGCGCCGCGCGCTCAGGCCCGAGGGCCTCACCGAGCTGCGCAAGCGCGAGCCGCGCAAGCGGCCGCCGCCGCTCGTGATCCTGTGCGACATCTCCGGGATCGATGGCCCGCTACACGCGCATGTTCCTGCACTTCATGCACGCCATCACCAACGACCGCGACCGCGTCTACTGCTTCACCTTCGGCACGCGCCTCAGCAATGTCGGCCGCGCCTTGCGCAACAAGGACGTCGACATCGCCCTGCAGAAGGCGTCGGCCCAGGTCGAGGACTGGTCGGGCGGCACGCGCATCGGCCAGACGCTTGCACGAGTTCAACAACAAGTGGTCGCGCCGCGTGCTGGGGCAGGGCGCCGTGGTGCTGCTGATCACCGACGGGCTCGACCGCGAGGGCGCCGCGGGCCTCGCCGAGGAGATGGAGCGGCTGCACAAGTCGTGCTCGCGCCTGATCTGGCTCAACCCGCTCTTGCGGTATGGCGCCTACGAGCCCAAATCTCAGGGCAACAAGGCCATGTTGCCCCATGTCGACGAGTTCCGGCCGGTGCATAATCTCGAAAGCTTGGCCGGACTGATCGCCGCCCTCGGCGCGGCACCCCTCGGCGCCGGAAGAGGGGGTGCCGACAAGAGGCTGGGCGCCTGGCAAACCGAATTGCGCAAGGAGTAGACCATGAGCGACGCGCTTGATGTCCTGGACCAGGTCGGCAAGTGGAAGGCCTCCGGCAAGGGCGTGGCCATTGCGACCGTGATCACCACCTGGGGTTCCTCGCCGCGTCCGGTCGGCAGCCAGCTCGGCGTCGACGATAGCGGCGCCATGGTGGGTTCCGTGTCCGGCGGCTGCATCGAGGGTGCGGTCGTGCAGGAGGCGTTGGCCGCGATCAAGGACGGCAAGCCGCGGCTCTTGGATTTCGGCGTGAGCGACGAGCAGGCCTGGGATGTCGGCTTGGCGTGCGGCGGCAAGGTCCAGGTCTTTGTCGAGAAGGTGAATTGAGATGAAGGCCGAAACCATCGCCGCCCTGCAGGCCGCCCGCTCCGAGCGTCGCGCCGTCACCCTGGCGACGCGGCTGGGCGACGCTGCCGAAGCGCTCGTCTATCGCGACAAGGCCGAGGGCCCGCTGGCCGGCGATGCGGCCGTCGTGGCGGCGGCGCGCCGCGCCATGGAGGTCGGGCGCAGCGAGACCGTCGATGTAGGCGGCGCCAAGATCTTCCTCAATGTCTACGTGCCGCCGGCGCGGCTGATCGTCGTCGGGGCCGTGCACATCGCGCAGTCGCTGGCGCCGATGGCGACCATGCTCGACTTCGACGTCACCGTCGTCGATCCGCGCGGCGCTTGGGCCACCACCAATCGCTTCCCAGGCGTGAAGGTCGTGCAGGAATGGGCCGACGAGGCCTTCGACAAGATGGGCCTCGACATCTCGACCGCCGTTGTGACGCTGACGCACGATCCCAAGCTCGACGATCCGGCGCTCGAAGCCGCGCTCAAGTCGGACGTCTTCTACGTCGGTGCGCTGGGCAGCAAGCGCACCCACGCCAAGCGCAAGGACCGGCTGCGCGAGGCCGGCATCACCGACGAGCAGTTCGCGCGCATCCACGGCCCGGTCGGCCTCAACATCGGCGCCAAGTCGCCGGCCGAGATCGCCGTGTCGATCCTGGGCCAGATCATCGAGGCGCGGGCGCGCCGGCTGGACGCGCTTGGCCGCGCCCAAGGTTGCCGCCGCGTGAGATTCGGCGAGACGCCCATCGACGAGGCGGCCGGCGCCATCCTGGCGCACAGCTGGCGCGCCAATGGCGTCAACTTCGCCAAGGGCCGCGTGCTGTCGGGCGACGACGTCGCCAAGCTGAAGTCGGCCGGCGTGTCGACCGTCGTCGCGGCACGGCTCGATCCCGACGACATCCATGAGGACGAGGCGGCGGCGACGCTCGCCAAGGCGCTGGCGGGCGAGGGGATCGAGGTCACCGCGCCCTTCACCGGCCGCTGCAACCACTTCGCCCGCGAGGCGGGCCTCGCCGTGGTCGATCACGAGCGCATCGATGCGCTGAACGAGCTCGACGAATCGGTGACCGTGGCGACCCTGCCGCCGTTCGCGCGGGTCGAGCCGCGCCAGATGGTAGCCACCGTCAAGATCATCCCCTATGCCGCCCCGCGCACGGCGTTGGCGCGGGCGCTCGAGGTGGCGAATTCGGCCAATCAGCCGCTGGTCTCCGTTGCGCCGTTCAAGGCGATGAAGGCGGGGCTGGTGCAAACCAGGCTCCCCGGCACCCGCGACAAGGTCCTCGACAAGGCGGTCGGCACCACGACCAAGCGGCTGACCTCGCTCGGCAGCGCGCTGGTCGGCGAGCGGCGGGTCACGCACGACGCCCAGGCCATCGCCGGCGCTCTGCAGGAGCTGAGGGGCGAGGGTTGCGACATCTTCCTGATCGCCGGCGCCTCGGCGATCGTCGATCGCCACGACGTCGTGCCCGCAGGCATCGAGGAGGCGGGCGGCGAGGTCATCCATTTCGGCATGCCGGTCGATCCCGGCAACCTGCTGCTGACCGCCAAGCTCGACGGCAAGCCGGTGCTGGGCCTGCCGGGCTGCGCCAAATCGCCCAAGTACAACGGCTTCGACATGGTGCTGGAGCGCCTGGCCGCCGGCCTGCCGGTCGGCCGCGCCGAGATCGTGCGCATGGGCGCCGGCGGGCTTCTGGCCGAGATCGCCAGTCGCCCGCAGCCGCGCGACGACAGCGACGGCGAGGAGGCGGGCCCACAGGCCGCACCACGCGTGGCCGTGCTGGTGCTCGCCGCCGGCCGCTCGACCCGCATGGGCGGCCCCAACAAGATGCTGGCCGATGCCGAAGGCCAACCGCTGGTCGTGCATGCCGTCAAGGCGGCGCTCGCCTCGCAGGCCGTCGAGATCGTCGTGGTGCTAGGGCACATGGCGGACGAGGTGAGGGCGGCCATCGAGAAGGCGGTCCCGGCCAAGTCGCGGCTGCGCTTCGTGACCAATCCGGATTTCGCCGAAGGGCTGAGCACGTCGGTGCGCACCGGCATCGGCGCGCTCGACAAGGATATCGATGCGGCCGTCGTCCAGCTCGGCGACATGCCGGGCGTCGGCGCGCCGTTGCTCGATCGCCTGATGGCGGCGTTCAGTCCCGTCGAAGGCCGCACGATCTGCGTGCCGACGGTGGGTGGCAAGCGCGGCAATCCCGTGCTGTGGGCGCGACGCTTCTTCCCCGAGATGATAAAACTCTCCGGCGATTCGGGCGCCAAGCATCTGATCGGCGAGCATGCCGATCTCGTCTGCGAGGTCGAGATGACGGGCGAGGCCGCGGTCACCGACATCGACACGCCCGAGGCGCTGGCCGCCTGGCGGGCGCGGAGCAAACCATGAGTTTCGACGTTGCAGCCGTCCGCCGGCAGTTCCCCATCCTGTCGCAGATCATCGACGGCCAGCCGGTCCACTATCTCGACAACGGCGCCTCGGCGCAGACGCCCGAGGCCGTGCTCGACGCCGTGCGCACCTACGAGACCACGAGCCGCGCCAACGTCCTGCGCGGCGTGCATCGCCTGGCCGAGCGCGCCACCGAGGCCTACGAGAACGCCCGCGTCGAGGTCGCGGACTTTCTCAGCGTCGATCCGATGGAGGTCGTCTTCACCGGCGGCTGCACCGCGGCGATCAATCTCGTGGCCTACTCCTACGGCTCGCTGCTGAAGCCGGGCGATCGCATCATCCTGTCGGAGCTGGAGCATCATTCCAACATCGTGCCCTGGCAGCTCCTGAGGCAGAGGAGCGGCATCGAGATCGACGTCGTGCCCGTCACTGTCAACGGCCGCATCGACCTCAATGCGCTGCCGCGCCTGCTGACGCCACGCACCAAGCTGATCTCGCTCGCCCATGTGTCCAACGTCACCGGCACCCTGGTTGACGTCCGCGCCGTGGTGACGCTGGCCAAAACAGTCGGCGCCAAGGTGATGCTCGACGGCGCCCAGCGCGTGCCGCACGGGCCGATCGACCTGGCGGCCATGGGTATCGATTTCTATGCCTTCGCCGGTCACAAGGCCTATGGCCCCAACGGCATCGGCGTGCTTGTGGGCCAAGGCCGAGCATCTCGAGGCCATGCCGCCGTTCCATGGCGGCGGCTCGATGATCGGCCGCGTCACCTTCGCCGAGACCACCTGGGCGCCGCCGCCGCGCCGCTTCGAGGCCGGCACGCCGCCGATCGGCCCGGCGATCGGCCTGGGGGCCGCCTGCAAGTGGATGCGCGGGCTCGACTGGACGGAAGCGCATGCGCACGAGATGGCGCTGGTCGAGCGGCTGATGGATGGCCTGCAGAAGATCGACGGCGCGACGCTGTTCGGGCCGGGCAGCACGCAGAACCGCTATCCCGTGCTGTCGTTCCTCGTCGAGGGCGTCCATCCGCACGACGTGGCGCAGACCCTCGATTCATTCGGCGTCGCCGTGCGCGCCGGCCATCACTGCTGCCAGCCGTTGATGGACCGCTTCGACCTCGACGGCACCACCCGCGTGTCGATCGCGCCCTACAACGACAACACCGACATCGACGCCCTGCTGACCGGCGTCCAGCACGCGGCCCGCACTCTCCGATGACCGACCAGCTTTATCAGGACCGCATCGTCGCCTTGGCCAAGGCCAAGACCGGGGCCGGCAAGCTCGGCGCTCCGACGAAGTCGGCGCGCCGCGACAATCCGCTGTGCGGCGATCGCGTCGTCATCGACGTGAAGCTCGACGATGGCGGCAAGATCGCCGAGATCGCCCACCAGGTACGCGGCTGCCTGCTCTGCCAAGCGTCAGCCTCGGCGCTGGCCTCGGTCGCCGTGGGCCGCAACGCCGCCGGCATCGAGAAGGTTCGGCTCGACGCCGAGCGCGCCATCGGCCGAGAGGAGGGCGACGCCGCCGAGCCGTTCGCGGCCTTCGCCCCGGTCAAGAGTCACAAGTCTCGGCACGAATGCGTGCTGCTGCCGTTCGAGGCGCTGAAGGAAGCGTTGTCCTGACGGAGTGTTGCTCGCCCGCCTAAAGCTTTATGATTGCCGCAAGCGTGGCCAAACCCGCGGCCAGCATGACGCCTAACCTCAGGGTCAACCGCAACGAGAGCGTATCCATCGCGGCCAGCAGATCAGCTTTCGTCGCCTGGAGATCAGCTTTCACGGCCTGGAGATCGGCTTTTGTGACCAGCTCGCCCATCACGAACTCCCGCGCTGCCTCGGCAAGCGCTTCGGCTTGCCCTTGGCTTATCCCGGCATCCCGTAGCCGCTTGGCATAGCCCAAAGTGTCGAATGCGTAAGCCATTAATGTGCCTCCTCGCCGTTACGAACGCAAACGAAGTGACGCGCTGCAACTGGAAGACGAGTGTGGACCCGGGTTCGTTACGCACTCCGATCGACAGCATCTCGTACTTTCGTCGTCACGCCGCCGCGGTTGTGTCACAGTCGAAGGTCACCGTGCGCCGTGCATCGCCGGGAGAGCTCATGCATTACATTCTGTCGTTGATTGCCCTGCTGGGCCTGTTCGCCTTTCCCCTATCGGCCTTTGCCCAAGAGCTAACGCTGAAGCGCGTCATGCTGTCGTCGGGCGGCCTGGGCTATTTCGAGTACGAGGCCACGGTCAACGGCGACGCCACCTTGCGGCTCACGGTGTCGCTCGAGCAGGTCGACGACGTGCTGAAGAGCCTGGTGGTCTATGACGACAAGGGCGGGGTGGGGGGCCTCAGCCTGCCCGGCCGAGAGCCGCTGGCGCAGGCCTTCAAGGACCTGCCGTTCGACCAGGACTCGCTCGCCTCGCCGGCCGACCTCCTGTCGACCTTGAAGGGCGCGCAGGTGACGGTGGGCGGCGCGCGCGCCATCACCGGCCGCATCGTCTCGGTGCAGCGCGAGACGGTCGCCTTGCCCGACGGCAAGGCGACGACCGAGCGCACGCGCGTCACCCTGCTGACCGACCGCGGCCTGCAGCAGTTCATCCTCGAGGAGGCCGAGAACCTGCAGTTCGCCGACGCCGCCCTGCGCGAGAAGGTCGCCAACGCGCTGCTCGCCATCCAGACAAACCGCGCCAAGGATGCGCGCACCATCGAGCTGTCGGCGCGCGGGCAGGGCCAGCGCACGGTGCGCGTGGCCTACATCGTCGAGGTGCCGGTGTGGAAGGCGTCCTATCGCCTGACCCTGGCGGCCGATCCCACGGCGGCGCGCTCGGCGCTGCAGGGCTGGGCAACGGTCGAGAACCTGAGCGGCCAGGACTGGAAGGATGTCGACCTGACGCTGGTCTCCGGCCGGCCCGTCGCCTTCCGTCAGGCGCTCTACGAGGCGTACTACGTGAAGCGGCCCGAGGTGCCGATCGAGGTCGCGGGCCGGCTGATGCCCGGTGTCGATCGCGGCGGCGTCGACGCGCAGGACCGCATGAAGGCCGCACCGCCACCGCCGCCGCCGGCACCGGCGACCGTACCTCAGCCTTATCGCCCGCAGCAGGAGCGAGGTGCGGCTGCCGCGACGATGGCGCCGCCGCCGGCGGGTGCGGCCGCCGCCGACCAGTTCGAGGCGACCGATGCGGCGACCCAGGTCGTGTTTCGCTTTCCGCGCAGCGTGAGCGTCGCCAACGGCCGCACGCTCTCGATCCCCATCATCGACCGCCAGATGTCGGTGCAGCGGCTGGCGCTCTACCAGGCCGAGACCGCGCCTAGAAATCCGCTGGCGGCGATCCGCATCACCAACGACGGCGACAGCGGCCTGCCGGCCGGCCTGATCACGCTCTACGAGCGGGACAAGGCGGGCTACGTGGCCTATGTCGGCGACGCGCGGCTGTCGGGCTTCCCGGTTGGCGAGACGCGCCTGCTCGCCTATGCGCTCGACGAGAAGATCGTGATCGAGCGCGACGCGGCGCAAACCGACCGCATCGCCACCGGCACGATCGCCCAGGGTGCGCTGCGCCTGTCGCGCGTCGTACGCCAGACCGTGACCTATCGCGTAAAAGGCCCGGCCAAGGAGCCGCGCCAGCTCGTGATCGTGCAGCGCCGCCTGCCGGGCTGGACTTTGGTCAAGCCCGAGCCTCCATCCTCAGGTAAGGGGGGCGTCGAGCTGAGCGAAGGCAACTACCGCATCACCTTCCAGCTCCCGGGGGGCGATCAGACCCAGACCTTCGAGGTCGTGCAGGAGCAAACCCAGCAGCAGGAGCTGCGCCTGGTCGACGGCTCGGCCGACCAGATCCGCGTCTACGCCCAGGCACGCGAGTTCGACGCCAAGACGCGCGAGGCGCTGACCAAGATCCTGCAGCTGCAGGCCGCGGTCAGCGACGCCCAGCGCAAGGTCACGCAAGCCGATGGCGAACGCATGCAGATCGTGCAGGAGCAGGCCCGCCTGCGCGACAACCTCGCGCGCGTGCCGGCCAACAGCGACCTGCAGCGCCGCTACCTCGCGACCTTGGACAAGCAGGAGACCGACCTCGAGGCGATCACCAAGCGCCGCGCCGACGCGGAGAAGGGCGTCGAGACGGCGCGCGAGGCACTGCGCAGCTACGTGGCGCAGCTTGGGTGAGCGCCTTGCCCAACGGCCACAGACGAGGAGACGCTCGCCGCTCGACGGCCAGCGTCAGAAGTCTCGACATTGTGTCCGCCCGTCGTCGCAACGTCCGTTACGGGTGAGCAGGGCCTGGTTTTCGCTGCTTGGAGCCGGGCCGGAATATATTTCCGGGTATGACATGTAGGTCTCGCGATCCCACTTGTAGAGCTCGCCGGTCTGCACATGAACAAACGCGATTTCGTCCTCAAGCCAGAACAAGGCCCATTCGCGCCCATCTTGGCATGTGGCAACCTCCCCAAAGCCGTCACGGAAACCGACCTTCAGGACAAACAGGCACGGAACGCCATGGCGCTGGAGGAACCGGTGAGCAATGCCATTTAATTCCTGCGAGTAGGTGCTGCATGAAAGAAAGAGCGCCCCGAGCGCGATGCAGGTCCACCAAATAGCACGCGTAATCATTGCGTATCCCCGTTGCGGGGCGTCTTGCCCGCTTGCCGGCATCGGAGCCTGTCGCCGTATGCCTCGGCATTAGCGGGACGTGACTGCCGTGAATGGTCGTGCCAGGCTTGGCGGGTGGGAAAGCCGATTCGCGCCTGATCCCTGTGGGACACGGCTTCGCTCCTTCCGGCCGCCGCGAGAGTCAAGGTAGGGAGTGCAAGATCGCCTTGGCCGCGCGATCGCGTTCGATCGCGTCGCGCGCCTGCGCTTGCTGGTTGTGCCGCTCGCCGTGGGCGACGATGACGGCGGCAATCTGCGCGATCAGGAACACCATGAACAGCACGCCCCCCAGCAACGCTTCCATCGGGCTCTCCTCGGTCACGAAGGGCTGCGAACGATTGCGGCTTCGGGACGGCCGCCGCGCGGCCCGGGTCCCAGGCCCAGCTCGGTCGCCATCGTCAGCGCCATGAGCAGCATGGCGAGCACCCCGGTACGGGCACGGCGGGCGGTCTTGTAGCCAGCGGCTGTCATGGCTCGCCTCAGCCGTTCTCGCTCAGCCAGCGGCTGAGCCATTGGTAATCGTCCAGGCCGCGATCCCAGTCGTAGAGGCAATGGCGGCGGGCCACGTTCAGGGCATGCATGGCGCGCTCCAGGATGGGCGCGTCGGCCGAGCCGTTGCGCTCGAGGAAGGCGGCCAGCTGGGCCACGCTGGCGCGATCAGCCTCTCGGCAGCGCGGCGACACAGAGGCCGGCTGCATGATCCTCTCTGCACGCTCGCTGCCCTGGGCATCGACAACGGGCTGGTACGTGAGCACGCCGACGGCCATTGCCACGGCGGTGGAAACGGCGAGGACCACCAGGTTCTTGGACCTGCGGTCCAATCGGCGGTCACCTGCTTCCATGATCGGCACCCCGGTTTTTCGGATGGCACGATCACACGCGGGCGTAACTCCACCCTATCGCCGGCCGTGACACGAGCGTGAAATCGACGCGAGTTCAGCTGCCGCGGCAGTTTTTTCGGTCTCACCGCTCGCCGGCAGCGAGGAGGCGGCGGAGCACCAGGGCGGCGGCGAGCCCGACCAGGGCCGCAGGCGCCACGATGGCCGGCGCGGCGTGCCAGCCGAGATGGTTGACCCAGAGGCCGAGCGCCAGCGGGCCGGCGAACTGGCCGAGATTGCTGGCCTGCTGCACCAGCCCAATGGTCGGCGGCACCGCCGAGGGGCTGGGGGCGGCGCGCGGCGCTGCCGCATAGATCGCGCCCGGTGCCAGGCCGCCGATGCCGAGCGCCAGCGCGGCGACGAGCGCGGTTCCTTCGGCCTCGAGCACGCCGCCGTAGACGGCGAAGCCGGCAACGGCAAAGACGGCGAAAGCGGCGGCGATGTTGGTCCAGATCGGCACGCCGGCGCGCAGCAGGAAACCCGACGAGACGTGGCCGATGGTGCTGACCGCCAGGACCAGGGCGCTCAGCAGGCCGGCCGTGCCGAGGGAAACTTTGTAGGTCGACGTGAGCAGAAGCGGCAGCGCGAAGGACAGCGAGAAGATCTGGCACGAATAGGCGAAGAACGCGAGGGCCAGGACGAGGCAGCGCGGACGGCGCACGACCGCGGCGACCTCGGCAAGGAACCGGCTCGGCGATTCGCGGGGCGCAGCCGATATTGCCGGCGCATGGAACGCCAGCAGGACCGCGCACAAGCCTGCCGCCACGGCATTCGCGAACCAGAAATTGCGCCAGCCGATCGTTGGCAGGACCGGTCCGGCGAATAGCATCAACATGATGCCGGCGGGCATGTAGGCGCTCCACACCGCCATCACGGTGTCGCGCGCGTCACGGCTGACGAGCTGCGCGAGCATGCTCGGGATCGCCAGCACGACGCCGAAGAAGCCGACCCCTTCGACGAGGCGCGCCGCGAGCAGGACAAATTCGTCCGGTGCGCCGGCGCCGATGACATTGCCGACGGCGATGGCCGCCATGCCGCCGACCAGCGACCGCCGAAGGCCCAATTGGCCGACCACGACGCCGGCACCGATTCCCATGGTCGCCCCGAGCGTCGCGAAGATCGCCACGACCAGCCCCGCGACGTCGAGGCCGAGCGCCAGGTCTTCGCGGATCAACGGAAGGGAAATGATGGCCTTTCCGACCTGGGCTGAAGCGACGACGCCACTGGCAATCAGCATCAGCACGCGCAGGCGCCCGGCCTCGATGGCCGGTTGCACGATCCTTGCATCGCGCTCGCTGCCTTGGGTACCGACAATCGGCTGATACATGCCCACACTGGCCAGGTTCTGGGATCTGCGGTCCAAGCGGTGGTCCCCTGCTGCTATGATCGCCACCCTCCGGTCTCTGCTGACCGGAACGATCGCCCACGCGCGTGACGCCAACCCCTGCCGAGGCGTGATACCGAGCGTGAAATCGACAAAGCCCGCCGCCTCGGCGACCCGCATTCGCCAGGATGCGCCTCGGGCCCGCGGGGGGGCGGCGCGCGGTTATTGGTGGCGCTTCGGACCGGCAAAATGCAGTAGAATGCCGCCGCGAAGGGGGCGTCATCGTGCGACGCGGGGGGGGTCCAGTGATAGAGGGCGCGCCATCCGCCAAGTTCGGCCTTGCGTTGCTGGGCGGCTTCGAGCTGACCGGCCCGGACGGCGTTGTCGGCCTGCCGGGCAGAAGCTCGCCGGGCTTGCTGGCCTATCTGGCCTGCACCGCGCCACGGCCGCAGTCGCGGGAGAACGCTGTCGAGCCTGCTGTGGGGCTCCCACTTCGACGCGCAGGCCAAGCAGAACCTGCGCCAGGCGCTCGCTCCGGTTGCGCAAGTGCTCGGCCAGGACGCCCTGCGAGAGCGACGGCGAGGTCGTATGGCTCAATGCGGCAGCCATCCAATGCGATGTCAGCCGGTTCGAGGCCCTGATCCGCGAGGGCAGCCGCGATGCGTTGAGCTGCGGCGGCCGATCTCTACCGGGGCCGGCTGATCGACGACGTTGCCGTCAGCGAAGAGGGCTGGAGCGAATGGCTGACGGTCGAACGCGAGCGGTTGCTCGAACTCGCCCTTGGCGCGCATGGTGGGGCTCGGCGAACAGGAGCTTGCCGCCGGCCGCGCCGAACATGCCCTGAAGGCCGGCCAGCGCGCCATCGCGCTCAACAACATGCGCGAGGACGCCCATCGGCTGATCGTCCAGGCGCTGGCCGCCACGGGACGCAAGGCCGAGGCGCTCAAGCACTACCAGGACCTCGTTGCGCTGCTCAAGCGCGAGCTGAATACCGAGCCCGATGCGGCAACCAGGTCGCTCGTCGCCGAGCTGCGCAGCACACAGCCGCCGGCCGGATCGCCCGCCGTCGAGACCGGCATGCCCGCGCTGTCGCAACGCCGGCCTGCCGTCGACTGCGGAGCAGCCCCGCAGTGCGCGAGCGTGAGGCGGCGCCATCCGGCGGCGGCAGTCCGCTCGGCCGGCGCCGAGCGGCGCCAGCTCACGATCATGGTTTGCAACTTCGGTCGGCTCGATGCCGCTCTTTCGGCACGTCTCGACCCTGAGGACATGCGCGATCTGATCTCCGCCTTCCACAAGGCGGTCGCCGATGTGGTGGCGCGCTTCGATGGATTTGTCGCCCAGTATCGTGGGCGATGGCGTGCTGGTCTATTTCGGCTACCCCGCAGCTCGATGAGCATGACACCGAGCAGGCCGTGCGCGCCGGCCTTGCCATCCTCGACGCGGTCCGCACGCTCGAAGGCCGCTTCCGACGCGGCCCTTCAGGCGCGTGTCGGCATCGCCACCGGGCTGGTTGTCGTCGGCGAGCAGCTGGGGACCGGCGATACGCAGGCAGCGTGTTGCGATCGGCGAGGACGCCGAACCTGGCGGCGCGGCTGCAGGCCGCGGCAGCGCCGGGCGAGGTCGTTATTGCGGCCAGCACGCGGCGGCTGGTGGGGCGGATGTTCGACTGCCGCGCGCTGCGATGCCATCGAGGTCAAGGGGCTGCCGCAGCCGGTAGAGGCGTGGCAGGTGCGCGGCGAGAGCGGCCGGCGTCAGCCGGTTCGAGGCGCGGCGCGCCGGCGAGCTGACCGCCGCTCGTCGGCCGGCAGGAGGAGATCGAGCTGCTGCTGCGCCGCTGGGATCAGGCCAAGGGCGGCGAGGGCCGGGTCGTGCTGCTCTCGGGCGAGCCCGGCATCGGCAAGTCGCGCATTGCCGAAAGCCTGCTGCTCAGGCTCGAAGGCGAGCCGCATGCGCGCCTTCGCTATTTCTGCTCGCCCCACCATACGCACAGCGCGCTCCACCCGTTCATTGCGCAGCTCGAGCAGGCCGCGGGCTTCGAGCCGGGCAGCGATGCCGGAGCGAAGCTCGACAAACTGGAGGCCCTGCTCAGGCCGACGGCGAAGAATCTGCCCCGCGACGTGGCGCTGCATCGCCGAGCTGCTGGGGGTGCCGGCGGACGGGCGCTACCCGGCGATGGCGGTCAGCCCGCAGCAGAAGCGGAGAGATGACCCTCGCGGCGCTTCTCGACCAGCTCGACGGCGTCGCGGCGCAGGGCCCCGTCCTGATCGTGTTCGAGGACGCCCACTGGATCGATCCGACATCGCAGGACCTGCTCGATCGAATGGTCGCCCGCGTCGCCAGCCTGCCGGTGCTGCTGGTCGTCACGGTCCGGCCGGAGCTGCAGCCGACCTGGGTCGGCGAGCCGCATGTGACGATGCTGCCCTTGAGCCGCCTCGGCCGTCGCGACAGCGCCGGCATCATCGCCGGCATCGCCAAGGACAAGGCGCTGCCCGACGCGGTGGTCGAGCAGGTCCTGGCGCACGCCGATGGCGTGCCGCTGTTCATCGAGGAACTGACCAGCACGCTGCTCGAGAGCGGGCTGCTGCGTGAGACGACGACCGCTACGTGCTCGACGGACCGCTGCCGCCGCTCGCCATTCCGACGACGCTGCAGGCCTCGCTGGTGGCCCGCCTCGACCGGCTCGGCTCGGTCAAGGATGTGGCGCAGATCGGCGCCGCGATCGGACGGGAGTTCTCCCACGAGCTGATTGCCGCGGTGTCGACCCTGGCCTCCGCCGGACCTCGAGGCGGCGCTGGAGCGGCTGACCGCCTCCGGCCTCGTCTCCCGGCGCGGATCGGCGCCGGACGCGACCTACGCGTTCAAGCACGCGCTGGTGCAGGACGCCGCCTACGTCACGATGCTCAGGAGCCGGCGGCGGCAGTTGCATGCGAGCATCGCCAAGACGCTGGTCGAGCAGTTCCCCGTGCTGGCCGAGAGCCAGCCCGAGATTGTCGCCCAGCATTTCACCGAGGCCGGGCTTGCGGCAGAGGCGATCGGCTATTGGCTCAAGGCGGGTCAGCTTGCAGGCAGCCGCGGAGCATTTGCAGAGGCGCAGCAAGCCTATCAGGCGGCTCTAGCGATTCTGCTGGCCATGCCTTCCTCATCCGACCGGGACGCCCTCGAACTACCGCTCCAGGGCTCTTTGGCCGACGTATCGCGCATCACGCGCGGTTATTCCGCCCAGGAAACAATCGCAGCGACGACCCGGGCGCGCACGCTCTCCGAGAAAAGCGGCGACATCGCGCAGCAATTTTCCCAGGCTGTTGGCATGTGGGCGGCTGCGTCCAGCAGCGGCGATTACCTGACCGCCCGGCATCATGCGGACCAAGTCATGGAGCTTGCCCTGGTCGATCGCAGCGAGGTTTCACTTGCTCACGCCCACATGATCCAGATGACGGCCTGGTATCGGATCGGCAATCTTCTCGCCGCGGAGGACTCTTTCGAGCGGGGCGAGCATCTCTTCAAGTCGCCAGAATTCCGGAAGCAGCCAGGTTGGACGGCTCAGACCTATGGAAACGCCGCGAACGTGGCCTGGACCATGGGAGATCAGGCCAAGTCACAACAGCGAATTAATGAGGCACTGAGCGCTGCACAGGAGAACGACAGCCCGTACGACCTGGCGTTCGCACAGTACATGGCGGCGCTCAATGCGGTTTTCGCCGACAACCTTCCCGCTGCTGCACGATTTGCCGAGAGCTCCATCCAGCTGTCGCACGAACACGGCTTTCCTCAGTTCGTCTCGATATCGCGGATTGTGCTAGGTCGAGCCAGAGCAGGCTCCGGCGCTCCCAGCGAAGGTATCGCGCTCATTCACGAGGGAGTGGCGGCAATGGCGAGCACCCGCTCCCGCGTCGGCATGACCGTGTATATGACCTGGCTTGCCGAAGCCGAACTTCTCGGCGGCCTTTTCGACGACAGCCGGCGTACGGCGGAACATGCCCTCACTCTGAACCCACAGGAGCTTTTTTTCCGTCCCGCAAGCCTGCAGTTGCGAGGCGAACTGCACGCGCGAAAGGGATCGTCTGCGAAGGCGGAGCAGGACTTCCGCGAGGCCATGGATCTGTCGACCAGGATGGGTGCCAAGCGGTTTCACGATCGCGCCGCGGCGAGCTTGCAAAGGCTGATGAATACAAAGCTCCCGGGATCGCAGTGCTCACCTGGGCGCCGAGTCTCCGAGGCTTGACCTTGGTCGCTGCGGCATGCCTTGCAGGAAACAAATGTTCCTCACAGCTTCGGCAACGCCATGCGAACGGCTTCGAGTGATGCCAATTCGACGGCCTCTCCCATGAACTTCCCTTCCGTGCTGTTCACGGCAAGCGCCTTCGACGACATCATCCAGAATTGATCCACGTTTCCTGCCAACTGGACGAAGAAGTTCCCTAGGACATTCAACCCCTGTCCGCTTTTCCTCTCAAAGAGGATTGAGGCTCCACCTTCACCATTGCTCGCAAGGGTCATTTGGCCAGTCAGCGAGTATCCGCCCGTCATCACCGTTGCGTCCTGACCTTGAATTGCAGTCGACGCCGACTGGTGGTTGCCGGTGATCTTTCCGTATGTGTCTATGCTGAGCTGACCGATACCGAGCAGATAGAACGGACGATCCTGGGTCATGGCATACCCATTAAATCGATAGGCGAAAGTACCGGCGATCGCGGGTATCTCGAGTGGATTGAATGGCGGACTGTCGGGGCTGGGCTGCGGCACATTTCCGTTCGTCATGCTATCTCTCCCTCGATTTTCTTTGATTCGCCCCAATGCATTCCAATGATTACGCGCAAGTGTATTGACCTCGACCTATGAGAGAACTTACACTTTTCGCTCTACTGGGGGGAGAAAAGTTACCATGGTGAACGAACCGCGCAACTCGATGGGTATTCTATCCTTGAACATTCGCTGCATGGATCCGGACGTTAAGGACCTTTCACCGGAACAGCAGTGCGCCTTGCATGAATTCTTTCATGTCGTACTGGCTGCGGGCTACAAATTATATCAGAGCGTTGAGCCGAAGAAGGCCGACCCGATCATCCAGAAGAAATTCGGCCTTATTATTCCTCAGGAATAGCGACGACAAAACGCGATGTCGTTAAAGGTGGCGCCGCGGCGGGTTCGCATTTCGGTCGAGTAGTTCGAATTCGCGAGTGGGTTGCAATCTTCAGATGCGGGGAAGCTGAATCTGGACAGCGCCCGCTACCGATCGCAGCCTGGACCACGGTCGATCACGATCGTGCGTCAAGTCATCGCCTTACTCGCGAGCCAGCGTCCTCGGTTGGATGTGGCAGGGCCACTTGTACTCCAGGACATCGATCGCCAATGCCCGGAAGTGCTGCACCTTGACCGACGCATAGACCGGCTCGATTTCCTCGACGATCGCTTCCACGACGCGATGGTGCGGGACGCCGGGCGGCACGACGAAGCAGAAATCGGCCGGGATCATCGCGCCGAGATAGAGCAGGCCGTCGATCAGGCCGCTGCAGAAGCCGGCCCCGGCGGTTGTCGGCACACCTTCGGTCGCGAGCAGCGAGCGGCAGCCCGGCAGGACGGCCTCGACGGTCACGGCGGGACGCGCCGGCGCCGGCTCGGCCGAGGCGGCGCGCGCGACCGCCAGGGCGGCGACGACGAGGAGGGGGAGGAGGGCGAGGGCTCTCATGCCAGCGACCGCAGGAGCGGCGCCACGATCAGGTCGGCGGCGCTCGCGAACACCACCAGGAGGATCATGAGCCGGAAGACCTTGATGGGGACGTGCGGGCGGATCCTGGCGCCCAGCGCCATGCCGGCCATGACCGGCAGCACCGAGACCAGCGAGATGCCGGCGTCGGCGAGGCTTAGATCGGCGTAGCTGCTCATCACGAGCAAGAGCACGGCCGAGGCGAAGACGAGGTAGAGCGAGGCGTGCTTGACGAACAGATCCTTGTCGCGCGAGGTCGCCAGCAGATAGATGAACACGATCGGACCGGAGAGGGCGGCGAAGCCGCCGAACACGCCGCCCAGGGCGCCGGCGATCGGCGCCACCACCCGTTCGCCTGCCGGCGAGAGGGTGAGATCAGGCTTGGCGACCATGGTGAGGCCGGCGAGCAGAAGGGCCGCGCCGACCAGCGGCTTCAGCAAGGCATCGTCGAGCGACATAAGCACCTTCACGCCAACCACCACGCCGACGCAAAAGCCAAGCAACAACGGCGCCAAGTGGCGCAGCGCCGTCACCGTGCCGCCGCCCTCGACGGCCTGCCGCAGGTTGCTGAGCACGAGCGGAATGGAGAGCAGGGCGACGGCGGCCGGCAGGTCGATGATGTGGCTCACGAGCGGCATGGCCACGATCGGCATGCCGACGCCGATCAGGCCCTTGGCGGCCCCGGCCGTCACCAGCGCGAGGAGGAGGGCGAGGCCTCCGCCGAGCGTGAGCTGGGCGATGTTGTGGGTGAGCATGTCAGCCTCCGGAGTTCCGGATGAGCCGCATCAGAGGCTCGAAGCGCGCGTCGAACCGCTCCGCCGGATTCTCCTGCCGCTGGCCGTGCAGCGCGATGACCGCCGCGACCTGAGCCGCGACAAGCGCCGCGAACGCCGTCATGCCTAACGCTGTTTCCATCGCCGTCCCCGCGTGATCGAGGGACCATCTCGCGGCGCCGTGACCAGGCCCCGGGGGCGGGCGTGACACGAGCGTGAAATCGACGGTTGCAGCCGCACGCACGACGGCTCGGGACTGCGCTCCCTGTGCAGACGTTTTCTCTTCGGAGAGGCTTGAAAAGCATGGATAGTCGGTAAGGCGTTCCGGGGAAGGGCATTATCTTGCAAATTTCGTGTGCGCCGATGGACGGCGCATCATCCCCAAGGGTCAGCCTTGCGCTGCTGGGAGACTTCGAGCTGACCGGATTGGATGGCGTCATCAAGCCGCCGAGCGGGAAGCTTGCAGGCTTGCTCGCCTATCTGGCCTGCACGGCGCCCAAGCCGCAGTCGCGCGAAAAGCTGGCAACGCTGCTGTGGGGCTCGCACCTCGAGGCGCAGGCCCGGCAGAACCTGCGCCAGGCCCTCGCCCGGCTGCGCAAGCTGATCGGCCCGGACGTGCTGGGGAGCGACGGCGAGGTCGTCTGGCTCAACGTCGCGGCCCTGAACTGCGATGTCGGCCGGTTCGAGGCTCTGATCCGCGAGGGCAGCCGTGATGCGTTGAGGGCGGCCGTCGATCTCTATCGCGGCCGGCTGATCGACGATGTCGCTGTCGGCGAAGAGGGTTTTGGCGAATGGCTGGCGGCCGAGCGCGAGAGGTCCTCGACCTGGCCCTTGGCGCCATGGTGGCGCTGGGCGAGCAGGAGCTTGCCGCCGGTCGTGGCGAGGACGCGCTGAAGGCCGGCCGTCGCGCCGTGGCGCTCGACAGGCTGCGCGAGGATGCGCATCGCCTGATCGTGCGGGCGCTGGTCGTCACGGGACGCAAGGCGGAAGCGCTCAAGCGTTACCAGGAGCTCACCGCGCTGCTGAAGCGCGAGCTCGACACCGAGCCCGATGTGGCAACCCGCGCACTCGCGGCCGAGTTGCGCCGCACGCAGCCAGCGGACGGACCGCCTGCTGTCAAGGCCGCCGAGCGGCAATCCGACCGGCTGTCGATATCGCCTGAGGTCACAGTCCGTCCCGCCAGCGCCGGGGGCGGTTCCGAGCGGCGACAGCTCACGATCGTGGTCTGCACCATGGTCGACTCAGAAGTCCTCTCGACATGCCTTGACCCCGAGGACATGCGGGATCTGCTCGCCTCCTTCCATGAGAGGATCGGCGATGTGGTGCTGCGCTTCGATGGCCATGTCGCCCGGTATCTCAGCGACGGCGTGTGCGTCTATTTCGGCTACCCGGTCGCGCATGAGCATGACACCGAGCAGGCCGTGCGCGCCGGGCTTGCCGTCCATGATGCTCTCGGCACGCTGCAGGCTGCGCGCCGGCGTGCCCCTGCGGGCGCGCGTCGGCATCGCCACCGGCCTGGTCGTCGTCGGCGAGCCGCCGGCGAGCGGCGGCGTGGAGCAGCACGTTGCCATCGGCGAGACGCCGGAACTGGCGGCGCGGCTGCAGGCCGTGGCGGCGCCCGGCGCGGTAGTGATTGCCATTGGCACGCGGCGGCTGGTGGGCAGGAGGTTCGACTGCCAGCCGCTCGGCATCGACGGCGTCGACGCGTGGCAGGTGCGTCGCGAGCTGGCCGGCGTCAGCCGGTTCGAGGCGCGGCGCGTGGGCGCGCTGTCGCCTCTCGTTGGTCGGCAGGAGGAGATGGACGGCCTGCTCAGCCGTTGGGAGCAGGCCAAGCGCGGCGAGGGAAGGGTCGTGCTACTGTCGGGCGAGCCCGGCATCGGCAAGTCGCGCATCGCCGAAGACCTGCTGGGCCGGCTCGAGGGCGAAGGGCAGAGGTGCCTGCGCTATTTCTGCTCGCCGCATTACACGCAGAGCCCATTCCATCCGTTTGTCGCCGAGCTCGAAGCGAGCGCAGGCTTCCAGCCGGGCAGCGACGCCGGAGCGAAGCTCGATCAGCTGGACGCTTTGCTGAGGCCGACGTCTAAAAATGCGCCGCGCGACGTGGCGCTGCTCGCCGAGCTGATCGGCGTGCCGATGGACGAGCGCTATCCGGCGTTGGCGGTGAGCCCGCAACAGAAGCGGCAGATGATCCTCGCCGCGCTGCTCGACCGGCTTGATGGCCTGGCCGCCAAGGGGCCAGTCCTGATGGTGTTCGAGGATATCCACTGGATCGATCCGACCTCGCAGGAATCACTCGATCGCTTGGTTGCCCGTGCTGCCGAGCGCGCGTGCTGCTGGTCGTCACGATGCGGCCGGAGCTGCAGCCCGCCTGGATCGGCGAGCCGCAGGTAACGACGCTGCCCTTGAGCCGGCTCGGCCGCCGCGACAGCGCCGGCCTCCTGGCCGGAGTTGCCGGCGGCAAGGCGCTGCCCGATGCGGCCATCGAACAAGTCCTCGCGCAGGCCGACGGCGTTCCGCTGTTCATCGAGGAGCTCGCGACCACACTGGTTGAGAGCGGGCTCCTGCGCGAGACGGCGCAGAGCTACGTGCTCGACCGACCGCTGTCGCCGCTCGCCGTGCCGACGACGCTGCAGGCCTCGCTGATGGCCCGCCTCGATCGGCTCGGTCCGGTCAGGGAGGTGGCGCAGATCGGCTCGGTGATCGGTCGTGAATTCTCCTACGAGCTGATCGCGGCGGTGTCGGAGCTGGGCGCAACCGACCTCGAAGCGGGCCTCGACCGCCTGACCGCCTCCGGCCCCGTCTCGCGGCGCGGCGCCCCGCCGATCGCGACCTACACCTTCAAGCACGCACTGGTGCAGGACGCCGCCTATGCGATGCTGCTCAGGACCCGGCGGCGTCAGTTGCACGCGAGCATCGCCAAGCTTCTGGTCGAGCGTTTCGTGGCGATGGCCGAGAGCTTGCCCGAGCTCGTTGCCTACCATTATAGCGAGGCCGGGTTTGTGCCTGAGGCCGCCGGCTATTGGCGCAAGGCCGCTCAGCGCGCCAGCACGCGATCCGCCAACCGGGAGGCGGTCAGCTCCTTCGAGCGCGCAATCGCGCTGCTCGACGCAATGCCGCAACGCACGTTCGCGCTCGAGCAGGGCATCGACATCCGCCTGGAGCTTCGCACGTCGCTGCAATTGCTGGGAGAAGGCCGGCGCTTCCTCGAGCGCCTGCGCGAGGCGGAGGAACTCGCCGAACGACTGGGCGACGATCGCCGCCGCGCCCACATCGGTGCGTTCATGGCGAGCGCCCAGGCGAGCTTCGGCGATCCGGAGCAGGCGGTCGTGACCGGCAATCGCGCGTTGGCGCTTGCGAGACGCCTCGGCGATACCGCCATCGGCATGGTCGTCGCCAACGCTCTCGAGCAGGCGCATTACTACCGGGGCGACTACGCGCGCGTGGTCGAGCTGGCCACCAACAGCCTGGCGGCGTCGCTGGCCGGCGAGCGGATGCACGACCACTTCCTGGATTTGGCGCCGCCCTCGATCCAGGATCGCCGTTGGCTGACGTTCAGCCTCGCCCAGCTCGGACGCTTCGCCGAGGCGCGCGGATACGAAAGCGAGGCGATCCGCTTCGCCGAAGCCACGCAGATCCCAGCCATGGTCGCCTTTGTCCACCACGCGGCGGGCGTGCACCACGTCATCGCGGGTGACTGGACCGGGGCGCGATCGCTGGTCGAGCGCGGCATCGCGGCGGCCCAGCCGGCGGACGCCGAGATCATGCTCGGCCAGCTCATCGCCTCCTCCGCCTGGGTGCTGGCCGAGCTCGGCGAAACCGGCAAGGCCCTGGACCGGCTGCGCGAAGGCGAGCAGCTCCTCGATCGTCACGCCGCCAGGGGCTTCGTTCTCGCCTGGAACTACCTGGGGTTGGGTCGCGCCAGCCTGCGGCTCGGACTGCTCGACGAGGCGCGGCGCCTGGCCGACCGCACGCTCGAAGCCTCGCCGCATCATCCCGGCTTCGCCGCGCACGCCCTGCACCTGCACGGCGACATCGCGACTCATGCCGACCGCTTTGACGCCAAGCGTGGCGAGGATTGCTACCGCCGCGCGCTCGCGCTCGCCGAGCCGCGTGGCATGCGCCCCCTCGTCGCCCACTGCCATCTCGGCCTCGGCAAGCTCCATCTGCGTACGGGCAAGCGGAATCAGCCGTGCGAGCACCTCACCGTCGCAGCAACGATGTACCGCGACATGGGCATGACGTACTGGCTGGGTGAGGCCGAGGCAGAGCGGTTTCAGCGGCAGTAGTCGCTCCGGATCTGCCAAACGAAGAGCCGCCGCCGTGAGCCGCGACTGAACCTGTTGCACACTGAGGTCAGGGCTGCTGGCCTCTTCACGATGAGGTCGCCTGGGAATCAACCTTCAAGAAAGCCAGCAAGTAGCCGGGCATTCCGTGCTGGCACTGCTGGCATCACCTAGCGTGATGATACTTGATCCATTTGCCTTCTTTGAACGACGCGGCTTTTCTGTCGTCCTGAGCGCCGCGAAGGACCTCATCGCCGTTCGCCAGAATGAGCTTTGTACGGTCTGGCGATGAGATCCTTCGCTGCGCTCAGGATGACGAAAGAGACGTTGATTTGAACAAGCGTCATCACGCTCTAGCATCTGCGAGGGGCAGGCATACTTGGATTGTGCTTCCGCCCGCCGGCGAGCGCATCAAAGTCTCCCCTACGGTACGCAAAAACTCTGGTCGCAAAAAATAACGATAGTGCTTGTTCTTGTAAATCACCCAGGTTATATTCGGTGTATGAACGCCATCGGCCGCCCCACCAGCTTCCGCCCCGAATTCTGCGAGCTGGCCAGCAACTACTGCCTGCTCGGCGCCACCAACGAGGAGCTCGCCGGCTTCTTCGAAGTGGCGCCGCGCACCATCGACAACTGGATCGCGCGCATTCCCGAGTTCACCGCCGCCGTGCTCGAGGGCCGGGCGGTGGCCAACTCCCGCGTGGCCCGAGGCCTCTACGAGCGCGCGGTCGGCTATGACAGCAAGATTGAGCGCACCGTGCTGTGGCGCGGCGAGGAGAGGACGCTCACCAAGACCGTGCATCATCCGCCCGACATCCGCGCCTGCATCTTCTGGCTGCGCAACCGCCGGCGTCAGGACTGGAGCGACCGCCCGAAGCCGCCGTCCGACGATCCGCCCAATGGCGAGAACTGGTGGAAGGCACGCGACGCGACCGAGGAAGCGCCCGTACCGGACAAGCCTCACAACCCGGAAGCGGCTCACCGTGACGTGGCGCGATGCGACCTCTCAACCGGCGCGCAGCGTCCTCACCGCATCGTCGCGCCGGAACAGGTAGAGCAGGGCGCGCAGGGCCGCACCGCGCTCGGATTGCAGGTCGGGATCGCGCTCAATGACGAGTCGGGCGTCATCGCGTGCCGCCTGCAGCAGCTCGGCATGGGCCGCGAGGTCGGCCAGGCGCATGTCGGGCAGGCCGCTTTGCCGGGTGCCCAGAAGCTCGCCGGCGCCGCGCAGACGCAGGTCCTCCTCGGCGATGCGAAAGCCGTCCTCGGTCTCGCGCATGATGGCGAGCCGCGCCTTGGCGGTCTCGCCGAGCGGCTGGGCATAGAGCAGGAGGCAGGTCGACTTGGCGGCCCCGCGTCCGACGCGGCCGCGCAGCTGGTGGAGCTGGGCGAGGCCGAAGCGCTCGGCGTGCTCGATCACCATCACGGTCGCGGCCGGCACGTCGACGCCGACCTCGATCACGGTGGTCGCCACCAGGATCGACAACCGGCCCTCGGCGAACGCCGCCATGGTCGCCTCGCGCTCGGCGCCCTTCAGGCGGCCATGCAGCAGGCCGACCTTGCCGGGAAAGCGCGCGCCCAGAAGACGAAAGCGCTCCTCGGCGTTGGCGAGGTCGATGTCCTCGGATTCCTCGATCAGCGGGCACACCCAATAGACGCGTCCGCCGGTCGTGATCTGGCGGCCGACGGCGTCGGCCACCTCGGCGATGCGCTCGAGCGGGAGGGTGCGGGTGTCGATCGGCTGGCGGCCGGCCGGCTTCTCGGTGAGCTTGGAGACGTCGAGATCGCCGTAGGCCGCCAGCATCAGGGTGCGCGGGATCGGCGTCGCGGTCATCACCAGCAGGTCGACGGCATGGCCCTTGGACGACAGCGCCATGCGCTGGTGCACGCCGAAGCGATGCTGCTCGTCGACCACGGCCGAGTGCGAGGTCGGCGAACTCGACGTCCTCCTGGACGAGCGCGTGCGTGCCGACGACGAGATGGATCGAGCCGTCGGCCAGGCCGGCCAGCGTTTCCTTCTTCTGCTTCTGGCCGTCGCGGCCCGTGAGCAGCGCCAGCCGCACGCCGGCCGCCTCGGCGAGCGGTGCGATGGTGGCGTGGTGCTGGCGCGCCAGGATCTCGGTCGGCGCCATCAGCGCGGCCTGCGCGCCGGCCTCGACGCAGATCAGCATGGCGAGCAGGGCGACCAGCGTCTTGCCGCTGCCGACGTCGCCCTGCAGCAGGCGGATCATGCGCTCGGGCTTGGCCATGTCGGCCCCGACCTCGGCGACCGCGGTCTTCTGGCTCGGCGTCAATTCGAAGGGCAAGCTTTTCAGCACCTTGGCGCGCAGGCGGCCGTCGCCCTTGGTGGCATGGCCCGCGACAGTGCGGTTGTGATGGCGCACCAGGGCGATGGCGAGCTGGCTGGCCAAAAGCTCGTCGAAGGCCAGGCGGGCGCGCGCCGGATGCATGGGCGACAGGTCGGCCTGCTCGTCCGGTGTGTGGGCGCGCGCCAGCGCGGCGTGCCAGCTGTCCCACTTGTTGCGCTTGTGAAAAGCCGCGTCCTGCCACTCCGGCAGCTCGGGCGAGCGCTCGACGGCGGCGGCGATGGCCTTCTGCACCGGCCGCTGCGTCAGGCCCGCGGTCAGGCCGTAGACCGGCTCGACGCGCAGGATCTGCTCGCGCTGGTCGAGCGGCACGACATGGTCGGGATGCGTCATCTGCACCTCGCCCTGGTAGTTCTCGACCTTGCCGCTCACCACGCGGACCTCGCCCGGCGGCAGGAGCTTCTTCAGGTAGTCCTCGCGGCCGTTGAAGTAGGTGAGGCAGAGGCGCCCGGTCTCGTCGCTGCACCACACGCGATAGGGCTGGCGCGGATTGCGCGGCACCAGGTGCTCGTCGACGGTCACGGTCATGGTGGCGATCTCGCCCGCCTTGGCGTGCACCACCTCGGGCGCATTGCGCCGGTCGACCACGGCGAAGGGCAGGTGCCACAGAAGGTCGACGACCAGTGGGCCTGCAAGTTTCTCCACGAGCTTGCCCAGCCGCGGCCCGATGCCGGGCAGCGACGTGGTCTGGGCGAACAGGGGCGTGAGGCTCTGCGGACGCATGGTTGCTAGGCTTTCAGGCCGCGTGACTTCACCATCGCCGCCACCTATATGCTACGCCGCTTTCTGGGGAAAACATGACGCGCGAGACCGATCTCGAGACGCGGCGTAAGCGCTTGCTTTATCGCAGCGTCTATCGCGGCAACAAGGAGAACGACATCCTCCTGGGCCAGTTCGCGCGCGCCCATATTGCGGAGTTCGGCTCAGCCGAGCTCGATCAATACGAGCGGCTGCTGGCGGCGGGCGACAACGAGATCTTCGACTGGGTCACCGGCCAGGTGGAGATCCCGCCCGAGGCCGACTCCCCGGTGCTGCGCAGGCTAAAAGCGTTCCGCGTGAGGTTTTAGGTATGTCGCGTTTCATGTCTTCCGGACCGCGAGCTTCCAGCTCGCTCATGAGCTTGAGCGAGCTGGAAGCTCGCGGTCCGGAAGAACATGAGGAGCCCGCGGTCCGATGACGTCGCTTTCCGAAACCCTGTCCGTCATCCCGCGCAAGCCCGGCCGCTGGACGATTGCCGGCCTGCCCGAGGGCGCCGACGCGCTGGCGCTGGCCGAGCTCGCCCGCACCACCGGCGGGCAGGACATCCTGCACGTGGCGCGCGACGGCCAGCGGCTCGAGCGCCTGCAGGACGGCCTGCGCTTCTTCGCGCCCGAGCGCGAGGTCCTGGTCTTCCCGGCCTGGGACTGCCTGCCCTACGACCGCCTGTCGCCCCATCCCGACATCGTCGCCGAGCGGCTGGAGACGCTGGTGCGCCTCGCGCAACCGAAGAAGCCCGGCGCGCCGGCGCGCGTCATCCTGGCGTCGGTCGGCGCTGCCCTGCAGAAGGTGCCGCCGCGCAGCCTCTACGCCGAGGCGGCGGTGGTCCTGAAGAAGGGCCAGACGGTCGATGCCAACTGGCTGATGAAGTTCTTGGGCGAGAACGGCTATGGCCGCTCCGAGACCGTCATGGAGCCCGGCGAGTTCGCCGTGCGCGGCGGCCTCGTCGATCTCTTCCCGCCCGGCACGCCCGAACCGTTGCGGCTCGACCTGTTCGGCGACGTGCTCGAGGAGATCCGCTCGTTCGATCCCATGAGCCAGCGCTCGACCGGCACGCGCGAGGAGGTGGTGGTGCTGCCGGTGAGCGAGGTGCTGCTCACCAAGGACAGCATCGCGCGCTTCCGTGGCGGCTATCGCGAGTTGTTCGGCAACGCCACCGACGATGCGCTCTACGAAGCGGTGTCGGCCGGCCAGCGCCATGTCGGCATGGAGCACTGGCTGCCGCTGTTCCATGAGCGGCTGGAGACCCTGCTCGACTACTGCGCCGAGGCCATTGTCACGGCCGATCACCAGATCGCCGAAGCCTTCAAGGCGCGGCACGACCTCATCACCGACTACTATGACGCCAGGCTCAAGACCGGCGCCAAAGGCGGCATGACCGGTGCGGCCGACTACAAGCCCGTGCCGCCGGAACGGATCTACCTGAAGCCGTCGGAATGGGATCGCCTGCTCGAAGGCCACGCCGTCGGCCAGTTCACCAGCTTCGATGCCGCGCCCGACGCGCCGAACACGATCGACCTCGCCGGCCGCCGCCACGAAGGTTTCGCGCGGGCGCGCACGGCGCAGGGCGTCAACCTGTTCGACGTCGTGGCCGAGCACGTGAAGGCGGCCAACACCGCCGGCCGGCGCGTGCTGGTCGCGGGCTACACCGAGGGATCGGCGAGCCGCCTGCAACATCTCCTGCAGGAGCATGGCGCCACGACACCGGTGCCCGTTGCCGACTTCGCCACAGTGCAGGGCCTGCCGCCCGGCGCGCTCGGCGTCGCCGTCTGGCCGGTCGAGCACGGCTTCGTGCTGGACGGCCTGGAAGTCATCGGCGAAGAGGACATCATCGGCGATCGCCTGTCGCGGCCGGCCAAGAAGCGGCGGCCGTCCGAGCGCTTCATCGCCGAGGCCGCGGCCTTGAGCGAAGGCGATCTGGTGGTCCATCGCGAGCATGGCGTCGGACGCTACGAAGGCCTGGTCACGCTGGAAATCCAGTACGCGCGGCACGACTGCCTCAGGCTGACCTACGAGGGCGGCGACAAGCTCTTCGTGCCGGTCGAGAACATCGACGTGCTGAGCCGCTACGGCTCGGCGGAGGAGGGCGCGGCCCTCGACCGCCTGGGCGGCGTCGCCTGGCAGTCGCGCAAGGCGCGGCTGAAGCAGCGCATCGCCGACATGGCCGACCGGCTGATCAAGATCGCGGCCGAACGCGCCATCCGCCGCGGCGAGACCATGAGCCCGCCCGAAGGCGCCTACGAGGAGTTCTGCGCCCGCTTCCCCTATGCCGAGACCGACGATCAGCTGCAGGCCATTTCCGACGTGCTGGACGACATGTCGTCCGGCAAGCCGATGGACCGGCTGATCTGCGGCGACGTCGGCTTCGGCAAGACCGAGGTCGCCCTGCGCGCGGCCTTCGTGGCGGCGCTGTCGGGCAAGCAGGTCGCGGTGATCGCGCCGACCACGCTTTTAGCGCGCCAGCATCATCGCACCTTCAGCGAGCGCTTCCAGGGCCTGCCGGTGCGCATCGGCCGCCTGTCGCGCCTGGTTGCCGCCAAGGAGGCCAAGGCCACCAAGGAGGCGGTCAAGGAAGGCAACGTCGACATCGTGATCGGGACCCACGCGCTGCTCGCCAAGAGCATCGAGTTCAAGGACCTCGGGCTGCTGATCGTCGACGAGGAGCAGCATTTCGGCGTCAGCCACAAGGAGCGGCTGAAGGAGCTGCGCGCCGACGTCCATGTGCTGACGCTGACGGCAACGCCGATCCCGCGCACCCTGCAGCTGGCGCTGACCGGCGTGCGCGACATGAGCCTGATCGCCACGCCGCCGGTCGATCGCCTGGCCGTGCGCACCTTCGTCACGCCGTTCGACGGCGTGACCATCCGCGAGGCGCTGCTGCGCGAGCAGTATCGCGGCGGCCAGAGCTTCTATGTCTGCCCGCGCATAGAAGACCTGGCGCAGATCGCAGTCGAGCTGCGCGAGCTGGTGCCCGAGATCCGCATGGCCATGGCGCACGGCAAGCTCGCGCCGACGGCGATCGAGAACACCATGCAGGATTTCGTCGACGGCAAGTTCGACGTGCTGCTGTCGACCAACATCGTCGAAAGCGGCCTCGACATCAGGAACGCCAACACCATGGTGATCCACCGCGCCGACATGTTCGGCCTGGCCCAGCTCTACCAGCTCAGGGGCCGCATCGGCCGCGGCAAGATGCGAGCCTATGCCTACCTGACGGTGCCGCCCGGCAAGGCGCTGAACGAGGCGGCGTCCAAGCGGCTGGAGGTCATGCAGACCCTCGACACGCTGGGCGCGGGCTTCCAGCTCGCCAGCCACGACCTCGACATCCGCGGCGCCGGCAACCTTTTGGGCGAGGAGCAGTCGGGCCATATCCGCGAGGTCGGCATCGAGCTCTACCAGCAGCTCCTCGAGGAGGCGGTGGAAGCAGCACGCGGGCAGGCACGCGAGGCAGAGCGCGCCGACTGGTCGCCGCAGCTCAATCTCGGCATCCCGGTGCTGCTGCCCGAGGAATACATCGCCGACCTCTCGGTGCGCATGGGCCTCTACCGCCGCATCGGCGCGCTGGCCAACCAGGCCGAGGTCGACTCGTTCGCCGCCGAACTTGTCGACCGCTTCGGCAAGATGCCGCCCGAGGCCGAGTTCCTGCTGAACACCGTGGCGCTGAAAGTGCTGTGCCGTTCGGCGGGCGTCGACCGCATCGACGCCGGCGAGAAGGCGGTCGTGCTGTCGCTGCACGACAACAAGTTCGCCAAGCCCGACAAGCTCATCGCCTGGCTGCAGAAGAACGCGCCTTTGGTGCGCCTGCGGCCCGACCACCGCGTGATCGTGCAGCGCGCCTGGAACGACGAGCGCCAGCGGCTTTCCGGCGTGACGTCGATCGTCTCTTCTTTGGCGAAGCTCGCGGCTTGAGCAGGGGCAGCGATGGCCCGATGCGCGCAACGCAGCAGCCAGTCGCTCAGCCGCGTGTCGCCCGAGGCGCGGGCGAGCGCGACGGCCCCGACGGCCAGGATCACCGCCACCGTCGCGTCGCTGTCGAGCTTGCGCTTCTTCGCCCCGGCGATCTCGCCGATCGCCGCATGGAGCAGGTTGGCGTAGGCGAGCCGCGCCGGCAGCGGCGCGCGGGCGACGTCGGAGGAGCAGCGCCGCCAGCACGCAGGTGGGAGCGCTCGCGACCAGCTCGGCCTTGTCGAGATAGGCCTTCAGCACCGCGGCGGGCGGCGCGCCGCGCAATCGCGTGCGCAGGCCGGTGCCGGCGATCACCGCCTCGGTGAACAGGTCATCCTTCGAGTTGAAATGAGCATAGAAGGCGCCGCGCGTCAGGCCGGCCGCCAGCATGACGTCGTCGATGTTGGTGCCGGCATAGCCGCGCAGGCGGAACAGCCGGCCGGCGTGTTCGAGGATTTCAGCCCGGGTCCGGGCCGTTCGGGCGGGGTTCTGGGGCATGATATGTTTTATAACATATCATATGTTAATCGTCATCCTGAGCGCAGCGAAGGATCTCGTCACCGCTTGCCACGGGCACGAGATCCTTCGCTGCGCTCAGGATGACGGACAGCGAGCCGAAGGCTCGCTGTCCTACGCCGTCGACTGCGCCGCGCTGGTCGCCGCGTCGCGTTCGGCGAGGTTGAAGACCTCGACGAAGGCCGACGGCGGCTGAGCGCCGGAGACGGCGTACTTGCGGTTGACGATGAAGCAGGGCACGCCGTTGATGCCGAGGCGGCGGGCATAGACGTCGGAGGCCACGACCTCCTGGCGGCCCTCGTCGCTCATCAGGTAGCGCCGCGCGCGCAGCTCGTCGATGCCGACGCGCACGGCGCATTCGACCATCGTCTCCATGTCGCCGATGTCGCGGCCTTCCTCGAAATAGAGCTTGAACAGCTCGGCCACGGTCTCGTCCTGCACGTTGTTCTTGGCGCTCCAGTGCACCAGCCGATGCGACAGCACGGTGTTGGGCGTGCGCCGGATGCGCGAGAACTGGAATTCTATGCCGGCCTCGCGGCCGCTTTCGGCGATCGCCTGGTAGATCTGGCGCGGCCGGTCGCCGCCGCCGAACTTCGCGCGCACATAGTCGTCGCGCGTCATGCCCTCGGGCGGCATGTCGGGATTGAGCTGGAACGGACGCCAGGCCACGGCGATGTCGGTGCGGCCGCTCTGCGCCAGGGCGCGCTCGAACCGCCTTTTGCCGATGTAGCACCAGGGACAGATCGTGTCGGAAACGACGTCGACGTAAATCATGCCGTAAGTTTACGCCTTTCGCGCCAGTGCAGAAAGAGAGCCGAACCCGCGACCACCCCCAGGGCAATGGATGTCAGCCATGCAGCGGCGGGCCAGCCGCCCGATGCAACCAGGGCGCCGGTGATCGGCGGACCGATCAGGCCGCCGAAGTTGGAACCCTGCATCAAGAGGCCGGTCGACGCGCCCACCAGCTCGGGCCGCGGCGAGTGCACCGGCAGGCCGGTGAACAGCGCGCCGGGCACCACGCCGATCACGGCCGAATAGATCCCCGCCAGCACCAGGCGCCACAGGTCGGGCACGCCGTCGACGAAGATGCCGGCGGCGCAGAACGCCATGGAGATCGCCGCCCCGGCGATCACCGTGGCGCGCGGCAGGCCACGCTGCAGCAGAATGCCGGCCAGAAGGTTCCCGGCCACGTTCACCGCCGTCACCAGCGCCGTGACGATCGCCGCCGTGGCGGTCGAGAAGCCCAAGCGTTCGACCTGCAAGGTTGGCAGGAAGCCGACGATGGCAAGCCAGCAGCAGGAATAGGCGCCGAAGCAGATCGCTGTCGCGAGCGGCCCGCCGCTGGTCGCCACTTCCGCCATCTCATGCAGGATCGGCCGCCGATTGGCCGGCTGGGCATCGAGCTCGTGCCGCGGCACGGCGCGCAGGAGCAGCGCGGCGAGCATGGCCAGCGACGCGGCCGACGCCACCAGCCAGACCGCCCGCCATGACGTCTCAGGCAGGATGACCGCCGCGATCAGCATCATGGCGCCGGCGCCGGCCGGCATGTACGAGGTCCAGATCGTCATGGCGCGATGCCGGTCGCGCAGTTCGGTGACCCGCAGCACCAGGGTGGGAACCGACACCGTGACGATGATGAAGCCCAGGCCCTCGAGGAAGCGCCAGACCAGCAGCAGATCGATGCTGTCGGCGAAGGCACCGAGCAGGCTCGCGACGCCGCATAACGCCGTGCCCAGCACGATCAGTCGGCGATGGCCGAAGCGGTCGACGGTGAGCGCGATGGTCATGCCGCCGACGGCCGCGGTCAGGTTGACCATCGCCAGCAGCCAGCCGGCCTGGCGCAGGTCCGCGCCGAGGTCGTCGCGGAGCGACGGGATCGAGGGCGGCACCTTGCCGACATGGAACGCCGCCACCATGCCGGCGGCGACCAGCAGGCCGACCAGCGCCCAGGGCGTCGTCTTGGACTGGCTGTTCAGTACTGCACCCGTGCCGTCATGGCGCCGTCGACGATGAAATTGTTGCCCGAGACGAACGAGGCGGGGGCACCGGCCAGGAACACCACGCACGACGCGACCTCCTGCGGCGTGCCCATGCGGCCGCTCGGGTTGCGCGCCAACATGCGCTTATAGCGCTCGGCGCCGGCGTCGCGCTGGCGGCCCCAGGTGTTGCCGTCCTCCAGGATGGTGCCGGGCGACACGACGTTGGCGCGCACGCCCTTGGGCGCCATGTCGATGGCGAGCGACTTGGCGAACGGCACGAGGGCCGCCTTGACCGAGCGGTAGGGCGAGGTCGGGCCCGAGATCTCGACGAACGACACGGTGCCGATGATGGTGAGGGTGGCGCCGAGCCCTGTCTTCTCGAGGTGCGGCCGGGCGTGATGGGCCGCGTTCACCGTCGAGACGATGTCGATGTCGATCGCCTTGCGCCAGCCCGCCTCGTTGTCCTCGGTGCCGAGCGCGCTGACATTGGCGACGAAATGGTCGATGCCGCCATTGCCGGCGAAGCCGTCGATCCATTTCTTCAGCGCCGTGTTGTCGGTGACGTCGAGCGCGCTGCCTTCGACGCGATGCTGCTTGGATCGCCAGTCCGCCTCGCGCTCCTTCACGAGCTTGGCGTCGCGCGCGCAGAAGCCGACGACCGCGCCTTCGGCTACGAAAGCATCGACGATGGCGCGGCCAATGCTCTTGGTGCCGCCGGTGACCAGCACGCGCTTGCCCCTGAGACCGAGATCCATAATTCCCCCGAAACCGTCGCTCGCTTATAAGGCCTGATGATGCAGCGGGGCATCAAACTAGGGAGTGGCCGCGATGTCCAAGCAATTCGACCTGACGGGCAAGGTGGCGCTGGTCACCGGTGCATCGTCGGGACTCGGTGTGCACTTCGCGCGCACGCTGGCCGCCGCAGGCGCATCTGTCGCCATCGCCGCACGGCGCGCCGACCGGCTCGCCTCTCTACAGGCGGAATTGCAGTCGGCGGGCCGCGAAGGCTGTCGCCGTCGAGCTCGACGTTCAGTCGGGTGACTCGATCACCGCGGCTTTCGCGGCGGCGGAAGAAGCGCTGGGCCCGATCGACATCGTGGTCAACAACGCCGGCATCTCGATCGTGAAGCCGGCGCTCGAGATGCCGGTCGAAGACTGGGACGCCGTGGTCAACACCAACCTGCGCGGCGCCTGGCTGGTGGCGCAGACGGCGGGCAAGCGCTGGCTGATGGCCAAGCGTCCCGGCGTGATCGTCAACATCGCCTCGATCCTGGGCCTGCGCACGATCGGGCAGGTGGCGCCCTACAATGCCTCGAAGGCCGGACTGATCCACCTCACGCGCGCGCTCGCCATGGAATGGGCGCGCCACGACATCCGCGTCAACGCGATCTGCCCGGGCTACATCGAGACCGAGATGAACGGCGACTTCTGGAAGACGCCCGCCGGCCAGCGTCTGATCGACCGCATCCCGCAGCGCCGCATCGGCAAGCCCGAGCATCTCGACGGCGCGCTGCTGTTGCTGGCGTCGGAGGCGGGGAGTTTCATGACGGGCAGCGTGCTGACCGTCGATGGCGGGCATACGGTCAGCTCGCTTTAAGGGAGCGCGGGCCTCCGGCCCGCTCATGAGGCGGGCCGGAGGCCCGCGCTCCGTCACCACCCATTGATGCGGTCGTAGACGTCGACCACCGACTTGCCGCCGTCGAGCTCGCTGTCGACCACGTAGTAGCGGTCGTAGGCCGCCGCCGTGATGCAGGCGTGGTTGGGCAGGATGCGCACGCGCGAGCCGATCGGCAGGTTGCCGTAGGGGATCGGCTCCTCGGCGCCGACGAAGCCGTGCTCCTGCGAGCAGGCGACCACGGCCATGTCCTTGGCCGGCGCATCGACGATGGTGCCGTAGCCGACCTGCGGCTTGAACTCCTGGGCGCTGATGTCCTTGGAGAGGGCCAGCGCACCGGCATCGACCAGCATCTGGTTGCGATGCGGATAATGGCCGATCACCGAGGCCAGCACCGACAGCGCGAGATCGGACGGCGCGCAGGAGCCGATGTATTCCTGGTCGAGGTCGTTGAACACATAGACGCCCGGCCGCATCTCGGTGATGCCGGTGAAGTCGCGGCTGTGCATGGCGGTCGGCGTCGAGCCGCCGGAGACGATGGGGCAGGGGATGCCGGCCGCGCGCAGCTTTTCGGCAGCGCCGACGATGGCCTGGCGCTCCTGCTCGGCGACGGCGGCAATGCCCTCAGGCGTGCTCTCGTGATAGGAGTGGCCGGCGTGTGTCATGACGCCGGCGAGCTCGACGCCAGGCGTGCCGTGCAAGATGCGGGCGATCTGCAGAAGGCCGGGCAGCTCGGGCCAGGGAAGCCCGGCGCGGCCGCCGCCGCTGTCGATTTCGATGAAGACCGAGAAGGTGTCGCCGTTCTTTGCCGCATCGGCGATCGCCCTCGCGACCACAAGATTGTCAGTGACGACGCGAAGGTTGACGCCGCGGCGGCGCAGCTCGGCGATGGCCGGCAGCTTGGACGGCACCACGCCCACGCCATAGAGGATGTCCTTGAAGCCGCCGTCGGCGAAATAGCGCGCCTCGGCCAGCGTCGAGACGGTGATGCGCCCGTCATGGCCCTCGACCGCCATGCGGCCGACCTCGATCGATTTTGCCGTCTTGAGGTGCGGGCGCAGCATGACGCCCGCATTACGCAGGCGCTCGCTCATGCGCTTGAGGTTGCGGCGCAGGATTGCCCGGTCGAGAATGAGAGCGGGGGTCGGCAGGTCATCGAGGGTCTGGGCGGCCATGATGATGCGAGTCTAGCATGCCGATCGAGAACGAACGAAAGTTTGTCCTGCGGGACGATGGCGACTTGGAGCGGCGCCTGGCCGAACGGCCCGGCGTGACCAGAAGCTTCCTGCGCCAGGCCTATCTCGACGTGTCCGGGATGCGCATCCGCTCGGTCGAGGAAGGTGGCGCGGTCCGTCACGTCTTCACCTACAAGCGGCCGGTCGACGGCCAGATCGTCGAGATCGAGACCGAGATCAGTGCAGTCGATTTCGAGCGGCTATGGTCACAGCGTCGCGAGACCCTGCAGAAGCTGCGCTATTCCTGGGCCGACGGTCCCTTCCATTGGGACGTCGACTTCTTCAAGACCGACGACGACCGCACCTATTTCACCCAGGCCGAAGTGGAGATGCCGGAGGAGCAGACCGAGCCGCCGCCGCTGCCACCCAGCCTCGCGGACTGCCTGCTGGCAGTCGCGCCGGCCGGCGATCCGCGTTTTGCGTCCAAGCGGCTGGCCAACCAGGCGCATGCCGAGAAGCTGTTAGCCGACATCAAGAGCAGGGGGAGGATCGAGTGAAGATCGCGCGTATCGACACGCAGTCGGTGAAGGTGCCGTACACCTTCGGCGGCGACCACAAGGGCGAAGGCCTGCGTACCTGGACGACCAACAACATCCTGCTGGTGCGGGTCGAGACCGACAACGGCATCGTCGGCTGGGGCGAGGCGTTCTGTTATGCCTGCACCGACGCCGTGCGCGCCGCCGTGCACAACATGGTCGCGCCCATCGCGATCGGCCAGGACGCCCGCGACATCGCCAAGCTCTCCTACGACCTGCAGCAGAAGCTCCACCTGTTCGGCCGCTACGGCATCACGATCTTTGCCTTGTCCGGCCTCGACATCGCGCTGTGGGATATCGCCGGCAAGGCGGCCGGCCTGCCCTTGCATCGGCTGCTGGGCGGCGCCGGCCGCGACAAGCTGCCGGCCTATGCCAGCCTGCTGAAGTATCGCGATCCGGAGAAGGTTGCGGCCCGCACCAGGCAGGCGGTCGAGGAAGGATATCGCCACATCAAGCTGCACGAGACCGAGGAGCCCGAGGTCAAGGCGGCGCGGCTGGCCGCGGGCAACGACGTCGCCATCATGGTCGACACCAACTGCCCGTGGACGCCGGAGCAGGCGCGGCACATGACGTTGAAGCTCCGCCAATACGATCTGCACTGGCTGGAGGAGCCGATCTTCCCGCCCGAGGATTTCACCGCCATCGCCCGCCTGCGCGAGGGCACGGGCGTGCCCATGGCGGCGGGCGAGAACAACTGCACGTCGTTCCAGTTCCGCGACATGTTCGCCGCCGGCGCCGTCGACTACGCCCAGCCCAGCGTCACCAAGGTGGGTGGCGTGACCGAGTTCCTGAAGGTCGCCAACCTCGCGGACGCGGCCGGCGTCAGCCTGATGCCGCACTCGCCCTATTTCGGCCCGGGCTTCCTCGCCACGCTTCATCTGCTGGCGGCGCGCGGCGGACCGGGCGGCATGGTCGAGCGCTATCACCTGGATCTCGAGGCCAGCCTCTACGGCGAGCTGGTGATGCCGGTCGATGGCGGCTTCGTCGTGCCGACTGGACCGGGCCTCGGACGCGATCCCGATCCCGATGTGCTGAAGACTTACGGCGCGTAGGCACGGATGACGTCGACGATCCTCGACTATCGCGACGGTGATGTCAGGCTGAAGGGCGTCCTGGTCCGCGACGGCAAGCGAACCGCCGGTCCCGCGATCGTGCTGTTTCCCGATGCCCGCGGTGTCGGCGCCCATGCGATCGAATGTGCAGGGCGGTTGGCCGCGCTGGGCTATCCGACTCTTGTCGCTGACCTGTACGGCGAGGGCCTGCTGGCTCGGGACATGGCGCAGGCCGGCGAGCTGATGCGCGCCTTGCGCGCCGATGTCGATCGCTGGCGGGCGAGGGCGCACGCATCGCTGGAAGCGCTGTCACGACAGGAAGGCGTCGACCGCTCCAGGCTGGCGGCGCTCGGCTATTGTTTCGGTGGCGGCACGGCACTCGAGCTGGCGCGCAGCGGCGCACCGCTCGCCGCCGTCGTGAGCTTCCATGGCGTTCTCGCAAGCCCACGACCCGCCGATGCGGCCAACATCAAGGCCAAGGTGCTCATATGCCATGGCGCGGCCGATCCCCTGGTGCCGCCGGCGGAAGTCGCAGCCTTCGAGGAGGAGATGGGCCGCTCCGAGGTCGATTGGCAGGTCCACGTCTACGGTGGAGCGGTGCATGCCTTCACCAATCCCGAAGCCGGCGCCACAGGAAATCCGGCGTTCGCCTACCACGCCGCGGCGGACCGACGCTCGTGGTCCGCCATGCTCGGTCTGCTGCAGGAATTTTTCGCTTAGGCGGTAGACTCGTTCCTCCCCATCGCCAGAAGCGATGGGGAGGAATGATTTCAGGACTTCGCCGGTCTGTTCCTCGGCACCTGCACAATCGACCACGGATCGGGCAGCTCGCCGACCGGGCAGTCGATCAGCGTCGGGCCACCGCGGGCGATGCCGCGCGCGATGGCGGCGCTGAGCTCCTCCGGCGACTTCACGCGCTCGGCATGCAGGCCGAAGCTCTCGCCCAGCTTGACGAAGTCGGGATTGCGCAGCTCGCTGGCGATGGTGCGGTTGTTGAACGACTGCTGCTGGATGCGCTTGACGTTGCCGTAGGCGCCGTCGCTGAACACGACGGCGACCACGCCGATGCCGTGCTGTGCGGCCGTCGCCATCTCCATGGCGGTGAACAGGAAGCCGCCGTCGCCGCTGATCGCCACGACCGGCGTGTCGGGCTTGGCGACCTTGACGCCGAGCGAGGTGGCGTAGCCCCAGCCCAGCGTGCCCTGGTAGCCCGGCGACAGGAAGGTGCGCGGCTTGTAGGTCGGCCAGGCGAGGCGGGCGGCATAGCCCATCTGCGTCAGCTCATCGACCAGGATGCCGTCCTCGGGCAGCGCCTTGCGGATGGCTTCGAGGTAGGCGACCTGTGGCGCGAGCTTGTCGCGCACCGCCTTGTTGGCGCGCGCCTTGGTCTCGGCCACGCGCTCGGCCCGGCCGTTGGGCTTGGCGGCATGCTTGCCGAGCTTGTCGGCCAGCGCCTTCATCGTCGCCGTGGCGTCGCCGACGATGCCGATCTCCGGCCGGCGCTGGCGGTCGAGTTCCTCGCTGTCGACATCGACGCGGATGATCTTGAGCTTGTCGTCGAGGCCCCAGTTCTGCTGCTGCGCCGAAAGGCGCGTGCCGACGGCCAGGACCACGTCGGCCTCACCCCAGAACAGGTAGCCGGCGGGCATGGTGACGGACAGGCGATGGCGGCCGTCGATCACGCCCTGGCCCATGCGGCCGGTCATGACGGGCGCATCCAGCATCTCGGCGATGCGCGCGACGTGCTCGCCCGCGCCCTGCGCGCCGCCGCCGACCACGATCAACGGGCGTTGAGCGCCACCCAAAAGCTTGGCGGCGCGCTCGACCGCGTCCTCATCGACAGGGCAGGGGTCGGCCTTTGCCGGCGTCGCTATGAGTTCGACCGGCGCCTTGCGCGCCCAGGTGTCCATGGCGCATTCGAGCGCCACCGGACGCCGCCGCCCGGACAGCAGGCGGCGGAAGGCTTCGTTGACCAGGCCGGGCGCCGCGGCGGGCGCGCTGATGCGGTCGGCCCACTTGGTGAGGCCGCGCATGATCGCAAGCTGGTCGGGTAGCTCATGCAGCAGTCCGACATTGCGGCCGATCATGGCCTGCTGGATCTGGCCGGTCAGCGCCAGCACCGGCGCGTTCACCGCATAGGCCGTCGAGAGTGCGGCCGTGGTGTTGAGGAAGCCCGGTCCCGGCACGACGACGTAGGCCGACGGCTGGCCGGTCGCCATGGCGTAGCCCAGCGCCATGTAGGCGCAGGCCTGCTCGTGGCGGGCATGGATCGGCTTGATGGCGTTGGTGCGGTCGTACAGGGCGTCGAAGAACGCATCGTTCTGCACGCCGGGCAGACAGAAGATCGTGTCGATGCCGTTCACTTCGAGCATCGACACGACGGCTTGGGCGGTTGTCAGCGTGGTCATGGCACTCTCTTTCATCTCCCGTCATACGGGCAAGCGTTTGGCCCCGAAAGGGCCAAACGCGCGGGTCGGGAGGGGGAAAGCCTCACAGGGTATCTATGAAGTAATAAGATCATGATCTGAAATGGTCGGACAGCACGACTGGAGCCTTCCCCCTCCCAACCTCCCCCGTAAGACGGGGGAGGAGGTGAACGATCGGCTTTTAGTCAACCCGCGCGCCCGACGCCTTGATGATCGGCGCGAGCCGCGCTTCCTCGGCGTCGCGGAAAGCGAGCGTGTCGGCTGGCGTGCGCCAGATCGCCGTGGCGGCGAGGTCGAGGAACTTGGCCTTGAGGTCGTCGCTCTCCAGCGCCTTCTTCGACAGCTCCGACAGGCGCGCGGTGACATCGGGCGGCAGCTTGGCCGGGCCGGTGAGCGTGGTCCACGAGTTGATGTCGAAGCCCGGCAGGGTCTCGGCGATCGCCGGCACCTCGGGCACGACGGGCGTGCGCTCCTTCGAGGTGACGCCGAGCGCGCGCACCTTGCCGGCCCGCACCTGGGCCAGAGCACCCGGGATGTTGTCGAAGATCATACTGACCTGGCCGGCCAACAGGTCCTGCATGGCCGGCGCCGCGCCGCGATAGGGCACGTGGAGCATGTCGACCTTTGCCATCACCTTGAACAGCTCGCCCGACAGATGCAGCGTCGTGCCGTTGCCGGCCGAGGCATAAGAGTACTTGCCGGGGTTCTTCTTCAGGAGCTCGATCAGCTCAGCCACCGTCTTGACCGGCAGGTCGAGATTGACCACCAACATGTTGGGCAACTGCCAGATGGTCGACACGAAGGTGAAGTCGTCCGGGACCTTGAACGGCAGCTTGGCGTAGAGGGTGGGGGCGATGGCGTGGCTGGCGATGCCACCTAAGCCCAGCGTGTAGCCATCAGCGGGTGACTGGGCCAGCGCATCGACACCGACATTGCCGCCCGAGCCGCCTTTGTTCTCGACGATCCACTGCTGTCCGGTGAGTTCCTGCATCCTGGCGCAGAAGATGCGGGACAGCGTGTCGGTGGCGCCACCGGCCGGGAACGGGTTGATGTAGCGGACCGCCTTGTTGGGATACGCACTCTGGGCCGACACGATGGCGGGCGCCGCCAGCGCACCACTCAATCCGGCAAGCACGGCACGCCGCCCGACGCGACTCTTTGCACTCTTCACTTGGTTTCCTCCCTATATGCAGCGCAAAGGTGCCAAACAGGGTTCGGGCCGTCGACGGCTTTCAGCGAAATTGGCGATCTGCGCCCTCGCGTCGCTTGAAAAGCCGCAAAATCTTGTCACTTTGGCGCCGTACTGCGGAACGGCCGTGGGAGCCGGGTCGCGGCAGGCGTGAGGAAGGCAATGCGGGGTAGCTTGGGCAGGATCGCGCGGGCTGTCGTTTGCGTCGTCGCCGTCGTTTCGGTTGGCGTGGCCGCGCCTGCGCCCGCGATCGGCCAGGCAAAACCGGTGCAGGCCCAGCCGCAGGCCAAGCCGAAACCCTTCGACGTGTGCAAAGGCCTCACCGGCGGGAACGCACCGACCAAGGTCGCGGCCTGCACCGAAGCCATCAAGGACGGCAAGCTCGCGCCTCAAGACCAGGCACTCGCCTATCTCAATCGCGGACTGTCGGACAGCGGGCCGGGCAGCGAGGCGCGATCGAAGGACGACTACAAGGCGGCAATCCGCATCTTCAGCGAGCTGATCCTCGGCTCGCCGATGAATCCCTATTACTACACGCAGCGCGGCGTGATCTATCAGACGATCGGCGAAGCCGACCGCGCCATCCTGGACTACAGCGACGCCATCCGGCTCGCGCCGCGCGAGACGTATCCGCTGATCAATCGCGGCGTGCTGCTCTATCTCAGGAAGGACAACAACGAGGGCGCCATCGCCGACCTGACGGCGGCGCTCAAGCTCAAGCCGTGCGAACTCTCCGCCTGGGCCAACCGCGGCATCGTCTACAAGCGCAAGGGCGAGATCGACAGGGCCATCACCGACTTCAGCGACGGCATCAAGTGCCTGCCGCACAAGATCGAGCCGATCCGCCAGAACCTGGTGCCCGACGCCATCACCAGCGAGCTGTCGACGCAGCAGCAGGAGCAGAACAACCTCGCCCTGCAGGCGGCCTTCATCCATTTCCAGCGCGGGCTCGCCTATTACGACAAGCAGCAGTACGACAAGGCGATCGTCGATTTCAGCGAGGCGATCCGCCTCAATCCCGCCGATGCCTCGGGCTATGTCGGCCGCGGCGCCGCCTACCTGGCCAAGGACGAGCTGCACAGGGCGATCGCCGACTTCAGCGAGGCGCTCCGGCTGTCGCCGGGGCAGGCCTTCGCCCATCTGCAGCGCGGCATCGCCTATCACCGCATCGGCGAGTCCGACAAGGCGCTCGAGGACTACGGCGAGGCGATCAAGCTCACGCCCAAGGACCCGACACCCTACGTCAACCGCGGCATCGTCTACTACACGAAGAAAGGTCAGTACGAGGCGGCGATCAACGACTTCAGCCAAGCACTGCACCTCAATCCGAAGGAGGTGAACGCGCTGATCAACCGCGGCATCACCTTCCGCCAGCGCAGCGAAACCGACAAGGCGCTCGCCGACTTCAGCGAGGCGATCCGCCAGGGCATGCAGACCTCCGATCTCCTGCGCCTGGTCAATCAGGCCGAGCGCGGCAAGGACCCCGAGCTCTCCCGGACGGCCGACCAGGTGGCGCACGCCTATTATCAGCGCGGCATGGCGCTGATCGACAAGCAGGACTACGAGGGCGCGCTCAACGACTTCAACATGACCATGCGGATCAATCCCAAGGAGCCGCGGGCCTATCTGGGACGGGGGGCGGCCAACCTGAAGAAGGGCGACCAGAAGCAGGCGGTGGCCGACCTCGACGAGGCAATCAAGCTCGCGCCGGGCCTGGCCTTCGCCTATTTCGAGCGCGGCACGGCTTACCACGCGGTTGACGACTTCCAGCACGCCATCGCCGACTATGGCGAGGCGATCAAGCTCGATCCCAAGGACCCGATTGCCTTCATCAACCGCGGCATGGCGCTGACCTACGTCGACAAGCTCGACCAGGCGCTGGCCGATTTCGACTCGGCGCTGAAGCTCAGCCCCGACAACGTCAACGCCCTCATCCATCGCGCCTTCGCTTTTGCCCTGAAGCGTGAGTTCGCACGCGCCATGGCCGACATCGACGAGGCGGTGAAGGTCGCGCCGACCAGCGCCACGGCTTACTTCTACCGCGCGCAGATCCTGGGCTTTCAGGGCGAGACCGAGCGCGCCACCGCCGACTACGGCCAGTCGATCAAGCTCGACCCCAGGAACGCGCGCGCCTACGGCAGCCGGGCCATGCTCTACAACGCCATAGGTGACTTCCCCAAGGCGGTCGCCGATCTCAACGAGGCGATCAAGCTTCGGCCGCGCGAGGCTACCTTCTATCTCAACCGCGGCGTCGCCCATTTCGGCCTGCGCCAGTACGACAAGGCGATCGCCGACTACGACGAGGTGCTGAAGCTCGATTCGCGGGTCAGCGCGGCCTACAACAACCGTTGCCTGTCGCGCGCCGTGCTGGGGCAGGACCTTCTCAAGGCGATCGCGGACTGCAACGCGGCGCTGCAGCTGCAGCCCAACGATCCCTACGCCCACGACAATCTCGGCATCATCTACCTGAAGCAGGCCGACTACGCGAAGGCGATCGCCGAGTTCAATGCCTCGCTCAAGCTCGATGCCAAGCGGGCGCGCGCGCTCTACGGGCGCGGCCTGGCGAAGAGCAAGAGCGGCGACAAGACCGGCGCCGCCGACATCGAGGCGGCGCGCGCCCTGCAGCCGGGCATCGCCGACGAGTTCGCCAACTACGGCGTGCGTTGAGGGAGGCGGCATGGCCAAGGGACCTCTGCCGGGCGACGGCGTCGGCATCCAGGTGCCGGTCGGACGCATCGGCGCCGACAGGGTGCACTGGCAGACGATCTTCGATGCGCGCGACAAGCCCAGCATCTACCGCATCCACAACGGCTCGGCGCACACCGCCGCCGATCCCGGCAATGCCATGATTGTCGAGGTCGACGGCGCCAAGCGTACCATCAAGGTCAATGTCGGCACCTCGGTCGACGTGATGGGCAAGAAGATCCGCGTCAAGGCAGGGACGGGCGGGGAGACCTCGCGGGTCGAAGGCTGGTACGTCCTGGTCTCGTAGGAGCTCGTGGTCTTCGTCTTCTGGACCGCGAGCCTCTGGCTCGCTCATGATCATGAGGCGAGCCGGAGGTTCGCGGTCCGGAAGAACATGAGCGGACCTGGAGGTCCGCGCTCCGCTACGACAGCGCGCGCAGGCCGCCGCGCAGCACCTTGCCGTTGGCCGGCGAGAGCTGCCGGTCGATCTCCCCGTGGACGCGCCGCCAGATCGGCAGGGCCGCGCGCAGCACGATCCGTCCTGCCTTGGTAAGCGAGACCAGCCGGCCGCGCCGGTCATCGGGATCGACCGTCGTCGTCACCAGTTCGCGTCGCTCGAGCGGCTTGAGGTTGGCCGTGAGCGTCGTGCGATCCATGGCGAGCAGGCCGGCGACGGCGCCGATCGACGGCGGCCGCGACTGGTTGAGCGACATCAGGAGCGAGAACTGCCCGCTGGTCAGGCCGGCAGGGCGCAGCGCCTCGTCGAAGCGGCGGGCCAGCGTGCGCGCGGCGCGCTGGGCGGCGAGGCACAGGCAATGGTCGTGGACATGCACCGTCGTTTCGAACGGCACGCCGGCAGATGTCACAGGAGCGGGCTTTGACATGCCGCATTTACGTTGATATCAACCCAATACGTCAAGGCCAAAGACCGGCCTTCCTTGCACCAACAACTGAGTCGGGAGTGAGCAATGACCTATGTTGCCGGATTCGTCGCCGCCGTGCCTGCGGCGAACAAGGAAGCCTATCGCAAACACGCCGCCGACGCGGCCCCGCTGTTCAAGGAGTTCGGCGCCACGCGCATGGTCGAAGCCTGGGGCGACGACGTGCCGGACGGCAAGGTCACCGACTTCAAGGGCGCGGTGAAGGCCAAGCCCGACGAGGTCGTCGTGTTCTCGTGGATGGAGTTTCCCAGCAAGGACGCCCATGCCGCGGCGTCACAGAAGATGATGAGCGATCCGCGCATGAAGGAGATGGGCGCCAATATGCCGTTCGACGGCAAGCGCATGATCTATGGCGGCTTCGCCAGCCTGATCGACGACGGCGCCCGCACCAAACCGGGCTATGTCGACGGCTACCTCGTGCCGGTGCCGAACGACAATAAGGAGGCGTATCGCGCCGCGGCGCAGAAGGCCGCCCAGGTCTTCAAGGATCACGGCGCGATCCGCGTCGTCGAAGCGTGGGGCGACGACGTGCCCGACGGCAAGGTCACCGACTGCAAGGGCGCGGTGAAGGCCACGGCCGACGAGAACATCGTCTACAGCTGGGTCGAGTGGCCGTCCAAGCAGGCGCGCGACGAGGGCTGGAAGAAGGTCATGGCCGACCAGCGCATGCAGCCCGGCCAGAACCCCATGCCGTTCGACGGCAAGCGCATGATCTACGGCGGCTTCGCGCCGATCCTGGATACCTAGGTCTTCTCTTCCGGCCCCCTGCTTCGCTAAAGCTTCGCAGGGCAGGGCCCTGCTCTGCGAAGCGCGTTAGCGCGGAGCAGAGTGTTTCTGCATAGTCTCACCGGCGGCCAGGAGTTCGGCGCGCCGGTGGGTCACGATCGCCTGGTTTTCCGACACGTACTCGCCCCAGGTGATCTGGCGGGCAACGAGCTGCGCGGTGTTTGCGTCGGCCCGGGCGTAGCTGTCGGTCAGGATCGCCACGATAGAGGGATGGACCTTGGCCGCACTTTCAAGCGCCATCTTGCGGCAGGTCGCGAGATAGTCCTGCTGAAGTGACTGAAGCAGCGCTGCCTCCTGCGGCGTCGCCTTCGCGGGGTTGCTCTTCATGGTCGCGGTCGGGCTGTCGGCATGATCGCCCATCCTGTCTTTGAGCGCCTGGTGCTGCGGGCTGGTCCGGACTGTGCGCCAGCAGGCGTCGATGGCCGACGCATCGCTCGCCGCAATGCCGTGGACGCGCGCCGCTTCTGGCGGCGTCTTGCTGGCGCAGCCGCCGAGGACGAGGAGGGTGGTGATGACGAGGGCCAGGCTTCTCATCGTTGGCGGGCAAGTGCCTTGGAAAGGACAATCTGCAGGGTCATTCTTTGCCCTGCCTAGCAGCATGCATTCCGAGAGGGCGAAGTCATGGTCACGTCTCTTAGCATGCGTTCCAACCAGACATCGAAAAACACGAGTCACGAAGAGCTGCGCGATTTGCTGGGCAAGAGTCCGGCGGCCCATCGCTTTCTGACGCTTTTCAAGACGCCTCTCGACGGATTCGTGGGCAACATCCTGGAGGTATTCAAGGCGCCCAAGGCCGAAGGCGTGGATTTCGAATTCGCGACCGGCAAGAGAACGGAATTCCTGAACCTCATCGACCCTTCCTCGATCATCGGCAATATTGGTCCGTTTACGTTTGCACCCGCTGCCAAGGGTCCCATGGTGCCCGATGATCCAGGACCATCGCATGCTGACCGAGTCTGGCGCCGGCTTGCCAGCGCGGTTTCTGCCGGCATCAGCTATCGCGAGCCCGGTTTGAAATCGAGCCTTCACATCGCGATCCGCAAGGACGGCGCCAACGTCCATCTCGACCGCGAAGGATTCGTCACCTCCACGAACGGCAGAATCACCTACGACCTGAAACAGGTGATCAACCACCTGAGCGCGGACCTGGCCTCGGACTACGTCCCAGTTCTGGTCTCGAGCCTGACCGTGAAGGACAACGACGGTCAGACCAAGTTTCAGGGGAACCTGGCTCCCTGGCTGGAAGTCAACCTGCCCGGGACGATGGACCTCGGAGGATCGCGGCGGAACGAGACCGAGGGCATCGTGGGCTTGAGACTGTTTGGCATTTTCAAAGCCGGCGGCGGCTGATCTTCACCTTCATGCTTCTCCACTCATCGCGGCGAGGGCGATTTTGTCGCCATCACGAACACCACGAAGTTCAATTCTCACATGCAGCCCGTTGCGTAGAGGCCTGCGCAGACCCTCCGGGGATGCTTGAAGATGTCCCGTATGCTGCAGGCTCTGGATGCGGCTGCGCGATAAGCGCAACTCAGTTGACAGAAGGCGGTCAACACGCAAGCCGGTCGTCTCGGGAACAACACAAACAATTTCCAGCCGGCACGTGGGTCGTGCGCTCTCGGACACGACTTCCTTGCGCACAGTGGCATCGTCGAAGTGTTCCATCTTGAGGTTGCGGCGCACCTTCTCGAACGCCAGCTGACGGGACAGCTCCGGGTCATTCGCCTGCAGCGATGCAAGAAGGTGAGGATCTATCGTCGAGACGTGTCGACGCTCCAGAATTGGGCGGTTCCAGGTGTTGTTGCAGGACGTGCACCGGTAGATCAGCCACGCATCGAGGCGTTTGCCGTTGGCATTCAACCTGATCTTGCCGCTCGTTCGGAACCGCGTCGTGCCGCGACACCGGTTGCAGTTCAGCCAGGGCTCTGGGGCGGTTGCGGGAATAATCGTCCACTGAACACGTAAGACATCGGACATGCCGGCTTGCTCTTCCCATTGGGAAGCTCATCGGCGGCTGTGCGGACGAAGAGCCCGACATCGGGCACGGTGTGGCAGGGAAGGGTGTGGCGATCGGAGATCAGGGTGCCGGCCGGAGCTCGTCCGGGCACGGTTCCACCATGCCAAACCGGTCTCGAACCGCCACCATGACGAGCTTGCACGCTAAACGGTCCGGCAACGCGCTCGCGCTGCCGTGCTGGTCGGGTGAAACTGCGAGACCGGCAATTACTTAGGCAAAGTGGATCGACCTATCGGCGTGAGGGCGCCTGTTTATCCTGCGGGGCCCGCCTTGAGAAGACCCTCGGCAGGTCACTTTTGCGCGCCACGATGTAGGGACGTCTGCCCTTGTCCTTGGTCGAGTGGCTTTCAACGGCAACGATGTCGAAGCCGGCGGCACCGATTTGCTGACTGAGCTCAGTCGCCCGGAAAGCGCTGACATAGGGCGCCCTGCCGATAGCCTGCATCGCGGGCAGCAAGGCCGAGCGGATGAACGCATTCATCTCCCCGACGCAGGGCGTCTTGGAGATGAACAAGCCCTCCGCCGCCAGCAAGGCATGGATACGGTGCAGTGTCCCGGGCAGGTCGCGGACCAGATGAAGGTAGTTGAACCCCAGCACGGCGTTGAACGGCTTCGCCTCGGGTACAAGGGCCTCTGCTGTCGACGCGCGGAAGACAAGCGCCGGAATGGCACGAGCGGTGTGTTTCTCATTGGCGATCGTGATCATCCCGGCGGAGACATCCGTCGCAAGATAGTCTTGAACACCGCCCGCGAGGCGCAGCGCCGTTGTTCCTGTTCCGCAGCCCAGCTCCAACACCCTGTCGCCCGATCCCAGCAGCGCGCGGGTCCGGTCCAGCGTGCGCTCATATCCGGCCTGGTCCGAAATCGCGCTCTTGGCGTACTTCCGTGAGGTCCGGTCCCAGAAACGGGCGTCGCTCTCTATGTTCATATTGGGGCTCATATTTGGGCTCATGTTTGGCCAACCGAAGCTGCGCGGATAGATAGTCCTCCTTTGCTCTGGCGAGCGTCGGAGGACAACCTTCGCTGCTGCGCAGCAAAGGTTGGCGGATGAAGTGTCCGCCGGATCCGGTTCCTGGGGCGCCAAATGCCCACTGGCAATCGCGGCCCGTTGAGAGCTGATCGCCATTTCGCGGGCCAAACCGATGGCCAGCTACTCTTCCTGATCAGTCCAGACCGCGACCATCAGCGCAAGCGCAACACCTGCCAGCGCTGCCTGCATCAGCGTGTTGAGGAAGTCGGTGTCGAATGCCAGATCGATCAGCGAGCACGGCAAGATTAGTGCGGCAGCACTGATACCTGCCAGTTGGCACACGGCGATCAGCGTCTCGCGTTTGATCCGCACGGATACCCCCCAAATGTCGGTGGCAGAAACCGGACAAACACCCTCCGTCCGGGCCCTTCCCAGACGCAACGCAACGCGACACACCCGCCAAAGGAATGTCCGCCGGCCCTTTAGGTTTCACTTTGTAATTTTTCTAAGAGTGCGAACGAGAGACACATACCGGTCACGGCAACGCGGTAACTTTTGCCCAGGGCTGCCGTTCCCTGAGCGCTTCTTATCTCCCCCAAAGAGGCGGCGATTGCCGTCAGAAGCACAACGCCGCCCGTGCCAAGCCGGGCGGCGTTTCATTTCGCCCGCGCGACAGATCGGCAGTTGGCCACCCATCGGCCCCGCCACCCGGACGCAGACTTGCCATAGGGTCGACCGATACCGGCCAGATGTTGTCCGAACTTTCGAAAACGTTCTCGCCGAGGCTGATGTCGTCCGCCTGCGGCTAAAGGAGATCGGCCTTGAGCTGCCACACTTTGTTGTCGCCGTAACGCCGGACGGCGACGTTGTCCTGCGCAGCAATGTCAGTCCCGACGTGTTGCGGTCGTTAGAGGATCTGAGGAATATCGCTGACGAGCTTGAAGCCACGCCGGAGCCGGGCGACACGACGCACTGACGATAGCTCGTTGCCTTTAATCCGGATTCAGACCGTTCGGGACTAAGAGTAGGCGGACGCCGCAACAATCAAGTGCTCGTTCAAGTGTTGGCGCTGAAATCACCGCTGCCCGACCGTCATACGCTCGCACCATAAGGTGGATAGGATGATGGGTAGAACCGGAGATATTTGAATAAAATATAGGCGAATATAGCTTTTATGGCCTCACATTGGCGGATGGGGTGGGATTCGAACCCACGGTGAGCGTGAACCCACGCCGGTTTTCAAGACCGGTGCCTTAAACCACTCGGCCACCCATCCATCTGAGCCGAGCGATACTGGCCTTGCGCCGCAAAGCCAAGGCCCTAGTTGAGCATCCCCGTGATCACCGCGTCGACCCTCGATCGCCGGGAAGGTCAGCGGATTGACCGTGCAGCCGCCCGGCCCCCTCGGCGCCTGACCACCGCACGTTGTCACGGCGCACCACCGCCACAAATATTGCAAGGTCTGCAGTTACTTCGGTATCGTTCTTCACCTTTTCACTCAGCGGGTCAGCGGCGGCCATGATCACTCGACGATTTCTTTGCGCGACAGCGGCCGCCTGGCCGGTGTCGGCTCTTGCCCAGAACGACCCCAAGTTCGACGCCTTCCTGCGCGGCATTCGCGCCGAAGCTCTGAAGTCGGGCGTCGATGCAGGCACGCTCGATATGGCGCTGGGCAAGGTCCAGGAGGTCCCGCGGGTGATGGAACTCGCCCGCAACCAGCCCGAGTTCAAGATGACGTTCGACCGTTATCTCGAGATCGTGGTGTCGGACGAGCGCGTGAAGAACGGCCGGGCGCGGCTGGCCGAGAACCGCGCGCTGGTCGATCGCTTTGCCGGGCCGGCCGGCATTCCGCCGTCGACCGTGGTGGCGCTGTGGGGCATCGAAAGCAACTACGGCACGCGGCTCGGCGACTTCGAGGTCATCGATGCGCTGGCGACCCTGGTCTACAACAACTTCCGCGCCCAGTTCTTCCGCCAGCAGCTCATGGCGGCGCTGAAGATCCTCGCCCAGGGCCATGTCTCCTTCGACAACATGAAGGGCTCGTGGGCGGGCGCGATGGGGCAGTGCCAGTTCATCCCGACGAGCTTCCTCGCCTATGCCGCCGACGGTGACGGCGATGGCCGCATGGACATCTGGACCAACAAGGCCGACGTCTTCGCCTCGGTCTGCAACTACCTGCGGCGTGTCGGCTGGAAGCCCGGCCTGTCGTGGGGCCAGGAGGTGCCGGCCGGCAGCGGGGCGGGGCAGGGCCAGCGCATCGTGCGGCCCGCCGGGGCCAACGGGCCGACCTTCCTGACGACGGCGAACTTCCAGGCCATCCTGCGCTGGAACCAGTCGGATTTCTTCGGCCTCGCCGTCGGATTGCTGTCCGACAAAATCGCTGCGGCCAGGTGACTGCCCGATCCCACCAAGATGATGTATCATTAGGCAGCCATGCCCCTACCAGTAGTCAGCCCGCGTAGTCGTCCGATGCCGGTCGTTCGTGTCCTGGGGACCCTGCTCCTGATGGGTTGCCTGGCCGGCTTCCTTGGCGCCTGCGGATCGTCGAGCCGGGGCGGCGGGGGCGCCAGTGCAGCGCAGCGCGGCGCCTACAAGGTCGGTGCGCCCTACAAGATCGACGGCGTCACCTACACGCCGCAAGAAGAATTCAACCGGACCGAGACCGGCGTCGCCTCGTGGTACGGGCCGGGCTTCCACGGCAAGTCGACGGCCAATGGCGAACGCTATGACCAAGGCGATCGCACCGCCGCGCATCGCACGCTGCAGATGCCGGCGATCGTGCGCGTCACCAACCTCGACAACGGCATGAGCACGGTCGTGCGCATCAACGACCGGGGCCCGTTCGCGCGCAGCCGCATCATCGACCTGTCGCGCACGGCGGCGCAGGAGCTCGACGTCGTCCGCAACGGCACGGCCCGGGTGCGCATCGACCAGCTCCCGGCGGAGAGCATGGCCGTGCGCGACGTGGCGGTCGCAGGCGGCGGGCCGGCCGAGCAGAACGCCGCCGTGGCCCAGGTCGCCTCCGGTCAGCGCACGGCCCCTGCGCCGACCATGGCAGCCGCACCACCACCGGCCCAGGCAGCCCCGGCGCCACAGCCGCAGCTGCAGCCGGTCGTCGTGCCGCCGCAGCCCGCCCCTCAGCCGCAGCCGGTATGGCCGACGACGCCGCAGCCGCCGTCGGTGGAGACGCCGGTAGCCCAGGGCGGCAGGGCAGCAGGGGTGACCGTGGCCTCGCTTGCCACCGGAGCCGCCCCCGTGTTGGCACCGACATCTGCGCTTGCCGGCAGCGGCTTCTATGTGCAGACAGGGGCCTTCTCGACGATGGAAAACGCCGAGCGCCAGCGCGGCGCGGTGCGCAGCTACGGCGCCTCGGAGGTTTCCCAGGCATCGGCCGGCGGACGTGACGTCTGGCGGGTGCGGTTGGGGCCCTATTCGACCGCCGATGCTGCTGGCATCGTCGCGGACAGGCTGAAGCGATCTGGCTATGGAGATGCCCGTGTCGTGTCTGAATGATCTCCTGCGTCTCCTGACCGCGCTTGTCGTCGCGGCCAGCCTGGCCGGCGCGCCGCTCAGCACCTACGCCCAGCAGACCGAGCAGCCGCCGAAGCGGCAGAACCAGCAACAGAAGCCGCCGGCCAAGCCGCGCACGACGACCACGCCGGCCAAGCCCACGGGGCCATCGGCCGCCGCCAAGACCGAGGCGCTGCCGCCCTCGCAGGTCGGCATCGGCACGCTCTCCAAGCAGGCCTTCATGGTCGATCCGCAGACCTCGACGGTGCTGCTGTTCAAGGATGCCGACAAGCCGATGCATCCTTCGTCGATGGCGAAGATGATGACGATCTACATCGCCTTCGAGGAGATCGCGGCCGGCCGCCTGAAGCTCGACACGCGGTTTCGCGTCAGCGAGCGGGCGCGCAACATGGGCGGCTCGCGCATGTTCGTCGAGCTCGGCAGCGAGGTCACGGTCGAGGACCTGATCAAGGGCATGATCGTGTTGTCGGGCAACGACGCCTGCGTGGTCATCGCCGAAGGAATGTCGGGCAACGAGGACAGCTTCGCCGAGCGCATGACGGCCAAGGCGCGCGAGCTCGGCATGACCGGCACGGTGTTCAAGAACTCCTCGGGCTGGCCGGCCGACGGCCAGTGGACGACGGCGCGCGACCTCGCGGTGCTGTCGTGGCGCACCATCGAGGACTTCCCCAAGCTCTACCGCTACTACGCGGAGCATGAACTGGAGCTACAACAACATCAAGCAGGACAACCGCAACCGCCTGCTCAAGACCGTGCCGGGCACCGACGGCCTGAAGACCGGACACACGGAAGAGGGCGGTTACGGCCAGGCGACGTCGGCGATCCGCGACGGGCGGCGGCTCATCCTGGTGGTGAACGGCATGACCTCGATGGCCGAGCGCGCCCAGGAAACGGCGCGGCTGATGGAATGGGGCTTCCGCGAATCGACCAACACGACCGTGTTCCGCGCCGGCGACACCGTCGTCGAGGCGCCGGTGTGGCTGGGCTCGCTGGACAAGGTGCCGCTGGTGGTGCCGCGGCCGGTGCAGATCACCGCGCCCACCGGCCAGACCGTGACGCCGCGCGTCGTCGCCCGCTTCGACGGGCCGATCGCCGCTCCCATCGCCAAGGGCACCAAGCTCGGCACCGCCGTGGTGACGCTGCCCGACAACCGTGTCGTCGAATATCCGCTCGAGGCCGGCGCCGACGTGCCGCGCATGGGCGTGTTCGGCCGCGTCTCCACCATGATCCAGCACTACCTGTTCGGCTGGCTCTCGTGACGGGGGACGCCGCCGGGCGATTCATCACTCTCGAAGGCGGCGAAGGAGCGGGCAAGTCGACCCAGATCGCGCGGCTCAAGAGCTGGCTCGAGGGGCGCGGCCATCGCGTCATCGCCACGCGCGAGCCCGGCGGCTCGCCGGGCGCGGAGATGATCCGCAAGCTTCTGGTCGAAGGCCCGGTCGAGCGCTGGGACGGCACGACCGAGGCGCTGCTGCATTTCGCGGCGCGGCGCGAGCATCTGCGCTCGACGGTGTGGCCGGCGCTGAAGCGCGGCGAGTGGGTGGTGAGCGACCGCTTCGCCGATTCGACGCTTGCCTACCAGGGCTACGGCCACGGCATCGACCGCAAGGTCTTCGAGCAGCTCTACGAAGTTGCGGTCAGCGGCTTCCGGCCCGACCTCACGATCATCCTCGACCTGCCGATCGAGATCGGGCTCAAGCGGGCGGCCGAGCGGCGCGGTTCGGAGACGCGCTACGAGAGCCTGCCGCACGACTTCCACGCCCGGGTGCGCACCGGATTCCTCGAAATCGCCGCGCGGGAGCCCAAGCGCTGCGTCGTGATCGATGCTAGAGGAACAGTCGATGCGATCGCCGGCGCGATCGCCGACGCGGCGAAGGATCGGCTGGGAGCCTGACGGATGGCGAGAGGCAAGGCGAGCGTCGACGCCAGCGAGCTGGAGAAGCTCGAATGGCCCTACGACTGGCCGCCACCGTGGCGCAGCGAACGGTTGCTGGGCCACGAGGCGGCCGAGAAGACCATGCTCGCGGCCCACGAGAGCGGGCGGCTGCACCATGCCTGGCTGATGGCGGGGCCGCGCGGCATCGGCAAGGCGACGCTGGCCTGGCGCTTTGCGCGCTTCCTGCTGTGCGGCCAGCAGCAGGGCGGGCTGTTCGGCGGCGGCGCGGCGGCAGGGCTCGACGTGCCGGCCGATGCGCCAGGCCGGTCGCTGGTCGATGCGCGTTCGCATCCCGACCTGTTCCATCTGCGCCGCACGCTCAATCCCGACACCGGCCGCATGCGTGCCGAAATCGCCGTCGACGACGTGCGCGAGCTCGGCGCCTTCATGCACATGACGCCGGCGATGGGCCAGTGGCGCGTCGCCATCGTCGATTCGGCCGACGAGATGAATCGCAACAGCGCCAATGCGGTGCTGAAGATCCTCGAGGAGCCGCCGCCCAACGCCGTGCTGCTGATCGTGGCGCATGCGCCGGGGCGCCTGCTGCCCACCATCCGGTCCCGCTGCCGAAGGCTGGCAATGCCGCCGCTCGCCGACGACATCGTCGTGCGCCTGCTGGGCGATCATGCGCCCGAGGTGAAGGAGCAGGAGAGGGCGGCCCTGGCGCGACTCGCCGAAGGCAGCATCGGCCGCGCGCTGGAACTTGCCGGCGCCGGCAGTCTGGAGCTCTACGGTGAGATGGTGAGCGTGCTGGCGACGCTGCCCGAGCTCGACATGGCGCGCCTGCACGGTTTCGCCGAGCGCTTCGCGCGCCGCGGCGAGGAGGCGAACGCCGCCTGGCGCTCGCTGAACTACCTGTTCGACGGCTGGCTGAAAGGCCTGGCACGGCAGTCGGCGCTGCGCGAAGAAGCTGCACCCGTCGTGCCGGCGGAGCGCGGCTTGCAGGCGCGGTTGCTGGCGGCGGCCAGCCTTGATCGCTGGATCGTTGCGTGGGAAAAGGCCGCCGAACTGCTGTCCGGCGCCGACCGGGTCAATCTCGACCGCAAGCAGACGGTGCTGGGCAGCTTCCTCGTCCTCCAATCGGCAATGCGCTGAAGAGTTCGGTCATCATGTCGGGCCGCGGTACCTATTACGTCACCACGCCAATCTACTACGTGAACGACGTGCCCCATATCGGGCACGCCTACACGACGCTCGCCTGCGACGTGCTGGCCCGCTTCATGCGCCTCGACGGGCGCGACGTGCATTTCCTGACGGGCACCGACGAGCACGGCCAGAAGGTCGAGAAGGCGGCGGCCGCCGCGGGACTGGCACCGCAGGCCTTCACCGACAAGGTCAGCCAGTCGTTCCGCGACCTCGTCAAGACGATGAACTACAGCCCCGACAACTTCATCCGCACGACCGAGCCGCGCCATCACGCGGCCTCGCAGGCGCTGTGGGAGAAGCTTGTGGCATCGGGCGACATCTATCTCGGCAAGTATGCCGGCTGGTACTCGGTGCGCGACGAGGCCTACTTCGTCGAAGGCGAGACCGAGGTCGGCACCGACGGCAAGCGCCGCGCGACGTCGAGCGGCGCGGAGGTCGAGTGGGTCGAGGAGCCGTCGTACTTCTTCAAGCTGTCGACGTGGGCCGACCGGCTGCTGGAGTTCTACGACAAGAACCCGCGCTTCATCGCGCCCGAGAGCCGGCGCAACGAGGTCATCAGCTTCGTGAAGGGCGGCCTGCAGGACCTCTCGGTGTCGCGCACCAGCTTCTCGTGGGGCGTGCCGGTGCCGGGCGATCCCAAGCACATCATGTACGTCTGGCTCGACGCGCTCACCAACTACATCACCGAGTGCGGCTATCCCGACACCAGCAATCCGCTGTGGAAGTACTGGCCGGCCGACCTGCACATGGTGGGCAAGGACATCATCCGCTTCCATTGCGTGTTCTGGCCGGCCTTCCTGATGTCGGCGGGCGTGGCGCCGCCTGAGCGCGTGTTCGCGCACGGCTGGTGGACCAACGAAGGCCAGAAGATTTCCAAGTCGCTGGGCAACGTCATCGATCCGGTCGAGCTGGTGGCGACGTACGGGCTCGATCCGGTGCGCTACTTCCTGCTGCGCGAGGTGCCGTTCGGCAACGACGGCGACCTGCAGCGGCGCGCCCTGATCGGCCGGCTGAACGGCGACCTCGCCAACGCCTACGGCAATCTCTGCCAGCGCGTGCTGTCGATCGTGGCCAAGAGCGCCGGCGGCAAGGTGCCGGCCAAGGGTCCGATCGTCGAGGCCGATACCGCCTTGCTCGACCGCGCCAAGGGGCTGCTGACGACCGTGCGCGCCGAGCTCGACGAGCAGGCCTTCCATCGCGCGCTGACCACGATCTGGGAAGTCATCGCCGACGCCAACCGCTACGTCGACGCCCAGGCGCCGTGGGCGCTCGCCAAGACCGATCCGGCGCGGCGCGACACCGTGCTGTGGGTGCTGGCCGAGACCATCCGACGCGTGACCTTGCTGGCGCAGCCCTTCATGCCGGACTCCGCGGGCAAGATCCTCGACCAGCTCGCCGTGCCAGCGACTGAGCGGGCGTTCGCGGGCTTCGACAAGGAGCTCGTGTCCGGCACCGCGCTGCCGGCGCCGCAAGGCGTGTTCCCGCGCTTCGTCGAGCCCGCCCAAGAAGCGAAAAGAGGGGCGGCAAGCTGATGCTGATCGACAGCCACTGCCATCTCGACTTCCCCGAGCTTGCGACCGATGAGACCGGCGTGCTGGCGCGGGCCCGCACCGCCGGCGTCGCCGGCATGCTGACCATCGGCACCAGGCTCGACCAGTTCGAGCAAGGTGCGCGCCATCGCCGAGCGCCACGGCAATGTCTGGTGCTCGGTCGGCGTTCATCCGCACGAGGCCAAGGAGGAGGGGCAGCGCACGCCCGACCGCCTGATCGAGGCCGCGCGCCATCCCAAGGTCATCGGCATCGGCGAGACCGGGCTCGACTTCTATTACGAGCACAGCCCGCGCGCCGAGCAGGCCGAGAGCTTTCGCGCCCATATCGCGGCGGCGCGCCAGACCGGCCTGCCGCTGATCGTCCATACCCGCGACGCCGACGGCGAGACCGGCGACATCCTCGAAGAGGAATACGCCAAGGGCGCCTTCCCCGGCCTGATCCATTGCTTCAGCTCGGGCGCCGACGTGGCGCACCGGGCGCTGGCGCTCGGCATGTACATCTCGATCTCCGGCATCGTCACCTTCAAGGCGGCCGAGGCCTTGCGCGCCACGGTGCGCGACATTCCGCTCGACCGGCTGCTGGTCGAGACCGACGCGCCATACCTCGCGCCTGTGCCGAAGCGCGGCAAGACCAACGAGCCCGCCTTCGTCGCCCATACCGCGGCCAAGGTGGCCGAGCTCAAGGGCGTCGGCGTGGCCGAGCTCGAGGCCGTGACCACCGACAACTTCTTCCGGCTGTTCGCCAAGGCGGAGCGCGCCAAGCTGGAGGGCGCGAGGTGCGGGTGACGATCCTGGGCTGCGGCACGTCGGGTGGCGTACCAAGGGTAGGGGGCGAGGGCGGCAACGGCGAATGGGGCGCCGCCGACTCCAAGGATCCACGCAATCGCCGCCGGCGCTGCTCCATCCTGGTGGAGGCCCAGGGCAAGACCATCCTGATCGACACCTCGCCCGACCTGCGGTCGCAGCTCCTGGACGCCCAGGTCGAGCGCATCGATGCCGTCCTGTGGACCCACGAGCATGCCGACCAGGTGCACGGCATCGACGACGTGCGGCCCTACATGCTGCGCCAGGGGCCGATCGAGGCCTGGTCGGACGAGCGGACGTACCGCATCCTGCTACAGCGCTTCAGCTACTGCTTCGCAGCCGAAGACGGCTTCTACAATCCGATCTACCGGCACCATCGGATCGACGGGCCGTTCGTCGCCGCCGGCGTGGCCGTGCGGCCGTTCGTGCAGGACCACGGCATCGCCACGTCGCTCGGCTTTCGCTTCGGGCCGTTTGCCTATGCCAACGACTGCGTGACCCTGTCCGACGCCGCCCTCGAGACAATGACGGGCGTGGACGTGCTGGTCGTCGACGCCATGCGCTACCGCCCGCACCCGACCCACGCCCATCTCGAGCGCGCCCTGGAATGGATCGCCAGGATCGCGCCCAGGCGGGCTTTTTTGACCAATCTCCACGTCGATATGGACTATGCTGAGCTCGATCGACTGACGCCGGCCCATGTCCAGCCCTGCCACGACGGGTTGGTCATCGAAGTGAATGGAGAATAATCCATTATTATCAGACGATTGGATACCAACCCTCATCTGACAGATAAACCAGGACAAAAGGAGTCCGGTCGCCGCTTGTTCCTGTTGGCGGGCCTCGGCGCCTGTTTTGCCGGTTTTCCGGCCCGCGCGGCCGACCTCGACGCCGGTGGGATGACCTTCCGGGACTTCGCCATCAACGACAATGGCGCGAGCTTCAATCGAGGCGTCGATCCCATCATCGCCGGCGGCCCCAACCAGGTGCCGTCGCGGGTCGCCGTCGTCGACAGTGCCCAGGGGCTAGCGCGCGTGCAGTTCAGCGCGATCAAGGTCGAGCTGGCATTGCCGCTGGGCTGGCAGGCAACCGAGGACTGGGAGCGGGGCGTCGCCTACAGCGGCGACAAGCGCTACCGGCTGATCATCTGGCGGGTCGATTTCACCTTCGAGGGCGTCAAGGACGCCGAGCACTACGCCGCCACCAAGACCGGCTCCATCCAGGCGCGCCAACCCAGCATCCAGGCCCAGGCGCGCAAGCTCGGCGACGGCACGTTCCTGATCGTCTACGAGAACGCGCCCAAGGGCCAAGGCGACAGCGAGCCGCGCACCGTGTTCGACCTCGTCATGCAGCGGCCGGGTAATCCGAAGGAGGGCATCCTGCTGACCCTCGGCGTTCCGGCCAGCGACGCTGTGCGCGGGATGAAGCTGTTGGCTCTCTTAAAGCAAAACACGCGTATCAACTGGTAATCAATTGATATTAATAACATCTATATATTTGTCATAATATATATTATACGATAATCGGAGTTGAGGATTAGCGTCATGGCGTCCGAACGTCCCACGGCGGACTCGCTGCCCCGCGAGCCGATGGCCCGCCTGCTCGCCGTCATGGCCTGGCTGCGCGACCGTCGCCACGGCTGCCCGTGGGACATCGACCAGACCTTCCGGACCATCGCGCCGTACACCATCGAGGAAGCCTACGAGGTGGCCGACGCCATCGAGCGCGACGACCTGCCGGCGCTCAAGGAGGAGCTGGGCGACCTCCTGCTGCAGGTCGTCTATCACTCCCAGATGGCGAGCGAGACCGGCGCCTTCGGCTTCACCGAGGTCGCCCAAGCCGTGGCCGACAAGATGGTCGACCGCCACCCCCATGTATTCGGCGACGCCAGGATCGACACCGCCGAGGCCCAGACCGTGTCCTGGGAGGCGCGCAAGGCGGCCGAGCGGGCGGCCGCAAGGGCAAGGAGCCGGCCGGCACCCTGGACGGGGTGGCGCGTGCCCTCCCCGCCCTGCTGCGGGCCGAGAAGATCCAGAAACGGGCGGCCAGGGTCGGCTTCGACTGGAAGAAGACCGGCCCGGTGATCGACAAGATCGAGGAGGAGCTGGGCGAGCTGCGGGCCGAGCTGGCCGCGGGCACGGTCGACGAGGCTCGGCTGACCGACGAGCTGGGCGACGTCCTGTTCGCCGTCGCCAACCTCGCCCGCCATTGCAAGGTCGATCCCGAGGCAGCGCTGCGCGCCACCAACGACAAGTTCGAACGCCGCTTCCGCCATATCGAGAAGCGCCTGGCCGAGGCCGGCCGCAAGCCCGCCGACGCTACCCTCGAGGAAATGGAAGCGCTCTGGCAGGAGGCCAAGACGCGGGCTTGAACTCATTGGAGCGCGGACCTCCAGGTCCGCTCATGCTCTTCCGGACCGCCGGCTTCCAGCCGGCATCATGAGCATGAGCCGGCTGGAAGCCGGCGGTCCGGAAGACGAAGACGATGAGCGGACCTGGAGGTCCGCGCTCCGTTCTTAAGCCTTCGGCAGCTCCGCCAGCAGCGGCATGCGCACCGCGTCGAACAGCGTGCGCACGTCGGACAGGGTCTCAGGATGAATGGCCGTGATCAGTCCGCTGTTGATCGGCTGGGCCGGCGCGTAGGGCTCGCGATCGAAGCGCTGCGCCTCGCCCCCCGCCTCCTCCACCATCAGCACGCCGGCGGCGTGATCCCACGGCTTGGTCATGCGGTAGAGATTGAAATCGGCCCGGCCGGCCAGGATTTCGAGATACTCCGCACCGGCACAACGCAGCGTCGAGACGCGACCCAGCGTGCGCCGCCTGTCCGGCGGCAGCTGGCGGTCGAATTCCTTGCGCACCTTGTAGCCCACGAACCCGATCGGCGGGCGAGCAGGCTTCTCGCGCCTGACGGGGTGGCTATCGAGGCTCACACCCTGTCCCTTCAATGCCACGGCCATGTGGCCGCGTGGCACGTCGAGGATCCAGCCGCCCACCGCCACCCGGTCATGCACCAGGCAGACGATCATGGCGAAGACGTCCTTGCCGGCCGCGAAGTTGGCGGTGCCATCGAGCGGATCGACGATCCAGCAGGTCTCACCAGGCCGGGCAATAAGATCGACGAGGTCGGGCTCGGTCTCGACCGCCTCCTCGCCCACCACCGGCACGCCAGGCAGGATCCTGGCGAGGCCGCTTGCAAGCCGCTGCTCGGACGCCTCGTCGGCCACGGTGACGACGTCGCCGGGCCCTTTCATCCGGATGTCTTCCTTGGCGAGCGCGCGGAAGCGCGGCAGCAGCTCGGAAGCCGCCGTCTCGCGCATCAGCTCGGCGACACGCCCGGCATCGGCCGAGCTCAGCATGTCGTCAGCCGACGACGCCGAACAGGTCCTCTTCCTTGAGGATCACGTGCTCGACGCCGCCGAGCTTGACCTCGGTGCCCGACCACTTGCCGTAGATCACCTTGTCGCCGACCTTGACGTCGAGCGACTGCAGGCGGCCGTCTTCCAGCCGCTTGCCCTTGCCGACGGCCACGACCTCGCCCTGCATGGGCTTCTCCTGGGCGGTGTCGGGGATGATGATTCCGGCCTTGGTCTTGGTCTCCGCGGTCATCGGCTTCAGCAACAGTCGATCGTGCAAGGGCTTGAATTTCATGGTCTTTCCTTCGTCTGAACTGGGCCGCTTATAGGTACCTGGGAAGCCCAGTGTCAACGCGCCAGCCGGCGTTCGAATTGCGCCGAAGCGGCAGCATCGAGCGCGACCGTCAGTCGCGCGATTTCGCCGTCGTCGTGGCGGCTCCTGACCTCGCCATGGCGGTAGAGCCAGGCGATCGTGGCGCCGTCACTGAGCGGCACCACGACCTCGCGGGCCTCGCCGCGGCCGAGGAAGTCGCCGATCGCCTCGAGCAGCCGGTCGACGCCCTCTCCCGTCATGGCCGAGACCGGATATTGCCGCGCACGCTCGGCGCCGGTGCGGGATCGCGTCTCCAGCCGCCGGCGGACATCGTCCGGCAGGGCATCGATCTTGTTCAGCGCCTCGATGATCGGCCGCCCTTCCCCTTCCTCGATCACGCCGAGATCGTGCAGCACGGCCTCGACGTCGGCGCGCTGCTGCTCGCTGTCGGGATGGGCGATGTCGCGGACATGCACGATCAGGTCGGCCTCGAGCACCTCCTCGAGCGTGGCGCGGAAGGCCTCGACCAGATGCGTCGGCAGGTCGGACACGAAGCCGACGGTGTCGGAGATCACGCAGGGCTTGCCGGTGGGCAGCTTGATCGACCGCATCGTGGGATCGAGTGTGGCGAACAGCAGGTCCTCGGCCATCACCGCAGCGCCGCTCAGCCGATTGAACAGCGTCGACTTGCCGGCGTTGGTGTAGCCGACCAGCGCCACCGTCGGCAGGCGCGCCTTGCGCCGGCCGGCGCGGTTGACGGCGCGCGTGCGGCGCACGCCTTCGAGGTCGCGCTTGATGCGCACGATGCGCTCGCCGATCAGGCGGCGGTCGATCTCGATCTGCGATTCGCCGGGGCCGCCCAGGAAGCCGAAGCCGCCGCGCTGGCGTTCCAAGTGGGTCCATGACCGCACCAGGCGGCCGCGCTGGTAATCGAGCGCGGCCAGCTCGACCTGCAGGCGGCCCTCATGCGTGCGAGCACGCGCTCCGAAGATCTCCAGGATGAGACCGGTGCGGTCGATGACCTTGGCTTCCAGCGCCTTCTCTAGATTGCGCTGCTGCACCGGCGTCAGCCGGTCGTCGACGACGACCAGCCCGATCCCCTGCTCGGCCACATTGGCCTTCACGCGTTCGACCACGCCCTTGCCGATCAGCGTCGCCGGCGTGACACGGCGCAGCGGCACGGTCTCGGCCACGCGCACATCGAGGTCGATGGCGCGGGCGAGCCCAACCGCCTCTCCGAGCTTGGCGTCGCGATCACGCTCCTCACGGTGCACACCCGGCGCATAAGGCGACAGCACGGCCGCGATTGTCCTCGGCCGGGCGGTGTCCTCGGCCTTGCGCTTGCGCCTCTGGTGTCCGTTCAGCTCGTGGTTTTCGCTCAAATCAACCCGCTGCGTCGGCCTTGTCGCTGTCGAACAGCTGCACCGGCGTGACCGGCATGATGGTCGAGATCGCGTGCTTGTAGACAAGCTGCGAATGGCCGTCGCGGCGCAGCAGCACCGAGAAATTGTCGAACCAGGTAACGATCCCCTGCAGTTTCACGCCGTTCACGAGGAAGATCGTGACGGGCGTCTTGTTCTTGCGCAGGTGGTTCAGGAAGACGTCCTGAACGTTCTGTGCCTTTTCGCTCATGTTCTTGGCCTCTTGCTGGGCGTCCGGCTGCTTTTCGGCAGCCGTTGGGAAGGTGCGGGTCACTACCCGCTACCGAGTTAAGTCAAATATAGGGGACGATCAGGTCAAAGCAATGCCACAAGGTGATTACAATTCCGTGCCCTAAGCCGCGGCGGATGGTCCAGCAGCAGTCCCGTCAGCTCCTCGGCGCCGCCCACCAGGACCGGCAAACAGCCGGCCGCATGGGCGCATTTGAGATCCGCCAGGGTGTCGCCGACCATCCAGACCGTCTCGTCCGGAGCAATTCCCGTGCCGTCGAGGGCCTTGAGGATGGGATCGGGTGCGGGTTTGTCGCGCAGGCAGTCGCGCGCGCCCACCGCCCGCCGGATCCAGCGCTCCCAGCCGAGATGGGCCAGCTCGGCCCGTAGATTGTCGCCGACCTTGTTGCTTACCACCGCGACATAGCAGCCGAGATCGTTGCAGCGTGCCAGAAGCTCTTCCGCCCCCGGCAACGGCGTCAGGCGCTCGAGATGGATGCGGAGGAAGGTCTCGTAGAACACTTTTTCAGCTTCGCCCGCGCGTGAGCCGAACAACGCGGGAAAGGCGTCACGCAGCGAACCGTGCGCCCGATCGCGCACCTCCTCGGCCGTCCACGGCGTCTGGCCCAGCGCCATGAAGGTATCGTGATAGCACTCGACGATGGTCGGCCAGGTGTCGACCAGCGTGTTGTCCCAATCGAACAGGATGGCGCGTGGCGGCTTCAGCGTGGCCGGTCGGCTCACGTAACCACCTCGCCATCGGCCGCGAAGCGCACATATTCCTCGCGCAGCCGCCGCGCCGTCGGGCCGACCTTGCCGTCGCCCACGACATCGTCGTCGATCCGGACCACCGGCGTCACGAACGACGTGGCGCTGGTGATGAAGGCTTCCTGCGCCTCCTTGGCCTCGGCCAGGGTGAAGGGCCGCTCGACCAGCTTCAGCTGCAGGTCGCCCGCCAGCACCTTCAGCGTGTGGCGCGTGATGCCGGCCAGGATGGCGTTGTCGGTGGCGCGGGTGACCAGTTCGCCGGCCTTGGTGACGATCCAGGCGTTGGTCGAGGCGCCCTCGGTCACGTTGCCCTTGCCGTCGATCAGCCAGGCCTCATAGGCGCCGCTCTCGCGCGCCGCCTGCTTGGCGAGCACGTTGGGCAGCAACGCCACCGTCTTGATGTCGCAACGCTGCCAGCGGATGTCCGGATGGCTCTTCACGGCGATGCCGGGACCGGGATCGGCCTCGGCCCGCTTGCTGTTCTTGGTCGTCAGCACCAGCGCGGGCTTCACCGGCTTGGTCGGGAAGGCATGGTCGCGGCGCGCCACGCCGCGCGTCACCTGCATGTAGACCAGGCCGTCGCGCAGGCGGTTGCGCCGCATCAACTCGCGGATGATGAAGCCCAAGGTCGGCCGCGCCACCGGCCAGACGATGCGCAGCTCGCCCAGCGAGCGGCCCAGCCGGTCGATGTGCAGCGCCTCGTCGATGAGCTTGCCGTCGCGCACGCCTACGACCTCATAGACGCCGTCGGCGAGCTGATAGCCGCGATCCTCGACGTGCACGCTCGCTTCTCGGTGATCGACATAGCGTCCATTGACGTAGGCATAGCGCGCCATCTCTCTTACGCTCCTCGAGTCTCGGTCGCGGCCTCGCCGCCGGTGCGATCGTCCACGGCGCCGCCATGCAGGCCGAGAGACTTCAATTTGCGATGCAGCGCCGAGCGCTCCATGCCGACGAAGGTCGCGGTGCGCGAGATGTTGCCGCCAAAGCGCGTCACCTGGGCCAGCAGATACTCGCGCTCGAAGACCTCGCGCGCATCGCGCAGCGGCAACTGCATGATCTCGCCGCCCTTCTCCCAGCGCAGCACCGAAGGGGCGTCTTCGCTGACGTCGTTGGGCAGCGCATCGGCGCGGATCGGCCCGCCGCCCGACGGCGCCAGGATCAGGAGTCGCTCGATGACATTGCGCAGCTGGCGCACGTTGCCCGGCCAATCGTGGCCCTGGAGGGCTGCCAGCGTGTCCTCGCCGATCGGCCGCGCCGGCAGGCCGGTGGCGTCGGCGACGCGTTGCAACAGGTCGTTGGCGACTTCGGGGATGTCCTCGCGACGCTCGCTGAGCGGCGGCACGCGCAAGCCCACGACATTCAGCCGGTGGAAAAGCTCCTCGCGGAAAGCGCCGGACGCGATCTCGTCCTGCAGGGCGTGCGCGGTCGAGGCGAGCACGCGGACATCGACCTCGACCTTGGTGGTGCCGCCATCGCGGGTGAAGGATTGCTCCTGCAGCACGCGCGCCAGGCGGCTCTGCAACGGCACCGGCAGGTCGGCGACCTCTTTCAGGAGCAGCGTGCCGCCATGCGCCATCTCGAAGGCGCCCGACACGCGCAGCGAATCCGCGGCATTCTCGCCGTCGGTGCCGAACAGCTCGAGCTCCAGGCGCTCGGCCGGCATGGCCGAGCAGTTCACCACGACGAACGGGCCGTCCGCCCGCTTGGAGCCCTGGTGGATCAGCCGAGCCACCGTCTCCTTGCCGGCGCCCGAAGGGCCGGTGATCAGCACGCGGCTGCCGGTCGGCGCCACGCGGTCGAGCTGGCTGCGCATGTTGGCGGCTGCGCCCGAGGAGCCGACGAACGTCACCTCGCCGCCCGCGCGCCGGCGCAGGCTCGCATTCTCGCGCCGCAGCCGATCGGCCTCGATGGCGCGGTCGACCACCAGCAGCAGGCGGTCGGCCTTGAACGGCTTCTCGATGAAGTCGTAGGCGCCGGTCTTGATGGCCGACACGGCGGTGTCGATCGTGCCGTGGCCGGAGATCATCACCACCGGCACCGGCGGCTCCTCGCGGCGGATCACTTCCAGCAGCTGCAGGCCATCGAGCTCGCTGCCCTGCAGCCAGACGTCGAGGATCACCAGCGCCGGCCGGCGCTGCCGCACGGCGTCGGTCGCCTCGGTGCTGTTGTGAGCGCGACGGGCGGTGTGGCCCTCATCCTCCAGGATGCCCGCGATCAGCGTGCAGATGTCGCGTTCGTCGTCGACGATCAGAATATCGTGGCCCATGACTCTTCAAACTGTCCGCGATCTTACGGGCGGATCATTGTGCGGCCGTCGCGCGCGGACGTGCCGACGCGATTTCCTTCGCGTCTCGCCGGAATACCAGACTGATGCGCGCGCCGCCACCCTCACGGTCATCCAGTGCGAGATAGCCGCCATGATCCTCCATGATCTTCTTGACGATCGCGAGGCCAAGCCCGGTACCCTTGCTGCGCGTGGTCATATAGGGCTCGGTGAGCCGCTCGCGGTCCTCCTTGGGCAGGCCCTTGCCGTTGTCGTCGACGATGATGCGCACGGTCGCGTCATCGTCGCGCAGCGACAGCGTGATCTCGCCCGGCGGCAGCGTCTGGCCGGGTCTTGCCTCCCTGCCCTCGATCGCCTCGGCCGAATTCTTGAGGATATTCGTAAGAACCTGCGACACCTGGCGACGGTCGCAGATCAGCGGCACCGGATGGTCCGGCAGCGTCGAGACGTAGCGGATGTCGGGATTGCCCTGGCGCTGCAGGAAAAGCGACTGCTGGCAGAGCTCCTTGGCGTCCTCGGGCTTCACTGTCGGCCGCGGCATGCGGGCGAACGAGGAGAACTCGTCGACCATGCGGCCGATATCGCCGACCTGGCGGATGATGGTGTCGGTGCAGATCGAGAAGGTCTCGGGATCCTCCTTGATCTGCTTGAGGTAGCGGCGCTTCAGGCGCTCGGCCGATAGCTGGATCGGCGTCAGCGGATTCTTGATCTCGTGCGCGATGCGGCGCGCGACGTCGCCCCATGCCGCCATGCGCTGCGCCGACATCAAGTCGGTGATGTCGTCGAAGGTGACGACCGAGCCTGCATCCGACGCCGCGCTGATGCGCACCAGCAGGATGCGCCGCGTGCCGCCCTGCACGATCTCGACCTGGCCTTGCGTGAGGCGGTCGGGTCGCTCGACCGCCTGCTCGACCAGCGGCGCCAGCTCCGGCATCACGGCAATCAGCGGCCGCTCGACCACGCCGTCCTCGGGCAAGGCCAGCAGCTCCAGGGCCGAGCGGTTGGAGCGCGAGACGATACCCACGCTGTCGACGCTCAAGACACCGGCCGAGACGCCGGACAGCACCGCGTCGGTCAGGCGCCGCCTGGTATCGAGTTCCTTGTTGGCGTCTATCAAGTCGCCACGTTGCTGCTCGATCTGGCTCGCCATGCGATTGAACGAGCGCGTGAGCTGCCCCAGCTCATCGTTGAGCGGCCCCTCCTCGACGCGCGCCGTGAGGTCGCCACCCCTCACCCGCTCGGCCGCGGCCATCAGTCCGCCGATCGGCTCGGTCAGGCGCGAGGCGAACAGGATGGCGAGCCACACGGCCGCCAACAGCATCAGGAGCGCGATGGCGCCGCAGATCACGAAGATCAGGAGCTGGCCGCGCTGCATGGCCTGCTCGATGTGCGAGTAGAAGGAGCCGGCCAGTTCGATGCTCTTGATGTAGTCGACGACACGCAGGTCGACCGCATGCCCGGTCACCAGGTACAGCGGCTCGCCGACGAAGAGCTGCATGACGAAGTAGGCGCCGTTCGGCGCTTGGATCTCGACCGGGCCGTTCAGGTTGAAGGCGCGCCACATGGCCTGCGCCGAAGGCATCGGATCCTTGAGGCCCGTGGCGTCGGGTGCCACGGCGCGCCCCAGCACGCCCTTGTCGGCGTCGACGACGATGGCCTCGATCATCGGCCGGCCGTCGATCAGCCGATCAAGCAGCGCCGTCATCGCCGTCTGATCGCGCACGCCGTCGATGCCCAACGCTTGCAGAGGAGCGGAGATCGCGCCGATGTCGCGCAGGATCTCCTCCTCGCGGGCGCGCCGTACCGGCTCGCCGATCGCCCGCGCCGCCTCGTACGAGGCCTGGGCGGGCTTGACCACGAAGTCGGTGAGATTGATGACCAGCAGCGACAGGATGATGGCCACGATCAGCGTCGGCGTGATGGTGAACAGGCTGCACACCAGCACCAACCGCATGTGCAGCCGCGAGCCCGCCGCCCCGCGCCGCCGGTCGAGCCAGAGCTGGGTCAGGCGCACGGCCAGCAGCGCGACCAGGGCCACGGCGATCACCAGGTCGGCGACCAGCAGGCCGGTGATCCAGCCGCGCGTGCTCAAAGCGGTGGGGACAAAGCCTGCCAGCCAGGCGTAGGTGGCCGCACCGGCCATCATGGCGAGCACCGCCAGCGACACGGCGGCGGCGCGGCCGCCCAGCCTGCGGGCCACCGCCGCTGTCGCATCGCCCAAGCGTGAAACGCCCAGCGCAGCTGTCACTTTTTTCACCCGCCTCGGCGGACCTGCGGCGTACGTACCACGGGGACGTCAAGGTCCTTGATCTTCTTGCGCAACGTATTGCGATTGAGCCCCAAGAGGCGGGCCGCACGCAACTGATTCCCGCGCGTTGCCCCAAGGGCCAGGGACAGCAGCGGCCGCTCGACCTCGGAAATGACACGATCGTACATGCCGTCCGGCGGCAGGCGATCGCCGTGGACGGTGAACAACGCCTGCAAATGGCGGTCGACGGCGTCGGCCAGCGACACGTCAGCAGCGACGGAGTCGCCTGAGGATGCCCCGGGCTCGATCGCCGACATGGCATCTGCCAGTTCGGCCTCGATGGTCTCGACCCCGATCACCTCTTCCGAGTAGAGCGCCGAGAGACGGCGCACCAGGTTGACCAGCTCGCGCACATTGCCCGGCCAGCGATGCTGCTTCAGCCGCGCCATCGCCTCGGGCGACAGGACCTTGGCCGGCAGGCCATCGGCCGTCGCCGCCTGCAGGTAATGGTTGGCGAGTTCGGGAATGTCGTCGAGCCGTTCGCGCAAGGGCGGCAGCCGAATCGGCACGACGTTCAGGCGATAGAACAGATCCTCGCGGAACAGTCCCTGCTGGATCAGTCGACGCAGGTCGCGATGCGTGGCGGCAACGATGCGCACATTGGCCTTGATCGGCGTGCGCCCGCCGACGGTGGTGTACTCGCCTTCCTGCAGCACGCGCAGCAGGCGCGTCTGCGCCTCGGGCGGCATGTCGCCGATTTCGTCGAGGAACAGCGTGCCGCCGGACGCCTGCTCGAATTTGCCGGCCGAACGTTGCACGGCGCCGGTGAAAGCGCCGCGCTCGTGGCCGAACAGCTCGCTTTCGATCAGCTCGCGCGGGATCGCCGCCATGTTGAGGGCCACGAACGGCCCTTTGCGACGCTTGCCGTAGTCGTGCAGCGCGCGCGCCACCAGCTCCTTGCCGGCGCCCGATTCGCCGGTGACCATCACCGTGAGGTCGGTCGACATCAGGCGGGCGAGCGCGCGGTAGATCTCCTGCATGGCCGGCGAACGGCCGATCAGCGGCAGTCGCTCGCCTTCCTGCGGCGGCTGGGCGGCGCGCTGCATCGGCGTGGCCGGTGCCGACAGCGCGCGGTTCACCACCGAGATCAGCTCGTTGAGGTCGAACGGCTTGGGCAGGTATTCGAAGGCGCCGCGCTCGGTGGCGCGCACCGCCGTGAGCAGCGTCGACTGCGCGCTCATCACGATGATGCGGAGGTCCGGCCGGAGCTTGCGGATGCGGGGCACGAGGTCGAGCCCGTTCTCGTCGGGCATCACCACGTCGGTGATGACGAGCTGGCCCTCGCCTTCCTGGACCCACTGCCACAGGGTCGAGGCGGCGCCCGTGCTGCGGACGTTGTGGCCCTGGCGGCCCAACGCCTGATGCAGGACGGTGCGGATCGCCCGGTCGTCGTCGGCAACCAGGATGGTGGAGGCGCCGCTCATGGAGCGGGCCGCGAAATCTGTAACTGCAACGGCAACATAACCCTAAAAGTCGTACGGCCGGGCTCGCTGTCGAATTCGATCGCCCCGCCGTGGTCGTTGATGATCTTCGCTACCAAGGCAAGACCCAGGCCAGTTCCGGTCGGCTTGTTCGTCACGAAGGCGTCAAACAGGTGGGCGCGGATTTCTTCAGACACTCCGCGGCCATTGTCGCGGACCGAAACCACCAGGGGCAGGTTGACCTTGGCCTGCTGGCCGGGGACGGCCAGGCGCAATCCGTGGCGGAAGGCTGTGGACAACTCGATCTCGCGGTCGCCGTCGCCCGGCACCTCGCAGGCGTTCTTCACCAGGTTCAGGAACACCTGGATGAGCTGGTCGCGGTCGCCGTGCACGTCGGGCAGCGAGGGGTCGTAGGTCTCGACGAAACGCACGCCCTTGCCGAAGCCGTTCTGCGAGATGCGCAGCACGTGGTTCAGCACCTGGTGGATGTTGATCGGGCTGCGGTCGATCGGCCGGCCGTCGGCGAAGGCCTCCATTCGGTCGACCAGGGCGACGATGCGGTCGGTCTCCTCGCAGATCAGGCTGGTCAGCTCGCGCTCGGAATCGGGCACCGACTGTTCGAGGAGCTGGGCGGCGCCGCGGATGCCCGACAGCGGGTTCTTCACCTCGTGCGCCAGCATGGCGGCGAGCGCGCTCACCGAGCGGGCGGCGCTGCGATGCGACATCTGGCGGTCGATGTTGCGGGCGATTGTCTGCTCGACCAGCGAGATGGCGACCAGGCCGTCACTATCGACGATCGGCGAGAGGCGGAGCGCACAGAACCGGTTGCCGATACGCGGCGAGGCCAGCGTCACGCCGTTCTCGGCGACCGCGCCGCCCGTCGTCAGCACCTGCTCGAGCAGAGAGAACAGCGGCGCATCCTCGGGCACGAACTCGTCGAGCGGATGGCCGACCAGGCGGGTGCGGCCGACGCCGAAGAACTGCTCGGCCGACAGGTTGGCGTAGTGGATCAGCCCGCGCGCATCGACGACGACGATCGCCTCCGACAGCGAATCGAGCAGCGCCGTCGGAAACTGATCACTCGTCACGTTGGCGCGCTTGAGGGGCTGCACCACCATCCTAGGCAGCCTGCCGGTCGAGGTTGGGCAGGAAGAACGCGGCCAGCATGGCGCGCACCTTGACGGGCTCGGTCTCGCGATTCACGGCGGCGCGGAACTCGGCCGATGCCGGCAGGCCCTTGGAATACCAACCCATATGCTTGCGGGCCATGCGGACGCCGGTCTCCTGACCGTAGTGCGACAGCATCGCGTCGAAATGGGCGCGCACAATCGCGTACTGCTCGGCCAGCGATGGATCGGGGAGCCGCTCGCCGGTGCGCAGGTAGTGGATGGCCTGGTTCAGGAACCACGGCCGGCCATAGGCACCACGGCCGATCATCACGCCGTCCGCGCCCGACTGCGCCAGCGCCGTGTCGACGTCGTCGAGCGTGTTGATGTCGCCGTTCACGATCACCGGCAGTTTGGTCGCCGCCTTCACATTGGCAACGAATGCCCAGTCGGCGTGACCGTCATAGAACTGGCAGCGCGTGCGGCCGTGCACGGTAAGCATGCGGATGCCGCACGCTTCGGCGATGCGCGCGAGGTTGGGCGCGTTGCGGTTGTTCGAATCCCAGCCGGTGCGCATCTTCAGCGTCACCGGCAACTTCACCGCCTTGACCGTGGCTTCGAGGATCTTTGCGGCATGGACCTCGTCGCGCATCAGCGACGAGCCGGCATGGCCGTTCACGACCTTTTTCACCGGGCAGCCGAAGTTGATGTCGATGATCGCCGCACCGCGGTCCTCGTTCAGCTTGGCGGCATCGGCCATGACCTCGGGCTCGCAGCCGGCGAGCTGGACCGACATCGGAAACTCTTCCGGCGAGTTCTTCGCCATCAGCAGCGTCTTGCGGTTCTCGCGCACCATCGCCGCCGAGGCGATCATCTCGGACACGACCAGGCCCGCCCCGCCCCGCTTCACCATCTGGCGGAAAGGCATGTCGGTCACACCGGACATGGGAGCCAGGATGACGGGGTCGTCGATCCGGACGGGACCGATATCGAGGGACGGCAGACGCTTTGAGCAATCCATGGCTACTGATCAGTTTATAGGCATCTTGTGCAGTGCACAATAATTGGGCGAGCAATAGCGGGTCCCGACGGGGTGCGCAAGCGGTCCCGAGTGCGCGGCTGTTGGGTCGGTGTTATCTAGCCGGCGTGTCGACTTGCACCGCCCTGATTGTCGCCGGGGGCCGGGGTAGCCGCTTCGGAGGCCCCCTGCCCAAACAATATGCCATTCTGGCAGGCCAACCCGTCCTGCGCCGCACCCTGGATGTGTTCGGGGCGACACCGGGCATCGACCGCATCCAGGTCGTGGTCGCCTCCGGCGACGAGGACCTCTATCGGGCTGCCGTTGAGGGGATGGACCTGCCACCGCCGGTCGCCGGTGGCGCCAGCCGGCAACAATCTGTCCTGAACGGCCTGGAATCCCTGGCGGCGCATGCCCCCGACCTGGTGGCCATCCACGATGCCGCCCGCCCCTTCGTTCGGGTGTCCGACATCATTGGCTGCCTGGAGGCCTTGCGTCCCGGCATCGACGGCGCGGTGCTGGGCGTGCCGCTCGCCGACACCCTGAAGAAGGTCGACGATGCCGGCTTGCTGGCCGGGACCGTGCCGCGCGCCGGCCTGTGGCGGGCGCAGACGCCGCAGATCTTCCGCTTCGCCAAGCTGCTCGCCGCGCATCGCGCGGCGGCGGCGCTGGCCAAGCGCGAGGCGACCGCCCTCACCGATGATGCCGCGGTCGCCGAGCGCGCCGGCCTGCACGTGGTCATGGTCGAGGGGCACGACGACAACCGCAAGATCACCACGACGGGCGACATGGTCTCGACAATGGAAACGCGCACCGCTTTCGGCTTCGACGTGCATGGCTTTGCCGACGGCAGCCAGGTGATGCTGGGCGGTATCGCCATTCCGCACGGCCAGGCCCTGGCGGGCCATTCCGACGCCGACGTCGCGCTGCATGCGCTGACCGATGCGCTGCTGGGGACGATCGGCGCCGGCGACATCGGCAAGCATTTCCCGCCGTCCGATCCGCAATGGCGCGGCGTCTCCTCCGACCGCTTCCTGCGCCATGCCGTTGATCTCGTGGACGCAGCCGGCGGGCGCATCGTCCATCTCGACCTGACACTGGTCTGCGAGGCACCGCGCATCGGCCCGCATCGTGATGCCATGGTCACAAGCATTGCGCGCATCGCCGGCATCGAGCGTGACAGAGTGAGCGTGAAGGCGACGACCACGGAGGGGCTGGGCTTCACCGGCCGCCGCGAGGGCATCGCGGCGCAAGCGGTGGCGACGGTCGAGGTGCCGAGGAGGTAGACTGTCATCCTGAGCGCAGCGAGGGATCCCATTCCGGTTGCTAGCGGCGATGAGGTCCTTCGCTGCGCTCAGGACGGCATGGGGGTTGCGTATGTTCGATCACGAGATGAGAGACGCCGCCGAGCGCGTGCTGCATGCCTGTCGCAAGCGCGGGCTTAAGCTGGTCACCGCCGAGTCCTGCACTGGCGGACTGGTCGCCGCGACCCTGACTGCGATCGCCGGCTCGTCTGATGTCGTCGAGCGCGCCTATGTCACCTACGCCAACGAAGCCAAGCGCGAGATGCTGGGCGTGTCGTGGGATGCCCTGATGGGCCATGGCGCGGTGAGCGATCCGGTGGCACGCGCCATGGCTGCGGGCGCCCTCGCCCGCTCTGGTGTCGATCTTGCCGTATCGGTCACCGGCGTCGCCGGGCCCGGCGGCGGCACGCCCGACAAGCCGGTCGGCCTCGTCCACTTCGCCGGCGCCCGTGCCGGCCACGACATCGTCGCCGAGCGCCACGTCTTCCCGGGCGACCGCGACACCATCCGCCGTGTGGCGGTGATCACCGCGTTGACGATATTGGCGTCGCTGGCCGAGCGCTAGATTTGCCGTAGAGGTCTTTGGCGCGCGCCTCGAAGGCGCTGACCATGCGCTTCACCGCCTCGGCAAACAGCAGGCGCACGGTCTGCTGCAGCAGGATCGAGCGGAAGTCGAACTCCAATTCGAAGTCGATCAGGCAGCCGTCGGGATGCGGATGGAAGACCCAGCGGCTGACCAGGCGACGGAACGGGCCTTCGATGCCGGTGGTGTCGATGCGCGGGCCGGCAGGAGCGTCTGGCGCCAGCACGACGCGCGAGGCGAACTTCTCGTGGAACGGCCCGAAGCCGATCGCCAGCTCGGCAATCTGCACGTTGGGTTCCTCGCGCCGGCGAATGCGGCCGGCATGGCACCACGGCAGGAACTCCGGATAACGCGGCACGTCGGCCACCAGCTCGAAGAGCTGCATGGGTGTGTACGCCACGACCCGCCGTTCGGTATGGCGCGTGACGCTCAAGCGGCCCGGCTCACGCGGACTTGGCCGCGCGCGCGGCGCGCAGGCGAGCGAAGTCGTCGCCGGCGTGATAGCTCGACCGCGTGAGCGGCGAGGCTGATACCATCAGGAATCCCTTGGCGCGGGCGAGCGTCGCCAGCTCGTCGAACTCGGCCGGTGTCCAGAAGCGGTCGATGGCTGCGTGCTTGGGCGTCGGCTGCAGGTACTGGCCGACGGTGAGGAAGTCGACGTCGGCGGCGCGCAGGTCGTCCATCACCTGCAGGATCTCCTCGCGCGCCTCGCCCAGCCCGACCATCAGGCCGGACTTGGTGAACATCGAAGGATCGATCTCCTTCACCTTCGACAGCAATTGCAGCGAGGTGAAGTAGCGCGCGCCGGGACGGATGGTCGGATAGAGCCGCGGCACGGTTTCGAGATTGTGGTTGAACACGTCGGGTCGGGCGGCGACCACTGTCGCGATGGCGCCCTCCTTGCGCAGGAAGTCGGGCGTCAGCACTTCGACCGTCGTGTTGGGCGCCTGCTGGTGCAGTGCGCTGATCACTTGAGCGAAGTGCCCTGCTCCGCCGTCAAAAAGGTCGTCGCGGTCGACCGAGGTCACGACGACGTGGCCCAGTCCGAGCTTGCCCACGGCTTCGGCGATGTTCGCCGGTTCATGCGGATTGAGCGCGCCCGGCTTGCCGGTGGCGACGTTGCAGAAGGCGCAGGCCCGCGTGCAGGTGTCGCCCATGATCATGAAGGTGGCGTGCTTCTGCTTCCAGCACTCGCCGATGTTGGGGCAGGCCGCCTCCTCGCACACTGTGGCGAGGCCGTACTGGCGCATCAGCCGCTTGGTCTCGGCATATTCCGGCGAGTTTGGCGCACGCACCCTGATCCATTCCGGCTTGCGCCGGATGGGATTGTCCGGCCGGTGCGCCTTCTCGGGGTGGCGCTCGGCGCGGCTCAGCGGGAGCTTGTCGCCCAGGTCGTTGGGGGTTCCGTCCATGACGGCCTAGATATGGAGCGTTCGCCCGTAGGCCGCCAGTACCGACTCATGCATCATTTCCGACAGGGTGGGATGCGGGAACACCGTGGCCATCAGCTCGGCCTCGGTGGTCTCGAGCGTCTTGGCGACGCTGTAACCCTGGATCAACTCGGTGACCTCGGCGCCGATCATGTGGGCGCCCAAGAGCTCGCCGGTCTTGGCGTCGAAGATGGTCTTGATGAAGCCCTCGGGCTCGCCGAGCGCGATCGCCTTGCCGTTGCCGATGAAGGGGAACTTGCCGACCTTGACAGCCAAGCCCTTGGCCTTGGCCGCAGCTTCGGTGAGCCCGATGCTGGCAACCTGCGGCTGGCAGTAGGTGCAGCCCGGGATGTTCTCGGCCTTCATCGGGTGCACGCCCTTCACGCCGGCGATTTTTTCGACCACCAGCACGCCCTCGTGCATGGCCTTGTGCGCGAGCCACGGCGGGCCGGCGACATCGCCGATGGCATAGACGTTGGGCTCGCCGGTGAAGCCCCATTGGTCGATCACGATGTGGGTCTTCTCGACTTTCACCTTGGTGCCTTCCAGGCCCAGGTTCTCGACATTGCCGACGATGCCGACGGCGCTGATCACGCGATCGACGGTGATCTCCTGGCTCTTGCCGCCGGCTGTGATCGTGGCGGTGACGTTGTCCTTGCCCTTCTTCAGGCCGCCGACCGTGGCGCCGGTCAGGATCTTCATGCCCTGCTTCTCGAAGGCGCGCTTGGCGAAGGCCGAGACTTCCTCGTCCTCGACGGGCAGGATGCGATCGACCACCTCGGCCACCGTCACCTCCGCCCCCATGGTGCGATAGAAGCTCGCGAACTCGATGCCGATCGCGCCGGACCCGATCACCAGGAGCGACTTGGGGAACTCCGGCGGCACCATCGCTTCCTTATAAGTCCAGACGAGCTTGCCGTCGGACTCCAGGCCGGGAAGCTGGCGCGCCCGCGCACCGGTCGCCAGGATCACGTTCTTGGCGGTGAGCGCGAGGTTGCTCTTGTCGTTCATCGCCACGGCGAGCTTGCGCTGGCCGCCGTCGACGCCCGCGAGCTTCGCCGTGCCGTCGAACACTGTGATCTTGTTCTTCTTCATCAGGCCTTTGACGCCGTTGCTGAGCTGGTTCGCGACCTTGCGCGAGCGCTCGACGATCTTCTTGGGATCGTAGGAGACGTCCTTGACCGACAGACCGAAGGCGTCGGCGTGCTTGATCAGCCCGTAGACCTCCGACGTACGCAGCAGCGCCTTGGTCGGGATGCAGCCCCAGTTGAGGCAGATCCCGCCCATGTGCTCGCGCTCGACGACGGCGGTCTTCATGCCGAGCTGGGCGGCGCGGATGGCGGCGACATAGCCGCCCGGCCCGCCGCCGACCACGATGATGTCGAAGCTGGTGTCGGCCATGATGCGCTCCTAGGCCAGCATGGCGGCAGGCTGCTCGACGTAGGCGCGCAGCGTCTGCAGGAACTGCGCACCCATTGCGCCGTCGACCACGCGGTGATCGACCGCGAGCGTGCAGCTCATCATGTTGCGCACGACCATCTGGCCCTTGCGCACCACCGCCCGCTCCTCGCCCACGCCGACCGCCAGGATCATGGCTTGCGGCGGGTTGATGATGGCGGAGAAGCTGTTGATGCCGAACATGCCCAGGTTGGAGATGGTGAAGCCGCCACCCTGGAACTCGTCGAGCTTCAGCTTGCCTACCTTGGCGCGCGCGGCGAGGTCCTTCATCTCCGTCGCGATCTGCGCCAGGCCCTTCATGTCGGCGCTGCGCACGATCGGCGTGATCAGGCCGCGGTCGGTGGCGACGGCGACCGAGATGTCGACCGCGCCGTACTGGATCATCTCGTCCTCGGTCCACGAGGCGTTGCACTCGGGATGATCGCGCAGCGCCTTGGCGCAGGCCTTGATCATCATGTCGTTGACCGAGACCTTGCTGCCCTTCTTCTCAGCGATCGCGTTGATGGCCTGGCGCGCCGCCAAGAGCGCATCGATCTCGAGATCGACCGTCAGGTAGAAGTGCGGCACCGTCTGCTTGGACTCGAGCATGCGCCGCGCGATGACCTTGCGGATCGAGGTGTGCGGCACGCGCGTGTCACCCGGCGCCACGAACACCGGCTGTGCGCCGGCGGGCGGCGCCGCGCGAGGCGCCGGCGCGGCTGCCGGAGCAGCAGCGGGCGCGCCCGGCTTGGCCGATTCAACGTCGGCTTTGACGATGCGCCCGTTCGGTCCGCTGCCTTTGATGCGCGAGAGATCAAGGCCCTTGTCTGCTGCAATGCGCTTGGCGAGCGGCGACGCGAAGATGCGAGCGCCGCCCGATGCCGGAGCGGGCTGCGGCGCGAGAGCGGCTGCAGGCGCGGGCTTGGGCGCGGCCGGAGCCGGTGCAGCAGCAGGCGCTGCAGCGGCCGCAGGAGCCGCGGCCGGCGCCGCCGCTTCCTTGGGCACTTCCGTCTCGCCCTCCTCCAAGAGGACGGCGATGACGGCATTCACCTTTACGCCCTCGGCGCCTTCGGCCACGACGATCCGGCCGACCTTGCCCTCGTCGACCGCCTCGACCTCCATGGTCGCCTTGTCGGTCTCGATCTCGCAGATCACCTGGCCGGATTTGACGGTGTCGCCTTCTTTGACATGCCACTTGGCGAGCTTGCCCTCCGTCATGGTGGGCGACAGCGCGGGCATCAGGATGTTGATCGACATGGTCTTGGCCCCGCGTCAGCGATTGCAGACTTCGCGGGCAGCCTCGACGATGTTCTCGGGCTGCGGCAGGGCCAACTTCTCGAGGTTGGCGGCATAGGGTAGCGGCACGTCCAGCCCGTGCACGCGCTTGACCGGCGCATCGAGCCAGTCGAACGCCTGCTCCATCATCTGAGCGGCGAGTTCCGAGCCGATGCCGGCGAACGCCCAGCCCTCCTCGACCGAGACCAGGCGGTTGGTCTTCTTGACCGAGTTGACGACGGTCTCGGTGTCGAACGGACGCAGGCTCCTGAGGTTGATCACCTCGGCATCGATGCCCTGCTTGGCGAGTTCCTCGGCGGCGGCCAGCGCCTTGCCGACCATGATCGAGAAGGCCGTAATGGTGACGTCCTTGCCCGGCCGCTCGATCTTGGCGCGGCCGATCGGCAGCACGAAGTCGGGATCCTCCGGCACGTCGAACGACTGGCCGTAGAGGATCTCGTTCTCGAGGAAGATCACCGGGTTGGGATCGCGGATCGCGGCCTTGAGCAGGCCCTTGGCGTCGGCCGCGCTCCACGGCGCCAGCACGCGCAAACCCGGAACGTGGGCGTACCAGCTCGCATAGCACTGGGAGTGCTGGGCGCCGACGCGCGCGGCAGCGCCGTTGGGACCGCGGAAGACGATCGGGCTCGTCATCTGGCCGCCCGACATATAGTGCGTCTTGGCCGCCGAGTTGATGATCTGGTCCATCGCCTGCATGGCGAAGTTGAAGGTCATGAATTCGACGATCGGCTTCAGCCCGCCGAACGCCGCGCCGACACCGAGGCCGGCGAAGCCGTGCTCGGTGATCGGCGTGTCGATCACGCGCTTGGCGCCGAACTCGTCGAGCAGGCCCTGGCTCACCTTGTAGGCGCCCTGGTACTGCGCGACCTCCTCGCCCATCAGGAAGATGCTTTCGTCGCGGCGCATTTCCTCGGCCATGGCATCGCGCAATGCCTCGCGCACCGTCATGTGCGTCGTCTTGCCGGTCCATTCCGGCTCGGCGGCCGGCGCCGGCGATGCCGGCGGGGCCGCGTGCTGCGGCGGCAGCGCCGCCTTGGGCTTGCCTTCGGTGTTGGGAACATCGGCCTTCGCGGCTGTCGCCTGCGGCGGCTGGCTCGCGGCGGCCGGCTGCGCCTTGGCCGCATCGGCGACGCTTTCGCCTTCGGCGGCAAGGATCAGGATCGGCGCATTGACCTTCACGCCCTCGACACCTTCCTCGACCAGGATCTGGGCGACCGTCCCTTCATCGACCGCCTCGACTTCCATTGTCGCCTTGTCGGTCTCGATCTCGCAGATCACCTGACCTGCCTTGACCGCATCGCCGACCTTCACATGCCACTTGGCCAGCTTGCCCTCGGTCATCGTCGGCGAGAGGGCTGGCATCAAAACCGGAATTGGCATGTATCAGGCTCCGACCAGGACGTCGGTCCACAGCTCGGAGGGATCGGGCTCGGGACTGTGTTGGGCGAACTCCGCGGCGTCGTTGACGATCTTGCGGATGTCGGCATCGACTGCCTTGAGGGCGGCTTCGTCGGTCATCTTCCCTTCCAGCAGAATCTTGCGCACATGGTCGATCGGATCGCGCTCGTTGCGATACTTGTCGACCTCTTCCTTGGTCCGGTACTTCGCCGGATCGCTCATCGAATGGCCGCGATAGCGGTAGGTCTGCATCTCGAGGATGTAGGGACCTTCGCCGCTGCGGGCATGCTCGACCGCCTTCTCGCCGGCTGCCTTCACCGCCACGACGTCCATGCCGTCGACCCGGTCGCCCGGGATGCCGAAGGACTCGCCATGGCGATAGAGCTCGGTGATGGCCGAGGCGCGCTCGACCGAGGTGCCCATGCCGTAGCGGTTGTTCTCGATGATGTAGACGGCCGGCAGCTTCCAGAGGGCGGCCATGTTCATGGCCTCGTAGACCTGGCCCTGGTTGGCGCTGCCATCACCGAAATAGGTCAATGAGACGTTCTTGTTGCCGTTGTACTTGTGGGCGAAGGCCAGGCCCGTGCCGATCGGCACCTGGGCGCCGACGATGCCGTGGCCGCCGTAAAAGCTCTTCTCGCGGCTGAACATGTGCATCGAGCCGCCCTTGCCCTTGGAATAGCCGCTGGCCCGGCCGGTCAGCTCGGCCATCACGCCCTTGGGGTCCATGCCGCAGGCCAGCATGTGGCCGTGGTCGCGGTAGGAGGTGATGATCGCGTCCTTGTCGATGACCGTCGCCTGCATGCCGACGACGACGGCCTCCTGGCCGATATAGAGGTGGCAGAAGCCGCCGATCAGGCCCATGCCGTAGAGCTGGCCTGCCCGCTCCTCGAAGCGGCGGATCAGCAGCATGTCGCGATAGAAGGATTTGAGCTGGTCGGCGGACAGGCTGTTGTCGCCAGCGCCGGGGGGCTTGGTCGATGCCGTCGGTTTGGCGGGAGAAGACTTCGACCTTCGGCTTCGTGGCCGGTTTCGCCATTGATTTCCCCTCCGGTATCCCGTGCCGCTTATAGCATCGCCAAAGCCGATGTGGTTGATCTAGCAGCAAAAAACCAGCCGCGAGAGAGTGCGGCGCAGCATTTGAGAGATTGTTTGCGGGCGCCCCTTCGTGTCGGACAGTTTGTTTCAGGCGGCCGCGAGGCGAACCTGATCAACGCGTCACCGATGATGCCAATCAACGCGTCGGCGTGAAGATGACGATGTCGTCCTTGCGCGAGAAGTTCAGCAGCACGCGCGCCCGTTCATCCAGCATGTCGGGATCGAGGCTCTGGTTGCGCAGCGCGGCCACGCGCCGTTCCCAGATCTTCCGTGTCGTCTCGGCCTCGGCGAGGTTCTGCTCGGCGACGAGCACTTCGCGCTGCAGATGGACCATGGCGAGCAGGCCGCGATCACCGTTCACCAGGTGATAGCCGAAGTACCCGAACACCGTGGCGAAGATGATCGGGGCCAGAATTTGACGTGGCCGCAACAACATATACGAAGGTCCTGACACCATAAGGCAACATATGGTGTTGAGAAGTCAAGATTTTTCGGGCCGAAAGGCCGAACGTGGCCCTTCGGGCCGCTCCTCACGCGAGGCCGATGCGCACCCGCCGGTTATGCCGCCCCTTGTTGTCGACCTTGAGGATGCGGATGGGCGGCGATTGCCCGGTTGAGCCCAGGTGCGTACCGCCGCAGGCTTGGCGGTCGAGGCCGACGATCTCGACGATACGGATCTTGCCGTCGGGCGTGGGCGGCGGCGCGACGGAGCGGCTGCGGATCAGGCCGTGCTCGGCGTGGGCCTCGTGCGTGGGCACGTAGGCGAAGTTCACCGCAATGTCCTGGCGGATGAGGTCATTGATCGGGCCTTCCAGCGCACGCAGGCGATCGCTGTCGGCGCCCGGCACGTCGAAGTCCATGCGCGCCGTGCCGTCATCGGCCATCTGCACGCCGGTGACCAGCGCACCGTCGAAGGCCTGGAAGACCAGCGCGTTCAAAACATGCGTGTCGGTGTGAAGTTGGCGCATCATGCGTCGGAAGCCGGGATCGACCGCCGCCTCGACGGCACCCGTGACTTCGCTCTGGCCGTCGAGCAGATGCCACAGCTTGCCGGCGGAGTAGTCGAACCCCACGACCTTGGCCTCGCCACCTTGCCAGCGGATGACGCCACGGTCGGCGAGCTGGCCGCCGCCGCCCGGATAGAACGGCGATTGGGCCAGCGCGACCTTGCCGGGTCGGCCGTCGGCCACATCGGTCTGCACGGTCAGGGTTTCAGGCTGCTCATGACAAAAGAGGTGCATGCGGCCTGATAGGTCGCCCGGCATCCACGGTATTGGCGAAAATTGCTAAGCGGCTGCCGCGGCGCGCGCGAACTGCGTGGGCGTGATGCCGTAGCAGCGCTTGAAGTGCTTGTTGAGGGCGCTCTGGTCGTAGAACCCGACGCCGGTCGCCACGTCGGCCAGAGCCGGCGCATGGCGCAGGCGGCGACACGCCATGTTGAGCCGGACCTGGGTCAGGTAAGCGTGTGGCGTCAGGCCGACAGTGCGCTTGAACAGGCCGATCAGCTGAAAGGTCGTCAGCCCGACCTCGGCCGCCAGATCCTCCAGTCGCAGCTCGGAGGCATAGTCGGCGTGCATGCGGTCCTTCACGCTCGCCAGGAGCTGGCGGTCGACCGGCGCCGGCGGAATGCGATCGCCGCCACTGCCGTGGCGCTGGAACAGTCGGCCGAAGCTGCCGACCAACAATTCGCGCTCATGGAACACGTCGCGCCCCTCTTCGATGGCGCAATGCATCGCCATGAAGGCCTCGATCAGGTCGCGGTCGGCGAAGATGTTGTGCGTGAAGTACGGCACGCGTTCGATACCGAGCCCGGCCGCGAGCTGGTCGAGCGCGGCCTGCGTCAGGTACATCGAGCGGTACTGCCAGCGCTCGCTCCAGCCCATCCAGCCGGCGTGCGGCTCGGAGGGATTGAAGACGAACAGCGTCGCGGGCGTCGCCTCCTCGACCTGGCCGCGGCTCTTGACCACCGAGCCGCCGTTCTCGGTCACGGCAACGACCAGCGCTTCGTGGATGTGCGGCGGATACTCGTGGGTCGTGAAATCGGCGCGCATCAGGCTGAGACCGGTAAAATGCCGGTCCCACCAATATTCCGTCGAGTTATTAGGATCGCTGCGCGCCACGCCCCAAAATACCGGCCTGACCAATTTTAGCCAATACCGGACATCGTGCCGCCTCTAGCCTGCGACCATGTTGACCGAAGGCCAGCGGCAGGTCCGCGACATGGCCCGCCAGTTTGCGGCCCGTGAACTGGCGCCGACGGCCGCCGAACGCGATCGCATCCCGCACTTCCCGCGCGAAGCCTTCGCCCGCATGGGCGAGCTCGGCATGCTGGGCATGACCGTGCCGGCAGAGTTCGACGGCTCCGGCACCGACTATGTCTGCTATGCGCTCGCCATCATGGAGATCGCGGCGGCCGACGGTGCGTCGTCGACCGCGTTCCAGGTGCACAACTCGCTGGTCTGCCTGCCCCTCGTGCGACACGGCACGCCGCAACAGAAGGAACGCTTCCTGCGCCCACTGGCGCGCGGCGAGCTGCTGGGCGCCTTCTGCCTCACCGAGCCGGGTGCCGGCTCGGACGCCGCGGCGATCGCGATGCGGGCCGAGCGTGTCGGCAACAAGTTCGTCCTGAACGGAGCCAAGCAGTTCATAACCTCAGGCCGCAGCGCCGACGTCGCGCTGGTCTTCGCGGTGACGGACCCGGCGGCCGGCAAGCAGGGCATTTCGGCGTTCATCGTGCCGACCAGGACTCCAGGCTACACCGTGGCGCGCATCGAGCACACGATGGGCCAGCGTTCGTCCGACCATTGCCACGTCGTGTTCGACAATTGCGAGGTTCTGCCCGACCAGATGCTGGGCGAGGAAGGGCAAGGCCTCAAAATCGCGTTGGGCAACCTCGAGGGCGGCCGTATCGGCGTGGCAGCACAATCGGTCGGCATGGCGCGCGCTGCCTACGATGCCGCCCTCGCCTACGCGCGCGAGCGTCGCACCTTCGGCAAGGCGATCATCGAGCATCAGGCGGTCTCCTTCCGCCTGGCCGACATGGCGACGTCGCTGCAGGCGGCCGAGCTGATGGTCCTGAACGCCGCGCGCCTGCGCGACGAAGGCCGGCCCTGCCTCAAGGAGGCATCGATGGCCAAGCTGTTCGCCTCGGAGATGGCCGAGAAGGTCTGCTCGGCCGCCATCCAGATCCACGGCGGCTACGGTTATCTCAACGACTTCCCAGTCGAGCGCATCTATCGCGACGTGCGCGTCACGACAATCTATGAGGGTACGTCCGACATCCAGCGGCTGGTGATCAGCCGCCAGCTGGCCCGCGAAGCCGGGTTCGAAGGAGTGGCCTGACGTGATTGCCCGCCAATGGCGCGGCCGCGCCGCCGATGCCGCCAAGGCCGACGCCTATGTCCGACATTTCACCGGCACCGTCACCGCCGAGCTCCAGGACCTATCGGGCCATCGCGGCGCCTGGTTGCTGCGTCGTGAGGTCGATGGAGGCACCGAGTTCATCGCCCTGACGCTCTGGGAGTCGCGCCAGTCGATCGAGGCATTCACCGGCCCCGACATCTCGAAGTCGGTTGTCGAGCCCGAAGCGCGCGCGGTGCTGGCCGAGTTCGACGACTTCGCTACCCACTACGAGGTCGCGTTCAAGTCCTAGCGTTCTTGCCGGACCGCGTGCCTTCAGGCCAGCTCATATTCATGTTCTTCCGGACCGCGCGCATCTTTCGCGCTCACGCCTCATGAGCGAGCCGGAGGCTCGCGGTCAAGCATGAGCGGACCTGGACCTGCCTGCGCGAAGCCGAAGCGGCTTCGCTTCGGCGAAGGCAGGGGTCCGCGGTCCGACAAGACTACCGGTCGCGCAGGATCGACGTGCCGGCGTAGCGTGCCTGCGGTCCGAGCTGCTCCTCAATGCGCAGGAGCTGGTTGTACTTGGCGAGGCGATCGGAGCGCGACAGCGAGCCGGTCTTGATCTGCCCGCAGTTGGTGGCGACGGCCAGGTCGGCGATGGTCGAATCTTCGGTCTCGCCCGAGCGATGCGACATCACCGCGCCGTACGAGGCGTGACGCGCCATCGACACGGCTTCCATCGTCTCGGTGAGCGTGCCGATCTGGTTGACCTTCACCAGGATCGCGTTGGCCAGTCCATCCTTGATACCCTGGGCCAGCCGCTTGGGATTGGTGACGAAGAGGTCGTCGCCCACGAGCTGAATCTTCTTGCCGAGCTTGTCGGTGATCGCCTTCCAGCCGGCCATGTCGTCCTCGGCCATGCCGTCCTCGATCGAGACGATCGGATAGCGCTTCACCAGGTCGGCGTAGTACTCGACCATGCCCGCGGCATCGAGCGACTTCTTCTCGCCTTCGAGCTCGTACTTGCCCTTCTTGAAGAACTCGGTCGAGGCCGGATCGAGCGCCAGCATGATGTCCTCGCCGGGCTTGTAGCCCGCCTGCTCGATCGACTTCATGATGAAGCCCAGCGCCTCGTCGGCCGAGGCGAGGTTGGGCGCGAAGCCGCCTTCGTCACCGACGTTGGTATTGTGGCCGGCGTCATGGAGCTGGCTCTTCAGGGCGTGGAACACCTCCGACCCCATGCGCAGCGCCTCGGCGAAGCGGTCCGCCCTCACCGGCATGATCATGAATTCCTGGATGTCGATCGGATTGTCGGCGTGAACGCCGCCGTTGATGATGTTCATCATCGGCACCGGCAGCACCGAGGCCTGGCTGCCGCCGACATAGCGATAGAGCGGCAGGTCGGCATTCATCGCGGCGGCCTTGGCGACGGCCAGCGACACGCCGAGGATGGCGTTGGCGCCGATGCGGCCCTTGTTGGGCGTGCCGTCGAGCTCGATCAGGGCGCGGTCGATCTTGATCTGCTCGCGCGCATCGAGGCCGGCCAGCAGGTCCATGATCTCGGCATTGACCGCCGCGACCGCCTTCAACACGCCCTTGCCGCCGTAGCGCTTCTTGTCACCGTCGCGCAGCTCGACCGCCTCGTGCGCGCCGGTCGAGGCGCCCGACGGCACCGCCGCGCGGCCCATGGCGCCGCTGTCGAGCTCGACTTCGACCTCGACCGTGGGATTGCCGCGGCTGTCTAGGATTTCGCGGGCGCGGACATCGGCAATGACGCTCATCGGGCTAAAACTCCTTCGTGGCGCGGCTTGTCTAGCGGCCGGACCGGGGAGGAGCAAGTGACGGGATGGTGGCGCTGGGCGCGCCACTCCAGTGGCGCGTCTTCTCATATTCGGACCGCGGCGTCCCGCCCGCCTCGTGAACCTGAGCGGGCCAGAGGCCCGCGGTCCGAATATGACGCGCCACTGGAGTGGCGCGCCCAGCACTACCGCCAGGCGCTCTTGAGCGACTGGTCGGTCTTCCACTTCTCGACGCCGGCGACGTCGTCGCACGTGAAGACCTGTGCGTTCTTGCGCGGTGTGCCTTCGACCCAGGCGAAGACCAGGCACTGCGACTGGTTGCTCGCGCCCTTCTTGGTCTCGATCAGGACTTCGCTCGCTACTGCGGCACCGGCCTTGGCGTCGCCGTAGTCGTCGATCACGGGCGCGATCTCGCCGACCGTGCGGCCGTCGGCCTTGGTATCGGCATACCACTTGGCAAAGGCGGCGAACTGATCACCCGCCACGCCCTTGCCGTCGGCCGCGACGTAGGCCTTGAGATCGCGGATCAGCAACTGCGCCGCCGCTTCGGCCTTGGGCTCGGCTGCCTTGCGCCGTTCAGCCAGGCGCGCCTGCAGGTCCTTCAACGCATCGGCGTTGGATTTCGCCGGCGGCTGCAAGGGTGTCGGCGTCGCCGGTGCCGTCGCCGTTTGCGTCGAGGGATCGACACGCCGGATCGGCGTGCGCGAGGCCTCGGCGTTGAGCTGCTGCGCCTCCTGTGGCGTCAGCTTGCCGACCGGATTGGTGCCGCGACCTTTCTGCCAGTCCTGGATTGCCTTGATCGTGGCGTCGGACTGCAGGTTGCCGTCGATCGCGCCGTTGTACTTGTCGAGCGTGCGCAGCGATTCCTGGATCTTCCTGCGATCGGGGTCGGGACTCTGCAGCACGGTCGTGTAGTCAGGCGCCGGCGCCGCCGGCCGCGTCGCCGCCTGGCCACCGCCACCACCGCCAGCAGGGGGAGCCTGGGCGGCGGTCCCTCCGCCGCCGCCTCCGCCTTGACTGCATGCTGCAGGATTCTGGAAGCAGCGCTCGACCTCGCCGGCGCTCTGGGCCAGCGAGACTGCCGGAGCGACGGCGACGAGGGCGATGACGGCGAGGACGCGCATGTCAGATGCCGCCATAGAGACCACCGGCGAGCTGGGCCGGCAGGCCGATCACCATCGACACGGGCTGCCCCTGCCCGGTGTGGCCGCGGGCGATGATGTGGTCGTTGGGCGAGCCGGTCTTGCTCTGGTAGGTGCCGTTGCTGCCGAACTTGCCGCCGAAGCACGACATCGAGTAGCGGCCGTTGGCCGGCCCGTCGTTGGTGAAAGTGCCATCGCAGACCCGCTCGCCGCGCGGATTGTCGACGTTGAAGGTGACCGAGCGGTCGCGGCCAAGCAGGGCGCCATAGCGGGCAAGCCCGTTGAGGCGGGCAACGTTGCCGGTCGGGTCGCGATAGAAGATCGACACCGGACCGTACGACTCCGTGGGCAGCATGCTGCGCGGCACGACATAGTGCTCGTCGCTGATCACCACCTGGCAGCGGCAATCGACGCTGTAGTTCTCGCCGAGCGGCCCCAGCTCAGCGAGCTTGCGGTTGCAGTTGGAGACGGCGAGCTGCTGGACCTCGCGCTCGCTCATCTGCCCCTTCGAATAGGAATCGGCATAGAGGAACGCGCACTGCCGGGGCATCGGCACGGCCACCACCTTGTGGCTGGCCGCATTGGTCTCGGTGTTTACCCAATAGCGCTCGGCCATCTCCGGAAAGCGCAAGAAGATCGCGTCCCGGCGCTCGGCCCTGCCTTGGGACTGGGCGGCGGTTTGCGCCCAGGCGCCCGAGGCCAGCGCGACGGCAGCAAGAAGGAAAAGCGCAAAAATGCGGTTCATAACCGATGATTCCAGCCGAAGAACATGACCGAAATACGACCCGGGCAAGGACTTCCTCCCCGGCAAGAAATGCTTCTAGACCAGCCGGCTCTGAGCCTTGGCCGCCCCGATGAAGGACGAAAACAGCGGATGGGGCGCGAACGGCCGGGATTTCAGCTCGGGATGGTACTGCACGCCGATGAACCAGGGGTGGCCCGGGATCTCGACGATCTCGGGCAGGATGCCGTCCGGCGACATGCCGGAGAAGCGCAGGCCGACCTGCTCCAGCCGGTCCTTGTAGTTGACGTTGACCTCGTAGCGATGGCGATGGCGCTCGCTGATGACGTCGGCGCTGTAGATCTCGTGCACCTTGGTGCCCGGCCGCAGATGGGCGGGATAGGCGCCGAGCCGCATGGTGCCGCCGAGGTCGCCGTTGGCGGCGCGCTTCTCGAGCTGGTTGCCCTTGATCCATTCGGTCATCAGGCCGACCACAGCATGCTCACAGGGGCCGAACTCGGTCGACGACGCGCCTTCCAGGCCGAGCAGGTTGCGGGCCGCCTCGATCACCGCCATCTGCATGCCGAAACAGATGCCGAGGAACGGCACGTTGCGCTCGCGGGCGAACTGCACCGCATGGATCTTGCCCTCGGTGCCGCGCTCGCCGAAGCCGCCCGGCACCAGGATGCCGTGCACGTGCTCGAGGTGGCTGACGGCGTCGTCGCGCTCGAAGATCTCGGAGTCCATCCACTCCAGGCCGACCTTCACGTTGCTGCCGAAGCCGCCATGGGTCAGTGCCTCGGAGAGCGACTTGTAGGCGTCGAGCAGCACCGTGTACTTGCCGACCACGGCGATGGTCACCTTGCCCTCGGGCTCGCGCACCGAGCGCACCACGCCGCGCCAGCGCTCGAGGTTGGGCTCCTTGTCGGCCTCCAGGCCGAAATAGCGGCAGACTTCGGCGTCGAAGCCCTGCTCATGGTAGGCGATCGGCACCTGGTAGATCGTGTCGACGTCGCGCGCCTCGATCACCCGCTCCTGCTTGACGTTGCAGAACAGCGCGATCTTGCGCCGCTCGTTGGCCGGGATCTCCTTGTCGCCCGAACGGCACACCAGCAGGTCGGGCTGGATACCGACGCTTAGAAGCTCCTTCACCGAGTGCTGGGTCGGCTTGGTCTTGAGCTCCCCTGCTGTCGGCACCCAGGGCAACAGCGTCAGATGCACGAACATGGTGCGTTCGCGGCCAAGCTCGTTGCCGAGCTGGCGGATGGCTTCGAGGAACGGCAGGCCCTCGATGTCGCCCACCGTGCCGCCGATCTCGACCAGCACGAAGTCCTCGTGCTCGGTATCGGCGACGATGAACTCTCGGATGGCGTCGGTGATGTGCGGGATCACCTGCACCGTGGCGCCGAGATATTCGCCGCGCCGCTCCTTGGCGATCACCGTGGAATAGATGCGGCCGGTCGTGACGTTGTCGCTCTGGCGGGCGTCGACGCCGGTGAAGCGCTCATAGTGGCCAAGATCGAGGTCGGATTCGGCGCCGTCGTCGGTGACGAAGACCTCGCCATGCTGGTACGGGCTCATCGTGCCCGGATCGACGTTCAGATAGGGGTCGAGCTTGCGCAGCCGCACGCGATAGCCGCGCGTCTGCAGCAGCGCGCCCAGCGCCGCCGATGAAAGACCCTTGCCCAGCGAGGAAACCACGCCGCCCGTTATGAAGATAAAGCGCGTCATGGGCTTACAGCATACAAAACGTTGTGGCGCGCGGCCATGGGGATATCCCTTCCCTCCTTCGCTCCTGGCGGAGCTACGGAGGGCAGGCCCTCCTGCAGGGCCCTTGGCCTCCGAAGCCTTGGCGAAGGAGGCTTGGCGGAGGCGGGACTAACGAGTTGGCGCCGCCGGGGCGGCGGGCGCGGGAGCCGCACCGCCGGCCCCTGGCACGCCGGGCGCGGTCGGCGATGCCGGCACGCGATCCATGATCGAGCGCGCGCTGCGCTGCGTGTCGGTCATGCTCCAGGCCATCACCAGGCTGAGGAAGAAGAAGCAGCCGGCGAAAATCGCCGTCATGCGCGACAGCACGTTGGCCTGCCCGCGCACCGAGAACAGCGCGTCGGTGCGGCCCATGCCCAGGCCGCCGCCTTCGCTGCGCTGGAGCAGGATGACGACGATCATCGCGGCGGTGACGCCGACATGGATGATCAGCAACACCAGCCGCCAATCGTGCAAAAAGCCTCTAACCGCGTCCATTTCGTCCAGTGCCTAGGTGGGGATGCTCGAATTGTCGAACAAGCGGGGGATTACCCCGGCAGCGGGGGCTTCTAGCCGCTTTAGGCGGCCTTGGCGATAGCCAAAAATTCGTCCGCCTTGAGGCTGGCGCCGCCGATCAGGGCACCGTCGACGTCGCCCGCCGACAGCAGTTCGGCGGCGTTGCTGCCCTTCACCGAGCCGCCATATAGAAGTCGGACCTGGGCCGCCTCGCCCGTCAGGCCGCCCAGCACCTTGCGAATATGCGCATGGGCTGCGGCGACCTCGGGCGTGGTCGGGGTCTTGCCGGTGCCGATCGCCCAGACGGGCTCATAGGCCACGACCAGGTTCGCCGCCGTGGCGCCAGCGGGCACGCTGCCTTTGAGCTGGGTCTCCAGCACCGCCAGCGTCTTGCCCGCCTCGCGCTCGGCCAGGGTCTCGCCGATGCAGACGATGGGCACCAGCCCCGCCCGCCAGGCGGCCTCGGCTTTGGCGGCCACGACGGCGTCGGTCTCGCCGCAATCGGCACGCCGCTCGGAATGGCCGACGATTACATAAGTGGCGCCGCAATCACGCAGCATCTCGGCCGCCACCTCGCCGGTGTGCGCGCCGCTTGCCTTGGCATGGCAGTTTTCGCCGCCAACCAGCACGCCGCTTCCCTTGACCGCATCGGCAACGGCGAGGACCAAGGTGGCCGGCGGGCAGACCAGCACGTCGCGATCGTTCCAGCCGGCCTGCTTGGCGCCATCGGCAACGCCCTTGGCCAGAGCCAGACCATCGGCCCGAAGACCGTTCATCTTCCAGTTGCCGGCAATCAGCGGTCGCCTCGTACGCGCCATGAGAATCCCCGATATTGTGTCGCCGGTGTGTCTAGCAGGCCCTTTGGTTGCCTGCCACTGGGGCGGGTGGTAGGCATGCCCGCCAGTCAAAACCCCTTCGCCAATGGCGTGAAATCTCCGTGAATACGTTCCGCAAGTACGCCCGTTTCATCATCCTGTTCATCCTGTTCGGCATGCTGATCGTCAGCTTCGCCTTCTGGGGTGTCGGCGACATGCTGCGCATGAGTGGCCGCAGCACCGAGGTCGCCCATGTCGGCGGCACGAAGATTCCCGTCTATGGCTGGGTCGGCGGCGCGTCGGTCTCGGTCAACGAGGTGAAGGACCAGTTCAACCGCCAGCTCGAGGGCATCCAGCGCCAGACCGGCCAGCGGCCGGAGCCCGAACAGGCGCTGCGCTACGGCCTGCATGTGCGCGCGCTCGAGGAAGTCATCCAGCGCGCCGTGCTCGACTACACCATCCAGGAGTTCGGCCTGGTGGTCAGCGACGCCGAGGTGCGCGCCGCGATCGCGCGCAATCCGGCGTTCGTCGGCACCGGCGGCTCGTTCGACCCCCTGCTCTTCCGCAACCGCCTGCAGCAGGCGCGCATCACCGAGGCGCAGTACATCGTCGACATCCGTCGCGAGATCGCGGCCAGCCAGCTATTCGGCGCGGTGCGCCCGGACGGCCTCGCGCCGAAGTCGCTGCGCGACGACATCTTCAAGATGGAGGCTGAGCGGCGCGTCGGCGAGACGATCTACATTCCCGACTCCATCATCGTCGATGTGCCCAAGCCCACGGCCGAGCAGCTCAGCGCCTACTTCGAGGCCAACAAGACCAAGTTCCAGATCCCCGAGTTCCGCGCCTTCTCCTACGTGATGCTGACGGCCGACGATGTCATGCCGCAGGTCGGCGTGACCGTCGACCTGGTCAAGCAGGAATACGACGCTCGCCAGGGCGAGTTCGGCACGGCCGAGAAGCGCGACGTCGACCAGGCGATGGCCGACAGCGAGGACAAGGCCAAGGCGATCATCGCCGCCGTCACGGGCGGCAAGACGCTGGAGGACGCGGCCAAGGACGTGCTGGGCAACAGCGACGGCGTGATCAAGCTCGGCCCCGTGACCAAGAAGGACCTGCCGCCCGGCCCGTTGGCCGACGGTGTGTTCAGCCTGCCCGTTGGCGTCGGGCCGACGCCGATCCAGTCGCCGCTCGGCTGGCACATCGTGCGCATCAACAGCGTCACCCCCGGCAAGGCAGTGCCGTTCGACGAAGTGAAGGAGAAGCTCGAGAAGGAGCTGCGTGCCCAGCTCGCGCCCGACCTGTTGATCAAGCAGGTCACCGACTTCGAGCGCATGCTGGCCAAGACGCAGTCGATGAAATCCGCCGCCGAGGACTTGGCGCTCAAGATCAAGACCTACGAGAACGTCGATGCACGCGGCCAGGACGCCGAGGGCAAGCAGATCGTGATCGGCCCGGCGGCCAACGAGCTGGTCCAGGCCGCCTTCGCCACGCGCGAGAGCGCGGAGAGCGAGCTTCTGGAGACGCAGCGCGGCGAGTACTTCATCGTGCGCACCGACCGCATCACGCCCGCCCGCACCCCCGCCCTCACCGAGGTCGAATCCAAGGTGACCGAGGCCTGGCAGGCCGAGGAGCGCCGCAAGCTCGCCGACGCCAAGGTCAAGGAGGCGCTCGACAAGGCCAATGCCGGCACGGCCTTCGAGGCGCTGGCCAAGGAGCTTGGCCTCGAGATGCGCACGGCCAAGCCCGTCACCCGCTTCGAGGCCGACCAGGGCAACTACCTGACGCAGCCCGTGGTGCAGGAGCTGTTCAAGCTGCAGGACGGCAAGACCCAGTCGGTGCGTGCCGCCGAGGGCAGCGTGTTGGTCCGGCTGAAGCAGATCGAGCCGGTCGACCTCGCCAAGGACAAGGAAGCGATGGACCGCTTCGGCAAGCAGCTCGATTCGACGGTGGCCAACGACCTGATCCTGCAGCTGATCGCCGCCATGCGCACCAAGTACGGGGTGGTGATCGACGAGGCGGCATTCGTTGCCGCCTTCCGGCCGCAGAGCCAGCCGTAGCCATGTCGTTCTCGCCTGACTTCGACGCCTTCGCCCGCGTCTACGATTCCGGCAAGCCGCAGCTCGTCTCGACCAAGCTGGTGGCCGACCTCGAGACGCCGGTCTCGGCCTATCTCAAGCTGGCCGACGGCCGTGCCAACTCCTTCCTGCTGGAATCGGTCGAAGGTGGATCGGTGCGCGGACGCTATTCGATCATCGGCTTCAAGCCGGACGTGATCTGGCGCTGCCGCAAGGGCCAGGCCGAGATCAACCGCCGCGCCCGCAGTGACGTCCAGGCCTTCGAGACGCTCGATGGCCGGCCGCTCGAGACGCTTCGCCAGCTGGTACGCGAATGCCAGATGGACCTGCCGCCCGGCCTGCCGCCGATGGCCTCGGGCCTGTTCGGCTTTTTGGGCTACGACATGGTCCGCGACATGGAGCGGCTGCCCGACAAGAACCCCGATCCGATCGGCCTGCCCGACGCGATCATGGTGCGGCCGACCATCATCTGCATCTTCGACCGCCTGGAGGACAACGTCACGCTGGTGACGCCGGCCTGGCCGGACTCCGGCATCAGTCCGCGCGCCGCCTATGAGGCTGCGCAGGAGCGGCTGGCCGACGCGGTATCGGATTTCGAACGCGCGCTCCCCTTCCGCCGCGACAGCGCCAGCGAGCTCGACGAGCTGCCCGAGCCGCAGGCCAACATGTCGAAGGAAGACTTCAAGAAGATGGTCGCGACCTGCAAGGAGTACATCCGCGCGGGCGACGCCTTCCAGATCGTGCCCTCGCAGCGCTTCTCGCTGCCCTTCGAGCTGCCGCCATTGTCGCTCTACCGGGCGCTGCGCCGCATCAACCCCTCGCCGTTCCTGATCTTCTTCGACTACGGCGATTTCTCGATCGTGGGCTCCAGTCCCGAGATCCTGGTGCGGCTGCGCGACAACATCGTCACCATCCGGCCGCTTGCGGGCACCATCCGGCGCGGCGCCACGCCCGAGGAAGACAAGGAGCTCGCCGACAAGCTTCTGGCCGATCCCAAGGAGCACGCCGAGCACCTGATGCTGCTCGATCTGGCCCGCAATGACGTCGGCCGCGTTGCCAAGATCGGCTCGGTGCGCGTCGTCGAGCAGTTCACCATCGAGAAGTACAGCCACCTCCAGCACATCTCGAGCCACGTCGAAGGGACGCTCGAGGACGGGCTGGACGCGATCGACGCGCTCAAGGCCGGCTTCCCGGCCGGCACGCTGTCGGGCGCCCCCAAGGTGCGCGCCATGGAGATCATCGACGAGGTCGAGCCGGTGCGCCGCGGCATCTATGCCGGCTGCGCCGGCTACTTCGCCGCCAACGGCTCGATGGACACCTGCATCATGCTGCGCACCGGCCTGGTGAAGGACAACACGATGTACGTGCAGGCCGGCGTCGGCGTCGTGGCCGACTCCGACCTGGAATCCGAGTTCCAGGAGAGCGTGCTGAAGGCGCGCGCGCTGGTTCGCGCGGCGGAAGAGGCCGTACGCTTCGCCAACGCCGGCCAGTGGAGCGCGGGCAACATCCGGCGTTAGCTGGGGCGCGGACCTCCAGGTCCGCATTCAACCTCATGAGCGGACCTGGAGGTCCGCGCTCCGCATGCTAGGCTCCTCTGCAACGGAGGAGACCTCGATGTCCGACTGGCAAAAACGCTACCAGCGCCTGCTGTTCGATCGCCCGCATCCCAAGGTGCTGCGGGTGACCATGAACCGGCCCGACAAGTACAACGCGACCGACGCGATCATGCATACCGAGCTGGTCAACGTGTGGCGCGACATCGATGGCGACGACACGGTCAACTGCGTGATCATCCAGGGCGCCGGCGGCAAGGTGTTCTCGGCCGGCGGCGACTTCGACCTCATCGAAAACAACATGAAGGACTACAACGCGCTGCTCCGCACCTGGAAGGAGGCGCGCGATATCGTCTACAACGTCATCAACTGCTCCAAGCCCATCGTCAGCACCATGCGCGGCCCCGCCGTCGGCGCGGGCCTGGTCGCGGGCATCCTGGCCGACATATCCATCGTCTCGAAGAAAGCCAAGATCATCGACGGCCACACCCGGCTCGGCGTTGCCGCGGGCGATCATGCGGTGATCGTGTGGCCGATCCTCTGCGGCATGGCCAAGGCCAAGTACTACCTGCTGCTCTGCGAGGCGGTCGACGGCGAGGAGGCCGAGCGCATCGGCCTGGTCTCGATGTGCGTCGAGGATGATCAGCTCGAGGCCAAGGGCCTGGAGGTCGCGACCAAGCTCGCCGAGGGCGCGCAGACCTCGATCCGCTTCACCAAGTACGCGCTCAACAACTGGCTGCGCATGATGGGGCCCTCTTTCGACGCCTCGACGGCGCTCGAGATGCTGGGTTTCCTGGGACCCGAGGTGAAGGAAGGCCTCGCCTCGCACCTCGAGAAGCGCAAGCCCAAGTTCGATCCCTACTCGCCGATCTAAGGACACAGTCATGCGCGGACTTTCAGGCAAGAACGTCATCGTCACCGGCGGCGGCGGCGCGATCGGCGGCGCCATCTGCAGGCGCTTTGCCGAATACGGCTGCAAGGTCGGCGTATTCGACAAGAATCGCGACGGCGCCAACAGGATCGCCGACGAGATCGTCGAGACCGGCGGCAAGGCCTTCGTGTCGAGCGTCGACATCGCCGACTACGCAGCGGTCGGCAAGGCCATCGCCCAGTTCGAGGACCAGATGGGGCCGACCGACGTGCTGGTGAACAACGCCGGCTGGGACCGCTTCATCAACTTCGTCGACACCACGCCCGAGCTGTGGGACCAGCTGATTGCCATCAACCTGCGCGGCCCGCTCAACATGAGCCACTTCGTGCTGAAGGGCATGGTGGCGCGCGGCCATGGCCGTATCGTCAACATCGCCTCCGATGCGGGCCGGGTCGGCTCCTCGCAGGAGGCGGTCTATTCGGCGTGCAAGGGCGGCATCATCGCCTTCACCAAGACGGTGGCGCGCGAGGTGGCGCGCAAGGGCATCACGCTCAACGCCGTCTGTCCCGGCCCGACCGAGACGCCTCTGCTGGCCGCCGCCGCCGGCGAAGGCGAGCGCGGCGAGAAGATGCGCGCCGCCCTGGTCAACGCCATCCCGATGAAGCGCGTCGGCCAGCCCGAGGACATCCCGGGCGCCGTCTGCTTCCTCGCCAGCGACGATGCCGGCTTCATCACCGGCCAGACGATCAGCGTATCGGGCGGCTTGACCATGCACGGCTGAGCGCGAGAGAGTTGGCCATGCCTGAATTTCAATGGCTGGCCGCGGCCTTCCCGAACTTCGTGCGCTACGTCGTCGTGGGCTTCGCCCTCGCGGGCTTCTTCCTCCTGATCTACGTGCTGATCACGCCATGGCGCGAGTTCCGGCTGATCCGCGCCGGCAACACGTCGGCCGCCATCGCCCTGGTCGGCGCGCTCCTGGGCTTCAGCCTGCCGCTCGCCAATACCATCGCCCATTCGGTCAGCCTGACCGACGTCGTGCTGTGGTCGCTGGTGGCGCTGGTCGTCCAGGTCATCGTCCACGTCGTCATGCGCCTGATGCTGCCGGGCCTGCGGGGCGCCATCGAAGCCAACCAGATGTCTGCCGGCGTCACGGCCGGCGGATTCGCCGCCTGCTTCGGCTTGATTAACGCCGCCTGCCTCACGACCTGACATGTCGATGCCCTCGCCCAATCCCTCCGCCCCGAATCCCTCAGGGGGGCCGCGCATGTCGCGCGGCATCAAGCTCGTCCTGATGGGCGTGGCGGGTGCGGCCCTGCTCTATTCCTGCGCGCCGACGATGATGGGCGGCAGCGGCCTCCTCTGGCTCCTGCCTTGGCTGTTTCGCGGCAGCCCGGCGGTGACCACGCCCAGCCCGACGCCTGGCCAGTCGGCGACGACGACAAAGCAAAGCCCCGCCCAGACCGCACCCGCGCCGACCCAGAGCCAGCGCGGCGGCTTCGGTTCGACGGGCAGCTCAGGCGGCTCGTCCGGGTCGAGCTGACGATGCGCCGCGAGTCGGTAGCGCCGCGACCGGGTTGGCAGAACAAGCTCGAGCAGCTCGGCTTCGACTACTACGTCATGGACGGCAAGCCGTACTGGACCGAGCAGGCCTGCTACGCCTTCTCGGCCGACCAGATCGACCAGCTCGAAGCCGCGACCGAGGAACTGCACGGCATGTGCCTCAAGGCGGTCGAGCACGTCGTGTCGAGCAAGCTGTGGGACCGGATGCGCATCCCGGCAGCCTGGGGCGACTACCTCGAACGGGTCTGGCGGCGCTCCGATCCGACGATCTGCGGCCGCTTCGATCTCGCCTACGACGGCGGCGGCCCGCCCAAGCTGCTGGAATACAACGCCGACACGCCGACGGCGCTCTACGAGGCCGCCGTCATCCAATGGTACTGGCTGAAGGACGTGAAGCCCGAGGCCGACCAGTTCAACTCGATCCACGAGAAGCTGATCGAGGCCTGGCGCGGCGTGCTGCGCCGCCTGCCGCCGGAAGGCCTGGTCCATTTTGCCCGCTTCGAGGAGCAGCCCGAGGATCTCGCGACCTCGGAGTACCTGCGCGACACCGCCTTGCAGGCCGGACTCGCCGGCAAGCCGATCGCCGTGGCGCAGATCGGCTGGAACGGCCGGCGCTTCACCGATCCCGACGAGATGCCGGTCCAGGTGCTGAGCAAGCTCTATCCCTGGGAATGGATGGTGCGCGAGGCGTTCGGCCAGCATGTGCTGACCGACACCACTGCCTTCATCGAGCCGGCCTGGAAGATGATCCTCAGCAACAAGATGCTGCTGCCGCTGCTGTGGGAAGGCTTCCCCGGCCACGCCAACCTCTTGCCGGCCTTCGACAGCGAGCACCCCGACCTCGGCGGCAGCTTCGTGAAGAAGCCGATCTTCGGTCGCGAAGGCCACAACGTCACCGTCGTCGGACCGGGCGTGTTCGACACCGCGGGCGGCGACTACGGCAGCGAGGGCTTCGTCTGGCAGGCCTACCAGCCGCTGCCGGTGTTCGACGGCAATCACGCGCTGGTCGGCTCGTGGCTGATCGAAGGCAAGCCCGCCGGCATCGGCATGCGCGAGGACGAACGCCGCATCACCCACAACAACAGCCGCTTCGTGCCGCATTATTTCGTGTGACTTCTGGGAGCGCGGGCCTCCGGCCCGCTCATGATCATGATGCGGGCCGGAGGCCCGCGCTCCCAGCCTAATAATCCCACTCCATCTTCACGCCGACACGGCCATTGGAATCGGCGCCGACATCGCCTTCGATCTTCACGTTCTCCAGCACGTCGACCTGCACGACGCCGCGGCTCGAGGTGCCGGTGGCGCCCTGCCGCGCGCCGACATAGACGCCGGGCGCCACATAGCGGCCGGCCTCGAGCGACACCGGCGAGTTCGCCCCGCTGCCCGAACCGACCGACAGCCGGTCGAGGCCGAGGCCGGTGCGCAGCCGGCCCAGCATGCCGGTGCCGGATGCCTGGCCGGTGAGCTCGGCCAGCCCTTGCGCTGCCTGCGCGAGCTCGAAGACGCTCAGGCCCGACGCAGGCTTGCCGAACAGCAGCAGCGCCATCGCTTCGTCCGGCGGCAGCGACGGCACCGAGGTCACGGCAATGAGGGGTGCGCGCGACGTGCCGCCGATCTCGACATTGACGGTCGTCGACTGCACCGTCGTGCTGGCGACGAAATCGAGCCGCGGGTCGATGCGGTCGAGGTTGTCGAGCGTGACGACGCCGCGGCTGAAGGTGAGCCGCCGCCCCAGCAGGGTGAAGTCGCCGCGCCGCATCGTCAGGCCGCCGGTCACCGTCGGTGCGGCCGGCGTGCCGGCAACTTCGAGCTGGCCCGACATCTCGGCGTCGAGGCCGCGGCCGCGCACGAACACCGCCTGCGGGGCCCGGATCGACAAGGCGAGACGAACGGGCGACGCGCCCGGTGGTGCCGCGCGCGGTGGCGGCTTGGCCGGCGCGGGTCGCACGACAGCCGGTGCCGTCGCGGTACCGCCGGCCTTGTTGATCTCGCGTACTTCGAGAGTCGGAAAGGACGCCGACTGCTCGGCCCCGACCGCAATTTCGGCCCGGTCGATGGTGATGGGACCGGCGATGCTGATGCCGCCAACCGTCGATCCCGTCACCTTGATGTTGCTGGAGACGCTGGCGACGAGGTCCGGCCGGCTGACGAGCAAGGCATTGCGGCTGGTGACGGTGAGATCGGGCACCAGACCCTGCTGCACGTCGAGCCGCATGGTGCCGGTCACCCCGACGCCGCCGCCGCGTGCGGTCTGGAAGTTGAGCCGCTGCACCTGAAGCGTATCGCCTTGCAGGACCAACCGCCCCTCGCCGCCGCTCAGCCGCAATCCCGACTCGGGCATGGCCACGGCGCCGTTGGAGAAATCGATGCTGCCGTTGCCGGTCACGCGCGAACCGGCGATCTCGACCGTCAGATCCGGCCGCAGCCTGCCGGTGACGTTGCGGATGTCGTTGCCCAGAAGCGGCGCAAACGGCGCCAGTTCCATGGTGCCGCCAATGGTGGCCGAGCCGGACAGCGGTGCCGCGCCGCGCGGCAGCGTCGCCTTGCCCTTCAGCGTCAGGTTCGTCGCGGCCGCGGCCACCCGCGCATCGATGCTGGCTTGCCGTCCCATCAGCGAGCCCGAGCCCTGCACGTTGAGCGGCGGCACCAGGGCCGCTTCGGGCCGGCGCACGCGCAGGCCTGCGACGTTGTAGGTGCCGTCGATCAACGGCGCGTCCATGCTGCCCTGGACGCGCAGCTTGGCCTGCAGCGTGCCGTCGAGGTTGGTGCCGGGCGCGAAGGCGTCGATCAGCGACAGCGGCAGAGCCGCCAGCTCGAGCTGCAGGTCGCTGCCTGACGGCGCGAGCGTGCCGCGGACAGCCAGCCGTCCGCCGCCGACACGCAGATTGGTCGGCTCGATCGTAACGCGCGGTCCCGCGATGTGAACGCGCGTCGGTCCAGCGAGCGCCACGGGGATCGCGCCATAGCGGCCGTCAAAGCGCGTCAGCCCGACGACGAGGTCGTCGCCCAGCAGCTCGACCTTTGCCGCGGCATTGGCGGCCGTCTGCGCGCCCGAGGCCTGCAGCGAGATGGCGAGGGTCTGCCGATCACCGCTCGCCGTGGCGTTCAATCGGTTGATGTCGGCCGCGCCGGCGATTCGGCTGGCGGCCAGCGTGGCGTCGACCTTGGCGGCCGCCATGGGCTCGTCGATGGTGCTGCGCAGGTCGAGAGTGCCGATCGCCAGCGTGTCGACGCGAAGGTCGCTGCCCTGCACCCGCACCGTGACCCTGCCGTCGGCCGTCCGGTCGTCGGCGGTGATCTCCGCGTCCAGCGAACCGCCAAGTGCCGTGCCTGCCAATTCCGAAGCGTCACCCAGGCGGTCGGCCTTTAAACGGGCATAGCCGGAGGTCCGGCCCTTGGTCACGGCGAAATCGTCGACATCGAGCACCACGCTCGCCCATCGACCCTGGAAGCGCGGCACCGTCACGCCGCCCGCGGCGTCGACGGAGAAGCGCCCGTCGAGCGACAGCGGCTTATTTGCAAGATCGCCACTTGCCTTGACCTCACCACTCGCCGCCCCTGCCGCGTCGAGCGACCCCGTGGCCGACAGCGTGAGCTTGCGCGAGGCGATCTGGCCGCGTGCGAGATCGCTGAGCTCGGCCGCGAGTTTGAGTTCGGTACGATCCCCGCCGAAGCGGATGTTGCTGGTCAGCTTGGCCGCGCCGCCAAGCTCGGCCTTGAGGAAATCGAGCTTGGGCAACTCGACGGTGAGGTCGAGCTCGCCGGTCGCCGCTTTGCCGCGGCCGGCCACGATAAACGTGGCGCCCTCGCTTGCCACGCGGACGTCGCTCAGCGTCCACGCTTCGTCGAAGCGCCAGGTCGCGCCGCCCGACAGTGCGACCTGGGCGGTGATCAGCTCGGATGGCAGGCCCTCGGCGGTCACGTTGCTCACCGTGCCCTGCCATCCAAGCTTGATGCCGTCGCGATCGCTGTTGACGGTGAGGTCGACGGTCGAATTGCCCGCGAGCGCAACGCCCGCGAGGTCCGAGAGCGGCGCCAGGTTCGGCAGCGTCACCGTTGCCTTGGCGTCACCGATCTGGTTTGCCGGCACATACGAACCGCCGCCTTTCACCGAGCCGATTGCCGATCCGATATCGAGGGACCGGGCGGTGATCTTGCCGTCGGCGCCAAGGCCGAGATCGCTGGCCAGCGTGACGGCGCCAAGCGCCGGCAACCGCTTGTCCACGGCGGCGAGCGAGATGTCGTCGGCGCCGCCGGCGATCGTGATCGTACCCTGCGGCCGGGTCGACAGGGCGCTGAGATCAGCCTTCGTCTCGAGGCGCAGGCCGCGCCACGTCGCGCCGCCAACGAACGGGCCAAGCGTGCCCGGCTCGGCAGCGCGCACCGCGATGATGCCTTCAAGCCGATCGGCCGCGCGGTCGTAACGCGCCGATGCCTCAACGCCGAGCGTGCCGGCATCGAGCTTGAGCTCGTTCAGCGTGACGATCTGATCATCCACGACCGCGCGTGCCGTCAACGCAATCGGCTCACGCATCACATCGCCGACGCGACCCTGCGGCAGGCCCGGTCCCGCGGTATCGAGCTGGACCGATACCACTGTCGCGGCGCCGTCCGGCCCCCAGGTCGCCTTGCCGTTGGCCCGCGCCGCTTCGCCCGCCGCCACGACGAGCTCGGCATTGCCCGCCCGGGCATCGCCGCGGGCGACCAGGCGCATCGACAGGTCTTCGATGTCCGGCCGTTCGAGCAGGGCTGCGATCAGGCCGCCGCGCTTTTCGCTCAGGCTCACTTCGCCATCGACCGTGCGTTTCTCGACGTCGAAGCCGATGTCAGCGGATAGCCGGCCGTTGGGCCCATCGATGCGATCGCCCGTGAGGATCAACCTGCCCTGCGCGAGATCGGCCGGCAGAACGGCGTGGCCGCTGAGCTTCCAGTGCGAATCGACACGGGCCAATGCCGCCGCCAGGTGAAGATCGCCGATCTCCAGCGCATTGACGTCGATCCCGACCGGCAGCCGCACGCCCCCGCCGCTCTCATCCTTGGACACGTCCTTGCCGGGCAGCGGCGGCCGCAGGACCGCGACACGATCGGCGCTGATCGTCTCGACGCGCAATCGGCCGCCCAGCAGCGATGTGAAAGACCAGCGAAGCCGGGCGTTCTCCACCGTCAGCCATGGCCCCTCGCGGTCGCTGTAGGCGATCCGTGCAACATGGAGATCGGTCGGAAAGAAGCCGCTCAGCCCCGAAAGACCGAGGCCACCGTCCGGCCCCGACGCCATCCGCGAAACCAGCTCTGCCACGGCGCGCTGGCCGGGCGGCGTCTGCAAGGCCGCAAACAGGATCGCGAGAAGCCCGAGCAGGCCGGCCGCGCCGATCGCCAGGATCCTGCGGGCGCGCATCAGAAGGCCTGGCCCAGGCTGACGTAGATGCCGAACGGCGGATCGCCATCTCGCCGGTTGAGCGGCATGCCGACATCGACGCGCACCGGCCCGAAGTCGGTGTAGTAGCGCACGCCGAGGCCGGCGCCGACGCGCGGCGCGAACAGCCCGAAGTCGGGCAAGAAATAGGGATAGGCGCTGCCGGCATCGACGAACGCCACCGCGCCCCACGACTTGCCGAAGCGCTGGCGGAACTCGACGTTGGCCTCGACGACGCTGGCGCCGCCCAGTGGGTTGTTGAAGGCGTCGCGCGGGCCGGCGGATTGGTAGACGAAGCCGCGCACCGAGCCGCCGCCGCCGGCATAGAAGTATTTGTCGGGTGGAATGCCGCCAATGCTGAGCGCGGGCTCGCTGCCGAACGAGGCCCGTGTGGCGAGCACGCTGCGGCCGTCCTCGCCGATATCGAAGTAATGGCGGCCGGTCAGCCGGATGACGGTGAAGAAGTCGCGGCTGTAGACCCAGGGCGTGACGTCGAGATCCACGCGATAGCCCTCGGTCGGATTGAGATCGCTGTTGGAGTGATTGTAGAGGATCGACAGCGGCAGGCCGACCAGCTGGTAATCCATGGTAATGCCGTTGCGCGTGATGCGCGACAGCTCGCCGGCGATGCCGAGCCGCGCCTGCCAGCGCGGCGAGAAGGTGCGGTCGAAGCCGGCGTAGGCCGTCACCGCGCTGCGCGTATAGGCGTCGAGCACCTCGCGCAGCCCGGCCGCCTCCAGCCGCGCATCCTGGCCGCCCAGCCAATAGTCGGGCTTGCGGAAGGCGGCACGGAAGGCAAAGCCGGTGTCGAGGATCGCATAGCCCTGCCCGATATGGGTGAGCTCGGCCGTCAGCCGCAGGCTCTCGGCCTGGCCGAACAGGTTGCGATGGGTCCAGAAGCCCGAGACCGCGAAGCCGAGCTGGGTCTCGTAGGAGACGCCAAAGCCGATCGAGCGCGACGGCCGGTCGGTCAGTTCGACATCCAACGGCAGCTCGCCGTTGGCGTCGAGCGTGGCCGCGGGCTTGATGCGCACTGCGTTGAACACGCCGAGCGAGGTGAGCTTGCCGCGCAGGGCCTCGACCTTGGTGGGATCGTAAGGCTCGCCCTCCTTGAACGGCACGCGGCGCTGCAGCCAGACGGTGTCGACCTTGTCGGTGCCCGAGAAGCGCACCGGGCCCATGCGGGCGAGCGGCCCGGTCTCGGCGACGAAGGTTACCGTCGCCTCGCGCGTGGCATGGTTGACCACGACATCGCGCTTGATGCTGGCCAGTGCATAACCCTCCTTGCGCAGCTCGGTGATGAGCTTGTCCTGCGCCTCCAGGATCGCCGAGGCGTCGGCAGGATCGCCCGGCGCCAGACCGAGCTTGGCGCGATCGATGGCCGGCAAAGAGGCTTGCGCCGTCGGCGGCCGGATCGCCACGTCGCCGATGCGATAGCGTGGGCCGCTTGCCACGTTGAAGGCAAAGGACACCGGCTCTGCCTCGGGCCGTGCGTCGATCGCATCGATCGCGCCGGGCTCGGCGATCGGCCGGCCGTCGACCGTGGCGGTGATCGTGGCGTCATAGTAGCCGCGCGAGCGCAGCGCGGTATTGATCCTGGCCAGCGCCGCCTGCGCGCCTTGCAGCAGGCCGAGACTGTCGCCGCTCAGCGGCTGATCCTTCTCGAAGCGCTCGACCAATTCCTTGAGGTCGGCCTGCATCTGCTCGTCCCCGCTGACGACGAGAGCGATTTTTGCTGTCCGTGCCTCGGCCGTGCCGGACGCCATGAAGAACAGCGCGGTCAGAGCCACCAGCCAGCCCAGCCATGCCAAAGCGCTGGCCCGAAAGGGCCAGAAGACACGTGTAGCGTGGCAGGCAGGCATGATCTCCATGCATCAACGCTTGGCGCGGCGATTGGATGCATGGGGTGACTGTTTCGTGGCAAACTGCCCCCGCGTGTGGAGAAAGCCATGAGTGAAGTCTGGATCCAGCCGACCGGCGGCGCGCTGGGCGCCGACGTGCATGGTGTCGACCTGTCGAAGCCGGTGAGCGAGGCGGCGTTCAAGCGCATCGCCACGGCCTGGAGCGAGCATCTGGTGCTGCGCTTTGCCGGCCAGCGCCTCGACGATCATATGTTGATGCAGTTCAGCGCGCGCTTCGGCGAACTCGATCGCGTTCCGATCGCAGCAGCCAACTTCGATCGAACCGACTCAGGTCTGGCCGACGACATCCGGCAATGGGTGACAGTCATCTCGAGCGTCGTCAAGGACGGCAAGCCGGTCGGTGGGTTGGGCAGCTACGAGCTCGTCTGGCACACCGACATGTCCTACAATCCGCTGCCGCCGCGCGCCTCGCTGCTCTATGCGCTGGAAGTGCCGCCCGATGGCGGCAATACCGGCTTCCTCAACATGTACACGGCCTATGAGATGCTGCCACCCGAGCTGAAACGCGCTATCGATGGCCGCACCTGCATCCACGATTCCAGCCGCAACTCGGCCGGCGAACTGCGCAAGGGCTTCCAGCGAACGCTCGACGTGCGTCGCACGCCGGGCGCGGTGCATCCCCTCGTCCGCCTACATCCCGCGACCCAGCGCAAGGCGCTGTTCCTCGGTCGCCGCCCCGGCGCCTACATCCATGGCCTGTCGGTCGAGGAAAGCGAGGCGCTGCTCGACTCGGTGTGGGCGCATGCCACGCAGGAGCGCTTCGCCTGGTACCAGAAGTGGCGCGCCGGCGACCTGGTGCTGTGGGACAACCGCAGCGTCATGCACCGCCGCGACGCCTTCGACGAAAGCCTGCGCCGCCTTATGCACCGCACGCAGATCGTCGGCGAGCCGGTGCTGGCGGGATAGTCATATCCGGACCGCGGGCGTCCCGCCCGCTCATGCTCTTCGGAGCGCGGACCTCCAGGTCCGCATCATGACATGAGCGGACCAGAGGTCCGCGCTCCCCTGAGCGGGCGGGACGCCCGCGGTCCGAACTTGATCTATCGATACCCCGCCGCCTGCAGCTCGAACAGCTCGGCATAGAGCCCGGGTTTGGCAACGAGCTCCTCGTGTGTGCCGATATCCTCGATGCCGCCGCCGGCCAGCACGAAGATGCGGTCGGCCATGCGCACGCTGGAGAAGCGATGCGAGATCAGCACGGCCGTCTTGCCGTGGCTCAGCTCCTTGAAGCGCTGGAAGACCTCGAACTCGGCGCGCGCGTCGAGTGCCGCCGTCGGCTCGTCGAGGATCAGTACCTCGGCCTCGCGCATGTAGGCTCGGGCGATCGCGATCTTCTGCCATTCGCCGCCCGACAGCTCGACGCCGTTCTTGAAGCGCTTGCCGATGCGCTGGTCATAGCCGGCGGCGAGACCGGCTATGACGTCGTCGGCCTGGCTCGCATGCGCCGCCCGTTCGATGCGCGCCTGGTCGTGGCCGGCATCGATGCGCCCGACGGCGATGTTGTCGCGGGCGGTGAAGTTGTAGCGCACGAAATCCTGGAAGATGACGCCCATGCTGCCGCGCAGCGCCTCGAGGTCGTATTCGCGCAGGTCGTGGCCGTCGAGCAGGATGCGGCCCTCGTCGGGGTCGTAGAGCCGCGTCAGCAGCTTCACCAGCGTGGTCTTGCCGGCGCCGTTCTCGCCCACCAGGGCCACCACCTCCCCGGCCCTGAGGATGAAGTCGAGATGGCGCACCGCCCATCGGTCGGCCCCGGGATAGATGAAGCCGACATCCTCGAAGACGAAGCCCTCGCGGATCGGCCTGGGGAACGGCCGTGCATTGGCGGGCGACAGGATCTCGGGCCGCATGTCGAAGAAGGAGAACAGATCGTTGAGGTAGAGCGCCTGCGCCGCCGTCGTGGAGAAGGTCGTCAGAAGCTGTTCCAAAAGGCCGCGCAGGCGGGCGAATGAACCGGCCAGAAAGGTGAGATCGCCGATCGAGAAGGCACCGCTCAAGGTGCGCCAGACGATGTAGGCATAGGCCAGGTAATAGCCGACCGTGCCGATGGCGGCGAACAGGCTGCCCCAGCCCGCCCGCCTCAGCGCCAGCCGACGGTTGGCTGGCATAGAAGCCGTCGGCCAGCCGCCGGTAGTGCTCGATCAGCCAGCGATTGAGGCCGAATATCTTCACTTCCTTGGCGGTCTCGACGCTTGCCGCCGTCTGGCGCACGTAGTCGAGCTCGCGCCGCTCCGGCGTGCGGCCGAAGTCGAGCGTGTAGGTCTGCGCGCTGAAATGCTGCTCGCCCAGGAACACCGGCAACAGTGCCACCAGCAGCAGCACGATCAGCCACGGTGCGTAGACCAGGAGACCGGCGGCGAAGCTCGCCACCGTCACCAGTGCCTGCGCCTGGGCGAGCAACTGCGCCATCAGGGTAAGACGGCCGCTGGTCTGGCGACGTGCGCGCTCGAGCTGGTCCTGGAAATCGGCATCCTCGAAATCTTCCAGATCAAGCGTCGCGGCGTGCTCCATCAGGCTGACGCTCGAGGCGTTCGTCACCTTCTCGGACAGAAGTCCGTCGACCAGGGAAACGACGCGGATCAGCACGTCCGACAGCACGGCGAGTGCAAACTCGGCTGACAACAGGATTCCCAGCCACTGCAGCTCGCCGCTTTCCAGCCAGCCGTCGAGCGTCGTGGGGCGGCCCGGCATCTGCACCACGCGCACGACGTCGTCGATGATCAGCTTGCCGACATAGAGTGCCACCACCGGCACCAGCGCGCGCACCAGCCGCATCGCCAGCGACACGGCCATCAGCGACGGGCTCGCCCGCCAGACCATGGCGATGAAGGGCCGGAGCGTGCGCAGCGCGCTGAAGCGCTCTTTCAGCGAGCCGACATTCGGCGCGGAGGACATATGAACCAAAACGCCCGGCCGTCAGCGGCGTTGCGCCGGTGGCGCCACGACGCCCCTATTTCAGCGATGGCATTTTCACCGCCGCGTTGCGCCGGTCGGCCATCGGCTCCTCGAAAGCGCGCGGATAGCGGTGCGGCTGGGCGGACACCTTGTCGAGCTTCGCCCTCGCCTCTTCCGGCAGGCGCCAGCCGCCGGCAGCCAGCGTCTCGCCGAGCTGCTGCGCATTGCGGGCGCCCACGATTGCACTGGTCATGAAGGGCTGGTCCATCGCCCAGCGCAACGCGGTCTGCGCCGGCGAGCGGTTGATGTCGCGCGCCGTGTCGAGCAGCGTCTGCAGGATCTCGGCATGGTTCCTGGCAAAGAAACGCCCCTGGAAGCCCCAGCCCTCGGCCGAGCGCGTGCCGTCGGCCTTGAGGTCGCCCGGCTTGTACTTGCCGGCGAGATAGCCCGAGGCGAGCGGCGACCAGGCGACGACGCCCAGCCCCTTGGCTTCGCAAGCCGGCACGATCTCCTCGTCGATGTCGCGCACCACGAGACTGTATTGCGGCTGATAGGCCGCGAAGCGCGCCCAGCCGTGCGAGTCCGACAGCCACAGCGCCTCCATCAGGCGCCAGGCCTCGTAGTTCGAGCAGGCCGTGTAGAGAATCTTGCCCTGGCGCACGAGGTCGTCGAAGGCGCGCAGCATCTCCTCGAGCGGCGTCTGGATGTCGACGTGATGGATGTAGTAGACGTCGATGTAGTCGGTCTGCAGGCGGCGCAGGCTGTCCTCGACGGCCTGCTTGATGTGCAGCCGCGACATGCCCGAATCGTTGGGCCGCCCGCCCATCGGATTGAACACCTTGGAAGCGATGACGGCGTCCGACCGCCGGCCCTTCAGCGCCTTGCCCAGCATGGCTTCCGAGACGCCGTTCACGTAGGCGTCGGCGGTATCGAAGAAGTTCACGCCGGCATCGAACGCGGCGTGGACCATGCGCGCCGATTCGCCCTCGTCGGCACCATTGCCGAAGGTCATGGTGCCGAGACAGATTTCCGAAACTTTCAGGCCGCTGCGGCCGAGACGACGATATTCCACGCTGGTTCTCCGAAAATGCAAATGCCCGGCTAGAGGCCCAGCATCGCCTTGGCCAGCACGTTACGCTGCACCTCGGACGAGCCGCCATAGATCGTCGTCTTGCGGTTGTTGAAGTAGCGCGGCGCCACGTCGTCGACGTACTCGCCGCCGACCGGGACGATGTTGCTGTCGTAGTTCCTGAGCTCGGTGAAGGGCACGCCATACCAGCCCACCGCCTCGACGGCGAGCTCGGTGATCTTCTGGCCGACCTCGGTGCCGCGCATCTTGACGATCGAGGCCATGTTGCCCGGCGCATCGCCGGTCTTGAGACTGGAATAGAACATCAGCTCGTTCATCTCGACGGCGTCGAGCTCCATCTCCAGCGCCGCCATCTTCTCGCGCCACTGCGGATCGGCCGACAGCGGTTTGCCCTCGTCCATCTGGCTCCTGGCCAGCGTCTGCAGATGGCGGAACGCCTTGCGCAGGCGCGGACCATGGGCCTGGCCGCCGCGCTCGAACTCGAGCAGGTACTTGGCGTAGGTCCAGCCCTTGTTCTCCTCGCCCACCCGGTTCTCGACCGGCACCTTCACGTCGGTGAAGAAAACCTGGTTGACCTCATGCCGCATCGGCGTTCGCGTACCGTCGACCAGGTAGATCGGATCGATGCGGATGCCGGGCGACTTCATGTCGATCAGCAGGAAGGAGATGCCCTCCTGACGCTTGCCCTCGTTGGAGGTCCTGACCAGGCAGAAGATCCAGTCGGCGAAATGGGCGTTGGTGGTCCAGATCTTCTGGCCGTTGACGATGTAGTGGTCGCCCGTTGCGTCCGCGTGGCGTTCGGCCTTGGTGCGCAGCGACGCGAGGTCGGAACCGGAACCCGGCTCGGAATAGCCCTGGCACCACAGCTCCTCGGCCGCGGCGATCTTGGGCAGGAACCGTTTCTTCTGCGCCTCGCTGCCGTACTTCATCAGCACGGGCGCCACCATCTTGATGCTGAACGAGGAGAGATAGGGCGAATCGGCCCGCGCCATCTCCATCTCGAAGATGAACTTCTGGGTCGAGTTCCAGCCCGGCCCGCCATATTCCTTGGGCCAGTTCGGGCAGAGCCAGCCGCGCTCGGCGAGCTTCTTCTGCCACTGCAGCAGCCGCTCCTTCGAAACGTGGCTGGTGCGGCTGCGCCGGCTCTCCTCCGCCACCTCAGGCGGCATGTTGGCCGCAATCCAGTCGCGCACTTCCTTCTGGAAGGCGAGCTCGTCGGCGTTGAAGGACAGGCGCATGTTTCTTCTTCCCTACCGTCGTCTCGACCGGAGCGCCGCAGGCGCGTAGTGGAGGGACCTAATCTTCGCGCGGCGCGAGTCGAGAGAAGACCCCTCGACTTCGCTTCGCTACGCTCGGGGTCATGTTGGGCCTAAAGTCCCAACATGACCTTGGACATGATGCCCCGCTGCACCTCCGACGAGCCGCCGTAGATCGTCATCTTGCGGCCGTTGAAGTAGCGCGGCGCCAGCACGTCGACGCCTTCCGGGCCGATCGGCTCGACGTTGGCGTTCCAGGCGCGCTGCTCGGGGAACGGCTGGGCGTAGTAGCCCGCGGCCTCGACCGCCGACTCCTGCACCTGCTGCATGACCTCGGTGCCGCGCAGCTTGATCATCGAGGAGAGCGGTCCCGGGTTCTGGCCCGACGCCAGCCGCGAATAGAATTCCTGCTCGAACATCTCCAGGCCGGAGATCTCGATGTCCATGCGTGCCAGCTTCTCGCGCCAGCAGACGTCGGCCATGATCGACTCCTCGCCGTCCGGCATGGCGTGCGACAGCCTCTTGAGCCGCTCGAAGGCCGAGCGCAGGCGCGGGCTGTACGGATTGCCGCCGCGCTCGAACTCGAGCAGGTACTTGGCGTAGGTCCAGCCCTTGTTCTCCTCGCCGACGCGGTTCTCGACCGGCACCTTCACATCGGTGAAGAACACCGAGTTCACCTCCTGCGTGCCGGCGCGGTTGCCGTCGGCGGTGATGATCGGCTCGACCGAGATGCCCGGCGTCTTCATGTCGATCAGCAGGAAGGAGATGCCCTCCTGCGGCTTGCCCTCGGTCGACGTGCGCACCAGGCAGAAGATCCAGTCGGCAGTCTGCGCCAGCGTCGTCCAGGTCTTCTGGCCGTTCACGACATAATGGTCGCCCTCGCGCACCGCCTTGGTGCGCAGCGATGCGAGATCGGAACCCGAGCCCGGCTCCGAGTAGCCCTGGCACCAGATCAGGTCGGAGTTCAGCATCGGCGGCAGATGGCGCGCCTTCTGCTCGGCCGAGCCGTATTTCATGATCACCGGCGCGCACATCTTGGGGCCGAACGGCGAGGTGCCGGGCGCGCCCGCCCGCGCCATCTCCATCTCGAAGATGTACTTCTGGTTCGTGGTGAAGCCCGGGCCGCCGAATTCCTGTGGGCCAGCCGGTGCACAGCCAGCCCTTCCTGGCCAGCCGCTTCTGCCAGTCGATCAGCCGTTCCTTCGGCGTGTAGGCGTTCCGGCCGACCTTAGTCTCGCCCACGATCTCGGGCGTCAGGTTCTCCTTCAGCCAGTCGCGCACTTCCTGCTGGAAGGCCAATTCTTCCTTGCCGAATGTCAGGTCCATGGGGGCTCCTTCTAGGGCCGCGAAAGTACCGCGCCGGGTTCGCGGACGTAAAGCCGTTGGAAGGCCTATTCTAGTGGGCGCAGGCGCAACCTAGCAGGGTCGACCACGACCAGATTGCCTATGTCGGCATGCCCCGAGACGACTGTTCCGACACGATCTGCTTCGCCGCTGTTCGTCAGGCGATCCAGTTCCAACAGCATTACTCCGGCAATGCCCAAACGTTGACGAACGACGAGTTCGCCAAAGTCTCGATCTTCAGTGATCAGGACACGGCCTTCCGCATTGGCCATCTCAACCACACGCTTATCTGAAATTCCTCGTCCGGACTGTGCAACGGCGACGACGTCGTGGCCGTCCGCCCGAAGTCTTTCGACAACCAGACGTGAGACATTCTCGTCAGCGAGAAAGCGCATCACTCGGCGGCAATTACAGTCTCATGCTCCAGGTAGTCCGCCGCGAAAGCCAGCGCGGCCCGGAGATCTTCCTCCGCCAGTTGAGGGTACGCTTCGAGCAAGTCCGCAAAGGAACGTCCCGCGCCAAGCTTGCGCAAAACAAGCTCGACCGTGATGCGGGTGCCCTTGATGCAAGGTTTACCCATCATGACGTCGGGGACTGCAGTGATTCGGGGGTTCGACATGTCAGGGTTCTCTTCGAGTAGTACGCCAAGATAGCTGACAAACGAGACAAGACCAATGTGCGCGCTGGATGTTCCAAGGGCGCGGAGCCGCGACTCCGGGTTCGCGGACGTAGAGCGTTTGACTGTGTTTGCCCACACCCTCCTCGCACGCGCCGCTCGGCAGCCCCGTTACGCCACCTTCAGGTGCGGGAACATCGAGAGCCGGGCGGTCTCGTCCATCTCGGTCTTGAAGCTGTACTTTTCTTTCAGCGCCAGCGCCCGCACCGCCGCAGGTCGTGCGCTGATCTCGGCGAGATGGCGCTGCAGGTTGGGCAGCTTCGCCGCCGCCTCCTGGCCAATCACATTGGCGATCAGGCGCGACCAGCCCCACACCGCCATGTCGACGATGGTGTAGGCATCGCCGCACATGAAGCGGTGCTTGGCGAGCCGATCGTCGAGGATCTTCCAGTGGCGCTCGGCTTCGAACGTGTAGCGGTTGACCGCGTAGTCGTTGGGCTTGGGCGCGTAGGTGCGGAAATGCACCGCCTGGCCCGAATAGGGTCCGATGCCCGAGGCCACGAACATCAGCCACGACAGCATCTCGCCGCGCGCCTTGAGCGACGTGCCCGGCAGGAACTGGCCGGTCTTCTCGCCGAGATAGAGCAGGATGGCGTTGCTGTCGAAGACCGTGACGCCGTCGTCGATGATGGCCGGCACCTTGGCGTTGGGATTGACCGCCAGGAACGCCGGCGTGTGCTGCTCCCCCTTGCGCGTGTCGACCGGGACGATCTCGTATTTCAGGCCCATCTCTTCAAGGCACAGCGCGACCTTGGTCGGGTTGGGCGCGAGATTGAAGTAGAACTTGATCATATGATGCACTCCTCTTCGCTCGTCGTCCTGAGCGCAGCGAAGGACCTCATCGCCGCTTGTCACGGGCATGAGATCCTTCGCTACGCTCAGGATGACATGAAACCTACTCCGGCTTCGCCCCCGACTGCTTGATGATGGGATCCCAGAAAGCCATCTGGTCGTCATAGAACTTCTTGGCCGAGGCCGGCGTCGAATCCTGGATCAGCTCGATGGCGCGGTCGTCGGCCCACTTCTTCACCTCCGGCTCCTTCAGCACCTTGTTGAAGGCGGTGTTGAGCTTGTCGATGATCGGCCGCGGCGTGCCCTTGGGCGCGTAGGCCGCATACCAGGTGTTGATCGAGAACGGGAAGCCCAGCGCCTCCTGCACGGTCGGCACGTCGGGCAGCTGCGGCAACCGTTTGTCGGCGGCGACTGCCAGCACGCGCAGCTTGCCGCCCTCGATGAAGCCCTTGCTGGTCCCGAGCGTGTCCATCTGGAAGGCATGGCGGCCGGCGATCAGGTCGACCATTCCGGGCGCCGAGCCGCGATAGGGCACGTGCAGGGCCTCGCCGCCCACCTTCTCGGCAAACAGATAACCCGCGAGATGGATCATGCCGCCGTTGCCGGACGACGGGTAGGAGTACTTGCCCTTCTCCTTGCGCAGCATGTCGGCAAGCTCGCCGATCGACTTGGCGCCGTCGGCCGGCACCACCACGATCAGCGGCACGCTCGCGACATAGGCGATGCCTTCGAAGCCGTTCACCGGGTCGTAGCCCACCTGCTTGCCGTAGAGTGCGGGCGCCATCGCCATCGTCGAGGCGCTGAACAGGATCGTGTAGCCGTCGGGCTTGGCGTCGGCGACCATGGCGGTGCCGATATTGCCGGTGGCGCCGGGCTTGTTCTCGACCACGACCTGCTGGCCCAGGATCTCAGCTACCCTTGGCGCCAGCATGCGGGCGACGATGTCGGTCGGTCCGCCGGCGGCGAAGGCGATGATCATGCGGATCGGCTTGTCGGGATAGTTGCCTTGCGCGAACGCGCCCGACGGGAGCGTCGTGGCTATGAAGCCACCCAGAGCCCAGCGTCGTGTCAGGATCATCGTTCCCCCTACTCCACCTTGGCGCCAGACGCCTTGACGATCGGCGCCCACATTGCGATCCGATCTTCATAGAACTTCTTCGACGAGGCCGGCGTCGACTGCACCATCTCCATGCCGAGCGCCTTGGCCTTGTCGACGATGGCGGGCGACTTGATCGCCTGGTTGATGCTGGTGCTGAGCTTGTCGACGATCGGCTGTGGCGTCCCGGCCGGTGCGAAGATCAGGTACCAGGTGACGACCTCCAGCGGAAAGCCGGTGATCTCCTTGACCGTCGGCACGTCCGGCAACGCCGGCATGCGCTGGTCGGCGCACACCGCCAGAATGCGCAGCCGCCCGCCATCGATGAAGCCCTTGCTGCTGCCCAGCGTGTCGATCTGGAAGGCGTGGCGGCCCGCCAGCGTGTCCTGCATGGCAGGTGCCGAGCCGCGATAGGGCACGTGCAGCGTCTCCGCGCCGATGCGCTGGGAAAACAGGAGGCTGCCCATGTGAATCAGGCTGCCATTGCCGGGCGTGCCGTATGACTTGCCCGGTTCCTTCTTCAGGAGCGCGATCAGGTCCTGCAGGGTCTTGGGGCCGTCGGCCGGCACGACGATGACCATCGGGATGGTGGTGAAGTGGGCGACGGCGACGAAGCTCTTGTGGGGGTCGTACGGAAGCTTGTCGTACACTGAAGGCACGATGCTCATGATCGAGGTGCCCACGAGCAAGGTGTAGCCGTCGGGCTTGGCCTCGGCCACCATCTGCGAGGCGATGTTGCCGGCGGCTCCCGATTTGTTCTCGACCACCACCTGTTGGCCGAGGATCTCACCGAGACTTTGCGCCAGCATGCGTGCCGAAAGGTCGGCCGGCCCGCCTGGCGGGAAGCCGCCGATGAACCGGATGGCGCGGTCGGGATAGGCTTGGCCGAAGGCGTTGCCGGCCAGCGTGGCGGCGCCAAGACCGACGAGCGTGCCGCGTCGTGACAGGATCATGCTGCCTCCTATTCCACCTTTGCCCCTGACGCCTTCACGATCGGCACCCAGAAGGCCATCTGCCGTTCGTAAAAGGCCTTGGCCGACTGAGGCGTCGACTGCACGAACTCGATCTCGAGGGGCTTCGCCTTCTCGATCAGCTCCGGACTCCTGATCGCCTCGTTGATGGTGGCGTTGAGCTTGTCGACGATCGGCCGTGGCGTGCCGGCCGGCGCGAAGATCATGTTCCAGGTGCTGACGTTGAAGGGGAAGCCGAGTTTCTCCTGCACCGTCGGCACGTCGGGGAACGCCGCCAGGCGCTTCTCCGAGCAGACCGCGAGCACGGTGAGGCGACCGGAATCGATGAAGCCTTTCACGCTGCCCGGCGCGTCGATCTGGAAGGTGTGGCGGCCGGCGAGCGTATCCTGGGTCGCCGGTGCGGAGCCGCGATAGGGCACGTGCATGGCCTCGGCGGCGACGCGCTGGGTGAACAGGAGGCTGCTGATGTGGATCAGGCTGCCGTTGCCGGGCGACGGATAGGAATGCTTGGCGGGTTCGCGGCGCAGCAGGGCGACGAGTTCGTCGAGCGACTTCACGCCGCCCGCCGGCGCCACGATGATCATCGGCACCGTGGTGAAGTGCGCCACGGCGTCGAGGCCGTTCACGGGATCGTAACCCAGCTTGTCGTAGAGCGCGGGCACGATGCTCATGATCGAATTGCCGACCAGCAGCGTGTAGCCGTCGGGCCTGGACTCTGCCACGAGGGCCGAACCGATGTTGCCCGCCGCTCCCGGCTTGTTCTCGATCACGACCTGCTTGCCCAGCATCTCGCTCACGCGCTGCATGAGCAGGCGTCCGACGACGTCAGTCGCGCCGCCCGCCGGAAAGCCGACCACGGCCTTGATGGTGCGGTCGGGCCAGGGCGCCTGGGCGCGCGCGGGAGAGATCGCCAGCGCCACACCCGCCGCCACGGCACCGCGGCGGCCAAGCAACTTCATGGTTTCCTCCCTTTGACAGCGACTCTAGGGCTACACTGCGCCCAAGAAAACGGAGGAAAACCCCATGGCGAAACGCATCAACCGCGCCATCGAGCTCCTGGAAGCCGACCAGGCGATATATTACGACGGCCCCCATACCGGCCATGTGCTCACCTACGAGCAGGGTCGCCAGGACGCCAAGACCTGGGCCGACTACATCAATGTCGGCATGGAACACGGCGACTTCGACATGAAAGGCCTGTCGGACTACATGCGCGGCCTGGTCGATGGCGGGCCCACCAATTCGGGCCATCGCACGCCCACCGTCATCGTCGAGGCGCCGGTCAACGGCATCGACGGGCCGAACGTGGCCTACAACGCCTGGCAGTTCCGCCAGATCCTGGGACGCGGCGTCCACGGCATCCTGCTCTGCCAAGCGGAATCGGCCGACGCCGTGAAGGAGTTCGTGCGCGCCTGCCGCTTCCCGCATCACAAATCAGGCGTCGACAAGATCGGCATCGGCAGCCGCGGCCGCGGCTCGGAGCCGACGGCCGCCCCTGTCTGGGGCATTGATCAGCAAGAGTATTTTGCCCGCTGCGAGCCCTGGCCGCTCAATCCGCAGGGCGAGCTTCTGCTCGGCGTAAAGATCGAAAGCCCGCCGGGCGTCGAGCATTGCGAGGAGATCTTGGCAGTGCCCGGATTGGGGTTTGCCGAGCTGGGACCGGGCGATCTCGGCCTGTCACTGGGCTATACCAGCCTGCAGCGCCGGCCCTACCCGCCGGAAATGGAACGGGCCCGCGCCCGCGTCTTCTCGGCCTGCAAATGGAACAAGATCGCCTTCCTGGAAGGCGCCCCGGCCGAGAAGATCGCGGCCAGCCTCGATGAGGGCGTGCGCATCATCTCCGGCCACAATCCCGAGGTGGCCAGGATCGGCCGGGCCCACCAGAAGCGTGCGATGCCGGTCTAAGGAGCACCGGCGTTGGAGGGGGCCTGCAGCAGCTGGAAGATTTCCCGCCAGGCCTCCTCCGGGTCGTCGAGCACGTCCTTTGCCGAGAAGCGGGCAACCCGCCAGCCCAGCTGCCGCATGGACTGCCTGCGCTCGGCGTCGTCCTCGCCATCGATCTCGATCACGAGCTTCTTCGACGTGCAGACGAAGGCGGCAAGGTATGGCCCAACAGGCTGCATGCGCCGGAAGTGAGCCCCGCCCAGCGGCCGGGTGCACAGCAGCTCCCACATGGCTTGCTCGGCATGATTGCCCGAGCGGCGCAGGCCGCGCGCCCGCTCGATGCGCTTCTGCAGAGTCCGCCAGCGCTTCCTCTCGCTGCCCTTGGCGGCTGATGCGACGATGCGGCCCGTATCCACGACCGGCATGAACGCCTCCCCTCAACACTGAACTCGCGGGGACGCTAGGCCCGGTCGGCCGGCCGTTATGTGGCAATTACCACACCGTCGTGGCCGGGATCGGCGCCGCCATCCAACCCGTCCTCATGGACGCGGATGCCATGCACGGCGGCAAAGCCGAACGTATAGGGGCTGCGCACCACGTCATATCCAATGGCTTGCAGCTCGCGCTCGACCTTGAACTGGATGCGGTTGGAGATGTCGATTGTATCGGATGTCGCCGAGAAGCGCGGCGCGCTCACCGCCTCGACCATGGTCATGTCGAAGTCGAGCGCGTTCAGCACGACGTGCAGCACGCCCATGGCGATCTGCGTGGCGCCCGGCGCGCCGATGATGAGATGCGGCTCGTCGTCTTTGAAGATGATCGAGGGCACGACCGAGCTGAAGCGTGCCTTGCCCGGCGCGATCGATCCCGCGCGGTCGGGCCGCGGATCGAACACGCCCATGCAGCCGTTGTACATGAAGCCCAGGCCCGGCGTGACCACGCCCGACGGCATGCCGAGCGAATGGGTCATGGTGAAGCAGTTGCCGTCCTTGTCGAGGACCGAGATGTGCGTGGTGTCCTTGGAGACCGCGCCCGAGTTGAAGCGCGGCACCTCGGCCTTCACGCCGCGCACGATCTCGCCCGCCAGGGTCTTGGCGTAGGACTTCGAGGTCAACCGCTCGATCGGCACGTCGACGAACTTCGGATCGCCGACGTGGGCGTCCTTGTCGATGGTGGCGCGCTTCATCGCCTCGCTGACGATGCGCAGGTACTCCGTCGAATTATGCTCCAGCCCGCGCAGGGCGAAGTTCTCGAGGATGTTCAGCATCTCGAGCAGCATGACGCCGCCGCCGGGCGGCTGGTTGGTCGACACGCGATAGCCGCGATAGTCGCCCCACAAGGGCGGATTGCGCACGGGCTTCCACGCTTTCAGGTCTTCGGCGGAGAGCAGTGCGTCGTTCTCCCTCATGTCCTCGGCAATCGCCTGCGCGATCTCACCGGAATAGAAGACGTCGGCACCATCCTTGGCGATGGCACGCAGTGTCTGGCCGTAGTCGCGGTTGACGACGCGGTCGCCCACCCGCTTGGGACTGCCGTCGGGCCGGCAGTAGAGTGCGCGGGCGGCCGGCGTGAAGCGCGTGCGCTCGTGATTGGGCGCGCGGCCGAAGGCACCATCGTCCGACCACCAGTAGTGGACGTGGGGGCGCACGGTCCAACCGCTCTCGGCCCAGGCGATGGCCGGCTCGACGATGCGCGACCACGGCAGGCTGCCGTGCTCCTTGTGCGCTTCGTAGTACATTTTGAGGTTCGCCGGCGCGCAGATCGACTTGTAGCCGATGTCGTTGACGCGGCCCTTCAGGATGAAGCCATAGCCGTCGCGCGCCTCGCTCTCGATCAGATTGGCCCACATGTCGGGCCGTGCGCCGAGCGGCGCCGGCGCATGGGCGTCGATGTAGCCGTGGAACTTCTTGCCCGGCATGTAGATGCCGCACGAGCCGAAGCCCGCGATGCCGCACATCATGGGATCGACCACGCCCTGCACCAGCGCGCAGGCGATGCCGGCATCGACCGCGTTGCCGCCTTCGCGCAGGACATCGGCGCCGGCTTCGGTGGGCTCCGGCTGCGGTGCCACGATCATCGCCTTCTTGGCGTAACGCACTTTGATTTCCTCCCGGGTGTCATCCTGAGCGTAGCGAAGGATCTCATGCCGTTGCTAGCGGCGATGAGGTCCTTCGCTACGCTCAGGACGACAAAAATTCAGTCCCAGCCGTTTCTCTTTCGCAGCACGGCTGTCGCGGGTGCCAGCGCCAGCCCCTTGCCCTGCACGCCGGGCAGCCATTCGCCGAGCGCCTGCAGGGTCGCCTCGTGCGGATGGCCGATCACCACGACGAAGCCCTGGCGGCGCGCGATCGCCTCGGCCTCGGCGAGCTTCTTGCGCACCGCGTCGAGCGTCTCCTCGTCGTCGAGGAAGACGTGCCGTACGATCGATGGCAGCCCCATCTCCTGCGCGAGCTGGTCGCCCACCGACTGCGCGCTGGTCCGCGAATTGAGGAACATCAGGCCGCGGCCCTTGAGCTGGTGCAGCACGGTCTCCATGCCCGGTTTGAAGGTGGTGAAGCGGCTGCCCATGTGGTTGTTCACGCCGGCGAAGCCCTCGAAGCTGTCGAGTGCCGCGGTCGTGCGTTGGCGCAGCTCGGCATCGCTCAGCGACACCAGGAGCGCATTGGGCCCCGGATCGTTGCGGCCGTTGGGCTCCATCGGCAGGTGCAGCATCAACTCATGTCCTTTCGCCCGCGCCGCCTTGGCCTGCTCGCGCAGGTCCTTGGCATAAGGCAGGAACGACATGGTGAGCGGCCCCGGCAGCTCCCAGGCGCGCTTCGAGCGCGGACGGTCGAGGCCCACATCGTCGATGACGATGGCGACCAGCGGCTTGCTGTTGAGGTCGCGGTACGGCACGGCGTTCTTGCGCCAGGTCTCGGCACTCGACGCCGCGGCGGCGAGCTGCACCTTGGGCCGAGGCTTCTCCTCGAGCGTCGGTCGCGGCTGGCCCGGCTCGACCTCGGTGTATTTGGGCAGGTCGGGCAGGTCCTCGATGCGCGCGTATTTCGGCACGGATGCAGGTCCGGCCGCCGATCCACGCTTCATCTCCTCCAGCGTCTCGCGCGCCAGGCGTTCGCTGTCGCTGCCCGAGAGGCGACCGGCCAGCCAGTAGCCCCCGACCAGGCTGCCGCCGAACAGCAGGAGCGCGCCGGCCACGATGGCGACCCAGCGACGGGCGTAAAACCAGGCAAACAGGCCCTCGAATCGCTGCCGGAGGCGCTCGCCGGGGCCGGGCGGCAATTGCGGACTCTTTCTGTTCGCCTTCCTGCTTCTGTTCTTCCTCGACGCCATCTGAACAATCTGCCCTAACGCCTTGAACCTTCGCCCTTATTTTGCCTCAGTTCAGAAGCGCCGACAAAACATTAGTTTACAAAGAGGCTGTGGGCTTCACGACACGGATATCGGGCTCGCCCGAGCGTCCGCCTTCCCGTTTGAAGCCCAGCCGCTTGGTGAGCTCGAGCATCTTGTGGTTTTCGCGCAGCACGTGGCCGACCACCCGCTTGACGCCGCGCGCCTTGGCGTAGCGCAGGACGTGATCGAGCAGCAGCGTGCCGTAGCCGTGCCCCTGCCGATCGGAGGCCACGACCAGGGCGAACTCCGCCTGCTCGAAGCCCGGATCGGCGGCCAGCCGACCGACGCCCAAAAGCTCCTTGCCGTCGAGCAGCAGGAAGGCCATCTCGCGATCGTAGTCGATCTGGGTGAGCCGCGCGGCCATCTCATGCGTCAGCTCGCGCAACGGCCCGAAGAAGCGCATGCGAATGTCTTCCGGCGTCAGGCGGCGCGAGAAGGCCTGCAGCAGCGGCTCGTCGTCGGGCCGGATCGGCCGGATGAAGAGCTTCTTGCCGTCGCGGTCGACGGTCTCGGTCTCGAGCTCGACCGGATAGGGCTTTATGGCGAAGCGTGCTGCCCGCTCCTGCGCCGCCGGCGGACGTACGACGATGCGTGCATCGAGCGCGATCACGCCCTCCTCGTCGGCCAGCAACGGATTGATGTCGAGCTCGGCGATCTCGTCGACGTCGGCGATGAGCTCGGACAGGCGGATCATGACGTCGCAGACGGCGCCTCGGTTGGCGGGCGGCCGGTCACGGTAGCCGCGCAAGAGGCGATCGATGCGGGTGCGGCTCAGCGTATCCTCGGCCAGCACCGGATCGAGCGGCGGCAGCGCCAGAGCACGGTCGTCGACCACCTCGGCCGCGACGCCGCCGTGGCCCACCATCAGGATCGGCCCGAACACCGGGTCCTCGGCTGCCCCCAGGATCAGTTCAATGGCGTGCGGCCGCTTGATCATGGGCTGCACGACGAAGCCATCGATCTTGGCCTTGTTGGCCAGCACCAGCGCCTTGCCGGTCATGTCGCGCACGGCGTCGATCACCGCCTGCTCCGACGACAGATCGAGCGCCACGCCGCCGACGTCGCTCTTGTGGGTGATCTGGCGCGACAGAATTTTCACCGCCACCGGAAAACCGATGCGCACAGCCGCTGCCGCCGCCTCGGCGCCATCGAGCACGACCTCGGTCGGCACCACGGGAATGCCGTAGGCCGCCAGCACACGCTTGGACTCGGGCTCGGTGAGGACACCGCGCTTCTGCTTCAGCGCGCCCGCCACGATCGCGCGCACGAGCGCGGTGTCGGAGCGTGTCTGCGGCACTGACGGCGGCGTTCGCTGGAGCGCACGCTGGCCGCGGCGGTACTGCACGATGTGCATGAAGCCGCGCACCGCGCGCAGCGGCGTGTCGTAGGCCGGGATGCCGGCCTCGTGCAGCACATGGCGGCCGGCCTGCGCCTCCGGCCCGCCGATCCAGCAGCCGATCACCGGCACGACCTTGGCGCCGGCCGCACCGGCCACGGCGCGCGCCGCGTCGACCGACGAAGTGAGCGCGGTCGGCACGTTCATCGCCAGCACCGCGCCGACGCCGCGATCGTCGGCCAGGGCATCGAGCGCGGTGGCATAGCGCGCGCCGTCGGCGTCGCCCACGATGTCGACCGGATTGCCGTGCGACCAGCCGCGCGGCAACGCCTTGTCGAGCACGCCGAGCGTGCGCGGCAGGAGCGACGCGAGCTCGCCCCCCTCGTCCATCAGCAGGTCGGTGGCGATGATGCCGGTGCCGCCACCGTTGGTCAGGATGGCCAGCCGCTCGTTGCGCGGCGATCCGCCATGCCCCAGTGTCTCGGCGGCGTCGAACAGCTCGCCCAGGCCATGCACGCGGACCAACCCGGCGCGCGCGAAGGCAGCGTCATAGACCGCGGCCGATCCCGCCATGGCACCGGTGTGCGAGGCGGCGGCCTTGGCGGCGGCGGCATGGCGGCCTGCCTTCAGCACGATCACCGGTTTCACGCGCGCGACGCTGCGCGCGGCCGACATGAACTTGCGCGCCTGGGTGATGCCTTCGACGTACATCAGCACGGCGCGCGTGTCGTAGTCGCGCGCCAGCATGTCCAAAACGTCGCCGAAGTCGACGTCGGTCATGTCGCCCATGGAGATCAGGTGCGAGAAGCCGATGTTCTGCGCGGTGCCCCAGTCGGCGAGCCCGGCCAGCACGGCGCCCGACTGCGCGATGGCGGCGATGCGCCCCGCCTTGAGCTGGCCGGGCCCGAAGCTGGCGTTGAGGCCGATGCGCGGCGCAGCGTAGCCGATGCAGTTCGGCCCGACGATTCTCAGCAGATGCGGCCGGGCGGCGCGCAGGATGCGCTTGCGCCATTTGACGTTGTCTTCGCCGGGCCCCGCGGTGATGACGACGGCCACGCGCGTGCCACGCTCGCCCAGCTCCAGCACCAGCCGCGGCACAGTCTCCGGCGGCGTCATGATGACGGCAAGGTCGGCGGGCTGCTTCAGCTCGGCCAGGCTCTTCAACACCGGCCGGCCGGCGATCTCGCCGCCCTTGATGTTGACCAGGTGGATCTCGCCCTGGAAGCCACCGACCAGCAGGTTGCGGGCCACGGCCTCGCCGAGCGAGCCGGGCCGCGCGCTGGCGCCGATCGCCACGACCGAGCCGGGCGTCATCATCTTGTCGAGGTTGCGGGTGGACATCGTTCAGTCCCGTCGTCGACAATCGAGGCACAGCCATGGCAGCGATTCGTGACACGGACAAGACCGACACCGTCGCAGTCGAGCTGCGTCTCGATCGCATCCCGCGCCTGTACAATTCACTCGACCCCGCTCCTTTCCACGAAAAGGAGCTGGAGGCTGCGGCCGACGCGTACATTGTGGGTTCGGCCGAGGATGCCGGCGGTCCGATACGACTGGTCATCATGCTGCCCGACGAGGAGCTGGCGCGCCCCGAGGCCGGGCAGGTGGCCGTCTCCATTCGGCATCACTTCGAGCTTCGGCGCGACAGCGAGCGACGGCGGCTGCGCGGCATGTGGCACCGTGGACGCATGGCGCTGCTGATCGGCGTTGCTTTCCTGGCCGCCTGCCTGTTCGCGCGCAGCCTGATGCTCGCCTCTTCCTCGACCGCGGCGCATATCGTGGCCGAGGGACTGCTGATCGTCGGCTGGGTCGCGATGTGGGGCCCGCTCGACATCTTCCTGTATGGCTGGTGGCCGATCCACGGCCGGGCCAAGCTGTTCGATCGCCTGGCCCGGCTCGAGGTCGAGCTGCGGCCTCTCAAATGAACTGCGGGCCGTTCATCAGCACGAGGCCGATCACGATCACCGCCGCTGCCGCCACGCGCCTGCGGCCAAACGGCTCGCCCAGCAGCAGCGTGCCCATCAAGGCGCCGAACAGCACCGAGGTCTCGCGCAGCGCGGCGACATGGGCCATCGGTCCCAGCACCAGGGCATAGATGGCGATGCCATAGCCGGTGTTGGCGATCAGCCCGCCGATCACGCCGCGCCACCAGGTCTTGCGCAGGTGCGTCCACACCGTTCGCGGCCTGAGTGCCACGGCCAGCACCAGCAGCCACGGCCCTTCGACCACGCACAGCCAGGCGATGTAGGACAGGCGGTGCTCGAAGGTCGGACCGGCGGCGCGCACGCCGAGGCCATCGGCGATGATGTAGCCGGCGATGGTGATGCCCGTCAGCACGGCGAACAGCGTCGCAAGCCCATGCCGGCTGCCCGGCCGCGGCACGACCGACCGGAGCGGCATGGCGAGCGCGATCAGTCCGCAGCTCAGCAGCACGACGCCGACGATGTCCTGGGCCCGCAGGTGCTCGCCGATGAAGCGGCCGGAAACCATCGCCACCAGGAGCGGCCCCAGTCCGCGGGCGATCGGATAGGTGTGGCTGAGGTCGCCGTAGGAATACGCCTTCAGCAGGAACACATAATAGAGGACGTGGATCGCCACCGACGAGGCGAGGTACTTCCACGCGCCCGGCTCGATCGCCGGCAGGAACGGCACGGCGACCAGGCCCATCAGCGTGCCCGTGGTCATGATGACGCCGAAGGTCGTGAGCCGGTCCGACGTGTCGGACTTCAGGATCGCGTTCCACGACGCGTGCATCAGGCCGGCCAGCAGCAGCAGCCCGACGATCAGGGGTTCGACGACCAAGTTCGTTTCTTCGTTGTCTTGCGGCCGTCACATTACCGTAACGGTGCAGCAAGGTGGCTACGAGGTTTTCGAGGCCTCGTGCAGGCGGCCGAGCCGGCCGCTCATCGGCGCGTCGATGCGGAAGCGCAGGCCTTCGGGCGCGTGGACCAGCCGCGACTGGCCCTCGACGTCTGCGAAGGCGCGCTTCATCAGGAGCGTGCCGAAGCCGCTGCGCCCGGGCGGCGCGACGCGCGGGCCGCCGGTTTCCTCCCACTTGAACTTGAAGCGCCGCTCGCCGTTCTCGCCGCGATAGGACTTCCAGGACACACGCGCGCGGCCCGCGCTGTTCGACAGCGCGCCGTACTTGGCGGCGTTGGTGGCGAGCTCGTGCAGCACCAGGCTGAACGGCACGACGGCCGACGGCGCCACCTTGAAGGGTTGGCCGGTGATCTCGACCAACTCATCGCCGCCGAACGGCGCCACGATGCGGCGCGTGAGCTCGGCCAGGTCGGCCGATTCGTCGCGCGTCAGCAGGTCGTGGGCGTTGGCGAGCGCGAGGACGCGGCCTTCGAAGGCTTTCAGGAATTCGGCAGTGGTGACGCCGCTTTGCGAGGTCTGTGCCGCAATCGACAGCACCGCGGCGAACAGGTTTTTGAGCCGATGCTGCATCTCGCCGACGATCAACTTCTGCCGCTCTGCCGCCCGATGCCTGTCGAGCGCCAGGCCCGAAAGCCTGGCGCCGATCGCCTCGATCTCCTCGGGCCACGGATCGGGCGCGCCGTCCTTGTAGGCGATGAAGAAACTGCCGAGCGAGCGCCCATCCGCCGAACAGACCGGCCGCGAGCGGATCGCGCGCACGCCATGGTCGGTGTTGAGCTTGCGCCACAACGGATCGAAGCGCTCGTCGTTCTCGACGTCGTGACTGGACATCGGCGCGCCACCGAAGACTGCGGCGGCGCAGGTCCCGGCATGCGGCGGGCCGACCTCGACGCCGGGAATGCCCGCGGCGAAGCTCGGCGCCGACGGCATGACGCAGGCCTCGAAAGTCATGCCGGCGCGGTCAAGGATGGTTATGCCGGCCATGGCGCCAGGCGCGAACGCCTCGGTCATGCGGCAGATCTTCTCCAGGACATCGTCCAGCTTCGCGTCGCGCGCGATCAATTCGAGCACGCCCACTTGCTGCTCGAGCAGCCTGGACGTTTGCGACTCTGCCAATGAACTCCCCTCGTATGGCCTGCACAGTACTCGCTCGCAGGGACGCCTGCATTACACTCAATCGGCATTCGCGGTGAAGAATGGGGGTCGCAGGCCTGGCACTCGGCCTCTATAGTTGCTGCAAGCCATGGAGTAAGGCCGTGCTTCTGTTGATCGATAACTACGACAGCTTCACCTACAACCTGGTGCACTTCCTGGGCGATCTCGGCGCGCGCTGCGTCGTGCATCGCAACGACCAGATCACGGTCGACGAGGCGATGGCGCTGAAACCTGCAGGCATCGTGCTGTCGCCAGGGCCTTGCACGCCCAATGAGGCGGGTATCTGCATGGACCTCATCAAGGCGGCGGCAAAAGCCCAGGTTCCTCTGCTCGGCGTGTGCCTCGGCCACCAGGCGATCGGCCAGGTGTTCGGCGGCAAGGTCGTGCGCGCGCCGACGCCGATGCACGGCAAGCTGTCGGGCGTCGCGCACACGAACCAGAGCGTGTTCGAGGACGTGCCCTCGCCCTTCCAGGCGACTCGTTATCATTCTCTGATCGTCGATCGCGCCGGCTTCCCGAAGGACCTCGAGGTCACCGCCGAGACCGGCGAGATCATCATGGGCCTGCGCCACAAGTCGCTGCCCATCCACGGCGTGCAGTTCCATCCCGAGAGCATCGCCTCGGAGCACGGCCACAAGATCCTCGAGAATTTCCTCAAGATCGCGGGCGAACATCCCAGGCAGCAGAACCGCAAGAAGGCGGCGTAGTCTCTCGCCGGAGCGCGGACCTCCAGGTCCGCTCAAGCGTATTCACATGCGCGTATGATCATGATGCGGACCTGGAGATCCGCGCTCCGATGAACTCCGAGGTAAGAATGATCACTCGCCGACTGCTCGTCGCTTCTGCCGCTGCGCCACTGGCCATGCCGCTCATGGCTCAGCAATGGCCCACCAAGCCGATCAAGATCGTCGTGCCCTTCCCGCCCGGCCAATCGACCGACATCCTCGCGCGCGTGATGGCCGACCAGCTCACCAAGGCGCTGGGCCAGCAGGTGGTGGTCGAGAACCGGCCGGGCGCCGGCGGCAGCATCGGCGCCGACGTCGTCGCCAAGTCACCAGCTGACGGCTACACGCTCCTGATGGTGACGATCTCCACGCACGGCATCGCGCCCGCAATCTATCCCAAGCTGCCCTACGACACGCAGAAGGATTTTGCGCCGATCGCCAACATCGGGCTGACGCCGCAAGTGCTGATGGCGAGCCTCAAGAGCGGCATCAGCTCGGTGCCCGATCTCGTCGCCAAGGCGAAGGCCGGCGCCGATCTCAACTACGGCTCGTCAGGCAATGGCTCGGCGAGCCACCTGGCGGTCGAGATGCTGAAGAACGCCGCCGGCATCAAGCTCACCCACGTGCCCTTCAAGGGCAACGCCGATGCGCTGATGGCGCTGCAGGCGGGCGACATCCAGCTCATGTCCGACGCCATCCCCGGGGCGGTTGGACCGATCAATGCCGGCAAGGTCAAGGCGCTGGGCATCGCCGACCAGCGCCGCTCGCCTTTCCTGCCCGACGTGGCGACCATCGCCGAGCAGGGCATCCAGGGCGTGGTCGCCGTGGGCTGGATCGGCCTGTCGGCGCCGGCGCGCACGCCCGAGCCGATCCTCGACAAGATCAGCGCCGAGGTGATGCGCATCCTCAAGGAGCCCGAGGTGCTCGACAGGCTCAAGGGCCTGGCCTTCGTCCCGGCGAAGGAATCGCGCCAGGAGTTCGAGGCCTACATCGCGCTCGAGAACGTCAAGTGGAAGAAGATCGTCCAGGACGCCGGCGTGAAGATCGAGTGACTTGTCGTCCTGAGCGAAGCGAAGGACCTCATCGCCGCTTGCAACCGGCATGAGATCCTTCGCTTCGCTCAGGATGACTGCGGGGCTTCGCACCTGCAGTCAGAATTCCAGCAGATTGTCCTTCAGGTGCTTGTGCGCGTACGCCTTGCGCGTCAGCCCGCGGCGCTGCAGCTCGGGCACCAGCCCATCGCACACCTCGATCACGTAGCGCCGGTCGAAGTAGCTGTTGAAGATCAGGAAGCCGTCGCCGCCCACCTCTTCCATGATGTCCTGCATCATGCCGGCAACATGGTCGGCGGTGCCGGTGAAGTCGACGCCGCCCTTGCGCGCGTAGCTCTGCAGGATGGAGCGCGGCGTCTTGCCGATCCATTTGGCGAGCGCCGACTGATGCCCGTTGGTGGTGAGGTCGGCGGGCAGCGGCTGGTCGAGATCGTATTTGGCGAAGTCGATGCCGGTCAGTCTCGACATGCCCGACAGGTGCAGGTCGAGATGCTTCTCGGCCTCGACCTGCTCCAGGCGCTGGCGTTCGCGCGCGCCCTCCATGCTGACGTCGATGATCGGATGGGCGAGGAACAGCACCTTTATGTCGTCGGGATTGCGCCCGTACTCGGCGGCCTGCTGGCGCACCCGGTCGCGATAGGCCTTCATGCTGCCGATGCTGCCGCCGCCCTCGGTGATGATGGTGTCGGCCCAGCGCGAGGCAAACTGCTGGCCGCGCGGCGAGCCGCCGGCCTGGCAGATCGGCACGCGGCCCTGCGGCGAGCGCGGCGCGTTCAACGGCCCGCGACAGCGGAAATACTTGCCCTCGTGGTTGATGGGATGAACCTTGGCCCCGTCGGCGAACATCGGCTTCTCACGGTCGAGCACGACGGCGTCGGGCTCCCACGCTTCCCACAGCCTCGTGACCACGTCGGCGAACTCGTCGGCGACGTCATAGCGCTCGTCGTGCGGCCGGTGCTTGTCGTACCCGTAGTTCTGCGCCGCACCGTCGTTGCTGCCGGTGACGCAGTTCCAGCCGATGCGGCCTTCGGTGACGTGGTCGAGCGAGTTGACCAGCCGCGCCAGCAGGTAGGGCGGATACTCCGACACCGAGAACGTCGGCACGATGCCGAGGTTCTTGGTCGCCATGGCGAGATAGGGCACCAGCACGGCGGGATCGAGCTTGGGGGCGCTCGCCGCGTACTGGAGGTAGGAATTATGCGAGCCCTGGTAGGTGTAGGGCACGTTCGAGGAATCCTCGATGATCATGTAGTCGAAGCAGGCGCGGTCCATGCCCTTCGCCAGGTCAACGAAGATGTCGGGCATCATCCAGCGATCGACGTCGCTGCCGGGAAAGTCGCTGCGCCAGCTCTTGGGGCCATAGCCCTGGGACAGGAACCATGCCAGATGGAACGGCTTCTTCATGATTGGGACCTCACGCTACGATGGGTGGATGGTGGCTCCGGGCCGGCCGGCACTGGACGCGCCAGTTCGACCTGCTGGTGGTAGCGAAAGAGCTCGATCTTGTGGACGAAGCGATCGGATCGGACGTAGAGGTCCGAGTAGTAGACCGGCGTCCCCTGGATATCGAAGTAGATGCGCTGCAGGAGCAGCAGCGGCGCTCCGGGCTCGACGTTCAGCCGTTTGGCGAGCTCGGCGTCGGCGGCGATCGCCGAGGAGGCCTGCTGGACGCGAAAGGCCTGCACGCCGCAATACTTCTCGATCAGGGGGATGACCCTCGCCGACCGCATCTGCTCGGCGATGTCGGCCGGCAGTCGCGACGCCAGCTCCTGCGGCAGGTGGGCGGCGCAGAAGGCGATCGGCCCGGTCGGCCGCACGCGGCTCCACGAGATGCGCAGGATGCGCTCGGCCGCCGGCACCTGCAGCAGCGCCGCCACGCGCTCGTCGCCATGCGGCGGCAGGCGCTCGATGCCGTGCAGGTCGAAGCGCGCGTCGGGATCGTCGATCTTGAGGTCTTCCAGCGCGCGCGCGCTCCAGTCGCGGCTGGTCGGATCGCTTTCCAGCACGAACGTGCCGCGACCGGGAAACCGCCGCACCAGCTTGCGCGACACCAGCTCTTCCACTGCTGAGCGCGCGGTGTGACGGCTGACGCCGAACTCGGCCATCAGCTCGACGTCGGTCGGAAGCTGCGAGCCGAGCTTGTAGGCACCCGTAGCGATGCGCTCGCTCAGCACCTGGTGGATCCTGTAATAGGCCGGAACCGGATCTCGGCTCATTCCCTCTCCTTCTTTTTTATCGCCGGTCCGCGCGCCGCGGATCCAGCGTCTCGCGCAGGCCGTTGCCCAGCAGGTTCACGCCCAGCACCAGCAGCACGATGGCAATGCCGGCGAGATTGGCGATCCACGGCGCCACCAGCAGGCGGTCGCGCCCCTCGGCCAGGATATTGCCCCAGGTCGCGGTCGGCGGCGGCAGGCCGAGGCCCAAAAAGCTCAGCGCCGTCTCCTGCAGGATGAGCTGCCCCACCTGCAGGGTGGCGATCACCGTCAGCACCGGCGACATCTGCGGCAGGATGTGCCGCCACATCACGTAGCGCCCGCCCGCCCCTGACGCCACCGCCGCCTCGACGAACGGCCGCTCACGCAACGAGCGCGTCAGGTTGAAGGCGACGCGCGTATAACTCTCCCAGCCGGCAAAGCCCAGCACCAGGACCAGCACAACGACGCCGCCGCCGAACACCGCGACCACAACGATCGCCAGCAGGATCTCGGGGATCGCCTGATAGCCGTCGGCGAAGCGCATGATGACCTGCTCGGTGCGGCCGCCGAGATAGCCCGCGACCAGGCCCAGCGTCGTGCCGAAGGTGAGCGCCACCAGCATCGCCATCAGGCCGACGACGATGGAAAGCCGCGAGCCGTAGATCAGGCGCGACAGCAGATCGCGGCCGAAATTGTCGGTGCCCAGCGGATAGGCCCAACTGCCGCGGTCGTCCCATACCGGCGGCTTGAGGCGCAGCATCAGGTTCTGGGTGTAAGGATCGTGCGGCGCCAGCACTGGTGCGAAGATCGCCAGCACGCACATGCCCAGCACCAGCACGACGCCGATCTGGATCTTCAGCCGGGGGCCGAACCACGTCATCGCATCACCGCAGCCGGATGCGCGGGTCGATGGCCGCCTGCACCAGGTCGACCAGGAGGTTGGCCAGCACGATGGTGACGGCGACGATGAACACCGCGGCGATCACGATCGGCACGTCGCGCTGGAAGATGGCGCCCACCATCAGCCGGCCGACGCCAGGCCAGGCGAAGATCGATTCGGTGACCACGGCGCCGCCCATCAGGCGCCCGAGCTGCAGGCCGACCAGGCTCACCACCGGGTTGATGGCATTGGGCAGGATGTGCATCCACAGCGCGCGGGCGGGGCCCGCACCACGGGCCCGCGCGGTGACGACGAACTGCTCGCGCGCCGTCTCCAGCACGCTGACGCGCATCACCAGGATGAAGTTGGGCACCAGGAAGGTGGCGAGCGTGATCACCGGCAGGACCAGGTGCTCCCAGCCGCCCTGCCCTGAGGTCGGCAGCCACTGCAGGTCGAGCGCGAAGAGCTGGATCAGCAGGATGCCGAGCCAGAAGCTCGGCATCGATTGGCCGGCGACCGCCAGCAACGAGATGACGAAGTCGGCAACCTTGTCCTTCCACACCGCGCAGGCGACGCCGCCCAGCACGCCGAGCACGATCGCGAGCAGCAGGCCGAGGGAGAGGAGCTGCAAGGTCGAGCCTAGCCGCTCGGTCACGACCTCCATGGCCGGCCGCTTGAACTGGATCGAGGTGCCGAAGTCGCCGCGCAGCAGGTCAAGCAGGAAATAGCCGAACTGCACCGGCACCGGCTTGTCGAGGTGCAGCTCGGCCCGCAGCACCGCCTCCTGCTCGGGCGTCGCATCCAGCCCAAGATAGATCGCCACCGGATCGCCCGTCAGCCGCAGCACGACGAACACGAAGGCGATGACGAAGATGAGCGGCACCGGCACCAGCAGCAAACGGCGTAGCAGATAGCGCATGGTCAGACTCTTCCGGACCGCGCGCGTCCCGCGCGCTCATGAGGCGCGCGGGACGCGCGCTGTCCGGAAGACATGAGCATCACTGCTTCACGCTCACCTTGTGCAGGCGCAGCAGAGAATCGCGCGAAGGCTGCCAGCCGGAGACCTTCTCGTTGCGGCCCGAGATGCGCGGCAGCCCGAACAGGAAGATCGACGGCACCTCCTCGTGCATGATCTCCATCATGCGGTTGTAGGCTTTCAGCCGCGCCGCCTCGTCCATGGTCGAACGCGCCTCGAGCCAAAGCTTGTCGAACTCCGTGCTGGTCCAGTAGTTGCGCTTGCTCGCCTCGGTGTACCAGACGGTGTTGAAGTCGGCGTCGCCGACGCTGAACCAGCCGACCGAGTACATCGGCCCCTGCTCGCGCGAACGGTCGAGCTGGGACCACACGCCGCCCTCGACGACGTTGACGCTGGTCTTCACGCCGACCGCCGACATCATGCCGGCGACGGCATTGGCGATGTCGACGTCGGAGAGATAGCGCCCTGACAGGGTGTTGATCTTGTTCTCGAAGCCCTTGGGAAAGCCCGCCTCGGCCAGCAGCGCCTTGGCCTTGGCCGGATCGTAGGGCCGCGACTTGAGGTTGGGGTTGTAGCCGAAGGTCGCCTTGGTCACGAGCTGGCCGTCCAGCACCGAGCCATAGCCGCCCAGCATCTGCTTCAGCAGCATCTGCTTGTCGATCGCATAGTCCAGCGCCAGCCGCACGCGCACGTCGTTGAACGGCGGCTTGCGGGTGTCGAAAGTGTGGACCAGGCTCACCGACGATTCGATGGCGTCGATCTTGAGGTTCTTGCGCTTCTCGATAGACGGCAGCAGGTCGACCGGGATCTCCTCGATGATGTCGGTCTCGCCCGCGACCAGCGAGGCCACGCGCGTGGCGCCTTCGGGAATGGCGCGGATGCGCAGCTTCTTCATCGCCGGCGCGCCGCCCCAGTACTCCTCGTTGGCCACCAGATCGTAGCGGTCGCCCGCCACCCAGTTGACGTATTTCCACGGGCCGGTGCCCATCGGCTTCCTGTGCGCTTCCGCCTGCCCGACCTTCTCTGTGTGCGCCTTGGATTCGATGGGGATGTCAGCCAGGCCGCGCAGCAGCAGCGGCGCCGGCGACGCGGTCCTGATGTCGATGGTCATGTCGTCGACGACCTCGGCGCCGGTGACGCCCGCGACGCGCGTCTTGCGCGCATAGACCTGCTTGGGATCGATGACGTAGTCGATCGTGTACTTGACGTCGGCTGCCGTGAACGGCGTGCCGTCATGCCACTTCACGCCTTTCCGCAGGTAAAAGCGCCAGTGCGTCGGGCTGATCGCCTCCCACTTCTCGGCCAGCGCCGGCACCAGCTTTTCGTCGTTGTCGCGGGCGACCAGCGGCTCCCAGGTCTGGTAGCAGAGGCTCAAGGTGATGTAGGCGCCGCTCGTGGGCGCGATGGAATTGGTGAAGAGCGAGGCGCCCACCACCAGCATGTCCTTGTCCTTCTGTGCCTGCGCGGACGACGCGCCGACGGCGACGGCCAGCGCCGTCGCGAAAACTGTTCTCAAGACCCCACGCATACACCCCTCCAGATCGATGGCCACACCCCTGTTTGATTTTCTCCGCCTATCACCGCTGCTGCGCGCGCCAGCGATCGTCCCGCGGCAGGCGCGGGTTGTAGGGTCGCTCGCTGTAGTACGGCAGCAGTGGACGAAACCACTCGAAGATCCGGCGCAGCTCGCCGATCGGCTCCTCGTGCACGTCGACGCGCAGATCGATATAGGCGAACGGCTCGTCGCCATAGACCAGGATCGACGAGGAGAAATGCCCGTCGGCCTGGCCGCCGGCGCGCCCACCCGCCTCGACCGCGCGCACCAGCCGCTCCTCGAGCAGCTCCTCGCCGGTCGTGCGCATCGCCTCAGCCATCGCCTCGGTGACCTCGGGTCCCACGATGCCATTGCCCATCACCAGCCAGCCCTGGCCGATGATGTGGCCGGCATAGGCGCCGTTCTCCGAGCCGGTCATGGCGGCGGCATTGCCCCAGGCATCGACCACGCCGATCTGGCGCAGCGAAGCGTTGGGATCGCTGTTCTCGAGCTCGTGGATGATCTTGCCCGCGTGGTATCCCAGCCCCATCAGCTTGGTGCAGAGCAAGGTCAGCCGCGGGTCGGCGATCGACTGCACCGAGGCCGCGGCCATGCGCGGGATGACGACCGGGCAGCGATTGCCGACGGCGGGAGCGTGGGTCGCCATGGCGACGCCCAGCATCTTGGTCCGCGGACAGCGGCCGACGACGGTGAAGGTCATGGCTTCTGTCCCGCCTTGGCCTTGGCGCGCGCCTCGACCCAGTCCTCGACGACGCCCAGCGCCGTCGGCTGCCAGGGACGCGTCTCGTAGTATTCGACCTGCGGCCGGTAGAGGTCGAAGATGCGGCGCAGCTCGCCGATTGGTTCGTCGTGCTCGTCGACGCGCAGGTCGACCAGCGGATATTCCTGGGTGCGGTAGACAACCAGCGCCGCCGAATGCTGGCCTCCGTGTTGTCCACCGGCTTCACGGCCGGCCTCGAGGGCCGACATCAGCCGCGCCTCGAGATCGTCGCCTTTCATCCTCTTGAAAGTGTCGGCCATCGCCGAGGCGGTGCGCTCGGAGATCAGGCCGTTGCCCATCGCCACCATGCCCGGCTCGCAGAAATGGCCCGACCAGTCGTGGTTCGCCTTTCCGGTGCGAGCGACGGCATTGCCGTCACGGTCGATCACCGAAATCTGGCGATGCTCGATGTGCGGATCGCTGGCCGCGATCTCGTCGAGCGTCTTCGCCGCCGAGTAGCCGAGGCCGAGCAGGCGCAGGCCGAGCGGTCCCAGCCGCGGATCGGTGACGGCCATGGTCACCACGACGCCGAGGCCCGGCTGGACGAAGGGGCAGCGCGTGCCGACCGCCATGGGCCGCGTCGAGATCGCGACGCCGAACTTCCCGGTCTCCTGACAGCGCGCCGAAATGGCGAACGTCGAGAACTCCTCGCCCAACGGCCCTAACATTGCTTTTCTCCTTCTCGTCCCTTGCCCGAACCATAGGGGGCCTTATTGTATGGTTCAATGTCTAAATGTCCGGTCATTAAGACATGCTGAGCTGTAGAAACGCAAAAGGAGTCCTTCTTCTTCATGGCGCTGCTGGACATCGAGGACCTCGCCGTCGCCTTCGGGCCAACCGCGAATGCGACCACCGTCGTCGACGGCGTCGGCTTCTCGGTTGACGCGCACGAGACCGTGGCCCTGGTCGGCGAGAGCGGCAGCGGCAAGAGCGTCACGGCACTGGCCATCATGCGGCTCCTGCAGGAACCGGGCCGGTTGACGCGCGGGGTGATCCGCTTCGAAGGTCGCGACCTCGCGCATCTCGACGAGCGGCAGATGGCGGCAATCCGCGGCGATCGCATCGCCATGATCTTCCAGGAGCCGATGTCGTCGCTCAATCCGCTGCTGTCGGTCGGCGCCCATGTCGCCGAGCCGCTGCGCCTCCATCGTGGCCTCTCCAAGCGAGATGCGCGCGCCCGCGCGATCGCCCTGCTCGACCGCGTCGGCATTCCCTCGGCGGCGCGCCGCTACGACGACTATCCGCACCGCATGTCAGGCGGCATGCGCCAGCGCGTGATGATTGCGGCGGCGCTCGCCTGCGAACCCGCGCTGCTGATCGCCGACGAGCCGACCACCGCTCTCGACGTCACCATCCAGGCCCAGATCATGGATCTGCTGTCAGACCTGCAGGCCGAGTTCGGCATGGGCATCCTGTTCATCACCCACGATCTCGGCGTCGTGGCCGAGCAGGCCCATCGCGTCGTGGTCATGTACGCCGGCCGCCTGGTCGAGCGCGCCGAGACCGCCAAGCTGTTCGGCGCGGCGGCGCATCCCTATTCCGCGGCGCTGCTGCGTTGCATGCCCGACGACGACGAGCAGGCTGGCGACCGGCTCGCCGTCATCGAGGGCACGGTGCCCGCACCGATGGCGCTGCCGACCGGCTGCCGCTTTGAGCCGCGTTGCCCGCAAGCCGTCGCGGCCTGTCGCATCCAGGAGCCGCCGCTCCTCTCGCTTGGCCCCAACCATGACGCCGCCTGCATCCGGCCACTGGAGGCCGCGCAATGACGGCGCTGCTGGCCGCGCGCGGCCTCACCAAGCACTTCCCCGTCCTGGGCGGCCCGCTCGGCATTGCCCAGGTCGGCACGGTGCGCGCGGTCGAGAACGTCGACCTTTCCGTGGCGCGCGGCGAAGTGCTGGGCCTAGTGGGCGAAAGCGGCTGCGGCAAGTCCACGCTTGGCCGCCTGCTGATCCGCTTGCTCGAGCCGACGGCGGGCTCGGTGATCTTCGACGGAAGGGACGTCGCCACCGCCGAGGGCGCGGCGTTGCAGACCCTGCGCCGGCGATTCCAGATGATCTTCCAGGACCCGTACGGCTCGCTCAATCCGCGCATGCGTGTCCATGAGATCGTCACCGAGCCGCTGCGCCTGGCCGGCATGTCGCGCAAGGACTGCCACGAGCGCGCTCCCGCCCTGCTTACCATGGTCGGGCTCGCTCCCGAGCATGGCTCGCGCTATGCGCACCAATTCTCCGGCGGCCAGCGCCAGCGCATCGGCATCGCCCGCGCGCTCGCCCTCGATCCGGCGCTGATCGTCTGCGACGAGCCCGTGTCGGCGCTCGACGTCTCCGTACAAGGCCAGGTCGTGAACCTGCTGCGCGACCTGCAGCGCGAGCGGCGACTGAGCTACGTCTTCGTCTCGCACGATCTCAGGATCGTGCGCCACATCGCCGATCGCGTCGCCGTCATGTATCTCGGCCGAATCGTGGAGATCGGCGACAAGCAGACGGTCTATCGCCAACCGCTGCATCCCTACACCGAGGCGCTGCTGGCCGCCGTGCCGGTGCCGCGGCCCGGCCGTGCACGCCGCCGCGCCGCCGTTCAGGGCGAGATCCCGAGCCCGATGAACCCGCCCGCTGGCTGCGCCTTCCATCCGCGCTGTCCGCTCGCGACAGACCGCTGCCGCATCGAGCTGCCGGCGCTGCGCCACGTCGCCGGCCGCGACGTCGCGTGTCATCTGGCCGATAAGCGGGCCTAGGCTCCTGCCCGACCGCGGGCCTCCAGGCCCGCCTCATGTCATCCTTCGTTTTGCGCATAGGCCTTGCGCGTGAGCCGACGGCGCTGCAGCTCGGGTACCAGGCCGTCGCACGCCTCCATGACGTAGCGGCGGTCGAAGTAGGGATTGAAAATCAGGAAGCCGGCGCCGCCCACCTCTCCATGATCTTCTGCATCACCCCGGCGACATGGTCGGGCGTGCCCGTGAAGTCGATGCCCTGCTTGCGGTCGCGGTCCTGGCCAGCGCCCGCGGTGTCTTGCCGATCCACTTGGCGAGCGTCGACTGGTGGCTGTTGGTCGTGAGCGTCGGCGGCAGCGGCTCGTCGAGGTCGAACTTGGAGAAGTCGATGCCGGTGATGCGCGACATGCTGGAGAGCGTCGAATTGATGTGCTTCATGCCGTCTACCTCCTCCAGCCGACGGCGATCGCGGGGCTTCCTCACTCTCACCTGGCGAGCTGCACCTTTATGTCGTCGTTCGCGGCCGCCACGGCGCCCTGGCGCACCTCGTCGCGATAGGCCTTCATGTGCTCGACCGTCGGCGCGTTGGTGATGATGGTGTCGGCCCGGCACGAGGCGAAGCGCTGCCCCCGCGGCGAACCGCCGGCCTGGCAGATCGGCACGCGCCCCTGCGGCGAACGCGGCGCGTTGACCGACCCACGGCACTTGAAGTACTTGCCCTCGTAATTGATGGGATGGACCTTCGAGGCGTCGGCGAACATCGGCTTCTCGCGGTCGAGCACCACCGCATCGGGCTCCCACGCTTCCCACAGCCTGGTCACCAATTCGGTGAACTCATCGGCCACGTCATAGCGCTCGCCGTGCGGGCGGTGCTTCTCGTGACCATAGTTCTGCGCCGCGCCGTCGTTGCCGCCCGTGACGCAGTTCCAGGCACCAGCACCGCCGGATCGAGTTTCCGCGCGCTGGCCCCGTACTGCAGGTAGGTGTCACGGGTGCCTTTGCAGGTGTAGGGCACGTTCGAGGAATCCTCGATGATCATGTAGTCGAAGCAGCCGCGCTCCAGGCCCTGGGCGAGGTCGACGAAGATGTCGGGCATCATCCAGCGCTGGAGGTCGCTGCCCGGCCATGCGCTGCGCCAGCTCTTGAGGCTCTGCTTGCCCAACGACAGCGAGGCAGAGGCGCCAGCCGCCGGCATCATCGCCTTCGATCGCCGCGTCACCGCCGAGGACCGCGCGGTGCTGGAAGGCACCGATTTCGACGTGCCGCTCGCCATGCATTCCGGCATCGAGCGCCACATGCCGTCCGACCAGCCCGGCTTGCTGATGCGCCGCATGTTCCTCGATCTCCTCGCCGCCCACGGCGAAACCGAGCAGACGCGCCATCCGGTGCGGCGCGCCGCGGAATGAAGGCCTATTCGCCGTCCGGCGCGGCGGCGAGTTGAGGCTGGGGAAGCCCGGCGATCTCGGCAACGAGCTTCTTGGTGAGCGCCCGACCGAACGCCTCATGGCTTTCGGCAACGACGGTAAAGGCGCCAAAGCCGCCGATGACGTTGTCTTGAAAATATTTCTCCAGGCCGCCCGGCGGATTCGTATGCTCGGGCCGGAACGATTCGGAAAGCGGCGTGAGGATGACCAGGCCGTTGATGGTGATGCCCTTGGCCAGAGCGTCGTCGCGGGCCGCGGTCACCGACCGGCCGGAATTGTTGGTGCCGTCGCCCGAGACGTCGATGACGCGCCGCTCCGCCTTGAAGGGCGCGCGCTCGAGCTGGATCACGGCGAAGTCGATGGCGTGGCTGATCGCGGTGCTGCCGGAGAACGACCGCGGCAGCTCGACCAGCTTGCCGCCGAAGCTGCGCGCCGATTCAGCGTCGGCGATCACCGTCCAGTCGACGACGACATTCTGCTGGCCCGCCGTCGCCCATTCGAGGAAGCAGACGGCAATGCGCCGGTTGGGCCCGGAGGCGATGGCCCGCACCACCTCGGGATGGGTGATGGCCGCAGCAGCACCCTCGCGCTGCAGCTTGAACTTTGGCTCGGTCACGCTGCGCGAGACGTCGGCCGCCAGCACCAGCAGCAGGTCGACGGGTTCGGCCGCCCGCACCGCGGGCGGGCAAAGCGTCGACACCAGGCTCAGCAGCGCAACTACGATACTTATTGCACGGGTCATTTGCCGATCCATCCAGGCTCCCGGCAGCCTAGAGCGGTTCTGAGCGCTAGTCAGCCGCCGCGAACATTTTGCGCAGCGGGCCCATATCGGCGATGCGCTGCATCCAGGCGAACGATCCCTCCTCCTTCATCGCCCGCGCCGCATCGACGAAGGCGGCCAGTGCCAGCCGGTTGAGGGCGCCGCCGACGCTGATGCGCTTGGCGCCGGCCGCCGCCACGTCGGCGACGGTGATGCCGGGCTCGAGCCAGCCCGTCACCACGTTCAGCGGCCGGTCGACCGCCTCGACGACGGCGCGGATCTCCGCCGCGGTCCTGAGGCCGGGCGCATAGAGCACCTCCGCCCCGGCCGCCGCGTAAGCTTTTAGGCGGCGGATGGTGTCGGCCATGTCGTTGCGGCCGCGTATCAGGTTCTCCGCCCGCGCCGTCAGCACGAACGGCACCGGCAAGCTTCGTGCCGTGGCGACGGCGGCGCGCACGCGCTGCACCGACAGGTCGAAGTCGTAGATCGGCGTGGTGCGGTCGCCCGAATAGTCCTCGATCGAGCCGCCGGCGAGCCCTGCCTCGGCGGCCAGCCGGATCGTCTCGGCGGCGGCAGCCGGCTCGTGGGCGAAGCAGTTCTCGAGATCCGCATTCACCGGCAAATCGGTCGCTTCGACGATCTCGCGGGCGTTGGCGATTGCCTCATCGCGCGTCACGCCGGCACGCCCCAGGATATTGGCGACACCGAGGCTGGTGGTCGCCAGCGCCTCGTAACCCAGGCCCGCCAGGATCTTGGCGGTGCCCGCATCCCATGGGTTGGGGATGAGGAAGCAGCCGGGCCGCTGGTGCAATGCTCGGAACGACGCTGTCTTCTCTGCCTGAGTGCGCATGTGCCGTCTCCTTCGGTTCACCGGAAGATCGCCGCGAGACAGCCTTCTGTCGAATGCATAGTATTTTCCTAGAGCATCAGGAAAACGGATCGATGGACATTGATGGCCTGAAAACCTTCGTCGCCATTGCCGAGCTTGGCGGCTTCACGCGGGCCGGCGCCCGCCTGCACCGCTCGCAGCCGGCGATCAGCCGGCGCCTCGGCCTGCTGGAGCAGGAACTCGGCGCGCCGCTGTTCGATCGCCTGCGCGGGCGGGCGCGGCTCACCGAGGCGGGCCGCGCCTTCCGTCCGCACGCCGAAGCCGCCCTGGCCGCGCTGAAGGACGGCCAGGAGGCCGTGCGCGACCTGCAGTCGGGCCTGTCGGGCAGCCTGTCGCTCGCCCTGGTCGGCACGCTGGCCGACACGCACATCGTCGATACGCTCAGCCGCTTCCGCAACCGGGCCCGCGGCGTGCGGCTCGAGCTGCGCACCGCGTCGAGTGCGGAGGTGACCGACTTGGTGCGCCGCGGCGAGGTCACGCTCGGCCTGCGCTACTTCTTTGCCGATGGTGCTGATCTCGTCACCCATGCGGCCGGCGCGGAGGCGATGCTGGTGGTGGCGGCCGCAGGCCACCCTCTCGCCGGCCGGCGCGTGCGCAACATCAAGGGCTTGCGCGGCGAACGCTGGATCGCCTTTCCGCCGGTGCGCAACGAGCGCGATTCCTCCGGCCACCTGCTCGCCCGCCAGCTCGTGCGCGCCGGGCTCGACGACGCGGACGTCACGCTGATCGACAGCCTGACGGCGCAGAAGCGGCTGGCCCAGGCGGGCTTCGGCCTCGCCCTGGTGCCCGAAAGCAGCGTGCGCGACGAACTGCGCCAGGGCCTGCTGGTCGCGCTCGACGTGCCGGCGATGCGGGCGGTCAATCCCATCACCGCCATCCACCGGCGCAACGGCTATCTCAGCCCGGCGGCGAAGGCGCTTTTGGCGCTGCTGACCGGCAAGCCGCTGAAGCCGAAACGGCGTTGAACGGAGCGCGGACCTCCAGGTCCGCTCATGCTCTTCGTCTTTGCCGGGAGCGCGCCACTCCAGTGGCGCGTCTTTGTGGATCACACAGCCCATGAGCGCCACTGGAGTGGCGCGCTCCAGGCAATGAGCGGACCTGGAGGTCCGCGCTCGGAAGATCACCCCGCCATCGCCGGCCGCTTGGCGCGCCACGGCATCGCCGTCTCGTAGGCGTGGGCGGCGCGCAGCAGTGTCGGCTCGGTGAACGGCTTGCCGGCGAGCTGCATGGCGACCGGCATGCCGGCCACGCCGAAGCCGGTGCAGACGCTGATCGCGGGAAAGCCCGTGACGTTGAACGGCATGGTGAAGGACGGCTTCTCCATGTTGGCCCATTTGGGCACGCTGTCGATGCGCGGCGCCTCGCCCATCTGCGAGGCACTGACGATGATGTCGAGGTCCTCCATCGCCGCTGCCATCTCCCGGCACAGCACGCGACGGCGGCGCGTCGCCTGCACGATGTCGGGGCCGCTCATCATCGCGGCCAGGCTGACGCGATCGCGGAACAGCTCGCCGTAATCCATGAAGCGCTCGCGCATCCACGGCGCATGCAGGGTGAACGCCTCGGCGATCATGAGCAGGTAGCCGACCGCGTGGTAGTCGGCTGCCGGCGACAGGGTGATGTCACGGACCTCGGCGCCTTCCTTGCGGAAGAAATCGACGGCGGCATCGATGCCGGCGCGCGTGGCGTCCGAGGCGCGGTTGTCGGTCTCGAAGAAATGCCGGACGACGCCGATGCGCAGCCCCTTCACGCCCTGGCCGAGCTCGGTGGTGAAATCCACCACCGGCCGGGCGACGCTCGCCGGATCCTCGTCGTCGTGGCCGGCCATGCCCTGCAGGAGCAGGCCGCAATCCTCCGCCGTCCAGGCCATCGGCCCGGCGTGATCGAGCGAGAAGGCCAGCGGCAGGATGCCGACGCGGCTGCACAGGCCATAGGTCGGCTTGATGCCGGCAATGCCGCACAGCGCCGCCGGTCCGCGGATCGATCCGCCGGTATCCGACCCGGTGCCGCCCAGGATCAGTCCCGCGGCAACGGCCGCGCCGGTACCCGACGACGATCCCGACGTGAAGCGGTCCGTATTCCAGGGATTGCGCGCCGGCGGCCACGGCACGTCGAACGACGGCCCGCCGAAGGCGAACTCGTGCGTGGCGAGCTTGCCCAGCATGACCGCGCCCGCATCCGCCCACTTCTTCACGGTGTGCGCGTCGCGCGTCGGCACGTTGTCCTGCAGGAGCCTGGAGTGCGCCGTCGTGCGGATGCCGGCCGTGTTGTAGATGTCCTTGTGGGCGATCGGGATGCCGTCGAGCGGTCCGCGCAGCGCGCCCGACATCTGCCGCGCTTCGGCGGCCTTGGCGTCGGCCAGCGCGCGTTCCTCGGTCACCACCAGGAACGCATTCAGCTGCGGATCGAGGCGGCGGACGCGCTCGAGATGCGTTTTAGCGAGCTCGACCGGCGACAGCTTCCTGGCCGCAATGAGCTGCGCGGCTTGGGCAATGGTCAGAACCGACATCAGTCCTGCTCCACATCGAACGTCAGCGCCGGCTCGGCTTCGCGCGGCAGCGGCGCATGGATGCGCCCGATCATGCCCTGGACGATGCCGGCACCCGGCAGGATCGCCTTCACCTGATTGGCTGTCAGGGTAAGCCCTGCGCGCTTCAGCAGGACGGCAAGTTCGGCTTCGTCGATCGAGGGCGGCACGGGCATTCCTTTCATCTTCCGGATGGCGCACGATAGCGCATGATCATCGATCGCATAGACCCTATTGCGCTGCGAATTCCGAAGTCGGCGGGTGCCGCCGACGCGCTGCATCTCGTCCTTTGCAAGGTGACGACCCGTTCCGGGCTGGTCGGTTATGGCGAGTGCCTGTGCCTGCGCCCGGCCATGCAGAAGAGCCTGATCGCGGCGATCGGCGACGTCATCGCGCCGCTCTTCCTTGCCAAGTCGGTGGAGCAACGCGAGCGCCTGAATGTCGAGGCGCGGGTTCGTTTCGCTTCGTTCGGCCGCTCGGGAACCAACCTCAATGCCCTTGCCGCGGTCGACATGGCGCTTTGGGACATCGCCGGCAAGGCGGCCGGCCGGTCGCTCTCGGACTTGCTGGGCGGCGCTGAGCGGGGCCGTGTGCCGGTGATGGCGAGCCTCGACCGCTACAACGACGCGGGCAAAGCGACGGCGCGCATCGCCGAGGCGCTGGCCGCCAAGGTCGCCGCGGTCAAGGTCCACGAGTTCGATCTCGACGTCATCGAAGCGGCACGCAAGGCCGTCGGCCCGCAATTGCCGTTCGTCGCCGACTGCAACAACGCCCATACCCTGGCAGACGTTTTAGGCAGCCTGGCGCGCTGGCAGGCGCTCGACCTCTTGTGGCTGGAAGACCCGGTCTGGCCGCCGGAAGCCCTGCTCGACCAGCCGTCGCTGCCGCGCATCACCGTCGGCCTCGGCGCCGATCTCGGCTCGGCCGAGCAGCTCGCGGTCTACGCCAGGGCGCCGGTTGGCGTGCTGCAGCCCGACATCTGCATGATCGGCGGCGTCTCGGAGACGCGCCGCGCCGTGGCGCTGCTCGGCCCGCGCGGCGTTTCGATCGCGCCGCACACGCCGTTCATCGGGCCGGCCGGGCTCGCAACCCTGCACTTCCTGGCGACGATGAAGGAGGCCGCCTACTACGCTGTCATCGAAGCCGCGCCGCACATGGACATGTACGGCGACAGCGGCCTCACGTGCTGGCAGCCCGAGCTCCGCGTCCCGACCGGTCCCGGCCTCGGCATCGATCCCGACCCGGCCTTCCTGGAAAGATATCGCCAGTAGCCTACGGCTTGACCTTGCGACCCAGCATCGACTCGTAGACGCGAAGCACCGACGTGCTGTCGTCGGGGCCGAAGCCCATGCCCTTGGCCAGGCGCTGCAGGTTGTGCGTCGAGGCCCCCTGGTTCAGCGGGACGCCAAGCTCGTCGCCGAGCTCCAGCGCGAGATGCAGATCCTTGTAGGCGAGATCCAGCGCGAACGACGGCGGCGCGTATTTGCCCGGCAGGGCGCGCAGCGTGAAATTCTTGATCGCGTTCGAGTTGCCGCTCGAGGTCGAGATCACGTGCAGCAGCTTTTCCGGGTCGAGGCCATAGCCCGTGCCCAGCATCATGCCCTCGCTGAGTGCAGCCATGTTGCAGAACGACAACATGTTGTTCACCAGCTTGGCCACCGTGCCGCTGCCCAGCCCGCCCATGTGGATGACGTTGGCGCTGAACGACTGCAGTACCGGCAGCGCATCGTCGAACACCTTCTTGTCGCCGCCCACCATGATGGCGATGGTCGCCGCCTCCGCACCGGTCGTGCCGCCGCTCACCGGCGCGTCGAGCATGGCGATGCCCTTGGCCGCCATGGCGGCCCCGATCTTCTTCACCATCGACGGCGCATTGGTGCTGAGGTCGATGTAGGTCTGGCCCTTGGCTATGTTCGCCAGGACGCCGCCATCGCCCAGCGCCACCGCCTCGACATCCTTGGGCATGGGCAGCGAGGTCATCACGACGTCTGCGCCTTGGGTGACCTCGGCAATCGACTTGGCGGCGGTGGCGCCGAGATCGGTGCAGGCCTTCACCGCGGCCGCGTTCAGGTCGAACACCGTGACCTGGTGGTTGCTGCGCTTGACGATGTTGCGACACATGGGGCCGCCCATGTTGCCGACGCCGATGAATCCGACCTTCACTTTATCCTCCCTAGTCTTCGCCCGTCGTCTCGACCGAGGGCCGAAGGCCCGAGCGGAGAGACCTTCTCTCTACAATAAGCTGCTTGTCGTGGAGACAAGGTCTCTCCGCTCCGCGCTTCGCGCTCCGGTCGAGACGACGGGTGATCCTTAACGAACTTTTAGTACCAGCTTGCCCTTGAAGTGACGCGCCGCGCTGACGCCGAGCGCTTCGCGCGCCTTCGCCAGCTCGAATAGCGTGACGTGCTGCGGACGCACGGCGCCCTTGGCGTGGAGCTCGGCGATCCGCTCGATGTACTTGCGCTCGCGCGGCACCGCCGGCCGGAGCGCGGTCACGTCGCTGCGGTCGGGCTTGGGCGCCGTCGGACCGGAGGCAATGAAGGTCGCGCGGCCGCCCGGCTTGAGCACGGCGAAGGAGCGCAGGGCGACATCGTCGCCCACGGTCTCGAACACCGCGTCGCAGTTCTTCACGACCTTGGTGAAGTCCGTGGTCTTGTAGTCGATGACCTCGTCGGCGCCCAGGCCGCGCACATAGTCGAGGTTGCCCGTGCTGCAGGTGCTGATGACGCGCGCGCCGATGTGCTTGGCGAGCTGGATGGCGAAGGCCGCGACACCGCCCGCTCCGCCCTGAATCAGGATGGTCTCGCCGGCCTTGAGCTGCAGCGAGTTCTCGACCGCGCAGATCGCGGTGAGACCGGTCAGCGCCATCGCCGCGGCGTCGACATGCGACAGGCCGGCCGGCTTCTTGCCGACGACGTTGGCGCCGACGGCCAGCTTCTCGCAGTAGGTGCCGTCGCGGCCCGTCTCGAGCACGCCGAACACATCGTCGCCGACCTTGAGATCGCTGACGCCGTCACCGACCGCGCTGACCTTGCCGGAGAAATCGCGCCCCAGGATCAGCGGGAACTTGGTCTGCTTGTATTCGCCGGCCGCCACTTTCGGATCGGCGCCGTTGACGCTCGCGGCCACGACGTCGACCAAGACCTGCCCCGGCCCGGCGACCGGATCGGGCAGATCACCATAGGTCAGGACTTCCGGTCCGCCGAACTTCTCGATGTACGCAGCCTTCATGGTGTATTCCTCGTGGGTCTTTCCGGAGCGCGAAGCTAACGTTTCTCAAGCGCTGGGTCGCCCACCATTTGAGAAAAGAGCCACGCCCGTGGGTTGATAGCGGCAGGCTGTCACGGCCTCCTTTTCGGCACCGGCTGATACAGTGCTGCCCGGCCCGAGGCGGTGGACGACCATGACGGAACGCAAGCCTGCGGGAACGAGCTGGGAGTCGGGGATCGTCGCACAGATCCGGGTCGCCCAGGAACAGGGCGCCTCCGACAACCTGCCGGGAGCCGGCAAGGCCCTCCATGATCGCGGTCATGTCCACGACCCGCTGAGGGCGTGGGTGAAGGAGCTCGCCGAGCGCGAGCAGCTCACCCTGCTGCCGCCGTCGCTCGAGCTGCTGCGCAAGGCGAAGAAGGAGCTCGCCGCCCTCGAGAAGCTCCCCGACGAAGCGACGGTCCGTCGTCGGATCGCCGCGTTGAACGTCGAGATCGGCAAGCTCAACGCGACCGTGGTGGAAGGCCCGCCGACCGCCTCGGCAAGCTCGACGTCGATCAGGTCGTGGCGCGCTGGCGGCGGACGCGCGCTGCCCATCCCGGATAGCGTCAGCCCTCACCCCAATGGGCGAAGCACAGGCCGGTGCCCGTGCCGGCGGGCGTGCGGTAACCCGGGCAATAGGTCACCCAGCGCAGGTCGAGATGTTCCAGCGCCCCGCCGGCGCAGATCCAGTTGCGGATCTCCGAGTTGCCCGAGTTGAGCCGCGCGCGCGGCAGGTCCTGCAAAGCGCTGCCATCCTTCTCGCTCAGCGCGCGGATCACCTCGCGGTCGAGCTCTTCGTCGACGGTGAAGTGGCTGAGGCCGCCCGACGCCACGACACCGACACGCAGATTTCCCGGATAGCTTTCGATCGCCTGGCGAATCGCCTGGCCGAGCCGATAGCAACGCCGCGGCGAGGGCTGGTTGGGCGGGTAGTAGGTGTTCAGGACGATCGGCACCACCGGAACCGCCGTCTTCATGAGACGGCGATGGACGAAGCCGAAGGCGTGCCCCTCGCCCTCGCCCGCCGGCAGCGCGTTGGCCGACGACACGTCGAACTCCGCCTCGATCAGGGCCGCGATCAGATGGTTGGCAAGCCCGGCATGCACGGGATAGTGCCGCGTCTCGCTCTCCTCGTAGTAGCGCGCGGCGGCGCGCTGCATCCAGTTGGGCCGCCGCGGTCCGTCGACGCTGGCGCCGGGGCTGCGTCCCGTCCGGTTCGGCACGTTGGCGATCGTCTCGCCGCGATAGACCAGCACGCTCGGCATGTTGTCGTCGTGATAGACCTCCTTGTGGTCGTCGCCGACCACGATCACCGCGTCGAGGCCAGCGCCAACCAGCCCGTCGCGCAACCGATCGACCGCCGCCATCGCCTCGGCGTGACGCCTTGCGTGCTTGTCCGGCGTGATCTCCGCCAGCACCGAGGCAGGCGCGGCCGCCAGCAGGTCGTCGTAGGTCGCCGCCCGCCCGTCGGTGTGAAGATGCGCGCGATGGCGATCGAGCTCCTCGAACAACGGCCATTCCTCGGCCGCCATGTTGAGCATCGGCGTGTGCGACGTGCCGGCGCCGAAGACGATGCTGGCCATGACCTTCCTCCCGGCCTCAGGTGCGCGGAAGCTGGTGCTTCAGCACCTTGCCTGTCGCATTATGCGGCAGCTCGCCGAGGAAGCGCACCTCCTTCGGCACCTTGATCATCAGCTCGCCGGTCTCGCCCCGCTTCACCTCGTTGCCGTCGGGATCGCAGATCTTCATCCGCACATAGAGCGGCGGCAGGCCCGACGAGCCCACTTTGCTCAGCGCCTTGTCGCCCGACAGCAGGAGGCCGACTGGCCCGGTCTCGGTCATCCCCCAGCATTGCTGCAGCTTGATGCCCTTGCGGCCGTATTCTTCGATCAGCGCGAGCCGCGCCGCCGACGCCCAAGGAAACGATGTGCGAGAAGTCGGCGGCGGCGAAGCCCGGCTCCTGCGCCAGCATCAGGAAGTTGGTCGGCACGCCCAAGGCATGCGTGAGCCCGAGCACGCGGTCGCCGAGCAGCCGCAGGAAATGCGCGGGCTCGAAGCTCCGCATCACCACGTTGCAGCCGCCGGTATGAAAGGTCGGGTTGGCGTAGACGTTGAGGCCGCCGGTGTGGAAGGTCGGCAGGAACACCAGGTCCCGGCTGAGCGCCGTCAGCCCGACCATCATGGCCGACTGGACGGCATTGAACACGTACATCCGGTAGGTGATCTGCGCGCCCTTCGTCCGTCCGGTGCCAAATCCAGAGCCGGGAGATCGAGCGCGCCGCGCGCCGAAGCGAGCCCCGCCTCGTAGGCGCTGGGCTTGCCGCTGGCGAGATCGGCGGTGTGCTACACGCCGGCCAGCCTCTCGCCATGGCGAACGAGGTAGATCAGGGCGTTGCGAGCCTGCGGCCGGCTTCGGTGAGCTTGCAGACCAGCCAGTCGGGCTTCAGCGGATTGCTGAACCACGGCGCGGCCCAGCCACGGTCGAGGCAGCGGCGGACGATGGCGGCCGCGACAGCCTGGCCGTCGAGGTCGAACAACGGCAGCTTGCCGCCCGCCTGGGCGAGGCCCCGGCGCAGGTAGAGCAATTCCGGAAGCGTCGGAAGATCGGCTTCCAGTTCATTGTCATTGAACGCAAAGACGTCAAATGACCCCGCTTCATGGCGGGTAGTCGTGCGATCAGCAAACACGGCGGCGTCCCCCTATGACGATGCCGGTTGATAGGCCCCTCACCGAACAGGATACGCTCGTTCGATGAAAAACAAAGCTAAATCAGGTGGTTGTCGCCGTTTCTTGGCACGCCCACCCGATCTGGTAGCAACTCGGAGGCCGGTCACCACGTGTTGGACTGCCGCCCCCCGGCGACAATCCAGACAGTGGCTAGTTGCTGGCCTTCAAGGTCGTGCGCAGCTGCGTGAGGGCCTGTTCGAGGTCCTCGAGCACCGATTCGATCTCGCGGCGCTTGTGCAGGTCGAGCACGGCCGCGCGCGGCGTCGTGGTCGACGGCTGCGGGCCGGTCCTGGGCAGCGGCTGCCGGTTGGAGCCGGCCGCCATCGCCTCGGCGCGAGCCGACACGATACGCAGGCTCTCGAGCGCACTCTCGGCAGCGATGTCGAGACGTTGCGCCGGCAAGCGGCCACGGCCCTCCTTCAACAGGCGCTGCACGCCCTTGATGGTGTAGCCGTCTTCGTAGAGCAGCGTGCGGATGCGGCGCAGGAGGTCGACGTCCTCCGGCCGGTAGTACCGCCGGCCGCCGCCGCGCTTGAGCGGACGGACCTGGCTGAACTTGCTTTCCCAGAACCGCAGCACGTGCTGCGGCACATCGAGTTCGGTTGCGACTTCGCTGATGGTGCGAAACGCCTGTGCAGACTTCTCAACCCTTCGGTCTGCGGTCTGTAGCGATACGGCCATGACTAGACCCCCACATTGCCCCAACTACCCCTTGTTCTCGCCGGGCGCCCCATTGATCAGAGATTTCAGGACGTTCGACGCTCGAAAGACGAGTACCCGGCGCGGCAGGATCGGAACTTCCTGCCCCGTCTTCGGATTGCGGCCCACGCGCTGGCCCTTGTCGCGGACCGTGAAGCTCCCGAAAGATGAGATCTTCACCGATTCGCCACGCGCCAATGCCTCAACGACCTCAGCGAGTATCGTCTCGACGAGATCGCTCGATTCGTTGCGAGACAGTCCCACTTCCTGGAACACGGACTCGCTCAGATCGGCACGCGTGATAGTCCGGCCTTCCAATCCGGTACCCTTCCTTCCCCCAGTTAATCCATACTCTAAGGTTGGAAAGCGGTCAATATCAGTAGGATAGAGCGTGGCCTTGTAACGCTATATGTTCCCGTTCCGTTGCAAGGCCGCCAGCAACGGGTTTGTTTCAATTGTTGGCTGCTACCAGCGGACGAGCGAGGCGCCCCAGGCCAGGCCGCCGCCAATGCCTTCCAGCAGCAGCAAATCCCCTTTCTTGATGCGGCCATCCTTGACCGCGGTGTCGAGCGCCAGGGGGATCGAGGCCGCAGAGGTGTTGGCATGTTTATCCACAGTCACCACGACCCGCTCGGGCGGCAGGCCGAGCTTGCGGCCGGTGCCGTCGATGATGCGCTTGTTGGCCTGGTGCGGCACCAGCCAGTCGATGTCCTTGGATTGCAGGCCAGCCTTCTCCAGGACCTCGCCCACCACCGCCGCCATGTTGACCACGGCGTGCTTGAAAACCTCCTTGCCCTCCATGCGCAGGAAGCCGGTCGACTTGGTCGAGGACGGGCCGCCATCGACGTAGAGGATGTCGTGCTGGCGGCCATCGGAATGCAGCGCATTGGCGAGGATGCCGCGATCAGACGAGGTGCCCTTGCCTTCCTCGGCCTTGAGCACGATGGCGCCGGCGCCATCGCCGAACAGCACGCAGGTCCCGCGATCGTTCCAGTCGAGGATGCGCGAGAAGGTCTCCGCGCCGATCACCAGCGCCGTCGAGGCCATGCCGTTCTTGATCAGGCTGTCGGCCACCGACACGCCGTAAACGAAGCCCGCGCACACCGCCTGGACGTCGAAGGCCGCGCCCTTGGTCATGCCGAGGGCCGCCTGCACGCGGGTCGCGGTGGCGGGAAAAGTCTCGTCGGGTGTGGCGGTGGCCAGAACGATCAGGTCGAGGTCAGAGGCCTTGATGCCGGCATGGGCGAGCGCCCTCTCCGACGCCTTGACGGCAAGATGCGAGGTGAACTCACCCTCGGCCGCGATGTGGCGCTGCTTGATGCCGGTACGCTGCTGGATCCACTCGTCGGACGTTTCGACTTTCTTGGCCAGCTCGTCGTTGCTGACGACCCTTTCCGGCAGGTAGGCGCCGCACCCTTGAACGACGGACCGTATCACTCGCCCCCTCCGCTTGCCTGCAGCGCCGGCGTCGTCGGCGCCTCGGCGGTCGAGATCGCCTGGTGCAGTTTGCCCAGGCCATCGACGAGCTTGTTCTTGTACTCGTAACGAACCAGATCGACCGCCACGCCGATGGCATAGGCAAAGCCCAGCGCGTCGGTGCCGCCGTGGCTCTTCACGCACACCCCGTCCAGCCCGAGGAACACGCCGCCATTGTAGCGGCGCGGATCGACCCGCTTGCGCAGCTTGACCCAGGCGCCGGAGGCGAACAGGTAGCCGATCTTGGCGAAGGTCGAGGTCCGGAAGGCGTCGCGCACGAACTGGGTATAGAGCTTGGCCGTGCCCTCGATCGTCTTCAGGGCGACGTTTCCCGTGAAACCGTCCGTCACCACGACATCGATGTTGCCTGTGCCGATGTCGTTGCCCTCGACGAAGCCGTGGAAGTCGACCGGCGCGCCTTCACGGCGCAGCCATGCCGCCGCCTGGCGCAGCTCCTCGTGGCCCTTGAGTTCCTCCGAGCCGACGTTCAGCAGGCCGACCTTGGGCTTTTCGAGACCGAGCAGGACCTGGGCGAAGACACTGCCCATGACGCCGAACTCGGCGAGGTTCTCGGCATCGCATTCGAGGTTGGCGCCGAGATCGAGCATCACCGTCTCGCCGCGCGCCGTCGGCAGGAACGAGGCAAGCGCAGGCCTGTGGGCGCCCTCGACCATGCGCATGGCAAACATCGAGATCGCCAGCAGCGCGCCGGTATTGCCGGCGGAAACGACGGTGTCGGCGCGGCCTTGGGCAGCGGCATCGACGGCCAGCCACATGCTCGACTTGCGGCGCCGGCGCAGCGCGAAGGACGGCTTGTCCTCGGCCAGCACCTCATCCTCGGCCGGCACGATCTCAAGCGCCTTGGCCAGGCCCTTGCGCTTGTCGACCAAGGGCTTCAGGCGAGCCGGGTCGCCGAACAGCAGGAACGACGTGCCGGGATAGCGCTCGCGCGCGATGTCGGCACCGCTCACGACGACCTCGGGGGCGTGATCGCCGCCCATGCCGTCGAGCGCCAGAACGATCTTGTCCGCGCTCACCGCAATGCTCCGCTTGTCGGGTGCCAGCCCATCGCCGGCAGCGTGCTGCAGCCTACTTCTCGGCCGATGCGCTGTCCGCCAGGACCGGCATGTCCTCGCGATAGTAGCCGCAGTGCGAGCACACCGTGTGCGGGCGCTTCAGCTCACCGCAGTTCTTGCATTCCAGATAGGCCATCGACGGCAACCCATGATGGGCCCGGCGCATGTTGCGGCGAGACTTCGAAACCTTCTTCTTGGGAACGGCCATGACGATCTCCAACACGGGGCGCGGCCCACTGGCCTGGCCCCAAAAAAGCTGCGGCCGCGCTCTGTAGGCGCGGCAGGCGGCACTCTCTAGCCAAAACGTCTCACCGCCGCAACAATTTAGCGGCCGCGGCGCGGTTTGTCTCTGAGCGCGGCCAGCCCGGCAAAAGGATGCCGGCGCTGCTCGGGCTGACCCTTTCGCCCGCCATGGCGGGGCTTTGGCAGGACGTCTTCCAGCTTGGCGCCGGGTCGCCGCGGATAGGGATCGGCCGCCAGGGAAAGCTGCTCGGCGACGATTTCGCCGACATCGAGCATATTTCCCGTCAGGGGCTCGGGGGCATCGGCCTGGGAATTCAGCACCGCCTCGCCACTTTCAGGGTCGCGGTCGTCGGCCATATCGGCCTTGAAGACGATGCGGAACGTGTCGTCGAGATCCTGCGCCACCGGATCCAGGGTGAGCACGCAGGCCTGCACGATGCGGCCCCGCAGACGGCCTTCGACCACGACCTGCCCGCCGACGCGGCGATCGACGGTCACCCGGGCGGAAAAGGCCGGCAGGCCCAGGAAGCCAAAGCGCTTGGCCAGGGCGGCCCGCTCGCTGTCGCTGGGCGCGATCTCGAGGGCTGTCCCGGCCGGGCCCGTGCGATCGAGGTCGACAAGACGCTCAAGTTCCGATTTTTTATTTTTTTCAGTCATTTGAGGGATTTTCTTAATCTACTTAGTTAACTCCAATCGCGGCGTCTTGGCCAACCGCGCTGCATAGTCGCGGATATGGGCCTCCAGACGTTCGACTTCGGCGTCATTGGGCGACCTACCGCCATAGGCGTTGCGGCGCAAGACGTCGCTCAGCGGCGCCGCGCCCCCGGCCAGGGCCTCGCGATAAGCCAAGGCCCGGCCGTGCAGCCCCTCGGCCATGATCTTGATGCGCCGGCCCACGCCCAGGTCCTGCACGCCGATCTCGCGCAAGGTGAGGTCGAGATGGCGGAACATGGCGTCGAAAAAAGCCTGCGCCAAGCCCTCTCCGTCCGGCTCGCGACGCAGTCGGTCGATCGCCAGGGCGGCGTGGAGTGCCAGCGCGTCGAACCGGCCGTCGAGCGTGTCGGGAATGCCGCAGGCCTCGAACAGCACGGGCACACGCGCCTGCTCGGCCGTGCGCGCATAGAGGGCGGCGGCAAACGCCTCATGGGGGGTCTTTCGCTTGAACACGGACTTGCTCCCGTACCCGTCGGTTGACCCGACGAGGCCATCGCGACATCTTGCGGTCCCTCTTTCCGACGAACCCAAGAAGCCGTCCATGCGTCGCACCGTCCCGCTCGTCCTCGCCGCTGCCCTGCTGTCGGCCGCCTGTGATCCAAACGGCGACATCAGAGGATTCGCACCTGCCCCGGGCACCGTCGACAAGCTCGAGATCGGCAGCCAGAGCCGCGAGGACGTCGTGCGCCTGGTCGGCTCGCCGTCGGCCGTGGGCACCTTCAATCCCAACGTCTGGTACTACATCACCGAGAAGCAGGAGAGCTGGGGGCCGTCCCGGCCGTGGATCTCCGAGCAGAACGTGATCCAGATCACCTTCAACGAGCAGGGCCGCGTCGCCAACATCAAGTACTACGACCTCAAGGACGCCCAGAACATCACCATGGTCTCGCGCATCACGCCGACCTCGGGCAAGGAGCTGACGGTGCTGGAGCAGATCCTGGGCAACGTCGGCAAGTTCAGCGGCCCGCGGCAGAGCGCAAATCCGGGCGCGCCGACAGGCGGCGGCCCCTGATCTGATCTACGAGACAAAAGAAAAAGCCCCGGTCCTGCGACCGGGGCTTTCTCTTGGGTCCTGTCGGCCGCTCAGTGCGCGAGCACGGCGAGCAGCAGCAGGGCCACGATGTTGGTGATCTTGATCATCGGGTTCACGGCGGGCCCCGCCGTGTCCTTGTACGGGTCGCCGACGGTGTCGCCGGTCACGGCGGCCTTGTGGGCCTCAGAGCCCTTGCCGCCGAAGTGACCCTCTTCGATGTACTTCTTGGCGTTGTCCCAGGCACCGCCGCCCGCCGTCATCGAGATGGCGACGAAGATGCCGGTGACGATCACGCCGAGCAGCATGGCGCCGACCGCGGCGAAGGCGTCGGCCTTGCCGGCGATCGCCGAGATCACGAAGTACAGCACGATCGGCGACAGCACCGGCAGCAGCGACGGGATCATCATCTCCTTGATCGCGGCCTTGGTGAGCATGTCGACGGCCCGGCCGTAGTCCGGCCGATCCGTGCCCGCCATGATGCCGGGCTTCTCCTTGAACTGGCGGCGAACCTCCTCGACGACCGCCTGGGCAGCGCGGCCGACGGCCAGCATCGACATGCCGCCGAACAGGTACGGCAGGCCGCCGCCGATCAGCAGGCCGACGACGACGTAGGGGTTCTCCAGCGAGAAGCTGACCGCCTTCACGCCAAGCTTGCCCTGGGCGATGAAGTAGGAGAGGTCCGAGGTGTAGGCCGCGAACAGCACCAGCGCACCCAAGCCCGCCGAGGCGATGGCATAGCCCTTGGTGACGGCCTTGGTGGTGTTGCCGACGGCGTCGAGCGCGTCGGTGTTCTTGCGCACTTCCTTCGGCAGGCCCGCCATTTCGGCGATGCCGCCGGCGTTGTCGGTGACCGGGCCGTAGGCGTCGAGCGCCACGATCATGCCGGCGAGCGCCAGCATGGCGGTCGTGGCGATGGCGATGCCGAAGAGGCCTGCCAGCACGTAGCAGACCACGATGCCGGCGCAGATCAGCAGCGCCGGCAGGGCCGTGGCTTCCATCGACATCGCGAGACCGGCGATGACGTTGGTGCCGTGGCCGGTGACCGACGCCTGGGCGACAGCCTTGACCGGTCGATAGTCGGTGCCGGTGTAGTACTCGGTGATCCACACGATCAGGCCGGTGATGGCGAGGCCGACCAGCGAGCACCAGAACAGCGTCATGCCGGTGAACTGGCGGTCGCCGACCTTGAGCACGGTGGCGTTGCCGATCACCCAGTCGGTGACGAACCAGATGGCCGGGATCGACAGCACGGCGGCCGCGATCACGCCCTTGTACATCGCCCACATGATGCCGCCATCGGAGCCGAGGCGGACGAAGTAGGTGCCGATGATGGAGGTGATGATGCAGGCGCCGCCAATGGCCAGCGGATAGACCATCAGCTTGTAGACCAGCGCCTGGTCGGCCGCGAAGAAGATCGAGGCCAGGACCATGGTGGCGACGGTGGTCACCGCGTAGGTCTCGAACAGGTCGGCCGCCATGCCGGCGCAGTCGCCGACATTGTCGCCGACGTTGTCGGCGATGGTGGCCGGGTTGCGGGGGTCATCTTCCGGGATGCCGGCTTCGACCTTGCCGACCATGTCGCCGCCGACGTCCGCACCCTTGGTGAAGATGCCGCCGCCGAGACGGGCGAAGATCGAGATCAGCGAGGCGCCGAAGCCCAACGCGACCAGCGCGTCGATCATCTCGCGGCTGCCCGGGGCGACGCCCATCTTCATGAGAACGGCGAAATAGCCGACGACGCCCAGCAGGGCGAGGCCCGCGACCAGCATGCCGGTGACCGCGCCCGCCTTGAAGGCGAGGTCGAGGCCCTGCCCCAGGCTCTTCTGCGCGGCGACCGCAGTGCGCAGGTTGGCACGCACCGAGACGTTCATGCCGATGAAGCCGGTGGCACCCGACAGCACTGCGCCGATCAGGAAGCCGACGGCGGCATGTTTGCCGAGCAGAATGAAGAGGATGACCAGGACGACGACGCCGACGATGGCGATGGTCGTGTACTGGCGGCGCAGATAGGCGCTGGCGCCCTCCTGGATCGCCTGCGCGATCTCTTGCATGCGCGCAGTGCCGGAGTCGGCGGCCATGACCCGCGATGCGGTCACCACGCCGTAGAGCACGGCGATGATACCGCAGGCGACGACGGCCCAGATTACGGTAGACATTGTTGGCTAACCTATTGTTTTTGACGGCATTTCCAGCCTTGCGCGTGCCGAAGTTTCAGGATCTCCCCCGGCGCGAGGCGGGCGGAAAATGGCAGAACGCCACAATCAGCGCAACCCGTAGCGGGGAAAAGCCACGTTGCCTCAAGGGCTTGGCTTCAGACGCGCGAGGGATGGCGCAAGCGGAAAATGCCGATGACCAGGAAGGCGATCAGCACCAGCGCGAGGGCGAAGTAGTTGAGGACCGCCCAGCCCTGCACTTCCAGCACGACGGAGGCCATCAAGCTCGCGGTCGCGGTCGTGCCGAACACCATGAAGTCGTTGAAGGCCTGGGCTTTGCCGCGCTCGGCCTGGCGGTAGGTCGTCGTGAGCAGGGTCGTGGCACCGACGAACATGAAGTTCCAGCCGACACCGTTCAGGCCAAGCGCGATACGGAAATGCCACTCGGTGACGCCGGTCAGGGCGACGACGACGCCCAGCACCAGGAGGGCGATGCCGACCATCATCATGTTGAACACGCCGAAGCGGGCGATCAGGTTGCCGGTGAAGAAGGCCGGCACGAACATGCCCATGACGTGAACGAAGATGGTGACCGGCGCCTCGGTGGCCTTGAGGCCGCACATCACGATGGCAAGCGGCGAGGCGGCCATGACGAAGGACATCACGCCGAAGGCGATCACTGCGCCGGCGCAGGCGACCATATAGGCCGGCTGCGTCACGATCTCGAAGAGAGGACGCTGCGGACCCGAATGGTCCTCCGCCTTCACGGGCGGGAACTCGATGAGGCCCAGCACGGTGAAGACGATGGCATGGATGACGATGACGGCGCAGAAGCTCGCCTGGAACAACGGCAGCCAGAGATCGGGCGTGAAGCGCGCCAAGCCGGGACCGACGATGCCCGCGATGACGCCGCCCGCGGTCACATAGGAGATCGCCTGGGCACGGAAGTGGCCCGGCGCCAGCTCGACCGCGGCGAAGCGATAGAGCTGCATGTTGGCCACGGCATAGCCCAGGCACAGGCCACCCAGGCACATCACCAGGAAGCTGCCCATGCCGAGGCCGATCGCTGCGCAGGTAGCGCCGACCATGCCCATCAGCGAGCCGATGCGGAAGCCGAACTTGCGGCCGCGGCGCATCATCAGCATCGAAGCGGGAAACACCGCCAGCATGACGCCGAGATGCTGCATGGTGACGGGCAGGTTCGCCCACATGCGCATGTCGGGCGAGACGATGGTCAGCACCGCGAGCGCCGAGGAGGCGAACATCAGCGTGTTGCTGCTCTGCGTCAGCGCCTGGCACGTCGCGAGGAGCCCGATGTTGCGCAGCGAACGGCGGGGCATGGCCCCGCCCGATACCGGCTTCGTCTCGTCGACTTTTGTCGATCCATCCATTGGGCGCGCACTCTAGTCGGCCGCCTCCCTGCCCCCAAGCGAATAGGCGGCCACGCAGTGCAGCTATGACCTGCGATTTCTCATGGTGATGCCAACGAACTCATGTCTTTCCGGAGCGCGGACCTCCAGGTCCGCTCATGCTCATCTGGGTCGCGTCATGCAGGTCCGCGCTCCGGCAAGACATTAGAAGTGAACGTAGCCCTTGCGCGGCGCGCGGACCGGCCGGCCGGCTACCGTGAGCTCGACGCCCTTGCCGCGCATGAAGGCGCCGATCGCCGTCACCTTCACCTTTTCCGACCGCGCCGCGGAGAGCAGCGCCGCTTCCTTGCGCGGCGATACGGCGATCACGAGTTCGTAATCGTCGCCACCGCCGAGCACATTGGCCCACAGTGCAGGCTCGACCGCGATCACGCGCCGAGCGGCGGCGGACAGCGGCACCCGCTCGCGCTCGATGCGAACGGCAAGCCGCGACGCCTCGGCGATGTGGCCGGCGTCGGCCAAGAGTCCGTCGGAGACATCGGCGACTGCGCTCGCGATGCCGACCAGTCGGGAACCCAACGCCGAACGCGGTTGCGGCAGGCGATAACGCTTCTCGAGCGCCGTCGAGGCGATCCGGCCGCGCGCCGCAAGCAGGCCGAGCGCGCCGTCGCCGATCGTGCCCGTGACGAAGAGCCGGTCGCCGGCCCGTGCACCGGCGCGTGTCAGGCCGCGGCCGTGCGGCACCCGACCGAAGGCGGTGACGGTGACGGTGAGCGGGCCCGGCGTCGTCACAGTGTCGCCGCCGCTCAGCACGATGCCGTAGCGCCGCTGATCCGCGGCCAGACCGCGCGCAAAGCCTGCGATCCAGCGCTCGCTCCACGCCTTCGGCAGCGACAGCGACAGCTGGTAGGTGAAGGGCTCGCCGCCGCCCGCCGCGAGATCGGACAGGCAGACGCGCAACGCCTTGGCCGCCACCAGCTCGGGCTTCTCGTCGGCCAGAAAGTGCACCCCCGCGACGATCGTGTCGGTCTTGACGACGAGGTCGCGGCGCGCATCGGACGGCAGGAAAGCATTGTCGCTCAAGAGCCCACCGGCGCCGGGAAAGCTCTTGGCCAGCGGCGCGAAGTAGCGGGCTATGAGCTCGAACTCGCCGATGCGCCGACGGCGCATGCGCTATCTCGCGAGCTCGGCTGAACGTGACTGGCGCGCCACGCGATCGAGCACCGAATTGACGAAGTTCTGCTCGCCCTGGTCATAGAACGCGTGGGCGATCTCGACATATTCGCTGATCGCCACCCTGGGCGGCACGTCCTTGCGATGGATCAGCTCATAGGCGCCAGCGAGCAGGATGGCGCGCACCAGCCGGTCGACGCGCTCCCAGGTCCAGTCCTCCGCCAGCGCCCCGGTCAGGGTCTGCTGGAGCTCTTCCTTATGTGCGACGGTGCCTTCGACGACGTCCTTGAACAGCGGTCGGTCGGCGTCACGGCGCATGCCGCCCTCGCCCTGCTCACCGATCCGTACCTTCAGGAACTGGTCGATGATCTCGCCCGGGGCGTGCTCGCCCTCCTGCCATTGAAAGATCGCCTGCACCGCCGCCATCCGCGCCGCCTGGCGGCGACTGGAGCCGAAGCCCGGTGTCGACTGGGCGCTCAAGCGTTCCGCCAGCGGCGGCCGAGCGCCACCATGGCGAGGCAGGCATGGGCGGCATCGCCGCCCTTGTCGCCGCGGTTGGTGAAGGCGCGCGCCCTCGCCTGCTCGATCGTGTCGACGGTGATGATGCCGTAACCGATTGCCAGTCGCTCGCGGACGGAAAGATCCATCAGGCCGCGCGCGCTCTCGCCGCAGACATAGTCGTAATGCGTGGTCTCGCCGCGGATGACGCAGCCCAGCGCCACGAAGCCGTCGTAGTGATCGGCCGCCAGCGCGATGGCGCCCGGAATCTCGAAGGCGCCCGGCACGACGATGCGCTCGGATACGGCGCCGCTCTTGCCGATCTCGCGCTCGGCGCCCTCGATCAGGGCGTCGGCGATGTCGGCGTAGAAGCGCGATTCCACGATCAGGATGCGCGCGCCTTTGACCCCGGCGACCGCCGGTCGGGCCGTCGGTGTTTCCGTGCGCGTCGACATGGCTAGCGAGCCGGTCTGCCGGGAACCGGCTTTTGGCCGACGATCTTCAGGCCAAAGCCTTCGAGGCCGACGACGGACTTGTTGCTATGGCTCAACAGCACCATCTCGCGCACGCCAAGATCGATCAGGACCTGGGCACCGACGCCATAGTCGCGCAGCTCGCCGCCCGCGGGCTCGATCGCCTCGCCGGCGCGGCGCCGCTGCTCGGCCAGCATGATGGTCGGCGGCTCGCGGATCAGAACGATGACGCCCCTGCCCTCCTTGGCGATCTCCTGCATGGAGGCCTCGATTTCGCCGCCGCGGCCAGTGTTCCTCTGGCCGAGCACGTCGGTGAAGATGTTGACCGCGTGCATGCGCACCATGACCGGGCCGCCTGCCGCCGGATCGCCCTTCACGAGGGCGATGTGCTGGGCCATCGTCACCTTGTTCATATAGATGACGCAGCGAAAGTCGCCGCCGTAGATGCTGGTGAAGCTGGTCTCGCTCAGGCGCTTGACGATCGAATTGTAGCGCCGGCGATAGGCGATCAAGTCTGAGATGGTGCCGATCTTGAGCCCGTGGCGCTGGGCGAAGGTGATGAGATCGTTGCGACGGGCCATCGTGCCGTCGTCGTTCATGATCTCGCAGACGACGCCCGCGGGCGTGAGGCCGGCGAGCCGCGCCAGGTCGACCGCGGCCTCGGTATGGCCGGTGCGCTCCAGCGTGCCGCCGTCGCGCGCCACCAGCGGGAAGACGTGCCCCGGTGTGACGATGTCCTGTGGCCCGCAAGACGGATCGATCGCCACCGCGACGGTGCGCGCACGGTCGGCGGCCGAGATGCCGGTGGTCACGCCCTCGCGCGCTTCGATCGAGACGGTGAAGGCGGTCTGGTGGCGGGTGCCGTTGTTCTGCGCCATCAGCGGCAGGCCGAGCTGCTCGACGCGCTCTCGGGTCAGCGCCAGGCAGATCAGGCCGCGCGCATGCTTGGCCATGAAGTTGATGGCGTCGGGAGTCGCCCATTGGGCGGGAATGACGAGGTCGCCCTCGTTCTCGCGGTCCTCGTCGTCGACCAGGATGAACATCCGGCCGCGGCGGGCTTCCTCGATGATGTCCTCGGCCGCGGCCTTCACCTCGGAGAAGGTGATGCGCCAAGCGTCCTTTTCGAGCGCGCTCATGATCTTCCGTGCTCCAACAATCGTTGAACGTAACGCGCAAGCATATCGACCTCAAGGTTGACCCGCTGGCCCGGCTTGGCCTGTCCCAGGGTCGTAACCGCTTGAGTATGCGGGATAATGTTCACGCCGAAGCGGTTTCCCTCGACCTCATTCACCGTGAGGGAAATGCCATCGATGGCCACCGAGCCCTTGGAGGCGATGAAGCGCGCCAGCTCGCCCGGCGCTTCGAAGACGAAGCGCATGCTGCCGCCTTCAGGCGTCATCGACATGATGGCGCCCACGCCATCGACATGGCCATAGACCAGATGGCCGCCCAGCTCGTCGCCGAGCTTGAGCGACAGTTCAAGGTTGATCCGGCTGCCGAGCTTCCAGTCGCCGAGATGGGTCTTGGCCAGGCTTTCGCCCGAAACCTCGACGGCGAACCAGTCGGGCCCCTTCTCGACCACCGTCAGGCAGCAGCCCGAACAGGCGATCGAGGCGCCGATCGCGATCGGCGCCATGTCGTGCCGGGTGCGCACCACGAAGCGACGGTCGCCGCTGTTGCCACCGGGGGTGACCGAGGTGATCTCGCCGATGTCGCTGACGATGCCGGTGAACATGACCCTTTAACTATGCCTCTCTCGTCCAGCTTTCCACCGTGTCGCCCTGCAACGAGCGGGCCGAGACCAGTCGGAACCGGGGCGCGAAATCCAGCTGATTGAAGCCCAGCTCGCCGACCGCAGAGCGGCCGTCGGCGCCCAGGACCACCCCCGCCCGATAGCTGGTGATCCGGTCGATCAGGCCGACCTTCAGGAACGCGGCAGCGACCTGGCCGCCGCCTTCGACCAGCACACGGGTCAATCCGCGTTGGCCGAGCGCTTGCGCGGCGGCGGCCGCGTCGACTCGGCCATCGCCCGCGGCGGCCACCTCAATGATCTCGATACCCGCCTTGTGCAAGGCCTCGCGCTTGGCTGCCGGCGCGGCACTCGTACACAGGAGCCATACCGGCACTTGCCGCGCCGTCATGGCGAGCTTCGACGTCTCGGCGAGGCCGGCTTTTGAATCGAGCACGATACGCACCGGCGAATAGGCTTTTAGCCCCGGCAGGCGGCAGGTCAGGTCGGGATCGTCGGCCGCGACCGTGCCGGCGCCAACCAGGATGGCGTCATGGATGGCGCGCAAGCGATGGCCGTCGGCCCGAGCGCCTTCGCCGGTGATCCATTTGCTCTCGCCCGATGCCGTCGCGATGCGTCCGTCGAGCGACGATGCGAGCTTGAGGTGGAACAGCGGCCGGCCGGCGCGAAGGCGCAGCAGGAAGCCGGCATTGATCTCGGCCGCCTCACGAGCGCCCTCGCCCACCTCGACAGCGATGCCAGCTTCGCGCAGCCGGGCGTGACCCTGGCCGTTCACTGGAGGATTGGGATCCTCCATGGCCGACACGACGCGCGCCACGCCGGCCCGAACAAGGGCATCGGCGCACGGCGGCGACTTGCCGAAATGCGAACAGGGCTCGAGCGTCACGTAGACCGTGGCACCACGTGCCGCTTCGCCCGCCTTGTCGAGCGCGTCGACTTCGGCGTGCGGGCGTCCGCCATCCTGCGTGCGGCCGCGCGCGACGATGCGGCCGTCCTTGACGATGATGCAGCCCACGGCCGGGTTCGGCCAGGTACGCCCGAGCGACCGGCGCGCCAGCGCGAGCGCGGCGCGCATCATGTCGTCAGTCCTTGACGTTGGTCTCGGCGAGATCGGAGATGAACTCCTCGAAGTCGCGGGCCTCGCGGAAATTGCGATAGACCGAGGCAAACCGCACATAGGCCACCGGATCGAGCGCGCGCAGCGCGTCCATCACCAGCTCGCCGATCTGCGTCGAGGGGATCTCGCTCTCGCCGGAGCTTTCCAGCCGCCGGACGATGCCGTTCACCACGCGCTCGACGCGCTCGGGATCGACCGGCCGCTTGCGGCAGGCGACCGAGATCGAGCGGGCGAGCTTGTCGCGGTCGAACTGCACGCGCTGGCCGTTCTTCTTGACCACCGTGAGCTCGCGCAACTGCACGCGCTCGAAGGTGGTGAAGCGCGATCCGCACGACGGGCAGTAACGCCGCCGGCGGATCGCCGAATTGTCGTCAGTCGGTCGCGAGTCCTTAACCTGGGTGTCCTCGTGACCGCAAAATGGACAGCGCATTCTCTCCCCCTGTTGTCTTTTGCGCTTGCGTCAGTCGCGGTAGATCGGAAAGCGGGAACAAAGCGCGTGAACCTTGGCGCGCACCTGAGTCTCGACCTGGGCGTCGCCGTCCGGGCCGTTCTTGGCGATGCCGTCGAGCACGTCGGCGATCAGATGGCCGACCTGGCGGAACTCCGCCACGCCGAAGCCGCGCGTCGTGCCGGCGGGCGACCCCAATCGCACGCCCGACGTGATGGTGTACTTCTCCGGATCGCCTGGGATGCTGTTCTTGTTGACGGTGATGCCGGCGCGATCGAGCACCTTCTCGGCCGACACGCCGGTTGCCTTCTTCGGGCGCAGGTCGACCAGCATGACGTGGCTGTCGGTGCCGCCCGAGATGATCTTGAGGCCACGCTCGGTCAGCGCCGAAGCGAGTGAGCGTGCATTGTCGACGGTGTTCTGGGCGTAGACCTTGAACTCAGGGCGCAGTGCTTCGCCTAAGGCCACGGCCTTGGCGGCAATGATGTGCATCAAGGGCCCGCCCTGCAGGCCGGGGAACACGGCCGAGTTGATCTTCTTGCCGATGTCCGGATCGGTCGACAGCACCATGCCGCCGCGTGGACCGCGCAGGGTCTTGTGCGTGGTCGTCGTCACGACATGGGCATGCGGCAAGGGGCTGGGATAGACGCCGGCCGCGACCAGGCCGGCATAGTGGGCCATGTCGACCATGAAGAAGGCACCGATCTCGTCGGCGACCTTGCGGAATCGCGCCCAGTCGATGTGGCGCGAATAGGCCGAGGCTCCGGCGACGATCAGCTTGGGCTTCTCGCGGCGCGCCGTCTCTTCCATCTGCTCGTAGTCGATCAGGTGGCTGTCGGGCGTCACCCCGTAGGACACGACCTTGAACCACTTGCCCGACTGGTTGGCGGGCGAGCCGTGCGTGAGATGGCCGCCCTGGTCGAGCGCCATGCCCATGAACTTGTCGCCCGGCTGCAAGAGCGCCATGAACACGGCCTGGTTGGCCTGCGCGCCGGAGTGCGGCTGGACGTTGGCGAAGCTGCAGTTGAACAGCTTGCAGGCGCGATCGATGGCGAGCTGCTCGGCCTTGTCGACCTCCTCGCAGCCGCCGTAGTAGCGCCGGCCGGGATAGCCCTCGGCATACTTGTTGGTCAGCACCGAGCCCGCGGCCTCGAGCACGGCGCGCGAAACGATGTTCTCCGAAGCGATCAATTCGATCTGCTCGCGCTGGCGGTGCAGCTCGCCCTTGACGGCCGCATCGATCGCCGGATCGGCCTCGGCGAGGCTGCGCGTGAACATCGGCAGCGGCGTCTCGGTCGTCTTGGCAGCGGCTTGACTCATGTCGTGCAACCCTTTGAAAGCTTGGCGACTCGGTTGGCATGCCGGCCGCCTTCAAATTCAGTACCGAGAAAGACTTTTAGCGCCTCGCGGGCAGTTTCGGTTCCGATCAAGCGCTGGCCGAACGCCACGACGTTGGCGTCGTTGTGCAAACGCGACAGCCGGGCGGAGGTGACGTCATGGACGAGGGCCGCTCGCACCTTGGGGTTGCGATTGGCGGCCATCGAGATGCCGATGCCCGTGCCGCAGACCAGCACACCGCGCTGGGCCTTGCCCGAGGCCACGGCATCGGCCATGGCTGTCCCGAAGTCCGGATAGTCGACCGACCGGGTGGAGTTGGTGCCGAGGTCCAACACCTCGAGACCCGCCTGCTGCAGGTCGCGCTTGAGAATCTCTTTCAGGTCGAAGCCGGCATGATCCGACGCGACCGCGATGGCGCCCCCCGGCATGTCGACGATCGATCCCCTCTAACTGTTGAGCCCCCGGATACCATATCGGGGGCCGCGGTGTCACCGTCCCCCAAAATCGTGGAATGCGACCCACAAGACATTGAATCGGCTAAGGAAAGGCCCTGCCCAGCGGTGTGCGGTCTCCATTCCTCGCCAGGTCGCCGCCGAATTCGCATTTGCCGGCACCATTGCCGGCCGATCATCTTCGGCAAGGCACACGTCAATTATAACCACGGTTCTCTAAAATGTCAACAGAAGTTATAGACGGCCGCGCCAGTAATTCTTTCGGACCGTATCGCCTCCCCCGGACGAAAAAGGGCCCGGCGAACCGGGCCCTTTTCCTCGAAGCCGTGTGCTTCTACTTCGTGGTCGGATACGACTTGCCGTCCTTCCAGACGTAGATGTCGTAGACCGGGTTCTTGATGTCGCCCTTCTGGTCGAACTCGAGCACGCCGACGGCGCTGTCGTACTTGCCGCTGCGCAGCGCTGTGGCAACCGCGGCCGCGTCGGTCGACTTCGCCTTGTTGGCCGCATCGGCCCACGCCTTGACGGCGGCGTAGCTGAAGAGCGTGTAGCCCTCGGGGTTGTACTTGGCGTCGCGGAACTTCTTCACCAGCGCGGCGTTCTTCGGGTCGTCCTCGGCCTTGGGTGGGAACGACATCAGCACGCCGTTGGTGGCCGCGCCGCCGAGCTGGGCGAACTCCGCCGTCTCGAGCGAATCGAAGCCCATCAACTGGGCGCCGAGGCCCTGCTCGCGCGACTGCTTGATGATCAGCGCGCCCGCGGTGTGGTAGCCGCCGAGCACGATGATGTCGATCTTGCCCTGCTTCATCTTGTTGATGATCGCGGTGAAGTCCTTGTCGGTGTCGTTGTAGGCCTCGTACATGGCCTCGCGCAGGCCGCCCTTGTTGATCGCCTTCTTGGTCTCGTCGGCCATGCCTTTGCCGTAGGGCGACTTGTCGTGGAGGATCGCGACCTTGGCGTTCTTGTGGTGCTTCAGGATATAGCCGCCGACCGTAACGCCCTGCACGTCGTCACGGCCGCAGGTGCGGAACACCGTGGTGTTGCCCTTGGCGGCGGCATCGTCCGTCAGCTTCGGATTGGTCGAGGCCGGCGTGATCTGCAGGATCTTGGCTTCCTTGTAGATGTCCGACGCCGGGATCGACGAGCCGGAGCAGAAATGGCCGGCCACGAACGCGACCTTGTCCGACACCATCTTGTTGGCGACCGCGGTGGCCTGCTTGGGATCGCAGGCGTCGTCGCCGATGACCAGCTCGAGCTTCTTGCCGTTCACGCCGCCGGCGGCGTTGATCTCCTCGACCGCCATGGTGGCGCCGCGCCGAAGTTGTTCGCCGAAAGCGGCATACTGCCCTGTCATCGGGCCGGCCGAGCCGATCTTGATCTGCGCGAGAGCCGGCGTCGCCATCAAGGCGATCGCTGCGACGGCAAGCGCGCCGTAGGTCCTCTTCATCGTAAGCCTCCTCTTTGCACCCCGGTCTCCACGGGTGTGGAGCATGCTACAGATTAGTGCCGCTCCTCCCAACCCAGCAAGCCTTTGCGCCGATAGAGCCAGGGATACTGGCGCACCATCAGGCGCACGTGCGTCAGCCGATAAGCAAAGGCCGCGACTGCCAGTTGCACCGCCCAGCCGAGCAGGAAGCCGCCGATCGACCACAGCTCGCCGCCGGCCAGCGCATAGTCGAAAAAGCGCAGGGTCGCCGAAAGAAGCGCCGTGTAAAACACGATCTGCGCCCACGGGCGCCAGGTGATGGCCACGGCGTGGCCGGCCGCGAACGAGCCCGGGGCGACCAGGATCAGGTTGAACAGCAGGACGTTGCTCAGCGTGTCGCCGAACCAGTCGAACATGAAGGTATCGAGCGGGCTCATGCGTGGCCGCCTTCGAGGTAGGCGGCGCGGACCTCGGCGTTGGCCAGAAGCTCGCGGCCCGAACCGCTCAACCTTACGCGGCCGTTGGCCAGCACGTAGCCGCGATCGGCAAGTCTCAGCGCATGGAAGGCGTTCTGCTCGACCAGGAAGATCGTCACCCCCTCCTCGCGCGCGATGCGGCCGATTGCCTCGAAGATCTGCCGTACGATCAGCGGCGCCAGCCCAAGCGAGGGCTCGTCGAGCAGCAGCAAGCGCGGCCGGCTCATCAGCGCGCGGCCGATCGCCAGCATCTGCTGCTCGCCGCCCGACAGCGTGCCGCCGCGCTGCTCGCGCCGCTCGGCCAGGCGCGGGAACATGGCGAACACCCGCTCGAGGTCATGCTGGAAATGCGCCGGGTCGCCGAGCGTGGCGCCCATCTGCAGGTTCTCGAACACGCTCATGCGCGGGAAGATGCGGCGTCCTTCCGGCACCTGCGCCACGCCGCGCCGCACGATCTCATGCGTCGGCAGATGGGTGATGTCCTCGCCGTCGAACGCGATCGAGCCTGAGCGGGCGCGCGGGCTGCCGCAGATCGTCATCAGCAGGGTCGATTTGCCTGCGCCGTTGGCGCCGATCAGGGTCACGATCTCGCCCTGGCCGACCTCGAGATCGACACCGTGCAGCGCCTGGATGGCGCCATAGAAGGTCGCCACGCCACGCACGGCGAGCATGGGATCAGCCACGACAGGCACTCCTGGCGCGCAACTTCCGATTCCTCTCCTTCGGACTCCTCTCTTTCGGACTCCTCTCCCCCGCTAGGGGGAGAGGTGGGGAGAGGGGGATATGCACGTCGTTGCCCCCTCTCCCAGCCTCTCCCCCTAGCGGGGGAGAGGAATATGAGGGCGAGATGGGCGTGCACCGCTTGCTAGCCATCGATCGCCTCGTCGTCGGTGCCGAGATAGGCCCGGATGACGGCCGGGTCGCGCTGGATGGCGGCCGGCGCGCCTTCGGCGATCTTGCGGCCATAGTCGAGCACGACGACATGATCGGAGATGTTCATGACCACGCTCATGTCGTGCTCGATCAGCAGCACGCCGATGCCGTCGCGGTCGCGGATCGAGACCAGGAGCTGGTTGAGCTCGGCCGATTCGCGCGGATTGAGACCCGCCGCGGGCTCGTCGAGGCAGAGCAGCCGGGGCTCGGTGCACATGGCGCGGGCGATCTCGAGCCGCCGCTGCGCGCCGTAGGGCAGCTCGCCGGCCGGACGGTCGGCCGCCGCCACCAGGTCGACGCGCTCCAGCCAGCTGCGCGCCAGCGCGATGGCGGCTGCCTCGGAGTCGCGATAGTGCCTGAGGCCGAGCAGGCCGAACACGCTGTAGCCCGACGCCAGCATCAGCTTGTTGTGCTGCGCGACCAGAAGGTTCTCCAGCACCGACATGGCCGGAAACAAGCGGATGTTCTGGAAGGTCCGCGCCACGCGCGCGCGCTGGCCGATCTCGTGGCCCAGCATGCGCTCCAGCAGGTAGTCGCGGTCGCCGCGCATCAGCAGGCGGCCGACCGTGGGCTTGTAGAAGCCGGTGATGCAGTTGAAGACCGTGGTCTTGCCCGCGCCGTTGGGGCCGATGATGGCGGTGATGGCGTGCGGCAGGCCGATGAAGGAGACGTCATCGACAGCGATGAGACCGCCGAAGCGCATGGTGAGGTGCTCGACCTCGATCAGAGGGGCGGTGCCGTTCATCCGCTGCCTGCCGGCGCCACGGGATGCAGCCGGATAGAGGGCTCGCGATGGCCTATGAGGCCGCGCGGGCGGTAGACCATGATCAGGACCATGGCCAGACCGAAGGCCAGCATGCGGTAGTTGCCGAGCTCGCGGAACCATTCCGGCAGGCCGATCAGCAGCACGGCGGCCAGCACCACGCCGATCTGGCTGCCCATGCCGCCCAGCACGACGATGGCGAGGATGATCGCCGATTCGATGAAGGTGAAGCTCTCCGGGCTGATGAAGCGCTGCTTGGCGGCGAAGAACGATCCGGCGAAGCCCGCGAACATGGCGCCGACCGCGAAGGCCGTGAGCTTGGTGTTGGTCGGATTGATGCCCAGCGCCTTGCAGGCGGTCTCGTCCTCGCGCAACGCTTCCCAGGCGCGGCCCACCGGCAGCCGGCGCATGCGCTGGGTGAAGATGTTGGTGACCAGCGCCAGCAACAGGATGATGTAGTAGAGGAAGATCAGGCGGTGGATGCCGTCGAACCGGATGCCCAGCATCTCCGACACGGTCTGGCCGCCGGCGGGCGCGGTCTCGGCGAAGACCGCGCCGAACAGGGTCGGCCCCGGGATCGAGCCGATTCCGGCCGGACCGTTGGTGAAGTCGAACCAGTTGAGGATGACCAGCCGGATGATCTCGCCGAAGCCCAGCGTGACGATGGCGAGATAGTCGCCGCGCAGGCGCAACACCGGGAAGCCGAGCAGGATGCCGAAGCTCGCGGCGAACATGCCGGCCAGCGGCAGCACCGCCCAGAAGCCCAGCCCGTGCTGGGTGCTGAGCAGCGCATAGGCGTAGGCGCCGACGGCGTAGAAGGCGACGTAGCCGAGGTCGAGCAGGCCGGCCAGGCCGACCACGATGTTCAGCCCCCAGCCCAGCATGACGTAGGTCAGGATCAGCACGCCGAGATCCATCGTCTTCTGGTCGGCGAAGGGCGTGAACGGCATCACGACGGCGCCGCCCAGCAGGACCCAGCCCAGCCCCCTGCCCACCCATTGTGTGCCGATCTTGTCGACGACGCGTCCCGTCGGCGTGCGCGCCGTCGCCTGGATCGCCCGGTCGGCCCATGGCCAGATGGCGCGGATCACCAGCAGCACGCCGCCCAGAGCGACGAACCAGTGCAGGAAGCCCGACGGCAGCTGCAGGGGCGAGGCGCCGGCCGCGATCATGACGATGCCGAGCGCGATGGCCGGCCAGCGCAGGCCCAGGGACGCCATCGACAGGCCGAGACGGCCGAAGAAGATGACGACGACGGCCACGGCAAGATCGGCGAAGTGATAGTCGAAGCTCAGCCCCGTCCGCGATCCGACATCGACGGTGCGGAAGCCGACGATGAAGATGCCGAGCGCGGCAGCGACGAAGGCGGTGAGCGCCGCGTCCTTCAGTATCCGGGGTAGACGCGGATCCGTCATGTCAGACCTTCTCGATCTCCGGTTTGCCGAGCAGGCCGGTCGGGCGGAAGATCAGCACGAGCACGAGGATGCCGAAGGCGGCGACGTCCTTGTACTCGCTGGAGAAGTAGGCTGCCCAGAAGACCTCGATCAGGCCGATCAGCAGCCCGCCCAGCATGGCGCCGGGCAGCGAGCCGATGCCGCCCAGCACGGCGGCGGTGAAGGCTTTTATGCCGGCCAGGAAGCCGATGAAGAAATCGATGACGCCGTAGTACATCAGGAACAGCATGCCGGCGACGGCAGCCAATGCAGCCCCGAGCACGAAGGTCAACGAAATGGTGCGGTCGACGTCGACGCCCAGCAGCGAGGCCATCTTCATGTCCTGCTCGCAGGCGCGCTGGCGGCGGCCGAGCGACGTTCTGGCGATCACCCAGGTGAAGCCGCCCATCAGCACGACGGTCACCAGCACGATGATGATCTGCAGCCACGACACCCGCACGTCGAAGCCGTCGAGGCTGAACAGGTTGAAGCCACCCGAGACGATCTGGCCGCCGGGCTTGGGCCGGGCGCCCTGCACGAGCTGCACGTAGTTCTGCAGCGCTATCGACACGCCGATCGCCGAGATCAGCGGCGCCAGCCGGAACGAGCCGCGCAACGGGCGATAGGCCGTTCGTTCGATCGCCCAGCCGTAGACCGAGGAGAAGGCCATGGCGATCAGCAACACCAGCACGATCGCCACCGGCGCCGAGCCGATGCCCAGCATGCTGCAGATCATGAAGCCGATCAGCGAGATGAACGCACCGATCATGAAGACTTCACCGTGCGCGAAGTTGATCATGCCGATGATGCCGTAGACCATCGTGTAGCCGATGGCGATCAGCCCGTAGATTGCACCCAGCGTGATGGCGTTGATCAGTTGTTGCGTGAAATACGCCATATTCTTTCGTTTTTCCCTGCTCCTGCGACCTACGACGCTTCCCTCGCCTCATGCAAGCGAACTATCCACCACGGTGGCGGGAAATGCCGGGTGGACGCGCGACGACCGGCGTGCAAGTCGCGGACCATGTCGCCGTGGCGACATCGCTGGCCTGGGCTTCAACTCCTGAGAGCGATTTCCGCAGTTTCCGCAGTTTGCGCTACCCCCTCTGTCTTGGACTGCACCCCAAAAGTGAGACAGAAAAATGCGGACAATTGCCTCGATCGATAATCGACACCTTGCAGTGACCAACGAACCGCGATGGTTTCATTATAACCTAAGTAACGTCTCGTCGCCAAGACAATAACTCCAGTGGCGCGAAGGGATCGCAATTTCGATTTGGCGACTTTTGACGCTCCAGGGCACGCCATGAATGGAAAGCGATCCGCCACTCCATACCAGTACTGGTTCGCCCCTCGCCGCGTGCCAGCACTGATGGCAGCACTCTCTGCCCGACTTTCGAGCCAAACCTCCACGCCGGGCATCTAGGCAGAAACGTTAGAGGCAAAACCTCAGGTGCCGGCGAGCGCCCTACAGAGTTTTCCGGCGACCGCCATTGCCATGGAAAGCGTTGGGCGGCGGAAAACGTTGCCCACCGGGCGAGAAGCTCGACCACAGCACACCACTCGATGGGTGACGTCCAGACGGCGTTGACGTTGGATTGCGTCGCGGCGATTAGTACCGAAGCGTTCCACCATCTCCCGTGCGTTCCGCCACCTTTCGTAACGCCCCGTTGCGATTTTCTTGCAACGTGCTGCGCACGCTGGGCCGCCCGCCCGGCTTCTCCGGCAAGCCGCTTGGCCGACTGGTATCGCGCAAAAAAAGGGGCGGCCGTTGAGCGACCGCCCCTCCGCAATGTTTGGCTCCGTGCGCCTCAGATGGCGGCACGGTACCTGCGGTCGGTGCCGCCACGCATCGCCTGGGCGACGGCGGGCATGGTGGCCGCGATGGCCGGCGCCACCGCGCGCAGGATCTTTTCGTCTTCCTCGGTGAAGTCTTCGACGGAGCGCTGCTGGCCCGCCGGGGCCGGTGCGGGATAAGGAACGACGTCCTTGCCTCGGACCGCGTTGATGAGTCCTGGAGCCGCGCTGATCGCGGCCGGAATGACAGCGCGCGCCAACGCAGCCACCCACTTCTGCTCGGCGTCCGCCGCGTCGCCGTAACCGGCCTCCAAACCGGTCGCGGCGGTTTCAGGCGCAAAGTCCTTGCGGCGCCTGATCGCGCCGATGACCTGTGGGAGGACCGAGGCGGCAACACTCGCTGCAAGACCGATCCACTTCTCATCGGCCTCGGGCTCCGCATTGCCTTGCGCCGGCGAGAACACGACCGCATCCTTGCCCCGGCCCCGGACCGCGTTAATGAGTCCCGGTGCCGCGCTGATCGCGGCCGGGATGACAGCGCGCGCCAACGCAGCCACCCACTTCTGCTCCGCGTCATCGGCATTGCCATTGCCGGCGCCCGCGGGAGCGGCGGGCATGACCTCGGGTGCAAAGTCCTTGCGGCGGTTCCTGATCGCGCTGATCACTTGCGGCAAGACCGACGCGGCAACGCCGGCAGCGAGGCCGATCCACTTCTCCTCGCCTTCCGCGTCCTCGGCCCCCATTCCGCCAGTCGCCGGAAGCCCGACGGCGGCGTCCTTGCCCCGGCCCCGGACCGCATTGATGAGTCCCGGAGCCGCGCTGATCGCGGCCGGAATGACGGCGCGAGCCAGCGCAGCCACCCACTTCTGCTCCGCATCAGTGTCATCGCCATTGCCGGCGCCCCCGGCAGCGGCGGCCATGACCTCGGGCTCAAAGTCCTTGCGGCGGCTCCTGATGGCGCTGATCACTTGCGGCAGGACCGACGCGGCAACGCCGGCAGCGAGGCCGATCCACTTCTCCTCATTCGGCTGCATGGTGGTCATGGCGGACGTATTCATGGCGCTTTCCTCTCCTTCAGTGGCGTTGGTGGGCGTGCTTCCGTTGCCCGACGATGGAGTTGCGCGCTGTTCGCGCGGCGGTGTTGCGCCTTGTTGGCGCGGCGGTGTTGGGCCCTGTTGGCGCGGTGGTGTCGGGCGCGGCTCGCCCGGCGCGATGCCGGGTTTGTTCGGCGACGCACCCGCGCCTGACGACGTTGCCGGCGGGGCGGCCGCGGCTCCTGCCCGAGCGGCACCGGGTGCAGGCCTGGTCGTGGGCGCGGGCCTCGTCGCGGGCGCAGGCCTGGTCGTCGGCGCTGGCCGGGTTGCGGCGGGGGCAGGCCTGGTCGCGGGCCTAGTAGCGGGCGCGGGCGCGACCGCAGACTTACCCTGCGCTCGTTGGCCCTGCGCTCTCTGGCCCTGCGCTCTCTGGCCCTGCTCTGCTTCGCCCCCTCCCGGCGCCAGGGTCACGAAGCCCATGGAGGCAAGGTCGGCCGGCTCGTTTGGCGCCTTCAGCAGCGGGGTCTGCCGGAAGCCCAGCTCCTGAAGCTTCGCACGGGTCTGCTCATGGAGCTCGGCGACCGAGAACTCGCCCTGCGCCGCATCGAGCACGCCCATCAGCGCGCAGGTGAAGGCCGACATGCCGTCGGTCGCGGATGTCGCCGCCGACGCCGTCTCGTTCTCGGAGCAGGCGGAAAGCAGCAGGCCATTGAGCGCGAGTTCGCCGGTTTCGTCGGCGCCCTCCCCGGCCCCGTGGCCGTCCCCCTGCGCGGCATCTCCGGCGCCCGCCTTGCTCGGGGCACCCGCTCGCCCCAGGACCAGCGCCTTGACGCCTGCCGGATCCGTCACCTCCTGGGAGCCGAAGGGCCGCGGGATGAGCTGTTGGCCGATCAGCGACTTCTGCTGCTGGGAACGCGCGTTCGCCGGCGGCACCCAGGCCTTCGTGCGCGCGATCTCGATGCGCCCGTCGGCCTCGACCTGTTTCTCCATCCCGCCGGAAAAGCAGGAGTCGAAAACCACCGTGAGCACGCCCGGCGGCGCCGTCTGGCTGAGCTCGCTCAGGCGGTCGTCGAACAGGAACTCCATGTTGCTGAGGACGAGACACTCCTCGAGGTTCTCGCCGTTGGGCTGCTGATAGCCGTGGCCCGAATAGAAGAAGACAAGGCGGTCGTCGGGGGCGACATCCTCGAAGAGCCACGTCAGGCCTTGCTCGACATTGGCGACGGTGGCGTCGCCGTCGTAGAGCTCCGTGAACTGGTCGAACCCGTACCGCTCCTCGAGCAGCGAGCGGAAACGGCTCGCGTCCTCCAGGCAGCTTGGAAGGTTGTTTTGCTGGCTGCCATAGTTGTTGATCGCAACCAACAGCGCGCGATTCGTTGCCATGTTGCTCCTCCTGTTGAAAAAGCGCGAAGGTGCCGAGCCGGCCGAGATCCTCGGCGATGTCGAGGCGCGGCATCCCGCGCGGGACAAGGCCAAGATCGGTGCGCGACGTTTCGGGGTGATTTCAGGTTGGCGGAATTGGGTTTCAGTTGAAACCGACTTGGTCGCGACGAGCGGTGCCGTTCGCGCAACTTTTGGTGCCGGTCGGGCGTACATTTCGTTCGGGTACCTTACAGGCCGATCGGCGTTTCTAGCCGGGAGCGCGCAATTTCGTGGCGCTCATGTCTTCCGGACCGCCGGCAACGAACACGACCCTCGATGCGTGACGCAATGCACCAAGAGAAGTCCACCATGATGGAACACCTGGATGGCGTCAGCGAGTTCGGACGCGTCGCACATGTCCTTGCGGTCGATGACGATCCGGCGATGCGCGCCATGATCGCGGACTACCTGGCCGACCAGAACATGCGGGTGAGCGTGGCCACCGACAGCCGCGAGATGCAACGCGTGCTTGCTGTGGGTGCGGTCGACCTGGTGATCCTCGATCTGAAGCTGGGCAATGAGAACGGTCTCGATATCGTTCGCGCGCTTCGCGCGGATTCCGATCTGCCGATCATCGTGCTCACCGGCCATCGCCGCGAGGCGGTGGATCGGGTGGTCGGCCTCGAGCTCGGCGCCGACGACTACCTGACGAAGCCGTTCAGCCCGCGCGAACTGCTGGCACGCATCAACGCGGTCCTGCGCCGATCACTGTCGGCACGACCCGACAGGAAGGCCAAACGGATACGGTATCGCTTCGCCGGCTGGGAGCTCAATCTGCGAACCCGGCGTCTGGCCTCTTCCTCGGGTGAGAACGTGCCTCTGACCAAGGGAGAATTCGCCCTGCTCATGGTCTTCCTGCAATCACCGCAGCATGTGCTCACCCGGGAACATCTGCTCGCCGCCAGCCGCGTTCATGACAATGAGGTGTTCGACCGCAGCATCGACGTGCAGATCCTGCGCCTGCGCCGCAAGCTCGAAGTCGATCCCAGCGCGCCCGCGCTGATCAAGACAGAGCGCGGTGTGGGTTACGTGTTTTCATCACCGGTCGAGGTCCGGTGATCAAGCCAGGGCGATCGCATTCGGCAACTCCCGTCGTCTCGACCGAGGGCCCCCTCGACTTCGCTCGGGGCAAGCTCCGTCCCGAGCGGAGAGACCTTCTCTCCACAATAGGCGGCGTATCGTGGAGAGAAGGTCTCTCCGCTCCGCGCTTCGCGCTCCGGTCGAGACGACGGAGATCGCCAAATGCGATCGCCCTGCGGATCAAGCCCATGGCTGTTGCGCGACTGGCCATCCTCAGTGTCCTGGCGATTATCGGGGCGATGCTGGCGGCCGCCTCCCAGGAGATGGGCCAGAAGCCGGGCCAGGACCGACGCACGACCCGGGCCGGCGAGCCGATCGCGCCAATGCCCATGGCCGTCCATCCCGACCCTGCCAAGGCGCGCCTCGGCGAGCGGCTGTTTCGCGATGCCCGCTTGTCGCATCACAACCGGCTCGCCTGCGCCTCCTGCCACCACCTCGACCAGGGCGGGGACGATGGCAAGGCACAGTCGATCGGCGCCGACGGCCGACCGCTCGACTTCAACACGCCGACCGTCTTCAACGCAGTCTTGAGCTTCAGGCTCAATTGGCGCGGCAATTTCCGCTCGCTGGAGGAGCAGGCCGAGGCGGTGCTGCTCGACCCGCGGCTGATGGGCACGAACTGGCCGGAACTGCTGGCGAAGCTGGGCGCCGACCAGACGTACAGAGACGAGTTCCACGCTGCGTACGGCCAACCGCCGGCGCGGCCGCTGGTTCTCGATGCGCTCGCCGCCTTCGAGCGTACCCTGGTCACGCCTCGGGCGCCGTTCGATCGCTACCTGCGCGGCGAAAGCGATGCCATCGGTCCCGAGGAGAAGCGTGGCTATGAATTGTTCAAGTCCCACGGCTGCGTCGCCTGCCATCAGGGCGTGAATGTCGGCGGCAATCTGTTCCAGCGATTCGGCGTCTTCGACGATCCCGCCGCCGGCGGCCCGCTCACGGAGGCGGACCTCGGCCGGCTCGCCGTGACGGGCAAGGCCGAGGACCGCTTCGTGTTCCGCGTTCCGAGCCTGCGTAACGTGGCCGAGACGGCGCCGTACTTCCACGATGGCAGGGCAGCGACACTCGAACAGGCAGTGGCGGAAATGGGCAGGACTCAGCTTGGCCGGGCGCTTGCCCGGCGGGAGGTCGACCTCATCGTCCGGTTCCTGCGCACGCTGACCGGTGAGTATCGCCCCTTGACCGGCCAGGCGCCGTCCGGTCAGTCGTCACCCGGTCAGTCGGCGGCCCAGCCATGACCGGCACGACGGCCAGAATGGCGCTGGTCGTCCTCGGGTTGCTGCTCGTGCTGACCTATCTCCTGCTGCGCGGCACCACGCCCGACGACGGGCTGCACGAACAACGCCTGCGCGCCATCGATGCGCTCACCTTCAACGAGGCCGCGCTGCACCGCGACGTGCTCAAGGCAAGTCATGGACTTCTTCTCGATTACGATCCTCTCGTCGCGACCGTCGCGAGGCTGCGCGAGGTCGCCACGGAACTCCGCAATGCTGGAGCGCCGCGGCCGCTGATCGACGGCATTGCCGCGCGGCTGGACAGGCAGGAAGCCCTGGTCGAGGAATTCAAATCCGCCCATGCACTGCTGCGGAACTCCCTCTCGTACTTCGCGTACCTGAGCGAGCGCCTCGTCATGCCCGGGGGCGAGCCTGACCGGGCCGTGGCGATGGTTGTCGGCAGACTGGCCAGCGCCATGTTCCGCTTCGTCGACTTGACGTCGAACGACGCCGAGGCTGCAGCAGTTGCCGCGGCGCTGGACGATCTGTCGGCGCAGGCCGTGCCGGACGATCTCCGCGAGGACACTGCCGCACTGCGCGCGCATGGCGCCCTGATCCTGCGGAACCATCCACTCGTCGGCGGGATCCTCGCACGGCTGCTCGAGACGCGGGTCTCCGAGCAGGCGAACAGCCTGCAGGATCACTTCATGGAGCAGCAGCGGCATGCCGAATCGCGCGCCTGGATCTTCCGCGTGCTGCTCTATCTCGCGTCGGTCCTGCTGCTGGCCTATCTCGGCCTGCTCTATGTGCGGCTGCGTGCCCAGGCCCGCGCGCTGAAGGCACGATCGGATTTCGAGCACCTGATCGCCGGCATATCGGGGCAGCTGATCGACACACCCGTCGACCGGACGGCCGTCGCAATCCGCCAGGCGCTGGAGCGGTTGGGCCGGCACGTGGGCGTGGATCGTGCCTATGTCATCCTCCATGCAACCGATCGTGCCAAGGAGGCCACCTGCCACGCCTGGTTTCGCGGAGGAATCGACGTGCCCGACGGCTGGCCGGACGGCGGGCTGACGACGGGCTGCGAACACCCACTGCCGCGCAAGGGCGAAATGATATGGAACTCCAAGGAGCATGAACGTTACGGCTGCGTCGACGTCCCCTCCGTTGCGGCACTGCCAAACAGCGACGTGAAGGCGAGGCTGACAGAGTGCAAAATTCGCTCCTGGCTCTGTGTTCCGCTGTGGCATGCCGGAACCAGCGTCGGCCTGCTGGGCTTCGACGCCGTCGTGAGCGAGAAGCGCTGGACGGAGGACGACATTGCGCTGCTGCGAACGGTCGGCGAGATCCTGGTGGATGCGCTGTTCCGCGAGCAGGCCGAGCGGGACCGGCAGGCGCTCGAGTTCGCGCCTGCGGCATGCGCAGCGCATGGAATTGCTTGGCACGCTGTCCGGAGGCATCGCGCATGACTTCAACAACATACTCGGCGCCATTCTCGGCTATGCCGAGATGCTGCTTGCCCGGCTGGGCCGCGAAAGCCGGGAATGGCAGCATGTGCAGGAGGTAAAGAAGGCGGGCGAGCGCGCGCGGGATATCGTCGACCGCATCCTTGCCTTCAGCCGCCGCACCGAGCAGCGGCTTCGTCCACTGCGCATGCGCTCCTTGCTGGAGGAGACGGCTGGCCTGCTGCGAGCCGCCCTGCCGCCGACCATCGCCCTTCGCCTGCGTCTCCCGGACGAGGATGCCCCAGACAGGGATATCATCGCGCTGGGCGAGCCGGAGCGCATCCAGCAGGTGGTCATGAATCTCTGCACCAATGCCGCGCACGCCATGACAGGGCATGGCATCATCGACGTCGCCCTCGAACCGGTCGCTCTCGACACCGAACAAGTGCTGTCCCACGGCGCTCTTGCCGTCGGTCGCTATGTACGACTGTCCGTCCGCGACAGCGGTCGCGGCATGGACGCAGCGACCCTGGAGCGGATCTTCGAACCCTTCTTCACGACCAAGGAGGCCGGCGTGGGAACAGGGCTCGGGCTTGCCATGGTTCATGGCATTGTCGCCGATCACGGCGGCGCGATCGATGTGCGCAGCAGGCCGGGAGCCGGTAGCAGTTTCGAGGTCTACTTCCGGCAAGCCAAGGCCGCGCCGGCAGACGACGACCGCACCGACCCGCCATTGCCGATCGGGAGGGGTGAGACGATCCTCATCGTCGACGACGAGAAGCCGCTGGTGCAGCTCGGCGAGGAGATGGTGGCGGCGCTCGGCTACGAGCCGATCGGCTTCGACGACAGCACGCGGGCGCTGGCGGCCTTCCGGGCCGATCCGCAGCGCTTCGACCTCGTACTGGCCGACGAGATCATGCCCGGGATGGCGGGCTCTCAATTGGCCGCAGCGCTCCATGCGATCCGGCCGGATCTGCCGATCCTTCTGATGACCGGCTTCGGCGGAGCGGTCGAGTCCGTGCCAGTCGATGCCTGCGAGATCCTCAAGAAGCCGCTTTTGCCGACGGATATCGCCAGCGCTATCGCGCGCCACCTGCATCCGGAACGCCAGTCGGCCACGGCTTCATGGGTTGGCCGGAGCCTCGAAACGGTCCGCAATCGCGCCTAGGCCGCGATGTCATCCCGAGCGCCGCGAGGGACCTTCCTGTGGCCTCAAAGGCCCCTCGCTTTGCTCGGGGTGACAGTGGGCACTGGTTTCAAACGTAACCCGATTCACCCTGCCCGCAATCGTTCCGAAACCCGACCGCCCTACATCGCTCGTGCCGATCAGAAGGAGCACGACGATGAGTAATTCAGCCGTTGAAACTCCCGTGAACCGGGCCGCCGAACTGAACGTCCCGTCCTGGCCGACCGCGCTGGCGAGGCCGATCAAGCAAGGGCTTGCCCGGATCGCGGCTCGGCGCGAACTGCGCCGCGCCGTCAAGGAGTTGATGGCACTCGACGACCGCATCCTCCGCGATATCGGTCTGCGCCGCAGCGACGTCGAATTTGCTGCGCGGTTCGGCAGATCGTTCGAGCGCTACAAAGATCGCCTCCGTTGAGTTCAACCGCGGCTCTGGTTGCCGCTGGATAAAAGTCGCGGGCAACGTCACGACTCACGCCGGAACTTTTGGGGCGTGGAGAGTCAAGCGTCGGCGGCCGCGCCGGGACATCGCGATCAGGCGCACAACGGCGATGGCGAGCACGAGAACCGCCATCGGCCAGTAGAAGCTGTCGAACGGCACGCGCTTGCCGACGGCGACGGCGAAGCTGATCCAGATGTACCAGCCGCCGAGCAGGTGCAACAGCCGCCACTTGCGCGGGCCGAGCCAAGCGGCCGTACGGTCGAACGACGTCGCCGCCATCGCAGCGATGAACAGGTAGGCAGTCCCAGCCAGCACGATGGTCGTGACGTTGGTGAGCCTCCAGAACAGCTCGCGGTCGAGCGCGGCCAGTGCCAGGATCACGCCGAGATGGATGAAGTGCGAGACGGCGAAAGAGACGCCGAGATAGCGCCGGTTGCGGCGCTGCCAGCGCGTCGCGCCGGACGGCAGCAGCTCGACCATGGCACCGGCGGTGAAGGCGAGCGCAAACAGAACCAGGGACGTGCGCGCCGTGGCGCGGATCGCCAGCCGCACGCCCTCGACGTCCCAACCATGGCTCGCCATCAGGTAGAGCGACATCGCGCCGAGCAGCAGCGACAGGGTGCCAACCAGGCGCCATCCGTTCATTGGCCCACCCTTTCAAGCCCGGGCCTCCGCAGCACTGCCGTCCGCCTGAGGCGCCGGCCCAATCCGATGACATGGAACGACAGCACGCCGACCAAGGCGACCTCTCCGGCCGCCGACAGCAGGACGTGGATCGGCGCGCCGTTGGCAAACAAATCCGCGCGCACTATGCCGGCGCCGATGGACGCCACGAGGCCGCCCAGGCAGATCGCGAGCGCGGCCAGCGATTGGCGAAAGGCGAACCAGGCGATCACGCCCACCGCGAGCGCGGTGATGAAGGCATAGCGGTCGATCAGCGGCGCAATGAACGTCAGAGGGGCGCCAAGAACGTCGTCATCCAGCCAGATCACGCGAAGCCGCATGGCCACGAAGGTGACCACGACCGTAACGGCGAGCGCAATCCACGTGCGGCGCGCCTGGCGGTCGACGGCATCGATGGCGAACTGCGCCGCGATCTCGCGGCCAAGACCGAAGCGCTCGACAGCGCGGCGCTCGGCCTCGGGTGACGGCCAAGCCGGATCGGCTTCGGCCGCATCGCGCAGATGGTCCTCGACCTCGCTCGCCAACCGGTGGGCCAGCGCGGCATCGAAGTCGAGCTCGCGGCGCAGGGCTGCGACGTAGTCGTCGATCACGCCGCTCATGCGCGCCCTCCTTCCAGTGCCGTGTCGACCGCCTGCGAGAAGCGGCCCCAGGCCTTGCGGCGATCACCGAGCGCTGCCGAGCCTGCCTTGGTGATCGAATAGACGCGGCGGCGACGCCCATTCGGCGGTGTCGTCCAGGCGCTGGACAGCAGGCCGGCCTGCTCCAACCGGTGCAGGGCCGGGTAGACCGTGCCCTCCGGCAAATCGAACGTGCCGGCGCTGCGCTGCTTGATGGTCTCGATGATGGCGTAGCCATGCGCCGGCCCCGCCTCCAGCGCGGCCAGCACGATGGCATCGAGGTGTCCTTTGAGCATTTCTGCGTCCATACCTAGCGTAACTAGGTATATGGCCTGGCAACGTCAAGCCGCTTGCACTTCCCCAGTGAACACAGGTTAGTGAGCCCATGAGTATCGCATCGTTCGACGTCATCGTGGTCGGCGCAGGACCGGCCGGACTTACCGCAGCCACAGGCGCCGCGCGTGCCGGCCTGAAGACCCTCTGCCTGGACAAGCTCGCGCCGGGTGGCGCTCTCATCAATCTTGCCGAGTTGCACGACGTCCCAAGTTATGAGGGTGGCCATGCCGATGGACCTCAGATCGCCTCCCAGCTGACTGACGAAGCGACCGAGGCCGGCGTCGAGCTGGGCTTTGGCGAAGTCGTGAAGCTCACAGGCTCCGGTCCGTGGACAGTCGAGACCGCCGACGGCGAACGACACACCGGCCGCGCCGTGGTGATCGCCACCGGCCTCAGCAAGGGCACGCTCGGCCTGCCGGAGGAAAGCGAGTACGACGGCCGCGGCCTCTCGCATTGCGCATCGTGCGATGGTCCGCTCTACGCCGGCCGGCCCGTCGTGGTCGCCGGCACCGAGGGCTGGGCGCCGCGCGAGGCAGCCGAACTGCAGGTCGTGGCGGGCGACGTCACCGTGATCGGCAAGCTGACGCCGGAGTTGCCCGACGGCGTGCATCACCTCGACGGCTGCATCGTCGCGCTCGAAGGCGCCGACGGCCTGCAGTCCGTCGTGGTCGAGACCGGCCGCGTGCGGAAGACCATTCCGGCCAGCGCGGTATTCGTCTATGTCGGCCAGTCTCCCGCTGCGGAATTCCTGCCGGAAACGCTTGCACGCGACGCCACCGGGCATATCGTTGTCGACGAAGGGGGCCGCACCTCGGCAGCCACGGCGTTCGCCGTGGGTGACGTGCGAGCGGGCGCCCGGCACTATCTCGCCGACGCCATCGCCGACGGACAACGCGCCGGCCAAGCCATCGTAACGGCCCTGAAGAAGAACTGAGGAGTACCCTCCATGCGTATCGTCAATCCATCCTTCGGCATTTCCGCCACCTCGGCAGAAAAAGTCGCTCTCAAGCCCGTCAACTGGGCGACCGACGCCATCGCCCTGGTGTCGAACTCCAAGCCGAACGCCCGTGAACTGCTGGCCGGCATCCGCGAGAAGCTCGGCGCCACGCGCCAGGTCGACAACATCGACTTCCTGTCCAAGAACAGCGCCAGCCAGCCGGCGCCGGCCGACGTGCTCGAGAAGGTCGCGGCCAACTACAGAGGAGCGCTTCTAGCGATAGCGGATTGAGGAAGCTGTTCATCGTGGAGTTTCCACGACAGCATCGAACTCGAGAAGCGCGGCATCACGGCCTACGTGATCGCCACTGAGACGTTCAAGCCGCTGGTTCTGGCGCAAGCCAAGGCCCGCAAGGTCGAGGCCCGGCTGATCGTCGTGAAGCATCCCATCGGCGGCCTGAACGCCGACGAGCTCAGGGAACGCATCGAAGCGGCAACCAAGGGACTGACCGAGGCAACGAGCAAATGAGCATGGGCAAATGAAGGACATCGCCGAGCAGGAAGTGATCGACATCGGCGACATGGATGTCGAGGCCTTCAACGACTTCGCCGCCGAGCAGGGCTGGAGCGACGGCATGCCACTCTATGTGCCGACCGAGGCGAAGGTGGCGAAGTTCGTCGAGACGGTGCGGGGCGACAATCGCCCGATCCCGCCCGTGCCGCCGCGCCAGGTCGTGCCGACGCTACAGAGCATGGCGGCGAATGCCGTCATGGCGGGCTGCAAGCCGGAGTACTTCCCCGTCGTGACGGCGGCGCTGCGCGGCGTGCTCGACCCCGAGTACAACCTGCACGGCTCGCTGGCGACGACGCATTCCTGTGCGCCGGTGGTGATGGTGAGTGGACCGATCCGGCATGAGCTTGGCATCAACTGCGGCTCCAACTGCTTCGGCCAGGGCTGGCGGCCCAACGCCACGATCGGCCGTGCGCTCGGGCTCATGCTGCTCAATATCGCCGGCGCCAAGCCCGGCGAGATGGACCGCTCGACCCAGGGCAATCCCGCCAAGTTCACCTTCTGCTTCGGCGAGAACGAGGAGGAGAATCCCTGGACGCCCTACCACGTGCAGCGCGGTTTCGCCCCGACCGACAACGTCGTCACCGTGATGTCGGGTGAAGGCCCGCACAATCTCAACGACCACGGCAGCACGACCGGCGATGGCCTGCTGACGACCTTTGCCGGGTCGATGTCGACGCCGGGCGCCAACACGGTCTACGGCAAGGGCCCGATGCTGGTGATCATCGGCCCCGAGCATGCCGCCACGCTGAAGCGTGATGGCTTCACGATCGAGAGCATCCGCGAGGAGCTGTTCCAGCGCTCGCGCATCCACGCCTCGCGTATCTCCAAGGAGAACCAGGACACCTACACCAGCACCGGCCACATGCCGGACGGCGACTGGTTCACCATCGGCCGCTCAGCCGCCGACATCCACATCACCGTGGCCGGCGGGCCGGGCAAGCACTCGGCGTTCATCCCGTCGTTCGGCGGCACGACCGTCGCCTCCGTGCGGATTGCCGGATGAGTGGGGCCGGATGAGCGACTGGTGCGGTTGGCCTGTCGTCGATGACTCGACGAGCTGGGAAAACGCACAACAGATCCTGACCGACGCCGAACTGTCGGATGGCCTTCCCCTGGTGCCGCCGACGCGCCGGCGCCTCGAGGCCATGGCGGCCGGTCTTTCGGGCCGCGCCAACTCGCACGGCATGATGCCGCCGATGTTCGGCGACATCACGCCCGACACCGTCGCCTATCAATGCGTCATTGCCGGCTGCCGGCCGGCCGAGCTGCCTGTGGTGCTGGCTGCAGCGGAAGCCACGCTCGAACCCGATTTCAACCTTTTAGGCATCGCCACCACGACCGGCACGGCCTGCGTGGCGCTCTGCGTGCATGGCCCGATCGCGCGCAAGCTCGGCATCAACGCCGGCACCAACTGCCTGGGCCCGGGCAATCGCGCCAACGCCAGCATCGGCCGTGCCCTGCAGCTCTCCATCCGCAACATCGGCGGCGCGCGGGCCGAGATCGGTGACATGGCGACCATGGGTCAGCCTGGCAAATACACCTTCTGCTTCGCCGAGCGCAGCGACGGCCCCTTCCCCACCCTGACCGCGCGCCGTGGCCTCGCCGTCGATGCCAGCGCCATCACGGTGATGGGCATCTCCGGCACCGCCGAGGTGCTGCCGGGCGATGGCGAAGGCGCCACGCCCGAGGCCATCCTGTCGCCGATCGTGGAAGGCATGCGCGCCGGTATCGTGATGTCGAGCGCGCATCGCAAGAACGAGCGCGGCGAGCAGGTCTTCCTCCTGCCGCTGGAGATGGCCGAGAAGATCGTCCGCCACGACGGCTGGGACCTGTTACGCGTGCAGCGATACATGTTCGACCAGGGCCAACTCGGGAGTGGAGGCATCGCGCGCTCGCCCGACGCCATCCATCCCATCCTCACTGGTGGCGCGGGCTACAAGATGACCTACCTGCCGATCTGGGGTGGCGGGTCGGAGACGGTGACACGGCCGCTCCATGGTGTGTAAGGCCCTATCGAGCGCCGAACGACCGAAGTTGGTCGGTCAATTCGCTGACGAAAACGACACCTGCCGGGGTCACCGGTATCCCGCCAACACGCAAGCCTTCCGCGGTCCATGTGTTGCAGGTGTAAGTCGCGCTATACGTCCCTGTAGCGGCATAGAAGACGCTTCCAGGCTCAGGGCCGGCCGCGAGGCGACGCGGCGACCCACCGCCCGACTTTTCGAACGCTGCCCACAGGTAATTCGACAGCCGATCGAGCCCCGCCGTTGAGAGGCTGAGCTCGAACACCTGTGCATTGGCCCTTGAGTCCCGTGGCGGGCGATATAGCGGGGTCACCAGAAGTACCGCGGGTCCGGGCAACAGCGCACTCATGGCATCGCCGACAGTGGGCGCGCGCGCCATGTAGTAGTTGCGTTCACCCCAACCGAACGAGAGGTACTGGGCGCCTGGAAAATCGGGCGTAACCGCCCGCAAGGGATCATGTATGGCGTGAGCCGCGAGCGCGATCTCCGTGTGCCAGCCGGCGGCGATCAAATATATCGTGACGCCGCCACCAGGCGCTTCCTGATATGTCGGCAATGGCATCGAGCGGCAGCCAGGCAGGCTCGGCGACGTGCCGGCCACGAGGCAAGCTCCCAGCAGCGTGCGACGCGTTACGGCATGATGGGGCGCCTGGCATGACATCGTATCGGCCCTTGCTCGAGCGGCGGTCTCCGTCTTTCAGAGTCCCAGAAGATCCTCATGCCGGCAAAGGGTCGGCGACGCTGACGACGTTCGTGCAGCTCACCGGTCCGAAGCAAGTCGCGACCGCCAGGTCGGCCACGCGCTGAGCTTCAGCGTTCGGGAAACCGGCCCATCTTCTTGGCGTCGGCGGCCAGGCGGCTGCGGGCGCGTCCCTGGGCCAGGACGGGTGCCGTCATCGCGGCATCCCTCACACCGAGCTGCCGCAACGACGACAGCGCCCGCTCGAGAGACAGCAGCGGACGCTTGGCCCGCCAGAATGGAATCGCCCGCTTGGTTCCAAGCACTACTTCCTCCATCCGATCCAGTCACAGATGCCGCGGCCCATGACCCATTCGAGGTCGTCGCCTTTCAGCCACGGCATTTCCTCCGTGAACATGGTGACGCCCTCACGGTAGGTACAAGGCAGCCGCGACCAATCGGTTCCCCAGAAGGTGCGTTTCGGACCAAAGGCGTCGAAAACCCGGCGGATATGGGGATGCACCGAGCGAAAGGGATAGGTCTTGTCGGCGGCGTAGCACGGCATCGCCGAGACCTTGGCGGCCACGTTGGGCCGTTTGGCGAGCGCCAGCGCCTTGTCGAGGGTGGCGAAGTTGGTGGCTTCGCTGACGTCCTTCGCGCTCTTCAGCCCGAGATGGTCGAGCACCAGACGCAGGCCCGGGTAGCGTTCGGCAACCTTGTCGGCGAGATGCATGTATTCATGGTGGAACAGGACCATGGCGGGAATGCCCGCCTTCTCCATCTCGCCCCACACCCAGTCGAAGCGGCCGTCGAGCAGCGGCTGGCGCAGGACCTCGGTGTGGAAGGTGAAGCGCATGCCCATCATGCCCTTCTGCTTCCTCCAGATGGCGATCTGGTCCCGTGCGGCCCCTTTTCCTGAAGTTGGCGCGTCGGGATCGAAACGGCCCATGATGCAGAAGCGGTCGGGGTGGCTCGCCGTCGCGTCGAGGGCCACGTCGTTGCGATCGCCCTCCCACGACGGCGGCACGATGACGACGCCGTCGACGCCGGCCCTGTTCATTTCGGCCAAAAGCTCTTCCTTGCCGAGCGGCGCGCGATGCGGCTCGGCGCGTGCCGGCCACGGACGCCCAGGTGTATTGGCCGCCCAGATGTGCACCTGGGCGTCGACGATCCTCATGCTTCCTCCCTCAACGCCCACCCAACGCGGCGCGTGTCCCGCGGGCGATCAGCCACATGCCAAGTCCCCAGAACCCATAGACGATCGGCACCACCACGAGGCCAGGCATGCGGAAGCCGCCGCCCATGGGCGCGCCCTTGATCGGCAGCACGACGAACCAGTTGACCAGCGTGACGATGATGCCCGCGAACAGCACCCAGCCCAGGACGCCGCCCAGGGCGCCGGGCAGGCGCGGCACAATGAACGCGGCGAGGATGCCCCACAGGCCGCCCCAGAAGGCCGCCGACACGATGGTTGGCACGCCCCACGGCGGCACTGGCTGCATGTTGTAGATCCGCGACCGGGCGAAGCCCAGCTCCGTCGCGAGCCAGAAGCCAAACTGATGGAAGACGAGAACGCTTACGGCGCCAGCGATAAATCCGATGAGGATCGTACGCATCCAGTTGCTCATGCGAGTGCTCCCTGGGCTGGTTTGCGGTCACGCCACGGCTGGGCGTGTTCGAGTTCCGCTGCCAGGGAGAATAGCATCTCTTCTGCCCCGAAGCGGCCGATGAACTGCAGGCCGATCGGCAGGCCGTCTTCGCTCCACGCAAGCGGCATCGACATCGCCGGCACGCCGGCGGCATTGCACACCGAGGTGAAGGCGACCATGGGCGGCAGGCCCTGCTGATATTGTTCGCTGCCGCCGTCCATCCGCACTGCGCCGAGAGGCAGCGACACCCGGGCGATCGTCGGCGACAGCAAGACGTCGTGCCGCTCGAAGAAGGCGCCGAGCTGGCGCCCCGTGCGATGGAAGGTCTGGACGGCGCGTATGTAATCATGAGCGCTGATCTGGCGGCCATGTTCGGCGGCCTGCCGGGTCACCGGCTCGAGGTCGTCCGGCCCGGGCACGCGGCCGTTGGCGCGGATCTGGATGTTGGTCCAGGTGTTGGCCGCCATGACCGTGCCCAGCGCTTCGCCTGATGCCGCAGCGTCGTAGTCGGGCGCGGCCTCCTCGACCTGATGGCCGAGCCCTTCGAGCAGCCTCGCCGTGCGCTCGACGGCGGCCACCAGTACGGGATCAAGCGGCGCGCCGCCGACCGGCTTGCGCATGAACGCCACGCGCAGCCTGCCCGGCGGACGCTGCGTCGCCGCCAGGAACGAGCCGGCGGCCGGCGCGGTGTAGGGATCGCCGGGCTCGCTGCCGGCAAGCGCGTCGAGCAAGGCCGCACTGTCGCGCACGGAGATCGACACGCAATGCTGCGCGCCTGCGCCGGCCAGCGTCTCGCCGATCGGCGCCAGGCTGACCCGGCCGCGCGAGGGCTTCAGGCCAAACAGGCCGCACAACGCGGCCGGAATGCGGATCGAGCCACCACCGTCCGTGGCATGCGCCATCGGCAGGCCGCGGGCCGCGACGACCGCCGCCGAACCACCCGACGAACCGCCCGGCGACAGGCCCTTGCGCCAGGGATTGAGCGTGGCGCCGCCGAACGCGGGCTCGGTCGTCGGCGCCAGGCCGAATTCGCTGGTGTTGGTGCGGCCGACGATCACCAGCCCGGCCCGCCGCATGCGCGCCACGGCGGCGCTGTCGGCGACAGCGACCGGCTGCTTTGCGAAGAAGCGCGACCCCAGGGTGGTCGGCGTGCCGGCGCAATCGGCCATGAGCTGCTTGACCACGAAGGGCACGCCTTCGAACGGCCCCTGCCCCGCCATCGCGACCGATCTCTCGAGCAGCGAGCCGTCATAGAAATCGGTGATCGCGTTCAGCGACCGGTTCAGGGCACGAAGCCTTGCCAGCGTGCCGTCGAGCAGCTCGCGGGCACCGATCTTGCCTGTCTTGACAGTTGCCCGACCGCGAGCGCGTCGTGGCTGGCAAAGAGATCGTCCACCTCAGTTCCGCCAGCGCTCGAGGTTGGCCGCAACGAAGGCGTCGTCGTTCAGCTCGGGATAGGTGGCGTAGAGGCGATCGATGCCGGCGCTCTGGCCGGGGCTCAAGGTCTCGTGCGGATCGAGGCATTCGATCGAGGTCATCAGCCCCTGGCGCCGCAGGATCTCGTGACAGCCCGGGATGCAGCCCGCGAAGTCGTGGTCGACGTCGAACACGACCGAGTTGCAGTCGGTGACGAAGGAATCGAGCGCCAGCACCTGCGGCGGGATGGCGCCGGCCGATACCGAGAGCTTCAGCCGCTCCAGCATCTCGACCGCCCCGCGCGTCCACACGCTCCAATGGCCGAGCAATCCGCCCCGGAAGCGCAATGTCACTTCTCGGTTGCCGGTGCGCACCACCATCGGCGTCACGAGATCGGCGACGATGTGATCGTCGTTGCCGGTGTAGAGGGTGATGCGATCCTCGGCATGGGCCTGGGCGATGCCGACCGCGACATCGAGCGTGCGATAGCGGTTGAACGGCGCCACCTTGATCGCCACGACATTGTCGATGGCCGCGAAACGCGCCCAGAAGGCACGCGACAGTGGGATGCCGCCCACCGCCGTCTGCAGGTAGAAGCCGACCAGCGGCATCTCCTTGGCGATGGCCGTGCAATGTTCGATCAACTCGTCTTCGCTGGCGCCTTTCAGCGCTGCCAGCGACAGCAGCACGGCATGATAGCCCAGGGCCCTCGCCGTGCGCGCCTCCTCGACGGCCTGGGCCGTCTTGCCGACCGCACCCGCAATCATCACCAGCGGGCGGTCGGTCCATTCACGCGCCGTCTCGATGGCCAGCTCGAGAACCGGGCGATAGAGCCCGACGTCGCGGATGGCGAACTGGGTCGAATGAACACCGACCGCCAGGCCGCCCGAACCGGCATCGACGTAGTAGCGACAGATCGCGCGCTGCGACTGCTTGTCGAACTTGCGGTCGGGGCCGAGCGCCAGCGGATGGGCGGGGATGACCGTGCCCTGCCGCAGCAGAGCGAGGACCGGTGGCGGCAGGTCGCGCCAATGGAGAGGAGTGATCATGCGGTCATCCTAGCATCCGCTGTCACCCCGAGCGAAGCGAGGGGCCCTTGAGGCAGCAGGAAAGGTCCCTCGCTTCGCTCGGGATGACAGCGAGACCTTATCCAAGTTCCGGGCCGGCGAGAGCAAACACATGGCTGGGATCGTCGAGCCGCTTCGCCTCGCCCAGGGTCATGCGCGTGTAGCCGCGCGGCGTCGTCGCCCCCTGCCCCTCCAGCCAGGCACGCACGGCGCGATGCGCGACCGGTACGTCGACGATGAACGGGCCCGGCGCCGATGCGGCCGCCTTGGCGATCAGGGCCAACGCGATGGCCTCGTAGTCGGCCACTACCGGACCGAGCGAGGTTGCCATCCTGCCCTCGCGGCCCAGGACGAAGCCGACGATCTTCCTCGCGACGTCCTCGGCGATCCAGGCACGACCGGGCTGGCGCAGAGCGAGATGGGCGAGGATCGCCGGCCGTTCCATGCCCGTCAGCGGCCGATCGTAAAGAGCGAGCCTGGGAAGATCGGCCGCAGCCATCGGCCGCAAGGAGACGCCGGCGGGAGGAGAAACGGCTGCATCCGTTGCCGCATCGAAGTGCCAGCGTGAGATCTCGTAGAGATCGCGGAAGCCCAGAGGCAGATAGATCGGGCGACCCAGCTCCGTCGCATCCAGGCCGGCGACCGCGCCGGCCGACCGCACTTCCTCGATGCAATGCCTCAGCAGGCCCGTGCCGACGCCGCCACGCCGCCGTTCCCGGGTGACCAGGACCATGCTGATCCAGGCGAGCTTCTGGCCGAGCGGCAGGACCAGAGAGCTTGCCTGCCATTTGCCATCCGACCCGACGCAGCCGAAGCCGCGGCCGGCGCCCAGCATGAAGCGCCAGTCGGCGGCATTCTGGTTCCATCCCGCCTCGATGGACAAAGGCCAGACCGCATCGCTGTGGGCGGCATCGATCGGCCGAACATCGAGCGCCTCGATGCTGGCTTCAGTACTTGCCATCGCGCACCTCGTAGTGCGTGGGCTTGTTGATCGTGACCATGTCGCGGGCGAGCCAATCGGCCGTCCATCCGATCATCGTGGCCAGCGGCACGGACGGCGGGCCGAACTCCTTCACCATGCGTCGCGAATTGTTCAGCCAGCCCGTCGCCGCCTCCTTGCCGGTGAGCTTGGGCGACTTGCCTAAAAGCTTGCCGAACTCGCCGGCCAGCCAGCGGACCTCGATGGTCTCGGGTCCGGTGACGTTGATCGGCGTGGTGGGCGTCGTGGCATGGGCCAGGCAGCGCAGCGCCACCGAGTTCGCATCGCCCTGCCAGATCACGTTGACGTGGCCCATCGACAGATCGATCGTCTCGCCGTCGCGCACCTTGCGGCCGATGTCGTGCAGGACGCCGTAACGCATGTCGATGGCGTAGTTCAGGCGGAACAAACGGCCCGGCGTGCCGTGCTTGGCGGAAAAATACTCGAACATGCGTTCGCGACCGGCGCAGGTGACAGCGTAGTCGCCGGGCGGCGGCACCGGGGCCGTGTCCTCGCTGGCGCCGCCGCTCTCCACCGGCACGAACGGATAGACGCAGCCCGTCGAGAAGGCGACGATGCTCGAGTCCTTGAAGACCTCGGCGACCATGGCTGGCACCTGCACGTTCATCGCCCAGGTGAGCGGCACGTCGCCGGTGGCGCCGAACTTGCGGCCGGCCATGAAGACGACGTTGGCCGCCTTCGGCAGCTTCTCGAGTTGTGCGCGATCAAGCAGATCGGCCGCGACCGGCTCGACGCCGGCCTTGACCAGGGCCTCGCGGACGCCGGGCTCGCTGAAGCGGGCCACGCCGATCACCCGCTTGCCCGGCGCTGCGCGTTTAGCAAGGCGCGCCAGCGTCGGGCCCATCTTGCCGCCGACGCCCAGCACCATGATGTCGCCGGGAATGCGGGCGAGATCGGCAATCAGCGCCTCAGAAGGCGTCGTCATGAAGTCCTCGACGGCTTCGACGCTGTCGAAGCGGGCGGGCAGTGTCATGTCGAATCTCCCTCGGTCATCGGCGTCATCGATTTGAAGTCCATCTCGGCGCCGACGGCAAAACCCGGCACGTCCAGCGAGCGCAGCGCCAACTTGCCGCCGACCGCCTTGAGCCGAGCGGGCCGGCCGTCCTTCTTCTCATAGAGATCGGGATGGGCCGCCACGAACGCAAGCTGCTCGCGCTCCGGCGCGAAGCCCATCCCGTCGATGAAATGATGAGCGTTGCGCTCGACATGGCCGAGCCCCAGCAGGGAGACCAGCGCCAGATCCTGTTGCACGCTGACGCCGGGCCAGGTCGTGAGATCCTCGGCCGACATGAAATGGCCGGCGCCGAGCTTGGCAATGCGCGCGGCGTTCAGGATCGACTTGTAGAAGCCCTTGCAGTTCTTGCTCGAGACGCCGGCATAGCCGAGCGCCAGCGCCTTCGGGAAAGACGACAGCTCGCCATCCGATTCGTCGATGATCACGGCGCGGTGCTTCGCCAAGGGCGCCACCGAACGGGACAACGCGACCGCCCGCTTGATCGGCTGCTCGATGAACAGGGTCGACTTGGCGAGCCTGGCCAAGGCCGGCGTCTCCTCGACCTTGCGCCACAGTTCGACGATGCCCTCGACGTCGTCGTACTGCTCGTTGCCGTCGAGGGTCGTGCGGTAGTCGCCGGCGCCGGCGTCGAGCACCGTGGCGATGCGACCCAGCCGATCGAGATCGGCCCTGATGTCGCCGCCGACCTTCAGCTTGTAGTAGCGGCCGCGATAGTAGGACACGACCTCCTCGAGGGTCTCCGGCAGACCGTCGTTCACGCGCTCCGCCGCCGGCCGGTCGGCGGCCGTCAGCGGATCGACCAGGCCAACCGTGTGGCGCACCTCGATGCTGGGTGCCGGGGCGAGGCTGGACAGGAACGGGCCGAGATCGGCGTCCGCGATATCCGCTGTCAGCGAGGTCGTGCGGATGCCGGGAACGTTGCGCGCGATCATGGTGGCGAAGGACTGGCCGGTCGCCAGGCCCAGCGCGTCGAGGATGGCCCGATCGAGCAATGCCGGCCCATAGGACGCCACCAGGGGATTGAGGCCAAGCACGGCGCCGCGCTTGTGCTGCTCGACGTAGGTGCCGGCAAACAGATCGAAGGGTTTGGCGAAGCCCTGGGCGCGATAGAGCTCGATCGCGAGATCGAGAGCCTGGCGGAGCTGATCGAGATTCTGCGCGTCGGTGAAGGCCGGGCTCTTCTCGAACCACTTGGCGGCCAGTGCTTCCGCCGCCACGCCGTGGCTCGTCCGGCCGTCGGGCAGCGAGATGCGAACCCTGATCACGGCTTGCGTGGCGTCGGTGACGGTGATCACGCCGAAGCGGAAGGCGAGCCGCATCTTCACGTGCCGCTCGAAGCGCTCGACGTCCTCCAGCTTCACCTTCATGCCTTCGACTCCAACAGGCCAGAAACGTAGCCGATCATGCGCGCTGCGCAGGTCGGCCCGTCGGGTTCATAGACGAATGGCTCCATGGCGATCCAGCCGCGATAGCCGGTTTCGCGCAAGGCCTTCACGATGGGCGCGAACCTGTCGTCGCCCTGCCCCGGACCGCGCCGGTTGCGATCGTTGAACTGGACATGGGCGACCAGCCCGCTCGGCATCCAGCGCCCGATGGCATCGGCTACGGACTCCGGCTCCATCAGGCTCGCGGCCAGCGTATCGACCATGATGCGCAGCGAAGGATTGCCGATCCGGCGCACGATCTCGGCCGCTTCCGCCAGCGTGTTGACGAAATTGCAGTCGGGTCGGGCCAATGGCTCGATGCAGTAGGCGACCTTGGCCAAGGCAGCCTGCTCGCCGGCCAGTGTCCAAGCCTCTTGCGCGCGCGACGCATCGTCCGGCGTCGCCACGCGGCGCTGCGCCGGCGAGCCGTGCACCAGATAGGTTCCGCCCAGCTCGGCGCAGAGGTCGACCGAGGCACGCAGGACGTCGACGCTCTTCTGCCATACCGCGCGATCGGCGCTGGTGATCGACAAGCCGGCCGGCGCGGCCAGCAGCCAATGCAGGCCGCTCACCTCGAGGCCATTGTCGGCAGAGACCGTGCGGATCTCGGAGCGCTTGGCAGCCGGCATGCGCCAGGCATCGTCGCCGAAGGTGAAGGGCGCCAGCTCCAGTCCGCGATAGCCGAGACCCGCCGCCAACGCACACTGACGCTCGAAGGAAAGCTCGCGGATCACCTCGTTGCAGAGAGACAGCTTCACTAGTGTTCCTTCAACTCGAAAGTTGATCCTTGGCTTGACGGTTTTCAGGGGCTTCGCCAGTGTGCCCGAATGTGCGGCTGCGCATGATGAAATTCCAGTCTTTGCTGCGCCAATACTGGCCGACGGTGCTGCTGTTCGCATTCCTGCTCGCGAGCTGGCAGCTCGCGGTGAGTGTCGGCGGAATTCGCGAGTACCTGCTGCCCTCGCCACTCGCGGTGTGGAACGCGCTATGGCACGGCGACACCGACTGGACCAAGCATCTTTGGGTCACGACGCTCGAGATCATCGGCGCGTTCTTCCTGGCGGCCGGCGTCGGCGTGGCGCTGGGCGTGGCCATCGCCTGGTCGCCGCTGATCGCCAATGCGCTGGTGCCCTTCCTGGTGTTCGTGAACACCCTGCCCAAGGTGGCGATCGCGCCCTTGTTCCTGATCTGGATGGGCTACGGCATCTTCCCCAACATGCTGATGGGGGCGTTGATCGGCTTCTTCCCGGTGGTCATCAACACCGCCGTGGGCCTGAGCCAGGTCGAGGCCGACATGCTCGATCTCGGCCGCGTGTTCAACGCGCCGAAATGGAAGATCTTCCTGAAGATCCGCATTCCCAACGCCCTGCCCTACATCCTGAGCGCGCTAAAGATCACCGCGACGGCGGCCGTGGTGGGCGCCATCGTCGGCGAGTTCGTCGCCTCGCAGAACGGGCTGGGCTACGTCATCGTCACTACCCAGAGCAGCATGAACACCTCGGTGGCGTTCGCCGCGCTGATCTGGATTTCCGTCGTCGGGCTGGTGCTCTACGGCGCCGTCGTCCTTGCGGCACAGTTGTGGGCGCCGTGGGCCGAGGGTATCGACTGAATCGGGGAAGGGTAACAGGGAGCAAATCATGACCAGGACATTGTCACTCGCGCTGGCCGTGCTGCTGGCCGCGGCCGGCAGCGCTTCGGCGCAGGAGAAGTTCACCTTCGCGTTGAACTGGTTCGCCGTCGGCGACCACGCCGCCTACTGGGTGGCGCTCGACAAGGGCTACTACAAGGCCAAGGGCCTCGACGTCACCCTGGAGAACTCCAAGGGCTCGGGCGATTCGATCGCCAAGGTCGACACCGGCCGCGCCGATGCGGGTCTCGCCGATGCTGCCGTGGTGATCGCCTCGGTCGGCCGCGGCACGACCGTCAAGACGGTCGGCATGGTGTTCGACAAGACGCCGCTCAACATCTTCAGCCTCAAGAGCAGCCCGCTCGCCAAACCCAAGGATCTCGAAGGCAAGACGCTGGGTGCCCCTCCGGGCGACAGCCAGCGTCAGATGTTCCCGGCCTTCGCCAAGGTGAACGGCATCGACGCCGGCAAGGTCACCTGGGTCAATATCGAGCCGACCGCCAAGATGGCAGCCGTCGCCGAGAAGCGCATGGATGGCGTGGGGGACTATTCGACCGGCCTGCCGTTCTACGAGAAGGCGGCCGGTCCGGGGAACGTGGTGATGATGCCGTGGGCCGATTTCGGCTTCGACATGTACTCGATGTCGATCATCGCCAGCGCCAAGACGATGAAGGAGCGGCCGGCCGTGCTGAAGGCCTTCCTGGAGGCCTCCTACATGGGCTGGCGCGATGTCATGGCCGACCCGAAGGCGGCGCTGGAGATCTTCAAGAAGCGCGTGCCCGAGATCGACCTCGCGACGATCGCCCCCAACATGGAGATCGGCGTCGGCCTGATGAAAACCGACCGCTACGCCAAGAACGGCATCGGCTGGATCGACGAAAAGAAGATGTGCGACTCGGTCGACCTGGTGAACACCTACATGGGCCTGCCCAAGAAGGTCGACTGCAAGGACGTCTTCTCGACCGAGTTCCTAACCAAGGTCGAAATGCCCAAGTAGCTCCAGGCTGGCAAATGTCCGATACGGGATTCGCTGTCATCCCGAGCGCAGCGAGGGACCTTTGCTGCGGCCTCAAAGGCCCCTCGCTGCGCTCGGGGTGACAGTGGTGGCTGTGAAAAAGGAGCTGATCGGCCTCGACCGGGTCGGCATGACATACGAGGCGGCGAGCGGCCCGGTCGAGGCGCTCGCCGGCATCTCGCTGTCCGTCGGTGCCGGCGAGTTCGTCTCGCTGGTGGGCCCGAGCGGCTGTGGCAAGTCCACGCTGCTGCGCATCGTGGCGGGCCTCCGGCCGGCCACCGTCGGCACGGTGACGGTCGCTGGCCGTATCGTGCGCGAGCCCATTCCCGACATCGGCATGGTCTTCCAGGCGCCGATCCTGCTGAAATGGCGCTCGATCCTGCAGAATGTGCTGCTGCCCGCCGAGCTCGCCGGCCAGGACGCCGGCGCTTTGCGCGGCCGCGCCGAGCAGCTCCTCGACATGGCGGGGCTGAGTGGGTTCGGCGACAAGCTGCCGCGCGAATTGTCGGGCGGCATGCAGCAGCGCGCCGCGCTGTGCCGCGCCCTGTTGCTCGACCCGCCATTGCTGCTGATGGACGAGCCCTTCGGCGCCCTCGACGCCATGACCCGCGACGACATGGCGCTCGAGCTGTTGCGCATCTGGGGCGAACGCGACCTTGCCCGCGAGACGCGCAAGACCGTGCTGTTCGTCACCCATTCGATCCCCGAGGCGGTGTTCCTGTCCGACCGCGTGGTGGTCATGTCGCCCCGCCCCGGCCGCATCGCGGCAGACCTGGCAATCGACCTGCCGCGGCCGCGAACGGTGGAATTGCGGGCTTCCGAGGCGTTCGGCCGGCTCAGTCTGGAGATTTTCAGGGCCCTCACCGGACGGACGGTTGGCGGGGCCGGGACCGCCTGATAAGACCCGGCGGACAACGCCAGGAGAGAACATGGCCACCGCCGCCGTTCCGATGAAAAGCGCCGCCAAGGGCATCAGCGCCGATGCCAAGCCGTTCGACTGGGAGGACCCGTTCTTCCTCGACGACCAGCTCACCGAAGAGGAGGTCGCGATCCGCGATGCGGCCCGCGACTACTGCCAGGACAAGCTGATGCCGCGCGTGCTGGAGGCCAACCGGCACGAAAGATTCGACCGCGAGATCATGAACGAGTTCGGCGCCCTTGGCCTGCTGGGCTCGACCCTGCCCGAGAAGTACGGCTGCGCCGCCGCCAACTACACGACCTACGGGCTGGTGGCGCGCGAGGTCGAGCGCGTCGATTCGGGCTACCGCTCGGCGATGAGCGTGCAGTCCTCGCTGGTCATGCATCCGATCTATGCCTACGGCAGCGAGGAGCAGCGCATGAAGTACCTGCCCAAGCTCGCCACCGGCGAGTGGGTCGGCTGCTTCGGCCTGACCGAGCCCGACCACGGCTCCGATCCCGGCGGCATGAAGACGCGCGCCGTGACCGTGCCCGGCGGCTACAAGCTCTCGGGCTCCAAGATGTGGATCACCAACTCGCCGATCGCCGACGTGCTGGTGATCTGGGCCAAGCTCGACGGCGGCGCCATCCGCGGCTTCATCCTGGAGCGCGCCTGGAAGGGCATCGAGACGCCCAAGATCGAGGGCAAGTTCTCGCTGCGCGCCTCGGTGACGGGCGCCATCATGCTCGACGAGGTGTTCGTGCCGGTCGAGAACATGATGCCCAACGTCTCGGGCCTGGGCGGGCCGTTCGGCTGCCTCAACAACGCGCGCTACGGCATCGCCTGGGGCGCGCTCGGTGCCGCGGAGTTCTGCTGGAAGCAGGCGCGCAACTACACACTCGATCGCAAGCAGTTCGGCCGGCCGCTCGCCGCCAACCAGCTGATCCAGAAGAAGCTCGCCGACATGCAGACCGAGATCGCGATCGGGCTGCAGGCCTGCCTGCGCGTCGGCCGCCTCAAGGACGAAGGCCACGCCCAGCCGGAGATGATCTCCCTGATCAAGCGCAACAACTGCGGCAAGGCGCTCGATATCGCCCGCGTCGCCCGCGACATGCACGGCGGCAACGGCGTGTCGGACGAGTATCACGTGATCCGCCACGTCATGAACCTCGAGGCGGTCAACACCTACGAGGGCACGCACGACGTCCACGCGCTGATCCTCGGCCGCGCCATGACCGGCATCCAGGCCTTCACGGGCGCCTGACAAGAGGGGCCTGACGACGTGCCCTTCCCGCCGGCCGGCGACATCGCCATCGTTGTTGCCGGCGCCCTGGTGGCGGGTTTCGTCAACGGGCTAACCGGCACCGGCTATGCGCTGATGGCGCTGGGCTTCTGGCTGCAGGCCATGTCGCCGGTGACCGCGGCGCCTCTGGTGGCTTTGTGCTCCGTCGCCGGCCATCTCCAGGCGCTGCGCCGCATCTGGAGTGGCGTGCGCTGGCCGCGGCTGTGGCCCTTCCTCATCGCCGGCCTTTTGGGCGTGCCGCTGGGAACGGCGCTGCTCGAACATGTGCGCGTGCAGCCGCTGAAGCTCGGCGTCGGTATCCTGCTGATCTTCTACAGCGCCTGGATGGGCCTGGTGCGCCATCCGCCGACCGTGAGCGGCGGCGGCCGCGCCGCCGATGCCGCGGCGGGCTTCGCCGGCGGTGTGATGGGCGGCATGGCGAGCCTCAGCGGCCCGGTGCCGACGATCTGGGTGCAGCTGCGCGGCTGGAACAAGAACGAGCAGCGCGGCGTCAACCAACCGTTCAACATGGCAGTGCTGGCCACTGCCCTGCTCGCCGCGGCCGTCGCCGGCCTGCTCGATCGGACCTTCCTGGTCTGGGCGCTCATCACCGTGCCGACCAGCCTGGTTGGAGCGCGGCTCGGGCTGATGCTCTACGGTCGGGTCAATGACGCGGTCTTCCGCCAGCTCGTGCTGGTGCTGCTGGGGCTGTCGGGAACGACGCTGATCGTGACGGCCTTGCGCTAACTCATGCTCTTCCGGACCGCGCGCGTCCCGCGCGCTCATGATCATGAAGCGCGCGGGACGCGCGCGGTCCGGAAGAGGAAGACTCAAGAGGACAGGTAGGACAGGCAGCCGCTCTCGCGCAGGATCACGTCAAGGCCAGGTGCATCTTTCGCCGCAGCGTACTTGCGGCGGAGCTCGGCCAGTGAACGGGCGTGATACTTCTGCGGCTCCTGCGACCACGCCGCGCCGCCCAGCGTCATCTCGAAGCTCTTCTGGCCCGCCGCGATGGCGGCCGCGTTGGCCGTCGACCAGGGCAGGAACAGGCCCGCGACCTCTGCCTTCAGGAGCGGCATCAGCGTCGGCGCCAACGCCGGCCAGGCCTCGAACGGCCCCTCATTCTTCGGCGACAGCATGCGCTGCACCCAGGCCATCACCTTCGGCGCGGAGCTGCGCATGATGGCGCCAGGCGTGGGATCGGTCGCCAGTTCGTAGAGCTGGCCCCACAGGCCGAAGTCGGCCATGGCCGGTCGGCTGCCCAGCATGTACGGACGCGCCTGCAGATGCGCCTCGAGGAGGGCAAGGGCGTGCTTGAACGAGCCCTCGATGGTGGGCTCAGTCGTCGGGTTGGAGCCGACGAAGCCGATCCGCGCGGTCATGCGCTCGGCGACGGCGGCGCGGGCCTGGGCGACGGCGAGCGTGCCCTGCCCGTCCATCATCTGCTGGGCGATGCGCTCGGCGGTCGACCAGACGTCGGGCTGGTAGCGCCAACGATAATGGAACATCCATTTGTTGCCCCACTCATCGCCATACTCCTCGAGCAGCGCCGAGATGAAGGCGAGTGCGGGATCCTCGGGTGCAAGGGCCGGCTGGTCCGCCTCGAAGCGCTCGATGATGGGCGTCGAATCCTGGATACCCTCACCCTCCGGTGTCACGACCAGCGGCACCAGCGGAAGCTTGGCGTATTTCTGGAACTCGGCCTGGACCGCCGGCGAGCGCAGGATCCAGTCGTGCGGCAGGCCTTTGAAACGGAAGTACGAGCGAACCTTCACCGAATACGGCGAGAGCTCGGAGCCGAAGATCCGACAGGTCATATCCAGCGCTTGCGCTTCAGCCAGAAGAACAGGCCGCTGACGATCACCACGACCATCACCCAGAAGAACGTGTAGCCATATTTCCAGCCCAACTCGGGCATGTTGCCGAGCTGGGTTTCGAAGTTCATGCCGTAGATGCCGGCGAGGAAGGACAGCGGCATGAAGAAGACGGTGATGATCGCCATGGTCTTCATGACCTCGGCCATGCGGTTGGACGAATGCATGAGATAGACTTCCATCAGGCCGTTGGTCATTTCACGGTAGCTCTCGACCAGTTCGAGGACGGCCACGGCGTGGTCGAAGCAGTCGCGCAGGTAGGTGCGCGTCTCGGGCATGATGAACGGCACGTCCGGCCGCATCAGCGCCAACACCGCCTCGCGCTCGGCCCATTGCAGGCGATGGAACGTGACCAGCGCCCGCCGCGCCTGGTGGATGTGATAGAGCGTGTCGTCCGTCGGCCGCTCCAGCGCCTCGTCCTCGAGCTCCTCGAGGTGCGTCGACAAGGCCTCGATCAGCGGGAACTTGCGATCGACGACAAGGTCGACCAGCGCATAGACAAGATAGTCGATGCCGAAAGTGCGCAGCCGCGAGCCCGCGGTCTGCACGCGATCGCGCACCGGCTTGAAGATGTCCTGCTTGTGATCGTGGAAGGAGATCACGTAGTTGTCGCCGAAGAAGATGCTGACCTGACGCGGGATCAGCGCCTCGTCCTCGTAGACCGGGTCGTTCAGCACGATGAAGCCCTGGCCCTCGTAGAGATCGAGCTTGCTCCTCTGGTTGGCGTGGAACACGTCCTCGAGCGCCAGCGGGTGCAGGTTGAAGGCCATGCCGAGGTCGCGCAGCATGTCGGAACTGGGCCGGCCCGCGACGTCGATCCAGGTGTGGCCGGGCGTGCCGAGATGAAAGCGGCACTCGTCGACTTCCACGCCGTGCAGCACCTGCACGTCCTCGGACGTGTACTCGACCAGGGTGAAGTCGAGCGCCTCGTCGGGCACGGGCGCGCGCCCGGCGAGCGTGCCGGGTGCAGTGCCGGGCTTGGTATGGCGGTGGATGATGCCGTCCATGTTCCCCAATGCGCCGTTGTCGGCGTCAGACCTCCTGCATCACCTGGACATCGGGCCGGCCGGCGAGGTAGTCGCCGAGCTTGCGCCCCAGTTCCTTGAAGTGCGGCGCCGCCCGATGGGCTTCGAGCGCCGCCTGGTCGTCGTAGCGTTCCAACATGACGTAGACGTTAACGTCGGCCGTCTTGTGCAGCGCATAGAGCTTGTTGCCTGGCTCGTCGGACCGGACCTTGGCCTGCAACGCCTTCATCGTCGCTTCGAAGTCGGCATTGGTGCCGGGCTTGATGGTGAGCTTTGCGATGACGCCGAGCATATCCGCTCCTCTGGCCTACTGTGGCCGCTTCTTCACAAGGTACTTGTGTTCGCCGTCGCATACCAGCGTGCCGGACTGATTGTGGATGGTGAGCTTCATGGTCACCACGCCCGTCGTGCGTCCGGCCTTGAGCTCGCTCACCTCGAGCATCGGATAGAGCGTGTCGCCGCAATAGACCGGCTTCAGGAAGCGCGAAGACTGCTCCAGGAAGCCGATCAGCGAATCGCCGATCACATGCGGGAAGATGCCCGCCCCCGCCGCGCCCTGGATGGCGACCTGCAGGCCGTGCGCCAGCATGTCGCGATGGCCACGGGCCCGGCAGTACTCGCGGTCGTAGTGAATCGGATGGTTGTCGCCGCTGGCGAGCTGGAAGGCGGCGAACATCGATTCGGTCTGGGTCCGTGAGTTTATGTAAAACTTCTGCCCGACCTTGAGGTCCTCGAACCAGTGCGTCGGTCCGAAGCGATGCTCCTCGGGCCGGAATGGGACGGCTTCGGCCACGTGCTCCCTCCTGCTTTCGGGGGCACCTTAGTTCCGTGCGAACAGGTCGGCCAGCTTGTCGAGGGTCGGTTCGAGATGGTCGGGCCTGGCATCGTCGCGTGGCGGAAGGCCGACCCGGTTGTGCCAGAACACCGGCATGCCGACGCCTTTGGCGCCGGGTACGTCCGACGCCGAGCCGGCGACGAACAGCGTGCGCTCCGGCGCGGTGCCGAGAGCCGCAAGCACGGCGCGATACGGTTCGGGCCTGGGCTTGTAGAAGCCCGCGTCCTCGGCCGTGATCACGACCTTGAACGGCACGCCGACGCGATCGGCCGCCAGCCGGCCCAGCCGCACCGAGCAATTGGTGGCGACGGCCAGCGGTACGGGGATCTTCGTCAGTACGCTGCGGGCTTCCGGCCAGGGCTGCAGTTCGCCCCAGCGCCGTTCGAGCTCACCACCCAGGCTCCCCGGCAGCCCGACATCGCGCGCCGCTTCGCGCACCAGGGTTTCATAGGATCTGTAAGGGCCGCAGCCGTAGGTGATCTCGAGATAGCGCCGGCGCCACTTCATGCCGGCCTCGGGCGAGCCCGCGACGTCGTTCCACAAGGTCCAGGAATCGATCAGCGCCGTCAGCAGGTCGAAGATGACGGCATCGTATTTCATGCCGCCTTGGCTTTGCGGCCCATCCCGTCGAACAGGTCGAGCATGCGCTCGCGCCAGGCGTGGACCGGGTCGTCGGCTTCGAGCAGCGTGAGCGGCGTGGCGACGCGGGCCCACAGGAAGGCGCCCACCAGCGCGTAGTCGGGATAGGCGGGCTGCTCGCCGCTGAGGAACGGCTGCTCCTTCAGCACGCGTCGCGCCGGTTCCAGGACCGCGCGGAAGGTGGCCACGCCCTTCTCGCGCGCCTTGGCCTGGAAGCCCGCAAAGTCGGTGGTGCCGAGCCGCTTGCCCCGCGAGTCGAGGAAATAGGGCTGATCGACCGGCCGCACGCGCGCGTAGAGATCGCCGACAAGGATCGGGAACAGCGCCGGATGCACGGCGGTGTCGACCCACGAGGCAACGAAATGGGCGTGATGTCGCGCCGGCCCGAACAGCGGTTTCTCCGGATAGGCGCCATCGAGATGCTGGGCGATCGCCCAGCTGTCCTTCACCACATTCGGCCCGTCATGGATGACCGGCACGGTCTGCGATTGGGCGAAGGCGATCTTCTGCTTTTCGGTGAAGCCCACCGGCTCGTCGCGCCAGGCCAGGCCCTTGTGCTTCAGCGCGAACTTGGTGCGCCAGCAGAACGGGCTGGGGCGGCGGTCGTCCTGGAAGACCAGGTCGTAGAGCGTGATCATCGTCCTACTTCCCTTCGAGCATCTTGATGATGCCCGAGAAATCCTTGGCCCCGCCGCCCGCGTTGACGAACATGTTGAAGAGCTGAGCTGCCTCCGCGCCCATCGGCGTGCTGGCGCCCGAAGTCTGCGCCGCCTGCTGGGCGAGCTTCAGGTCCTTCAGCATGTTGTCGGCCGTGAAGCCCGCCTGGTAGTCGCGGTTGGCCGGCGAGGTCGGCACGGGCCCGGGCAGCGGCAGATAGTTGTTCACCGCCCAGCAGCTGCCGGACGACGTCGACACGATGTTGAACAGCTTCTGCACGTCCAGCCCCAGGCGCTTGCCCAGCAGGAAGCCTTCGGCGACGCCGATCATGGTGATGCCGAGGATCATGTTGTTGCAGATCTTGGCCGCCTGCCCCGCGCCGCGTCGGGCCGGTGTGCACGATGTTCTTGCCCATCTTCTCGAGGATCGGCTGCGCCTTGGCGAAAGCGCCATCGCTGCCGCCCACCATGAAGGTGAGCGTGCCCGCCGTCGCGCCGCCGACGCCGCCCGAGACCGGCGCATCGACCATCTCCAGCCCGGCCTTGGCCGCCAGCTCGCCGACATGGCGGGCGCTGTCGACGTCGATGGTCGAGCAATCGATCAGCAGCGCGCCCTTGGCAACGTTGGGCAGCACGTCGCTTCTCGTAGACCCCGCGCACATGCTTGCCGGCCGGCAGCATGGTGACGACCACCTCGGCGCCCTTCACGGCTTCGGCGGCCGACGCTGCCTTGGCGGCGCCCTTCTCGACAGCGATGTCGAGGGCCGCCGCCGACAGGTCGAAGGCCGTTACCTGATGTTGCCCCTTGACCAGGTTGGCGGCCATCGGGCCGCCCATGTTGCCAAGACCGATGAAGGCGATTTTCGCCATGTCATCCTCCCTTTCAATCGAAGAACAGGTCGTTCGCGACCGGCTTGAAGTGCGCCTCGACCATCTCGCGCGTCACGCCCTCGATGGTCGGCGGCTTCCACTTCGGCGTCTGGTCCTTGTCGATCAAGAGCGCGCGCACGCCCTCGAAGAAATCGTGATCGGGCCGCATGCACGCCTGGGACATGCGGTACTCGATGGTCATCGTGTCCTCGAACGAGCGGTTGGCGCAGCGCTTGAGCTGCTCCAGCGTGATCGCCATCGACAGCGGCGACAGCTTCAGGAGTGCCGCGAGCTGCTTCTGCGCCCATTCGCCCCGGCTGCTTCCTGAGCTTGGCCACGATCTCGGCGACGGAGTCCGCCGAGAAACAGCGGTCGATGTCGGGCATCAGGGCCGGCAGCGTCGGCATGCCGGGATCCCCCGTGAAGCGCGCGATCACGGCATCGACCTTGCGGTTGGCGTCGGGGCCCGAGAGATCCGCCGCGCCCAGGGCTGCCTGCAGGTCGTCGATCTTGGCGCTCGGCACGTGGGCATCGACGATGCCGGCCCACAACGCATCGGCCGCCTTCAGGCGATGGCTGGTGAGCGCCAGGAAGGTGCCGAGCGCGCCCGGCAGGCGGGTCAGGAAATAGCCGCCGCCGACATCGGGAAACAGGCCGATGGTGGTCTCCGGCATGGCGAACAGGAACTTCTCGCTCGCCACCGAGTGCGAGCCGTGCGCCGAGAGGCCGACGCCGCCGCCCATGTCGATGCCGTCGATCAGCGAGATCCACGGCTTGGCGTAGCGGTAGATGCGGCGGTTGACGATGTACTCGTCGTAGAAGAAGTCGCGGCGCAGCGTGCCCTCAGGCTCGTCCTTCATCTCGCGATAGAGGCCGGTCACGTCGCCGCCGGCGCAGAAGGCGCGGTCGCCGGCGCCGCGCAGGATCACGGCCTTGACCGCCGGGTCCTTCTCCCATTGCGGGATGACCTTCTCGATCTCCAGGATCATGCCGTGCGTCAGCGCATTCAGCGCCTTGGGCCGATTGAGCGTGATCACGCCCAGCCCGTCTTTGACTTCGAACAGAATTTCAGCTCAGACATCTGACACTCCGATACTCCCACGACTGTCATCCCGAGCGAAGCGAGGGACCTTTAAGGCCATGAGCAAAGGTCCCTCGCTTCGCTCGGGATGACACCGTGCTTATCCCACCTACCCCATCAGCAGCCTGCGCGAAATGATCACGCGCATGATCTCGTTGGTGCCTTCGAGGATCTGGTGCACGCGCAGGTCGCGCAGATAGCGCTCGATGGGAAAGTCCTTCAAGTAGCCGTAGCCGCCATGCAATTGCAGCGCGTCGTTGACGACCTTGAAGCCGACATCGGTCGCGAAGCGCTTGCCCATGGCCGCAGCCTGCGTCGCCTCCGGCGACTTGGCGTCGAGCAAAGAGGCGGCGCGCCAGATCAGGAGCCGCGCCGCGTCGAGCTCGGTCGCCATGTCGGCGAGCTTGAATTGCGTCGCCTGGAAGTCGGCGATCGGCTTGCCGAACTGCTTGCGCTCGACGACATAGCGCGACGCCGTCTCCAGGCAGGCGCGCGCGCCGCCCAGCGAACAGGCGCCGATATTGATGCGCCCGCCGTCGAGCCCCGCCATGGCGATCTTGAAGCCATGGCCCTCCGGGCCGAGACGATTGGCGACCGGCACCTTGCAGTTCTCGAAGATCACCGCGGCGGTGGGCTGGCTGTTCCAGCCGAGCTTCTGCTCCTGCTTGCCGAAGGACATGCCCGGCGTGCCGTTCTCGACCACCAGGGTCGAGATGCCGCCCGCCCCCTTCCCGCCGGTGCGCAGCATGACGACGTAGATGTCGCTGCGCCCGCCGCCCGAGATGAAGGCCTTGGTGCCGTTCACGACGTAGTGGTCGCCGTGAAAGCTCGGCGCGCGTCGACAGTGCCGCGGCGTCCGAGCCGGCGCCGGGCTCGGTCAGGCAGTAGCTGGCGAAATGCTCCATCGAGCAGAGCCTGGGCAGGAAGCGCCGGCGCTGCTCGTCGTCGCCGAAGCCGTCGATCATCCAGGCGGCCATGTTGTGGATCGAGATGTAGGCCGCCGTGCTGGGACAGGCCGCCGCCAGCTCCTCCATGATCAATGCCGCGTCGAGCCGCGACAGCCCGCTGCCGCCGACATCGTCGCGCACATAGATGCCGCCGAAGCCCAGCGCCGCCGCCTCGCGCAGCACGTCTTCGGGAAAGATCTTCTCGGCATCCCAGCGCGCCGCCTCGGGCAGCATGCGGTCGGTCGCGAATTGCCGTGCCGTGTCGCGGAAGGCCTGCTGGTCTTCGGTGAGGGTGAAATCCATGCGCGGCGGATCATATCGGGGGGTCCTACCCAGTCAATGAAACGGGTATGATGACATCATGGCCTGGCGGGACATGACCGAGCAGGAAGCAGCGACGCGGCCCGAGGCACGGCTGGGCGGTGCCTTGCTCTGGGTCGTGCTCGCGGCTGTCGTGGTCTGCCTGGTGGCCATCGTCGGTGCCCTCCTCGCTTTCGACCAGCTCCGCTCGATCGGCATCCGCTACATGATCGCCGTCGGCTTCGCCGGGATATGGTCGGCCGTCTTTGTCGTCATGACCCTGCTGCGCCTGCCGGCGACGCCAGTGGTGGCCAGCGCGGGCTTCGTCGCCTGGATCGCCTGGCGCTTCGCCGTGGCGCTGTGGAGCCAAGCCGGTTGGCCGCTGGCGGTCGACCTGTGGGCCGAGGCCGTGCTGGCCGCCGGTTTCTGCGGCTACATGGCCGACGGGGTGCGACCCAATGCCTATTATCGCCGTCGCCTTCCGGCAGCCTGAGCCGCTATAAACGGGCGCCATGGGGAAACGCTTTACGACCTTGGGCCGCTATCCGACCACGCGGCTGCGCCGCAACCGCCGCGAGGACTGGTCGCGCCGGCTGGTGGCCGAGACCAGGCTGTCGGTCGACGACCTGATCTGGCCGGTGTTCGTCCAGGAAGGCACCAACGCCCGCACGCCGGTGGAATCGATGCCCGGCGTCGATCGCCTGACGGTCGATCTCTTCGTCGAAGCCGCCAAGCAGGCGCGCGATCTCGGCATCCCCGCCATCGCGATCTTCCCGGAGACCGATCCCGCCAAGAAGACGCCCGACGCGCGCGAGGCCTACAATCCCGACGGCCTGGTCTGCCGCGCCATCACCGCGGCGAAGAAGGCATGTGCCGGGCATCGGCGTCGTCTGCGACGTGGCGCTCGATCCCTTCAACAGCGACGGCCATGACGGCATCGTGCGCGACGGCTACGTGCAGAACGACGAATCGCTGGAAGCCCTGGTCAAGCAGGCGATCGTGCAGACTGAAGCCGGCGCCGACATCCAGGCGCCGTCCGACATGATGGACGGCCGCATCGGCGCCATCCGCAAGGCGCTCGACGCCAAGGGCTTCATTCACGCGCAGATCATGAGCTACGCCGCCAAGTACGCCTCGGCCTTCTACAATCCCTTCCGCGACGCCATCGGCAGCTCGGGCGCGCTCAAGGGCGACAAGAAGACCTACCAGATGGACTACGCCAACTCCGACGAGGCCTTGCGCGAGGTCGGCCTCGACATCGAGGAAGGCGCCGACATGGTGATGGTCAAGCCCGGCCTGCCCTATCTCGACATCGTGCGCCGCGTGAAGGACTCCTTCGGCGTGCCGACCTACGCCTACCAGGTGAGCGGCGAGTACGCGATGCTGAAGGGCGCCGCCGACCGCGGCTGGCTCGACTGGGACAAGGTGCTGATCGAGACCCTGACCGGCTTCAAGCGCGCCGGCTGCGACGGCATCCTGACCTACGGCGCCGTCGATGCCGCGAGATTGCTGAAAGGCAAATGATCGCCCCGAATGATTGAACGTCCCTCGGCGCGGCTGATCCTGCTCGATCCCGACGACCGCCTCTTCCTGTTCAACGTGCACGATCCGGGTGTCTTCGACCCGGCCAACCCGCATTCCGATCCCTTCTGGGTGATGATCGGCGGCTTCGTCGATCCCGGCGAGGAATTCGCCGACGCCGCGGTGCGCGAAGCGCGCGAGGAGACGGCGATCGTGGTCGACGGACCGGTGCGCTGGGTGTGGAAGCGCGAGCGCCGCATGAGCTGGCGCGGCAAGGACGTGCTGCATCGCGAGCGCTTCTTCCTCGGCCGCACCGAGCGCACGGAGATCGACACGTCTGGCCTCGACGAGCGCGAGCGCAGCTGGACGCTCGGCCATCGCTGGTGGACGCGCCGACGAGATCGCGGCGTCCAAGGAGCGGTTCGAGCCGCTCGACCTCGGCGCGCAGTTGCAGGCGTTGCTGAAGGACGGACCGCCGGCCGAGCCGGTCACCATCCGCTAGGACTTGGCTTCGGGCCTCATGCTCTTCCGGACCGCGCGCGTCCCCGCGCGCTCATGATCATGAGGCGCGCGGGGAAGGTCGCGTCTGACGCGACCCAGCGCGCGGTCCGGAAGAGCATGAGCTCCAGCGAGACCTAGTCTCGTCGTTCCTTCTCCCGTTTGCGCTCCTCGTGGTCGGCCGCGGCGCTGCGATAGGCGCGCCACGCCAGCACGAGAGCGACCAGCGAGCAGGCCACGCCGACGATCATTGCCATCTGATCACCCATGTTCGAAGAACCTCGCGACCATGAGGTCGCTCCACGGCTGGCGGCTGCCGCTGCCATGGAAGCCGACATGGCCGCCACGGTCAGGCAGAAGCGGTGTGAGCGACGGATTTGCCGCCCAATCATACCCCCGATAGAGCGCCCCGGGTATCCAGGGATCGTCGAGCGCCGCCAGCACCAGGGTCGGGACGCCGATGCCGCCCATGAACCGCGTCGGCCGGCAGCGATCGTAGTAGTCCTCGGCGCTGCCAAAGCCATAACGCGGGGCGATGAAGACGTCGTCGTAGTCCCAGACGCTGCGCGAGCCCATGATGGCGCCACGCTCGGCGGCCGAGACGACGGCGCCCTCGCCTGTCGCCTCGATCTTCATCTGATCGAGGATATAGCGGTGATAGAGGCGGTTGCGCGGCCGCATCATGTAGCGGCAGGTGACGGCAAGGTCGATCGGCGCCGAGACGCTGGCGGCGGCAAGCAGCGGCGCGGCCTTGCCCTCCTCGCCGAGGTATTTCAGCAGCATGGCGCCGCCCAGCGAGTAGCCGACCGCGACCATGCCGTCGGCCGTCAGCTCCTTCGGCAGCACTGACAGCAGGCTGCGAAAATCCTGGCTGCGGCCGGCGTAGTAGTGTTCGCCGCAAACGGCGCGAGACGACCCCGCGCCGCGCAGGTTGAGCCGCAGCACGCGGCCGCCTCGATCGAGCAGCAGTCGGGCCATGCTGAAGATGTAGCGGCTGTCTTCCGATCCGGTCAGGCCGTGGATCAGGATGGCAAGGGGTGCCCCGGCGCGCGGCGTCGCCGGGCGGTCGAGGCTCGCCAGCAGCGTGTCGCCCGTGTCGTCGGGCATGGGGAACTTCAGCCGTTCAGTCGTGTGAGGGGCGAGCGTATCGGGGCTGCGCAGGCGGTTGGCAATGGTCTGCAGATCGCTGCTCCACCAGGGAAAGCGCGGCTGGAACGGCGGCGGGTCGGGTCGGCTCACGCCTGAAAGTCTATCAGACCCGCTCCAGGAATTTCTCCAGCACCGTGTCGCACCACGGCCGGTCGCTGCCGGCCGAATGGAAGCCGAGATGCCCGCCGCCCTCGGCCATCACCGACAGCAGCGACGGATTGTCGGACCATTTGAAGTCGCGATAGTAGTCCGCCGGAATCCACGGATCGTCGCTCGCCGCCAGCACCAGCGTGGGCACGCGAATCTCCGGCATGTAGGCCAGCGGCGCGCACAGTTCATAGTAGTCGTCGGCGCCGCGGAAGCCGTAGCGCGGCGAGATGAAGCGATCGTCGTATTCGCGGACGGTCCGCGCCATCCGCACGATCTCGCGCTCCTCATCCGACAGCTTGCCGCCTGCGCCCAGCGTCTCCTTCTTGAGATCGGCCAGAATGTAGCTGTGGTAGAGCCAGTTGCGCGGCCGCAGCATGTGCTCGCAGGTCTGCTCGAGGTCGAGCGGCGCGCAGATCGTGGCGGCGGCGCGCAGGGGCGAGAACGAGCCCTCCTCGCCGAGATACTTCAGCAGCATGGCGCCGCCCAGCGAATAGCCGACGGCGACCACGCCGTTGTCGGTCAGCTCGTTGGGCAATTGCGACAGCACGCGGCGGAAGTCGGCGGTGCGCCCGATGTGATAGTGCTCGCGACAATGCGGACGCGAGGCGCCGCAGCCGCGCAGGTTCATCCGCAACACGCGATAGCCGCGATCGAGAAGATGGCGCGCGGCTTTGAGGACATGGGAGCTGTTTTCGCAACCGGTGAGGCCGTGCACGAGGACGACCAGGGGACGCCCCTCTGTCGGCGTCGCAGGATGATCGAGCATGGCGAGCAGGATGTCGCCGCTGCGATCTGCCATGCAAAAGCACATGCGCTCGCTGGTATGCGGCGACAGGTCGGCCTGATAGGTGCCGAGCAACACGGCGATCGTCTGGAGGTCCGCGCTCCACCAGGGAAAGCGCGGACGGAACGGCGGCAAGTCGAGGGAATCGATGGACGGGGGCACGTCGAATCCGTATTCACAGTTTCTTGCCATGAAAACGCGCGCCACCTCCCGGAGTTCCGTCGCCGCGCTCGGCGTCGTCTATGCCGTTGCCGCCGCCACTATTTTCAGCACGGCTGGCGTCATTGTGCGCCGCATCGAACTGCCGGCATGGGACGTGTCGTTCTGGCGATCGGCGTTCCTCGTCGCCACGATGTTGCCATTCCTTGTTCTCCAACGCCGCGGCGCGTTGATCGACGTTCGCAATGCCGGCTGGGCATTGCTTGTCAGCGCCGTGCTGCTTGCCGGAAGTTTCGTGAGCTTCATCCTCGCCCTTGGCCTGGCACCGGTCGCCAACGTGCTGCTGATGTTCGGCGCCACGCCTTTCATCACCGCATTGCTGGCGCGCTTCTTCCTTGGCGAGCCGCTGCATGGTCACACGATCCTCACCATGGCGCGCCGCCGTGCTGGGCCTCGCCATCAGCGTCGCGGGCTCGTTGCAAGCTGGCGCGCTTGCCGGCATGGCCATAGCGGGCATCGTCGTGCTGTGCATGAGCGGCAACTACGTCGTGGTCCGCCATCGCCGCGACGTCAGCATGGCGCCCGCGATCTGGCTCGCCGGCGTGATCTCGGCCCTGGTCGCCCTGCCCTTTGCCGAACCGGCCAATGTCACCTGGCAGCAGGTCCCCTGGCTCCTGGCGCTCAGCCCCGGTCAGCTCGCCGGCGGCCTGCTGCTCTACATGGCAAGCCTGAAGCGCATCCCGGCCGGCCAGGCAGCGCTGCTCGGTCTGCTCGAGCTCGTGCTGGGTCCGATCTGGGTGTGGCTGTTCGACGGCGAAAAGCCGGACGACCTCACGCTGCTTGGCGGCGTCATCGTGGTCGGCGCGGCAGCGGCGAACGTGTGGTTCGATTCGCGACGAGCGACACGCTAAGTCTCTTTGCCGGGAGCGCGCCACTCCTGTGGCGCGTCTTTGTGGATCACACAGCCCATGAGCGCCACTGGAGTGGCGCGCTCCCGGCAAAGACCATGAGGCGTCCCGATGAGATACGTCGTGCTTACCATCGCGCTGATCATGGCGCCGTCACTGCTCTTCGCACAGCCGGTCGCGTCGCTCGCCGACGGTCGCACCGGACGCATCGAGTTCGCCTCCCTGACGCCGTCCGGCCCGAGCGAGCTCGTGCGTGGCGCGGGCGCGCCAGTGACCGTCGTCGGCATGCTGGTCCTGCCGGCCACGGCTGCGGCCCGGATGCCGGCGATGGTGATCGCCCATGGCAGCGGCGGCATCCTGGCCGGCCGCGAGGATGCCTGGGCCGCCCGGCTGAATGGTCTCGGCATCGCCACCTTCGTGGTCGACAGTTTTGCGCCGCGCGGCCTCTCCTCGACAGCGCGCGACCAGAGCCGGCTGTCGACCATGGCCAACCTCGCCGACGCCCTGACGGCCCTGAAGCTGCTCGCCACGCATCCGCGCATCGACCCGGCGCGGATCGGCATCATGGGCTTTTCACGCGGCGGCCAGGTTGCCCTCTACTCCAGCCTGGAGCCACTGCGGCGCGGCGTGACCGACGGCGGCCTCAGCTTTGCCGCGCACGTGGCCCTCTATCCGTCCTGCAGCATCCCCTATCGCGCTCAGCAGGTGAGCCGCGCGCCGATCCTGATGCTGCTGGGCGGCGCCGACGACTACACGCCGGCGGCGGCCTGCCGGGACTATGCGGCCTGGTTCGCGGCCAAAGGCGTGCCGGTCCAGGTGGTCACCTACGACGGCGCGCATCACGATTTTGACATTCCTGAGGCGCCGCGCTTCCTGCAGAGCCTGCAAAGCGCCCGTGACTGCAAGGCGGAAGTCGATGTCGAAAGCGGCACCGTGCGCCGCCTCGATACCGGCGAGATGCTGCGCGATCCCACCGCCATCGCCGCCTATTTTCGGGCCTGCATGCAGCGCGGCGCGACCATGGGCGGCGATCCGGCCGCCCTCGCCCGCGCCGAGCGGGACGTCGCGGCCTTCCTGCGCGATGCCCTGCGGCCCCTCCGGTGAAATGGTGCGGTGAAATGGCCGGCTGGATTCGCGGCGGGCCACTGGCTAAGAACCCTTCATGACCCAAGCTTCAAAGGGCCCGCTGTCGGGCGTCGTCGTCGTCGACCTGTCTCGCATCCTGGCCGGCCCCTACTGCACCCTGCTGATGGCCGAGATGGGCGCGCGGGTGATCAAGGTCGAGCCGCCCAAGGGCGGCGACGATGCGCGGGCCTACGGCCCGTTCGTCAACGGCAAGTCGACCTACTTCGCCTCGGTCAACCGCGGCAAGGAAAGCATCGCGCTCGACCTCAAGGCCGACGCCGACCGCAAGATCTTCGAGAAGCTGCTCGAGAAGGCCGACGTGATCGTCGAGAACTTCCGGCCCGGCACGATGGAGAAGCTGGGCTACGGCTGGGACACGCTGCACAAGAAATATCCCAAGCTGATCTACGCTTCGGCCTCGGGCTTCGGCCATACCGGCCCCAACTCCAAGGACCCCGCCTACGACATGGTGGTCCAGGGCATGGGCGGCATCATGAGCATCACCGGCAACGAGGGCCAGCCGCCGGCACGCGTCGGCATGTCGATCGGCGACGTCGGCGCGGGCCTGTTCACTGCGGTCGCGGTCAATGCCGCCCTGGTGCATCGCCTCAAGACCGGCGAATCGACCAAGGTCGACATCGCCATGTTCGACTGCCAGCTGGCGCTGCTCGAGAACGCCATCATGCGCTACACGGTCGAGGGCGAGGTCCCCGGCCCGCTCGGCGCGCGCCATCCCACCATCACGCCGTTCCAGGCATTCGCCACGTCGGACGGCGCCATCATCATTGCCGCGGGCAATGACGGGCTGTTCATCAAGACCTGCGAGGCGCTGGGCCGTCCCGACATGGCGACCGACCCGGGCTACAAGACAAACGCGTTGCGGCAGAAGCACCACGGCAAGCTCGAGCGCGAGATCGAATCGGTGCTGAAGGGCAATACCACGGCGCATTGGCTGGCCGTCATCGGCAAGGCCGGCATACCGTGCGGACCGATCAACAACATCAAGCAGGCGCTGGAGCATCCGCAGGTAGCGGCGCGCAACATGCTGATCGAGGCGCCCGACGGCAGCGGCGGCACGCTGAAGCTCGCCGGCAATCCGGTGAAGATGTCGGCCTTCGAGGACCCCAAGACGCGCCGGCCCGCGCCCGATCTCGACAACGACCGCGACGCCATCCTCTCCTTCCTCGGCGGCTGAGTAGCAGATGCGCGCTTCTTCCTCTTCCGGACCGCGCGCTGGGTCGCGTCTGACGCGACCTCCCAGCGCGCTCATGATCGTGAGCGCGCTGGAAGCGCGCGGTCTGGAAGAAGCTTGATCTTGCGCCTGTTGACCCGCGTTGCCGCCGGCCTCGCGAAGTTCGTGGCCGGCACCGCCCTTGCGATCCTGGTGTTCCTGACCGGCGCCTTCTTCCAGGTGCGCGGGGCGCTGCCGTCGTACGCTGGCCATGTCGAAGCCGCGGGCCTCAAGGCGCCGGTCGAGATCCTGCGCGACAAGAACGCCGTGCCCCACATCATCGCGGGCTCGATCGAGGATGCCGCGTTCGGCTTGGGCTACGTCCATGCCCAGGACCGTTTCTGGCAGATGGAGTTCTTGCGCCGGCTCGGCCAGGGCCGGCTGGCGGAACTGCTGCCGCCGCGGCTGATCGGCTCCAGCCTGATCGACACCGACCGCACCATGCGCGGGCTTGGCGTCTATCGCCGCGCGACCGAGAGCCTGAACGCGCTGTCGCCCGCCATGCGCGCCATCATCGACGCCTACGCCGCCGGTGTGAACGCCTGGATCGCCGACGACGACCAGCAGTTCGGCCTCGAGCTCACCCTGATCAAGCTGCTGTCGGGCGGCTCCTACAAGCCCGAGCCGTGGCGGGCGGCCGATTCGCTGGTGTGGGCCAAGCTGATGGCGCTCGGCCTCGACGGCAACTGGCGCGCCGAGCTGCTGCGGCTGCGGCTCGCGCGCAAGATCGGCACCGATACGGTGAAGTTCCTGATCGAGCCGGTGGGCGACAATCAGGACGCCACGCTCACGATGGCCAACGAGGCCCTGAAGCGCACCGACCTCGACCGCCTCTATCGCGAGACCGACAACATCGCCACGCGCAAGCGCGAGGCCTCGAACGAATGGGTGCTGTCGGGCGCCCATTCGGTGTCGGACAAGCCCCTGCTCGCCAACGATCCGCATCTCGCGCTGGGCTTTCCCGGCACCTGGTATCTGGCGCGCCTGGTCGGGCCGGGCTTCGACATCCGCGGCGCCACCTCGCCCGGCTCGCCGGCCGTCGTGCTGGGTCACAACGGCACGATCGGCTGGGGTTTCACCACCACCAACCTCGACAGCCAGGACCTGTTCATCGAGCGCGTCGATCCGACCGATCCCAACCGCTACATCACGCCCGACGGGCCGCGCCCGTTCAGCGTGCGCGAGGAGACGATCAACGTGCGCTGGGGCCAGCCGATCACCATGCGCGTGCGCGAGACGCGCCACGGCCCGGTGATCGACGACATCATCCGCCGCGCCGACGATCTCACCGCCCAGGGCCATGTTCTTGCACTCCAGGCCACGGCGCTCGACGGCGCCGACACGTCGGCCGAGGGCTTCGGCCGCCTCGGCCTGGCGCAGAACTGGGAAGAGTTCCTGGGTGCTGCCCGGCGCATCGTCTCGCCGATGCAGAACATGGTTTATGCCGACACCGCGGGTAACGTCGGCCTGATCGCGCCCGCCCGCGTGCCGATCCGGCGCAAGGGCGACGGCTCGATGCCGGTGCCAGGCTGGACGTCGGAGTTCGACTGGGCAGGCTTCGTGCCGTTCGACGAGCTGCCGCGCCTCTACAATCCGACGAGCGGCATCATCGTCAACGCCAACGGGCGCCTGGTGCCCGACGACTACCGCCACTTCATCAGCCGCGACTGGGCCGAGCCCTACCGCCAGCGCCGCGCCAACCAGCTGCTGCGCGAGGTCGAGCGCCATCCGGTCTACGGCATGATCGTCATGCAGGCCGACAATCGCACGCTCGACGCCGACGACATGCTGCCGGTGCTCCTGAAGGGGACGCCGCGCAATGCGCGCGCCGCCAGGGCGCACGCCATGCTGAAGAGCTGGAACCGCTTCATGCTGGCGAGCCGCGCCGAGCCGCTGATCTACACCGCCTGGATCTGGGAACTGCAGCGCGGGATCATGGCCGACGAGCTGGGCGAGGAGCTCTTCCAGACAATGGCGACACCGGACGTGCCGCTGATGATGCGCATCATCCGCGAAAAGCCGGGCTGGTGCGACGACGGCGGCACGCGCCAGACCGAAAGCTGCGAGGACGCCATCGCGCTGGCGCTCGATCGCGCGCTCGCCTGGATCACGCGCCGGCAAGGACCGGACATCGAGAGCTGGCAGTGGGGCATCGAGCACGACGCCGCCCATCGCCATCCGATGTTCGACGGCGTGCCGCTCCTGCGCGACATCGCCTCGGTGCGCTTCCCGTCGGACGGCGGCGCGCAGACGCTGAACCGCGCCCAGCCCTCCTACCGCGGCAGCCGGCCGTTCGAGGCCACCCATGGCGCGGGCTATCGCGGCATCTACGATTTCAGCGACCTCGACAACAGCCGCTTCGCCATGCCGCTCGGCCAATCGGGCAACATGCTCTCGCCGTGGGCCCGCAACTTCGTCCAGCGCTGGCAGAACCTGAGCTACATGGAGATCGCCGGCACCCGCGCCGAGCTCGGCCGCAGCGCCGTCGGCACGATGACGCTCACGCCGCCGGTGCGCTGATGCTCAGCCTCGCGTCGGCATCAAATTGTTGAATCGCTTGCCGCTGGCCAATCGATACGTGCCGAAGTCCCTTTCGTCGAACGTGACAATGTCGCGAATTCCCGTTTCGTCACCGAGCCACACCAACGACGCATCAGCCAGGTCCATGGGCAAGTCGGCGTACTTTTCCATCATGTCGGCAATCCGGGCGAATGCCCCCGGCGGAATATTACGGACTTCGATCCCGCCGCGCGCGACCGATCTCATGAAACGCACTGCCGCGCGATGCGGTATCAAATGGCAAACCTCCGTCAGCACGGGCCAAGTTGTGACGAGGGTTCCCTCAAAGCTGCCGATGAACCTAACGGAAAGGACATGTCGCCGGTCCCTTTTGTTGCCTGCCGCGACCAGCGGACCGGCATCAATCAGCGCTGCGGCGGCCATGCTTGCGTCTTAGCTTCCGTTTCACGTACTTCGACACGTTTTCCGAAAGGTCGCCTGGCCCGTTGAAACTGCCGATATATCCAGTTTCTCGAGCGAGTTCGGCGAACGTCAGGCGGCGCGATTCCAGCGTGTGCTCTAGGCTGGCTTCCACGACCTGCGTTTTGGTCAAGCCCGTACGCTCGCAATAAGCCCGCAATCGAGCTTCGGTCTTAGGCTTCAGACGTACCGACAGCGCAGCCATGGAATGCTCCCGTAATACATATTGTAATACGGCATGCGGCTCACCACGGCAACAACCGCCATCTGCCACGGCGCAAGCATGTCGACCGACTATTGACGGGACTACTGCTGCGCACAATATTGGAGGAATGACGATTTCGGTCCGCACCGCCTTCCCGCGAATGCGCCCGCCCCTTCGACAGGACGGGGCGGAATGCTGACGCGCGGGCGCTAAAGGGCCCGATCGGTCTCTCCAGCCCTTCCTCGCGAAGGGCTTTTTCATGTCCAGACGCGACACGACGGAGAGTCCCATGAGCAAGTTCCTGATCACCAGCGCGCTGCCGTACGTCAACGGCGTAAAGCATCTCGGCAATCTCGCCGGATCCCTGCTGCCGGCCGACATCCACGCCCGCTTTCGCCGGCAAACCGGCCACGAGGTCCTGTTTCTGTGCGGCACCGACGAGCACGGCACGCCGGTCGAGCTGGCGGCGCATGCCGCCGGCGTGCCGGTCGCCGACTACTGTGCCCGTCAGCACACCGTGCAGGCGGACATCTATCGCCGGTTCGGCCTGTCGTTCGACCATTTCTCGCGCACCTCGGGCGAGGCGAACCGGCAGCTGACGCAGGATATCTTCCGCTGCCTCGATGCAGCGGGCTTCATCGAGGAACGCACGATCCTCCAGGCCTACTCGCCGACCGACAGGCGCTTCCTGCCCGATCGCTACATCGTCGGGACATGCCCGCACTGCGGCCATGCCAACGCGCGGGGCGACCAGTGCGAGAGCTGCACGGCGCTGCTCGACCCCGAGGAACTTCGCTCGCCGCGCTCGGCGATCTCAGGCGCCACCGACGTCGAATTTCGTGCGACCCGCCATCTGTTCCTGAAGCTCTCGGCCTTCGACGGCCGGCTGCGCGACTGGCTCGCCACCCGACGCGACTGGCCGGCGCTCGTCCGCTCGATCGCGCTGAAATGGCTCGACGAAGGCCTGCGCGACCGTTGCATCACCCGCGATCTCGAATGGGGCGTGCCGGTGCCCAAGGCGGGCTTCGAGGACAAGGTCTTCTACGTCTGGTTCGACGCCCCCATCGGCTACATCGCCGCCGCGATCGAATGGAGCGACGCAGCGCCGGGGCGCAACTGGCGCGACTGGTGGCGGAGCGGCGAGGACGTGACCTACGTGCAGTTCCTGGCCAAGGACAACGTGCCGTTCCACGCCGTGAGCTTCCCGGCGACGCTCCTGGGATCGGGCCTGCCGTTCAAGCTCGTGGACACCATCAAAGGGTTCAACTGGCTGACCTTCGAAGGCGGCAAGTTCTCGACCAGTGCTGGCCACGGCATCTTCACCGACACCGCCCTCGCCCTACTGCCGGCGGACGCCTGGCGGTGGTGGCTGGCGGCCAACGCGCCGGAGTCGGCCGACACGGATTTCACGCTCGCCCGCTTCGTCGACGGCGTGAACAAGGACCTGGCCGACATCTTCGGCAATCTGGTCAACCGCTGCCTGGCGTTCGCCGCGGCGCGCTTCGACGGCATTGTGCCGGATGGCAGCCAGATCGGCCCTCTCGAGCATCAGCTTGCCGACTCGCTCGACGGGCACCTGACGTGCCTACGCCGCCATCACGAAAGTCTGGCGTTGCGCAAGGCGGCCGAGGAAGTCCGCGCCATCTGGAGACTTGCGAACGCCTATCTTGCGGAAGCGGCACCCTGGTCCGTCATCAAGAACGACCCGGCGCGAGCGGCGACCGTCGTCAACACGAGCATCAACCTCGTCCGCGTCTCGGCCCTCGCGGCCTGGCCTTTCATTCCGTCGAGTGCGGAGAAAGTCCTGTGCAGCCTGGGCGACGCCGCGGATCTCGTGCCTTGGCCGCAAGACGGCAAGCATGCGCTTTCGGCAATTCCCGCCGGCCGGCGCATCGCCGTCCCGCCTCTTCTGTTCCCCAAGATCGACGTCGCCAACCTCAGGGACGTTCAGCCCATCTGAGCATCCGGCGCTTCGCGTCTCACCAGCAGCTTGTCGATTCGCCGGCCGTCCATGTCGACGACCTCGAAACGCCAGCCGTCGTAGCTGAAGCCGTCGGCAGTCACCGGCAATCGCCCGAGTTCGGCCAGCACGAAGCCCGCAATGGTGTGGAAGCCTGTATGATGCGGCCGCAGGCTGAGACCGAGGCGGCCGAGGACGCCGTTCACCGGCGCCATGCCGTCGATCAGCAGCGAGCCGTCGTCGCGCTCGACGATGTCGGGCGTATCGCCCTCGTCATCGGGCAGGTCGCCCGCCAGCGCCTCCAGCAGGTCGGCTTGCGTGACGATGCCTTCGAGGCCGCCGTATTCGTCGACCACGACAGCCACCCGCACCGGCGCCTGCTTGAAGAGCTCCAGTACCTCGAAGATCAGCACACCCTCATGGATCAGAAGCGGTTCGCCCACAACCGCGGCCGGATCGAGCTCCCGGCCGGCGAGCACCTGACTCAGGAGATCCTTCTTGGCGACCACGCCGACGATCTCGTCGATGCTGCCGCGTCCGACCAGCAGCTCGGCATGGCTGCTTTCGATCACCACCCGGCGTATTGCTTCGCGATCGTCATTGATGTCGATCCAGTCGATTTCAGTGCGCGGCGTCATGATCTCGCCGACCACCCGCTTGCCGATGTCGAGTGTCCGCGCGACGATCTCCTCCTGCGCCTCCTGCAGCAGCCCCGCCTCCTGGCTTTGGGCGATGATCAACTTCAGCTCGCTGGCCGAATGCAGCGAGGCCTCTCCGGTGCCCGGCCGAAGGCCGAAGAGGCGCAGGACGAGGTTGCCGAGGCCGTTCAGCACGGTGATCGCCGGGCTCAGCAGCCAGCGGAACAGGCCGAGAGGCCGGACGACCCAAAGAGCGGTCCCTTCACTGCGCTGCAGGGCGAGGCTTTTGGGCGCGAGCTCGCCCAGCACGATATGCAGCGCCGTGATGATGACGAACGAGAGCGCGACGGCGATGGCATAGGCACTGATGCCGGCAAAGGAGCCGGCGACGCGGGTCAGCGGCCCTTCGATCAGATGAGCGATCGCCGGTTCGCCGACCCAGCCCAGCGCCAGCGACGAGATGGTGATGCCGAGCTGGGTGGCTGCGAGGTTGGAGTCGAGATTGTCGAGGGCGTGCCCCAGCGCCTTGGCGTTCATCCGCTTGGCGGCAACCAGCTCCATCACCCGGCTGCGGCGCACGGCGACGAGCGAGAATTCGGCGGCGACGAAGAAGCCGTTGGCGACGACGAGGACGAAAACGGCCAGCAGGCCGCCGAAATCGGACATGGTCTTTTCTCCAGGAACCGGGTTCCTCCCCCGTCATACGGGCAAGCGTTTGGCCCTGAAAGGGCCAAACGCGCGGGCCAGGAGGGGGCGAGTCCCAGTCGAGCGGCGAGCAAGTTTCAGATCAAGGATTTCATCAATCCCCTCTGTCGCTCTCCCCCTCCCCACCCTCCCCCGTAAGACGGTAGGGCGATCGCATATGGCGATTTCCGTCGTCTCGACCGGAGCGCGAAGCGCGGAGCGGAGAGACCTTCTGTCCACGATAAGTGGCCTATTGTGGACGGAAGGTCTCTCCGCTCGGGATGGAGCTTGCCCCGAGCGAAGTCGAGGGGGCCCTCGGTCGAGACGACGGAAGTGGGCATATGCGATCGCCCTGCGTAAGACGGGGGAGCAAAGAGACGTGACTATCGCGGCTTGTCGCCCGCCAGGGTGATCCGATGCATGACCCGCCGATGACCGTGATAGTCGTTGATGGCGTTGTGCATCGCACAGCGGTTGTCCCAGAAGGCGAGCGAGCCGGTCTCCCAGCGGAAGCGGCAGGTGAACTCTGGCCGGACCTGGTGCTCCCACAGGAACTCCATCAGCGCCAGGCTCTCCCGTTCGCTCCATCCCTTGATGTGGGACGTGTGTGCGCTCGACGTGTAGAGCGCCTTGCGGCCGGTCTCGGGATGCGTGCGCACGATGGGATGCTCGGCCATCAGCGGCTTGGTCTCCTTGCCGGCCGCCTTCAGGCGGTCCTCGCGCGTCTTGCTGACCTCGGCCTTGGTCGAGCTGCTGACCCCGATCAGCCCGTCGAGCGTGGCCTTCAGCCCGTCCGACAGCGCCTCGTAGGCCATGTACTGGTTGGCGAACACGGTGTCGCCGCCATGGGGCGGAACCTCGCGCGCCAGCAGCATGCTGCCCATCGGCGGAATCTCGAGGTAGGTGGTGTCGGAGTGCCAGAGGCCGCCGAAGTTGTGGCGCTCGTTCTCGAGCTTGACCACCGCGGTGATGAACGGCGCTTCGGGCAGGCCGTCGAGCTGCGGATACTTGATCAGCTCGCCGAACTTGCGGGCGAAGGCCACGTTCTGCTGCGGCGTCACCTTCTGGTCGCGCAGGAAGATCACGAGATGATCGAGGAAGGCCTGGCGCACCTCGGCGACCACGTCGTCCTCGAGATCGCGCGACATGTCGACGCCGTGCAATTCGGCGCCCAGCGCGCCGGCGATCGGCCTGACCTCGATATGGCGATAATTGCGCATCGCTATCCCTACCCTGTTCTTTCGCCCCTAATCCTGTGCCCACGGCGGCCGCGTCTTGGCCATGAAATGCCGGATGCCCTCCGCCGCCTGCGGCCGGCGCAGCAGGCCGACCAGGCTCTCGGCGGCATCGTCGAGCACGGCGCGATCATCCCTCGTGGCAGAGCTCCGTACCAGACGCTTGACGGCTGCGACGGCCTCGGGCTCCAGCCGCAGCACGTCGTCGAGCACGGCCTTCAGGGTGCGGTTGATCTCGGCGGTGTTGGCGCAGAAGTGGCGGCCGATGCCCAGCCGATGCGCTTCCCTGCCGTCGATCACGCGGCCGGTGACGGCGAGGTCGCGCGCCGGGCCCTCGCCGATGCGGCGCACCACGAAGGGAATGATCTGCGAGGGGATGAACCCGACCTTGGGCTCGGGCATGCCGAAGCCCGCGCTCTCATGCAGGATGACCACGTCCGAGCAGCACGCCATGCCGAAGCCGCCGCCCACCGCGGAACCTTCGACGATCGAGATGGTGACCTGCGGCAGCTCGTTCAACGCCAGCAGCGCATCGCCGAACTGGCGATAGGCCGCGACCAACGGATCGGCGGCGCCGTTGGCGGGCTGGGGCGGCATGTCGGCCATCGCATCGAGGTCGCCGCCGGCACAGAAGTGCCCGCCGGCGCCGCGGATCACCAGGGCGCGGCAGCGATTGTCCTGGCGCAATCCGGCAAAGGCGTCCTCGAGCTCCAGCATCATGGCGTGCGTGAGGGCGTTGCGCCGTTCCGGCCGGTTCAGCATCAGCCGCGCCACCGCGCCGTCACGTTCGAGCTTGATGTTGGCGTAGTCGGCCATGGGCAAAGTCTTAGCGGGCGGGTATCGTATCAACAAGATGACGCGTTTCGTGGTTTCGCTGCTCGCGGCCATGCTCGGCACCTTCGCCGCGGCGGCGCAGGACTGGAGCCAGGTGACGACGCCGGCGCCCGGGCCGACGCAATCGATCGGCTTCTACACCGCGGGCTGCCTGCAGGGCGCCCAGGCGCTGCCGCTGGACGGACCGGGATACGAAGCGATCCGCGTCAGTCGCAACCGTTACTGGGGCCAGCCGGTCACCATCGACTTCGTGAAGCGCTTCAGCGAGCAGGTGCGCGCCGCGGGCCAGGCGCCGCTCTATATCGGCGATATCGGCCAGCCGCGCGGCGGGCCGATGAGCTTCGGCCATGCCAGCCATCAGCTCGGGCTCGATGTCGACATCTGGTTCGAGCGTCAGCCCGGGGCGCGCCGAGCGCCGGCTGAGCGCGAGAATCCGCGCCTGCGCTCGCTGGTGCGCACCGCCGACGATGGCATCGACGACACCGTATTCGCCGACCAGCACGTGGCGCTCCTGCGCCTGGCCGCGACCTCGCCCGGCGTCGATCGCATCTTCGCCAATAAGTGGATCAAGCAGCGCCTCTGCCAGACCGTGACCGGCAACCGCTCCTGGCTGAACAAGATCGTGGTCTGGGTCGGCCACGACGAGCATTTCCATGTGCGCATGCATTGCCCGCCCGGCAATCCGCAGTGCCAGGCGCAGGCCGGCTACTACGCCGACGACGGCTGCGGCGAGCAGCTCGACGTCTGGTTCACAAAACCGCCGGTCCGCCTGCCGCCGCCCGGCACCCCGCAGCAGCCCTACCGGCCAAAGCTGCCGGCGGCATGCCAAGCGGTGTTGAACGCGCCTTAACTCCGAACCGCCGGCTTCCAGCCGGCCTCATGAATCATGAGGCCGGCTGGAAGCCGGCGGTCCGGAAGACTCACATGCCGGCGCAGGCGTCGGCGCGCTTGCGGGCCTCGCCGTCGAGCCAGTCGAGACCGCGGATGCTGCCGAAGCGCTTCCAACTCACCATGCTGTTGTTGCCCACCATCTGCAGGACGACGTACGCGGACTGCGCCTGCGGCGTGTTGGCGGGAATGAACACGATCCGCGCCATTCCCGCTTCCGGATAGGCCGGCGCATAGACCTGGAAAGCTCCGGTCGGCGGCGCGGCAAGGCAGGCCACCATGACATCGAACGGCACGTTGTAGTTGGCCGACCAGACGTCGGGTTGCGGTTGATTCTGCTGAGTTTGGCAGGCGGCGGCAGCCAGTGCGATCGCGGCAGACACGAAGACCTTCTTCACCATCACTCACCTCCGAACTCAGATATCGACATCGACGATCACCGGCACATGGTCGCTCAGCCCCGCGCCGCACCAAGTCTCGAAGGCGCCGACGCTGAGATGGCTTACTTTGCCGATCCAAGCAGTCGGCAGGAAGACGTAATCGATGTGATAGGTCGGCCCGTCCTTGGTACGGTCGCGCCAATACAGAGTGGGCTCGCTCTCCTGCCCGTGCGCCTCGCCGCGGATCGTGTGATAGGCGCTCACCAGGCCGAAGCTCTCCTCAAGGATCCTGACCTTGGTCGAATGGTTGATGCGCCAGCCCGGCTTGTCCCAGATCGTATTGCTGTTGAGATCGCCCGCGATCACGGCCGGGCGCTCGCCCAGGAAGCTCCTATAGCGCGAGAGCCCGCGCCGCAGCGGCCCGAGCTGGTGCTTGCGGATCGACCCGGCACTGGCGTTCTGCGCCCACACGGCCAACAGATTGCATTGGGTGGGCCCATCGACATGCACCGGCGCTATGTAGCGCAACGACGAGTAATAGGAGGCGGCCAGCCGCACGGCATAACCGTTGAAGGCGAACACCGCCAAACCCTTGTGCGGGTTGCGGCCGATCCAGACCGGCTCGCCTTGCATCCATGATGCCTTCGACCGCAGGCGCTCCGGCTCGGCACACTCGCAGACGATGGCGATGTCAGGCTTGAGTGCCAGCAGCGCGTCGACCTTGCGATCGAGCGCCATGTTGCAGTTCCAGGCGACTACCCGCACGCGCGGGCCTCATTCACCCTGGCCGAGCAGCGACCCGGCGCGGCGCGACAGGCGGAAGAACCACTGGAAGATCTGGAAGCCCACGACCAGGTAGACGACCGACAGGAGGAAGGCGATGCCGAGCATGTCCCAGTGCACCGTCTGCTCGGCCAGGATGGCGCGCATGCCCTCGAAGACGTAGGCCGGCGGCAGGCCGTAGGAGATCACCTGCATCCAGTACGGCAGCACGGACACAGGGTAGTAGACGCCGCTCACCGGCAGCAGGATGAAGACGGCGGCCCAGGCGAAGCTCTCGGCACTCTGGCCGACCCGCATGATCATGCCGGACATGGCCAGCCCGATCGACCAGGAGAACATCTGCAGGATGGCGAAGAAGGCGATCAGCGGCAGGCCCAGCGCATAGATCGAGTAGCCGAAGAAGGCCCAGGCCATCAGCGACACCGGGACCAGGCCGAGCAGCGTGCGCAGCAAGGCGGCGATGATGATGCCGGTCGCCATCTCCCACGAGCGGATCGGGCTCACGAACAGATGGCCGAGATTGCGCGACCACATCTCTTCCAGGAAGGCGATCGAGAGCGAGAGGTTGCCGCGCACGACGACCTCCCACAGCAGCAGGCCCGACAGCAGCACGCCCGCCGCCTGGGCGACGAACGAGGCCTGCGGCAGCAGGTACTGCGTCATGAATCCCCACATCACCATCTGCACGGCCGGCCAGTAGATCGAATCGACCAGCCGCATGACCGAGCTGCGCCAGATGTAGATGTGGCGCATCACCAGGGCCCAGATGCGCTGCATCGAGCCGCTCACGACACGGTCTCCTTCTTGTGCAGCCCGTCGAGCCCGCGGCCGCGACCGCGCGCCATGTCCAGAAACACCTCCTCCATGTCTTCGCGGCCGAAGCGCTCGATCAGCTCGCGCGGGCTGCCGCGGTCGAACACGCGGCCGGCCTGAAGCAGGATCACGTCGTCGCACAGCCGTTCGACCTCACCCATGTTGTGCGAGGCGAGCAGGATCGTGGCGTGGGTCTCGTGCTGATAGCCCTTGAGGTAGCTTCTGACCCAGTCGGCCGTGTCGGGATCGAGCGAGGCCGTGGGTTCGTCGAGCAGCAGCACGTCCGGCTTGTTTATGAGCGCCTTGGCCAGCGCCACGCGCGTCTTCTGGCCGGCCGACAGCTTGCCGGCCTGGCGGTCGAGGAAAGGCGCCACCTGCATGTGCTCGGCGATCTCGTCGATGCGTTTGGCGACGTTCCGCACGCCGTAGAGCCGGCCGTAAAACAAGAGGTTCTGGCGCACCGTCAGGCGATGCGGCAGGTCGACATAGGGCGACGAGAAGTTCATGCGCGGCAGGGCGGCATAGCGGCGCCGCTTCATGTCGATGCCCAGCACATGGATGTCGCCTGCCGTCGGCTCGAGCAGGCCCAGCAGCATGGCGATGGTCGTGGTCTTGCCCGCGCCGTTGCCGCCAAGCAACCCCAGCACCGCGCCACGCGGCACGGTGAACGTCAGATCGTCGACCGCGACGATCTCGCCGTACAGCTTGCGCAGGTGCCGGACTTCGATGGACGGAGTGTCAGCCACGGTTGTCATCATCATTGGGAGCGCGGGCCTCCGGCCCGCTCATGATCGAGAGCGGGCCGGAGGCCCGCGCTCCCGAAGACTACAATGCTTTGATCGCGGCTTCGATGCGGTCGAGGCCCTTGCTCAGCCGCTCTGCACCGGACGCAAAGCACAGCCGCACGTTGCCCTGCCCGCCCGGGCCGAACGCCTCGCCCGGCGCCAGGCCGACCTTGTAGTCCTTCGCCAGCTTCTTGCAGAAGGCCATGGTGTCGGTGACGCCGTCGACCGAGAAGAAGTTGTAGAAGGCGGCTTCCGGGCGCGCGATGGTGACCCGCGGCTGGGCTGACAGGCGCTGGAAGACCTGTTCGCCGCCGGCCCGGCAGCGCTCGACCATCTCGGCGAGGAAGCCGTCGCCCTTCTCGAGGGCGGCAATCGCCCCGCGCTGCAGGAAATGCGGCACGCCCGAGGTGTTGATCTGCACCAGCTTGGCGAACTGATCGCCCAGCGCCGCCGGATGGGTCAGCCAGCCGACGCGCCAGCCCGTCATCGCCCACGGCTTGGAGAAGGAATTGAGCACGAGCAGCGGATCGTCCGGCTCCGCCAGCTCGAGGAACGAGGGCGCGACGGGGCGCGTGTAGATCAGCCGGGCATAGACCTCGTCGGCCATGATCCAGACGCCGCGCTTCCTGGCAAAATCGAGCAGCGCCTTCTGCTCGTCCGACGTCATCGTCCAGCCCGTCGGATTACCGGGCGAATTGACGAAGATCGCGCGCGTGCGTTCGTCGACCGCGTCGAACACCTTCTGGAGATCGAGCTTCCAGCTGCCGTCGGGCTTGCGGTCGAGCGCCACGTACTTCGGCTCGCCGCGCACCAGCTTCGTGGCCGAGGTGATGTTCGGCCAGATCGGCGAGACAATCGCGATGTTGTCACCGGGATCGAGCAGGAGCTGGCAGCTCAGCAGGATCGCCTGCATGCCGCCGGTCGTTACCGAAATGCGGTCGGTCGGGCATTTGATGCCGTAGAGCCGCTCGGTATAGGCCGACAGCGCCGCGCGCAGCTCGGGAATGCCGCGCTGCCAGGTGTAAAAGGTCTCGCCCGCCTGCAAGCCCTTGGCCGCGGCATCGCGCACGAAGTCGGGCGTCACGAGGTCGCCCTCGCCGAACCACAGCGGCACGACGTCGGGATCGCCGAACACCGTCATCGCCACTTCGGTGATGGGGGTATCGGAAAGGCCGCCGATGGGGCCGCTCAGCGACGCGCCGAGGCCGGAAAGTCTTAGACGGGAACTGTCGGACATGGTTCGGACGTAGCGCATCGCCCGCCCTTTCGCCAGCCGGCGGCCTGCCCGACAATTGTTGGCGGTGAGACCAAGCCTGACTTATCGCTGTCGAACAGGCAGAATATGATCCGGAGTCGACCGATGATGCGCCCTGTCCTTGTCCTGTCGATCATGATGCTGCTGGCCGGCTGCTCGACCGTGCCGGCGAGGAACATCGATCGCGTCCAGGCCGGCATGGACCGCGACCAGGTGCGTTCGATCATGGGCCAGCCCGACACCGTCTCCCACGCGCCGGGCAAGGAGTGCGGCTACTACTCGCTGCTCAAGGATTTCTGGAGCCGCGTGCCGTGGTCGGTCTCGGACCGCTATTACGTCTGCTTCGACGAGGGCAAGGTCGCATCGTTCGGCAAGGTCGATGCCGCACCGTCAGGATGACAGCGCATCGAGTGCGCGATACCCTGCATACGGGGAGAGAGAATGGCAGGCGACAAGCATGGACTGATGCTGCCGGTGTGGTTTGCCGAGCGCTATGACGGCACCTATCTCGATGGCAGACGCTTCGACGACCTGCGCTTCCTGCAGTGCAAGCTGATCCTGAAGCCGGACCGCTTCACGTCGCGTCACGTCTTCAAGGAGTTCGACCGCCTCGTCCACCGCGCCGCCGAGGCCACGGGCGTGGCCTACCATCACACGCCGAAGCTCGAGCAGCGGCCCGAGGTGCGCGAGGTGCTGTTCCTCGATACCGGCGATTTCCACCTCTACAACAACGCCTTCATCCTGCGCCGACGCATCAGCTACGAGGACGGCTTTCCGGTCGGCGACCCCGAGATCGTCTTCAAGTACCGCAGCCAGGACATGATGGTCGCGCAGTCGACGGACGTGCGACCGCGCATCTCCGGCGACTACAAGATCAAGTTCAAGATCGAGCTGCTGCCGCTCAAGGAGCGCATCGGCGGCGCGCGCCGGCTGCTGGCGCACAACGTCGAGTTCGGCCTGAGCCAGGCGCCTGAGGCCGATCGGCTGGCCATGTCGTCGCTCGACAACATGTCGCTGCCCGAACTGCAGCACCTCTTCCCGCCGCTCGAGATCATCTCGTGCGACGGCCCAGCCGACGTGGCGCTGGTCAACCAGTGCATCGTCGAGGAGCTGATGCAGGACATCTGCGAGCTCGACTTCGGCCATCACACCCGCGCCACGGCCAACGTCGCCCTGTGGCGCTCGCGCGGCGACCATCACCCCTTTGTCGGCGAATTCGCCTATCAGTTGCGCTTCAACGGCCCCGACGACATCAGCCCCAAGGCGCTGCATGCCTGCGAGCGCTTTTTCATCGAGTTGCAGCAGGTCGCCGCCGACTGGCTGTCTCTCACCACCACCAAGACCGGCGCGGTCTACCGGTTGAAGGGCAACCCACCACAGGCGCACGAATGAGCGAAACTCCGTCATCGGCTGAGCCCCGGCCTTCGCTCGGCAGGATCTTCTGGGTCTTCCTGGTCATGGGGGCCACCAGCCTGGGCGGCGGCGTCGTCGGCTACCTGAGGACGGGCCTGGTGGTGCGCAACAACTGGCTCGACGACGTCACCTTCGTCGAACTCTTGTCGATCAGCCAGACCCTGCCGGGCCTCAACGCCACCAACATGTCGATCCTGGTCGGCGACAGGCTGCGCGGTGCCCGGGGCGCGCTGGTGGCCACCCTGGGCATGTGCCTGCCCGGCGCCGCGCTGATGACCGCGGCGGCCTTCGCCTACGGCATCGGCGGCGACGATCCCTGGTCGAAGGCGTTCCTGCACGGCATCGCCGCCGGCGCCCTCGGGCTGATCGTGGTGGTGATGGTCCAGCTCGGCTCGCGCGTGCTGAAGGGCATCGCCGACTACGTCATCGTGCTGGCCACGGCCGCGGCCGTCGCCCTGTTCGGCGTGCAGGTGCCTTACGCCCTGATCGCAGCCGGCATCGTCGCCATCTGGTGGCACCGCCCGCGCGACAAGGGCAGCAACGAGGAGGCCCGCAAATGAAGCAGCTCGGCGATATCGCGGGCGTCTTCGCCTATCTCTCGCTGCTCACCGTCGGTGGCGGCATGGCCGCCTTCCCGGAGCTCAAGACGCTCACGGTCGACACCTATCACTGGGTGAGCTTCCCGGAGATGCTGCATTTCTACAGCTTGGGCCAGCTCGCGCCCGGGCCCAACATGATGATGGTGGTCTCGATCGGCGCCATTGCAGCCCAAGCGGGGGTGCCCAACGTGGCCGCAGGTTTGACTGGCGCGGCCGTCGCCCTGATCGCGTTCTTCCTGCCGACCGGAATCCTCACCTGGGTGATCGGCCGGATCTGGACCCATCTCGCGACCTGGCGCTGGCGGCCGGCGATCCAGACCGGGCTGGGCTCGGTCTCGGTCGGCCTGGTGCTGGCCGGCGCCATCATCATGGGCCGCGGCGCGATCACCAACGCGCTCTACGCAGCGGTGGCGATCGTCGTGTTCTTCCTGCTGCTGAAGACCAAGATCAATCCCGCCTACCCGATCGTGGCGTCGGGCCTGGTCGGCATTCTGGCGCACTGGCTGTAGCGCGTCTTGCTGGACAGGAGGCCTTCAGGCCCGCTCATAGGCTGTGTGATCGAGACTAACGATCAGCCACCTTCGGTGTTGGCTTGCCCACCGGGCCGCACGATGAGCGCGGCACGCCGATCGCCACGGTCTTTCCAGCCGTGGTGAGACAACCCTTGTTCCATTCGCCGCTCAGGACGACGTCGTCGATACGCAAAGTACCCCGGCCCTGCGGCACGTCGTTGGCGTAGCTGCCCTTGAAACTGACCGTGTCGTTCCACTTGTAGTGCCCCGGGCCCTCGCGCTTGCCGTCGCGATAGGTGCCGACGAAGCGATCGATCGGCCGGCCATGCTCGATCCACTGCGCCTCGCCCGGACCGTCGGGCTGGCCGGCGCGGCAGCCGCCCTGCCAAACCACGTTGTCCTCCGGTTCAGGATGCCAATCCCACATGCGGCAGCCGGTTTGGGTGTCGAACAGCCAATCGCCGGCGTCGCAGGGCGCGGTCCAGCTGATCTGCAGGGAATCGGGCTCAACCGGCGGGCAGTCGGGTTTGGCCGCCGGCGTCACGGCAAGCTGCTGGCCGCAGGCCGGACCTGCGAGCAGGACGACAGAGCAGAAGAGAGGAAACAGGCGCATCGTATGCCCCATTGAACGAACGCGGCGACTAGCGCGATGGTTGCCGATTAGGCGCCGAAATCGCGCCGTCGCCACGTCGCAATAGCGGCATTCGTGCGACGGACCAATGATCCATAAGTCTATCCGTGGTAGCCTAAAGGATGACCCTGTTGATCCTCGGCTTGGTCCTGTTCATCGGGATCCATGTCGTCACGACCCTTCGCGCAACGCGTGCCGCAGTAATCGGTCGTCTCGGAGAAGGACCCTACAAGGGGCTGTATTCGCTCGTCGCAGCCGTCGGTCTCGTGATGATCGTCTGGGGATTCAGCCGCTACCGCAGCGAGGGCTACATCCAGATCTGGAATCCGCCTTTCGCCATTTTTCATCCCATCGCACTGATACTGCTGTGGGTCGCCCTGGTGGCGCTCACGGCAACCTATGCGCCGCCCAGCCGAATCAAGTCGATCCTGCGCCATCCCATGTTGGTCGCGGTCAAGGCGTGGGCGCTGTCGCATCTGCTGGTGAACGGCGATCTGGGCTCGCTGCTGCTGTTCGGCAGCCTGCTGGTGTGGGCAGTCTACGATCGCATCGCCGTCAAGCGGCGCGGCGATGCGGGTGCGCCTGTCGTCGAGTCCTTCGGTCGCAACGATGTGATCGTCGTGGTGATCGGCACGGTGGCCTACGTTGCCATTCTCTGGCTGCACGATTCGATCATCGGCGTCGCCGCCGTTTGAGTGATCGCAGCACGCATGCTGCGTCATTGCATCACGATGTCGCCGCATTCGTGGGCAGGATCAGTCGCGTTCATCAGCCTGAGTAGTACAAGGAGTACGCATCAATGAATCGTCCCCTCATCGCCTTTGTCCTGGTCCTCGCCGCCGCCGTCGCGCAGGCCGAGGCGCGCTCGCCGATCGGCGGCGCCACCATGCCGCGCGAGCAGGTGCAGAGCGACACGCTCGGCCCGCGCAGCGACCCCACGCCGACGGTCGCCGAGGCCGTGGCGCGCACGCAGATCGAGAAGAGCGGCTACACCAGCGTGCGCGGCCTGCAGCGCGGCGCCGATGGCACCTGGCGCGCCGTGGCGCGCGACCAGCGCAATGCCCCCGTGGCGGTCGTCCTCGACAGCCAGGGCGCGGTCTCGCAGACCCGTTGAGCTTGGCCCGCTAAACTGGCGATCTCGCCTCGAGATGGCCCACCCCGTTCCGACGGGGTGGGCTTTTTGCTGGCGCACGGCCGCCGTTGTCGATGCTGCTCGCGGCTTCTATCCTTGGCCGTCGCATTGACCCAAGCTTGCCGGGAGTTCCCATGACCGACGACTACCAGCGCCGCTCCTATGGCGAGATCTCCGTCGGCACCGGCGAGAAGCCGGGCATCGTCGTGGTCGACTTCCAGCTCGGCTTCACCGATCCGCAATATCCCCTGGGTGGCGCGCCGCTGGTCATGCGTGCGCTCGAGAACACGGCCAGGCTGCTCAAGGTCGCCCGGCGCGTCGGCGCGCCGGTGGCGGTGTGCAACACCGCCTACATGAACGAGCGCGAGATGCCCTACTGGAAGATCACTGCGGTCAAGCAGACCTTCCTGCACGACCATCCCAGCACGGCGCTCGATCCGCGCGTCTACGAGCCCGGCTACGACCTCAAGGTGACCAAGAAGGGCCCGTCGATCTTCTTCGAGACGGGTGTCGCCAACTACTTCATGAAGGAACGCGTCGACACGATGATCGTGACCGGCTGCAACACCTCGGGCTGCATCCGTGGCAGCGCCCTCGACTCTTTCAGCCACCGCTTCCGTACCCTGGTGCCGGAGGATTGCGTTGGCGACATCGAGGAAGGGCCGCACCGCGACAACCTGCGCGACATTGGCCGGCGCTATGTCGACGTCACCGACCTCGCCTTCTGCATCGACTACCTGGAACGCTGGGGCCGGCGCAACGCGGCTTAGCCGCAGACGTCGACCCACTCGGCCTTGACCAACTCGGCCATGCGCAACGGGTTGATGCGCAAGGCCGAGCGCGTGGAGCCTGCGGCCGGCACGACCTCGTCGAAGGCCTTCAGCGACACGTCGCAATAGACCGGCAGCGGCGTCGCCAGCCCGAACGGGCAGACGCCGCCCACCGGATGGCCGGTGATCGCCACCACCTCCTCCGTCGTCAGCATGCGCGGCTTGCCGCCGAACACCGCCTTGGCCTTCTTGTTGTCGAGCCGCGCCTCGCCGCTGGTGACGACCAGCAGGTTGCGCTCGCGCACGCGCAGCGACAGGGTCTTGGCGATCTGCGCCGGCTGCACGCCGTGGCCCGCGGCGGCGAGCGCCACCGTGGCGGTGCTGCCGTCCAATTCGACGATGGCGATGTCGGGAGCGCGGCTTGCCAGAAAGGCGCGGACGGATTCGAGGCTCATGCCTCTTGATAGCAACACCCCACCGCGATCGCACGTTCAACGAGCGCATCGATCTCTTTGGAGGGCCACCATGCGAACCATCCTTCTTGCCGCCGCCTTGACCGCCGCCGGCGGAATGGACAAAGCAACGTCGCGCGGGCAGCGTTGCGGCCGAGGAGAACCGTCATGCTCGGCAAGTCTGTCGCCGCTTTTGTGTTCCTGACCGCAGGTGTCGCCCTGGCGCAGGCGCCTGCCGCCACCGTCCAGTACAGCTGCGCGCAGGGCAAGTCGCTCTCCGCCGAGTATTTCGACGGACCGACGCGCACGGCGCCCGATGGTCGGCCGATTCCCGGCGGCCGCGTCATCCTCACCCTGGCGGACGGCAAGAAGCTCACCCTGCCGCAGACCTTGTCGGGCTCGGGCATCCGCTACGCCAACGAAGGCGAAACCGTCGTGTTCTGGAGCAAGGGCGACACGGCCTTCGTCGAGGAAGGCGCCAGCCAGACCGTGACCTACAAGGACTGCGTCGGCAGGAAGAAATAGCGGTCAGATCTGGAAGAGCAGGAAGCCGCCGAAACCCGCGAGCGTCAGCACGATGCCGAGATAGCGGAAAAAGCGCGTCGACTGCTTCTCGAGCAGCTGCCGGCCATGCAACGCTGCCCGCTCGGCGCGCGACATCTCGGTCCTGACCTTGATCTGCCGGGCAAGGAAGCCCGGCGAGACGCCGGCGCCGACGACACCATCCTGCTCCATGTCGACACGGGCGGTGACGAACCAGATCATCAGGCCGACCACGCCGATGCCGAAGAAGCCCGCATAGGCAACGATCATGAAGGCGATCACCGAAGCGATCAGCCAGCCGCTCCATACGAACGCCATGACGAAAGCCTTGCCGGGCAAGGACGCCTCCTGCGCGATGCCACCATCAATGGTGATCCTTCCTCACATGGTGCGCAAGCGCGGCTGGAACCGTCCGTAGAGGAAGTAGATCACCAAGCCGATCGCGATTATGGCGGACATGCGGCCGATGCCCGTCGGATTGCACGACATTTGTCATGCAACACCTTGTGCCGCGTCACGTTCAGTCGGCGTTCGGAAACCCATTCAAGGAGGAAGACCATGATCCGCACGACCCTGGCGACCCTCGGCCTGATCGCCGCGGCCGGCGTGGCCCACGCCCAGATGCAGGCCCCCAGCACGCCGGAAGGCCGCGACCAACGGTCCATGCCCGGCTCGACCAGCAATCCCAACACTGCCCAGCCCAAGAGCCCGATGAACCCGTCAGGCGCCGAGGCGGCGGCCAAGGCCGAGCTGGAAAAGAAGGGCTATACCGGGGTGAAGAGCCTCACCCGCGATCCGGCCGGCAATTGGGCGGCCAAGGCGATGAAAAACAACGTCGAGATCGCTGTGATTCTCGAGCCGAACGGCACGGTTAGGGAGCAGTAGGCCCGATAGGGTCTCTGCTGCCCGGCCTGGCGGGACGGTTTACTCCTCGTTTGCGTCCCGCCAGCGCTGCCGCTCTCATACTAGTGTATGGACTTGTGGGTGCTGCCGGACCGACCATATCCGGATCATGCGCTCATTCCTTGTCATTGCCCTCGCGATCATGACCGTGGCGACGCCGGCGCTGGCACAGTATGCGCCGGGCTCGATCGGCAACGGCGGTCGCATGCCGGAGACGATGTCTCCCGGCGCCCTGCCGCCGCCACCGACAATCGTCGGCCCCTCCGCGCCGGCGCCGCAGCCATCCGCCTCCTACGGCGGCCGCTACCCCAACACCGAGTCTCTGTCGCGCGACCGGATCCAGTCTGAAGGCTATCGCGTGAAGAGCATCGACCGTCAGAACGACGGTTCATGGAAGGCCGACGTCTCGCGCGATCCCGTGCCGACACGGCCGAAGGGCGTGCCGAGCAAAGTCACGGTCTATCCCGACGGCCGCATCGTCGAGGAGCGTTAGCAGCCCGCGGCGATACGGTCGAGCACGGGCATCAGATACTTGCGGAACTCGGCGGGGCTCTCCGACATCGGGAAATGCCCCATGCCCTTCATGACCTCGAAGTGCCGAGCGCCGGTCACGCGCGCGAGCTCGGCCGTGAGCTCGGGTGTCGCCGAAAGGTCGTACTCGCCGGTCAGCAAGTACAACGGGCATTTGCCGTCCAGGCTCGCGAGGTCGGCGTTCCTGAGATCGCCGTCACTGAAATAGTAGTGCAGGTCGCCCAGGAAGACGGACGGGCCGCCCTGCATGTAGTGCCACAGCGTCTCCCACTTGTCGGCGCTGGGCGAGGTCGGCGCGATCAGGCAGGCGACCGAGCCGGCCGCCGCCTCCTGGCCATGGATGTCGGGCCTGTACAGCACACCGAGATCGCGCAGCCGCGTATCGGCGCCGGGCTCGGCATGCGTCGCCGACTGCAATCCGATGGCCGCGCGGAAATGCCCGCCGTGGCGCAGCGCCAGGTGCAGCACGGCACGGCCGCCGATCGAGCAACCCATCACCACGGGCCGCGCCAGCCCGAGGGCGCGCGAGACGGCCATCACGGTATCGACGTAGAGCTGGGTGGTGAGCTGGTAAGCCTCGGTCTCGAAGCCCGCGGGCGGCGACGACTTGCCATGCCATGGCAGGTCGAAGGCGATGACGCGAAAGCGCGCGGTGATGGCCGGATCGTTCAGCAGTTCGCGGTACTGCCGGCCGTCGGCGCCGGCAGTGTGCAGGCAGAGCAAGGGTATGCCCTGCCCCGTCTCCTCGAAATAGATGCGATGCGGTCGGCCATTGAAGTCCATCCGCAGATAGCGGCCGACCACCGGCTCGATGACCGGTGCGCCAACGGCTGTCGGATTCCGTGCCGGCGCGGAGGGCCGTAGCGCGGCAAAGAGCTGCTCCAGGAACAGCATGTGGCGGCCCCAGGCCAGGATGTCGCCGTCGATCCGCAGATGGCCGACGCGCTGCATGCCGACCAGACTTTGGCAGCCGACGGCCGGCACCGGCTTGGCGAACTCGGCCCAGCTTGCCGGCGACGCCGTCAGGCTGAAGGCGGCGTTCGCGGCGGCGCCCTTCTCGACGACGATACGCTCGCCGACGCGGACGGTGACCGGCGCCGTGCCGCCCAGCACCGCAAAGGAAAGTGCGGCCAGCCGGGCGCGCCGTTGCAGCGCCGCGTTGCCGTCCAGGGCCGCGGTGAGAGACGAGAAGTCCATGCCTCAGTTGCCCGGCTTGATGTTGGCGTCCTTGATCACCTTGGCCCACTTCGGGATGTCGCCGGCGATGGCGGCCCGCGTCTCCTCGCCGGTGCTGCCGACGGTGTCCAATCCAAGAGCGGCGAACTTCTGCTTCATCTCCGGATCGGCCAGGACTTTCAGCGATTCGGCGCGCACCTTGTCGACGATCGGCTTGGGCAGGCCGGCCGGCCCCATCAGCGCGAACCACGAGGTCGCTTCGAAGCCCGGGAAGCCCGATTCGTTGAAGGTCGGCAGGTCGGGCGCGTTGGGCGAGCGCTTCAGGGAGGTGATGCCGATGCCGCGCACGCGGCCGTCGCGCACCAGCGGAAGGCTGGCACCGGCGTTCTGGATGCCGACCTGGACGACGCCGCTCATGACGTCGGCGAGGTTGGCGCCGCGATAGGGGATATGTTCCATCTTGATGCCGGCCAGATGGCAGAACAGTTCGCCTGCCACGTGCTGCGGCGTGCCGACGCCCGGCGTGCCGTAGGAGAGCTTGCCGGGATTGGCCTTGGCGTGGGCGATCAGCTCGGCGATCGACTTCACCGGCAGGTCGTTGTTGACCATCATGATCGATGGCATACGCAGCGAGGTCGAGATCGGCGTCAGGTCCTTCAGCGGATCGAACGGCAGGGTCTGCAGGCTGGGCAGGATGGTGATGGCCGCGTTGCCCGCCCACATCAGCGTGTAGCCGTCGGGGGCTGCCTTGGCGACGCGGTCGGTGCCGATGGCGCCGGAATTGCCGGCGATGTTCTCGACCACCACCGGTTGTCCCCACGCCTTCTGGAACTTCTCGGCGAACAAGCGGGCGGTGACGTCGGTGGCGCTGCCGGCCGTGAAGCCCACCACCAGCTTGACCGGCTTCTCCGGCCAGTTGGTCTGGGCCATGGCTGGTGGCGCCGCCAGGCCGATGAGAATGGCGAGGGCGCGAAAGAGGCGAAGCATTTGGTTTCCTCCCTTTTACCGGGAGGCTATGGCAACTAGCGCCGTCCCGCCAGCGCGCGATTCTCCAACCGGCTCAGCAGGCGAACCAGCGGCCAAAGCAGCAGGAAATAGATGATCGCCGCCAGGACGATGGGGGTGGCGTTGTAGGTCAGGCTCTGGGCCTGGCGGGCCTGGAACAGGAGCTCGGGGACGGCGACCACGCTGCCGAGCGAGGTCAGCTTCACGACCTCGAGGGTGTTGGACATCAGGTCGGGCATCACGTTGCGCACGGCCTGGGGCAGCACGATGTAGGTCATGGCCTGCAGGCGGCCGAGGCCGGTCGAGCGCCCGGCTTCGACCTGGCCGGCCGGCACCGACTCGATGCCGGCGCGCAGGATCTCGCCGTAGTAGGCGCCGGTGTTGAGGAAGAAGGCGATGGCGACGCAGGCGAAGCCGCCCAGCTCGAGGCCGGCGAAGGGCAGGCCCGCGAACAGCAGCACCAGCAATACCAGCGGCGGGAAGGCGCGGAAGAAGTCGACCCAGGCCATCAGGGGCCAGCGCACCAGCGGATGGCGCACGGTGGCGAGCAGCGCCAGCATCAGGCCGCCGAGCAGGCCGAGCGGCACCACGATCAGCGACAGCAGGACGGTGTTCAACAGTCCGGCCAGCACGATCGGCCAGATCGCGGCGATGATCTCGGGATTGAAGAAGGTCTCGATCATCGCTTCCACGCGAACTTGGTCTCGATCCAGCGCGCGGCGACGACGACCGGCAGGAACAGCACGAGGTAGGCCGCCGCCCCCATCATCAGCGGCGAAGGATTGTACGAATTCGACACCGCCGAGCTCGCCTGGCCGAGGATCTCGGTGACGGCCACGACAGTGCCGAGCGCGGTGCCCTTGGTGATGGCGATGGTGCGGTTGGTGAGCGGCGGAATGGTGAGCCGCAAGGCCTGCGGCAGCACGACGTTGATCAGGGTCTGGCCGAACGACAGGCCGGTCGAGCGCGAAGCCTCCCACTGGCCTTTCGGAATGGACGTGATGCCGGCCCAGAAGATCTCCTCGGAGAAAGCCATCAGCACGAAGGCGAGCGACAGCCAGGTCGAGACGAAGCCCGAGGGCGAGACGCCGGCCGCCGGCAGGCCGAAATAGATCAGCACGATGATGACCAGGGGCGGCAGCGAGCGGAACAGGTCGACCACGAAGATGATCAGCCAGTTGAGCGGACGTATCGCGAGCGCGCGCAGCAACGCCAGCACCAGCCCGGCGAACAGGCCGCTCACCACGATCAACACGGCGAGCTCGATGGTGACGACCATGCCGGACAGGATGTCCGGCAGGTACTTCAGCATCACCTTCGCGTTGAAGAAGGTCTCGACGAACCGGTCCCAGGTGCTCATGGAGCGCGGACCTCCAGGTCCGCATCATGATCATGAGCGGACCTGGAGGTCCGCGCTCCGCTTGAGAACATGATCAGTGTCTCTGGATCTGCCCGATGAACGCCCGCGTGCGCTCCTGGGTCGGGTTCTCGAAGATCGCCGCCGGCGGCCCCTGCTCCACGATCAGGCCGTCATCCATGAACACCACGCGGTCGGCGGCGTTCCTGGCAAAGCCCATCTCGTGGCTGACCACGATCATGGTCATGCCGCTCTGGCGCAGATCGCGCATGACCTCCAGCACCGAGCCGACCAGTTCGGGATCGAGCGCCGAGGTCGGCTCGTCGAACAGCATCACCCGGGGCTCGAGCGCGATGGCGCGGGCGATGGCGACGCGCTGCTGCTGGCCGCCCGAGAGCTGGCCCGGCGTATGGCCGGCGCGATCGGCCAGGCCGACGCGCTGCAGCGCGGCCATCCCCAGCGTATCGGCCTCGGCGCGCGACTTGCCCGCCACCTTGCGCAGCGCCAGCGTCACGTTGCCCAGCGCCGTCATGTGCGGATAGAGATTGAACGACTGGAACACCATGCCGATGCGCTGGCGGGCATGGTTGATGTCGGTCCCGGGATCGAGCATGTCGATTCCGTCGACCACGACCGAGCCGGAGGACGGTTCCTCCAGCCGGTTGAGGCAGCGCAGCAGGGTCGACTTGCCCGAACCCGATGGGCCGATCACGAACACCAGCTCGCGCTCGGCCACTTTCAGATCGACCCCCTTCAGGACATGAAGGTGGCCGAAATGCTTGTGGATCGCGCGAGCTTCGACGATGGGTTTTGACATCGCCGTCACTTCGACCGGAGGCCCGAAGGGCCGGAGCGGAGGGGCCCTTTCTTGATCAACCGACGGCAAGAACAGGTCCCTCGACTTCGCTTCGCTCCGCTCGGGATGACGGCGCAGCCGTCAACCACACTTCAGCTCGTGCGGCGTCGGGTCGTAGCCCGGCATATCCGGCACGCCGTAGCCCGGTGTGATCACAACGGCGAGATCGTCCGCCTCGGGCTTCTTGCTGAACCACTTCTCGTAGAGCTTGGCCATGGTGCCGTCCTTCTTCATGCAGTCGAGCGCGTCCTGCAGCTCGGCACGAAGCTTGGGATTGCTCTTCGGCACGGGCGCGGCCCAATGGGCGCGCGTGTCCTTGAGCTCGAGGTCGGCCACGAACTGCGGGTTCTTGGTCGCCGCATAGACGATCGTGGTGTTGCCGCCCAGCGTCGCGTAGGCGCGGCCCGAGAGCACGGCTTGCGTGGCGTCGGGCTGGGTGTCGTAGACCTGCACGGTGAAGCCATGCTTTTCGGCCATCTGCTTGGAGAGCGTCTCGTAGGGCGTGCCCTTGTTGACGGCCACCACCTTGCCCTTGAGGTCTTCCCAGCTCTTGATCGGCGGCGTGCCCTTCTTGATGCCGAACTGGAACGCGGTCCACAGATAGCCCGCGGTGAACAGCATGTTCTCCGCCCGCTCCTTGGTCACCGTCGTCGGCGCGGCGATGAAGTCGTAGCGGCCGGCCTGCATGCCGGGGATGAGCGTCGAGAAGCTCACCGAATCGATGGTGATGTCGCGCTTCATGCGCTTGGCCGCCTCGGTGAAGACGTCGATCTGGAAACCTTCGGTGCCGCCGCCCAGCTTGGGCATGGCGTGCGGCGCGAAGGTGCCGTCGACGCCGGTGCGCAGCGGCGGCTGCTTGTCCTGAGCCGTTGCCGGCCCCACGCAGATGAGGGCCGCGACCGCGATCGCAGCCAGGCGCCGTGTGATCATTTTGATGGTCTCCCTTGAAGAATCCCCAGGCGGTGACGTTAGATCAGGCATTGTTGAATAGCAATTTAGGGGCCATGGTTCCGCCATGTCCGACACCGATCGCATCCTCGTCATCAATCCCAATTCCACCGAGGCTGTCACCCAGGGCATCGACGCCGCGATGGAGCCGCTGCGCATCAAGGGCGGCCCGACCATCGAATGCGTGACGCTCAAGGAAGGCCCGCCCGGCATCGAGAATCAGGCCCATGTCGAGCAGGTCGTCGGACCGATCGGCGACATGGTGAAGAAGCGCGACAACGACTGCTCGGCCTTCGTCATCGCCTGCTACTCCGATCCCGGCCTGCACGCCGCCCGCGAGATCACGACCAAGCCGGTGCTCGGCATTGCGGAGTGCGGAATCCTGACGGCGCTGACGCTCGGCCAGCGTTTCGGCGTCATCTCCATCCTGCGGAAATCGATTCCGCGCCATCTGCGTTATGTCGGCCAGATGGGATTGAACGACCGCATGGCCGGCGATCGCGCCATCGGGCTCGGCGTCACCCAGCTTACCGACGAAGCGCGCACCTTCGCGCGCATGGCCGAGGTCGCAGCCGAGCTGCGCGACGAGGACGGCGCCGACGTGCTGGTGATGGGCTGCGCCGGCATGGCGCGCTATCGCGACCGACTGCAGCGTCATGTCGGCCTGCCGGTGGTCGAGCCGAGCCAGGCCGCGGTGTCGATGGCGATCGGCCGCGTCGCGGCTCGGCTGGTCGGCGTGAATTTCACTGGATTTCACTGGATCGGTCGACACGAAGTAAGTCATTGAATTTTCGACTCTTTTGAATTTCGCTAGTTTCACTACCGATTTTCGCCTTCGGCGAGAGCCGGATTGACCAGCCAGCGGGTGCTCGGCCGACCGGGCTTGTCGCGATGCGCCAGGTCGGGCTGGACATAGCCGAGATAGTGAAGTCGCTGGAGCACATGCTCCGTTTCGTCCGCCGTCGCGGCTTGGCCGAGCGCGCGGCGGGAGATCTCCTGTCGTGAGACCGTGGTGAGCCGCGCGTCGCGCAGCCAGCGCGCGACGCGGCGCACGCGTCGCTTGTGATCCGAGAGCTCGACGCCGTCGAACACCGCGCGTGCATGCGCCCAGAAGTAGCCTCGCCATAGCGCGGCCGCCGCTTCGACCTGCTCAGCTCCGATCGCACCGGGCCGACCGCGTGGGCCGCCAGTGAATCCCAAAAGCTCCAGCACTCCCGCCAATCGGACGATGAAGGTCTTGCCCTTGCCCAGCCATGCGGCCTCGAATCCTTCGGCGCTCCGCCGTGCGGCGTGAAGATCGATCAGCACGCCGTCGAGCGCCTTCACGCCGCGCTCGTCGAAGCGAAGCTCGCAGGGATCGTCAGGCGTGCGCGCCAGAGTCGACAGGCGCCGCAGCCGGTCCAGCACCTCGTCGTCGCGAACAGGTTCGAGGGCGGCGAGCGCACGATAGTCATGGGGGCCGGGCCAGACGTACAGGAAGCGGGTCGGCAGGCTCTTGTCGCCTTCCAGCAGCGCAGTCTTCAGACTGTCCGGGCACATCGTCTCGAGGATGCTGACTGGAAAGCTCGCAAGGTCGAGCGGCGGCCGGCGGCAGCGCTCAACGGTCACGGCGCCGGCCGTCCAGGCTTCGAGCCAAGCCGCACATTGCCTGTCGTCAGCGCCATCGTCGCCGAACCAGACCTTCGGCAGATCGCGCCACAGCAACACGCCGCGCGGATTGCCGCTGACGGTTTCGGCGACGGCTTCGAGACCGGTGTCCGTCATGACGACGCGCGACGGCACGAACGGCCGGTCCTCGCGACCTTTCGCGACCTGCTCCGCTTGTGCCGCGCGACGCTCCTCGTCGTGCAGGCACCGTTCCTGCTCGATCGTCGCCAGCAGACGGCGCATCGGCGCCACTGCCGCCGACTTGCCGGTCGACGGTTCACCCACGATCGCCTGCCACATCACCAGCGGCTCGGTCCACGCAGGCGTGACGCGCACCCGCACACCGGCGCCACAGACCCCTGCCACGCCGGCAAGCACCGTTTGAAGGATGTAGTCCTGCGGTGCGCCAGTGGCCGATGCGGTATCGGCGATCCACTTGCGCCAAGGCTCGGGCACCAGATCGAGCGGCACCGCTGGCACTGCGTCGCGACCGTTGTCGAGAATGCTGAGGTCTGGCTCCGGCCATTCGCTCTCCCGCGAACCCAGGTACGAGGCGTGATTTGGCATCGATTGTCCTCCTGAGAACAAAAATAGAACAGCTGCGAACACCAGTCAAGCACTGTAGTAATTAATAGTGCACTTTCGTTATTAACGCTGTTAATGACATGTGTTGCTGCGAAGAACTGCCTCAAGCAGCAGCGTGGGTTCAAGGCGAGCCGCGGCGCCCTCCGCGTCGGAACACCGACCCGCTTCGGCAGATTCCTGACGGTCGACGGACGCCAGCACCTCCTCGAGCCGCTCCGACCTGCAGCAGGCGGTCGGCGATTTGCTCGGCGACCATACCGTCGAGCTTGTTCATTGGGGTAGATCGCCCTCTGCAACCCGTTTTGCCCTGCCGCGCCTTGATCAGCAGGTGCAGTAGCGATACCGTCGAACAGCGCCATGATCTGCCGCATCATGACGTGCATGGGATCGTCGCATTTCCCGAGTGATCGAGACGAGCTTCACGCCGTTCTTGGCGAGCTTGCGGACGTACTCGCGTCGGCGGTCATTCGTGGCGGATGCGCCCGGCTCCACGTAGTTCTCGACACGCTAGTAGCCGCGGTTGTCAGCCACGCCATGACGACGGTGTCGCTGCAAACGCGGCGGCACCTTCTCCGGTACGGCGTCCGATCTGAGTATCGGCGATAGCTTGATCAACCCGTTCGCATTCTACTGGAATTTCGGCGAGTTCAACGTAAAGTTGATCGAGAACGTGGTCACGCCTACCGGCCACTACGACGTCAACAATGTGCTCGATGTTGGCCGCAATTACTGGGCATCTGACACGCAAGTCGGCTTTACCTGGTTCCACAGGCGACGGGCACCGAAGTCTCGGTGCTGCCGGGCATCATGATCAGCACCACCAACCCAGCGACCGACTATGCTGGATCGCTGCCCGGTCACATTGCGCACACGCGAAGCCATCCTCAACAGCAGGCGGTGCGCATGGCGGAGTGGATCACCCTCTTCCTTGCCTTGCCGCTCTGGCCTGTAGTGCTGATCCGGGCCTACGTCGACTGGCCCCCGTCGCACGAGTGACGGACGATGATCGTCGCCATCTTCAACTTTACCTGGTGACACTGTTTGCACTGGTGAAGCTCAGGCTGGTGCCGTGGAACATATTCTGGAAGGTCTCGCCCGCCATCGTCATGGTGCTGCTAGCCGGACGTCGAGAAAATGAGCTGGCAGCGCCGTCATGCTTGGCTTTGCTCCGAACGGGCAATATGCTTCGCATCAAATTGGCAGGGAGTGCGTCGATCTTCGGTCAAAACCTGGTCTTCCGCTGTTGCTGCTGAATGCAACGCACTTTCAGCCTCGGGCAGGGCTCCGGCGAGCAGATGGCGTCGTCACGATCTGAAGCGGTCATGCAGGCTTTGCGCGACATGATCATGCGCGGCGACTTTCCCGCAGGCTTCCATCTGCAGGAGATTCCGTTGGCCGAGCGCATGGGCGTGTCGCGCACGCCCGTGCGTGAAGCCCTCGGCATGCTGGCCAAGGAAGGGCTGCTCGAGCCCGGTCCCCGGCGCGGCTTCAAGGTGCGCACCTTCACAGCCCAGGAGATCGTCGACGCGTACGAGATGCGCGCGACGCTTGAAGGAATGGCCTGCCGCCAGGTGGCCGAGTCCGGGCTTGAGCCCAACGACATCCAGCGCCTGCGCGACCTGCTCGATATCGGCGACCAGCTGATCGAGGGCGGCCGATTCACGACAGCGGAATTCGGCGTCTGGAGCGAGATGAACTCAGCCTTTCATGCGTTGTTCGTCGCGCGCTGCGGCAATGCGCTGTTGCAGACGTTCGTCGAGCAATGCTATCGCGTGCCGCTGGCCGGGCCACGCGATCTGCACTGGTTCCAGCACGACCAGCGGAACTTCGTCGTCATGCAGCAGCTGCATCGCGACCATCAGGAGATCTTCGAGGCCGTCGTCAGACGCCAAGCCGGCCGCGTCGAGGCCCGCATGCGGGAACACATCTATCTGTCGCGCGACCTGGTCCAGGCCCGCTTCCGCCAGCAGACCGTCGGCTTCGATGCCGCCGCCAGCCAACCTATCAGGCAGCAACTGACGCGTTGATCACCGACTGGGCCAACGGCACAGCAGTCTGGCCGAGCTTCTCGACATCGAGCGGCGTGCGCTTGGCGATCCACTCGGTCGCGAGCCGCACGTCGCGTCCGTTGTTGACCATGTTGGCCGCCTGCAGGCGCTCGCCTTGCAGATAGAAGGCCGTGAAGCGCTCGCTCGCCACGTCCCCACGCACGATCACGCGGTCCCATTCGGACGAATAGCCGACGATCTGCAGATTCATGTCGAACTGGTCCGACCAGAACCACGGCACTTCCGCGTAGGGCACTTGTGCACCGGCGATCACCTTGGCCACCGCGGCCGACTGCTTCTGCGCGTTGTGCCATGACTCGACCCGGATGGTGCGCCCGAGCAGCGGGTTGAAGTGCCGCGCCACATCGCCCACCGCATAGATCGAGGGATCGGACGTGCGGCCGAATCCATCGACGATGATGCCGTCGTGAACCTGCAGTCCGCAGGCTTCGGCCAGCTCGGTGTTGACGATCGAGCCGGTCGCGGAGATGACGAAATCCACCTCGAGGCGCTCCCCGTCCGAAAGCGTCGCCAGCACAGTCTGCTCTTGGGCCTCGAACGCGACGGGCGTGATGCCGGTGCGCGGGCGCACGCCATGCCGGCGATGCAGCGCGGTCACCACCTCGCCGACGACCGGCGCGACCGATTGGAAAAGCAGCGAGGGATGGCGCTCCACCACCATGACCTCGCATCCCATCTGCCGTGCCGTGGCCGCGAGCTCGAGGCCGAGGAGGCCGCCCCCGATCACCAGGGCGCGGCGACCATCGCGCAGCTCCAGCTGCAGCCGCAGCGCGTCATCGATGGTTCGCACCTGATGGAGCCGTTCGCCGAGCGCGGAGGCGATGGCCGGCCTGGGACGCAAGCCCGTGGCAAGGACCAGGGCGTCGTAGCCGATGCGCTCGCCCGAATCGAGCACGATGGCCTTTGCTGCGCGCGCGATGTGCACGACGCGCGTGCCGAGGCGAAGCCGGATGCGCTGCGCGTCGAAATGCGGACGTGCATGCAGCATCGCATCCTCAGGCGGCTTGCGCCCGCTCAGCACGTCCTTCGACAACGGCGGGCGCTCATAGGGCAGATGCACCTCTTCGCCGACCAACAGGACATCCCCCCGGTAACGCGCCTCGCGCAGCGCAAGCGCAACACTGGCGCCCGCCTGGCCCGCTCCGGCGATCACAACAGTCATGGGGCTAAAGCTCCTTTTTCCCGGTCCGTCTCATTTTACAGCACACCAGAGACATATGCATGCATAATAGCGAGAATCGCTCAAAAATGTGTTTACTTTTCCACTCACACCCCTATTGTGCATACATATCGCTGCAACATGTCCCTCCACCCGTCCCCGGATGAAGCCTGAACCGCGCTGGATCCCGTTGTGCAAAGTCGACGATCCGATTGCTCCGCATGGTAACGCCCTGGAAGTGGAGGGCACGGCGGTGGCGCTGTTCATGGTCGATGGCTGCCGCTACGCGACCAGCAACATCTGCACGCATCAGCTCGCACTGATGACGGACGGCTACGTGGAGGGCGCGTTCGTCGACTGCCCCATGCACCAGGGACGCTTCCACATCCCCACAGGCGCCCCCCAGGGCAGGCCGGTGACGAAGCCTCTGCGGACCTACGCGCTGCGCATCGAGGGCGACACAGTGCTGATCGAAATGCCCGAGTTGTTGCCCGAGGGCAGTCGCTCGGGCACGCCGGAGCAGCAACCCGCTCATTGCCTCGACCATAAGGACTGACACCATGACGCCCCAGAAGACGATCGAGATCGTGCGCAGGATTGAGGATGCCGCTCAGGCCGTGCGCCGCCCGCTGTCCGACGCGAGTCACGTTCCCTACCTGCTCTACAGCGATCCGGATGTGCTCGAACTCGAGAAGGAGCGCATCTTCCGCAAGGACTGGCTGATGGTCGGCCGCGAGGAGCAGATCCCCAACGCCGGCGATTATTTCACGCTCGACATCTTCGACGAGCCGATCGTGGTGGTGCGCAACGAGGCGGGTCAGATCAATGCGTTCTCCAACTTCTGCCTGCACCGCGGGGCGGAGATCTCGCCCAAGGGCTTCGGTCACGCCGACGAGTTCAAGTGCCCGTACCACAACTGGCTCTACGACCTCGACGGCCGGCTGATGGGCGCACCGCACATGCGCGAGGCCGCTGGATTCGAGCCGCGTCAATGCGCGCTGCCGCGCGTGCGGCTGGGCACCTGGGGCGGCTTCATCTTCATCACGCTCGATCCCGCCACGCCGCCGCTCGAGCAGTTCATCGCGCGCTACGCCCAGGAGTTCGATTTTCTCAAACTCGAGGACTGCACAATCGGGGAACGCGTCGAGTTCGACCTGCGGTGCAACTGGAAGTTCGTGGTCGAGAACCTGTTCGACATCTACCACGTGACCACCATCCACGCCGGAACCTTTGGCAAGTACCGCGACACCCTGGACTACTTCACCAACGAGCCAGGGCAAGCCTCGCTGTTTGGCTACTACAAATCGGCGCCTTCGATCGACGGCGGCAAGAGCCTCTTTGGCCACATGCCCTGGCTGGCCGACAAGCCCGAGACCTTCGCCTGCAGCGGTTTCCAGCCGCCCAATGTGCAGATGTTCGCGCGCTGCGACGGCGCCGTGGTGCACACCATCTGGCCGCAGGCACCCGATCGCACGCACATGATCAGCTACCTGCTCTTCCCGAAGGCGGTCCGTGGCGATTCGCAGTTCGAGCGCAAGGCAGCGCAATACGGCGCGTACCTGCGCAAGATCATCGACGAGGACCAGGAAGCGATCACCTCGCTGCAGCGCGCCGCCAAATCGAGGTTGTTCCGTCCCGGGCGCATGTCGAAGCTCGAGCACGGCGTCTACAACGTGCTGAACTTCTATCTCGATCGCATGGTGCCGCGCCAGGGCGAGCCGGTGGCGCCCAGGCTGGAGGCCCAGCAAGGCGACTGACCCCATCCCCGCGTCCCTGCCTCATCGACCCCCATCAACCGCTTCGCCGTCTTCACGCTCTCCGGAGTTGCCATGAATCGCTCTCGACGCCAACTCGTCCGACAGGCCTCGGCCCTCGGGCTTTCCATGACGGTGCCCTCTGCCTTCACGCGCGCCTTTGCGCAGGGCGGCGAGAACCTGCGGATCGGCGCCCTCAATTCCGTGACCGGCGCGGGCAGTCCATACGGCGCCGGCATGCAGAAGGCCATCCTGCTGGCGGCCGAGGAGATCAACGCCGCAGGCGGTACGGCGGGCCGCAAGCTCGAAGTCTTCGCGGAAGACGACCAGACCGCCCCTGAAGCGGGTGTGCTGGCCGCCAAGAAGCTCATCGAGGTGAACAAGGTGCAGGCCATCCTGGGCACCTGGTCGTCCGGCGTCGCGGCGGCGGTCATGCCGATCACCGACGCAGCCAGCGTGCTGCACGCGACCAACGCCGGGGCCTCCAACATCACGAGCACCAAGGGCCTGATGTTCCGCTACTCGGCGCTGACCGTGCGCGTGGGCAAGGTACTGGCGCCGATGATCGCCAAGCGCGGCCAGACGCGGTTGGCGACGATGGCCTTCAACAATCCCTCCGGTCGCGAAACCGCCAGCGGCGCCAAGGCAGGATGGGAAAAGCTCGGTCGCAAGCTGGTTTCCGAGGTGGTGTACGAGCCCAACCGGCCGAGCTATCGCTCGGAGGTCCAGCAGGTGCTGGCCGCGAATCCCGATGCCATTGTGCTCGGCGGCTACCTGCCCGACTTCACCGTCATCCTGCGCGAGGCGCGCCAGGCGGGCTCGGACGTGAAGTTCTATGTCCCCGCGTGGACGATCAATCAGAAGCTGATCGATGCGCTCGGCCCTGCCGCTGTCGAGAACGTCTTCGCCTACGACTATGTCGCCGCCCTGGACAGCGAGGCCTTCAAGACCTTCGCCGCCAAGTTCAAGAAGGCGACCGGCCTTGATCCCGCAGAAAACTACTACGCCTGCTGCGCCTACGACATGATGGTGGTGGTCGGCCTTGCGGCCGAGGCAGCGGCCAACAAGTCGCCTCTGGCGGGCAGCATGCGCACGGCGGCGAATCCGCCCGGTCTGAAGGTCTACGATGTCGTGACCGGCCTCAAGGCGCTGCGCGACGGCACGAAGATTAACTACGAGGGCGCCTCGGGTCCGATCGATTTCGACGAGCTCGGCAACGTGCAGCCGTTGTTCAAGCTGTCGCAGGTCCGCAACGGCAAGGTCGAGCTGATCGGCAATGTGTTCGAGGACTACTGACCTCGATGACTGCGCCTTCCAGCCGAGCGGCGTTCGCCTGAGCCCCGCGTGTTCTATCTCAACCTTGTCATCAACGGCATCGTCGAAGGTTTGCTGATCGGGCTCGCGGCGATGGCGCTCAACCTCGTCTTCGCGATCAGCCGCTTCCCCAATGCGGCGACGGGCGACTTCATGACTGTCGGGGCCTATGCGGGCTTCGGTGCCCAACAGGCGGGTGCGCCGATCTGGCTGCAGGGCGTCGCCGCGACAGGCGCCTGCATGGCGGTCTCGGTGCTCTGCTACCTCGTGGTGTTCCGGCGTCTGCTCGGACGGGCCATGGTTGCCGCACTGCTCGCCTCCATTGGCGTCGGCTTCTTTCTGCGCAGCATGCTGTCGCTCGGCTTCGGTCACGATCCCCAGATCTTCCCCATGCAGGCGATGACGGCGGTGACGCTGTTCGGCCTGCGCTTGCGCACGAGCGATCTGTGGCTCGCCGCGATCGCTCTGGGCTGCGCGGTGATCGTCCTCGCCATTCTGCACGCGACGCCGATCGGCCGGCAGATGCGGGCTGTCGCCGACAACGCGGTGCTGGCACAGGCCTCGGGCATCCGTTCCAAGCGCGTGATGCTCACCTTGTGGGCGATCGTGGGCGTGGTCACCGGCCTCGCCGGGCTCGTGCTCGGCATGCGCACGACCGTGAGTCCCGAAATGGGCTGGGGCATGCTGCTGCCGGCCTTCGCCGCAGCCGTGCTGGGCGGCGTCGGCAGCCCCGCGGGCGCGTTGCTGGCCGGCGTCCTGATCGGGGTGTTGCAGGAGCTCTCCACGCCGTGGCTGGGCTTCTCGTACAAGATTGCGCTCTCGTTCGTCGCCCTCGCATTGGTCCTTCTGCTGCGGCCGCAAGGGCTGTTCGGCAGAGCGGAGGCGGTGCGCTGATGCTCGCTTACCTGGTCGCGCTGCTGATCATCGTGGGCATCTACGCGCTGCTGACGATCAGCCTCGATCTCCAGTACGGCTTCACCGGGCTGGTGAACTTCGGTCTCGTCGCCTTCTTCGCGATCGGCGCGTACGGCTCGGCGCTGGTGACGCTCGCGGGCTATCCCGTGGCGCTGGGCTTCGTGACCGCCATCGCGGCCGCCACGGTGGCCGCGCTGCCGATCGGAGCGCTCGCCGTGCGCTTGCGCGAGGATTACCTCGCCATCGTCACGCTGGGTTTCTCCGAGGTCGTGCGGCTCGTACTGGTGAACGAGGAGTGGCTCACCAAGGGCAGCATGGGCCTGCCAGGCATTCCGCGCCCGTTCGGCGACCTGCCGGCCGGCTGGAACGATCTCGCCTATCTTTCCCTGGTGCTCGCCTGCAATGTGGTCGTGGTGCTGATCGTCAGGCGGATCGTCGGCAGCCCTTTTGGCCGGCTGATCCAGGCCATTCGCGACAACGAAGTCACGGTGGTCTCGCTTGGCAAGTCACCGACGAGCGCGAAGGTGCGCGCGCTGCTGGTCGGCGCCGGGATCGCCGGGCTCGCCGGTGCGCTCTACGCCCACTACATCACCTTCGTCGTGCCCGACCAGTTCCTGCCGATCGTCACCTTCTATGTCTGGATGGCGATGATCCTGGGCGGCCTCGGCACCCTGCGCGGTGCGCTGGTGGGCGCGGCCGTGCTGGTCCTCATCCTCGAAGGCACCCGCTTCGTGCGCGATCTCCTGCCCGGCGTAGCCGAGGTCGAGATGGCGAGCGTGCGGCTGGCGCTCGTGGGCATCCTGCTGGTCGTCTTCATGCTGTTCCGGCCGCAAGGCCTGTTCGGCAGCCCAGGCCGACAATGAATCCGGCAATGAATCTCGTGCTGCAGCGGGTCACCAAGGCGTGGGGCGGCATGCGCGTGCTCGACGGCGTCGACATGGTCGTGAACGGCCAAGCCATCACCGGGCTGATCGGGCCGAACGGCGCCGGCAAGAGCACCCTGTTCGGCGCCATCAGCGGGCTCGTCGCGATCGACGCCGGGTCGATCCGCCTCGGCGACGAAGACCTCGACGCGCTGAGCGCGGTGCAGCGGGCGCGCCGCGGGCTGCTGCGGACCTTCCAGGTGCCGCGTCCGTTCGCCAATCTCAGCGTGCGCGACAACCTGCGCGTGGCGGCGCGCGATCAGGCGGGCGAGTCCCTCGTGCGCGCCTTCTTCGCGCCGGCCGTCGTACGCCGCCGAGAGGCCGAGATCGCCGAGCGCGCCGACCGTACGATCGAGTTGCTGGCGCTCAGCCGCGTCGCCGACAGCGCCGCCCGCCAGCTCTCGGGCGGCCAGCTGAAACTGCTGGAACTGGGCCGACTGCTGATGGCCGAGCCGCGCATGATCCTGCTCGACGAGCCCTTCGCCGGCGTCAACCCGGTGCTGGCCGACGAGCTGGCCGAGCGCATCCGGCTCCTGCATTCCGGCGGCATCGGCTTCTTCATCGTCGAGCACAATCTCGGCGCCTTGTCGCGGCTGGCCGGCAGCCTGTTCGCCATGGACCATGGCGCGCTGATCGCCCAGGGGACACCGGACGAGGTGCTCTCGCATCCGCAGGTCCGGGCGGCCTATGTGGGGGGCGAGTAGATGAGCGCCGAGCGCTTGCTTGAGCTGCACGGCCTGCGCGCGGGCTACGGCGAGGTCGAGATCCTGCGCGGCGTCGACCTGCACGTCGATGCCGGCGAGATCGTCACCATCGCGGGCACCAACGGCGCCGGCAAGTCGACGCTGGCGAAAGCCGTGATGGGGCTGGTGCCGCGTTGCTCCGGCGTTCGCGCCTTCCGCGGCCGCACGCTCGACCAGTTGGCGCCCGAGGATCGGATCGGGCTTGGCATCAGCTACGTGCCGCAGGTGGCCAATGTGTTTGCCCGGCTCACCGTGCAGGAGAACCTCGAGGTCGTCGAAGCCGTGGCCGACCGGCGCGCGCGCATCGCCGAAATGTATTCGCTGTTCCCCGGCCTTGCCGGACGGCGCCGGCTGGCGGCCGGCATGCTGTCGGGCGGCGAACGCCAGCAGCTGGCCTTTGCGCGCGCCCTGATGCCGCGTCCGGCCATGCTGCTGCTCGATGAGCCCACCGCAGCCCTCTCGCCCGCCCTGGCAGCGCAGGTCTTCTCGATCATCCAGCAACTGCCGGAATGGAACATCGCGGCGCTCGTCGTCGAGCAGCGCGCCCGCGAGAGCCTGCGCCACAGCCACCGCGGCTACATCCTCGACGGCGGCACGGTGGTGATCGCCGGACGCGCGGACGAGCTGCTCGCCAACGACGAGCTGACCGATCTCTACCTCGGTCGGCATTGACGCCGCCGCCACCTGCTCCCCGGCTTCCCAGGAGACATCACATGACCTTCCTCTCGCCTTTCGACCCGATCCTCCAGCGCGCAGCCCACGTGCTGGTGGCCGACCACATGCGGGTGCGGGCCGGCGAAAGCCTGCTGATCACCGCCGATCTGCGGGGCGACCCGGCTGTCGGGCCGGTGCTGCTGAATGCGGCGGCGCAGCTCGGCGCCCGGCCGATCCTGGTGCAGATGCCAACCCTGCCGTTGCAAGGCAAGCTCGCGGACGCGCACCTCTCCGATCCGTTGCGCGCGGCCCTGGCCGAGGCCGACTGCTGGATCGACCTCACCCACCCCTATATCGCGGGCTCCGAAGCCCACGATGCGGCGGTCAAGGCCGGCCGGGTGCGCGGGCTGGTCGCCGGCGGCATGGACGGCACGGCCCTGGCACACCTCTACGGCAGCCTGCCACTCGACGTGCTCTACGAGGCGCAGCAGGGCTTCGACAACCTGGTCGCCGCCTCGCTCGGCAAGCGCTGCCGCCTCACCGACGAGCACGGCACCGACGTCGAGTTCGTCATGGGCAAGGCTACGGGCGCCAAGCCGCGGCAGGCCGTGAACCCCGGCGCCACCCACTCCCTGCCCGGCTCGGTGGTGATGTATCCGGATCTCGCGACGGTGCGCGGCCGGATCGTGATCGTGGCCGCGATGCACGACTGGTATGGCGCCCTGGAGCGCCCCCTCACCCTCGAGGTCGATGGCACCATCCGCCGGATCCTCGAAGAGGGTCCGGACGTCGTTCTGCTCGACCGCGCGTTGCGCCGGGCCGGCGGCGGGAGCTACGGGCATGTCATTCACTTCTCGTACGGCCTGCATCCCGCCGCCCGCTACCGCGGCAGCTGCTTCGTCGAGGACATCCGGGCGCTCGGCGCCAACGCGATCGGCTTCGGGCGTCCGTGGTGGGAGCCGGGCGGCGGCGAGAACCATCCCGACGGCCTGATCCTGCGCCAGAACCTGTGGATCGACGGCGAGCAGATCGTGCGCAACGGGCTGGTGGTGGCGCCGGCGCCCATCGCGCAGGCGCTCGCGGCGGCCATCGCGGCGACGGCGCCGCACTGACTGACCGCACCCGCCCGCACAAACCCTCAACCGCACCTCAGGAGAAACCATGATCTGCTACCCCCTCGGCGTCGGCTCGACGCTCACGCGCGTCTTCGAAGCCGGCGATGCGAACGCGCCCGCGATCCTGCTCGTGCATGGGCTGAGCTCGCGCGCCGACCGCTGGGTCCGCAACATCGATGCGCTCGCGTCGGCCGGATTCCGCGTGATCGCGGCCGATCTGCCGGGTCATGGCTTTGCCACCAAGGACCCGCGCCAGGATCACAGCATCGTCGGCTACGGCAAGTTCGTGCTCGGCCTGCTCGACGCGCTCTCGATCGAGCGCGCCACCGTCGTCGGCACGTCCCTCGGCGGCCAGGTGGTGGCCGACGCGGCCTTGCGCCAGCCTGAGCGCGCCGAGCGCCTGATGCTGATCGGGAGTACCGGCTTCGTGCCGTCCACACCCGAACGGGCCCAGGGCTTCCGGGACTGGATCATGCATCTCACGCCGGAGAGCCATCGACCGCGCCTCGAGCGGGTCTTCAGCGACAAGTCGCTGGCGACGGAGGACATGGTGCGGGAGGATGTCCGCATCAACACATCCCCGGGGGCAGCCGCCTGCTTCGACAAGTTCCTGACCTACATGGCCGGCCCGATGAACGCCGACATGGTGGGCCATCGCCTGCACCAGATCGAGGACCGGGTGCCGCTCCTTCTTTTCTGGGGCAGCGAGGATTCATCCGTGAATGTCACGGTGGGCAAGGACGCGCGACGCAGCCTGACCAAATCACAACTCATTGTCGCACCAGGTCTCAATCATACGCCCTACTATGAGCAGCCAAGCCTGTTCAATGAGGTATTGCTGAAGTTCATTGCGGGCGATCTCGTTGCCCTGAATGGCAATCCGTCACTCTTGCTTTCTTAGCGCTGCGCGCCACGGCTTGAACTGATCCAACGCCTGTTGGCCGAGGGCGGCCATGAAGCGGATCGACAAGATCTTTCAGAGCTTCATGAGCGCAACGCCGGTCAAGCCGGTGCGGAGTGGTACGTGAACTGGATGACCGACGGCAAGACCCGCGAGACGAACGCCATGCCGCCGGGGCCGTATGCGGAACTGGAAAAGATCGAGGCACCGTTCGTCGCCGTCCAGAACCTCGGCAATTTCAACCTGCACCAGTTTCGTACGATCTGTTCGAGAACGTCGGGACACCGGCCGGCAGCAAGTGGCTGATTCCCGGCCGGTCGCAAACGGAGCTGCCGGTTTACGCCTGGCAACTCGAAAGGTCGTTCGGCTTTTCGGGGACATGGTGTCCAAGGGCTGGCAGCGCGCCGCACATCGCGAAATCGACGATCGCCTTACCACCCCGGCGCAACCGGTCCACAGCCATGCCCATGCCGAACCCTTGGCAGAGGGCGAGATTGCTCGGATCGACATCGCCTTAGGGCAGCACGCGACGCGCTTTCTCACAGGCGACATTCCGCAGTTGGACCTGCACGGCGACTGGCACTTCCGACGAGATCCGCTCTTCGGCCAGTTCCCGACCTTCTGTGCGCCCAAGGGCAACTGGGTTCTCCTGAGCGGCGACGAACACAACTCCCACTTGCTCTTGGGCAGCCGTGCGATATCGGCAACTCCCGCGCAAGCGACGCGACAGAGTTGAGGGACGACGTGCCCGGGCGCTGCGATGAAAAAACCGGCCTCGCTCGTTCGCGGGGTGCTGGCCGCTTTGCGACGGTGCTGCTGGCCGCGACCTCTCTTACGCCGCTCTTCCTGATGCCCGGCGCCTTCCCGGCCTTCGCCGACGGCGGCACAGGCGGCGGTGGCGCCGCTGGCGGCATCGGTGGCAATGGCGGCAAATTCATCGTCGATGGCGGCGCAGGCGGCGCCGGGGGACAAACTGCCGGCGCGAACGGCTCGGACGGTGGGAGCCCCTCCGCCAGCGGCGGCGGCGGCGCACACGGCGAAGTCGTGTCGAACGCAGGGCGCGACGCTACTC